>NZ_FXWJ01000002.1 GCF_900177795.1 Plantibacter elymi (nom. nud.)
AGCGGACGGTCCAGCTTGCGACGAACGACGCCGAGCGTCTCGTCAATGACGCGCCGGCCGTGCTGGCGTCGCTGGAGGCAGGCCGGATCTCGGCGCGGCATGCGCAGGTGATCACCGACCAGCTCTGCGACGTCCCTGCTGCTGGGCGGGCGGCGTTCCTCGAACAGGTGCTGCCGGTCGCGGAGAGCGCGACCGCTTCGTACCTTCGGCAACGCGCCCGCGTCTTGCGCGAGCGCCTGCACCCCGAATCGATCACCGCACGAGCAACCCGCTCGGAGGCCGACCGCCGGGTCGAGTTCGAGCCCGCGGCCGACGGCATGGCGTGGGTGCACCTGTTCACCACGGCCCCGATCGCGCAGGGGCTCATCGAGCGGGTCGAAGCCGCCGCCGCCGAGTCACGCAAGGCGGGCGACACCCGCACCTGCGCCCAGCTCCAGGCGGACGCCCTCGCGGCACTCGCCCTCACCGGCGTGACTCCGGAAGATGTGATGTCGAGCCCGGTGCTTCCGCACCCGATCGAGGTCCAGGACCACATCAAGCCCACCGTGCAGATCACGGTCCCGGCGCTCACCATGGCCGGCGTCTCAGACGCCCCGGCGACGCTGAACGGCTACGGCCCGATCGACCCGGAGTCCGCCGCCCGCATCGCGGTGAACGCGCCGAGCTTCACCCGGATCCTTGTCCAGCCGGAAACCGGCGCGGTCCTTTCCGTCGGGCGGAATCAGTACCGCGTCCCGGCCGACCTCCAACGCGCGGTCCGGCTTCGGGACGGCACCTGTCGGGCACCGGGGTGCGGCAGGCGCGCCAGGGCCTGCGACCTCGATCATTCGGTCGCATGGGAGGACGGCGGGGCGACAGATGTCGGCAATCTCGCCTGCCTCTGCCGACATCACCATCGCATGAAACATCTCCCGGGATGGAACCTCGACCACCAGCCGGGCGGGGTCCTCGACTGGACGACACCCGACGGCAAACACCACCGGACCGAACCAGACCCCGCACCGTTCTGACCTCCACCGGTCCCTGAGCCTGTCGAAGGGTTCCTCGTGGGCACTTCGACAAGCTCAGTGACCGGGAACAGTCTGTCCGCACCGTTTCGGTCCTCGAGCCGTGCCGTACTTCGACAAGCTCAGTGACCGGGAACAGTCTGTCCGCACCGTTTCGGTCCTCGAGCCGTGCCGTGCTTCGACAAGCTCACTGACCGGAAGGAGATCACCGTGACCGTTCCGGACCCTGAGCCTGTCGAAGGGCACTCGGGTGGCGCTGCCTCGGTGGGCGGGAGAGGTGTGCCCGGGAGACGCCGGTCCCTGAGCCTGTCGAAGGGTTGCCCATTGGCGCGTCGACAAGCTCGGTGATCTGAAGGAGTCAGCCGGACACGCTCGGTCCCGAGGCGACACCTGTCTCGGACAGCTGTCCGAGAAGTCGTGGTACACTGGTGGGAATGCCTCGCACATCAGGAGTTCCCGCCCTCGGTGTCGAGCAGTCCACCACTGAACGTCCCGCTCCGCCGTCGCGCGTCGAGCGCTTCGCCCCCGTCCTCCGAGTGACGGGCGACCCCCGTGCCGAGCGCACCAGGCAGACGATCTTCGACGCCGTCGCCACCATCCTGGCCGGTCGACCGGAGCGCGTGTCCGTCGGCGACATCGTCCGGGTCGCCGGCATCAGCCGGAGTTCGTTCTACGCCCACTTCTCCAGCCTCGACGACCTCACCGCGGCCTACCTGCGGGTGCAGTTCGCCGGCCTTGCCGCGTCCGGCGCCGCGGTGCGTCCCGCAGGGGAGTCGCTGGGCAGCGCCGAGCGCGCCCGCGAAGCCTACCGACGCCTCGTCGCCCAGCTCCTCGAAGACGCACCGCTCTATTCGAGCGTGCTCGAGCTCCCCGTCGCCCGCGGTGCGTTCGACGACCTCGTCGGCGAGCACGCCGACCACCTCATCGGCTCGCTGCTCGAGCGCACCGAGGTCCCGGTCGGTATCCCGGCGGGCCTGGTCTCCGCCTATGTCGCCGGTGGCACGCTCTCCCTCGTCGACGGCTGGCGCCGCGGACGCATCGACGTCTCGGACGACGAGCTGGTCGATGCCCTGGTCGCCTTGCTGCCCGCCTGGCTGCTCGACGAACGACCCGTCGGCGCATCGCCGCCCCCACCGACCCCCGAACCATCCGGCCGCTGAGCCGCCGGAGCACGACGACGCCGGTGCGCGAGTACCGGTGACGACCTGAGAAGAGAAGAGGAACCATGCAGTTCATCGTTGGAGAGACCCTGGTCTACCCGCACCACGGAGCGGTCACCATCACCGAGTTGTCGAAGGTGACGATCAAGGGTGTCGAGCAGGACGTCATGACGCTTCGCGTGCACACGTCCGAGCTCACCATCAAGCTGCCGATCGCGAACGCCGACCTCGTTGGTGTGCGCGACGTCATCGACCACGACGGCGTCCAGGCCGTCTACGGCGTGCTCCGCGAGCCGTTCGTCGAGGAGCCCGGCAACTGGTCGCGTCGATACAAGGCCAACCAGGAGAAGATGGCCAGTGGCAACGTCCACCGCGTCGGCGAGGTCGTCCGCGACCTGTGGCGTCGCGACCAGGACAGCGGTGTGTCGGCCGGCGAGAAGCGCATGCTCCAGAAGGCGCGCCAGGTGCTCGTCTCCGAACTCGCGCTCGCGCAGTCGATGACCGATGAAGAGGCGTCCGCGGGCCTCGACGAGGTGCTCGCCTCGTCGATCGCGACCCCCGAGGCCGTCGCAGCCAAGTAGGACCCCTGCAGACGAAGAGCGCCCCGCCGGTTCGGCGGGGCGCTCTTCGTCGTCGTGGAAGCTGCCTCAGCCCCCGGTGTTGCCGCTGATGATCGCCAGCACGCCGACGACCGCGATGGCGATGATGGGGCCGAACGACAGGGCGGCCTTGGTGATCGTCCAGGCGCGGCTCTCGCGTTCCGGAGCCGGCAGTTCGGCGGGCGACACGTAGACCGGAGCCTGCCCACCGTCGCCGGACGCGCCGCCGCTGAGCTGCAGCACCCGTGTGTCCGTCCAAGCTCGTCCGTCGAAGTGGACCTGGCGTTCCTCGTCGGTCGGGTGCGGGTACCAGCCGGCGGCTTCGGCCTGCGACGGCTTGTCCCGCTGGAACCGCAGCACCCTCGAGTCGCCCCAGGTCTCGCCGTCGAAGTGGAGTTCCTTCGTCGGGTCGTCGGGGTGCGGGTACCAGCCTGCGGTCGTAGCCATCCCTCAAGTATGACAGCGGGATCGGGGATGCCGAGACCGTCCGATGGGCGGCAGAATGGAGACAATCATGACGACGACACCGCGACCTCGAGCCCCACGTCCACAGATCATCCTCGAGGTGGTCCGCAGTTCCTGGGTCACGCCGCACCTCGTGCGCCTCACCCTCGGCGGTCCCGGCTTCGCCGACTTCCAGCCCAAGGACGCCACCGACAGCTACGTGAAGATCTCCTTCGCCAAGCCCGAACTCGGCCTCGAGCCGCCGTACGACCTCGCGGCGCTCCGCGAGACGCTGGCACCCGCCGACCTCCCGGTCACCCGCACCTACACGGTGCGACGCGTGGATCAGGCGGCGGGCACCATCGACATCGACTTCGTGGTGCACGGCGACGAGGGGATCGCCGGCCCGTGGGCCGCTGCCGCGCAGCCGGGAGACCGCGTCGTGCTCGCCGGCCCCGGGGGTGCCTACCGGCCCGACCCGACCGCCGACTGGCACCTCTTCGCGGGCGACGAGTCGGCGATCCCCGCGATCGCCGCCGCCCTCGAGGCGCTCCCGGCGGACGCGAAAGGGCTTGCGTTCCTCGAGATCGGTGGCCGGGACGACCTCGTCGACCTCGACCACCCGTCCGGGGTGCAGCTGATCTGGGTCGGCCGTGCGGCCCGCGACGAATCGACGGCCGCGCTCCTGGCGACCGCCATCACCGGACACCCGTGGCCCGACGGACGCGTGCAGGTCTTCGCCCATGGCGAGCGGGAGTCGATGAAGGCGTTGCGCGAGGTGTTCCTCACCCAACGAGGGCTCGACCGCTCCCAGCTCTCACTGTCCGGGTACTGGGCCTACGGACGCACGGAGGACCGTTTCCAGGCGGAGAAGCGCGAACCGATCGGGGTCGTCCTGCCGACCTCGTGACGCCCGCCCCGCCCCGGCGCCGCGCTGCGGGCGCGCGCGGGACTCAGTGCGAGGGGTCGGCCGGCTTGTTCCGCGTCCGGCGCACCCGCGACGGACGCTCGACGCGTGCGCGGATGTCCGGGGGAACGAGGTCGAGCAGCTGATCGCGTCGCAACGGGAGGTCGAGCAGGCTGAGTTTCATCCGGCCCTTGCGCGAGTGCCGGCTCGGGTCGAGACGGACGACGTTGGCTGCGTCGCGCACGAGCCGGACGGTCACGACCGCGCCGCTCGCGACATCGGCGAGGACCTGGCCGTCGATCTCGACGGCGGCCTGCTTGGTCGCCGTCCCGATCGAGAACTGCAGACGCTCCGCCGGCCCAAGGATGAATGATCGGTCGATGCCCGACATCGGGGCGACCGGTGTCACAACGGTGGCGGCGACGGCGGGGGAGAGCACCGGCCCGCCGGCCGCGTAGTTGTAGGCCGTCGATCCGGTCGGGGTGGCGATCACGATCGCATCGGCTTTGAAGTACCCGTAGGCGGTGCCGTCCACGGCGAGGTCGGCCATGACCACGCCGGTTCCCGGGCGCCGGGCGATGGACACGTCGTTGAAGGCGAGGAGATGGGCGACCTGCTCGCCGGTGGTGATCGTCACTTCGAGGCCGTGGTGCGGTTCGAGGGAGAACTCGTTGTCGCTGACCCGTTGGAGCGCCTCCGCGAGTGCGGCCGGTTCGACCTCCACGAGGAAGCCGACGTTGCCGTAGTTGACGCCGAGCACCGGTGCGGATCGGCCGGCGAGCAGCCGCATCGCCCCGAGCATCGTGCCGTCGCCGCCCATCGCCACGGCGACGTCGACCGACGACGCGAAGGCGTCCTCGTCGAGCAGTTCGACGTCGTCGCCGAGCCGGTTGGCCTCCGCACGGAGTCCGACGAGGCGCGCGCCGTGTTCGAGCTGCCATGAGCGGAGGATGCGGACGGAGTCGTCGATGTTCTTCGTCGGGTGCGTGATGAGGCCGATCGTCATCGACGGCCCGGTGGGGTGCTTCGTGCGAGTGGTGGTCACCCGTCGAGCATAGGCCGATCGCCTGACAGCGCGACCGGGACCCGGCAGCCAGCGGGCAGCGGCGGGCCTCGCGGCCGACGCGCGCCGGGCAGCGTTTGGGATACTGGAGGGAGCCGGTCCGCCGTGATCCTCGCGGGGCGCCGAGCGTGGAGGAACGACATGAGCGATGTGACCGAGCACCCTGGCCGACCACGGCGGGCGGGGCGGCTGAAGCCGATCCTCATCGGACTCCTCGGCGCGGTGCTCGTGATCGTCCTCGGGTTCGTCGTCTGGACCCAGATCGTCATGCAGGGCACCCGTCCCGCCGCACTCACGGTGTGGGAGGATCCGGCGGTCTCCGTCACCGACGTCGGCGACGCGGTGGTCCTCGCCCCGACCGCGGACGCCGAGCGTCCGGCCTCCGGTATCGGTCTCGTCTTCATCCCCGGCGCGAAGGTCGACCCCTACGCCTACCTGTACAAGCTGTCCGGCGTCGTCGAGGAGGCCGGTGTGACCGTGGTCATCACGAAGCCGACGCTCAACCTGGCGTTCTTCGACCAACGGCCGCTGGAGACGTTCACCGCCGCCGCCCCGGACGTCGACACCTGGTTCGTCGGCGGCCACTCACTCGGTGGGGTGCGCGCCTGCCAGCTCGCGGAGGATCCCGCGGTGACGGGTCTCGTCCTGTTCGGGAGTTACTGCGCGAACGACCTCTCCGGCTCGGCCCTGGAGGTGCTGAGCCTCGCGGGGAGCGACGACGGACTGAGCACCCCGGAGAAGGTCGCCGACGCGCGCGTCCGGCTGCCCGCTGACGCGACGATGATCGAGATCGAGGGGGCGAACCACGCGAGCTTCGGTGACTACGGAGTGCAGCCCGGTGACGGCTCGGCGACGATCTCCAGTGATGAGGCCCGCTCCGAGATCACGCGGGATCTGGTCGAGCTGCTCGGCTGAGCGTCGGGGGTGGGCCCCAGTGTTCAGCAGGGATACTGACGATCAGCCCTTCGGGACCGGCGGCCCGACGACGAGCAGGGTCGTGAAGACGGCGACGACCACGAGGCCACCGACGACCACGAGCAGGATCGGGTGTCGGACGAGCCAGCGCGTCAGGCGGTCGAGCACGCGCTGGTCGCGCGGGTCGGCGCCCGCCTCACGGCGCCACGTCCCGTCGAGTCGGCCGGTGCGGTCCGCCCAGAGGTCGAAGGGGATGGTCGCGTACGGGACGACGGCGCTCACGAGGCCCACGAGGATCGTGCCGATGGGCCAGCGTTGGTTGATCCCGATGAGCAGGACCGTCGCGCCGTAGACGAGGAACACGAAGCCGTGCAGCGCGCCACCGATGCTCACGCCGACGTCGGTCGTCTTCGTGACGTACTTGAGGATCATCCCGATGATGAGGAGGGACCAGGTGATCGCCTCGGCGATCGCGATCAGGCGGAAGAGGCGGCGCGGCGACACAGGGGCTCCAAGGCTCGGGGTGCAGGTCTTCCAGCTTGCCAGGGACGGCTGAGAGGGTGCTCCCAGCGGGTGTCCGGTTCTGCCACCCTGGGTGGATCGGGAATACCCGTCGGAGTGACGGGGTTCACCGATATGTATGCAAACACATACAATCGTCGTGACAGCCCGCGGCGAGCCACACGACGTTGGAGAACCCCATGACCACACCCCTCGAGTTCGGCATCGACACCTTCGGTGACGTCACGGTCGACGCCGACGGCGCACCACTGTCCCAGGCGCAGGTCCTGCGCAACGTCGTGGAGCAGGGCGTCCATGCCGAGGCGGTCGGCCTCGACTTCATCGGGGTCGGGGAGCACCACCGTGAGGACTTCGCGGTCTCGTCACCCGAGGTCGTGCTGGCGGCGATCGCGGCCCGCACCGAGCGCATCCATCTCGGTTCCGCCGTCACGGTGCTGAGTTCCGATGACCCGGTTCGGGTCTACCAGCGCTTCGCGACGCTCGACGGCATCTCCGGAGGGCGGGCCGAGGCCATCCTGGGCCGCGGATCCTTCACCGAGTCCTTCCCGCTCTTCGGGTACGAGCTGTCGCAGTACGAGGAGCTCTTCGAGGAGAAGCTCGAGCTGTTCGTCGCCCTCCTCGAGCAGGAACCGGTCACCTGGTCGGGCAAGACGCGCGCGCCGCTCCGGGAGCAGTCGGTCTACCCCCGGGTGGAGCACGGGAAGCTGAGGACGTGGGTCGGTGTCGGCGGAAGCCCCGAGTCGGTCGTGCGGACCGCTCGATACGGCCTGCCGATGATGCTGGCCGTGATCGGCGGTGGGCCGCTGCGGTTCGCCCCCTTCGTCGACCTCTACCACCGCGCACTCGCGCAGTTCCAGCTGCCGACCCAGCCCGTCGGCATGCACTCGCCTGCTCACATCGCCGAGACCGATGAGCTCGCGCAGGAGCAGCTCTGGCCGCATTACCGGGCGATGATGGACCGGATCGGCCGCGAGCGGGGCTGGAGCCCGATGACGCGGGGGCACTTCGAGCAGGAGGCCGGCCCGGAGGGTGCACTGTTCGTCGGTTCGCCTGAGACGGTCGCACGGAAGGTCGCGACCGCGGTCGACGGCTTGGGGCTGTCCCGCGTGGATCTGAAGATCAGCAACGGTTCGCTGTCGCACGAGCACCTCATGGACAGCATCGGACTGTACGGCTCCGCGGTCGTCCCGCGCGTCCGCGAACTGCTGACCGAGACCTCGACCGCCTGATCCGGTTCAGCGGATCGCCGGCGCGCGGTAGGGCATCGTCAGCGTCAGGACGGTGCCGCCGGTCTGGTCGTCGGGTGCCGGGCCGACCCTGAGGGACCCGCCGAACGCGCCGGCCCGTCGATCCAGCTGCAGCAGGCCGCCGGACGGTTCGGCGTCCTCGCGGAGACCGGAGCCGTTGTCGACGACGCGCAGCTCGACGGTGCCCGCCATCGTCCCTCGCCGCTCGCTGGCGGGCGACGAGACCCGCAGGTCCACGAGGAGTCGGTCGGCCGCCCCGTGGGTCAGTGCGTTCGTCACGGCCTCCTCGAGCGTGCGGACGACGACCGCGCGCTCCGCGGTCGTGAAGACGTTGTCGATCGGGTCGTCGAGGAGCCGGAAGTCCGGAGAGACGTCGAGACTGGTGGTGATCGACGGGGGGAGCCGTTGCAGGATCGCGCGGATGCTCGGGGCGATCCCGACCTCGAGCAGCGGCGGTGACAGGAGCCGGCTGAGTTCGCGCACGTCCCGCTCGCGCACGGTGCGGAGTTCCTCGCCGAGCGCTCGCAGGGTCCTGGCCGCATCCGACGCGACGTCCGGGCCGCCGTGCTCGAGTGCTGTCGTGACGGACGCGAGCTGGGCGCTGATGAGGACGAGGTGCTGCTGCAGGGTGCCGTGCAGTCCTTCCGCGACCTCCCGCTTCACCCGCAGCTCCTCACCCTGCAGGGACTGGAGGGCGAGGTCGGCCCGGTGTCGCTGATCGGCGTGCGCGCGCTCCTCCTCGCGGGCGCGTCGCCGGGCCGCACTGAGGCTGAACCCGAACGTCGCGCAGACCGCCAGGGCGAGCGTCGTCGTCCCGGCTTCGACGAGGACCGTCTGCAGGCTCGGGTCGCGGTAAACGCCCAGCAGGAGCTGGAGTCCGCTGCGCAGCAGCCCCGTCAGCATCGCCACGAGGAGGACACCCGCGAGCACCTTCGGGCGCCACCACTCGTGGAGCGACGGCCCCCACCTCGACCACAGCAGGAGTGCGAGCACGAGGATCGCCGCGCTCAACGAGACGAGGTTGGCGGTGACCCGTTCGGCGAGCATGCCACGTGTCCCGCCCGGGGCGACCCAGGTGTAGATGTAGACGCTCTGAAAGGACACCGCGAGTCCGAAGACCGCGGCCATGGCGCCACTGGCCGTGATGAACGCCCGGCTGTCGCTCCAGCGCTCAGCGCGAGCGGTCCGGGCCTCCTGGGTCATGGCTCCATTCTGACCTGCCGTGCGCACCACCGCCGACATCGACGTGCGGTCGCTCGGGAGCTTCCCCCTCGGTCGTTCCCCGGTCGATCCGGGATACTCGGAACATGCACCACCAGTCGCACTCCGACCCCTCGCCCGCCGCGCTGTCCACGGTCGGTGATGCGACGACGGACGCCGCGACCATCGGGCCGCTGCGTGTGGGCGTGATCGAGGATCAACCGCTGCTCGGCGGCATGCTCGCCGAGCTGCTCGACGGGGCGCCAGGCGTGGAGTTCGTCGGGCGTGCCGGTACGGTCGCCGAGGCCCGCAGTCTGTTCCTCCCGGGAACGGTGGACGTGCTGACCATGGACATCGAGCTCCCCGACGGCAACGGGGTGAGCCTCGGCGTCTCCCTCCGCCGGGCGCAACCCGGCCTCGGTGTCGTCCTGCTCTCCGCCTACGACCTCATGGACATGCTGCTCGAGATGCCGGCGGACGTCCGCGACGGGTGGAGCTACCTGTCGAAGACCTCGTCACTCACGCGCGAGATCCTGCTCGAGGCCATCCGGGTCTCCGCGCGCGGGGAGACGATGCTCGACCCCGAGCTCATCGACCGGACCCGGCCCAGAGCGGGGTCGAGTCTCGAGTCGCTCACCGATCGGCAGTACGCTGTGTTGCAGCTGCTCGCCACCGGTCGCTCGAACACGGGGATCGCGACGAGGCTCGGGATCGCGGAGAAGTCCGTCCAGAACCACCTCACGGCGATCTACGCCGCACTCGGGATCGAGCACGACACCTCAAGCAACCCACGGGTGTCGGCCGTCCTCGCCCTCCTCGCCGAATCCGGCCGCTTGTCCTGACCGGACGTCCGCGGTCGATGCGCGGGCTCAGCGTCCGCGGTCCGGCGCTTCGAGGTCGTCCACCGTCCGATCGGGGCGCCACCCACGCCAGACCGGATGCCTGAACCGTCCGTCCGGTGTCCACTCGCTGAAGCGGACCTCCCCGATGAGGACCGGTTCCACCCAGTTGGCGTCGGCCGCATCGGCCGGCGGGACACCCACGAGGGCCGTCGACGCCCGACCCAGCCGTTCGAAGCGCTGCGCGGTCGCCGCAAGTTCCCGATCGCTGAACCCGCTTCCGACCCGCCCCGCATAGTGCAGGAGGCCATCCGGGCCCGGCACCCCGAGCAGGAGCGACCCGATCCCACCCGAGCGCCCGCCCCGACCGGGCCGCCAGCCGGCCACGACGACCTCCTCCATGCGTTCGTGCTTGAACTTGACCCAGGTGCTGCTGCGCCGACCCGGCCGGTAGCGACCGTCGAGCTCCTTCGCCATCACGCCCTCCAACCGCAACCCCCGACTCACCTCGAGCGCATCGTCGAGCGAGCCGTCGATCGTCGGCGGCACCTGGACGACGGTCCCGGATCCGACCGTCCGCTCGAGCAGCTCGCGACGCTCACGGTAGGGCAGCTCCGTCCGATCCGTGTCGTCCAGCGCGAGCAGGTCGAACAGCAGCAGCCGGACCGGCGTCCGACGGCGCTCCCGTTCGACGTCCCGCTCCGCGGTGAGCTGCATCCGACGCTGCAGCAGGGAGAAGTCGGGACGGCCGTCTGGCCCCGACGCCACGATCTCGCCGTCGAGGACGACCGCACGGCCGGCGAGCGACCCCGCGAGTTCCTCGACCACCTCCGGGTACGCCGCCGTGAGGTCCTTGCCGTTCCGGCTCGCCAACCGCACCCGCCCCGTCGAGCCGTCGACGCTCGCGATCGCACGGATGCCGTCCCACTTCATCTCGAACGCCCACGATCCGTCGTCGACCAGCTCGCCGGGTGCCGCGACACTCGCGAGCATGGGGGTGGGGATCCCACGAGGCCGTGCGACCGGCGGAGCCGGCGGGTCCCCCGGGGCGCGCATCCGGTGGATGAGCCACGACGGCGCCTCCCGTCCCGTCCCGCCCGCGGTCCGGATGAGCGCGAACCGCATCGGCCCGCCGAGCGCACCTCCCGCCCGGCCGTGCAGGGTCCCGATGACCTCGTCGTCGCGCCACTTCTCCAGCTCGTAGGTGCCCGCGTCCCAGATGGTCACCTCACCGGCCCCGTACTCACCAGCAGGGATCGTGCCCTCGAAACTGCCGTACTCGATGGGGTGGTCCTCCGTGCGCACCGCCAGATGGTTGCTGCTCGGATCCGTCGGCACCCCCTTCGGCAGGGCCCACGACACCAGCACACCGTCGTGCTCGAGTCGGAAGTCGTGGTGGAGCTTCCTGGCTTCGTGCCGCTGGATCACGAACGAGGGCGGTGTCCCGGCAGCGGCAGGCGACGGCGGTCCGTCCGGGACGGGCTCGGGCGTCCGCTCCGCGTCCCGCTTCCGTCGATACTCCACGAGCCGGTCCTCGTGGTCCGACGGGCGGATCGTGATCGACGGACGCGGGTCGCCGAGCACCCGCAACGGGTCCTCGCCGTCCGCCAGACGCTCGAGCACCGCAGGGAACTCCAGCTGCGCGAGCCCCGGATCGTCGAGCTCCTCCCACCGTCGGGGAGCCGCCACCGTCGGCCGCGACCGACCCCGCAGCGAGAACGGCGCGATCGTCGTCTTCGACCCGTTGTTCTGACTCCAGTCGACGAAGACCTTCCCCGTCCGCCGCTGCTTCGACATCTCACTCACCACGAGGCCCGGCTCGTCCGCGGCCAGCGCCCGCGCGAGCTCATGCGCCACGAGCGACACCTCCGCGGAACTCTGCCGGCCGTCCAACGCCGCATACAGGTGGATCCCCTTGCTGCCACTCGTGAGCGGAACCGGATCCAACCCCATGTCCACCAACACCGCCCGCGCCAGGCCCGCGACCCCCGCGCACTCGGCGAGGGACACCCCCTCACCCGGATCGAGGTCGAGGACGAGACGGTCGGGCGGACGGCGCTCGCCGGATCGGTCGAACCGCCACTGCGGCACGTGCAGCTCGAGCGCACCCAGTTGCGCCAGCCACGTGAGTGTCGCGAGATCGTCGACGATCGGGTACTCGTTCGTGTGATCGCTGTGCTCGATGGGGAGCCGCTGGACCCAGTCGGGAGCCGAGGCACCCAGGTCCTTCTGGAAGAACCCCGACTCCGCCGCAGCCGTCCCGACGCCGTGCACCCAGCGTTTCCGGGTCACCGGCCGATCGGCGAGGTGCGGGAGGAGGTGTTCGGAGACCGCGGCGTAGTAGGCGAGGACCTCGGCCTTCGTCGTGCCGGTCTCGGGGTACAGCACCTTGTCGAGATGGGTGAGTTGGATCCGGCGTCCGTCGACGTCGACCCACTGCGTCTGCGCGCCGCCACCGCTCGTCCTCGCCATGGCGTTCAGCCTGCCGCCCAGGGGCGTCAAGGGCTAGCCCTTGACGATGTTCCGGGTGTCTACTGGTCACCACGACAGCGCGGGCGGATCCGCCGGCGGACGGGAGCGGTCATGCGCGCGATCTGGAAGGGTGCGGTCACCTTCGGCCTGGTGAACGTCCCGGTGAAGGTGTACAGCGCCACGGAGGACCACGACCTGTCGTTGCACCAGGTCCACGACGCCGACGGAGGGCGCATCCGGTACCAGCGCAAGTGCGAGGTCTGCGGGAAGGTCGTCAGCTACGACCACATCGACAAGGCGTACCAGGACGGCGAGCAGACGGTGGTCCTCACCGCCGACGATCTGGCGTCGCTCCCCGAGGAACGCAGCCGCGAGATCGAGGTCGTCGAGTTCGTGCCGAGCGACGACCTCGACCCGATCATGTTCGACCGCAGCTACTTCCTTGAACCGGACTCCTCCTCGTCGAAGGCCTACGTCCTCCTCCGGCGGACGCTCGAGGAGACCGACCGCACGGCCATCGTGCGGTTCGCCCTCCGCCAGAAGACGCGTCTCGGCGCCCTCCGGGTGCGCGAGGACGTCATCCTCCTGCAGACGCTGCTCTGGGAGGACGAGGTCCGCGAGGTGCGGTTCCCGGCCCTCGAGGAACGCGTCCGCATCTCCGCCAAGGAACTCGAGATGTCGGAGGCGCTCGTCGAGTCCTTCTCGTCCCGCTTCCGCCCGGATGCGTTCGTCGATGAATACCAAGCACAGCTCCGGAAGCTCATCGAGGCGAAACTCGAGCAGGGCGACGCACTCGACACCGCCGCCACCTTCGGCGAGCAGCCCGAGCCCGACGACGACACGGGCGCCGAGCCGATCGACCTCATGGAGGTGCTGCAGCGCAGCATCGAACGGCAGCGCGGCACGACCGGCGCGAAGACGGCGAGTGGAACGAAGCGATCCGGCGCCGCCAAGCCCGCCGCGACGAGCAGCTCCGCGAAGACCGGTACCGCGAAGACGGGTACAGCGAAGACGGGTACCGCGAAGACGAGCGGCGCGAAGACCGCCATCGCCAAGACCGCGGCGTCGAAACCGTCGACCGCGACGAAACGCAAGAAGAGCGCCTGAGCGACGACGCCCGGGCTGAGAGGGAGCACGACATGATGGAGCACCGCGTCACCCCGTTCCTCTGGTACGACTCGCAAGCCGAGGAGGCGGCGACCTTCTACGTGTCACTGTTCCCCGACTCCCGGATCACCTCGGTGAGCCGCTACCCCGAGGGCGGACCCATGCCGGCCGGCCAGGCGATGGTCGTCGAGTTCGAGCTCGAAGGACTCCCCGTCAGCGCGATGAACGCCGGGCCCATCTTCTCCTTCACCGAGGCGTTCTCCTTCTCCGTCAGAGCCGACACCCAGGACGAGATCGACCGGCTCTGGGACGCCCTCATCGCCGACGGCGGCGCCCCGAGCCAATGCGGCTGGCTCAAAGACCGCTGGGGACTGTCCTGGCAGATCGTGCCCGGCATCCTCGCCGAACTGCAGAACGACCCCGACCGGGAGCGCGCGGCACGAGCCATGCAATGCATGATGGGGCAGACCAAGCTCGTCATCGCCGAACTCGTCGCCGCAGCGGACGGTCGATAGCGGCTCCTCCACAACCGACCAACCGACGCGACACCGCCCCTCCGAGACGCCGACGGAGTCCACCGTCAGCAGCTCCTGACAGACTTGCCGCATGTCCCACCCCAGCGCGCCCACCCCCGCCCACCCCGAACCAACCCCCACCGGATCGGTCGCCGAGGCGACGGCGGCGCTCGCCGCACTCACGGGCGTTCCGGGGGCCACGTTCCACGACGGTCAGCTCGAGGCGATCCTCGCGCTCGTCGACGAACATCGTCGTGCGCTCGTCGTCCAGCGCACCGGGTGGGGCAAGTCCGCCGTCTACTTCATCGCGACCGCCCTCCTGCGCCGACGGGGCGCCGGGCCGACGCTGTTGGTCTCGCCGTTGCTCGCGCTCATGCGCGACCAGGTGGCGGCCGCCGAGCGTGCCGGCGTGCGCGCGGTGGCGATCAACTCGGCGAACGCGCATGAATGGGACGACGTCCGGGCGCGCCTGGAGGCCGACGAGGTCGACGTCCTGCTCGTGTCACCCGAGCGGCTCAACAATCCACGCTTCCGCGATGAACAGCTCCCGACCCTCGTGGCCCGCACGGGCATGCTGGTGGTGGACGAGGCGCACTGCATCTCCGACTGGGGACACGACTTCCGACCCGACTACCGGCGGCTCGCCGAACTGATCGGACGCCTCCCAGCCGAGGTCCCGGTCCTGGCGACCACCGCGACGGCCAACGCACGCGTCGTCCGCGACATCGCCGAGCAGCTCACCGCACCCGGCGCCGCAGGCTCCCACGGAGCCGAAGTGCTCACCATCCGCGGCTCGCTCGCGAGGGCGTCCCTCCGGCTCGGCGTGCTCCGGCTGCCGGAGTCACGGGACCGCCTCACCTGGCTGCTCAGCCACCTCGGCGGGCTCACCGGGTCCGGCATCATCTACACGCTCACGGTGTCCGCCGCCGAGGACACCGCGCGGCTGCTGCGCGAGGCCGGTCACGAGGTCCGGGCCTACACCGGCCGGACCGATCCCGACGAACGCGAGGAGTCCGAGCGGCTCCTCAAGGAGAACCGCCTGAAGGCGCTGGTCGCGACGAGCGCGCTCGGCATGGGGTTCGACAAACCGGACCTCGGGTTCGTCGTGCATCTCGGCGCGCCGTCCTCGCCGGTCGCGTACTACCAGCAGGTCGGGCGCGCCGGCCGCGCCACCGAGCACGCCGACGTCCTGCTCCTGCCCGGGGCGGAGGACGAGGAGATCTGGCAGTACTTCGCGACCGCGTCGATGCCGGACGAAGCGCGGGCCACCGCGGTCCTCGACGCACTCGACAGCCAGCCGCGGTCCACGCCCGCGCTCGAGGCGCTCGTCAACCTGCGTCGCACACCCCTCGAACTCCTCCTCAAGGTGCTCGACGTCGACGGCGCGGTGCAGCGGGTGGCCGGGGGATGGGTGTCGACCGGGCAGCCGTGGGTCTACGACCGGGAGCGGTACCGGCGGATCGCCGAGGCCAGGGTGGCGGAGCAACAGGCGATGCTGGCCTACGAGCGGGGCGACGAGTGCCGGATGCTCGTGCTGCAACGGGAGCTCGACGACGCGAGCGCGGTGCCCTGTGGCCGGTGCGACCGGTGCGCAGGGCCGTGGTTCCCCACCGAACTCGACAGTGCGGCGGCCGCCTCCGCGTCGGAGGCGCTCGGTCGGGTCGGCGTCGAGCTCGAACCGCGGGCGCAGTGGCCCACGGGAGCCGACCGCCTCGGCGTCACCGCCGACGGCTCAGCGGTGAAGGGACGCATCGCGCTCGAGGACCGCCTCGAGGCCGGGCGCGCGCTCGCTCGGCTCACCGACCTCGGCTGGGGCGGTGTGCTGCGTGAGCTCTTCGCCGCGGGCGCACCCGACGCTCCCGCCTCCCGCGCGGTCATCGACGCGAGCGTCCGCGTCCTGGCGGATTGGCCGTGGACGCAACGACCGGCCGCCGTGGTCAGTGTGCCGTCACGGTCGCGTCCGCAGCTCGTCGACTCCGTGGCGAGGGGCATCGCGTCGCTCGGGCGACTGCCGTACCTCGGGGAGCTCGACCTCGTCGGTGACGGTCCGCGCGGTGGTCCCGGCGGCAACAGCGCCTACCGCCTGGCGGGCGTCTGGGACGCCTTCACCGTCGGAGCCGAGCTCCGGGCGCAGCTCGCAGCGTTGGAGGGCGCACCGGTCCTGCTCGTCGACGACCGGGCCGACAGTCGGTGGACGCTCACCGTCGCCGGTCGCGCGCTCCGCCGCGCCGGATCCGGCCCGGTCCTCCCGTTCGCGCTCGGGATCGTCGGCTGATCGCCCGTCAGCCCTCGTGGAGGCTGGAGCGGGTGTCCTTGGCCAGGTGCCGCGGCAGCAGGATCGTGCAGACGAGTCCGACGACGGCTGCTGCAGCGCAGATCGCGAAGCTCAGGCGGAAGGCGTCCGCGCTGGGTGTCGTGACAGCGCCGTCGGTGACGACCTGGGAGGCCAGGATGGCGCCGATCACCGCACTCGCGATCGTGGAACCGAGCGTCCGCATGACGGAGTTGAGTCCGTTGGACGCCGCCGTCTCGCTGGGCGGGACGGCACCCATGATGAGCGTCGGCATGGCGGCGTAGGCGAACCCCACCCCGAAGCCGACCGCGGTGGCCGTGAGCACGGTGTGCCAGACCTCGGTCATGAGTCCGATCGCGATCGCGTACCCGACCGCGATGATCGCGATGCCGATCAGCAGGCTCAACCGGGCGCCCTTGGCTGCGGTCAGCCGCGCGGCGACCGGTGACATCGCCCACATGATCAGACCGCTGGGCATGAGGCAGAGGCTCGCGATGAGCATGTTCTGCCCGAGACCGACCCCGGTGCCGACCGGCGCCTCGAGGATGCCCGGGAGGACGACCGTGCTCCCGAAGAACGCGAAACCGACCGTGATGGATGCGAGGTTCGTGAAGAGCACCGTCCGTCTGGCGGCGATCCGCAGGTCGACGAGCGGACTGGCGGACCGTACCTCGAACCACCCCCAGAGCAGGAGCACGACGACGCCGCCGATCAAGCAGCTGAGCGTCCCGACGCTCGTCCAACCCCACTCGTTGCCCTTCGAGACGGCGAGGAGGATGGGGACGAGGCCGGCGGCGAGACCGATCGCGCCGATCCAGTCGAAACCGCCTTCGCTCCGGAGGGTGCTCACCGGGACGAAGCGTGCGACGAGGACGAAGCCGATGAGCCCGAGGGCACCCGCGACCCAGAACAGCACATGCCAGTCCAGGTACTGCGAGATCACGGCGGAGATCGGGAGACCGACGGCACCACCGATGCCGAGGGTGGCACTCACGAGCGCGACCGCGGGGCCGAGCCGCTTCGCATGGAGCACGTCGCGCAGGATGCTGATGCCGAGCGGGATCACGCCCATCGCCATCCCCTGGAGGGCCCGGGCGACGATGAGCGGGACGATCGTGGACGAGAAGGCGGCGAGCACCGATCCGGCCATCATGATCCCGAGCAGGACGAGCACCATCCGTCGTTTGCCGTAGAGGTCGCCGAGCCGACCGGCGATCGGGGTCGCGACCGCGGCCGACAGGAGCGTGGCCGTCACGACCCACATGCTGTCGGAGGCGTGCACGCCGAGGATCGTGGGGAGCGTCGGCACGAGTGGGGTGACGAGCGTCATCATGAACGCCGCGACGAGACCGGTGAACGCGAGGCTCGTGACGACCGCCCGCTCCGGAAGCGGCTTGCGGAGTGCCGCCCGCTCCTCGTCGCTGAGCCAGGGGCGCTCGGCCCCAGGCTGGTCCTCGTCGTGGTCGTCGGGCTGCGCTGAATCCTGCGTCACGGGTCCTGTTCCTGTGGAGAGTCGATGCGGCCGAGGCCACTCGGAGTCGAACACCGTCCGTCGGTGCGGTATTCCCGGCTCGGCCGGGCCGATGTCGTCCGGCCTCGTCGTCGAATCAGCGCGGGAGGCGGGGGATCGCCGCGATGAGCTGCTTCGTGTACGCCTCGGCGGGATCGTGGAGGATCTGCGCGGTGGCGCCGGCCTCGACGACCTGCCCGTGTCGGAGGACCATCGTGCGTTCACACAGCGCTGCGACCGTGCCGAGATCGTGCGAGACCATGACGAGCGCCAGACCGTTCGAGGCCCGTAGCTCGGCGAGGAGCTCGATGATCTGGATCCGGGTGCTCATGTCGAGAGCGCTCACGGGCTCGTCGGCGAGGAGGAGTCTGGGATTGGGGACGATCGCGCGGGCGATGGCGATCCGCTGCCGCTGGCCGCCCGAGAACTCGTGCGGGAACCGCGACGCCGCGTCGGCGGGCAGTCCCACCGCCTCGAGCGCCTCGGACGCGCGGACGGCCGCCTGCTCGGTGGTCGCCAGACGGAGGGATCGCAGCGGTTCGGCCACGATGCGCCCGATGCGCTGCCGCGGATCGAGCGAGGAGTACGGATCCTGGAAGACGGCCTGCACCGATGCGCGGAACCGACGGACCCGTGTCCGGTCGCGGGGGTCCAGAGCGCTGCCGTCGAACCGGACCGAGCCCGTGGTCGGCCGGTCCAGGCCGAGCAGCAGCCGGAGGAGGGTGCTCTTACCGGCGCCGGACTGACCGACGATCCCGACGGCCTCTCCTGCGCCGACGGCCAGCGACACGTCGTCCAGGGCCTCCTGACCGCCGCGGTACCGGAAACCGACCGCATCCAGCTCGAGGATCGGCGTCGTCGTGATCGGTGCATCGGTCATCGTGGGTCCTCCAGCGCATCGTCGAGCGCGCGTGCGCTGGCGACCAGGCGACGGGTGTCCTCGTGCTGCGGCGCCGTCAGCACCTGCGTCACCGGGCCGCGCTCGACCGCGCGACCCTCGCTCAGCACGACGACCTCGTCGACCATGGTCGACACGACGGCGAGGTCGTGACTGATGAACAGGAGCGCCATGCCGCGTTCCCGGACGAGCCGGTCGATGAGCGCGAGCACCTCCGCCTGGACGGTCACGTCGAGTGCCGTCGTCGGCTCGTCCGCGATCAGGAGCTGCGGGCGACCGGCGAGCGCGATGGCGATCGCGATGCGCTGCCGCTGTCCGCCGGACAGCTCATGGGGATAGGAAGCGGCGATGCGCGCAGTGTCGGTGAGGGACACCTCGAGGAGGGCTGCTTCGACGGCCTCCTCGAGCCGTTCGCCCCGGAGTCCCAGGTGGCGACGCAGGGGCTCGGCGAGTTGGGCGCCGACCCGCATGAGCGGGTCGAGTGCGGTCAGCGGCTCCTGGAAGACGAGTCCGGCGACCCGACCGCGGAGCGGCCGCAGCGCGCGGTCGGGGGCACCGATCACCTGGGTGCCGGCCAGTTCGACGCTGCCGCTCGCGCTCAGCTGTTCGCCGAGCAGTCCGATCACCGCGAGGGAGGTCAAGGACTTGCCGGACCCGGAACCACCGATGAGGCCGAGGCGACCCCCGGCGGCGATCGTCAGGTCCAGTCCGTCGAGGAGCGGCCGGTCTGCGCCGTCGGGAGCACCGCGCCGGACGCCTCGCGTGATGGTCAGGCCGGAGATGTCGAGGAGATCACTCATGCGCCGCGCCTCCTGGTCGGATCGCCGAGGTCCCGCAGGCCGTCCGCGATGAAGTTCACGCCCACCACGAGCATCACCACGGCGACACCCGGAGCGATCGCGCCGACCGGTGCCGTCGTGACGGTGGCCTGAGCCTCCTGGAGCAGGCGCCCCCAGGAGGCGTTCGGCGGTGGCGCGCCGAGGCCGAGGTACGACAGGCTCGCTTCGGCGAGGACGGCGATGCCGAACTGCAGTGCGAGGTTGACGCTCAGGGTGGGCCAGATGTTCGGGAGCACGTGCTGGCCGATGACACCGGCCCAGCTCGTCCCGGCGGTCCTGGCCGCCACCACGTACTGCTCGCCGAGGACCCGCTTGGTGAGGATCCGGGTCAGGCGGGCCACGATGGCCGACATGGCGAGTCCGATCGCGATGATCGCGGTGCCGAGTGACGCTCCCTGGGCTGCCACGATGAGCATGGCGAGCAGGAGCACCGGGAAGGCGATCACGACGTCGAGCGCGGCGGAGATCGTGTCGTCCAGCCAGGCCGACGCGAAGGCCGCGGCGAGTCCCACGGCGATGCCGATGACCGCCCCGACCGCGACGGCCCCGGCGCCGGTCGCGAGCGCGATGCGCGCGCCGATCATGAGCTGGGTCATCAGGTCGCGACCGAGCTTGTCCGTACCGAGCCAGTGGGTGCCGGTCGGGCCTTCGAGACGACCGCCGGAGGTGTCCGTGGGGGCGAAGGGCAACCACACGAGCGAGACGGCCGCCAGGACGGCGATGACGCCGACGAGGACGAGTCCGACGGTCAGCGTCGCGGACCGGGCGCGGCGCCGGACCGGGCGCCGGTCGGCGAGCGCGGTCTGAGCGTCGACGGCGCTCATCGGAGCCCGTTCCCCGAGATCGAGGTGCGCAGACGCGGATCGATGAGCCGCTGGGCGATGTCGGCGACGAAGCCCGTCAGGAGGACGACGAGGGTCGAGACGAGGAGGATGCCCTGGATGTTCGGGTAGTCGTGCTGCTGGATCGCCGTCAGGAGCATCGACCCGAGGCCGGGCAGGCTGAAGACGCTCTCGACGACGACGGCGCCGAGGAAGGTGGTGGCGAGCTCGATGCCGAGGATCGCCACGACGGGCACCGCGGCGTTTCGGGCGCCGTGTCGGAGCAGGGCCTCGCCGAAGCCGGCTCCCTGCGCCCGTGCGGAGCGCAGATAGTCGCTGCCGACCACGTCGAGCGTGGCGGAACGGACGTATCGGGTGATGGACGCACTCATGACGATGGCGATGGTGATGACCGGGAGGGCGAGGCTCGTGAGTGCCGCGGCAGGATCTGCCCAGTCGTCGCGCGGGAAGCCGCCGGACGGGAACAGCCGGAGCGTCACCGCGAACACGCTGACGAGCAGGATGCCGACCCAGAACACCGGAACGGCGATCCCGAGCTGCGAGAGGCCGGACAACGCGATCCCGTACCAGCGGTCGGCCCGGAGTGCGGACACGACACCGGCCACGAGGGCGAGCACCACGGCGAGGAGGAACGCGAGGAGCGTCAGCGGCACGGTGACCTGGAGGCGCGACGCGATCTCAGGTCCGACCGGGAGTGAGCTCACGAACGAGGAACCGAGGTCGAAGGTGAGGACGCCGCCGAACCAGGCGGCGAACTGCTCGCCGAGCGGCCGGTCGGCTCCCACCTGCTCGCGCGCCGCGTCGATCTGCTCCTGCGTGGCGTTCACCGAGAGCAGGGCGTTCGACGGGTCGCCCGGCAGCAGCCGGAGCAGCACGAACAGCACGGTCATGGCGACGAGGAACGACACCACGAGGAACGCGGATCGGCGCAGCAGGTAAGCGAGCATGGTGGACCTCAGCGTAGCGAGGCCCGGGCCGAGCGGGCGGTGCCGGTCGGCCCGGGCGTCGACTACTTGCGGACGATGTCCGCCACGAAGAACTGCGAGTTCAGGCCGTTGACCCCGTACCCCGAGACGTCGCTCGCGGCGACGACGATCTGCGGGTAGAGGTAGAGCCACACGCTCGCCGCGTCCTCGGCGATCTGCTCGTTCACGAGCTTCAGCTTCGCCGTCTGCTCGTCGGTGGTCGTCGCCTGCTCGGCCTCCGACACCCACTGGGTCACCTCGGGGTTGTCGTAGCCCCAGTAGAAGTCCGGGTTGCCGTACCAGACGACGTCGCGGTCGTTCACGTGCTCCTGGAGGGTCGCCTGGAAGTCGCGTTCCTTGAACACCTTCGAGTACCACTCGTCCGCGCTGATCGTGTTGATCTCGACCGTGATGCCGACCTTGGCGAGTTCACTCTGGAGGAACTCGGCGACGGCCGGGTGCGGGTCGTAGCTCGGGGTGTCGAGGGTGAAGGTGAAGCCGTCGGCGAAGCCCGCTTCGGCGAGCTGCTGCTTGGCGAGCTCGGGGTCGTACGGGTTCACCTGCGTGAGGTCCTCGTACCAGGGGTCCGTCGGCGGGACCATCGACCCGATGAGCGTGCCGTAGTCGCCCCAGATGGATGAGAGCAGCTTCTTGGTGTCGATCGCGGAGTACACGGCCTTGCGGACGAGCGCCTGGTCGAACGGGGCGACCCGGTCGTTGAAGGCGAGCACCTCTTTCGTCGTGGAGTCGCCGTCGGAGACGACGTAGTCCGCGTTGTCGGTGAACTGGCTCAGCTGGTCGGGGCTCTGCACGCTCGTGATGATGTCGATCTGCTTCGTGACGAGCGCATTGCTGAGCGCGGTCGCGTCGGTGAAGTAGGTGAAGACCACCTCCGCGTTCTTGGCGGGCTCACCCCAGTAGTCGTCCCAGCGCTCGAGGCTCAGGGTGCTGCCGCGCTTCCAGTCGCCGAGCGTGTACGGACCCGTGCCGTCCTCGGTGGTCTTGAGGTCCTTCGCCGCGTCGTTGACGATCCAGACGTAGCTCAGGTTGTAGATGAAGGAGATGGAGCGCTCGGAGAGGGTGATGACGACGGTCTTGTCGTCGGGGGTCGCGATGTCGGAGATCACCGCGAAGCTGCTCTTCCGCGCGGACTGCGAGTCCTCGGCGGTCACGGCTTCGATGCTCGACTTCACGTCCGCCGAGGTGAGCGGGTCGCCGGAGTGGAAGGTGACGCCGTCCTTGAGGGTGAAGGTGTACGTCAGGCCGTCGTCGCTCACCGTGCTGTCGGCGGCGAGCACCGGCTCGACCTCGCCGTCGTCCGTGAGACGGTACAGGCCTTCGTACACGTTGCCGGTGAAGGCCTCCGTGACGCCCTGGCCTCCACCACCGGTGTTGCTGAGGTTCTGCGGCTCATAGAGCGAGCCGACGGCGATGGTCGCGTCGTCGCCCGTCGCCGCGCTGCCACCACCACCGGCGCAGCCGGCGAGGGCCACGGCGGCGGCGACGGACAGGGCGACGAGCCCGATGGTTCTCTTCACGGATACTCCTGTGGTGTGGGGGTGATGATGCTGGTGCTGGTGCTGGTGCTGGTGCTGGTGCTGGTGCTGGTGCTGGTGCAGGTGCAGGTGTGGGTGCTGGGGGTCAGACGGCGTAGAGGTCGAAGCCCTCACGGAACCGGACGATCCGTTCCCCGGCGAGGACGTCTCCGGCGAACCGGTTCTGCGGCGGCGGCATCGGACAGTTGTACTGGACGGAGAAGCCGCAGGGCGGCACGAACGCGCGGTTGAAGTCGAGGACGACCTCGCCCGCCGTGCCGAAGCCGCCGTCGTCGGTCCGCTGCACGAACAGGAACCGGCCGGCGCCGTAGCTGCCCGACTCGTCATCGCGGCCGTTCGTCGCATCGCCGAACACGAGGAGGAGCGTGCCGCCGTCGTCGAAGGCGCTCATCGTGTACTCGACGCCGTCCCGCGTGAACACGATGTCGCCGGGGACGACGAGCTCTCGCGATCCGCCGTTGTCGCGGATGTGCTCGAAGGGCACGGTCCGCGAACCGTCGACCGGCGTGAACCGCGCCGTCTGGACCCAGGCGGGGTCGTACGGGAAGACCTCGATGCCGTCGAATGCGCGGATCGCGGGCGCGTTCGCGTCCCATCGGCGGATGCCGACCTCGTCCTGGCCCGTGTCGAGGTGGGTGCGGCGGAGCGTCGTCACCGTGACGCTGCTCGGCTGCTCGGCGGTGATGGCGGCTGCGGCCTCGTCGACGGTGGCGGGCGTCTCGTCCGCGAGCCACCGTGTCTCGACGAGGGCGAGGTTGCCGAGCGGCGCGGTCACGGCGGCTCGACGGTCGTCGCGCCAGGCGTCGTGCTCGGCGATCGCGTTCGGCTGCGGGGCGGTGTGGATCGGCATGTCTCGATTCTCCGGATGACGACGGGCGGGTCCCAATCGTGTGTCCTTCGGAGTCCAGCTCGTTTCGGGCGGGAACTATTCCCGAGCCCGGCGACGACCCTGCGCGGGACGGCGGGCGACGGGGTCGCGACGGTCTGGGAGGATGTCCTCATGAACGCCACGCTCGTCCGCATGCCCGCCGATCGACTGCGGGGGTGGATGCTCGCCGCGAACGCGCAGTACCGCCTCGAACGCATCGAGGCAGGGGAGACCGAGGCAGAGGCGACGGCGAAGGCGGCACAGTCCCTCGCCGAGACGTTCCCGGCAGGCCGGCTCCAGGTCGGACACCTCGTCTTCGAGGTGGTCCTCGACGAGGCAGCGGTCGGCGTGCTCTGGATCGGACCGCGGAGCACGAGCCACCCGGACGAGTGGTGGGTCTGGGACGTGGAGATCGACGAGTCGTTCCGCGGGCGTGGGCTCGGCCGGCAGGCCATGCAGCTCGCCGAGACGGCGGCCAAGGAGCAGGGCGCGAAGACGCTCGGGCTGAACGTCTTCGGATTCAACCGGATCGCGCGCGGCCTGTACGAGTCGCTCGGCTACGAGACGATGGCCGTGCAGATGCGCAAGGCGCTCTAACGCGGGTCCAGCCCGTCGATCAGCTCGGTCATGACCCGGTCGGCGAGTGACGGAGGCTTCGGGTGCCCGTCGGCGGTGGTCCGCGAGGTCGTCGCCCGGTCGAGCGCGAGGACTTCACCGTGGAGGTGTTCCATCTTCGCGTCGAGCCTCGAGGCAGCCTCGGCGGCGTGCTTGAGCTCGGCGAGCAGGCTGTCCGGCACGGCCTTGTCGTACTTGTAGTAGATCTTGTGTTCGAGGCTCGCCCAGAAGTCCATCGCGATCGTCCGGAACTGGATCTCGACGGGTACCTGCACGACGCCGTCGGACATGAACACCGGAACCTCCACGATCACGTGGAGGCTCTGGTACCCGTTCGGCTTCGGGTTCGCGATGTAGTCCTTGACCTTCACGACGGTGATGTCCTGCTGGCTCGTCAGGAGTTCGAACACCTTGTACGTGTCGGAGATGAAGCTGCAGGTGACGCGGATGCCCGCGATGTCCGTGATGTGTTCGCGGATGTCGTCGATGTCCTGCCCGTACTGCTTGCGTTCGATCTTGCCGATGATGCTCTCCGGCGACTTCAACCGCGAGCTGATGTGCTCGATCGGGTTGTAGTCGTGGATCTGCGTGAACTCCTCCTTGAGGATGTTGAGCTTCGTGGTGATCTCGTCGATGCCGAACTTGTACAGCATCATGAACCGCGTGAACTCGTCCTTGAGGCGCTTCAGCTCCTCGAGGTTGTCCGACGACGTTGGTCCGGTCATGGGCGTGCACTCCAGCTCTGTCTCCGACGGACCGACGGCCCGCTCGCACTCTACTGAAGCGGCCTTGGAACGCCTCTCAGCCTCCTGTGAATCAGGACCGTGCCGGGCGGTTCAGTGCTGCAGGGCCGCGCGGCGCCGTGACGAGGCCTGGAGACGGCGGGCGCGCCCCGCCGTCAGCATCAGGCCGAGGACGACCCCGGCGACGGCACCCGACGTGTTCGCGAGGAGGTCGCGGGGATCGCTCACGCGTCCGGGGATCGCGAGTTGCGCTGCCTCGATGCCGACCGTGAGTGCCGCTGCGACGAGGATGGCGAGCCACCAGCGCCGCCGTCCGAGCAGGAGCAGGAAGAAGACGCCGATCGGGACGAACATGGCGATGTTCGCGCCGAACTCGAGGCGCTCGTAGGTGACCCACGCCGTCGACTCCCATCGAGCGAGGATGTCGACGAGTCGGTACACGAGGGACTCGGTCCTGCCGTCGAAGGGACGTGGGCCGAGGGTGATGGCCGCCACGAGTGCGAGATACACCACGGTGAGGGTGCTGAGCACGGGATGGCGGCGGAACATCGGCCCAGCATGCCCGAGTCACCTTGGCGGCGCTTGAGTGTTCCCTGGACGAGGGCGATGCGTCGTCGATGAGGTCGGCTGGGTCGTCAGCTGCGCGTCAGCGCCCTCGCAACCGTTCGATGTCGCGTCGTTCACGCTTCGTCGGACGGCCGGCGCCCCGGTCGCGGACGGCGACGACCTGCCGTTCCGCCGGTGTCGGCAGCGGGGGAGAGCGGTCGATGAGGCACTCCGCCGCGACGTCCGCGCCGACCCGTTTGGCGATGAGGCGCCGGACCTCCACGACCCGGTCGAAGCCCGCCACGCGGAGCCGGACCTCGTCGCCGATCCTGACGGCCTGTGCCGGCTTCGCCCGGTCGCCGTTGACCCGGACATGGCCGGCTCGACAGGCGGTCGCGCCGGCCGAGCGGGTCTTCGTCAGCCGGACCGCCCAGATCCACGCGTCGACGCGTACACTCGACGGGCTGTCCATCCTCCGATGCTAGAGCAGCCGATCGATAGACTCGACCCGTGACTGACGGGGCGGGGCGAGGGGTTCGACGGACCGGCGAAGACCGCGTCGTCACCGTCCCCAATGCGCTCAGCGTCTTCCGGATCCTCCTCGTCCCGGTCTTCCTGATCCTCCTCGTGCAGGGGCAGGACCTGTTGGCTCTCGCGACGCTCGCGTTCTCCGGCGTCACCGACCTCCTCGACGGGTGGATCGCGCGACGCTTCGACCAGATGACGAAGCTCGGTCGTCAACTCGATCCGGCCGCAGATCGCCTGTACATCCTCGCGGCGTTGGTCGGTCTCGCGGCCCGCGGCCTCATCCCGTGGTGGTTGCTCATCGTCGTCTTCGCCCGCGACCTGCTGCTCGTGGGGCTCGCCGTCGTCCTCCACCGGTCCGGCACCGGCGTGCTGCCGGTCATCCGCGTGGGGAAGTGGGGCACGGCGCTCCTCTTCATCGGGCTCCCGGTCCTCATGCTCGGGCAGGCGTTCCCCGCCGTCGCGATGATCGCGACGCCGCTCGGTTGGGTGTCGGCGATCGCCGGAGCGACCCTCTACTGGTGGGCCGGCATCCTCTACCTGCTCCAGACCGTGCGTATCTCGGGGGATGCCCGTTCGAAGCAGCGGGAACGGGCCGGATCCGGCGGATCACCCTCGACCGGGCGGCTCGACAGCGACGCCACATCGGATACGCTTGACGGAGAGGAGGTCGACGGTGGCTGAGCACGATGAGAAGTATCCCGCGACCGGGGCGTACACGCCGGGAGCCGTCGATGACGGTGCCCCGACGAGCGGCTCGGGCGATCGGGAAGTCGACACGACACTCACCTTCGGTGAAGACCTCGGAGCGGCCCTCGCGGCGATCGACTCCGACGTCACCGCTGAGGAGCACGAGGCGATCGCGGCCCTGCCGTCCGGTTCCGCGCTGCTGATCGTCCGTCGTGGTCCGAACGCCGGTGCGCGGTTCCTCCTCGACGCCGATGTCACCACCGTCGGACGTCACCCCGAGGCCGACATCTTCCTCGACGACGTCACGGTGTCGCGTCGCCACACCGAGTTCCACCGTCACGGGACCGCGTTCGAGATCCGCGATCTCAACTCCCTGAACGGCACGTACTTCGACGGTGTCCGCATCGACAAGGCGATCCTGCGCGACGCCGCCGAGGTGCAGATCGGCAAGTTCCGCCTCACCTTCTACGCGTCGCGGATCGACCTCGCCTCCCAGCTGGGAAGCTAGTGGCGGCAGCCAGCGCGAACGCGCGAAGCGACGGCGCTCCGCTGCTGAGCATCGGGCAGGTCCTCGCACGCCTCACGCCGGAGTTCCCTGAGCTGAGCAATTCGAAGCTCCGGTTCCTCGAGGAGCAGGGGCTGGTGTCCCCGGCACGGACGAAGTCGGGCTACCGGAAGTTCTCGAGCGAGGACCTCGAACGCCTGCGGCTGATCCTGTCGATGCAGCGCGACCACTACTTCCCCCTGAAGGTCATCCGCACCTACCTCGTCGAGGTCGACGCGGGACGGTCACCGCTGTTCCCGGGCAGTGGGCAAGCCGTCGGCGCACCGTCGATCCATCCCGGGGTCCGCAGGTTCTCGCGGAACGAATTGATCCGTGAAGCCGGCGCCACCCCGATGCTCTTCAACGACGCCGTGAGCGCGTCGCTGATCCTGCCCGCCGAGAACTACGGCGAGGACGTCGCGTCCCTCCTGCGGATCCTGGTGGAATTGCAGCGCTCCGGCATCGAACCACGGCACCTCCGCGGGTTCCGTGCCTCGATCGAGCGCGAGGTCGGGCTCATCGAGAGCGCGTTGAGCGCCGTCGCCAAGCGGAACGACGCCGCCGGCCGGGCACGTACCGCCGACCGGGCACTGGAGATCGCCGCACAGCTCGAGGGTGTGCGGTCGAACCTCGTCCGCTCGGCACTCGAGCGACACCAATCCTCCTGATCGACCTCCCAGGGCGTAGACTGCCCTCATCCATCACGGCCAGGTCACAGTTCGATCACTCGTCACGACACGCCGTCCGTTTCGAACGGATGTCGCAGCGTTGACCGGGGCGGATCGGTAGCGTGGTGGGAGTGGTCAAGCCGGCTCGACGCCCCCGTCGAGACCGTACCGACCGTGCAGCGAACATCGAGGAGAAGCAGACATGAGTGAACTCAGTCGCGACGGGGCGTCACGGTACGGTGACCTCGGGCTGCTGTTCACCGACGGGCTTCCAGAACTCGAAGAGGGCCAGGGCTACCGCGGAGCGGTCGCCGCCCGTGCAGCCGGCATCAGCTACCGCCAGCTCGACTACTGGGCCCGGACCGGTCTGGTCGAGCCGACCGTGCGCGGTGCATCCGGATCCGGAACGCAGCGGCTCTACGGCTTCCGCGACATCCTCGTCCTCAAGCTCGTGAAACGGCTGCTCGACACGGGCATCTCCCTGCAGCAGATCCGCACGGCGGTCGACCAGCTCCGCGAAGCGGGCATCGTCGACCTCGCCCAGACCACACTCATGAGCGACGGCGCCAGTGTCTACCTCTGCACCTCGAACGACGAGGTCATCGACCTCGTCAGCCGCGGACAGGGCGTCTTCGGCATCGCCGTCGGCAAGGTGCTGCGCGAGGTGGAGTCCACGCTCATCGAGTTCGACGCACAGTCGGCCGACCCCATGGACGAGCTCGCAGCACGTCGCTCCGCTCGTAGCGCCTAGCCCGAGCCGAAGGCGCCGGTCCCCGCGCCTGAGTGGCCGGTCCCTGAGCCTGTCGAAGGGCTCACCGACGTGCGCCACACCTTCCCTGAGCACGCGTCCCCGGTCGCTGAGCGTTCCTGCCGGTCCCTGAGCGTTCCTGCCGGTCCCTGAGCGCCCCTCCCGGTCCCTGAGCGCCCCTCCCGGTCCCTGAGCCTGTCGAAGGGCGATCCGAGCGAGCGCTTGGTCCGTGAGGCGACCGAACGGTCTGGCCGCGACCTCAGCTGTCGGTGGAGGGCGCCTCGACGGCAGCGGGGCTGGTGACGGCAGCCGGCTCCGGGGGAGCACCGTCGGCGTACTCGCCGACGCGGCCTGTGCGCAGCACGCGGTCGAGGAGGGAGTCGAAGTTCTTCGCCATCTCCTGCGCCGTGTCTCCCGGCCAGACGTGGACGGGCTTGGCGGCACCCTGCGCCTGCTGGAGGGATGTGCGCTCCAACAGCTGCGGGTTGAGGATGAGGGGACCGAACATGTCGCGCAGTTCCTTGATGCGGAACTGGTGCTCCATCGACTGCGGACGCACCCGGTTGACGATGATGCCGAGCGGCTGCAGCCGCGGGCTCAGCCCACGACGGATCTCCTCGACGGCGCGGAGGGCGCGGTCGGCCGCGGAGACCGAGAACAGGCCCGGCTCCGTGACGACGGCGACGCGGTCGCTCGCCGCCCAGGCGGTGCGGGTGAGTGCGTTGAGCGAGGGGGCGCTGTCGATGAGGACGAGGTCGTACTCCTCCTCGACGTGCGCGAGTGCCTCTTCCAGGCGCCAGATGTCGCGGATGCTGGGGTGCGGGCCGTCGAAGTTGATCGCAGACGGGCTGCCGATCATGACGTCCATCTTGCCCGGGTGGATCTTCGTCCAGCCACTCGCCACGATCGCCTGCTCGACGATCTTCTTCTTCGGCGAGGTCAGCACATCCGTCACCGTGAGGTGCCCTGCGACGTCGACGGCCATGCCGGTCGAGACGTCGGATTGGGGGTCGAGATCCACGACCAGCGTGCGGATGTCCTTCGAGAACGCGGCGGAAGCCAGGCCAAGGGTGACGGTGGTCTTGCCGACGCCCCCCTTCAGGGAGCTAACGCTGAGTACATGCACAAGGCTCAACGTTACCGTGACTAGGCTAGGGAATCTCAACGTTTGCTGAGTTGGCTGTTGTGGGAAGGGTTCCATGTTCAGGAAGATTCTTGTCGCCAATCGCGGAGAGATCGCCATCCGGGCGTTCCGTGCCGCGTACGAGCTGGGGGCGAAGACGGTTGCGGTGTTCCCCTATGAGGACCGCAACTCGATGCATCGGCTGAAGGCCGATGAGGCTTACCAGATCGGCACGGAGGGTCATCCGGTGCGCGCCTACCTCGACGTCTCGGAGATCATCCGCGTCGCGAAGGAGTCGGGCGCCGACGCGATCTACCCCGGGTACGGCTTCCTCTCCGAGAATCCGGAACTGGCTGAGGCCGCCCGAGCAGCCGGCATCACCTTCATCGGTCCGCCGTCCTCCGTCCTGGAGATGGCCGGCAACAAGGTGACCGCGAAGGAGCACGCTATCGCGGCAGGGGTCCCGGTCCTGAAGTCCACGCCGGCCAGCCGCGACATCGACGAGCTCCTCGCGGGAGCCGCCGACATCGGGTTCCCGATCTTCGCGAAGGCGGTCGCCGGTGGTGGTGGTCGTGGCATGCGCCGCGTCGACAACGCCGAGGACCTCCGCGGCGCCCTCGAGGCCGCCATGCGCGAGGCGGACAGCGCCTTCGGCGACCCGACGATGTTCCTCGAGCAGGCCGTCGTCCGCCCCCGGCACATCGAGGTCCAGATCCTGGCGAGCGCCGACGGCGAGACCATCCACCTCTTCGAGCGCGACTGCTCGGTGCAGCGCCGACACCAGAAGGTCGTCGAGATCGCGCCGGCCCCGAACCTCGACGAGGACACCCGTCAGGCCATGTACCGCGATGCCATCGCGTTCGCCAAGTCGATCGGCTACGTCAACGCCGGGACGGTCGAGTTCCTCCTCGACACCGCGGGGGAGCGGGCCGGCCAGCACGTGTTCATCGAGATGAACCCGCGCATCCAGGTCGAGCACACCGTGACCGAGGAGGTCACCGACGTCGACCTCGTCCAGTCGCAGATGCGCATCGCCGCCGGCGAGTCGCTCGGCGACCTCGGCCTCACGCAGGAGTCCCTGCACCTCCGCGGCTTCGCACTCCAGTGCCGCATCACGACCGAGGACCCCACGGCGGGCTTCCGTCCCGACACCGGGAAGATCACGACCTACCGCTCTCCGGGCGGCGGCGGCATCCGGCTCGACGGCGGTACGGTCGCCTCCGGCGCACAGATCAGCCCCCACTTCGACTCGATGCTCGCGAAGCTCACCTGCCGCGGGCGCACGTTCGAGGCGGCCGTCACGCGCGCCAAGCGCGCCCTCGCCGAGTTCCGCATCCGCGGCGTCTCCACGAACATCCCCTTCCTGCAGGCGGTCCTCGAGGACGCCTCGTTCGTGGCCGGCGACCTCAGCACCTCCTTCATCGACGAGCGTCCGCAGCTCCTCCGCGGGCACGTCTCGAAGGACCGCGGGACGAAGATCGTCAACTGGCTCGCCGACGTCACGGTCAATCAGCCCAACGGGTCGCGTCCGTCCGGCGCGGACCCGGTCGACAAGCTGCCCGCGATCGACATCACGACCGACGCCGCGGCCGGCTCGCGTCAGCGACTGCTCGAGCTCGGCCCGAAGGGCTTCGCCGACGCCCTCCGTGCCCAGACCGCCCTCGCCGTGACCGAGACCACGTTCCGCGATGCCCACCAGTCGCTCCTGGCCACGCGCGTCCGGACGAAGGACCTGCTCGCGGTCGCACCGTTCGTCTCCCGGCTCACCCCCGAACTGCTGTCCGTCGAGGCCTGGGGTGGCGCGACATACGACGTGGCCCTCCGCTTCCTCGGTGAGGAGCCGTGGGAGCGGCTGGCGTCGCTGCGTCAGGCGATGCCGAACATCGCGATCCAGATGCTGCTGCGCGGCCGGAACACCGTCGGCTACACGCCCTATCCCACGGAGGTGACGAACGCCTTCGTGCGGGAGGCCGCCGACACCGGGATCGACATCTTCCGGATCTTCGACGCCCTGAACGACGTGTCGCAGATGCGCCCCGCCATCGATGCGGTCCTGGAGACGGGGACGACCGTCGCCGAGGTCGCCGTCTGCTACACCGGCGACCTGCTGAACCCGGCCGAGGACCTCTACACCCTCGACTACTACCTCCGTCTCGCCGAGAAGATCGTCGAGTCCGGTGCCCACGTGCTCGCCATCAAGGACATGGCGGGGCTCCTCCGTCCGTCCGCGGCGGCCAAGCTCGTCGCGGCGTTCCGCGAGCGGTTCGACCTGCCGGTCCACGTGCACACGCACGACACCCCCGGTGGACAGCTGGCGACCCTCCTCGCGGCGAGCAACGCGGGCGCCGACGCCGTCGACGTCGCGAGCGCGCCGATGGCCGGCACGACGAGCCAGCCCTCCGCGTCCTCGCTGGTCGCCGCGCTGGCCCACACGGAGCGCGATACCGGCATCTCCCTGCAGGGGATCGCCGATCTCGAGCCCTACTGGGAGGCCGTCCGCGCGATGTACCGGCCGTTCGAGTCAGGACTCGCGGGCCCGACCGGTCGCGTGTACACGCACGAGATCCCGGGCGGTCAGCTGTCGAACCTCCGCCAGCAGGCGATCGCCCTGGGGCTCGCAGACCACTTCGAGCTCATCGAGGACATGTACGCGGCCTCCAACAAGATCCTCGGTCGGGTGCCCAAGGTGACCCCGTCGAGCAAGGTCGTCGGTGACCTCGCGCTCCACCTCGCCGCCGTCAAGGCGGATCCGGCGGACTTCGAGGCCAACCCCGACAAGTACGACGTCCCGGACTCCGTCGTGGGGTTCATGGCAGGCGAACTCGGGGAGCTCCCGGGCGGATGGCCTGAGCCGTTCCGCTCGAAGGTCCTCGCCGGTCGTTCGGTCGACATCGGCATCACGCCGATCTCCGCTGAGGACCAGGCCTCGCTCGACGGCGAGTCCGCCGAGCGCCGCTCGACCCTCAACCGGCTGTTGTTCCCGGCGCCGACCAAGCAGTTCGAGCAGCAGCGCGACCTGTACGGCGACCTCTCCGTCGTCGACACCGCCGACTACCTGTACGGCCTCGAGCCGGGCATGGAGCACGTCGTCGAGATCGACAAGGGCGTCCGGCTGTTCGTCGGGCTCGAAGCGATCGGTGCGGCCGACGAGAAGGGCATGCGCACCGTCATGGCGACCCTCAACGGTCAGCTGCGTCCCGTGTTCGTCCGCGACCGCAGCATCGAGGTCGACTCCCGCGCGGCCGAGAAGGCCGACACCTCCGTCCCCGGTCAGGTGGCCGCGCCGTTCTCCGGCGTCGTGACCGTCAAGGTCGCCGTCGGCGACCGCGTCGAGGCCGGCCAGCCGGTCGCCTCGATCGAGGCCATGAAGATGGAGGCGGCGATCACGACCGCCGTCGCCGGCGTCGTCGAGCGCCTCGCCATCCCCGCGACCCAGCAGGTCGAGGCGGGCGATCTGCTCGTCGTCGTGAAGCCGAGCGCCTGACCCTCCCGAGACCGGCCGCGTCCCTCCTCGAGGCGACGCGGCCGGTCTCCGCGTCCACCACACCTGTCCCGCCCGGAAGGATCCAACCCGTGACGACACGACCCATCAGACACTTCGGCGACCCGGTCCTGAAGGCTCCGACGGCCGAGGTCGTCACGATCGACGACGACATCCGCAGCCTCGTCCGCGATCTCGTGGACAGCGTGGAGCTCCCCGGTCGTGCCGGCGTCGCCGCGACGCAGATCGGTGTCGGACTCCGCGTGTTCAGCTACAACGTCGATGGCGTCATCGGGTACCTCATCAACCCGAAGCTCGTCGAGGTGCGCGGTGAACTCGAGGAGATCGGCGAGGGCTGCCTGTCTGTGCCCGGGCTCTGGTTCCCGACGCCGCGCCATCCGTACGCGCGTGCCGTCGGCATCGACCTCGACGGGCAGGAGCTCGTCGTCGAGGGTGAAGGACTCCTCGCCCAGGCGCTGCAGCACGAGACCGACCACCTCGACGGCATGCTCTATCTCGACCGGCTGTCGAAGGAGCACCGCCGCGAGGCGATGAAGCAGGTCCGCGAGAGCGACTGGTTCTAGACGCCGGTCGACGGGCTCGGCGGTCGTCGATCGTCCACCGAGCCCGTCGAGGCGCTACTTCAGGGACATCCCCTGGGTCTCGGGCGAGCCCGCTCCGAGGTACATGCCCTCGATCGTCTCCGCGAAGTCCTTGAGGATCACGTTCCGCTTGATGCTGAGCTTCGGCGTCAGGTGACCGCTCGCCTCCGTGAGCTCGTCGTCGAGGATGACGAACTTGCGGATCGACTCCGCACGGGACACCTTGGTGTTGGCCTCGTCGATGGCGCGCTGGACGGCGGCGAGCACCGCGGGGTTCCGAGCAGCCTCGGCGGCGCTCATCGACGCGTCCTGGCCGTTGTTGGCGAGCCAAGACGGCAGCATCTCGGTGTCGAGCGTGATGAGGGCGCTGATGAACGGCTTCTGATCGCCGACGACGACGACCTGTCCGACGACCGGGGTCGCGCGGATCGGGTCCTCGAGCGCCGCCGGGGCGACGTTCTTCCCGCCGGCGGTGACGATGATCTCCTTCTTCCGCCCGGTGATCGTGAGGAAGCCGTCGGCGTCGAAGGACCCGATGTCGCCGGTGCGGAACCAGCCGTCGTCGAAGGCCTCCGCCGTCGCCTCGGGGTTCTGCCAGTACTCCTTGAAGACGTTGATCCCGCGCACCTCGACCTCGCCGTCGTCGGCGATCCGGAGGGAGACGCCGGGGAGCGCCGGTCCGACCGTCCCGATCTTCGACTTCTGGGCGAGGTTCACCGTCGCGGGCGCGGTGGTCTCGGTGAGGCCGTAGCCTTCGAGGATCACGATGCCGAGCGCGTGGAAGAAGTGACCGAGTCGCGGACCGAGTGGTGCGCTGCCGGAGACCGCGTACCGCACCCGGCCGCCCATGGCCGTGCGGATCTTCGACAGCACGAGGCGGTCGAGCACCCGGAACTTCACCTTCAGGCCGAACGGTACGGAACCGCTCTCGAGGGCCTTCGAGTAGGCGATCCCGGTCTCGGCGGCTGCACGGAAGATCTTGCCCTTGCCGCCGGCCTCCGCCTTCTGCTCGGAGGAGTTGTAGACCTTCTCGAACACCCGGGGGACCGCGAGGAGGAACGTCGGCTGGAAGGTGCCGAGCGAGGGGAGCAGCTGCTTCGTGTCGGGCTGGTGGCCCGTCTTCACGCCGGAGTGCACGCACAGCACGGCGATGAAGCGCGCGAAGATGTGCGCCGTCGTGATGAAGAGGAGGGTGGAGGCACCGGGAGCGGACACGACGTCCTTGAGCGCGACGGCCGAGTTCCGCGACAGCTCGACGAAGTTCGAGTGGGTGAGGACGCAGCCCTTCGGCCGACCGGTCGAGCCGGAGGTGTAGATGAGGGTCGCCATGTCGGAACCCACCGCGAGGTTGCGGCGGCGTTCGATCTCCTCGTCGGGGACGTCGACGCCGGCGGCCGCGATCTTGTCGAGGTCGCCGAGGTCGATCTGCCAGACCCGTGCCACCTCGGGGAGGTCGCCGTGCACCTCGTCGAAGCGGGCGAACTGGTCGGGTGTCTCGACCAGGACACTCGTCGCTCCCGAGTCGCTGAGGATCCACTGCACCTGGCTCGGCGAGCTGGTCTCGTAGATCGGGACGAGGAGTGCTCCGGCGAACCAGACGGCGAAGTCGATGAGGGTCCACTCGTACCGGGTCTTGCACATGAGCCCGATCTTGTCGCCGGGTTCGATCCCGGCGGCGACGAGCCCCTTCGCCAGGGCGACGACCTGCGCGTGGAATTCTGCCGTGGTCACGTCCACCCACTCGGACCCGCGGGGAACGGCGAACAGCGCGGCGTCGGGCGCAGCAGCCAGGCGCTTCACGAGCAGATCGGTCGCATTGGCGGATGGGTCTGCTGCGACGACTGCAGGGACGTCGAACTGTTCCACGGCAACTCCTTCGGTACCAGGTCGGCAAGATGTTGCTCCATCCTAGGGCACGGGTGTTTGCGCGGTTTCTGTGGCGCGCAGACGCTCAGTAGACTCGACTGCGGCGCGCGGGCGACCGACCCGACTGGGCCCGGCCGCACGCCGCTGCCGGTATCGGCGACATCAGGACAGGGAGACGGCACCGTTATGGCAAACGCGATCGGCATCGACATCGGCGGGACGAAGATCGCGGGCGGGGTCGTCGACGACGACGGCCGGATCCTCGCGGCCGGACGCACGCCGACGCAGGCCTCCGATCCCGACGCCATCATCGAGGACGTCGTCGCCATGGTCCGGTCCTTGGACGACGGCAGCATCTCGAGCGTCGGCGTCGCAGCCCCGGGGTTCTTCGACGCCACCCGCTCGACCGTCTACTACTCGCCGAACATCGCCTGGCGGAACGAGCCCCTGCAGGCCCGGCTTGCCGCGCGGTTGCCCGACAAGGTCGTGACGATCGAGAACGACGCGAACGCCGCGGGTTGGGCCGAGTTCCGGTTCGGTGCGGGGCGTGAGGAACGCAGCATGGTCATGGTGACGATCGGCACGGGTGTCGGCGGAGCGATCGTCCTCGACGACCGGCTCCTCACCGGTGGCTTCGGCAGCGGTGCGGAACTGGGACACATGCGTCTCATCCCGGACGGTCTGCCCTGCGGCTGCGGCGCGCGTGGCTGCGTCGAGCAGTACTGCTCGGGGAACGCGTTGCTCCGACTCGCGAACGAGGCAGCGGACGCCGGTGGCGACGGTGCCGCCCTCGCCCGAGCCCGGGCCGCGGCCGGCGGGCTGCTGAACGGACACCACGTCTCCGCCCTGCTCGAGTCCGGTGATCCCGGCGCCCTCCGGTGCCTCAATGAGCTCGCCGATCTGCTGGGGCAGGCCCTCGCGAGCATGTCGGCCATCCTCGACCCCAACATCTTCGTGATCGGCGGCGGCGTCGCCCAGGCCGGCGACCTCCTCCTGGACCCCGTTCGTGAGGCGTTCCTGACGCACCTCCCGGCGCGCGGGTTCCACCCGGAGCCGTCCTTCAGCATCGCGCAGCTCGTGAACGACGCCGGTGTCATCGGCGCCGGCGATCTCGCCAGGAGCGCCCTCGTCCTCGGCTGACGACGACGGCAAGACGGAGGAGCACGATGTTCTACTGGTTCATGAAGTACCTGGTCGCCGGCCCGATCCTGAAGTCGATCTTCCGGCCGTGGGTGATCGGCGCCGAGAACATCCCGAAGCACGGCGGCGCGATCATCGCCAGCAACCACCTGTCCTTCATCGACTCGGTGATCCTCCCGCTGTGCGTCGATCGGCGGATCTCCTTCCTGGCCAAGAGCGAGTACTTCCGCGGCAAGGGTTTCGGCGGCTGGGCCACGAAGACCTTCATGCTCGGCACGGGGCAGCTCCCGATCGACCGGTCGGGAGGCAAGGCCTCCGAGGCCTCGCTCAACACCGGACTCGCGGTCCTCGGCGGCGGTCACCTGCTCGGGATCTACCCGGAGGGCACCCGCAGTCCAGACGGGACGATGTACCGCGGCCGCACCGGCGTCGCGCGGATGGTGCTCGAGGCCGGGGTCCCCATCGTCCCCGTCGCGATGATCGACACCGAGAAGGTCATGCCCATCGGCACGAAGCTGCCCCGGATCCGTCGGATCGGGATCGTCATCGGCAAACCGCTCGACTTCACGCGGTTCGAGGGCATGGAGGGGGACCGCTTCATCCTCCGCAGCGTCACGGACGAGTTGATGGTCGAGCTCCGCAAGCTCTCGGGCCAGGACTATCGCGACGTCTACGCCACGAGCGTCAAGGAGCGCGCCGCGTCGGCGTGACGCTAAGCTGAAAAACCGGGCCGCGATCGCGGTCCGTTCCCCCTTCCGGGCGGGCTCCGGAGCGCGTCCGGTCGAAGAGAAACAGGAAATCCGTGTCCCACGCTACAGAACCAGTCGTCATGGCCGAACCCTCGGTGATCGCCGGACTGGACTATTGGCGTGAGCTGCCGATCAAGCAGCAGCCGTCATGGCCGGACCAGGCCGCGGTGGCGCGTGCCTCCGCCGAACTCGCGACCCTCCCTCCGCTGGTCTTCGCCGGCGAGGTCGACATCCTGCGCGACCGGTTGGCCCGGGCGGCGAGCGGCAATGCGTTCCTGCTCCAGGGCGGCGACTGCGCCGAGACCTTCGCCGGTGCGACGGCCGAGCAGATCCGCAACCGCGTGAAGACGGTCCTGCAGATGGCCGTCGTGCTCACGTACGGTGCGTCGATGCCGGTCGTCAAGATGGGCCGGATGGCCGGGCAGTTCGCCAAGCCGCGCTCTAACGACTCCGAGACGCGGGGCGACGTCACCCTGCCCGCCTACCGCGGCGACATCGTCAACGGCTACGACTTCACCCCGGAGTCGCGCACGGCCGACCCCGCCCGGCTCGTCAAGGGGTACCACACCTCCGCATCGACGCTGAACCTCATCCGGGCCTTCACCCAGGGCGGGTTCGCCGACCTCCGCGAGGTCCACAGCTGGAACAAGGGGTTCGCCGCCAACCCGGTGAACCACCGGTACGAGGGACTGGCCCGCGACATCGATCGTGCGATCAAGTTCATGGAGGCGGCCGGAGCCGACTTCGACCAGCTGCGCGGTGTCGAGTTCTACTCGAGCCACGAGGCGCTGCTCATGGACTACGAGCGACCGATGACGCGGATCGACTCGCGGACCGGGACGCCCTACAACACCTCGGCCCACTTCGTGTGGATCGGTGAGCGGACCCGCGAGCTCGACGGCGCGCACGTCGACTTCCTGTCGCGCGTGCGCAACCCGATCGGCGTGAAGCTCGGCCCCACCACCTCGGCCGACGACATGCTGCGTCTCATCGACAAGCTCGACCCCGAGCGCGAGCCCGGGCGCCTGACGTTCATCACCCGGATGGGTGCGGGCAAGATCAGGGACGCCCTGCCTCCGCTGCTCGAGGCGATCAAGGGTGCCGACGCGACGCCGCTCTGGGTCACCGATCCGATGCACGGCAACGGACTCACGACGCCCACCGGCTACAAGACGCGTCGCTTCGACGACGTCGTGGACGAGGTCAAGGGGTTCTTCGAAGCCCACCGTGCCGCAGGGACGCACCCCGGTGGCATCCACGTCGAGCTCACCGGCGACGACGTCACCGAGTGCCTGGGCGGCTCCGAGCAGATCGACGAGGCGACCCTGGCGACGCGGTACGAGTCACTGTGCGATCCGCGCCTCAACCACATGCAGTCGCTCGAGCTCGCCTTCCTCGTGGCGGAGGAGCTCGCCGCCGCGAAGTAGGTCTCACACGACGAAGCGCCCGTGCCGGGTCCGGCATGGGCGCTTCGTCGTGTGGCAGCTGCGAGGGTGGATCGCGCTTCGCCGTGGCTACAGACCGAAGTCGGTGATGTTGACGGTCGAGCCCTTCTTGACGGACTTACCCGCCGGGGGATCGGTCTTCTTCACCTTGAAGATGTCGCGGAAGGCCTCCTGCACGGCGATGTCGCCGACGGTGAATCCAGCGTCCTGCAGTGCCTTGATGGCTTGATTGATCGTCTGGCCCGTGGTGTCGGGCACGGCTACCAACTCGACGCCCTTCGACACGATCAGCGTGACGTCGTCGCCCGGGATGAACGCCGTCTCGTTCCCATCGGCATCGGTCTTGGCCTGGATGCCGATGACCTGCCCCGCGGGGATCGTGTCGTCGAACGCCTCATCCGAGGCACCCACGCCGAGCCCGACGGATTCGAGGGCGTCGCGCGCCTGGTCCGGCGTCATCCCTGAGACCGAGGGCACCTGTCCGGCCGAGACGAGCAACGTCACCGTGGAGCCCTGGAAGGACGGCCCACCCTGGCTGTAGTCGGCGCCGGAGGTCGCGTCGGTCGCCGCGAGCACGATGTCCTTCGCGATGCTCGGGTCGAACTGCTGGTTCACGGTGCCGACCGCGACGCCGAGCGCGTCCAGCTGCTGTTCGGCGTCGGATTGTGCGAGCCCGGCGAGGACCGGGATGTCCACCGGCTGCGGGCCCTGGGAGACGAGGATCGTGACGGGGCTGCCCTTGTCGATCTTCGAGCCGGACGGCGGATCACTGCCGGCGACCGTGCCGGCCGGCACGGTGAGGCTGAACGTCGCGCCTTCGACGGGCACGAAGCCCAGCTCCACGAGTTTGGCGGATGCCTGGTCGAAACTCCCGTCGGCGACGTTCGGGACCTCGACGAGCGAGCCGGGGCCCTGGCCGAAGTACCATCCGGTCCCGCCGGCGAGCGCGGCGAGCATGAGGACGATCGTGAACAGCGCGACGCCGACGCGGCTGCGCTTGCGGGCCTTCGTGGCGAGCTTGCCCGGACCGTCCGTCGCGTCGGCGCGCACCGGGACCTGCTGCGGTTTGGTGTTGCGGCCGATGACCTGGGTGACGTCGTCGGCATGTTCGCTCGAGTACGAGGCCGGCATGACGATCGTGGGCTGCGCCCCGGTGGCGACCGAGGTGAACCCGAGACTGGACTCGATGGACCGCAGGCGCTCGAGCATCTCGCCGGCGTTCGACGGACGATCGTCCGGTTCGCGCTCGGTGGCCCAGAAGACGAGGTCGTCGAGTTCCTTCGGGACGGCAGGGTTCTTGGCGCTCGGTGCGGGGACCGACTCGTTGGCGTGCTGGTAGGCGATCTGCATCGGCTGCTCGCCCTTGTACGGCTGCTCACCGGTGAGCATCTCGTAGAGCATGATCCCGAGCGCGTAGATGTCGCTCCGGGCGTCGGCCTGTCCACGGGTGACGAGTTCGGGGGAGAGGTAGGCGATCGTCCCGAGGAGTGCCTGACCGGTGGCCGTGTTCGCGCTCGCGGCTCTCGCGAGTCCGAAGTCGCCGATCTTGATGCGTCCGTCGTCGGCGAGGAGGACGTTCTCCGGCTTGACGTCGCGGTGGACGATGCCGGCGCGGTGTGCGGCGGCGAGACCGGACAGCACGGCGTCGAGGATGTCGGCAGCCTGCCGCGGGGTCAGCGTGCCGTTGTCGCGGATGAGGTCGCGGAGGGTGATCCCCGGCAGGTGCTCCATGACGAGGTACGCCATGTCGGAGTCCTGGCCCTGGTCGAACACGCTGACGACGTGCGGGTTCGCGAGTCGGGCGGCGGAGCGCGCCTCCTGGATGAAGCGGTTCTTGAACGTCGTGTCGTCCGAGAGGTGCCCGTGCATGACCTTGATCGCGACGCGCCGCTCGAGCCGGAGGTCGGTGGCGAGGTAGACCGTCGCCATGCCGCCCCGGGCGATGCGTGAGCGCACCTGATATCTCCCGTCGAGGAGACGGCCGATCATCGGATCGGTCTGCTGGTTGCTACTCACCAGTCGAGTGTATGGAACGTCGAGCGCGAAGAGCTGTCAACACCCCGGGAGGGCGGCGAGGTGCCTGGATCGTTACCCGAACGCGATCCGACGGCGCCGAGCGGAGCGAGGTCGTGGCAGACTGCTGTGCGTGACTGAGCAGAATTCCGAACTCGTGTGGTTCACCCTTCCCGATCTGGCGACCGAACTCGGGCTGCCGATCCGCCGTATCCGCCAGTACCTCGAGGAGCGCGACCTCCTCGCCGTCCGACGTGACGGTGTGCTGCAGGTGCCGTCGTCGTTCATCGCGGACGGCGGGCCGGTGCACAATCTGCGCGGCACGCTCACGCTGCTGTCCGACAACGGCTTCGACGACGAGGCGGCGATGGTCTGGATGCTCGAGGACGACGACGCGATCGGGACCTCGCCGATCGAAGCCCTCCGCGAGGGACGTCGTTCCGAGGTGCGCCGGGTGGCTCAGGCGCTCGCCTGATCCCCGCGCCGTCCGAGTGGACGGCTCAGGTCTCGCGGCGTGCGACCGCGACCGCGAGGCCGCGCAGGTGGGCCCGGGCGTCGTCGTTGATCGGAGCCTCACCCAGCGCGGAGAGCGCCCGTGCGACGTGGTCTTGGATGAGCTTCTCCACCTGGTCGACGGCTCCGCTGTCGCGGATGGTCGCCTGGAGCAGGCCGATCTGGTCGTCGTCGAGTTCGGGATCCCCGAGCAGCTCGTCGAGGATGGCACGCGCGCCCGGCTGGAGTGCCTCCCTCGTGAGCGCGATGAGGATGGTGCGCTTCCCCTCGCGGAGATCGTCGCCGCTCGGCTTGCCGGTGACGGCGGGATCGCCGTAGACGCCGAGGAGGTCGTCGCGCAGCTGGAAGGCGATGCCGAGGGGGAGGCCGTACCCACGGAGCGACGCGAGCTGCTGCTCGTTCCCGCCGCCGAGGAGTGCCCCGAGCGCGAGCGGGGACTCGATGCTGTACTTGGCCGATTTGAAGATCAGGACGCGCTCGGCGCGGCGACGCTGTTCGTCGTCGGCGGCGTCGCGCCAGGCCCGTTCCTCGAGGATGTCGAGGTACTGGCCGGCCGTGACCTCGGTCCGCATGCGGTTGAACTCGGCCCGCGCTGCGCGAGCGGCGGTGCGGTCGTCGAGCTGGTCGAGCCCGTCGTCGAGGAGTTCGTCGCTCCACCCGAGGAGCAGGTCGCCGAGGAGCGTGGCGGCTCCGGTGCCGAAGGTGGTCGGGTCGCCGTCCCATCGGCTGCGACGGTGCAACTCCGCGAAGGAGACGTGTGCCGACGGTGCGCCCCGGCGGGTGTCGGAGTTGTCGATGATGTCGTCGTGGACGAGCGCTGCGGCGTGGAACAGCTCGAGTGCTCCACAGGTCGCGATGACGGTCTCGAGGCCACCTTGACCACTGGCGTGCCTCCCGGTCGAGACGGCCTGCCAGCCCCGGAAGCAGAACTGTGCACGGAACCGCTTCCCACCGCTGAGAAATTCCCGGGAGAAGTCGAGGAACGGGGAGAGCTCCGGGCCGATCTGCGCGACAATGGAGCTTCGCGAGGAGAGAAAGTCGGAGAGCCCGCGGCCCACCAGGGTGGCGAGTTCATTGCTTTCGATCACGCACCTAGCCTAGTCATGCTTCGGTGGCTAGACTCGATCAACAACGTCGCGTCGTGTGACCTTGAGGGGAATCAGATGCCACTTTCAGAGCAGGAGCAACGGCTCCTCGATGAGATGGAACGCCACCTCTACCGCAGCGATGCCGATTTCGTCTCCAAGGTCAGCGCTGGCGCGGGCAAACCGAGTTACCGCGGAATCGCGCTCGGCTCCCTCATCGCGGTGGTCGGGGCGATCGGCCTCGTGCTCGGAGTCGTGATCCAGCAGCCCATCGTCGGTCTGCTCGGGTTCGCGATCATGCTCACGGGCGTGCTCGTGGCGACGAAACCGACCCGGGCTCCACTCGAACAGCCGCGTCCTCGTCAGGCGGCTCCCGCCGGCCAGAAGTCCTCGCGTCTGATGGACCGCTTCAACGATCGCTGGGACAAGCGCCAGTCGGGCGACGAGCAGTAGCGAGACCCGGCCTCCAGGTCGCTCCGCGGCCGGCCACCTGACTCCACTTCCCTCCCTCGCGGCGCCGCCGCACCACGACTCCAAACGGGGCCGATCTTCGGATCGGCCCCGTTTCGTCGTTTCGGGCCCTCCCTGACCGTCCCGGGTGCGTCAATATCCCTCCATTTCCCTCCACCCCGCAGAGTCCTGACTTTGCGGGGTTTTTTCATGGGCAAGTGGTCCAATATGGAGGAATGTGCTGCAATGGTGGTGCAAAGTGGAGTAAAGTGGAGCCCAACCAAGATGTTGGCCAGAACGATTGGGGGCGGGGGCGTATGTTCCTCGGTAGTCACGCCCCCAAACTCGACGAAAAAGGCCGCATCATCCTGCCGGCGAAGTTCCGCGATGAGCTCTCCGGCGGGGTCGTCATGACTCGAGGCCAGGAGCACTGCATCTACGTCTTCAGTACGCGGGAGTTCGAGGCGCTCCACGAGAAGATCCGCCAGGCTCCGGTCACCAGCAAGCAGGCTCGCGACTACCTGCGCGTGTTCCTCTCCGGAGCGAGCGCCGAGACCCCCGACAAGCAGCACCGCGTGACCATTCCGTCCAACCTCCGCCAGTACGCCGGGCTCAGCCGCGACCTCGTGGTCATCGGCGCCGGCAGCCGCGCGGAGATCTGGGACGCCGAGGCATGGGAGTCCTACCTCGCCGAACAGGAGAGCGTCTTCTCCGAGACCGCCGAGGAGGTGATCCCCGGACTCTTCTAGTGCCCTGCCCCCTGACTCCCAGCCGTCCCGCCCTGACACACTTCCCCGGTGCCAGGTCGGAGCCCGCCCTGACACACTTCCCCGGTGCCAGGTCGGAACGGATGGGGATCAGGGGTCAGGGACCGTCCGGAATACGCATATGGCCATCAACGACATCCACACCCCGGTCCTGCTCGAGCGATGCATCGAGTTGCTCGCCCCCGCCGTGTCCCACGAGGGCGCGGTCCTCATCGACGCCACGCTCGGCATGGCGGGCCACGCCGAAGCCATGCTCGAGCGGTTCCCGCAATTGACCCTCATTGGGCTCGACCGCGACCTCGACGCGCTGGACATCGCTCAGGAGCGGCTCGCGCGCTTCGGGTCGCGAGCCCGGTTCGTCAAAGCCGTCTACGACGACATCGACGAGGCGGCCGAGGAGCTCGGTTTCCCGCAGGTGGACGGGATCCTGTTCGACCTCGGCGTCTCCTCGCTGCAACTCGATCGGACCGAACGCGGATTCTCGTACTCGCAGGACGCCCCCCTCGACATGCGGATGGACGCGTCGAGTGAGTTGACCGCCGAGACGATCCTCGCCACCTACGACGAGGTCGCCCTTCGGAAGATCTTCTGGGAGTACGGCGACGAGAAGCTGGCGCAGCGCTACGCACGCCGCATCGTCGAGGAACGCCAGCAGCGACCCCTGACGAGTTCCGGTCAGCTCGTCGAGCTCATCGATCGGGCCACTCCGGCGGCCGCACGTCGCACCGGACACCCGGCCAAGCGGGTCTTCCAGGCGCTGCGCATCGAGGTCAACGCGGAGCTCTCGGTCCTCGAGGCCGCCGTGCCCCGCGCGCTCGACCTGCTGCGGGTCGGAGGTCGGATCGTGTTCCTGGCCTACCAGTCGCTCGAGGACCGGATCGTCAAGCGCGAGCTCCAGGCGCGGGCGAAGTCGACCACACCGGCGGGGCTGCCCGTCGAACTCCCGGAGCACAGCGCGGAGCTGAAGCTCCTCGTCAAGGGTGCCGAACTCGCCACCGAGGCCGAGATCGACGAGAACCCCAGAGCGAAACCCGTGCGACTCCGCGCGGCTGAACGGCTGAGGAGGCCAGCATGAGCGGAGCGACCGCAGCACTCGATCTCGCGCCCGAACGGCTCGGACGCGCCCGGCCGCAGCCGACCCGGACGGCGCCAGAACGGCAGCACATCCGTGCGGTCACGACCGGGGTGCGCTCGAAGCTCCGACCGCGGCCGATGTACGCGGTCATCGTCGTCGGTGCGGTCGTCGCCATCGTCGCCGGCCAGTTGCTCCTCAGCGTCGGGCTGAGCCAGGGTGCGTACCAGATCCAGCAGCTCGAGGGGAAGCAGGTCGAACTCGGCCGCACCTCGGCCGCGTTGGCCGAGGACCTCGACCGCCTGGCCTCGCCGCAGTACCTCGCGGTGAACGCGCAGGCGCTCGGCATGGTCGGCAACTCGCTGCCGACCTACCTCCGACTCTCCGACGGCGCCGTGCTGGGCACGCCCACGCCGGCGTCGGCGACCACGAGCCCGATCTTCAACGCCGCGCTCGTGCCGAACGCACAGGCCGCGGCGCTTCCGTTGGTGGGCGGGAAGAACGCGGCCGCTGCCGACGGCGCGTCGAGCCAGGAAGCGGTCACGCCGCCCGTACCGTTGCAGGACGGGCTGCCGTCGCCGACCACACGATGACCGGAGGGCTCGCGGTGGAGGACGGCTCGCTCCTCGAAGGTGCGACGTCAGGAGAGGACGCGGTACGCGGATCATGGTGAGACACACGAAGACCACGCGCCGCCGCCTCGCGTTCACCATCGTCGCGGTCTCCATCGTCATGACCCTCTTCGTGCTCCGTCTGGTCGACATCCAGGTGGTCCGCGCGAGTGCCTTGAGCGCCGAATCCCTCGAGAAGACCGAGACCGGTGACACGATCCTGGCCACTCGGGGCAGCATCCTCGCTTCAGACGGTTCGGTGCTCGCGGAAGCGGTCATGCGATACACGGTGCAGGTCTCGCCGAAGGATGCAGGTCCGTTCGAACGCGATGTCGACGGAACCGAGCAGACCATCACGCTCGAGCAGGCGACCAATGAGATCGGCGCGATCGTCGGCAAGCCCGGGCCTGAGGTGCTCGCGCTCATCACGGACGCCCTCGCCGCGGACAAGGACTCGCTCTACGCGCTCATCGCTAAGAACCTGAACCTCGACCAGCTCCGAGCCCTCAAGGCGCTGGAGATCCCGTGGACGACCTTCAGCGAGGTCCCGTTCCGCGTGTATCCGAACGGTGCCGTCGCCGGCAACATCGTCGGATTCGTCGGCGAGGAGGGCGAGGCCCAGGCGGGCGTCGAGCTCATGGAGAACTCCTGCCTCGCCGGTGAGGACGGTCGCACGACGTACGAGAAGGGCAGCGGCGGCCTGCCGCTTCCCGGCACCACGGTGACCAAACCGGCCAAGGACGGCGGCGACGTCGTACTCACGCTCGACAAGGACATCCAGTGGTTCGCGCAGCAGTCCCTCGCCGCGCAGGCCGAAGCGGTCGGTGCGAGCTGGGGTGTCGTCACGGTGATGGAGGTCAAGACCGGCAAACTCCTCGCCGTCGCCGAGTACCCGTCCGTCGACCCGGGCAACGTCAGCGCGACCCCGGCCGATGACCGGGGTTCACGGGCCTTCGCCGCTCCGTTCGAACCCGGATCGACGTACAAGTCGCTGACCGCCGCGGCACTTATCGACCAGGGCGTCGCCAACCCCAACTCGCAGGTGGTCGCTCCGTTCCGGTACAAGCCGTCGAACGGCGCGGACATCAACGACAGCGAGTTCCACGAGGACATGAACCTCACGCTGGCCGGTGTCATGGTGCAGTCGTCCAACACCGGGATCTCGCAGTTCGGCGAGAAGATGAGCGCCGACACCCGCTACGCCTACTTCCAGAAGTTCGGTCAACTGCAGAAGACCGAGGTCAACTTCCCGAGCGAGTCCGGGGGCCTCATGGCGGATGCTGCGGACTGGGACAACCAGACCGACTATGCGACCATGTTCGGCCAGGGGTTCTCGACGACCGCCATCCAGGGTGCCAGCCTGTACCAGACGATCGCGAACGGCGGAGTCCGGATGCCCGTCCAGTTGGTCGAGGGTTGCCGGAACGCCGACGGCACCGTGACCGACGTGCCCGATGCGACCGGTACCCAGGTCGTCTCCGCCGATGCCGCGAAGCAGGTCAGCGACATGCTCGAGATGGTCGACCAGGAGAGCTGGGTCGCGAAGAACGTCGACGTGCCCGGCTACCGCGTCGCGATGAAGACCGGCACGGCCCAGCAGCCCGACGGCGACGGCGGCTACAGCTCGAGCTACCTTGTCTCGATGGCCGGTTTCGCTCCCGCAGAGGCCCCACAGTTTGTCGTTTCGGTGAACCTGGCCGACCCGGTTAAGATGAATTCATCGGCTGCAGTCGCTCCCATCTTCCGGGATGTGACCACCCAGGTGCTGAAGAGCAGGGGAGTGCAGCCGTCCACGGAGCCGGCACCGAATCTGCCGCTCAGTTTTTGAACGACCTCATGAAGGATGGGCTCAGCGTGAACAATCAGGGCCCGATCAGCCTCAGGCCGGAACATCCGCAGCAGCGGGCGCTCTCGCAGCTGGTGACCGAATTCGACCTCGACCTCCACGGCTCTGCCGACGGCGTCGAGATCAGTGGTGTCAGTCTCAGCTCCGGTGCCGTCGAGCCCGGTGACCTCTACATCGGCATGCCGGGTGTCCGTGCCCACGGCGCCGCATACGCCGAGCAGGCGAAGGAACGCGGCGCGGTCGCCGTGCTGACCGACGACGCAGGACGAGACCTGGCCGCAGCGGCCGGCCTGCCGATCATCGTCGTGCCGGAGCCGCGTGCCGCCCTCGGCCACCTCGCCGCCTGGGTCTACCGCACCGCCGAGGAGCCGCCGACGCTGTTCGGCGTGACCGGCACCAACGGCAAGACGAGCGTGGTCTACCTCCTGAGCGGCATGCTCGCGCAACTCGGGATCGTCTCCGGGCTGAGCTCGACCGCGGAGCGGCGCATCGGCGACCTCGCGGTCACGAGCTCCCTCACCACGCCGGAGGCCAGCGAGCTGCACGCCCTGCTCGCGCGCATGCGCGAGTCCGAGGTGCGCGCGGTCGCCATCGAGGTCTCCGCCCAGGCACTGACCAGGCACCGCGTCGACGGCATCGTCTTCGACGTCGTCGGCTTCACCAACCTCAGTCACGACCACTTCGACGACTACGGCGACTTCGACGAGTACTTCGCGGCCAAGCGGGAGCTGTTCGAACCCGATCGCGCCCGACGAGGCGTCGTCACGATCGACTCCGAGTGGGGCGGCCGGCTCGTCGAGCAGAGCCGGATCCCGGTGACGACCCTGACGACCCGCCCGGAGGTCGACGCCGACTGGCGCATGACGATCCTCGAGGAGACCGCCGGTTCCACGACGTTCCGACTCGACGGCCCCGGCGACCGCGAGCTCGTGACGAGCGTGCCGCTGCTCGGCTGGTTCATGGCGGCGAACGCCGCGCTCGCGATCGTGATGCTCGTCGAGTCCGGTGTGGAGTTCGACATGATCGCCCAGGCCCTCGAGCGGGACGGTGGGATCGACGCGTACATTCCCGGGCGTGCCGAGCGGATCAGTGGCGACCGTGGCCCGGTCGTGTACATCGACTACGGGCACAGCCCCGACGCGTTCCTCAACACCCTCGCAGCCATCCGGGCCGTCACGCCGGGCCGCGTGATCATGGTGTTCGGTGCCGACGGAGACCGCGACACGACGAAGCGTCGCGACATGGGTGCGATCGCCGCCCGGGGTGCCGACGTCGTGGTGGTCACCGACTTCCATCCCCGGAGCGAGGACCCTGCGTCGATCCGGCGCGTGCTCCTCGAGGCCGCCCGCGAAGCAGCGCCGGACGGCGAATTGCACGAGGTCGCCGATCCGGCGACCGCGTTCCGCACGGCGCTCGCGCTGGCCGGCCAGGGTGACACCATCCTCTATGCAGGACCGGGGCACGAGGACTACCACGAGGTCGCCGGTGTGAAGCTCCCGTACTCGGCGCGCGACGACTCGCGCGACGCGCTGCGTGAGGCAGGGTGGCTCTGATGATCGACCTGACCCTCACCGAGATCGCTGCGGCGACCGATGGCCGATTGATCCCCGGTCCGGCGGACCCCGGTCTCGTCGTGTCCGGCGTCGCCGACACCGACTCCCGACTCATCACGCCCGGCGACATCTTCGTCGCGAAGCCCGGTGAGGAGACCGACGGACATCTGTTCGCCGATGCGGCGGTCGCGAACGGCGCCGCCCTGCTGATCGTCGAGCGGGAACTGGCCGTCGCCGTGCCGCAGATCGTCGTCGACGACTCGGTGACCGCGCTCGGCGCCCTCGCCACCGAGGTCATCACGAGGGTGCGTGCGCTCGGACGACTCCGGATCGTGGGCATCACCGGCTCCAACGGCAAGACCACGACCAAGAACCTCCTCGCCGCGGTCCTCGAGCGCGTCGGGGAGACGGTCAGCCCGAAAGCCTCCTTCAACAACGAGGTCGGAGCGCCGATCACCATGCTGCGCGTGACGAACGAGACGCGGTTCCTCGTCGCGGAGATGGGAGCCAGCGGCATCGGCGAGATCGCTCGACTCATCCGGATGGCGAAGCCCGACATCGGCGTGGTCCTGAAGGTCGGACTCGCCCACGCGGGGGAGTTCGGCGGGATCGAAGCGACCGTCACGGCGAAGACCGAGATGGTGTCCGAGCTGCTCCCGGAGGACGTCGCCGTCCTCAACCTCGACGATCCACGGGTTGCCGGTATGGCCGATGCCACCCGGGCACGTGTGCTCTGGTTCGGTCTCGACGACCGCGCCGCCGTTCGAGCGACCGACATCGTCGCGACGGCGTCCGGAACCGCGTTCACCGTGCACCTGCCCGACGGTTCCTCTGCGCCCGTCCGGTTCAAGGTGCTCGGCGAGCACCACGTCATGAATGCCCTCGCCGCGGCCGCAGCCGCCCACGAGCTCGGTGTGAAGATCGACCTCATCGTCGACGCCCTGGAGAGCGTGAGCCGGGCGGAGCGCTGGCGGATGGAGCCCCTCGGCGGACGCGACGACGTGTCCATCATCAACGACGCCTACAACGCGAGCCCCGATTCGATGTCGGCCGCCATCCGGACCCTCGCCCAGATCGGTGCTGAACGCGGCCGGACCATCGCGGTCCTCGGCGCGATGAGCGAACTGGGCGACTGGGCGGGTGAGGAACACGACCGGATCGGTCTCCAGGTCGTCCGGCTCGGCATCGGCCGCCTCGTCGTGGTCGGCCCCGAAGCCCGTCGTATGCACATCACGGCGATCAACGAGGGGTCGTGGGATGGCGAGTCGGTGTACTTCGCGACCGCGGACGAGGCGTTCGCGTACTTGAGCGCGGAGATCGCCCCGGGCGACACCGTGCTCGTGAAATCGTCCAACGCGGCCGGACTCCGGTTGCTGGGCGATCGACTGGGGGAGTTGTACGCATGAGAGTCCTGTTGGCTGCGGGAGCGATCTCGCTGGCGTTCTCCCTCTTCCTGACCCCGCTCTTCATCAGAGCGTTCCGCAAGCTGGCCTGGGGCCAGTTCATCCGCGACGACGGCCCACAGAGTCACCACACGAAGCGCGGGACCGCGACGATGGGTGGCGTCATCATCATCGTCGGCACCCTCGTCGGCTTCTTCGCGAGCTATCTGATCTTCCAGGAGCAGGTCGGCGTCTCGGCGCTCCTGGTCCTGTTGATGATGGTCGGTCTCGGTATCGTCGGGTTCATCGACGACTTCCTGAAGGTGCGGAAGAAGCAGAGCCTCGGCCTCGGCGGGTGGGCGAAGGTCGCCGGACAGCTCATCGTCGCGACGGTGTTCGCCGTCCTCGCGATCAACTTCCCGAACACCGAGGGGTTCACCCCGGCGTCGACCAACATCTCGATCATCCGCGACATCCCGATCAACTTCATGGCGATCGGCATCCCGGTGATCGGCATCCTGCTGTACATCCTCTGGACCTCGGTGATCGTGGCCGCGACGTCGAACGGCGTGAACGTCACCGACGGGCTCGACGGGCTCGCCACCGGCGCCTCGATCCTCGCGATCGGCTCGTACATCATCATCGGGTTCTGGCAGTTCAACCAGTCGTGCTTCAGCTCCTCGCTCGCCTCCGACGTGGCCTACAAGTGTTACGACGTCAGGGATCCGCTCGACCTCGCCGTGGTCGCCGCGGCGATCGTGGGTGCGCTCATCGGGTTCCTCTGGTGGAACACCTCGCCGGCGCAGATCTTCATGGGTGACAGCGGTTCGTTGGCGCTCGGTGGAGCGCTCGCGGCCCTGGCCATCCTCAGCAAGACCGAGCTCCTCCTGGTGCTCGTCGGTGGTCTCTTCGTCATCGAGGCCGGTTCGGTCATCGTGCAGCGCGCCTACTTCAAAGTGACCCACGGCAAGCGCATCTTCCTGATGAGCCCCATCCACCATCACTTCGAGCTCAAGGGTTGGGCCGAGGTGACCGTCGTCGTCCGCTTCTGGATCATCGGTGGTCTGCTCGTTGCAGCGGGCGTGGGTTCCTTCTACCTCGAGTGGTTGAGCCGATGAGCGCTGAGCGCCTCGACGGCCTCCGCAGTTGGCACGCCGACTGGCGCGGACTCCGGGTCGCCGTCCTGGGGCTCGGGATGACCGGGTTCTCCGTCGCCGACACCCTCACCGAGCTCGGCTCGGAGGTACTGGTCCTGGCAGGCGAGGCCGCGGACGAACGCGCCGAACTCGTCGGCGTCATCGGTGCGCGGCTCATCCAGCGGGATCTGTCGACCGTGCCGGCCGAGCTCGTCGACTTCGCTCCGGAGCTCGTCGTCGTCTCACCCGGATTCCACCCCGATCACCCCGTCGTCACGTGGGCGCAGGCGGCCGGGGTCGCCGTCTGGGGCGACATCGAGCTCGCCTGGCGGGTCCGAGACAAGGTCGGCACCCCGGCCGAGTGGATCTGCGTCACCGGCACGAACGGGAAGACCACGACCGTTCAGCTGACGGCGTCGATGCTCGTCGAGGCGGGCTTCCGCGCGGCGCCCTGCGGCAACATCGGCGTCCCGGTCCTGGACGCCGTCCGTGATCCGCAGGGCTTCGACTTCTTCGTCGTCGAGCTCTCGAGTTACCAGTTGCACACCCTCGGCCTGCAGGGCGGTCGGAGCATCGTCTCACCGCTCGCCAGCGTCTGCCTGAACCTCGCCGACGACCACCTCGACTGGCACGGTTCCGCCGAGGCGTACCGAGCGGCGAAGGCCGTGGTGTACGAGAACACGAAGGTCGCGTGCGTCTACAACCGTGCGGACTCGGCGACGATGTCGATGGTCGAGGAGGCGGAGGTCGTCGACGGCGCGCGAGCCGTCGGGTTCGGACTCGACGTCCCCGGACCGAGCGACTTCGGCGTCGTGGACGGCATCCTGGTCGACCGCGCGTTCCTCGACGACCGTCGGACGAGCGCCCTCGAGATCACGACGGTCGAAGCGCTCGCCCAGCGCGGGCTCGCCGCTCCGCACATCGTCGCCAACATCCTGGCGGCAGCGGCACTCGCCCGGGCGGCCGGCATCACGGTCGAGGCGGTGCGCGACACCCTGCTGTCGTTCGGCCTCGACGCGCACCGGATCCAGCTCGTCGCGCGGAGCCTCGAGGTGGACTGGATCGACGACTCGAAGGCCACCAATCCGCACGCCGCCGACGCATCGCTGGCCGCCTACCGCTCGGTGGTGTGGATCGTCGGCGGCCTGTTGAAGGGCGTCTCGATCGATCATCTGGTGGAGCGGCACGCCGACCACCTGCGCGCAGCCGTCGTGATCGGCACCGACCGCTCGGAGGTCCTCGCGGCATTCGCGCGACACGCGCCGACGCTGACCGTCATCGAGGTCGACGCAGCGGAGACTGAACACGTCATGCCGGAGGCCGTTCGCCGGGCCGCCGAGGTCGCGCAGGCAGGGGACACCGTGCTCCTCGCTCCTGCAGCCGCCTCGATGGACCAGTTCACGGACTACGGACACCGTGGTCGCCTGTTCCAGGCCGCCGTCGAAGCAGAGCTGGGAGGTGAGGCGGATGATCGATCCGCCTCGCGCTGACCCGCGCCGCGTGCGGTCGTCGTCGTCCCGGATGACGACGGTCGCCTCAGGCAGCGGGACACCCGACGCGCCGACGTCGCCGAGAGGCATGTCGAGTGCTCGGATCTCGCTGGGCAAGGTGCTGCGTCCGGAGTCGAAGAACTACTTCCTCCTGCTGGGTGTCACCCTGTTCCTCGTCGGACTCGGGCTCGTCATGGTGCTGTCCTCGTCCTCCGTCGAGTCCTACGAGGCCGGCGACGGGTACTTCGGGCTGTTCTGGCGCCAGGCGACGTTCGCGATGATCGGTGTTCCGCTCATGCTCATCGTGAGCCGCTTCCCGGCACGGTTCTGGAAGAAGTGGGCGTGGGTGTTCCTCCTGGTCGCCATGGGCCTGCAACTGCTCGTCTTCACCCCGCTCGGCTACGAGATCGGTGGCAACCGCAACTGGATCGAGATCGGCGGCTTCACCGCGCAGCCCTCGGAGGCCGTCAAGCTCGCGCTGGTCGTGTGGCTCGGGCTCGTCCTGACGGTCAAGCAACCGCGTCTCCTCGAGTGGAAGCACGCCCTGATCCCGGTCATCCCCTTCGCCGGTCTCTCCATCGGCCTCGTCCTGCTCGGTGGCGACCTCGGTACCGTCGTGATCATGGCCCTCATCGTGTTCTCGGCGCTGTACTTCGCCGGAGTGCGACTGCGCTACATCGCGATCCCGGTGGTCGCTGGGGCCGTGCTGTTCCTCATCATGGCCGTCACGAGCGCCAACCGCATGCAGCGCATCATGGCGTTCTTCGGCGACGGCAAGGGCGACTACGAGAACGCCGACTGGCAGTCGACCCACGGCACGTGGGCGCTGGCGAACGGCGGGCTCTGGGGAGTCGGTCTCGGCAACTCGCGCGCGAAGTACGGGTGGCTGCCGGCGATCTCGAACGACTTCATCTTCGCGGCGATCGGCGAGGAGCTGGGCCTCATCGGCGCCGTCCTCGTCCTCGGGCTGTTCGTCTTCCTCGCCGTCATGTTCATCCGGGTGATCCGCACCAGCGACGACTCCTTCGTCCGGATCACCACCGGCGCCATCATGGCCTGGATCATCGGCCAGGCGCTCGTGAACATCGGCGTCGTCCTCGGAGTCCTCCCGGTGCTCGGTGTGCCGTTACCACTCTTGTCCTCGGGCGGCACGGCGCTGCTCACCACCCTCGTCGCGATCGGGATCGTCCTGTCGTTCGCCCGGGAGCGGGGGCGCCCCGCGTCCCAGCAGTCCCGTCGGTCGCCCGCTCGACGTCCCCAATCCTCCGGAGCCACCCGATGACCACCTACCTCCTCGCCGGCGGCGGCACCGCCGGCCACGTCAACCCGCTGCTGGCGGTGGCCGACGGGCTCCGCGCCAGAGACCCTGAAGCGACGATCCTCGTCGTCGGCACGGCGGAGGGCCTCGAGGCGCGACTCGTCCCGGAACGCGGCTACGAACTGCTCACCATCCCCAAACTGCCCTTCCCCCGTCGGCCGAACGTCGATGCCCTCCGCTTCCCCGGTCGCCTCCGCCGGACGGTCGCAGCCGTGGTCGCGATGATCCGCGAGCACCGGGTGGACGTCGTGATCGGTTTCGGCGGCTACGCGGCCGCACCGGCGTACACGGCGGCCAGGCGCGCCGGCGTCCCGCTGGTCATCCACGAGGCGAATGCGCGTCCGGGCCTCGCAAACCGGCTCGGCGCGAGGTACACGCCCTACGTCGGTGTCGCCTTCCACCACACGCCCATCCGCAACGCACGCTTCGTCGGCATGCCGCTGCGTCGAGAGATCGAGGAGCTGGACCGCGAGACGCTCCGGCCGACGGCCCTCGCCGAGTTCGGCCTCGTATCGGACCGACCGCTGCTGCTCGTCACCGGCGGTTCGCTCGGCGCGAGACGGATCAACGCGACGATGAGCCAGAGCGCCGAAGACGTCGTCGCGGCCGGCTGGCAGGTGCTCCACATCACGGGTGCGACGAGCGAGATCTCGGATCCGGGTGTCGACCACTACCACCTGCTCGAGTACTGCTCCAGGATGGAGCTCGCCATCGCTGCAGCCGACTTCGCGGTGTCGCGTGCGGGCAGCGCCACGGTCAGCGAACTGTGCGCGGTCGGGCTCCCGGCCGTCTACGTGCCCTACCCGGTCGGTAACGGCGAGCAGCGCTTCAACGCCGCGGACGTCGTGCGGGCCGGGGGAGCGGTTATGGTAGATGACGCGCAGTTCGTGCCGGCCTGGGTGCGTGAGCACCTCGTCCCGTTGCTGAGCGATCGGCACCGGGTCGACGACCTTGCGGCCCAATCCAAGAGCGTCGGTGTCTCCGACGGCACGGCTCGCGTCATCGCCCTCATCGATGAGGCGCTCCAACCATCGGTGCAGCGCGTGCGCGGCCGGTGATCCAGTCTTCCCAGAAAGCGTGACACCGTGATCAAGCCAGACCCCACCGTCGAGATCCCCGCCGACCTCGGCGTCGTGCACTTCGTCGGTATCGGCGGCAGCGGGATGAGCGGCATCGCACGGTTGTTCGTGAGCGCCGGATCGCGCGTGACCGGCTCCGACGTGCGCGAGTCGAAGAACATCGACGCCCTGCGCGAGCTCGGCGTCCCCGTCGCCATCGGCCACGATGCACAGAACGTCGGCGACGCGGACACCCTCGTCGTGACCGGAGCGCTGTGGGCTGACAATCCCGAGTACCTGCTCGCGAAGGAACGGGGGCTCACGATCCTGCACCGATCACAGGCACTCGCGTGGCTGACCTCCGGGACGCGACTCATCTCCGTCGCGGGGGCCCACGGGAAGACCACGTCGACCGGCATGATCATCACGGCGCTCCTGGAACTCGGCGCCGACCCCAGCTTCGTCAACGGTGGCGTGATCGAGTCCCTCGGGCTGAGCTCGGCCAGAGGCGCCGGAGAACTGTTCGTCGTCGAGGCGGACGAGTCCGACGGTTCGTTCCTGCTCTACGACACGGCCGTCGCGCTCATCACGAACATCGACCCCGACCACTTGGACCACTACGGCTCGCTCGAAGCGTTCGAGCAGGCGTTCGTGACCTTCGCCGAGCAGGCTCGCGAACTCGTCGTCATCTCCTCGGACGACGCCGGCGCGGTCCGGATCACCCCGGCGCTCCGCGCGGCCGCCGACGGCAAGCGCGTGCTGACCTTCGGAGAGGCAGCCGACGCGGACGTCCGACTCCACGACGTCGGCTCCACCGGTCCGGTCTCGTTCCAGCTCAGCTACGAGGGCACCAGCTATGCGGCCACCCTCCGCGTGCCCGGGCGCCACAACGCCCTCAACGCGGCCGGCGCCTTCGCGGTCCTCGTCGGTGTCGGGTTCGACCCGGCGGACGCGCTCCGGGGCATCACCGCCTTCGGCGGGACGCAGCGTCGATTCGAACTGCACGGTGTCGTCGACGGTGTGAGCGTCTACGACGACTACGCGCACCACCCCACCGAGGTGGCCGCCGCCCTCGCCGCAGCGCGCACGGTGGTCGGCGACGGTCGCATCATCGCGGTCCACCAGCCGCACCTGTACAGCCGGACCCGCCTGTTCGCCCAGGAGTTCGCCGACGCCCTCGAGCGGTACGCCGACCACACGGTCGTACTCGAGGTCTACGGCGCGCGCGAGGATCCCGTGCCCGGTGTGAACGGTGCGACGGTGTCGACCCGGTTCTCCGACGCGGACCGCGTCGCGTACATCGACGACTGGCAGCGCGCCGCGGACTACACGGCGACGGTCGTGCGACCCGGCGACTTCGTCATCACACTCGGATGCGGCGACGTCTACCGGATCGTGCCGCAGCTCCTCGAGGCCATCGCCGGTCGCGAGTCCGTCTGATGGGCGTCCGGTGAAGCGCCCGGACGGCTTCGACCCCGCGGCCGGTCCGCGCCCCGAGCGTCAGACACGGTCGGCTGCGTCCACGCCGGTCGACCGCACCGGCGTGACCGCTGAGCCCGTCGCCGAGCAGGAGACGGACGTCATCGAGCTGGACGCCGCGCGGCTCCGACCGAAGCGACCGGGCGCCGGCGCACCCTCCCAGCCGTCGGGCTCGAAGGCCAAGCCGAAGTCGGCGTCGGCCTCATCGACGCCGGCACGATCGTCGAAGGTCGGTGCGAAACCGGCGGCGACGTCCTCCGCCGCGGCGACGGCGACGGCGACCCTTGAACATCCGGACGAACCGGAGGATGAGGCGTTCCTCACCCCGCGTGAGGCAGCCAAGCTGCGACGTCGTCACGAACGTCAGGAGATCCGTCGGTTCACGGCCCGCAAGCGCGGTCGCCACCGTCCCTGGGTGATCGCGGCCGCGATCCTCGGCGTCCTGATCGTCGTCTCGCTCGCCGGAGCCTATTCGCCGCTGCTGGCCGTCCGGTCCATCGAGGTCGTCGGTGCGAGCCGGGTGAACCAGGCCGAGATCACCGAGGCGCTCAGCGACCAGCTGGGTCGCCCACTCGCACTGGTCGACCCGGGCGCCGTCAAGGCGGTACTCGTCGGGTACCCGCTCATCGAGAGCTACTCCCTCGAATCGCAGCCCCCGAGCACGCTCGTCGTGCGGATCGTCGAACGCGAGCCGGTGGGTGTGCTGCAATCAGGGTCGGTGTACACCCTTGTCGACGCCGCTGGGGTCACGATCGAGCGCAGCGACCAGCCGATCGCCGGGTATCCGACGCTCATGGTCACCGGCGGCCCGACCTCCAAGGGTTTCGTCGCCGCGGCCGCGGTGATCCGGGCGCTCCCGACGGATCTCCGCGCCCGCGTGGCGTCGGTCTCGGCGTCGACCGCGGACGACGTCACCCTCACGCTCGTGGACTCGCCCGCCGAGGTCGTGTGGGGGAGTGCCGAGGACTCAGCCGTGAAAGCAGTGATCCTCGCCAAGACGATGGCGGCCACCGATCCCTCCCAGGTGAACCAGTACGACGTGTCGTCGCCGTCCGCCGCGATCGTCCGCTGAGGAAGCACGCCGGGATATTCCCGTCGATGTGCCGACACGCCCGGAAGCGTCCCGACACGGTCGGGACTGGGCCCTAACGTCGTGCTCAGGACAGAAAATGCATACGCAGCATAACTTTAAACCTTAACTAGAGGTTGAGAGTTCTCACGGAGGCCTGAAGTGACTACAAACCAGAACTACCTCGCCGTCATCAAGGTCGTCGGTATCGGCGGCGGCGGCGTGAACGCGGTCAACCGCATGATCGAGCTCGGCCTCCGAGGCGTGGAATTCATCGCCATCAACACGGATGCGCAAGCGCTGCTGATGAGCGATGCCGACGTCAAGCTCGACGTCGGCCGCGAGATCACCCGCGGCCTCGGCGCCGGCGCCGACCCCGAGGTCGGACGCCGCGCGGCGGAGGATCACGCCGAGGAGATCGAAGAGGCCATCGCCGGCGCCGACATGGTGTTCGTCACCGCCGGTGAGGGTGGCGGTACCGGAACCGGTGGCGCACCCGTCGTGGCGCGGATCGCGAAGTCGATCGGTGCGCTGACCATCGGTGTCGTCACGAAGCCGTTCGGCTTCGAGGGTCGGCGCCGTCAGGCGCAGGCCGAGCTCGGCGTCGCCCGTCTGAAGGAGGAGGTCGACACCCTCATCGTCGTGCCGAACGACCGCCTGCTGGAGATCAGCGACCGCGGCATCAGCATGCTCGAGGCGTTCGCGACCGCCGACCAGGTGCTCCTCGCCGGTGTCCAGGGGATCACCGACCTCATCACCACCCCCGGCCTCATCAACCTCGACTTCGCCGACGTCAAGTCGGTCATGCAGGGAGCCGGCTCCGCCCTGATGGGTATCGGCTCCTCGCGTGGGGCGGATCGCGCCATCAAGGCGGCCGAACTCGCCGTCGCCTCCCCGCTCCTCGAAGCGAGCATCGAGGGCGCCCACGGTGTCCTGCTGTCCATCCAGGGTGGCTCGAACCTCGGCATCTTCGAGATCAACGACGCCGCCAAGCTCGTCCAGGAGGCCGTGCACCCCGAGGCGAACATCATCTTCGGTGCGGTCGTCGACGACACGCTGGGCGACGAGGTGCGCGTGACGGTCATCGCCGCCGGATTCGACGGCGGCGAGCCTCTCACCAGGACGGCGGCCTCGCCGGCCGACGCGGTCATCTCGGGCGGCGTCATGAGCACCTCGGACGAGGCGCCCAGCGCTCCCATCAGCACCTCGGCCAACACGGTCTCCGAGTCGTCCGAGCACCGCTCGGCACCTGCTGCGGCGCAGGTCGCCCCCGGTGGCGACTGGGGCTCCAGGCAGAACGCGTCCTCACCCTTCTCCGGTGCGACGCACCGTCAGCCCGAGGCAGTCGTCGAGACCGCCGTCGTCGACCCTTCGTTCGACGACGAGGGTGAGCTGGACATCCCCGACTTCCTGAAGTAGTGGGCGGCGACACGATCACCCCGGCCGGATCGGGCTCTTCGGAGCCCGATCCGGCTCTGCTCGATCGCCTCACCACGATCCGCGGCCGCGTCGCAGACGCTGCCCGTGCAGCCGGGCGAGCCGACGAGCCGACACTCATCGTCGTGACGAAGTTCCATCCGGTCGCGCTCGTGCAGCAGCTCGCGGCGGCCGGTGTCACCGACGTCGGGGAGAGCCGGCACCCGGAGGCCCACGACAAGGCCGAGGCGGCTGCGGCGCTCGGGTTGCGGTGGCACTTCATCGGCCAGTTGCAGACGAACAAGGCCAAGCAGGTGCGTCGATACGTCGACGCCGTGCACTCGGTGGACCGACCCGAGCTCCTGCGCGCTCTCTCGTCACCTGACCGACTCCTCGAGGTGTTCCTCCAGGTGAACCTGACCGACGACCCGGGTCGCGGCGGTGTGGTCGGCGATGCGGCGCTCGAAGCGCTCGCCACGGAGGCGCTGGAGGCTGACGGTATCCTCCTGCGAGGCGTCATGGCCGTCGCCCCGCTCGACGAACCACCGGCCGCCGCGTTCGCGCGGGTCGTCGATGCGTCTGCGCGGGTGCGATCCCTCGCTCCGCAGGCCGATGGACTGTCGATCGGGATGAGCCACGACTACGTCGAGGCGATCGAGGCGGGCGCGACACACCTACGCATCGGCACGGCAATCACCGGGAATCGCCCGGTGTGACGTTAATCTCGAAGGTGCAAGGACCGCAGATCACGGAGGAAACGATGTCGAACCCACTGAAGAAGACCATGGTGTACCTCGGGCTCGCCGACGATGATCTCGAGTACGAGCAGCAGCACGCTGCCCAGGCCGAGCCCACGCAGCAGGCCGAGCCTCGCCGGGCAGAGCGTCCCGAGCGCGCAGAGCGGGTCGAGCGCGTCGAGAAGGCCGCTCCCGTGACCCCGCTGCGCAAGCCGGTCCCGGTCCGTCAGCCGGTCGCCCCGAGCTCCGACCTCAACGAGATCCTCACGGTGCACCCCAAGCAGTACCGCGACGCTCAGATCATCGCCGAGAGTTTCCGCGACGGTGTCCCGGTCATCATCAACCTCTCCCAGATGAGCGACGGCGACGCCCGACGCCTCATCGACTTCGCCAGTGGCCTCTCGCAGGGCCTCTACGGGAAGATCGAGCGGGTGACGAGCAAGGTCTTCCTGCTTTCGCCCGAGCACGTCGCCGTTTCCGGCGACAACGGGCAGGGTGCACCGGAAGCGACCGAGGCGACCTTCTTCGCTCAGTCATAATCGAGGGGTGGCTTCTCTCATCTCCGTGATCGGCACGATCCTCTACCTCGCGCTGCTCCTGTACTTCTTCGTCCTCTGGGCGCGGTTCATCCTCGACCTGGCACGGGTACTCCGCCCGCAGTGGCGACCGTCGGGCGTCGGCCTGGTCCTCGCCGAGCTCAGTTTCACGGTCACCGACCCGCCGATCCGGTTCTTCCGCCGTGTCCTGCCGCGCGTCGCGGTCGGTCCCGTCGCGCTCGACTTCGGTTGGACGCTGACGATGCTGTGTTGCATCATCGCGATGACGCTCGTCCAGCTCTTGTAGCCGCCGACGTCGGTTTCCGCGCAGGGATCACGACGATTGTGCGGCTACGATAGAACGCCCGTCACCTGACGGGAAGCTCCGACGCTGACAACATGTCTCACCCACTGGGTCAGACTTTGCTAGCGTGGGGGCGTTGTACACAGATTTTCGATTCGACAGTGAAGGTGGTTCGCTATGGCGCTCACTCCCGAAGACGTGGTCCAGAAGCGGTTTCAGCAGACCAAGTTCCGCGAAGGCTACGACCAGGACGAGGTAGACGACTTCCTCGATGAGGTGGTCGTCGAACTGCGTCGCCTCATCCAGGAGAAGGACGAGGTCCAGCAGAAGCTAACCGCGGCCGAGGCCAAGGTCGCCGAGCTGCAGAAGGGCGGCTCCTCCGCTCCCGCCGCTCTCGCAAAGGCTGAGCCTGCTCCCGCACCGGCTCCGGTCGTCGCACCCGCCGCGGCTCCTGCCGCCGAGCCGACCGACAACACGGCCGAGAGCTCCAACAACCTCCTGCAGCTGGCCCGCCGCCTGCACGACGAGCACGTCGCAGAGGGCGCTCAGCGTCGCGACGCACTCATTGCCGAAGGCCACGCGACCGCGGCACGCGTCGTCGCCGAAGCCGAGGCCAAGCAGCGCGCACAGATGCAGATCCTCGAGCAGGAGCGCTCCGTGCTGGAGCACAAGATCGACGAGCTGCGCAACTTCGAGCGTGAGTACCGCTCGCAGCTCCGCGGCTACATCGAGGGTCAGCTGAAGGACCTCGACGCCTCGTCGTCGAGCTCCGCACCCGATGCGAAGTCCGGCGTCACCGCCGACAGCGCAGCGGTCTAGCGCAGACACCCGGTTGTCTCCCGCATCACCGTCGAAGGCCAGCGCCAGGACTCTTGCAGTCCTGGCGCTGGTTGCCGTCGTGGCCTATTCGGCCGATCAGTTCACGAAGTTCCTCGTCACCACCAACCTGACGGTCGGTGAGTCCGTCCCCGTCTTCGGACAGGCGCTGGTCCTGTACTTCGTCAAGAATTCGGGTGCCGCCTTCTCGCTGGGGGCCGGTTACACCTGGATCTTCTCGATCCTCGCCGCGGTCGTCGTCGTCGTCATCGTCTGGTTTGCGCGCCGCATCCGTTCGCGCGCCTGGGCGATCGTCTTCGGCCTGCTCCTCGGCGGCGTGCTCGGCAACCTGACCGACCGCCTCTTCCGCGAGCCGTCCTTCGGCCTCGGCCACGTCGTCGACTTCATCTCGACGCCCTGGATGCTCCCCGCGATCTACAACGTGGCCGACATCTGCATCGTGGTCAGCATGGCGCTGTTCATCCTGTTGACGCTGTTCGGTGTCAACCTCGACGGCACGCGCACGACGCGAGCGAGCGAGCGGGCAGCCCAGGAAGCGGAGGACCGCGAGGCCGAAGCAGACGCGGCCACCCTCGATCCGGCGGAGCCGGGCGACGTGAGCCCGGACGCAGGCCGCCAGTGAACGAGTCCCGCAGTCTGTATGTCCCCGACGGACTCGACGGCGAGCGCGTCGACGCCGGACTCGCCAAGCTCCTGGGCTTCTCGCGCAGCTACGCGGCCGAGGTGGCGTTGGCCGGTGGTGTCGCCATGAACGGGAAATCGGTCGACAAGTCCGATCGCCTGCTCGCCGGCGCCTGGCTCGAGATCGAGTGGGCGCCTCGACGGGAGGCTGTGATCGTCCCGATCGCCGTCCCCGACCTCGGCATCGTCCATGACGACGACGAGATCGTGGTGGTCGACAAGCCTGCGGGCGTCGCGGCGCATCCATCGGTCGGTTGGGAAGGACCGACGGTGCTCGGTGCCCTCGCGTCTGCGGGCTTCCGCATCTCGACCTCCGGAGCCGCCGAGCGCGCCGGCATCGTCCACCGGCTCGACGCCGGGACGAGCGGCCTCATGGTCGTCGCGAAGACCGAGCGGGCGTACACCTGGCTCAAGCGAGCCTTCCACGACCGCGAGGTCGAGAAGATCTACCGTGCGGTGGTGCAGGGGCATCCCGATCCTCTCGCCGGCACCATCGACGGCCCGATCGGACGCCACCCCCGCCACGACTGGCGGTTCGCCGTGACCGCCGACGGCAAGCCGTCGATCACGCACTACGAGACGCTCGAGGCGTTCCCGTACGCCTCGTTGCTCGAGGTGCATTTGGAGACCGGCCGCACGCATCAGATCCGCGTGCACATGGCGGCCCAGCGGCACCCCTGCGTCGGCGACACGATGTACGGGGCAGACGCGGCGCTCTCAGCGCGGTTGGGTCTCACCCGCCAGTGGCTCCACGCCACGAAGCTCGGGTTCGCCCACCCGGCCACGGGGGAGTTCGTGCGGTTCGAGGCGGACTACCCGTCCGACCTCCAGCACGCGTTGTCCGTGCTCGAGCTCGACTGAGCCGACGCCCGCCCATCCCGTCGGCGTCCGCGACGGCATCGCTGGAGCCGACCGTCAGCGGTGACGGTTAGGCTGGATCACAGACCACCTCGGCGTCCGCGCCGAACCCCACAGCACGATCCCCGGAGGCGCCGTCCGTGCCCACGTCCACCGATTCGTTCGTCCATCTGCACGTCCACAGCGAGTACTCGATGCTCGACGGAGCAGCCCGCGTGAAGCCGCTCATCCAGGCCGCGGTCGAGCAGGGGATGCCCGCCGTCGCCGTGACCGACCACGGCAACATGTTCGGTGCCTTCGACTTCTGGCGCACGGCGACCGATGCCGGGATCAAGCCGATCATCGGCACCGAGGCGTACATCACTCCGGGGACCGCGCGCGGCGACCGGACGCGGATCAAGTGGGGCGACGGCGGGGGAGACGACGTCTCCGGCGCCGGCGCCTACACGCACATGACCTTGCTCTCGGAGACCACCGAGGGGATGCACAACCTCTTCCGGCTCTCGTCGAAGGCGTCGATCGAGGGGTACTACTTCAAGCCGCGCATGGACCGCGAGATCCTGAGCCAGTACAGCGCCGGCCTCATCGCGACGACCGGCTGCCCGAGCGGCGAGGTGCAGACGCGACTCCGTCTCGGCCAGTACGACGAAGCGGTCAAGGCCGCGGCGGACTTCCGCGACATCTTCGGCGCGGAGAACTACTTCTGCGAGATCATGGACCATGGGCTCGGGATCGAGCGCCGGATCATGGCCGACCTCATCCGGCTGTCCAAAGACCTCGGCCTCCCGCTCCTCGCCACGAACGACCTCCACTACACGCACGCCGCGGACGCCAAAGCCCACGCCGCCCTCCTCTGCGTGCAGTCCGGCTCCACCCTCAACGACCCGAACCGGTTCAAGTTCGACGCCGACGAGTTCTACCTGAAGTCCGCGGACGAGATGCGCCGACTGTTCCGCGAGTACCCCGAGGCGTGCGACAACACCCTCGCGATCGCCGAGCGGTGCGATGTCGCCTTCGACACCTCGGCCAACTACATGCCTCGGTTCCCCGTGCCGGAGGGCGAGAACGAGGAGAGCTGGTTCATCAAGGAGGTCGAGACCGGGCTGAACCTGCGGTACCCGAACGGGATCCCCGCCGACGTCCGCGAGCGCGCGAACTACGAGACGCGCGTCATCGTGCAGATGGGCTTCCCCGGGTACTTCCTCGTCGTCGCCGACTTCATCCAGTGGTCGAAGCGCAACGGCATCCGTGTCGGGCCCGGTCGTGGTTCCGGTGCGGGTTCCATGGCTGCGTACGCCATGCAGATCACCGACCTCGACCCACTCCGCCACGGGCTCATCTTCGAGCGGTTCCTCAACCCCGACCGCGTGTCGATGCCCGACTTCGACGTCGACTTCGACGACCGCCGCCGCGGCGAGGTCATCAAGTACGTCACCGAGAAGTACGGCGACGAGCGCGTCGCGCAGATCGTCACCTACGGCACCATCAAGGCCAAGCAGGCGCTCAAGGACTCGTCGCGCGTCCTCGGCTTCCCGTTCGGCATGGGCGACAAGTTGACGAAGGCCATGCCGCCGGCGGTCATGGGCAAGGACATCCCGCTCGAGGGCATCCTCGACACCAAGCACCCGCGGTACAAGGAGGCGGTCGACCTCCGTGGCATCCTCGACACCGACCCGGAGGCGCGGACCGTCTTCGAGACCGCGCTCGGCATCGAGAACCTGAAGCGCCAGTGGGGCGTCCACGCGGCCGGCGTGATCATGTCGAGCGACCCGCTCATCGACATCATCCCGATCATGAAGCGCGAGCAGGACGGCCAGATCGTCACGCAGTTCGACTACCCGGCGTGCGAGTCCCTCGGATTGATCAAGATGGACTTCCTCGGGTTGCGCAACCTGACGATCATCAACGACGCCCTCGACAACATCAAGAGCAACCGCGACATCGAACTCGTCCTCGAAGACCTCGAACTCGACGACCGCGGCGCTTACGAACTCCTGTCCCGCGGCGACACCCTCGGTGTGTTCCAGCTCGACGGCGGACCGATGCGCGCGCTGCTGCGCCTCATGAAGCCCGACAACTTCGAGGACATCTCGGCGCTGATCGCCCTGTACCGGCCCGGGCCGATGGGCGCGAACTCGCACACGAACTACGCGCTGCGGAAGAACGGCCTGCAGGAGATCACCCCGATCCACCCGCAGCTCGAGGAACCGCTCTCCGAGATCCTGTCGACGAGCTACGGCCTCATCATCTACCAGGAGCAGGTGATGGCGATCGCGCAGAAGGTCGCCGGCTTCTCTCTCGGGCAGGCCGACATCCTCCGTCGCGCGATGGGTAAGAAGAAGAAGTCCGAACTGGACAAGCAGTTCGAGGGCTTCTCCGGCGGCATGGTCGCGAACGGCTTCTCGATGGAGGCCGTCAACAAGCTGTGGGAGATCCTCCTCCCGTTCTCGGACTACGCGTTCAACAAGGCGCACTCCGCCGCCTACGGGGTCATCTCCTACTGGACGGCGTACCTCAAGGCGCACTACCCGGCCGAGTACATGGCAGGCCTGCTGACGAGCGTCGGCGACTCCAAGGACAAGATGGCGCTCTACCTCAACGAGTGCCGCCGCATGGGGATCCAGGTCCTGCCGCCCGACGTCAACGAGTCCATCGGGTTCTTCGCCGCAGTCGGGGAGGACATCCGGTTCGGTCTGGGTGCCGTGCGCAACGTCGGTTCGAACGTCGTGGAGCTCATCCGGCAGGCGCGCGAGCGCGAGGGCCGGTTCACCTCCTTCCACGACTTCCTCCGCAAGGTGCCGCTACCGGTGGCGAACAAGCGGACCATCGAGTCGCTCATCAAGGCCGGCGCGTTCGACTCCATGGGCGACAGCAGACGTGCGCTCTACGAGATCCACGAGGACGCCGTCGACTCGGTCGTGAAGGACAAGCGTGCCGAGGCGTCCGGGAGCATCGGCTTCGATTTCGACAGCCTGTTCGCCGAGGTCGGCGAGGTTCCGCTCGCGAGCGTCCCCGCGCGCCCCGACTGGAGCAAGCGCGACAAACTCAACTTCGAACGGGAGATGCTGGGCCTGTACGTCTCGGACCACCCGCTGGCCGGACTCGAGATCGAGTTGGCGAAGCACGCCACGACGACCATCACCGATCTCATGACCTCCGAGGGCATGGACGGCGAGACCGTCGTGATCTCAGGGCTCGTCACGAGTGTCCAGCACCGGATCGCCAAGGCCTCCGGCAACCAGTACGGCATGATCCAGGTCGAGGACTTCGGCGGCGAGATGACCGCCATGTTCATGGGCAAGGCGTACCAGGAGTTCGCCTCCGAACTCGTCGGCGACTCGATCGTGGTGGTCCGCGGACGGGTCAGTGTCCGAGACGATGGGATGAACCTCCACGCGTACAGCATCTTCTCGCCCGAACTGCCCGAGGCCGGTGCCGACCGCATGCTCCAGCTCTCGATGGCCGACGCCCGGGCGACGACCGAGACGGTGACGACGCTCAGCGACGTGCTGACGCGGCACGCTGGGTCGACCGAGGTCCGATTGAAGCTCATCCGAGGTGAGATCGCGCGGGTGTTCGAGCTGCCCCACCGCGTCAGCCTCTCATCCGGACTGTTCGGTGAGCTGAAGTCCCTGCTCGGCCCGAACTGTCTCGGCTGACCCCGCTCGGGCGCGGGCGGCAGCCGGGACGGACCGCTGCGGACGATAGGCTGTGACGGCCATGATCACCACCATTGACCTCAGGGGAGTGCGGCCGAGCCGCACCGAGCTCCTGGACATGCTGCCCCGTCCCGTCGTCGACATCACCGCGGCAGCGCATGCCGCTCAGGCGCTGATCGACGACGTCCGAGCGGACGGTTCCGAGGCGCTCTCGGCGCAGGCAGACCGGTTCGACGGAGGACGACCTGAGCGGATCCGCGTCCCACAGGCCGAGATCGACGCCGCCGTCACCGCACTCGAGCCGGCCGTGCGCGCCGCGCTCGTGGAGGCCATCGACCGGGTCCGGACGGCCACGAGAGCGCAGGTCCCGCCGGAGCGCACGACCGAGCTCGCCGACGGCGCGACCGTCGTGCAGCGGTGGGCCCCGGTCGGTCGTGTCGGCCTCTACGTCCCGGGCGGGAAGGCCGTCTACCCCTCGAGTGTCGTCATGAACGTCGTGCCGGCCCAGGAGGCAGGCGTCGGCTCCGTGGCACTCGCTTCGCCTCCGCAGCGCGAGTTCGGAGGCCGCGTCCACCCGACGATCCTCGGCGCCGCAGGGTTGCTCGGGGTGACCGAGGTCTACGCCATGGGCGGCGCCGGAGCGATCGGTGCGTTCGCCTACGGGGTACCCGACCTCGCGCTCGACCCGGTCGACGTCGTGACCGGTCCCGGCAACATCTTCGTGGCGGCCGCCAAACGCCTCGTGAAGGGGCAGGTGGGGATCGACGCCGAGGCCGGGACCACCGAGATCCTGGTCATCGCGGACACCGGCGCCGATGCCCGGCTCGTCGCAGCCGACCTCGTCAGCCAGGCCGAACACGACGAGGCGGCGGCATCGCTGCTCGTCACCGACAGTGCTGCGCTCGCCACCGCGGTGGAGGAGTGGCTGCAGCGGTACGCCGCAGGCACACGTCACGGAGCGCGCGTCGTCGAGGCCCTGGGCGGGCCGCAATCGGCGATTGTGCTCGTCGACGACCTCGAGGCCGCCGTGGCGTTCAGCAATGCGTACGGACCGGAGCACCTCGAGGTGCAGACCCGCGACCCGGAGTCGCTCCTCGGCGCCATCACCAACGCCGGCGCGATCTTCCTCGGCGACCACACCCCGGTGAGCCTCGGGGACTACCTGGCCGGGTCGAACCACGTCCTCCCGACGGGCGGCCAGGCACGGTTCTCCTCGGGCCTCGGAGCGTTCACCTTCCTCCGGCCGCAGCAGGTCGTCCGGTACGACGAACCGGCGCTCCGTCAGGTCGCGGCCCACATCGTCGCCCTCTCGGGCTCGGAGGACCTGCCGGCGCACGGTGAGGCGGTGACGGCCCGGTTCGGGCTCGTCGATGCCGAGATCCGTGCGGCGGACGACACCGCCGCCCCCACCACCCCCGAGGGAGCCCGCTGATGTACTGCCCGTTCTGCCGCCATCCGGATTCCCGTGTGATCGACTCGCGCACCAGCGACGACGGACTCGCCATCCGCCGACGCCGGCAGTGCCCCGAGTGCGGGAGGCGCTTCAGCACCATGGAGACCTCGAGTCTCGGCGTGATCAAGCGTTCCGGCGTGGTGGAGCCCTTCAGCCGGGAGAAGGTCGTGAGTGGTGTCCGCAAGGCCTGCCAGGGCCGCCCGGTGACGGACTCCGACCTCGCCGTGCTGGCTCAGCGGGTGGAGGAGTCCATCCGCGCCACCGGCGCGTCGCAGATCGACGCGAACGACATCGGTCTGGCGATCCTCGCACCGTTGCGGGAGCTGGACGAGGTCGCGTACCTCCGCTTCGCCAGTGTGTACCAGGCCTTCGAGTCGCTCGACGACTTCGAGTCCGCGATCGCGCTGCTCCGCGTCGAGCACGCTTCCGGTGCCGCCCCCGTGCCGTCCGAGGAGCTCTGAGCCATGTACCGCTTCCTCTTCTCGCAGGTGCTGTCCAAGCTCGATCCCGAACGCGCACACCACCTGGCCTTCGACGTCATCCGCTCGCTTCCCGCGACCGGCTTCGGCCCCGTCATCAGGCGCTGGACGGCGCCGCGACTCGACCAGTCGGTGGAGACGCTGGGGCTGCGGTTCGAGACCCCGTTCGGTGTCGCCGCCGGCTTCGACAAGGACGGCAAGGGCGTCCTCGGCCTCGGACTCCTCGGGTTCGGCCATGTCGAGGTGGGCACGATCACGGCGATCCCGCAGCCGGGCAACCCCAAGCCCCGGCTGTTCCGACTCATCGCCGATCGGGCGGTCGTCAACCGCATGGGCTTCAACAACGGGGGAGCCGACCAGGCCAGGCGTCGGCTCGAACGGACCGCGCGGGTGAGCCGCCGACCGGTGCTCGGCGTGAACATCGGCAAGAGCCGTGTCGTGGACGTCGCCGACGCCACGGCCGACTACGTCCGGAGCGCGACGCTCCTCGCGCCCGTGGCCGACTACCTCGTGGTCAACGTCAGCTCGCCGAACACCCCGGGGCTCCGCGGCCTCCAGGAGCTCGACCAGCTCGCGCCGCTGCTCGAGGCCGTCCGTGCCGCCGCCGGATCCACGCCGTTGCTCGTCAAGATCGCACCCGACCTCAGCGATGCGGAGGTCGACCGCATCGCAGAGCTGGTCGTGGAACTCGGCCTGGACGGCGTCATCGCGACGAACACGACCATCTCCCGCGACGGCCTTGCCACCGATCCCGCCGTCGTCGAGGCGGCCGGAGCCGGTGGGCTGTCCGGCGCACCGCTGGCCGCCCGCTCGCTCGTCGTCCTGCGGCGCATCCGGGCCATCGTGCCCCCGGAGCTGTGCGTCATCTCGGTCGGAGGCGTCGACACCGCCGAAGACGTCCGGGAGCGCCTGGCTGCAGGAGCAACCCTCGTGCAGGGGTACACGGCGTTCCTCTACCGCGGACCGCTCTGGGCGAAGCACATCAACCGCGGGCTCGACCGATTGGCCCGAACCGGCCGCTGATCGGCCTCATGCGCCATCGACCACGAACGCCCGCCGGTCTGGGACCGGCGGGCGTTCGTGGTTCGGGGACTACTTGTTGGGGAACTGGCCGCGCTTGACCTGCGGCTTCGGCAGGCGGAGCGGGCGCAGCTGCAGCGCGCGCATGGCGGCGTACCAGCGCACGCCCCGCTCGTCCTGCCCGAACTTCGCCCGCAGCGCCTTCCTGACGCGGAAGCCGAGGAAGAAGCAGTCGGCGATCGCGATGATGAAGAACACCCAGAGGGTGAGCATGCCGTAGACCTGGATCTCGGGCACCGGCATGAAGGTGAGGATGATCACGAGGAACATCACCGGGATCATGAACTCGCCGATGTTGAACCGCGCGTCGACGTAGTCGCGGACGAACTTCTTCTGCGGACCGCGCTCGCGTGCCGGGAGGAATTTGTCGTCGCCGGCGGCCATGCCGGCCTGCGCCCGCCGACGTGCTTCGGCCTGCTGCGCCTTCGCCGCCTTCGAGGCCTCCTTGCGGTCGGAGGGGACGAGCGGACGCTTGTTCTGCGCCTCGCGTTCCGCCCGCGACGGGGTCGGTCGGCCCTTCGCCTCTTTGGCGCCGCGGGCGAGGCGCTCAGCCGTCTGCGCTGCGGTCTCGACGATCGGCTCTGATGCCGGGGTGCTCTGCTGTTTGGCCACGATGGAACGTCCTTGATTCGGGGATTCCCTTAAGATTACTCGCATGACGACAGGTACCACGACGGAATCGACCCAAGACCCACGCAACGACCAGGAAGTCCTCGATCGGCTGCGCGAATCCGTCGCCGGTGCGTTGCCGTCGTCGATCGCCGATCTGTCGGCGCTCGTCCGCATCCCCTCGGTGTCGTGGTCGGCGTTCGACGCGGCCGAGGTGGCGCGGAGTGCCGAAGCGGTCGCGGAGCTCGCCCGCGGTCTCGGTGTCTTCGACGAGGTCTCGGTGCGCCGGTCCGCCATCGACGGCGGAGCGGAGCTCGGACAGCCCGCCGTGCTGGCCCGCCGCGAACCGCGGAACGGCCGACCGACCGTGCTGCTCTATGCGCACCACGACGTCCAGCCCCCCGGAAACGACGACAAGTGGGACTCGCCGCCGTTCGAGCCGACCGTCCGCGACGGTCGCATCTACGGACGAGGCGCGGCCGACGACAAGGCCGGCGTCATGTCCCACATCGCCGCGATCCGAGCCGTCACCGAGGTCCTCGGCTCCGACCTCGACCTCGGGATCGTGCTGTTCATCGAGGGAGAGGAGGAGTTCGGCTCGCGGTCCTTCGGTTCCTTCCTGGAGGAGCACCGCGACACCCTCGCGGCGGACGTGATCGTCGTCGCCGACAGCGACAACTGGGACGAGCGGACGCCCGCGCTGACGATCGGTCTGCGCGGCAACGTCACCTTCCGGCTGCGGGTGAAGACCCTCGACCACGCCTCCCACTCCGGGATGCTCGGAGGAGCGGTGCCGGATGCGATGCTGGCCACGGTCACCCTGCTCGCGACCCTGTGGGACGCGGACGGTTCGGTGGCGGTCGACGGACTCACCTCGCACGACGCCGTGACCCCGGAGTTCGACGAGGCGCAGCTCCGCGCCGAGTCCGGACTGTCCGAAGGCGTCTCGCCGATCGGACGCGGCTCCATCCTCAGCCGGATCTGGTCGCAGCCCGCGATCACCGTCACGGGCATCGACGCGCCGTCGGTGGCCAACGCCTCGAACACGCTCATCCCGGAGGTGTCGGTGCGCATCAGTGCGCGGATCGCCCCCGGGCAGGATCCGGCCGAGGCCTACCGCGCGCTCGAGGCCCACCTCCTCGCCAACAGCCCGTTCGGCGCGCAGCTGACGATCGACGAGGTCGACCAGGGGAGCCCGTTCCTCGTGGACACGAGCGGTTGGGCCGTCGCCGAGGCGAAGCGCGCCATGGCCGACGCCTGGGAGGTCGAGCCCGTGGAGACGGGTGTCGGCGGATCGATCCCGTTCATCGCCGACCTCGTCCGGGTCTTCCCGGACGCCCAGATCCTCGTCACCGGTGTCGAGGACCCGCACTCGCGCGCCCACAGCCCGAACGAGTCGCTGCACCTCGGCGTCTTCCAGAAGGCGATCCTCACGGAGGCGGTGCTCCTCGCCCGCCTGGCGGCCGCACCCCGTCCGTCCTCCGACGCGTAAACGCGACGGACGCACCGCCGGAACCACGGGGTGCGTCCGGCGCGGCAGGCGGTAGAATCTCACACAGGCGTCGACCCGGCGCCGCCAGACCTCGCGAGGAGCATCATGAGCGACACCATCCTGACCGAGACCAAGATCGACGCGGCTCACGGCGTCGGCCTGTCCGACACGGCGGCGCAGAAGGTCAAGAGCCTCCTCGAGCAGGAGGGTCGCGACGACCTCCGTCTCCGCGTGGCCGTCCAGCCGGGTGGGTGCTCGGGCCTCATCTACCAGCTGTACTTCGACGAGCGCATGCTCGACGGCGACGCCACGGTCGACTTCGACGGCGTCGAGGTCATCGTCGACAAGATGAGCGTCCCCTACCTCGACGGCGCCAAGATCGACTTCGAGGACACCATCCAGAAGCAGGGGTTCACCATCGACAACCCCAATGCCGAGGGCAGCTGCGCCTGCGGCGACAGCTTCCACTGAGCCAGATTCTTCCTGAAGGGGAAATTACCCGGTCCTGGGTGGTTTCCCCTTCGTCTTTCCGGTCACGATCCCGCACCGCGGACGCGAATGGTCCGGCGTTCACCGCCCATCCCCACTAGACTGGGGGGCGATCCACAGGTGTGTATTCGAAAGGTTTCAGAGGTGCGCTCGACTCGTCGTCTCAGATGGGCTGCCATTCCGGTCGCAGCCACACTCGCCATAGTCCTGGCGGGTTGTACGCAGGCGGAACTGCATGGTTACCTGCCGGGATTCGTCGAGGGCGAATCTCCCGTCACGAACCACACGGACCGCATCGCGGGCCTGTGGGTGACGGCATGGCTGGTGCTGCTCGCAGTCGGTGTCATCACGTGGGGGCTCATCATCTGGGCCGTCATCGTGTACCGACGCCGCAAGGGGCAGACCGGTCTCCCGGTCCAGCTGCGGTACAACATGCCGATCGAGATCTTCTACACGATCGTCCCGCTCATCCTGGTCCTCGGCTTCTTCGCATTCACGGCACGCGACCAGAACGCGATCGAGACCCAGTACGAGGATCCCGACGTGGCCATCGAGGTCTTCGCCAAGCAGTGGGCGTGGGACTTCGTGTACGACGAGGCCGTCAACGGCCAGGACGTCTGGACCGCAGGCGTGCAGGCCGATGAGAAGCCCGGTGGCGTCATCGACCAGGACGCACTCCCCACGCTCTACCTGCCCGTCGGCAAGACGGTGAAGATCGCGCTGCAGTCGCGCGACGTCATCCACTCCTTCTGGGTCATCGACTTCCTCTACAAGAAGGACATGATCCCGGGCAAGACGAACTACATGTCCTTCACCCCTGAGCGCGAGGGCACGTACGCCGGCAAGTGCGCCGAGCTCTGTGGCGAGTACCACTCGCTCATGCTCTTCAACGTGAAGGTCGTCTCGCAGGCCGAGTACGACAAGCACCTCGAAGACCTGGCCGAGTCGGGCAACATCGGCGACTACGGCACGGAATACGATCGCAACAGCAACCTCCCCGGCACCAAGGCGCCGGCAGGTCTCGAAGAGCACGGAGACGGGGAATGACCTCCACCACGCTTCCCGCAGGCCAGGCGAGCGTCGTCGGACGCACCTCGGTCGAGCGCAAGGGCAACATCCTGGTCAAGTGGATCACCTCCACCGACCACAAGACCATCGGGTACATGTACCTGATCGCCTCGTTCATCTTCTTCTGCCTCGGCGGCGTGATGGCGCTCATCATCCGCGCCCAGCTCTTCGAGCCCGGCGGCACGATCGTGGAGACCAAGGAGCAGTACAACCAGCTCTTCACGATGCACGGCACGATCATGCTCCTCATGTTCGCGACGCCGCTCTTCGCCGGGTTCGCGAACGCGCTCATGCCGCTGCAGATCGGCGCACCGGACGTCGCCTTCCCGCGACTGAACGCCTTCGCGTTCTGGCTCTACGCCTTCGGTAGCCTCATCGCCGTCGGTGGCTTCCTCACCCCGCAGGGTGCCGCCGCCTTCGGCTGGTTCGCCTATGCGCCACTGTCGAGTACGACGTTCTCGCCAGGGCTCGGAGGCAATCTCTGGGTCCTCGGCCTGGCGCTCAGCGGCTTCGGCACCATCCTCGGTGGCGTCAACTTCATCACCACGATCATCACGATGCGCGCTCCCGGCATGACGATGTTCCGCATGCCGATCTTCACGTGGAACGTCCTCGTGACGTCCATCCTCGTCCTGATGGCGTTCCCGGTGCTCGCAGCGGCCCTCTTCGGCCTTGCCGCGGACCGCGTGTTCGACGCCCACATCTACGACGCGGCCAACGGCGGCGTCATCCTGTGGCAGCACCTGTTCTGGTTCTTCGGGCACCCCGAGGTCTACATCATCGCGCTGCCGTTCTTCGGCATCGTGTCCGAGATCTTCCCGGTGTTCAGCCGCAAGCCGATCTTCGGCTACAAGACCCTGATCTACGCGACGATCGCGATCGCGGCCCTCTCCGTGACGGTGTGGGCACACCACATGTACGTCACCGGATCGGTGCTCCTGCCGTTCTTCGCCCTCATGACGATGCTCATCGCGGTTCCGACCGGCGTGAAGATCTTCAACTGGCTGGGCACGATGTGGCGCGGTTCGGTCACCTTCGAGACCCCGATGCTCTGGTCGATCGGCTTCCTGATCACCTTCGTCTTCGGTGGACTCACCGGTGTCATCCTCGCTTCGCCGCCGCTCGACTTCCACGTCTCCGACTCCTACTTCGTCGTGGCGCACTTCCACTACGTCGTGTTCGGCACGGTCGTGTTCGCCATGTTCGCCGGCTTCTACTTCTGGTGGCCGAAGTGGACGGGCAAGATGCTCAACGAGAAGCTCGGCTACTGGCACTTCTGGCTGCTCTTCATCGGCTTCCACACGACGTTCCTCATCCAGCACTGGTTGGGCGTCATCGGGTTCCCGCGCCGCTACGCGACGTACTCGCCTGAGGACGGCTTCACCTGGATGAACCAGCTGTCGACCGTGGGCTCGTTCATCCTCGCCATCTCGCTGCTGCCCTTCTTCCTGAACGTGTACATCACGATTCGGAAGGCTCCTCGAGTCACTGAGGACGACCCGTGGGGTTACGGTGGATCGCTCGAGTGGGCGACCAGCTCGCCCCCGCCTCGTCACAACTTCGTCTCCATCCCGCGCATCCGCTCGGAGCGCCCGGCCTTCGACCTCCACCACCCCGAGGTCGGTATCCCGGTCGGCGTCGGTCCCGCGAAGGACGCGCCTGACGCACCCACGCTCGACCTCGACGCCGGAAAGGTGAAGTAGCCGCCATGCGCGCCAATATCATCCTCTTCACGATCCTGACGGTGTTCTGCGCCCTCCTCTGCGCGGTCTACACGGTGTGGTCGCTCGTCGACCCGCTGCACGGCCGGGTCGAATGGGTCGGCACGGTCACCCTGGCTCTCGCCGCGATCCTGAGCGCCTTCCTCGGCTTCTATCTCAGTCGGGTGCACAAAAGCCAGGGCGCAGAGCTCCCCGAGGACACGCTGACGGCCAACATCGACGACGGCGACCCGGAGATCGGGCACTTCAGCCCGTGGAGCTGGTGGCCCATCATCCTCGCCGGTGCGTGCGGTCTGCTCGTACTCGGTCTGGCGGTCGGGTTCTGGATCGCGATCATCGGCATCCCGCTGGTCGTCATCGCGGTCGTCGGTTGGAACTACGAGTACTACCGCGGATACTTCGCACGCTGATGGTCGCCTCGTTCAGCATCCGTCGTGGTCAGCCCGACGACCGTTCAGCCGTCTTCGCGCTGGCCGGCCAGCTGATCACCGGGTCCATCCCGCCTGCTGCGGACGACTTCATGGCGGCGTACAACAACGTCATGCGCCCTCGTGAAGACGAGACCAACGTGCTGTACGTTGCGCTCGACGAAGCGAACCGCGTTGTCGGATACACCCTGATGACGGTGTCGCGGCTGCTGCACGCGGCCGGCCTGACCGCCCACCTGCAGGAGCTCGTCGTCGACGAGACCGCCCGCGGCGCCGGCATCGGATCGGCCCTCGTCGAGGCGAACGAGCACTATGCCGTCGAGCGCGGTGCGCGCCAGCTGACGATGTCCACCTCTCGAGCCGGCGACTTCTACCGTCGTCTCGGTTACAACGTGACGGCGGAGTTCTACAAGAAGATCCTCCCGCTGGGCTGATCCAGAAGCTGTCAACGAAGAGCCCCCGAGCCATGCTCGGGGGCTCTTCGTGTTCTGGTTCTCGCTGGGACGAGGAGAACGAGCAGCCGGCTTGGTTGCGAGGGCCGCCCCCGAAGGTCGTGAGCGTCACCCTTCCGGACGGCGAGGATTCACGGTGGGAGCCGTACTCCGGTGACGCCTCCTCACGCCTGAGAGACCGGGGGCATGAGCCCGGTCTGGAGTGTGTCGAGGCTCACGCGCCTCCCGCAGATGTCTCAGCGTGCGTATCCCAGAGACCCTGGCGCAGACGGCCCTGTCGGGGGGGCACACGCCGCCCTCAGACGGCTCAGTATGCGTACGAAGACACACACCCCTGGCGCGGGTATTCCGGCCCCTGAGCCCGTCGATGGGCAGCTGTAGTCCTGTGTGTCCTCGGTACGGCCCCGATCACCCTGGGTCGGGAACGTCGGCCCCGGGGACGGTCGATCGGCTCACATCGTCTGCTGTCGCGCAGGAAGGCCGGTGAAACGCGGGGGAGGGAACGCCGGTCCCCTGAGCTTGTCGAAGGGTTCACCTCGTCCGCAGCTGCCTTCGGCGCCCGGAGAACGGGGGAGAGGGACCCCTCGGACGTCCGCAACCGCACGCGTCCCACCGCGGCGCGGTTCGGCGATCCGCGCCCTCAACGACGAAAGCCCCGCAGTCCGTGAGGACTGCGGGGCTTCCAAGAGGATCCGCCTAGTGGTGGTCGCCGTGGGAACGTTCGATCTCCGTGTTGGTGACCGGAGCGATCCGATCTTCGAAGAACCAGCGGGACATCGCGGCGCGAGCCTTCTGGACACCAGTGATCTTGCCCTTGGCGTTCGGACGGATCATCAACGGCTTGTGGTCGTCGTAGCTCGCGAGGCGCCAGCGCTCGTACTCGTCGACGGGCTCGTGGACCTCGATGAACTCGCCACCGGGGAGGCGGACGATGCGCCCGGTCTCGTAGCCGTGGAGGAGGATCTCGCGATCCTTCTTCTGCAGGGCCAGGCAGGTGCGCTTCGCGATGAAGTAGGCGATGAACGGTCCGAGGATGAGGATCGCCTGCAGCGTGTGGATCACGCCCTCCATCGTCACCTTGAAGTGCGTGGCGATGATGTCCGAGCTCGCAGCAGCCCAGAGGGCGGCGTAGAAGGTGACACCGGCAGCACCGATGGCGGTGCGGGTCGGCGCGTTGCGCGGACGGTCGAGGATGTGGTGCTCGCGCTTGTCGCCCGTGATCCACGCCTCGACGAACGGGTAGATGAACACCGTGACGATGAACAGGCCCAGGACGAGGACGGGAAGGATGATGTTGAACGAGAACGTGTGATCCCAGAGGACGAACTCGAGGTGCGGCGGAACCAGCCGGAGCGCGCCGTCGGCGAACCCGATGTACCAGTCAGGCTGCGTACCCGCCGAGACCGGGGAGGGGTCGTACGGACCGTAGTTCCAGATCGGGTTGATCGTGAACAGCGAGGCGATGAGCATCACGACACCGAAGACGATGAAGAAGAAGCCACCGGCCTTCGCCGCGTAGACGGGGAGGACGGGGAATCCGACCACGTTCTGCTCGGTGCGACCGGCGCCCGGGAACTGCGTGTGCTTGTGCACGACGACGAACACCAGGTGCAGGGCGATGAAGAGCAGCACCAGCGCCGGCAGGAGCAGGATGTGGAGCGTGTAGAGGCGGCCGACGATGTCGGTGCCCGGGAACTCTCCACCGAACAGCAGGAAGGTCGTCCAGGTACCGATGATGGGCAGGCCCTTGACCATGCCGTCGATGATCCGCAGACCGTTACCGGAGAGCAGGTCGTCGGGCAGCGAGTACCCGGTGAAGCCCTCGGCCATGGCCAGGATGAACAGGACGAAACCGATCACCCAGTTCAGCTCACGCGGCTTGCGGAACGCACCGGTGAAGAAGATGCGCAGCATGTGCAGGCCGATGGACGCCACGAACAGCAGGGCCGCCCAGTGGTGCACCTGACGCATCAGGAGGCCGCCGCGGATGTCGAAGGAGATGTCGAGCGTCGACGCCATGGCGACGGACATCTCGATGTTCTTCAGCGGGACGAAGGACCCGTCGTAGTGGACCTCCGCCATCGATGCCTGGAAGAAGAAGGTGAGGAAGGAGCCCGACAGCAGGATGATGACGAAGCTGTAGAGCGCCACCTCGCCGAGGAGGAACGACCAGTGGTCGGGGAAGATCTTGCGGCCGAACTCCTTGACGGCGACCGAGATGGACGTCCGTTCTTCGAGGTAGTTCGCTGCGGCGCCGGTGAATCCACCGGAGCTCTTCGCCGGAGCGGCCTTGGCCTGCTCAGGGGCGCGTGTTGCGGTCGAGGTGCTCAATGACGCTCCCAGAAGCTCGGGCCGACAGGTTCGTGGAAGTCGCTCCGCGCGACGAGGTAGCCCTCGTCGTCGACGGTGATCGGCAGCTGCGGAAGCGGCCGGGCGGCCGGTCCGAAGATGACCGCGCAGTGGTTCGTGACATCGAACTGCGACTGGTGGCAGGGGCAGAGGAGGTGGTGCGTCTGCTGCTCGTAGAGCGCGACCGGACAACCGACGTGCGTGCACACCTTGGAGTAGGCGACGATGCCGTCGTAGGACCAGTCCTTCTTGGACTCCTCCTCGACGAGGTCTTCGGGCTTCAGCCGCATGAGCAGCACGATCGCCTTCGCCTTCTCGTTGAGGACGTGGTCGGCCTCGTGGAGGTTCTCGGGGATCACGTGGAACGCGCTACCGAGGGTCACGTCGGACGCCTTGATAGGCGTACCGGAAGGGTCGCGGGCGAGGCGCGTGCCTTCCTTCCACATGGTGTGCTGCATGAGCTCGACGGGGTCTTCGTCGTACGGCGCGAGGCCGCGGAACAGCGCGATGCCCGGGAGCGGGAAGACGATGAGCGAGCCGATGAGGCTGTTGCGGATGAGCGCGCGCCGTCCGATACCGGACTCGACGTTCGCCTGGTGCATGATCTCCACCGCGCGATCACGGCTGGCCTGGTTGCCGCCGACCTTGTGACGGTAGTCGATGCCCTCTTCGTCGTGCATGAGGGCCTTGCCCCAGTGCACGGCGCCGATACCGATCGCGAGCAGGGCCAACGCCATGCCGAGACCGATGAACAGGTTGTTCAGGCGGACCGAGGCGATGTCCTCGGGCTCGATCGGGAACGCCATGTAGGCGGCGACCGCCCAGACGCTGCCGGCGATCGACAGGTAGAAGAGGGTGTAGACGGCGCGCTCGGCCCGCTTGTCCTTCTTGGGGTCGAGGTCCGTGACGCGCTTCCGGTGCGGAGGCAGGCCGGGGTCGACGACGGCGTCGCGGGAGATGACCCCGGTACCGGTCGCGACCTGCAGCTCCTGCCCGTGGGCGGACGGATCGGCAGACGAGTCGGCGGCTGGGTGACCCGAGCCGCTCGAGTTGTCGTGAGCCATGGTGCTCCTTCTTACGTGTTGTCGATCCGCGTCGGTCAGTTCGACTTCGCGGTGATCCAGACGGTGAGGGCCACGATCGAGCCGAGGCCGAAGATCCAGAGGAACAGGCCCTCGGAGACGGGGCCGAGCGAGCCGAGGTCGTTGCCGCCCGGTGACGGGTTCTTCTCCATGAACTTGAGCGCGGTGATGATGTCGCGCTTGTCCTCGGGGGAGAGGTTCATGTCGTTGAAGACGGGCATGTTCTGCGGGCCGGTGATCATGGCCTCGTAGATGTGGGCGGCGCTGACGCCGACGAGCGAGGGAGCGTACTTGCCCTCGGTCAGGGCGCCACCGGCGGCTGCGACGTTGTGGCACATCGCGCAGTTGATGCGGAAGAGCTGTGCACCGTTGGAGGCGTCGCCCTCACCGTCGAGGTACTGCTCCTCGGGGATCTCCGGGCCGGGTGCGACCGAGGCGACGTAGGCCGCGAGGGAGGAGATCTGCTCCTCGGTGAACTGCACGGGCTTCTCCGGGGCCTGCGGGCCCTGGTTCTGCAGCGGCATCCGGCCGGTGCCGACCTGGAAGTCGACGGCGGCGGCACCGACGCCGAGGAGGCTCGGTCCGGCGGTCGTGCCCTGCATGTCGAGGCCGTGGCAGGTGGCGCAGTTCGCGGAGAAGAGCTTCTCGCCCTCGTCGACGGAGGCCTGCGACTTGGCGGCGGCGACGGGCTCTGCGCTGGCCGTGCTGACGCTGACGGCTGCGTAGGCGCCACCGGTCACGAGGAGGCCGATCGCGAGCAGCGCCGCCGATGCGAACGGGCTGCGGCGGCCGCTCTTGCGCGTGGCGCGGGCGGCCTTCTTGGACGCCTTGGTGGTCGTCGTCTGGGTGGGGTCAGTCTTCATGGAGTCAGTCATTCCGGGTCAGCGCAGGATGTAGATGACGAAGTAGAGGCCGATCCACACGACGTCGACGAAGTGCCAGTAGTACGAGACGACGATGGCGCTCGTCGCCTCCTTGTGGCCGAATCGTTTGACGGCGTAGGCACGGCCGATCACGAGGAGGAAGGCGATGAGGCCGCCGGTCACGTGCAGGCCGTGGAAGCCGGTCGTGAGGTAGAACGCCGAGCCGTACGCGTTCGAGCTGAGGGAGATGCCCTCGCTGACGAGCGTCGCGTACTCGAGGATCTGGCCGGAGACGAACACGGCGCCCAGGGCGTAGGTGAGGAAGAACCATTCGACCATGCCCCACTTGCGCGGGCTCCAGCCAGTCATGCGGGGCTGCATGCGCTCCGCTGCGAAGACGCCGAACTGGCACGTGAACGACGAGGACACGAGGATGATCGTGTTGATCGTCGAGTACGGGACGTTCAGGCGACCGGCCTCGGCCGCCCACAGCTCGGGGGCCATCGATCGCAGCGTGAAGTAGATCGCGAAGAGGCCGGCGAAGAACATGACCTCGCTGCCCAGCCAGACGATCGTTCCAACCGCGACCGTGTTCGGTCGGTTGATCCGGGGCGCGCTCGGCGCAAGGTTGATTGAGGTGCTCGTCACCCCTCCATTATGGCCGAAAGCCGGAGCGGTTTTTCGCATTTCGGGGGCGGCGAGCACGCTCGGATCAGTAAGGGTAGCCTTATTTCCTGACCGGAATCTTCGGTTCTGCTGCGGGATTCATGTGATCTTCGCCTCCACAGGCAGCTCGAGGCGTCGGCGAGTCGCGCTTGTAAGATCGTCGACATGCCTCTCACGACCTGGCCGACGCTCATCGGCGACCTGCTCGCCGGAACCGATCTCAGTGTGTCGGAGTCGACGTGGGCCATGGAACGCATCATGACCGGTCAGGTGACGGACGCCCAGCTGGCCGGCTTCCTCATCGCGTTGCGGCGTAAGGGGGAGACGGTCGACGAGATCGTCGGGTTCCGCGACGCGATCCTCGACCACGCGAAGCCGCTCGTCGCCCCGTCCCGAGCCCTCGACATCGTCGGCACCGGCGGCGACCGCTTCGGCACCGTCAACATCTCGACGACCGCGTCCATCGTCGCGGCGGCAACGGGCATCCCCGTGATCAAGCACGGCAACCGCGCGGCGAGCTCCGCCTCGGGATCGAGCGACGTGCTCTCGGCGCTCGGCGTCGACCTCGCCCTGCCGACGGACCTGGTGGGGGAGGTGCTGGCGTCGACGGGCATCACCTTCGCGTACGCGGCGGCGTTCCACCCCGGTTTCGGCCACGCTGGAGCGGTCCGTGCGGAGCTCGGCGTGCCGACGGTCTTCAACTTCCTCGGTCCGCTCGTCAACCCGGCCCGGCCGGAGGCGTCGGCCGTCGGTGTGGCGCACGCCGACCGCATCCCGTTGTTCGTGGGCGTCTTCCAGACGCGTGGGGCGACCGCCCTCGTCTTCCGGGGCGACGACGGACTCGACGAACTGACGACGACGGGACACAGCCACCTCTGGGAGATCACCCGCGGAGCCGTCACCGAGCACGACCTGGATCCCCGGGAACTCGGCATCCGCCGTGCATCGATCGACGATCTCATCGGCGGTGACGCCCAGCACAACGCCGGAGTCGTGCGCGCCACGCTCGCCGGCGAGGAGGGTCCGGTCCGCGACATCGTCCTGCTGAACGCCGCGGCCGGGATCGTCGCGTTCGAACTGTCGGAGGATCCGACGCAGGCCCAGCGGCCGATCCTGGAGCGGTTCGCCGCCGCACTCGTGTCCGCCGCGGCCGTCATCGACTCGGGTGCGGCGACCGCGACACTCGACGCCTGGGTGGACGCCACCCGCACGCTCGGTTCGCGCTGATCAGCGCCGTGGGCGGGGCTTCCGGCCCTACCGGCGGTGGGCCGCAGCGCGTAGGTTGAGACCCGATGCCGGCGTACCCGGTCGGCGGACCCGAACCGATCTTGCAGGAGGATTCAATGAAGAAGCTCATCAATGATCCCAAGGACGTCGTCGTCGAGGCGGTGGCCGGATTCGGCGCCGCGCACCCCGACCTCGTCACCGTGTCGCTCGACCCGGTGTTCATCGCTCGAGCCGATGCGCCGGTCGCCGGGAAGGTGGGGATCGTGAGCGGCGGCGGCAGCGGGCACGAGCCCCTCCACGGCGGGTTCGTCGGATTCGGGATGCTCGACGCCGCCGTACCCGGCCCGGTGTTCACCTCGCCCACCCCGGACCCCATCCTCGCCGCCACGAAGGCGGTGGACGGTGGTGCCGGCGTCCTGCACATCGTCAAGAACTACACGGGCGACGTCCTCAACTTCGAGACCGCGGCCGACCTCGCGCTGGCCGAGGGCATCGAGGTGCGCTCGGTCATCGTCGACGACGACGTCGCGGTGAAGGATTCGCTCTACACGGCGGGGCGACGGGGTGTCGCCGGCACCGTCCTCGTGGAGAAGCTCGCCGGGGCACGTGCCGAGGCCGGGGGAGGACTCGACGAGGTCGCCGACCTCGCGACGAAGGTCAACGAGCGCACCCGCACGATGGGCGTGGCACTCACGCCGTGCGTCGTCCCGCACGCGGGCGAGCCGAGTTTCACCCTGGCCGACGACGAGATCGAGATCGGCATCGGGATCCACGGTGAGCCCGGCCGTGAACGCATCCCGCTGGAGCCCGCCGACCGGATCGTGGACCGGCTGCTCGCCGCCATCCTCGAGGACCTTCCGTACGCACCGGGCGAGCGGGCCCTCGTCCTGGTGAACGGGATGGGAGGGACGCCGCAGGTCGAGCTCTTCATCGTCTTCCGCCGCGTGGCCGAGGCGCTCGCGGAGCGCGGGATCGAGGTGGCGCGGTCGCTCGTGGGGAACTACACGACCAGCCTCGAGATGCAGGGTGTGTCGATCACCCTCCTGAAACTCGACGACGAACTGATCGAATTGTGGGACGCCCCGGTGCAGACCGCGGCGCTCCGGTGGGGACGGTAGACGGATGGGATTGGATGGAGCCTGGGCGATCGCCTGGATGCGGGGGAGTGCGGCGGTCGTCGCGGAGCATCGCGTGGAGCTGATCACGCTCGACCGCGACATCGGGGACGGCGATCACGGCGAGAACCTCGACCGCGGGTTCTCCGCGATCCTGCCGAAGCTCGACGAGCAGCCTGGCGATGCGACGCCCGCGGACATCCTCAAGCTCGCCGCGACGACGCTCATCTCGACCGTCGGAGGCGCGAGCGGCCCGCTGTACGGCACCGCGCTGCTCAAGGCGTCGATCGCCGTGGCCGGCGAGGAGGTCCTCGACGCCGATGCCGTCGTCGCCCTGCTGACGGCGGCACGCGACGGGATCGTGCTCCGTGGCAAGGCCGAGGTCGGCGACAAGACCATGGTCGACGCGTGGACGCCGGCCGTCGACGCTGCGGCCGCGTCCGCGGCAGCGGGGGAGTCCCCGGCACGGGTGCTGGCCGCCGCTGCGGACGCCGCGTGGGGTGGCGCCGCGGCGACCGAGCCGCTCGTCGCCCGCAAGGGGCGGGCCAGCTACCTCGGTGAACGGGCCATCGGGCACCGCGACCCCGGGGCACAGTCCACCTCCTACCTCCTGCAAGCGGCGGCTGCGGCCGCCGGGGAGGGTGCTGCATGAGCGGGGGAGCCGTCGGCATCGTCTTCGTCTCGCACAGCGCGCTGATCGCGGAGGGGCTCATCACCCTGGCGCGGCAGATGGCGCCCGACGCGGCCCTCGCCGCAGCCGGCGGTACCGATGAGGGAGGGATCGGCACGAGCTTCGGGCTGGTCTCCGCCGGGATCGCCGCCGTGGACTCCGGGGCCGGGGTGGTGGTGCTGTGCGATCTGGGATCGGCGATCCTGACCGCTGAGACGGCACTCGACTTCCTCGACGACGACGTCCGAGGCCGGGTACGCATCGTCGACGCCCCGCTCGTCGAAGGCGGGGTCGCCGCAGCCGTGGCCGCGCAGACCGGCGCGTCGCTCGACGAGGTGGTGGCCGCCGCGCGGTCTGCAGCCGGCGGTGACCCTGCCCAGCACGGCGCCGACGAGGCGACTCGGGCGGGTGGGTCCGACGACCCGACAGCGTCCCACGCCGCAGCCTCCGTGACCTTGCGGAACAAGGACGGGCTCCACGCTCGACCCGCTGCGGAGTTCGTGAAGCTGGCGAGCACGTTCGCGGCCAAGGTGGTCGTGAACGGGAAGGACGCCAAGAGCCTGCTCGGGATCATGTCACTGGGCCTCGTCAAAGGGGCGGTCGTGGAGCTGCAGGCGGACGGTCCGGACGCGAAGGATGCCATCGGGGCACTGGCGTCGCTCATCGAATCCGGCTTCGGAGAGGTCTGACAGGTCGCGCTCGGGGCGGAAGCAGGTCGGCGACCCGGGCGCAACGGGGTGGTCGACGCTGGCGGTCGGCGTAGCATGACGCGCATGAACGAGCAGACGAAGACGTCGGACACCGAAGACCGCCAGTGCACGGTCTGTGGCCATCCGCTCGCCGAGCACACCTTCGACCGTTCCTCCGGGCACGATCACTTCATGACCTGCCCGACGGGGGAGCGGCTTCCGGACCCGGCGCAGTCCGCCGTCCCGGTCAACGAGTTCGGGATGCCGCTCTGGGACCAGGACCCCGATCGACCTGCTCCGTCGGCCTGACGACCCCGGTGGCCCACGCCGTCATCCGAGGAGGAGTAACGACCGGACGGCGATGCTGACACCCGTTGCGCGCGATGCCGGCGTCTCGTGCAGTGCGCTGCCGTCGACGAGCCAGCGCACCCATCGGACGAGCTGCTCCGGCGTTGCGTCGGAGCGGGCTGCGCTGGTGCGAACCGCCTCGGTGATGTGGTCGAGGAGGAAGCGGTCGACCATGTCCCGCTCGACGTCGAGGACGGCCGCCACGGCGTGGAGATGCGCCATGCCCTGGACCGCGCGAGCGAAACCGACCGTCTGGTCGGCAGCCCGTTGGCGGTCGAGTGCGCCGAGATAGGTGGTCAACGCAGGGCGCCCAGGCCCGGCGCGCGTGGCGAGGTGCAGTTGCTCCTCGGTCCAGGCGGCGCTCACCCGCAGCAGCGTGACCAGGATGTCGAGCTTGGTGGGGAAGTAGTGGAACAGGGTCCCCGAGGAGATGTCCGCTGCTCGGCAGATGTCCGCGGTCGAGGTCGTCTCATACCCGTCGGTGGCGAAACAGCGGTAGGCCGCAGCGAGGATCGCGGTCTGGCGCGCGGTGAACCGCTGTGGGTCGATGATTCTCGGCATGACTGCTCCCGTATTCCTAGACCACACACTCTAGAGCCTGCACTCTATCAATTCGGTCCAGGTCAGAGCTGACTTCGCGGTCGACGAGGCAGTGTCACACGGCCCAGGTCGCGAGGCGATGTTCCCACGCGCTCGGACGCTCCACGATGACGTCACCGCTGCGTCGATCCGTGATGATCAACCCCTGGTTGGCAGGGGCACATGCCTCTCTCCGAGCTCACCGCTCTCGTCTCGCCCTCCAGGACGCCGTGGTGGACGCGTCCCGAACGATCATGGAAGACGTCCTCGAGTCCAGCCTGCATCGAAATGGAGGTCACGGAGCGGATCTGGTCAGATCCCGCGTGCTGAGGACATCGCCCTATCCACTACGACTGACCGTGCCGGGGGCTGCGCTCAGCGAGCACATCCGAAACAAGTTGACATAATGTGCATTATCAGCTCTTTAAAGCCCGCCGCGAGCGGGGTCGGATCGGGTCACGTCGACCTGCATCACCGACCTGAGGATCGCGATGACGACCGGGGCGCGTCAGGAGCCGATGTACCGAGCGAGATGTTCTCCGGTCAGCGTCGAGCGATCGGCGACGAGCGCTGCGGGCGTCCCGGTGAACACCAGGCGTCCGCCGTCATGACCGGCGCCGGGTCCGAGGTCGACGATCCAGTCCGCATGCGCCATGACCGCCTGATGATGCTCGATGACGATGACCGACTTGCCGGAGTCCACCAACCGGTCCAGGAGCCCGAGCAGATTCTCCACGTCGGCGAGGTGCAGGCCCGTCGTCGGCTCGTCCAGGATGTAGACCTCGCCCGAATCGGCCATCTGTGTCGCCAGTTTGAGTCGCTGTCGTTCGCCTCCTGACAGAGTCGTCAACGGCTGTCCGAGGCTGACGTAGCCGAGCCCGACGTCGGCGAGTCGCGCCAGGATGACGTGCGCTGCGGGCGTCCGGGCCGGCCCGTCGGCGAAGAAGGCCTCGGCCTCCGTCACCGGCATCGCGAGCACCTCGCTGATGTCTCGCTCCCCCAACTGATATTCCAGAACGGAAGCATCGAACCGGCGGCCCTCGCACACCTCGCAGACGGTCGAGACGCTCGCCATGACGCCGAGATCGGTGAAGACGACGCCGGCGCCGTTGCAGTTCGGGCAGGCTCCGGCCGAGTTCGAGCTGAACAGTGCCGGCTTCACCCCGTTGGCCTTCGCGAACGCCTTGCGGATGGGCTCGAGCAGGCCGGTGTACGTCGCCGGGTTGCTGCGACGCGAGCCGCGGATCGGACTCTGGTCGACCGTCACCACACCGGGACGCCCGGCGACCGAGCCGTGGATGAGCGAGGTCTTGCCCGAGCCGGCGACACCCGTGACGACCACGAGGACGCCGAGCGGCACGTCGACGTCGACGCCCTGCAGGTTGTGCCGGTCGGCGCCGCGGATCTCGATGACACCGGTCGGCCGACGCAACGCCGGCTTGAGCGCGGCGCGGTCGTCGAAGTGGCGTCCGGTGAGCGTGTCGCTCGCTCGGAGGCCCTCCACACTCCCCTGGAACGTCACCTGTCCCCCGTCGGTCCCGGCTCCGGGGCCGAGGTCGACGACGTGGTCGGCGATCGTGATCGTCTCCGGTTTGTGTTCCACGACGAGGACGGTGTTCCCCTTGTCGCGGAGCCGCAGGAGCAGTTCGTTCATCCGCTGGATGTCATGGGGGTGCAGTCCGACGGTCGGCTCGTCGAACACGTAGGTCACGTCGGTGAGCGACGACCCCAGATGGCGGATCATCTTCGTCCGCTGCGCCTCCCCACCCGAGAGGGTGCCCGTCGTGCGGTCGAGTGAGAGGTATCCCAGCCCGATGGCGACGAAGGAGTCGAGCGTCTCCTGCAGGACCGTCAGGAGCGGGCGCACCGACGGTTCGTCGAGCGCCCGGGTCCACGCCGCGAGGTCGCTGATCTGCATCGCGCACAGTTCGGCGATGTTCCGACCGGCGATGCGCGAACTCCGTGCGCCCTCGCTCAGGCGGGTCCCCTCACACGCCGGACACGTGGTGAAGGTGACGGCGCGGTCGACGAATGCGCGGATGTGCGGCTGCATCGCCTCACGGTCCTTCGAGAGGAACGACTTCTGCACCTTCGGGATCAGGCCCTCGTAGGTCATGTTGATGTCGCCGACCTTGACCTTCACCGGCTCCTTGTGGAGGAAGTCGTGGAGCTCCCGCTCCGTGTAGTCCTGGATGGGCTTGTCCGCGTCGAGGAATCCGGATCCGGTGAAGATCCGCACACCCCAGCCGTCGGGTGTGTAGCCGGGGATCGTGAGCGCGCCCTGGTTGAGCGACTTCGTGGCGTCGTAGAGCTGGGAACGGTCGATGTCGTTCACGGTGCCCATCCCCTCGCACCGCGGGCACATGCCGCCGGTGATCGAGAAGCTCCGCCGTTCCTTCGTGCTCTGTCCCCCGCGCTCGATGGTCACCGCTCCGGCGCCGCTGATCGAGGCGACGTTGAAGGAGAAGGCCTGCGGAGACCCGATGGACGGGTCTCCGATCCGACTGAAGAGGATGCGCAGCATGGTGTTCGCGTCGGTCGCCGTGCCCACCGTCGACCGTGAGTTCGCGCCCATCCGCTCCTGGTCGACGATGATCGCCGTGGTGAGTCCCTCGAGCACGTCGACGTCGGGCCGCGCTTGCGACGGCATGAAGCCCTGGACGAACGCGCTGTAGGTCTCGTTGATCATCCGCTGCGACTCGGCGGCGATCGTCCCGAAGACGAGCGAGCTCTTCCCCGAGCCGGACACACCCGTGAACACGGTGAGGCGGCGCTTCGGGAGGTCGACGTCGACCTCGCGCAGATTGTGCTCGCGAGCACCCCTGACCCGGATGACGTCGTGGCTGTCGGCGGCCCTGGTGTGCATCGGCGTCTCGGTCATGGCGATCAGCGTATCCGTCGTCATCGGCTGGCGTCTCGCCTCGATCGGCACCGGACCCGCGCGACATGGAAGGTCATGCTGTGAAACACCTGTGTGTATGCGCCACACTGGTGGAACGCACCCGGTCTGCTCGGGAGCGCCGCACTGTCCACCGTCAGGAGCCGACCATGTCCGAACCGTCCACCACCACCTACACGCTGAACTCCGCCAAGCTGACCGCGAGCCAGATCTCCGGTGTCCGATGGGCCTTCGCCGTCGGTGGGATCCTCACGATCCTCTTGGGTGTCTTCCTGCTGGTCGCGCCGAAGGCCTCGCTGGTCGCCGTCGCGTGGATCTTCGCCGTCTACTTCCTGATCGCCGGGATCGCCCGCATCACGCGTGGCGTCGTCGCCCGTGAGCACGGCGGACTCTGGCGGGTCCTCACGATCGTGTTCGGTGTGCTGCTGCTGGCCGCCGGCGTCTACATCTTCATCGATCCGCTGCTCGGCATCGGCGCACTCGTCTTCGTGATCGGTGTCTCCTGGATCGTCGAGGGCGTGGCCTCGCTGTTCGACTCGGCACCGGACGTGTCGCGATGGATCACGATCCTCTACGGCGTCATCAGCGTCGTCGCCGGCGTGTTCGTCCTCGCGAACCCGCTGCTCGCCGCCGTGACCCTCCTGCTCGTCACCGCGTTCTTCCTCATCGCGGCCGGCGTCGTCGAGATCATCCAGGCGATCACCTTCGGCAAGCAGGTGAAGCGGGCCGGTCTCGCCGGCTGACCTCGGCTGTCAGGACGACGAACGCCCGGTCCCTCGAGGGGCCGGGCGTTCGTCGTGTCAGGATCGTCGACTACTCGGCGATGAAGTCGCTCGTGTCCCCCACGTAGCGGGTGTGGTCCTCGGGGATCGGGTCCACGGCGGCCGCGGCGACCTCGGCCGCGAACTCACCGACGTTGTACAGACGACCGGCCGACTCCTTGCGGGAGCTGATCGCACCGGGGTTGGCGCGTTCGAGCAGGGTCGCGGTGATGGTCCCCTCGATCATGTCGCCCGAGACGACCACGAACTCGACACCGGCGGCGTCGAACTGGTCCTGCTTGGCGCGGAGCGCGTCCTCGCCTGCACGCTTGGAGGTCGCGACCGGCACGTACTCGGGCATCGTCGGCGTGGTCCGGATGAAGTGCGCCTGGTGGCTCGTGACGAACACGATCCGCGAGCCGGGGTGGAGGAGCGGGAGGGCCTGTTCGACGACGCTCACCTGTGCGTCACGGTTGAGCTGCATGGCGTAGTCCTCGGCCATGCCGCTCTCCATCCCTCCGGAGGCGTTCAGCACCAGGACGTCGAGGTCGCCGAGGTCGGCCTTCGTCGTCGCGAACATGGCGGCGACCGAGGCGGGGTCGGTGAGGTCGGCTCCGACCACCAGGGCCTGCACGCCGAGGGCTCGCACCTCGTCGGCGAGCTTGACGGCGCGAGCCTCCTTGTTCCGGTAGTTGATCACGACGTTGGCGCCGGCACCGGCGAAGTACCGGATGGTGTCGGCACCGATACCGCGGGACGAGCCCGTCACGAGGACGTTCTTCCCGGAGAGTGATCCGGCGGCCAGGGGGTTCGTCACGTGAGGGCTCCTTCAGATCTGGGGCCGCTCATCGGCGGCTGGTTCCAGCCAACGACCTTACCAACAACCGGCAGACGGATCCGGTTCGGCGGTCCGCCCAGCTGATAGCGTTGAACCCGACCGGCGCACCGTCTCGCGCTCCCCCGGACTGCGAGGCGGCAGACGCGAGAGCCGATCCGGGAGGAATCCGCACCATGGACGTCATCACCGAGTACGCCTGGATCGCCTGGTTGGTCCTGATCCTCGTGTTCGTCATCATCGAGATCCTGTCGCTCGAGTTCACCTTCCTCATGCTCGCGCTCGGCGGCACCGTCGGGCTACTGTCCGGCCTCCTCGGCGCTCCGTGGTGGCTCCAGCTGCTCATCGCAGCCGCTGCCGCCCTGCTGCTCTTGTTGGCCGTCAGGCCGCCGCTGCTCCGAGCGCTGCAACGCGGCGCGGACCCGGCGAAGAGCAACGTCGACGCGCTCCTCGGCATGCCGGGGCTCGTCCTCTCGACGGTCACCCCGCACGGTGGCCAGGTGAAGCTCGGCAACGGCGAGGTCTGGACCGCCAGGACCCCGCACGACTCCCCCGCGTCGTCCCTCGAGCCCGGCACGCGCATCGTCCTGTCCGTCGTCGACGGTGCCACCGCCGTCGTCGTCCCCGTCCCAACCCACCCGGCACCGCTGGGCGAGCAGAAGGAGTAGTCGTGAACGACATCTCATCAGGAGCGATCATCGGCTGGGTGATCGCGGCCATCGTCGTCATCTTCGTGCTGGTGGTGCTGTTCCGATCCATCCGCATCATCCCGCAGGCGAGCGCCGGCGTGGTCGAGCGGCTCGGCAAGTACCACAAGACCCTCTTGCCGGGTCTGAACCTGCTCATCCCCTTCATCGACCGGTTGCGGCCGCTCATCGATCTGCGCGAGACCGTCGTCTCCTTCCCGCCGCAGCCGGTGATCACCGAGGACAACCTCGTCGTCTCGATCGACACGGTCGTCTACTTCCAGGTGACCGACGCCCGCGCCGCGACCTACGAGATCGCGAACTACCTGGGTGCCGTCGAGCAGCTGACCACGACGACGCTCCGAAACGTCGTCGGTGGGCTGAACCTCGAGGAGGCGCTGACGAGCCGCGACGAGATCAACAGCAAGCTCCGCATCGTGCTCGACGAGGCGACCGGCAAGTGGGGTATCCGCGTCGGACGCGTCGAGCTCAAGGCGATCGACCCGCCGCTCTCCATCCAGGACTCCATGGAGAAGCAGATGCGGGCCGAGCGCGACCGTCGAGCCCTCATCCTCACCGCTGAGGGAACCAAGCAGTCGGCCATCCTGACGGCCGAGGGTGCGCGGCAGGCCGAGATCCTCCGCGCCGAGGGTGACGCCCAGGCAGCCGTGCTGCGTGCTCAGGGTGAGGCGTCCGCCATCCAGACGGTGTTCAAGGCGATCCACGACGGCGACCCCGACGAGAAGCTCCTGGGCTACCAGTACCTGCAGATGCTCCCGAAGCTCGCGGAAGGCCAGGCGAACAAGCTCTGGGTCATCCCGAGCGAACTGACCGAGGCGCTCAAGGGCATCGGCTCCGCCTTCGGGCCGGGCAACACCCGCGACCCTGCGGCGACGGCACGGGCGGCGGCCGCAGCTGCGCAGGCGCCCTCCTTCACCGCAGCGCCTGCCTCGTCACCCCAGACGCCACCGGCGCCGACGACCCCCGTCCAGCCCGAGGGCTGAGCACGCGGTGACGACAGCGGTCCTCCCCTACTTCCGTCCGGCCCGCCCTCGGGTCCTCGCCCATCGAGGGCTGGCCGGGCCGGGGGTTCCCGAGAACACGCTGTCGTCCTTCCGCCGTGCCCTGGCCGCCGGCGCCGAGTACGTCGAGACCGACGCGCACTGCACGCGCGACGGACACGCCGTCCTCTTCCACGACCCGTCCCTGCGCCGCGTCACGGGCGATCCGAGACCGATCGCGGATCTCGAGCTGGCGGAGCTCCAGCGGATCGACCTCGGCGGCGATCGCATCCCGACGTTGTCTGAGGCGCTGGCCGAGTTCCCCGGGGCACGCTTCAACCTCGACATCAAGGCCGCGGCAGCGGCTGCACCGGCGGCTGCCGCGATCATCGGTGCCGGCGCGGCCGATCGGGTGCTCGTCACCTCCTTCGACGAGGGTAGACGTTCCGCGATCGTACGGGCCGTGGGACGGGAGGCGGGCGCCGACTCCGTGGCTTCCTCGGCATCGGCCCGGATCCTGCTCCGCGTCCTCCCGGCAGCCGCCCTCGGGCTCCGTGGAGCACTCCGTCGGTCGCTCGCCGGTGTCCAGGCGCTCCAGGTGCCCGAACGGTTCCGCGGCGTACCCGTCGTGACGAAGCGTCTCCTCGCACAGATGCACGCCCTCGGCGTCGAGGTGCACGTGTGGACGGTCAACGACCCTACCGACATGCGACGGCTGCTGGATCTCGGCGTCGACGGCATCGTCACCGACCGTTGTGATCTCGCACTCGAGCTGGTCCGCTCGCGCTGAGGGTCGGCTCCCCGCAGCTGGCGTCTCCGCAGCTGGGCAGGAGCTGAGAGCCGGATGGGTGAACGGAACAGTTTACCCAGCTTGTGGGTTTATAACTGTGGATGCCGAGCGAGAGGAGACCACACAATGGCAGATCGCAGTTTGCGCGGAATGCGCCTGGGCGCCCAGAGTCTACAAACGGAAGAGGGCGTCATATTCTCGGCGCGGAGCAACCACATCTACCGGTGTCAGAGTTGCGAGCGCGAGACCACCATGACCTTCGCTGCCGATGCGGAAGTCCCCGAACTGTGGGAGTGCCGCCATTGCGGTGCGGAGGCCGTCCTCCTCGTCGACTCGAAGCCCGTCGTCGTCGACCGCGGTGACGTGAAGATCCCCCGCAGCCACTGGGACATGCTGCTCGAGCGTCGCTCGCGCGATGAGCTCGAAGAGCTGCTCGAAGAGCGACTCTCCTATCTGCGCGCCCGTCGTGGCCAGCAGAAGAGCGCGTGACACCGAGCCCCTGACAGGCCTCCCCTCGATCGGCTGATCCGGTATCGGATCAGCCGATCGTCATGTCCGGGGGCGGTTCGAGACGCGCCGAGGCCTGGCGGCGAATCCGGCGAGGACCAGCGAGGCGAGTCCCATGCCACCGATGAACACCTCGAGCTGGTGACCGAAGGCCATCGACGGCGTGACCGTGTCCACCAGCGGCACCTCGGAGACCATCGATCCGGGGCGGAAGGCCGGGATGCTGTCGATCGTCGCGCCGTCGGGCCCGATGATCTGGCTGGTCCCCACCGTGGAGATGTTCACCACGGACCGAGCCGACTCGATCGCCCGGAGCCGTGCGATCGCCAGTTGTTGCTGGTTCTCGTCCGTCTGCCCGAAGTCCGCGTTGTTGGTCTGGGCGAACACGATCCGCGCGCCACCCGCCACCGCGTCGCGGGTGAGCTGGTCGTCGGCGATGTCGAAGCAGATGCTGATCCCTGCGAGCACGCCGTCGATGTCGAAGACGTTGTCCTTCGTACCCGGGGTGTACTCGCGCTGGATGAGGCCGATGAGGTCGGGTGCGAACGGCTCCCAGAACTTCCGGTCCGGGACGTATTCACCGAACGGGACCGGGTGCTTCTTGTCGTAGACGTCGCGGACGCCGTCGGCGGCGTCCCAGAGGAGTGACGAGTTGTAGTAGCGGTCGCCGCGTTGGGAGATCGCACCGACGACGAACGGTGCGTCCATGCGACGGCTCAACGCGTCGAGTGCTGCAGCCGATTGGGGAACCCGCTGCGGGTCGAGGTCTGCGCTGCCCTCGGGCCAGACCACGACGTCGACGTCCGCATCGAGCACCTGCAGCGTCTCGTCGATCTGGGTCTGCATGACGGTGCCGGGTGCTGCGGCGTCGAAGTAGCCGGCGGGGCCGTTGCCCTGGATGGCAGCCACCCGCATGCTCCCGGTCGTCGCCGTCGGCCATGCCGGCACGACGAGCACCGCGATGACCGCGAGAACGGCGGTCCCGACCCGGCTGACCGTCGGGAGCTCCGCGGTCGCGGCGAGCTGCAGGGCGAGTGCCATGAGCAGCACCATGAGGAACGACAGCCCCGAGAACCCGACCCAGGCGACGAGCGGTGCGAACGGACTCTCGGACTGGCTGAGCGCCATCCTCGCCCACGGGAATCCGCCGTACGGCCAGGTGCTCACGAGTGTCTCGCGCGCGGTCCACAGGGCGGCGACGACGGCGGCGGTCAACCAGACCCGTCCCCCGATCCCGGGGAAGGCCCGCGGGATCCAGCGGTACGCCAGGGTGATGAGCACGGCTCCGAGCGCGAAGAAGATGGCCTCGAGCGTCGACAGCGCCGCCCACGGGACGGGACCCAGGTAGGCGGTCGCCCACTCGATGTGGATCAGGTAGAACGACTCCCCCGCGAGGAAACCGACAAGGAGCGCACCGCCGACGCTGCGCCCCATGAGGCTGAGGAGGACGAGGGCGATGCCGACGAACGTCAGGGGCCAGACACCGCGGTCCGGGAAGCCGGCGTCGAGGACCGGGCCGGTGGCGATGGCCACGACGGCCGCGAGCCAGAGCGGGAGCGGCGGACGACGGTCGACCAGCGCGTCGATCGCTCGGAGCCGGTCGCTCCGATGGTGCAGGGACCTCACAGCGAGCTGTACGCGACGATGCCGCGTCGGATCGAGTCCAGCGCCTCACGCGAATGACGGCCCACCGGTCCGTCGACGACGCGGAGCTGATCGAGCAGGTCGATGGTCTGCTTGCACCACCGCACGAAGTCACCGGCGGCGAGTTCCGCCTCGATGAGCACCGTGTCGAGGTTCGCACCCTTGGCCCACTGGTGCATCGCGAGGGAGAGGCCGGTCGAGATCGGGTTGCTCCCCGGGAGGCGGTGCTCCCGTTCGCTGTCGTCGAGCCGACTCCAGAGGTCCTGCGTCCGTTCGAGCGCGGACCGGAACGGGCCGCGGGGCAGGAAGCGCTCCGGGGTGTTCTGCTCCTCACGCCGTGGTTCGTACACGATCGCGGCGGCCATCGCGGCGAGGGACGCGGCATCGAGTTCGTTCCACGCACCGGTGCGCAGGCACTCCGCCACGAGGAGGTCCCGTTCTCCGTAGATGCGCTTCAACGTGCGTCCGGGAGCCGCGACGACGACCGCGCCGTGCTCGTCGCGTGCCAGGTACTCGTACTCGAGCAGGACGTCGACGACCCGGTCGAACACGCGCGCGACCGCGCCCGTCCGGGTCTGGATCTGCTGTCGCAGCTGGTCGGTCTGCTTCTTGAGCTTGAACCATCGTTCCGCCCAGCGAGCGTGGTCCTCGCAGTGCGGGCAGACGTGGCAGGCGTGAGCCCGCATCCGCTTGCGGAGTTCGGCGAGCTTGCGTTGGCGACGGTCCTTCGACGCGCGCGAGCCGTTCGGCTCGCCCTTGCGCTCGAGGTCCGTGAGCTCGCGCCGGATGCCGGCGTATTCGACGAAGTTCCCGAGATGGCACGACATGGACTTCTCGTAGCCGGCGAGCGAGGACTCCTGCTCGCGCACCTTCCGGGCGATCCCGACGACGGCCCGGTCGGCCTGGAACTGTGCGAAGGACGACTCGAGGATTTGACGCGTGCGTTGACGGCCGAACTGGTCGATCAAGTTGACCGCCATGTTGTAGGTCGGGCGGAAGCTGGAGTTGAGCGGGTAGGTGCGTCGGGAGGCCAGCGAGGCGACGGACTGCGGGTGCAGCCCCTCGGTCCACTGGATGACGGCGTGGCCCTCGACGTCGATGCCACGGCGTCCGGCACGCCCGGTGATCTGGGTGTACTCCCCCGGGGTGATCGGGACGCGTGCTTCACCGTTGAACTTCTCGAGCTTCTCGAGGACGACCGTCCTGGCCGGCATGTTGATGCCGAGCGCGAGGGTCTCGGTCGCGAAGACCACCTTGACGAGCTTCCGCCGGAAGAGCTCCTCGACTACCTCCTTGAACGCCGGCAGGAGACCGGCGTGGTGGGCGGCGACGCCCCGCTCCAGGCCGTCGAGCCACTCCCAGTAGCCGAGGACGGCGAGGTCCTCGTCGAGGAGGGTCCGGCAGTGCTCGTCGACGATCTGGCGGATCTCGTCGCGTTCGTGCGCCTCGGTCAGCCTGATGCCGGAACGGAGGACCTGCTTGACCGCCTGGTCGCACCCGACCCGGCTGAAGACGAAGAAGATCGCCGGGAGCAGGTGGTGGTCGTCGAGCATCTGGACGAAATGCCCGCGGTCGAGCTTCTCGGCCCGATGCGGGGCTCGTCGCTGGTTGTAGCGGCTGATGTCCTTGTACTGACGGCTGTTCGGTGCACGGCCGCCGAACTGCGCCATGCGGACGAGCTCGGGGTTGACCTGGTGGGTGTCGGCGAGGCTCGGCGCGGCGAACAGGTCGATGAGTTTGTTCCGCATCAGCACGTGCTGGGTGAGGGGCACCGGGCGCTCCTCGGACACGATGACGGCGGTGTCGCCGCGGACGGCCTGGAGCCAGTCGCCGAACTCCTCGGCGTTCGACACGGTCGCGCTCAACGACACCATCCGGACGGCCTGCGGGAGGTGGATGATGACCTCCTCCCACACCGCTCCGCGGAACCGGTCCGCCAGGTAATGGACCTCGTCCATGATGACGAAGGCGAGATCGGTCAGTGCGTCGGAGTCCGCGTACAGCATGTTGCGGAGGACCTCGGTCGTCATGACGACGATGCGGGCGTTGCCGTTCACGTTCGTGTCGCCCGTGAGCAGGCCGACGTGCTCGGAACCGTACTCGGCGGTGAGCTCCTGGAACTTCTGGTTGCTGAGCGCCTTCATCGGCGTCGTGTAGAAGACCTTGCCGCGGTCGCCGTGCATGGCGAGGGCGATCGCGAACTCGGCGACGATGGTCTTGCCGGCCCCCGTCGGCGCTGCGACGAGGACACTGCTGCCGTTCTCGATCCGCTCGCACGCCTCGAGTTGGAACGCGTCGAGGTCGAACCGCTGCCTCGCGCGGAACTCCTGGAGCCTCGGTGTCGCGTTCCGGACCGCTGCTGCCCGATACCGCTCGGCAGGGGAAGCGGTGTCGCTCATGCGAGCCCCGCGCTACCGAGTTCGGCGTCGATGCGTCGCTGCCGCTTGGCCGCACTGCGGTCGTGGAGGACGGCGACGCCGTAGGCCGCGAAGTACAACAGGACCATCGGGATCGCCAGGACGAACATCGACACGATGTCGGCGGCGGGCGTGGCGATGGCCGTGAAGAGCACGATGACGAGGATCGCGACCCGCCACGCCTTGATGATCGCCGCTGCGGAGAGCACGCCGACGAAGTTCAACAGGACCAGGAACACGGGCAGGACGAAGGCGACACCGACCGCGAGCACCAGCTTCAGGACGAAGTCGTAATAGGTGGTGGCGTCGAGGAAGTTGGCCGCCGCCGTCGGGGTGAAGCCGAGCATGAGCTCGACGATGTGCGGCAACACGAACCAGCCCGCGTAGCAGCCCGCGAGGAACAACGGCACGGCGGTCGCGAAGAACCCGATCGCGTACTTCAGCTCCTTGCGCGTCAGGCCGGGCACGAGGAACGCCCAGATCTGGTAGAGCCACACCGGGCTGGACAGGACGACGCCGGCCGTGAGGGCGATCTTCATCCGCAGGTCGAACGCGCTCGTGACGTTGGTGAAGTTCAGGAACGCCTGCCCGCGATCGTCGGCGATGACGAGGATGGGAGCGCTCATCGCCTCGATGATCCACTCGGAGGCGATGAAACCCGCGACCATGCCGACGATGATGCCGATGGCGGAGTAGAACAACCGCTTCCGCAACTCGACGAGGTGCTCGCCGAGGGACATCCGTCCTTCGCGGTTCTGTTTCTTGGGACGCTTCTCGGTCAGGGCCACGGCGACATCGTCCGTTCCTGAGCAGCGTGTTCGAGGCGCACTCGTCGGGGGCCAGGTGCTGGCGTCATCGGGCTCGGGTGGTCCTCAGGGTTACGGCTTGACCGGCGGGTCGGTCGGCTTCTGCAGGGCTGTCGCGGCCGGCGTCTGGTCGGCGGGTGCCGCACTCGCGGGCGGAACGGTTCCCGTCGCGTCGGGCGAGGCGGGCTCGTCGTCGCGCATGCTCTTGACCTCGCTCTTGAAGATCCGCATCGACTGGCCGACGCTGCGGGCGAGACCCGGGAGCTTCGGTGCTCCGAACAGCAGCAGGACGATGAGGAGGATGATGACGAGGTGCCACCCGGTGAATGCGTTGCCGAACATAGTCTTCGTTCCTGATCTTCGAGGTCGAGGTCCACTCACTCTACCCTGCATCTCCCGCTCTACTGCCGGGAGTCTCGGGAGTCAGCTCCCGGATGTCGTGCGGTACTGCGCGAGACCGGCGGCCGCCCAATCGGCGACCGCGTCGCGCGCGTCCGCCGGGCCGAGCACGGTGATGAGCCCGGGGTGTGCGGCGACCAGTCGTTTGAGGCCGTGATGGTGCGCGAGGCGCAGGGTCGCGGTCACCTCGGCGTCGCTGTCCTCGCGGGCTGCGGAGCCGCCCGGCGCGCTGTCGACGGCGACCACGTAGTCGTCGATGAGCGGCAGGACCGAGCGTCGGACGAGCACGGTGACGTTGCGGTCGGAATCGCTCGGCTCGAACAACGCGGTCGGGACGACGACGTCCGCTTCGCGGAACACGACCTCGGCTTCGGTCTCCCGGAGCTCGGTCATCCGATCGAGACGGAAGCGACGCGTCGCCTCGCGCAGGTGGCACCACCCGTAGAGGTACCAGTCCTGGTCCTGGGACTCGAGGCGCAGCGGGTCCACCAGTCTCGCCTCGGTCGCCCCACTCGCGTCGACGTAGTCGAACGCGACGCTGTGGCCGGCGGCCAGAGCCGACCGGATGATGCCGACCGCGTTCGCGGAGTAGGACTCGGTGACCGCGAGCTGGCCCGGTGCGGACGACGCCCCGCGGGCGAGCTTGGCCATCACGCCGCCGATGACGTCGCTGTCGACGAACTCGGGAAGGCGCTGGAGCGACTGCAGGCCGGCGATGAGGGCGGAGGCCTCGCGGGCTGAGAAGCGGGGACTGTCGTCGAGGGCGACCCGGTGGGTGAGGACGATCTCGTCGTCCTCCTCGAAGCTGCCCCAGTCGATGTCGAAGAGGTCGCCGGCGAGGTACTGCCGGGTGTCGCCCGGCACGCCGGACACGGTCAAGAGCTCGACCGCTTCTCGGATCTGGCGCGGGGACAGCCCGAAGTGCCGCGCGGCCTCGTCGACCGTGACCCGCTCGCGGTCGATGAGGTACGGCACGAGCGAGAGGAGGAAGATCAGCTTGTCCTGGGCGCGGGGCGCCGCCGGTCGCTTAGCCACGGGCGGTCTCCTCGGGGTGTGGTGCGTCGTCCGTCGAGCGGTGGCGGGCGACGACCAGCTCGAGTCTGGACGCCACGGCCTCGACGAGCGCCGGAGGGTCGAGGACGACGACCTCCGGGCCGAACCCGGCGAGCTCGTCGGCGAGGATGTGGTGGTCGAGGTACGGGATGGTGAGTTCCGTGCGCTCCGTGTCGCTGACGCCGTAGCGGTTGCCGAGGCGGGCCGCGGCGTCGGTTCCGGGCCGGACACGGACGAGGGCGCGCTGCGACGAGGACACACGGCGCAGGCCGTCGATCGCGTCGGCGGCGTGGTCGCGGGCGTCGGCGGGGAACGACTCCCCCGTCGGCTTGACCGGACCGACGATCCGCGACAGGAGGAACGTCCGGGGCTCGTCCACCGTCCGGTCGGTCGCGTAGAGGTGCCAGCGACCCTCGTGCTGGACGAGTGCCAGCGGTGCGACGGTGCGGACGCGTGGCCGGGCCTCGCCGGGCTTCAGGTAGGGGAAGGCGACCACTGACCGTCGTTCGAGCGCTGCGTCGAGCGGTTCGAACGAGGCCTCCCGGGTGCGGAGTCTCGGCGCGTATCCGATGATCGGTTCATCGGGCTCGATGCCGAGCGACCGCAACTTCGTCATCGCTCGCTGCGACTGGCCGGAGAGCGACCCCTCGCGCCACACGGTGGCTGCGAGCGACAGCAGCGACAGCTCCGCCGGGGTGAACCGGACGTCGGTGGGAAGCTCGTAGGCGCCCTTCGGGATCCGGTAGCGCATCGACTGGTTGTTGCCGGGTTCGCCCGGCTGCTCGATCGTCTCGAGCGGGACGCCGAGTTCGCGGATGTTGTCCTTGTCGCGCTCGAACTGTCGCTCGAGGCTGGCGTTGCCGCCGCCACTCGAATACTGCTGGCGGTACCCCTGGACGGTCGACAGGATCTCGTTCTTCGTCAGGCCGGTCTGCGTGGCGAGGAGCGCGAGCACGAGGCTGAAGAGTCGCTCCTCCACCGGGACCGGCTTCGGGGACTCGCGGGCTGAGGACACCGGTCCAGTCTACCGACGGACGGCCCGTCCCCCACCCGCGACGCGGGCGTGGGACGGGCCGTCTCCGAGGCGTGTCGGTTACTTCGCCGCGCGCTGGGTGCCGAGCACATCGATGACGAACACGAGTGTCGCGCCGGCCGGGACGCTGCCCGAACCCTGCTCGCCGTAGCCGTCCTTCGGCGCCACCACGAGGATGATCTGCGAGCCGACCTGCTGGCCGACGACCGCGTCGTTGAAGGCCTTGATCATCTGACCGCCGTCGGCCTGGAAGACGAGGGGCTGGCCCTTCTCCCAGCTGCTGTCGAAGACGCTCTTCTGATCCCACAGCACGCCGGTGTAGTTGACGATGACCTGGTCGCCGGCCTTGACCGTGTCACCGTCGCCGACACGGGACAAGGTGTGCTTCGTCTCGGTCGGGGCGGGGGCCGCCGGGATGGTGATACCGGGCTGACCGTTCGGAGCGGTCACGACGGAGGGGAACCCTGACGGGATCGGGCGCTCGGCACCGTCGGCCTTGGGCAGCGCCGCACCCTGGATGTCGGCGACGAGGATGATCGCGTCGTCCTTCTTGATGCCGTTCGCCTCGCTGCCACCGCTCGGGCCGAACGCGTCCTCGGGTGAGATCGCCGCGACGACGCGGGATCCGACCGTCGTGCAGGCGAACGCCTTCGCGAAGCCGGGGAGGCTTCCGGACAGGGCGATGAGGGTGCTCGCGGGCCCGTTGAAGTCCGTCTGCTGCAGGACATCGCCCGTGCGTCCGTTGAGGAGCATCAGGTTGAGGTTGACGGTGCCGTCGGCCGAGACCTGCTGACCGTCGCCCTGGATCACGACCTGGCGCTCCGTCGTCTTCGTGTACAGCGGCTTCGGGAGCTCCACCTTCGGGGTGGCGCCGAAGTCGCCCGACACGCTGATGAGCTTCGTCGCGTCGCCGGCGGACGCCGCGGTGTCGCACGAGGCCGAACCCGGCGCGGTGCACCCGGTGAGGGAGACGAGCAGGAGGCCTGCTGCGGCGATGAGAGCTGGTGCAGTGCGCACGGATCCTCGTTTCGGTGGTACGGGTGGGACGGCAGGTCGCCGTCGCACAGTTTAGTCGACGTGAACCGGGGTCAACGATCGTCGCCGAGCGGCGGCTCAGCGGCGGACGGTTCGACCGACCCGTCGGGCCCCGCGCTCTCGCCGTCGAGGCCCCGCGCACGGGAGAGCTCGGCGCTCGCCCCGGCGCTCCTGGCGCGCTTCCGCAGGATCTTCGCGCTCGCGGAGCGTTCCCCGAGGGCGCCCGGCGTCCACAGCTCGACGTCCTCGGCGCTGAAGTCGCTCTTCGAGGCGCGTCGCTTGAGCTCGGGCAGGACCGTACCGGGCGCGAGCTTCCGTGCGGTGATGAGGAAGCCCGTGTGTCCGATCATCCGGTGGTCCGGTCGCACGGCGAGTCCCTCGACGTGCCACCCGCGCATCATGGTCTCGTTCGACTGGGGGTTCGTGAAGCCGCCCGTCCCTCGGATCGCCTCGGCGACCCGGGACAGCTGGGTGACGGTGGCGACGTAACAGAGGATCACGCCGCCGGGCTTCAGCGCCTCCCACGCGACGTCGAGGCACTCCCACGGTGCGAGCATGTCGAGCACCACGCGGTCGACGGATTCGGCGGGCATCGTGTCGGGCAGGGTCTCCTGGAGGTCGCCGACCGTGACCGACCAGTTCTGCGGGTCATAGCCGAAGAAGGTCGCGACGTTGCCGCGGGCGACGTCGGCGAACTCGTCCCGACGCTCGAAGGAGGCCAACCTGCCCGACGGTCCGATGGCCCGGAGGAGCCAGAGGGAGAGCGCACCGGAACCGACACCGGCCTCGACGACCGTCGCGCCAGGGAAGATGTCCGCCTGGCCGATGATCTCGGCCGCGTCCTTCGGGTAGATGATGGCGGCACCGCGAGGCATCGACATCACGAAGTCGACCAGCAGCGGCCGGAGCGCGAGGTGCTCGATGCCCTCGGTGTTGGCGACGACGCTGCCGTCCGGCAGGCCGATGATCGTGGTGTGCTCGATCATCCCGCGGTGCGTGTGGAAGACCTTGCCGGCCTCCAGCGTGATGGTGTTCTTCCGCCCCTTCGGTCCGGTCAGCTGCACGCGGTCACCCTCGCGGAAGGGGCCGCTGTTCGCCGGCTGGTGGTTCGCGCTCATCGCTGTGCTGCCTCTGTCTCGGGGTGGTGGGTGGTGCCGCTCGCGGTCGAGCGCAGCTCGGCGAGGTCGGCGACGGAGCGCCCGGCGAGGGTGTCCCAGGTGGTGTGGTGCGGGCCCTCGGGGATCGGCACGATGTGCGGGACGGACACGGCGATGGTCCCCGCCGCGAGCGCGGACGCGAGACCGGTGGCGGAGTCCTCGATCGCGATGCACTCGCGCGGGTCGACGCCGAGTGCTTCGGCGGCCCTGAGGTAGGGGTCCGGATGGGGCTTGGGCTGCTCGACCTCGTCGCCGGCGACGATGAGGTCGAATGCGTCGAACGGGATGCCGCTCGCGATGTCCTCGGCCATGGACCGGATCGACATGGTGACGAGTGCGGTCGGCACGCCGGCCTCCCGGAGCTCGTGGAGCAGCTCCTGGGCGCCGGGACGGAACGGGACGCCGCGTTCCTGGATGAGGCGCCGGACGTGGTCCGTGAGGTGGGCGACGATCGTGTCCGCGTCCAGCGCGACGCCGCGGCCCTGGAGCACGGCGGCGGAGTCCCAGAGTCCGTTCCCGACGAGCAGGAGGCCGTCCTCATGGGTCCAGGTGCCACCGTGGGCCGCGACCAGCTCGGTCTCGGCCTCCATCCAGTAGGGCTCGGTGTCGACGACGGTGCCGTCCATGTCCCAGAGGACTGCGGCAGGGAGGAGAGTGGTCACGGGGTGCCATGCTACCGGGTGGCGAAGCGCCTATCCTGGATGGATGGTCGCGGAAGGTCCCCGTGCACCGAGGAGTGAGACGTGACGGAAGACACCAAGGAGCCGCTGGGCGGTCGCCTGCTCGTCGTGGCGTTCGAGGGTTGGAACGATGCCGGCGAGGCGGCGAGCGGCGCGGTGCGCGTGCTTCGCGAGTCGCTCGCCCTCCGCCCGCTGCTCGAGATCGACCCGGAGCCCTACTACGACTACCAGTTCAACCGGCCGACTGTCGGCGTCGACGAGGACGGCAAGCGTTCGCTGACCTGGCCCGGTACCACGATCTCTGGGCCCGACCCCGAAGCGGCGAAGCCCGCGACCCCGCTGGCGGAGGACGCTGCGCTCCGGGTCAGCGAGGGCGGTGGCGACAACGTCTACGTGTTGCTCGGTGCCGAGCCCTCGCGCGGCTGGAAGGCGTTCGTCGACGAGATCCTCGCCGTGATCACCGAGCAGCGCATCACCGGCATGGTGATGCTCGGTGCGATGCTCGCCGACGTCCCGCACACGCGGCCCATCTCGGTCTTCGCCTCGAGCGAGAACGCGGAGCTGCGGCAGGCTCTGCAGCTCGAGCGCAGCACGTACGAGGGGCCGGTCGGCATCCTCAGTGTGCTGGCGGACGCCGCCGAGCGGCAGGGTGTCCAGAGTCTGTCGGTCTGGGCCTCGGTCCCCCACTACGTGCACAGCGCGCCCTCCCCGAAAGCCGTCCTGGCGCTGATCGACAAGCTCGAGGAGCTCATCGACGTCGTCATCCCCCGCGGAGCCCTCGTCGAGGAGTCCGGCGAGTGGCAGAGCGGGATCGACACGCTCGCCGCCGAAGACGAGGACATGGCCGCCTACATCCAGCAGCTGGAGCAGGCGCGCGACACCGTCGAGTCGCCCGAGGCGAGCGGCGAGGCGATCGCCAAGGAGTTCGAGCGGTACCTCCGTCGGGACGAGGGCAAGGGCGACGAGCCCTGGCGGAAGGACCGCGAGTAACCCGGTCCCATCGCCGCGGCGCGACTCCGGTGAGTCGCCGTCCTACTCAGCGCACGCCGAGGAGCGCGTCGACGGCCGACCGCGCGAGGTCGGCGTCGTCGACGCCGGTCGTCGCTGCGGCGTCGACGAGCGCGATGGCGCCCGGCGTGTCGAGGTCGTCCGCCAGGCGGACCCGCATCGCCTGCAGCAGCTCGACGGCGGAAGTGCCACCCGCGCTGTCCGTCGCGAAGGCCGAACGCCAGGTCCCGAGCCGACGATCGGCCAGGACGAGGTGCTCGTCGTGCCATTCCCAATCGCTGCGGTAGTGGTTCGCGAGGATCGCGAGCCGGATGGCCGAGGGGTCTGCTCCGTCGGCGGCCAAGCGTGAGACGAGGACGAGGTTGCCGAGGGACTTCGACATCTTGGTGCCCTCGTAGGCGACCATGCCGGCGTGGCTGAACACCTTGGCGAGCGGGCGACCGGACAGCGCTGCGGCGTGCCCGGCACTCAGATCGTGGTGCGGGAAGACGAGGTCGGAGCCGCCACCCTGGACCGTGAAGTCGGATCCGAGGTGCTGGAGGGCGATCACCGAGCACTCGATGTGCCAGCCGGGGCGCCCTTGACCGACGGGTGACTCCCAGCTCGGCTCGCCGTCGCGCGCCGCCCGCCAGAGCAGTGGATCGAAGGCGTCGCGTTTCCCGGCGCGGTCGGGGTCTCCCCCGCGCTCGGCGAAGAACGCGGCCATCGTCGCTTCGTCGAGCCCGCTCTCCGCGCCGAGGTGCCAGACGTCGTCGGCCGCGGCGCGCACGTCGAAGTAGACGTCGTCTCCGGCTGCACTGTCCGGGGTGTCGACCGTGTAGGCGACACCGCGCTCGATGAGCAGCGCGACGGCGTCGGCGATCGGTCCGATGACCTCGGTGACCGCGACGTAGTCCTCGGGGGGAAGGATGCTGAGGCGTTCCATGTCGCTTCGGAAGAGTTCGACCTGGCTCGCTGCGAGTTCGACCCAGTCGACGCCGGTCGCGGTGGCCCGCTCGAGCAGCGGGTCGTCCACGTCGGTGACGTTCTGGGCGTAGTGCACCTCGTAGCCGGCGTCCAGCCAGACGCGCTGCAGGGTGTCGTAGGCGAGGTAGCTCGACGCGTGGCCGAGGTGGGTCGCGTCGTACGGCGTGATGCCGCAGACGTACAACCGCGCCGTGCGTTCGGCGGAGGCCTCGATGAGCCCGGCGCTCGGGGTGTCCCAGAGGCACGGGGCCGTGCCGGAGCCGGGCAGCTTCGGCACGACCGGGGCGGACCAGGCCCTCACGCGTTGATCACGCCCGTGCCGAGCAGCACCAGCAGGACGACGCCGAGCACGATGCGGTAGACGACGAAGGGCAGGAAGCTGCGCTTCGAGATGTAGCTCATGAAGAAGGCGATGACCGCGAGGCCGACGACGAAGGCGATGACGGTGGCCACGAGCGTCTCGACCGGTCCGTACGGGCTCGGCTCGCCGATGCTCTTGAAGACCTGGTAGAAGCCGCTGCCGAACACCGCGGGGATCGCGAGCAGGAAGGCGTACCGCGCCGCAGCACGGCGCTCGTAGCCCATGAACAGCCCCGCCGTGATCGTGCCGCCGGAGCGGGAGACACCGGGGATGAGGGCGAGGGCCTGGGCGCCTCCGAAGATCGCGCCGTCGCCGTAGGTCAGGCTCTTCAGTCGTCGCTTCTTCGCTCCGACGGCGTCGGCGACACCGAGCAGGATGCCGAACACGATGAGCATGATCGCGACGATCCACAGTGAGCGGAAGGTCGTCTCGATCTCGTCCTGGAACAACAGGCCGAGCACGACGATGGGGACGCTGCCGATGATGATCAGCCACCCCATGCGGGCGTCGGCGTCATCCCTCGGGATCTTGCCGACGAGGGCCTTGCACCAGGAGGAGATGATGCGGACGATGTCGCGCCAGAAGAACACCACGACGGCGGCCTCGGTACCGATCTGGGTGATCGCCGTGAACGCCGCGCCAGGGTCCTTCGCCCCCGGGAGGAACTCGCCGAGGATGCGCAGGTGCGCACTCGACGAGATCGGGAGGAACTCGGTGAGTCCCTGGACGAGTCCGAGGATGATGGCGTTGATGAGGTCCACAGGGCACCTTTCTGCAGCCGGATGGCTGGTGTTCGGCCGGATCCGGCAGTCGTCGGCGGGGCGGCTCCTGGAGCGTCTCGCGGCTCGGAGGGCGCGAAGACGGACCGTGGGAAGTCAGTAGTCGAGGAGGAGGTCCGTGAGGACCTGCTTGCCAAACCCTAGCGCGTCGAGCGGCACGCGCTCGTCGACTCCGTGGAACATCGCGGGGAAGTCCAGGTGTTCCGGCAGGCGCAGCGGAGCGAAGCCGTACCCGGTGATGCCGAGGAGCGACAGCGCCTTGTTGTCGGTACCGCCGGAGAGCATGTACGGGAGCACCGGGGCGCCGGGGTCGTGGCGCCCGAGCGTCTCGACGACCGCGTCGACGAGCGGACCCGAGAAGGGCGTCTCGAGGCCGATGTCGCGGTGCATGACGATGATCTCGATGTCCTCACCGACGATCTCCGCGACGCGCGCGAGCACGGCGTCCTCCTCGCCGGGCAGGGTGCGGATGTCGACGAGCGCCTCGGCGCGATCGGGGATCACGTTGTGCTTGTAGCCGGCCTGCAGCAGGGTCGGGTTGCTCGTCGTGCGCAGCGAGGCCTGGATGAAGCCGGAGGCCGTACCCGTCGCGAGGGCGAGCTCGTCCGGGCCGAGCCGTTCGGGTGTGGTGCCGAGGATGGTGGCGATCTCACGGAGCAGCTGCTCGGTGGTGTCGGTGAGTCGGACGGGCCACTCGGTGCGTCCGATGGCCGCCACCGCTTCCGCGAGGCGGGTGACGGCGTTGTCCTGCACGTAGCGGGATCCGTGGGCCGCTCGTCCGGTCGCGACCAGTTTGATCCAGACGAGGGCCTTCTCCGAGGTCTGGAGGAGGTAGGAGCGGCGTCCGCCGAACGTGATCGAGTACCCGCCGACCTCGCTGATCGCCTCGGTCGCGCCGGCGAAGAGCTCGGGTCGTTCCGTCACGAGGTGGTGCGAGCCGAACACACCGCCGTTCTCCTCGTCCGAGAACATCGCGATCACGAGGTCGCGTTCCGGGCGGCGGCCGCTGTCGAGGATCTCGCGGAGCGACGCGAGGATCATCGCGTCCATGTTCTTCATGTCGACGGCCCCGCGTCCCCACAGCAGGCCGTCCTTGATCTCGCCGCCGAAGGGGTCCACCGACCAGTTCGCAGGGTCGGCAGGCACCACGTCGAGGTGTCCGTGCACGACGAGCGCCGGCTTCTCGGGGTTCGCACCGGCGACCCGCGCGACCACGCTGGTCCGGCCCGGAGCGGCGTCGATCAGCTCCGGCTCCAGGCCGAGGTCGCGGAGGTACGCCTCGACGTATTCGGCGGCCTCCGTCTCGCCGTTGGAGCGGCCCTCGCCGTAGTTCGTCGTGTCCATGCGGATGAGGTCCCGCGCGATCCGCGTGGTCTCGTCGAGCGTGAGGTCGGATGCGTCTGAGCCGGAGGTCATGGCTCCACGCTACCCGTCGGCCCTGACCGCTGCACCTCTCCCCCGATTGCACGGTCGACGCACGGCCGGAGGGCGTCAGGAAGTTCCTCTGGCGGTACGAGGTGGTGAACGGCTGTCGAAATCCGTGCTAGAGTTTCTTCTCGTGCCCAGCGAAAGCCGGACACGATCACAACACGCGCGGGTGGCGGAAATGGCAGACGCGCTAGCTTGAGGTGCTAGTGCCCTTACGGGCGTGGGGGTTCAAGTCCCCCTTCGCGCACACCGTGTTGAGACGGCGAACGGCCGGAGCGAAAGCTCCGGCCGTTCTTGTTTTCCCGCCGGACTCCACGACACGCCGACACCCGAGATCGTCTTCGGCCAGAGCGAAAACCGGCGCACCTCCGCCGGTCCCTGAGCCTGTCGAAGGGCAGCCCTCGCGGGCCGACCGCGAAGCAGGAGAACGTGCGCGCGAGAAGCGGTGCTGTCCTCAGTGCCCGTGACCCAGGCGACGCCGGAGTAGGTCGATGCGTGACTGCAGCTGCGTCACGCTCGCCTGTGCCACGGCGGGTCCGCCGCAGACGCGTCGCAGTTCGGCGTGCACGAGTCCGTGCGGCTCCTTCGTGTGCTTGGCGTAGAGGCCCACCAGGGTGTTGAGCACCTGGCGCTGCTCCTTGAGGGTGCGGTAGAGCGGAGCGGGGATGTCCGCCTGCGGACTCGGCGAGGCGGCGTTCTTGTCGACGAACGCCCCGCGCTTGGCCTGGCGGCTCTGACGCTGCACGAGCAGCTCGTGCACCTGCTCAGGCTCGAGGAGCCCGGGGAACCCGATGAAGTCGAACTCCTCCTCGGTGCCCGGCTGGGCGAGCTCGCCGAACTCGTCGCCGTCGAACACCACCCGGTCGAAGTGCGCGTCCGAGGAGACGGCCTGCCAGGTGAACTCCTCGAGGAGTGAGTCGGAAGCCTTGTCCTCGCGCTCCGCGGCCGCCATCATCGCGTCCTCAGGGTTGAAGAGGTCGCCCTCCGCGTCCGGGTCGCTCGGGCGGTCGAGAGCGTGGTCGCGTTCGAGCTCGAGTTTCTCAGCGAGGGCCATCAGGTTCGGTACGTTCGGGAGGAAGATGCTCGCGATCTCGCCGCGTCGACGTGCCCGGACGAATCGCCCGATCGCCTGCGCGAAGAACAGCGGCGTGGCGGACGACGTCGCGTAGACGCCGACGGCGAGTCGTGGGACGTCCACGCCTTCCGACACCATGCGGACCGCGACCATCCAGCGCTTGGTGTTCCCCGAGAAGTCGGCGATCCGGTCGCTGGCCTCCTTCTCATCGGAGAGCACGACCGTGGGCTGCTCCCCCGTCAACTCGTGCAGGATGGCCGCGTAGGCTCGCGCGGTCGTCTGATCGGTGGCGATCACGAGTCCGCCGGCGTCCGGGACCGCTTGACGGACCTCGGACAACCGGAGGTCGGCGGACTTCAGGACCGCCGGGATCCAGTCACCCTGCGGGTCGAGGGCGGTGCGCCAGGCCGCGGAGGTGATGTCCTTCGTGTTGCCCTCGCCGAGGCGGGCCTCCATCTCGTCGCCGGCCTTGGTCCGCCAGCGCATGTGACCGGCGTAGACCATGAAGAGCACCGGACGGACGACCCCGTCCTGGAGCGCGCGACCGTACCCGTAGTTGTAGTCGGTGACGGAGGTCCGGATGCCCTGGTGGTCGGGCTGGTAGACCACGAACGGGATCGGTGCCGTGTCGGACCGGAACGGGGTCCCGGTCAGGGACAGCCGACGGGTGGCCCGCGAGAAGGCCTCGTGGATCCCGTCGCCCCAACTCAGGGCGTCGCCGCCGTGGTGGACCTCGTCCAAGACGACGAGGGTGCGACCCGAATCGGTCGTGCGCTGATGCACGGGCGGGTTCGCCGCGACCTGGGCGTAGGTGACGGCGACACCGTGGTAGTGGCGGCCGAAGACCTGGTCGCGGTTCGCGAAGTTCGGGTCGAGGCGGATGCCGACCCGGCTCGCGGCCTCGGCCCACTGGCGCTTCAGATGATCGGTCGGGGCGACGACCGTGATGCGGTCGATCGTGCCGCGATGGAGGAGTTCGGAGGCGAGTCGCAGCGCGAACGTCGTCTTGCCTGCGCCCGGTGTCGCCGCCGCGAGGAAGTCACGGGGTTCGGTCGTGAAGTACTGCTCGAGCGCCTCGGCCTGCCAGGCTCGAAGCTTGCTCGCCGTGCCCCACGCTGCGCGTTCCGGGAAGGCCGGTGAGAGGTGTTCGGCTGCGGACCCGCCCAGGTGCTGGGTCGAAGAGATTTCCGCGTTCACTGGAGACCACTGTACCCGGCCACGCCGACACCGCCGACCATCGTGTTCGGCCTCGACACCCATCGGGATGTCCGACTCGCGACTGATCCGCCAGCCGAGGGGCGGGCGTACGCTGGAGGTTCCGGATGCACAGCAGGAGGAACCACCCATGACCGAACAGCACCATCCCTGGTCGCGGTACGTCGCCATCGGCGACTCGTTCACCGAGGGGATCGGCGATCCCGAGCCGGGGGCGCCGGGCGGGCACCGTGGGTGGGCCGATCGGGTCGCCGAGGTGCTGGCCGCGCAGAACTCGGACTTCGCCTACGCCAACCTCGCGGTGCGCGGCAAGCTCGCGCAGCAGATCCTCGACGACCAGGTGGAGCCGGCCCTGGAGCTGCACCCCGACCTCATCACGATCTCGGCGGGCGGCAACGACGTGATCCGGCCCGGCACCGACCCCGACGACATCGCCAGACGACTCGAGCAGGCGATCATCCGCCTCCGGAGCGATGGAGCGACGGTCGTGCTGTTCACCGGTGTGGACGTCGGCTTCTCCCCCGTCTTCCGGAGCATCCGCGGCAAGGTCGCGATCTACAACGAGAACCTGCGGGCCATCGCCGCCCGACACGACTGCATCATCGCCGACCAGTGGGCCCTCCAGGCGATCCAGGATCCGCGGATGTGGGCACCGGACCGGCTGCACCTGAACGCGCTCGGCCACCACGAGGTCGCCCGCCTCGTCCTGCACGCGCTGAACGTGGAGAACGACCTCAAGCCGCTGCAGCCGGAGCCGCTCCCCGTCAGGCGATGGCGTCAGGCCCGGACCGAGGACTTCGCCTGGGCGCGTGAGTACCTCGTGCCGTGGGTGCTCCGTCGGGTGCGGCACCAGTCGTCCGGCGACCACATCACCGCCAAGCGACCACTCGCCGGCCCGTTCCTCACGGTCGCGGCGCAGGACCAGGAACTCGACGTCTGACCGTCCGGCCGATCACCCGAGCTCCGACGTCTGCTGCGGTCACGGGTTGGTCAGGCGCCACCAGGGTGTGACCGGGGCGACGTCCGCGTCGAGGGCCAGCGGGACGTCGATCGTCGCCGCACCGCCCTCCGCGCCCGCCCCCACGGTGTAGCTGAGCTTCCCGACCGTCGAACCGGCGGCACCGGCGTCGATGGCTCTGGCGTGGCTCTCGACCGTGATCGGGGTGTCCTGCCAGACGAGCACGGAGGCGTCGGACGCCACGACGACCTTCGCGGCCTGGTCCCATGCGGTCGAGTACGAGCCGACCGATTGCCCGGCGGTGGCGAGCTGGACCTGGTGGAAGCCGGCCGGCACACTCTGCAACAGGGAGACCACGGCATCGTTGAGCACGGTGTGGTCGTCGGCACCGAGGATGACGCCGACGACGGTCACCGTCCGCCCCTCCACCTGGAGGTCGGCGGAGAACAGCAGGCACGCGCCGGAGGCGTCGTCGGTCCCCGTCTTCATACCGGTCACCCCGTACCGGCCGAGGAGGGCGTTCGTGTTCTCGACCTCGCCGATGGCGGGCAGCACCGCCGTCGGCTCCTTGACGATCGACGAGAGCACCGGGTCGGCGAGCACGAGCTTGCCGATGGTCACGAGGTCGCTCGGGGTGCTGACGTTCGTCGCTCCCAGGCCGCTCGTGTTCGTGACGGTGGTGCCTGTCAGCCCATGTGCATCGAGCCAGGCGCGGGCCGCGTCGAGGTACGCGTCGACCGAGCCGAAGGCCCAGACGGCGAGGGAGATGCTGTAGTTGTTCGCCGACGGGAGGAGCAGTGCTTCGAGCATCTGCCGCTGGGTGAACACCGACCCGGCGACGACGGGTGCCGCTGAACCGTTCTCCGCGATGGTGTCGTAGTAGAACCCGACGTCGGCGTCGGTCAGCGTGATGGACGGGCCCTGGTCCCCCGCAGCGAGCGGCTTGGCCTCCAGCACGACGAGGGAGGTGATCGTCTTCGTGATGCTCGCGATGGGGAACGGCGTCTGTTCGCCACTCGAACTCAGGACGCCGTCGAACCCGACGGCACCGATGGCGCCCCGCCCGAATCCGGGCCAGGCGACCGGTGTGGTCTGCTGGACGAGCGAGGTGGTGAGGGCGTCACTGGATTCGAGCGTCGCAGCCGCGGCCGGCACCGGACGGAGCAGTGCGCCAGCGCTGTAGCCGAACAGCCCGATGAGGATGGCGAGGACGCCGAAAACGGCGAGACGGCGGCGGCGGTAGATCTGTCGTCTCGTGAGTGGCACCCGGTCATGCTACCCGGCGCTCCTGCGCGTACCCTGTCGCGACGTGCCGCCGAGCGGGTGGCTCTCGAGCAGCGTGGAACCGTGCTCAGCGGACCCGGAGCTCCCAGAGGGCGACGGCGCTGGCGGAGGCGACGTTGAGCGAGTCGACGCCGTGGAGCATCGGGATGGTCACGATCGTGTCGGCGGCGGCGAGTGCCGAGGCGCTCAGACCGTCGCCCTCGGCGCCGAGCACGATGGCGAGCCGTTCCGGCGCGGTCCGGGCATAGGTGTCGAGGTCGACGGCATCGTCGGCCAGGGCGAGGGCGGCCGTCTTGAAGCCGACATCCCGCAGGATGCCGGACGCGACGTCCCATTCCGGCAGGCGGGTCCACGGCACCTGCAGGACCGTGCCCATGCTGACGCGGACGCTTCGGCGGTATAGCGGGTCGGCGCAGCGCGGGGTGATCAGGACGGCGTCGGCACCGAGGCCGGCGACCGAGCGGAAGATGGCGCCGACGTTGGTGTGGTCGACGATGTCCTCGAGGATGACCACCCGGCGGGCGTCGGCGAGGAGTTCGGCGGGATCGGCGAGCGGTGGGCGGTGCATCGCCGCGAGGGCTCCCCGGTGCAGGTGGAAGCCCGTCAGCTGCTCGAGGAGTGCGGGCTCGCCGACGAAGACCGGGACGTCGTGGTCCTCGAGGAGTGGCGAGACGTCCTCGAGCCACTTCTCCTGCAGCAGGACCGATCGCGGTCGGTGCCCGGCGCGCAGCGCACGTTCCATGACCTTCGTCGACTCGGCGATGTACAGGCCACCGGCGGGTTCGGACACCCGGCGGAGGGCGACGTCCGTCAGTCGCGCGTAGTCGTCGAGTCGTCCGTCGTCGAGATCGGTGATCCGGATGACCTGCATGTGAGACGTCCTCTCGACGCGATGTTCGACCTCCACCTTGCCAGAGTGGGAACACGATCGAAAACGAGGCCGTTTAGACTCAGGGGAAGTGATGGCCCGGAGCACTCCGGTCATCGCGGACGGATGGACGGAGCAGGCATGAGCACGCTGATCGCAGCAGGGGATCCCGCTGACGAGACGGTCGAGGCCGGGCTCGAACGGGCGATCGAGCTGCTCGCGGACCGACGTGTCGCCTTCCTCACCGGGGCCGGCGTGAGCACGGACTCCGGCATCCCCGACTACCGGGGCCAGGGCGCTCCGGTCCGGACCCCCATGACGGTCGACCAGTTCCTGTCCAACGACGACGCCGCGCGCAAACGCTACTGGGCCGGCAGCCACCTCGGCTGGAAGCGGTTCGACGGTGCTCGCCCGAATGCCGGCCACCGGGCGATCGCGCTCCTCGAGGAGGCCGGCATCGCCGACGGCGTCATCACGCAGAACGTCGACGGCCTCCACGTCAGGGCCGGCTCGCGCCGCGTCGTCGACCTGCACGGGTCGATGGACCGCGTCAGCTGTCTCTCCTGTGGGCAGAGCTACGCCAGGTCGAGCATCGCGGAGCGCATGACGGCCCTGAACCCGTGGCTCGACACCGAGACGGACGTGACGATCAACCCGGACGGCGATGCCGAGGTCGGGCGGGTCGACGAGATCGTCGTCCCCGTGTGCACGGTCTGCGGCGGCATGTTGAAGCCGGACGTGGTCTTCTTCGGCGAATTCATCCCGACGGAGAAGTACGCCGAGGCGGCAGCACTCGTGCGCGGCGCCGACGCACTCGTGATCGCCGGGTCGTCGCTCGTGGTCAACTCGGGGATCCGGCTCCTCGAACTCGCCCGCCGGAAGCGGTTGCCGATCGTCGTCATCAACCGCGGCGTCACGAAGGCGGACGGCCGCGCGGACGTGAAGCTCGACGCGGGGGCCAGTGAGACGCTCACCGGGATCGCCGCTCGCCTGGTCCCGTCCGCCTTCACGAGCGTCGTCTCGCAGGAGGCGACCGACGCCTGACGCCTCAGGCGTCGGTGCGGTCGTCCGCGAGGAACGCAGTGAGGCGCTGCGCCGCGTCGTGCGGCTCCTCGTAGTGGATGAGGTGTCCGACGCCCGGGATGACGTGCAGCTGCGCGTCGGCGAACCGCTTCGCGAGCGCGTACTGCGCGGCGACGGGCGTGATGTCGTCACGCTCGGCGGCGATGAGCAGCGTCCGGCTCGGGATCCGGTCGGCGTACTCGCTGACATCGTGGCTGACCGAGGCGGTGAACGACTCGAGGACGACCTCCCGGTCGGCGAAGGCGCTGAAGTACTGGTCGTGCTGGGCGTGGATCCACCGACGGAGCGTCGGGTCCTTCGTCTTCGACATCGCGACGCTCATGATGCGCACGACGCCCTTGTTGCGGAGGAACGCGAATCCCAGGCGTTTCGGGAGCTTCGCGGACGACCAGTAGTAGAAGACCGCGAGCCTCGTCAGGACGCCGCGGGGGCCCTGGAGCGCCGGGGCGGCGATCGGGTTCACGAGGATGAGGTCGTCCGGTCGGAGTCCCCCGGCGACGGCGGCGCTCGACACGATCGAGCCGAACGAGTGCCCGAGCAGGACGACACGGCCGGTCAGGTGCAGCTCCTCGATGAACCGTCCCAGCCAGGCGGCGTACCCCTCGACGGAGTGGGTGGCCTCGGGGAAGGGTGCCGAGCTGCCGAAGCCGGGGAGGTCCGGAGCGATGATCCGGAATCCGGAGAGCTGCGCGACGACCGGTTCGAGGCCGTGGTGGTCGCCGCGGAACCCGTGCACCATGACGATCGTCGTCGACGCCTCCTGGTCGCCGTAGTCCCAGAACCGGGTCTCGGCTCCGTCCACGATGAGCGAGCGCTCCCGGACGGGGATGCGGTCGAGCTGGTCGGCGTACGGTGATTCGACGGGCATCCACTCAGTCTAGGGAGTCCGGCTCCGCGTTCACCCGACGACGCGGACCGTGCTGCCCCGGCGTGGCACAGGCCCCTGTCGGAGGTGCGTCATAGGGTGAAGGCGTGAACACGGTCGATGCGAATCCCCACTGGACGGACCGCCTGGCGGTCTTCGATCTCGAGACGACGGGCATCGAGGTGGAGACGAGTCGCATCGTGACCGCCTTCGTCGGTGTCATCACTGCGGACGGTTCGGTCGAACGCTCGTGGTCGTGGATGGCCGACCCCGGGGTCGAGATCCCCGCTCGGGCAGCCGAGATCCACGGCGTCACGACGGAGCGGGCCCGGGCTGAGGGGCGTCCGGCACCGGCCGTCGTCGGAGAGATCGTCGCCGTCCTCACCGAGCTGTTCGCCGCACGGACCCCGGTGGTCGCCTACAACGCGCCCTACGACTTCTCCCTCTTGCACTTCGAGGCGGAGCGGCACGGGGTGACGTCGATCACCGACCCGTCCCCCGTCGTCGACCCGCTGATCCTCGACCGACGGCTCGACACGTTCCGGCGCGGCAAGCGGACGCTCGAGGTCGTCGCCGCCCTGCACGGTGTTCCTCTGGAGGGTGCGCACGACGCGGGCGTGGACGCCGTCGCCGCCGGACGCGTCGCTCAGGCCATCGGCCGGCGTCACGCCGACGCCCTGCCGACGAGCGTCGACGAGTTGCACGAGGCCCAGCGGTCCTGGTCGCTCGAGCAGGCGGAGAGCTTCCAGTCCTACATGCGCCGCGTGCGCGATCCCGAGTTCGTCGCCGAAGGCGCTTGGCCCATCCGCACCGGACGCCCCGCCGCTCGACCTGAAGCGCCGGTCATCGTCCCAGCGGACCAGCTGCCCATCGGTATCTGAGTCGCACGGCTCCCCACGACGACGAACGCCCCGATCCGAGGATCGGGGCGTTCGTGTATTCCAGCGGAAGGACTACTTGCCGAAGCCCTTGAAGCGCTGGTTGAACTTCTCGACGCGACCGGCGGAGTCCATGATGCGCTGCTTGCCCGTGTAGAACGGGTGCGACTCGGACGAGATCTCCACGTCGATCACCGGGTAGGTGACGCCGTCGAGGTCGATCGTCTTGCCCGACGAGACCGTCGAGCGCGTGAGGAACGTCGCGCCGGAGGCGAGGTCGCGGAAGACGACGGCTTCGTACGTGGGGTGGATGTCAGATTTCATCAGCAGTCCTTGTTGAGTGGATGGTGTGGGTAGTACCCGCGCTCGGAACTCCAGGCACGAGGCAGAAAGCTCTTGGCTCCGCGAGCCAAAGGTCGACTTTACCAGACTCGGCGCGCGTCTGCTCGCCAGCCCAGGACGACTCGCCGAGGCGTGGCGGTCAGGAGGGGGCGACGGCCGAGCGTCCGGCGCGGACGGAGCGGGCGTGGAACCGACCGTCCTCCTCACTCAGCTCGATCGGGAGGTCGAAGGTCTCGCTGAGGTGCTCGGCCGTGAGTGTCTCGGCGATCGGGCCGGCGGCGACGATGCCACCGTCGCGAACGAGCAGGACGTGGGTGAAGCCGACGGGGATCTCCTCGACGTGGTGGGTCACCATGATGATCGCCGGTGAGTCGTCGGCGCTCGCGTAGCCGCCCAGCAGCTCGACGAGCTCCTCGCGCGTGCCGAGGTCGAGGCTCGCGGCCGGCTCGTCGAGCAGGAGGAGTTCGGGGTCGGTCATGATGGCCCGCGCGATCTGCACGCGCTTCTGCTCGCCGTCGCTGAGCGTGCCGAACCGGCGGTCGGCGAGGTGGTCGAGCTTCCATTCCGCGAGGACCCGCGACGCACGCTTCACGTCGATGTCCTCGTACTGCTCGACCCAGCGGCCGGTGACCGAGTAGGCCGCCGTGAGCACGACGTCCAGGACGGTCTCCTCCGGCGGCACCCGCTTCGCGAGTGCGGAGGACGCGAAGCCGATGCGCGGGCGCAGTTCGAAGACGTCGACCCGGCCGAGCGTCTCGTCGAGCACGGACACCGTGCCCTTCGAGGGGTGGATGAGCGTCGCCGCGAGCTGCAGGAGCGTCGTCTTGCCGGCGCCGTTCGGGCCGAGGACGATCCATCGCTGGTCGCCCGTCACCGTCCAGTCGACGCCATCGAGGATGGGGTTGAGATTACGGACGACGGACACATCGGAGAACTGCAACACGCTCGGCATGGTCCTAGCCTATCCGCCAAGACTCGTCGCGCGTCGCCGTCCTCCGAGGTGTCCGCAGGCGGTTCAGACCAGGCTGCGGTAGAGCTCCGCCGTCTGGGTGGCGATGCGCGACCAGCTGAAGTCGGACTCCGCGCGTCGGCGACCAGCGGCCCCGTAGGCCCTCGCCTGGGCGGGATCCTGGACGACCTCGGTGAGGGTGGCGGCGAGGTCGGCGACGAAACGCTCCGGGTCGAGCGGAGTGCCGGTGCCGTCGGACGCCTGCGCGAGCGGGACGATCCTGCCGGTCACACCGTCCTGCACGACCTCCGGGATGCCGCCGGTCCCCGTCCCGACCACGGCGGCACCGCAGGCCATCGCCTCGAGGTTGACGATGCCGAGTGGCTCGTAGATCGACGGGCACACGAAGGTCGTGGCGGCGGTGAGGACGGTGCACAACTCGTGACGCGGGAGCAGTCGTTCGATCCACACGACCCCGGTGCGCTCGCGCTGCAGCTCCTCGACGAGCCCCTTGACCTCGGCGAGGATCTCGGGGGTGTCGGGAGCGCCGGCGCACAGGATGAGCTGCACGTCGGGCGGCAGCAGTCGGGCCGCGCGGAGCAGGTACGGCAGCCCCTTCTGACGGGTGATCCGTCCGACGAAGACGACGGAGGGACGGGACGGGTCGATGCCGAGGGACCGCAGCAGCTCGTCGTCCACGCGTGGCTGCCAGTCGGTGAGGTCGATGCCGTTGTAGATGACCTGCACCTTGGCCGGGTCGAGGCTCGGGTAGGACCGCAGGATGTCGCGACGCATGCCGTCGCTGACCGCCACGACGGCCGCGGCGCCTTCGTAGGCGGACTGCTCGATCCAGCTGGACACGCGGTACCCACCGCCGAGCTGCTCGGCCTTCCACGGGCGGAGCGGCTCCAGACTGTGCGCGGTCACGACGTGCGGGATGCCGTGCAGCAGCGACGCGAGGTGACCGGCACCGTTCGCGTACCAGGTGTGCGAGTGCACGAGGTCGGCTCCGGCGACGTCCTGGGCGATCAGGAGGTCCGTCCCGAGGGTCGTGAGAGCGCCGTTCGCACCCTGGAGCTCGGCCGGGACACCGTACGCGACGGTGTCGGCCTCGTCGCGTGGCGCGCCGAAGCAGCGCACGGTCACGTCGATGTCGCTACGGAGGGATTTCACCAGCTCCGACACGTGGACGCCTGCGCCGCCGTAGATCTCCGGCGGGTACTCCTTTGTCACAAGATCAACTCGCATGTCTAGACGCTAGTACAGGTCTCGTCCGGCATCTATTGTGAAGCCATGGCCGCCTCAAAGAAGATCTTCGGAATCGTCCTCGCTGGTGGGGAAGGGAAGCGGTTGATGCCGCTGACCGCAGACCGCGCGAAACCGGCCGTACCGTTCGGCGGGCAGTACCGCCTGATCGATTTCGCGCTGTCGAACCTCATCAACTCCGGACTCACCCAGATCGTCGTCCTCACCCAGTACAAGTCCCACAGCCTCGACCGCCACGTCTCGCAGACCTGGCGGTTGTCCGGCCTGCTCGACTCCTATGTCGCGTCCGTGCCGGCGCAGCAGCGTCTCGGGAAGCGCTGGTTCAGCGGATCCGCCGACGCGATCCTGCAGAGCCTCAACCTGATCCGCGACGAGAAGCCCGACATCGTCGTGGTCGTCGGCGCCGACCACGTCTACCGCATGGATTTCGCGCAGATGATCGAGGCGCACATCGCCTCGGGCAAGAAGGCGACGGTCGCCGCGATCCGTCAGCCCATCTCCCTCGCCGACCAGTTCGGCGTCATCGACGTCGACGCGGACGACCCGACGACCATCGCCCGCTTCCTCGAGAAGCCGCTCGACGCACCGGGCCTGCCCGACTCCCCCGGCGAGGTGCTCGCCTCGATGGGCAACTACGTCTTCGACGCCGACGCACTCATGCAGGCGGTCATCGACGACGGCGAGGTGACGAGCTCGAACCACGACATGGGTGGCGACATCGTCCCGTACTTCGTCGATCGCGGCGAGGCCGGCGTCTACGACCTCCAGCGGAACGACGTGCCCGGCTCGACGGATCGCGACCGTTACTACTGGCGCGACGTGGGGACGATCGAGTCGTTCTACGAGGCCCACCAGGACCTCATCTCGACGCTCCCGATCTTCAACCTGTACAACCGCGACTGGCCGATTTTCAGTTCTCAGCTGAACTCGCCGCCGGCGAAGTTCGTGCGGGACGCGAAGGGCAACCTCGGCCAGACCATCGACTCGATCGTCTCCCTCGGTTCGCTGCTGTCCGGTGCCCACATCGAGCGCAGTGTCCTCGGGCCCTGGGCGCTCGTGGAATCCGGCGCCCACGTCTCCGACTCGGTCGTGTTCGACAAGGTCCACATCGAACCGGACGCCGTCGTCAAGCGGGCTATCCTGGACAAGGATGTGGTGGTCACCTCCGGCGCGAGCGTCGGTGTCGACCACGACCGTGACCGCGCTCGCGGCTTCACCGTCACCGAATCCGGTCTCACCGTGGTTGGCAAGGGAGTACGCGTCGTTCCATGAGTACCGAGCGTTCGGCAGTGGCGGATCCCGAGGCAGCACTCCCCCCACAGGCCGGACGAGGCGTCCGGTTCCTCGCGGTCCTCGACGCCGACTCGACGCTCATCGAGAACGAGGTGATCGAGCTGCTCGCCGAGGAGGTCGGCAGCCTCCCCGAGGTCGCCGCCATCACCGAGCGCGCCATGCGCGGTGACCTCGACTTCGCCGACAGCCTCCGGGCCCGGGTCGCGACGCTCGCGGGCCTCCGCGTCGACCGGATCCCGGTGATCGCCGAACGGATCCGGACGACGACCGGCCTGGAGACGCTGATCGGTCGGCTGCATGCGCACGGATCGCGGATCGGTGTCGTGTCCGGCGGGTTCCATGAACTGCTCGACCCGCTCGCCGAGGCACTCGGCCTCGACCATGTGCGGGCGAACCGCCTCGAGACCGCCGACGGTCGGTTGACGGGAGGCCTCAGCGGTCCCATCATCGACGCGGCGGCGAAGGCGGCCGCACTGCAGGAGTGGGCCGACGAGGACGGCGTGCCGTTGGCACGGACGATCGCGATCGGCGACGGAGCCAACGACCTCGAGATGATGGCCGTCGCCGGGCTCTCGGTCGCGTTCAACGCGAAGCCGATCGTCCGCCGCCATGCCGACGTCGTCGCCGGGCGGGTCGACCTCGCCGGCGTCCTGCCGCTCCTCGGGCTCTGATCCGCGCGTCGCGGTCAGCGTCCGAGGTCGGGTTCTGCTCGGTGCGGTGCCGGCCGGGTCAGTGACCCATGCCGAGGCCGCCGTCGACCGGGATCACGGCACCGGAGATGTAGCCCGCGTCGTCACCGGCGATCCACGTGACGACCTTCGCGACCTCGTTCGCACTCGCGAAACGCGCTGCGGGGATGCTCTTCTTGTACTCGGCCTGGGTCTCGGCGGGCAGTTCGGCGGTCATGTCGGTCTCGATGAACCCCGGGGCGATCACGTTCGCCGTGATCCCGCGCGCACCGAGTTCGCGGGTGATGGATCGCGCCATGCCGATGAGGCCGCTCTTCGAGGCCGCATAGTTGACCTGGCCGGCGGACCCGTAGAGACCCACGACGCTGGAGATGAGCACGATGCGTCCGAAGCGTGCCTTGAGCATGCCCTTGGACGCGCGCTTGACGACGCGGAAGGAGCCGCCGAGGTTCGTGTCGACCACTTGGTCGAAGTCGTCTTCGCTCATCCGCATGAGCAGGGTGTCCTTCGTGATGCCCGCATTCGCGACGAGCACCTCGACCGGCCCGAGCTCCGACTCGATCTCGGTGAACGCCGCGTCGACGGAGGCGGCGTCGGTGACGTCCGCGCGGACCGTCAACGTGCCCGCCGGGCCCTCGCCGGATCGTGCGGTGACGGCGACGCGGTGACCCTGCGCGACGAACTCCTCGGCGATGGCGAAGCCGATCCCCCGGTTGCCTCCGGTGACGAGTACGGTGCGTGGTGCGGTCATGGTCGATTCCTCTCCTGCGGCGATACCGGCCGACTCGTGCGGCGGCCGTCGGGGCGCGCGGCGTTCCGGCCGCGGACCCGTACCAGCATATGGGGGTCCTCCGGTTCTCCCGGTGATTTGGGGGCTTCGCCCACCCGCCGAGCGCGTAGGCTGGTCCTGGCATGAAGCAGCAGAGCATCACCTCCCTCCCACCGGCTCCCGAACAAGAGCGCCGGCAGCGGCTCATCAAGTACTCGATCACCATGGGTGTCCGGTTGCTTTGCCTCGCTGCGCTCCCGTTCGTCCAGGGCGGTTGGATGTTCGCGGTCGCAGCCGGTGCCATCTTCCTGCCGTACGTCGCCGTGATCATCGCGAACGCCGGGTCGCTGCCGTCGCAGGGGGCCATCGAGCGCCCCACCGGTGTCGTCGTGTCCCAGCGGCCGATCATCGTCGACGACTCGGTGCCGCCTCGTCCGGCCGACCAGGCATGATCGGGTTCGGTGCCGAGCCCGACGGCGTGATCTGCTCCCGGGCCGGCTGCCGCGCGGCGGCGAGCTGGCGGATCGAGTGGCGCAATCCGAAGATCCACGCGGAGGACCGCGTGAAGGTCTGGACCGCCTGCGACGAACACGTCGATTTCTTGGAGGCCTTCCTCGAAGCCCGCTCCTTCCCGCTCGAGCGGCGTCCGCTGGCGTCGGCGGTCGGCTCATGAGCGCGGGGTGGCGGTTCGCCTTCAGCCGCCGTTGGCTCGGCTACCTCGGCGTCGCGATCGTGTTCGCGATCGTGTGCGTCCTCCTCTCCAACTGGCAGCTCGCCCGGGCGAGCGAGAAGGAGGAGGAGGTCCAGCGCATCGAGACCAACTGGGACGCGACCCCGATCCCGCTCGACGAAGCGCTGCCGTCGCTCGACTCCTTCAGCGTGGCCGACGAATGGCACCCGGTGTCGATGAGCGGTACCTACCTGCCTGACGAGCAGCTGCTGGTGCGGAACCGTCCCCGGAACAACCAGGCGGGTTTCAACGTCCTCACGCCGCTCCGACTTGCCAACGGAGACGTGTTCATCGTCGACCGTGGCTGGGTCGCCGCGAACGATTCACTCGAAGCACCCGAGTCGGTCCCGGCGCCTCCGAGCGGAGAGGTCTCGGTCGTCGTCCGCATCCGACCCGGCGAACCGACGCTCCCGGGCCGCGGGGCCGCCGACGGCCAGGTGGCCACGATCAACCTCCCGCAGATCGCCGAACTCCGCGGCGAGACGCTCTACTCCGGTGCGTACGGCATGCTCCTCTCGGAGAGCCCGGCGCCTGCCGAGGCGGCACCGCTCGGTCCGATCAAGCCCGAGCCGAACGAGGGGATGCACCTCTCGTACGCGCTGCAATGGGTGGTCTTCGCGCTGATGGGCTTCATCTTCCTCGCCTATGCCATCCGTCAGGAGTACCGCATCCTGAACTCCGACGACCCGAAGGAGCAGCGGCGTGCGGCTGCGCGCGCCGAACGGCTCGCCGCGAAAGCGCGGTCCGACGCCGACATCGAGGATGAGATCCTCGAAGCGAGTCGCTGACCCGACTGGCCCGAGCTGTCTACGGACGGGGCGTACCCGGCCCGTGAAGCCCACAGGCCGGGTACGCTCACCCGTTGGCGCTAGGCCAGGCTGACGAGGTCCTGGTAGTCCTTGTTCCAGTGGTCCTCGACCCCGTCGGGCAGGATGAGCACCCGCTCGGGGTTGAGCGCCTCGACGGCGCCCTCATCGTGACTCACGAGCACGACGGCACCCTCGTAGTGGGCGAGCGCGTCGAGGATCTCCAGACGGCTGGCCGGGTCGAGGTTGTTGGTCGGTTCGTCCAGAAGGAGCATGTTCGCGCCCGAGACGACGATCATCGCGAGAGCGAGTCTCGTCTTCTCGCCACCGGACAGCACGCCCGCGAGCTTGTTGGAGTCGTCGCCGGTGAACAGGAACGAGCCGAGGACCTTGCGCGCCTCCATCTCGGTGATGTTCGGCGATGAGGAGACCATGTTCTCGAGCACGCTGCGCTTCACGTCGATCGTCTCGTGCTCCTGCGCGTAGTAGCCGATCCGCAGGCCGTGCCCGGGTTCGAGCTGCCCGGTGTCGGGCTGGTCCACTCCGGCGAGGATCCGCAGCAGGGTCGTCTTGCCCGCACCGTTGAATCCGAGGATGACGACCTTCGAGCCACGGTCGATCGCGAGGTCGACGGCCGTAAAGATCTCGAGCGAGCCGTAGCTCTTCGACAGGTTGCTCGCCATGAGCGGCGTCCGGCCACAGGGCGCCGGGGTCGGGAACCGCAGCTTGGCCACGCGGTCCTGCGCGCGGACCTCCTCGAGCCCGGAGAGCATCCGCTCGGCGCGAGCAACCATCTGGTGGGCTGCGGCCGCCTTGCTGGCCTTCGCGCCGAACTTGGCCGCCTGGAGCTGGAGCGCCGTCGCCTTCTTCTCGACGTTGGTGCGCTCCTTCTTCCGGCGCTCCTCATCGGCCTCGCGCTGACGCTGGTAGTTCTTCCAGTTCATGTTGTAGATGTCGATGACGGTGCGGTTCGCATCGAGGTAGAAGACCCGGTTGACCGTCTCGCCGACGAGCTCGATGTCGTGCGAGATCACGATGAACCCGCCCTTGTACTGCTTGAGGAACTCACGCAGCCAGACGACGGAGTCGGCGTCGAGGTGGTTGGTCGGCTCGTCGAGGATGAGCGTCTCGGCGTCGGAGAAGAGGATGCGCGCGAGTTCGATGCGGCGGCGCTGTCCGCCCGAGAGCGTCTTCAGCTGCTGATCGAGGATGCGGTCGGGCAGGTTCAGGTTCGATGCGATGGAGGCCGCCTCGGCCTCCGCGGCGTACCCGCCGAGCGCGTTGAACCGGTCGGTGAGGTTGCCGTACTTCTTCATGGCGGCCTCCGCCACCTTCGGGTCGTCGCTCGCCATGGCCATGCTCGACTCGTGCATGCCGAGCGCGAGCTGGCCGAGACCACGCGCATCGAGGATGCGGGTGCGGGCGAGGTCCTCCGGGTTGCCGTAGCGCGGGTCCTGCGGCAGGTACCCGATCTCGCCACCGCGATCGATCCTGCCGTTCGTCGGGAGGGTCTCGCCCGCCAGCGTCTTGGTCAGGGTCGTCTTCCCGGCACCGTTACGGCCGACGAGGCCGATCTTGTCGCCGGCGGACACGCGGAAGTTCACGTGCTCCATGAGCACGCGTGCCCCCACGCGGATCTCGAGGTCGTGCACACTCAGCACAGGCATAGTCCATTTCTTCGGGTGCGTTTCGACAACGCGGAGGGTGGGGGTCAGCCTCCCAGTATAAATCGTGAATCCGATGCTCAGCACCGCGGCCGTTCCGGCAGGGTTCCGGCGCGGCCGGACGGGCGTCAACGCAGGGCGGAGATCCGTCCGACCGCCTCGGTGAGGAGCTCGGGTGAGCAGGCCAGGTTGAGTCGTGCGTGGCCGACGCCTCCGGGCCCGAACGGGGCGCCCTCCTGCAGGGCCACGCGCGCCTCGCGCAGGATGCGCCGTGCCGGGGGTTCGGTCCAACCGAGCGCGGTGCAGTCCAGCCAGGCGAGGTACCCGGCGGCAGGCGGTCGGTAGCCGACCTCGGGCAGCTCGGCGCCCAGCAGCTCACCGAGCAGCCGCCGGTTGCCGTCGAGCAACCCGAGGAGCCCGTCCAACCAGGGCTCTCCGGCCTCGAAGGCGGCGACCGAAGCCAGCACACCGAACTGGCCCGTCCGCCAGAACACCTCGACCGGCATCCCAGCGACCACGCTCCGCGGCCCGGGGCCGGCGGTGACCATCACCGCGCACTTCAGGCCGGCGAGGTTCCAGGCCTTGCTCGCCGACAGGACGGCGTACCCGTGTTCGGCGGCCTCGTCGGACACGCTGAGATAGGGGACGAACCGCTCGCCCGGCTGGGTGAGTGGAGCGTGGATCTCATCGCTCACGACGGCGACTCCGTACCGCGTGGCCAGTGCGGCGACCGAGCGGAGTTCGTCGACCGCGTGCGGCCGACCGATCGGGTTGTGCGGGTTGCAGAGCAGGAACGCCTTCGCGCCGTTGCGGAAGGCGGCTTCGAGACCGTCCAGGTCGAGCCGCCAGCCTCCGGCGGGATCGTCGGCGCGGCTGGACCCGAGCAAGGGGACGTCCACCACGACTCCCCCGGCCTCGCTGACGAGGTCGAAGAACGGCGGGTAGACCGGCGAGGTGATCACGACGCCCTCGCCGGGCGAGATGACGCGCCGCAGGATCTCGACGATGCCCATGCTGACGTCGGCGGTGGTGAACACGGAGCCGGGATCCACGTCCCATCCCCATCGTCGCGCTGCGAAGCCGGCGAACGCCTGTGGGAGCCGTGTGCGGCTCGCGACATACCCGGCGTCACCGCGATCGATCGCCGCGTGCAGGGCATCGCGGATCACGGGTGCCAGCGGGACGTCCATCTCGGCCACGAACATGGGCAGGACGTCGTCGGGGTACTCGGACCACTTCTCGCTCGTCCGGCTGCGCAGGACGTCGAGGGGGTCAGCGGACACGATCTCGGTCATGCCTCGACCCTATCCGGGATCAGCCGGACGACGCTGCCGGGAACAGGACGACGGACGGCTGCACTGCAGCCGTCCGTCGTCGTGGAGGTTCGATCAGATCGAGAAGCCGAGGGCACGCATCATGTCGCGCCCGTCGTCGGTGATGCGCTCCGGGCCCCACGGCGGCATCCACACCCAGTTGATGCGGAAGGCGTCGACGATGCCGTCGAGCGCTTGACCCGTCTGCTCCTCGAGGACGTCCGTGAGCGGACATCCGGCGGAGGTCAGGGTCATGTGGATGATGAGCGCGTCGTTCTCGTCATCCCAACCCAGGTCGTAGATGAGACCGAGGTCGACCACGTTCACCCCGAGCTCGGGGTCCATGACGTCCTTGAGCGCCTCTTCGACCTCGTCGAATCGTTGCGGACTGAGCGTTGTTACCATGTCGTTATCTTAGACCGCTCGCGCGGCTTCAGGCACCTTCCGGGGCGACGACGGCGTCGACGAGGAAACGGTCGTAGCCTTCGTTCTCGAGTCGGTCGGCGAGCTCGGGACCGCCCTGCTCAGCGATCTTGCCGGCGACGAAGACGTGCACGAAGTCGGGCTTGATGTAGCGGAGGATCCGCGTGTAGTGCGTGATGAGCAGGACGCCGAGGCCCGTGTTCTCCTTGGCGCGGTTGACGCCCTCGGACACGATCTTGAGGGCGTCGACGTCGAGGCCGGAGTCGGTCTCGTCGAGGACTGCGAACTGCGGCTTCAGCAGTTCGAGCTGGAGGATCTCGTGACGCTTCTTCTCGCCACCGGAGAAGCCCTCGTTGACGTTGCGCTCGGCGAAGGCAGGCTCCATGCGCAGGTTCTTCATCGAATCGCGGACGTCCTTGATCCAGCCGCGGATCGCGGGCGCCTCGCCGTCGACGGCGGTCTTCGCCGTACGGAGGAAGTTCGTGACCGTGACACCGGGGATCTCGACGGGGTACTGCATCGCGAGGAAGAGTCCGGCACGGGCGCGCTCGTCGACGCTCATCGCGAGGACGTCCTCACCGTCCAGCGTGATGGATCCGCTGTCGACGGTGTACTTCGGGTGGCCGGCGATCGTGTACGCGAGCGTGGACTTGCCCGAACCGTTCGGACCCATGATCGCGTGCGTTTCGCCCGTGCGGATGGTGAGGTCGACGCCACGCAGGATCGGCTTGGTGCCCTGCTCGGTTTCGACGCTGACGTGCAGGTCGCGGATTTCGAGGACTGACATGGTGCTAGATCTCTTTCGTTGCGGTCGGGTCGATGTAGATGTCGCCGTCGATGAGCTCGACGGTGTAGACGGGGACCGGCTCGTAGGCCGGAAGGGTGAGCGGCTTGCCCGTCGTGAGCGAGAACTGCGAGCCGTGTGCCCAGCATTCGAGGTTGCCGTCCTCGACGAAGCCTTCGGACAGCGAGATGTCGCCGTGGGTGCAGACGTCGCCGATCGCGAACAGTTCGTCCGACGCGTCGCGCACGAGGGCGATCGGCACGCCGTCCACCACGACCCGCTTGGCCTGGTTGACGGCGAGCTCGTCGAACGAGCACACCTTCGTCGCCATCAGTGCTGCGCTCCGCCGGTGCCCTGTCCGTCGGCACCGAGCAGTTCGGCCTCGATGGCCGCCGAGAGTCGCTCCTGCAGCTCGGTGTCGCCGATCTGCTGGATGATCTCCACGAGGAAGCCGCGGACGACGAGCCGTCGTGCCTCGTCCTCAGGGATGCCTCGAGCCTGCAGGTAGAAGAGCTGCTCGTCGTCGAAGCGTCCGGTCGCGCTCGCGTGACCGGCACCGGCGATGTCGCCGGTCTCGATCTCGAGGTTCGGCACGGAGTCGGCACGGGTGCCGTCGGAGAGGACCAGGTTGCGGTTCTGCTCGTAGCTGTCGGTGCCGACGGCACGGTTGCTGATGAGGACGTCGCCGATCCACACGGACCGCGCACCCTCGCCCTGCAGTGCGCCCTTGTAGGTCACGCGCCCGCGGGTGTTCGGTGCGTCGTGGTGCATGTAGACCTGCTGCTCGAGGTGCTGACCCGCGTCGGAGAAGTACACGCCGAGCGAGTCGAGGTCCGAGCCCTGACCGGCGAGGTGCAGGGTCGGGTTCACCCGGACGACCTTGCCGCCGAGCGACACCACGACGTGCTTGAGGTGGGCGTCGCGACCGATGGACGCGAAGTGGCTGGCGAGGTGCACGGCGTCGTCGTCCCACCACTGCACGGTCACGACGGTCACGTCGGCCTGTTCGCCGACGATGATCTCGACGTTCTCGGTGAGGCGGGCGTCGCCCGCGTTCTCGATGATGATGAGGCCGCGGCTGAAAGGCGCGGCGGTGATGACGGTGTGCGCAGCGCGGGCGCCGTCGCCGAGCCCGCTCCGCTCGAGGCGCAGGGTCTTGGACTCCTCACCCGTGACCGAGATCGCCAGCGCCTGGTCGAAGCTCGACCAGGCGTTCGCGGAGGCGCGCTCCTCCGGCACGCCGGCGGAGCCGACGCGGGCGTCGTCGCGACTGATCCACTCGACGCTGAATCCGTCGACGTCGTCGTGCGCGATCGGGGTGGGCGAGCCGTCGAGCTCCCCCGCGGTGAGGTTGGTGAACTGCGCGACCGGGCTGAGCTTCCAGACCGCCTCGCGTCCCGTCACCGCTGGGAAGTCGGCGACATCATAGGAGCTGAAGCGCTCCGATCGGGTCTGCACCGGGATGACGCGTCCTGCGCCGTCGCTGTGTGCCGTGATGCCGTGCTGTCCTTCGGTCTGAGTCGGTGCTGCAGTCGTCATTAACCGACGGATCCTTCCATGCCCATCTCGATGAGCTTGTTGAGTTCGAGTGCGTACTCCATGGGCAGTTCGCGGGCGATCGGCTCGATGAAGCCGCGGACGATCATCGCCATGGCCTCGTCTTCCGGCATGCCGCGGCTCATGAGGTAGAAGAGCTGCTCCTCGCTGACCTTGGAGACCGTCGCCTCGTGTCCGAGCTGGACGTCGTCCACACGGATGTCGATCGCCGGGTACGTGTCGCTGCGGGAGATGGTGTCGACCAGGAGCGCGTCGCAGCGCACGGTGTTGGCCGAGTGATGGGCGTTGGCGTCCACCCGGACCTCGCCGCGGTACCCTGCGCGTCCGCCGCCTCGGGCGATCGACTTGGAGACGATGGACGACTGCGTGTACGGAGCCATGTGGATCATCTTCGCGCCGGCGTCCTGGTGCTGGCCGGGACCGGCGAACGCGACGGACAGGGTCTCGCCCTTGGCGTGCTCGCCCATGAGGTAGATGGACGGGTACTTCATCGTGACCTTGGATCCGATGTTGCCGTCGATCCACTCCATGGTCGCGCCTTCGGCGGCCGTGGCGCGCTTCGTGACCAGGTTGTAGACGTTGTTCGACCAGTTCTGGATCGTCGTGTAGCGGACGCGGGCGTTCTTCTTGACGATGATCTCGACGACCGCGGAGTGCAGCGAGTCGGACTTGTAGATCGGCGCGGTGCAGCCCTCGATGTAGTGCACGTAGCTGCCCTCGTCGGCGATGATCAGCGTGCGCTCGAACTGACCCATGTTCTCGGTGTTGATCCGGAAGTAGGCCTGCAGCGGGATCTCGACGTGCACGCCGGGCGGCACGTAGACGAAGGAGCCACCCGACCACACGGCGGTGTTCAGCGCGGCGAACTTGTTGTCGCCGGACGGGATGACCGTGCCGAAGTACTCCTCGAAGAACTCGGGGTGCTCGCGCAACGCGGTGTCGGTGTCCATGAAGATGACACCCTGCGCTTCGAGCTCCTCGTTGATCTGGTGGTAGACCACCTCGGACTCGTACTGCGCGGCGACGCCGGAGACGAGGCGCTGGCGCTCCGCCTCGGGGATGCCGAGCTTCTCGTAGGTGTTCTTGATGTCGTCCGGCAGGTCCTCCCAGGTCTGAGCCTGCTTCTCGGTGGAGCGGACGAAGTACTTGATGTTCTCGAAGTCGATCTCGGAGAGGTCGGCGCCCCACGTCGGCATGGGCTTGCGCTCGAACAGCTGCAGGGCCTTGAGGCGGCGCTGCAGCATCCAGTCCGGTTCGTTCTTCAGTGCGGAGATGTCGGCCACGACCTCGGTGGAGATGCCGCGGCGCGCTGAAGCGCCGGCGACGTCGCCGTCGTGCCATCCGAACTCGTATTGGCCGAGTCCGGCGAGCTCCGGGCGATCGATCAGGATGTCTGACATGTGTCCCTCTTTCCTCCCTGGAGACAACCACCGGCTGGAGGTCGTCATTCCCTCCCATGGCACGCGCCTGATCGGAGCGGATTGGGGAGGGGATGTGCGGGCGGCTTCTTCGCGAACCTACAATGTTCATGAACCATGGCGCTTCTCGCGCGCACCGTGAACCTCATAATCCTACAGCTTCCTGTGGGTTGTGGGTGAGGACGGTGGATACGGCAGCCGTGGCCACCGCGAACCGAAGGATCGACCCCGTGTCACACCACTCCAAGACCGCCGGTCGACCGACGCCGGCACCGTCCCTTCCCGACCGGGTGCGGGCCACCCGGTTCTGGCAGTGGTTGCCGACGACGATCGACAAGCGCGTACGGGTCGTCGCCTGGCTCTCGTTCGCCTTCCAGCTCGTCCTCATCGGGACCGGGGGCGCCGTGCGTCTGACGGCCTCCGGGCTCGGGTGCCCGACGTGGCCGCGCTGCACGGACGACTCCTTCGTCAACACGCCGGAGATGGGCATCCACGGGTTCATCGAGTTCGGCAACCGACTCCTCACCTTCGTCCTCGCGGCCATCGTGATCGCCGCGTTCCTCGCGGTGATCCGCATGCGTCGGCAGCGCCCCGACCTCTTCCGGCTGACCCTGCTCCAGGGCCTGTCGATCCCCGCGCAGGCGGTCCTCGGCGGCATCACCGTCCTCACCGGGCTGAACCCGTACGTGGTCGGGCTCCACTTCGTCATCTCGATCGTCCTGGTCGCCCTCGCGACGATGCTCGTCCATCGGGTCTACCGCGGCCCCCGTGGTGCGGTGAAGGTCATGCCCGGCTGGTACCTCGGCGTCGTCCACCTGACGAGCCTCTTCGTCGCCGTCACCGTCGTGTTCGGCATCCTGACGACGGGCTCGGGCCCGCACGCCGGCGACAACTCGAAGGAGGTGCCGGCGCCGCGCAACGGGTTCGACCCCGAGTTCCTCCAGCATCTCCACAGCTGGCCCGCCTACGCGACGCTCGCTGGCACCATCGTGCTGCTCGTCGGCGCGATCGCGCTCGGTGCCCGCCGCGGGTCGCGCGGGGTGCGCGCCGCGGTCTCCACCCTGCTGGCGGTCGAAGTGGTGCAGATCATCGTGGGGCTCACCCAGGCCCGCCTCGGACTCCCCGAGGTGCTCGTGGGGCTGCACATGGTGCTCGCCGGGCTGCTCGTCGCCGCGATGACCTGGGTCGTGCTGCAGCAGCGGATCCCGGTCCGGACCGCGTCACGCGTCGAGGAGTCGGCATCGCTCAGCGTCTCGCGCTGACGGCTCAGACGCTCTCCCGCTGACGGCTCAGCGCGCCTGCTGAGGGCTCACTGCGACTGCTGACGGCTCAGAGCATCCCGACAGCGGTCACCCGGACGACCGCGGTCCCGGTCTCGTCGGAGGCGTCGAGATCGATGACCGCGCTGATCCCCCAGTCATGGTCGCCGGCCGGATCGGCGAACACCTGACGCACCCGCCAGACACCGCCCGTGTCGCCGACGGGGCGCTCGTCCTCGTCGTCGACGACCAGCAGCGCCGGGCTCCGTGCTGCAGCGCCGGTCGGGAGTTCACCGTGCTCCTCGAAGTACGGATCCATGGCGTCCGCCCAAGTGTCGGCGTCGAATCCAGCCGACGAGTCGAGCTCGCCGAGCGCGTCGTAGCGCTCCAGCGACGCGAGCTGGACCCGGCGGAAGAGTTCGTTCCGGACGAGGACGGTGAACGCCCGGCGGTTGGCGAGGACGCTCCGTGGCGCGGGTGGGAGTGACCGACTCGCCTCCGCATGGCGTTCGGGGTCCGGGTGGGACAGTTCCTCCCATTCGTCGAGCAGACTCGAGTCGACCTGTCGGACGAGTTCTCCGAGCCACTCGATGAGGTCCTGGAGCTCCTCGTCCTTGAACTCGTCCGGCACGCTCTGCCGGATCGCCCGGAAAGCGTCGGAGAGGTACCGCAGGACGAGCCCCTCGGACCTCGAGAGGCTGTAGAACGAGACGAACTCGCTGAAGTTCAGTGCGCGCTCGATGAAGTCGCGGACGACCGCCTTCGGACGGAGCTCGAGGTCGAGTGCCCACGGCTGCGCGGCGGTGTAGCTCGTGAACGCCGCCTCGAGGAGTTCCGCCAGCGGTCTCGGATGGGTGACCGCCTCGAGGAGCTCCATGCGCTGGTCGTACTCGATCCCCTCGGCCTTCATCGCCTGCACGGCCTCGCCCCTGGCGAGGTGCTGTTGGGCCATGACGATCTGGCGGGGATCGTCGAGCGTCGACTCGACGACCGAGATGACGTCGAGGGCGAAGCCAGGCTCCGCGGGGTCCAACAGCTCGAACGCGGCGAGGGCGAAGGGCGACAGCGGAGCGTTGAGCGCGAAGTTCGGCTGCAGTTCGACCGTGAGGCCGATGACGACCTCACCCGTCGCGGGGTCGATCGTCTGGGTGATCACCCCTGCCGTACGGAGGGTGCGGTAGATCTCGAGCGCGCGCCTGGCCAGGGCGAAGCGTCTCGCCCGAGGCTCGTGGTTGTCGAAGACGAGGGAGCGGATGGTGCCGAAGCTGTCGCCGCCGCGTGCGATGACGCTGAGCATCATCGCGTGGGTGAGCTGCATGTGGCTGGTCAGCGTCTCAGGCTCGGCCGCGACGAGGCGCTGGAAGCTCGGCTCCCCCCAGGACACGAACCCCTCCGGCGCCTTCTTCCGGATGATCTTCCGGCGCTTCTTCGGGTCGTCGCCGGCCTTCTCGATGAGCTTGAGGTTCTCGGTCTCGTGCTCGGGGGCCTGGACGACGACGGTGCCCGCGGTGTCGTAGCCGGCCCGACCCGCACGACCGGCGATCTGGTGGAACTCCCGGGCGTTCACCTGGCGCATCTTCGTGCCGTCGTACTTCGTGAGCGCCGTGAACAGGACCGTGCGGATCGGGACGTTGATCCCGACGCCGAGGGTGTCCGTCCCGCAGATGACGCGGAGGAGACCACGTTGGGCCAGCTGCTCCACGAGGCGTCGGTACTTCGGCAGCATGCCGGCGTGGTGCACGCCGATCCCGCTGCGGACGAGCCGGGACAGCGTCGCGCCGAACGCGGTGCTGAACCGGAAGTCGCCGATGGCGTCGGCGATCTCGTCGCGTTGCTCGCGGGTGACGACCTTGAGGCTGGTCAACGCCTGTGCCCGCTCGAGTGCCGCCGCCTGCGCGAAGTGGACGATGTAGATCGGAGCCTGTCCCGTGTGGAGGAGGTCTTCCACGGTCTCGTGGATCGGTGTGGTCGCGTAGGAGAAGTGGAGCGGCACCGGTCGTTCGACGCCGGTCACGATGGCGGTCTCACGGCCGGTCCGGCGCTCGAGGTCGCGCGCGAGGTCGCCGACGTCGCCGAGGGTCGCGGACATGAGGATGAACTGTGTGTCCGGGAGGGTGAGGAGCGGCACCTGCCACGCCCACCCGCGGTCGGGGTCGGCGTAGAAGTGGAACTCGTCCATCACGACCTGGTCGATGCCGGCGTCCTCGCCGTGCCGGAGCGCCAGGTTGGCGACGATCTCCGCGGTGCAGCAGACGATCGGTGCGTCGGCGTTCACCGAGGAGTCCCCGGTGACCATCCCGACGTTCTCCGCGCCGAACATCTCGACGAGCGCGAAGAACTTCTCGCTCACGAGCGCCTTGATGGGCGCCGTGTAGTAGCTGCGGCGACCGGAGCTCAGCGCCGCGAAATGTGCGCCGGCGGCGACGAGGCTCTTGCCGGTGCCCGTCGGCGTGGAGAGGATGACGTTGGCGCCGTCGACGATGCCGATGAGCGCCTCCTCCTGCGCCGGGTACAGGCTGAGTCCCCCGGCCTCGGCCCAGGAGACGAACCGATCGAAGACGATGTCGGGGCTCTCCCCCGTCGCAGCGATCAGCCGGCCGCGTTCCGCTGCGTCAGCCACCGGGTCAGAACGGGAGCAGCGGGTCGATGCCGACGGCGAGGAACAGGAGGGTCAGGTAGGTGATCGACCCGTGGAAGACGCGCATCGGCGAGACGTGCTCGTGGCGGATCGCGAGGTTGTAGAGGCGGTGGGTCTCGTAGACGAACCAGCCGCCGGACAGGAGAGCGACGGCGCTGTACAACAGCCCCATGTCGGCCACCGGGATGAGCAGAAGTGAGCAGACGACCGTCGCCCACGCGTACAGGATGACCTGGAGGCCGACTTGCGCGCGACCGCGGACGACGGCGAGCATCGGCACGCCGACGGCCTGGTAGTCGCTGCGGTACTTCATGGACAGCGGCCAGTAGTGCGGGGGCGTCCAGAGGAACACGACCGCGAAGAGGATGATCGGTGCCCACGTGAGTGAACCGGTGACGGCGGCCCAGCCGATGACGACGGGGAAGCAGCCCGCGATCCCACCCCAGATGATGTTCTGCTGGGTGCGTCGCTTCAGCCATAGCGTGTACACGAAGACGTAGAAGAGGATCGCGCCGACGGACAGCGCCGCCGCGAGCCAGTTGGTGGTGGCGAGGAGCCAGACCGTCGAGACGACGCCGAGCGTCCACGCGAACACGAGTGCCTCGCGCGGGGTGAGCTCGCCGGTCACGAGGGGCCGCTTCTTCGTGCGGTCCATGACCGCGTCGATGTCGCGGTCGATGTAGCAGTTGAACGCCGCCGCGGAGCCGGCGCTCAAGGAGCCGCCGATGACGGTCGCGATGACGAGCCACCAGTCGGGCAGACCGCCCTTCGCGAGGATCATGACGGGGATCGTCGTCACGAGCAGCAGTTCCATGACCCGCGGCTTGGTGAGGGCGATGTACGCCTTCGCCTTGCGTCGGAAACCGAGCTTGGGGCTCGACACACGTTCTGCTACAGCGACGTCCATTGCTCCTCTAACGTTCGGTTCACCACGCACTGCTCGCCCGGTGCGCGGTCCGCAGACGATTCTACGACACGCGCGGGCGGCTCCCTACTCACGGTGCGCAGGCGCGCGGTCCCTCACCGGGTGACGCCTGTCCTGCAAGCTCTGCGACGATCCGTGACGTCGCGTGTTCGCGCTCGTCGAACATCGACCCTCGGCTGCAGGGGTTCGCTATGCTGGGAAGTGCTCGCCAGCCACTGTGCACGCGTGCGCCCCCCTTCACCCAGTTCGAAGAGCGGTGTCGTGTGCTCGGACGCCGAAGACGACGTGGGCCGCGAACGCACAGAAGAAGGCTCGACCGCTCGTCGGCCTCCTGTTCCGATGAGAAGGGTCAGTATTCAGTGGCAGATCTGCAGTGGGAAAGCATTGACAGCAAAGCAGTCGACACGGCGCGCATCCTCGCCGCCGACGCGGTGGAGAAGGTCGGCAACGGCCACCCGGGAACGGCGATGAGTCTCGCCCCCGCCGCCTACCTGCTGTTCCAGAAGGTCATGCGACGCGATCCGAAGGACCAGGACTGGCTCGGACGCGACCGCTTCGTCCTGTCGGTCGGGCACAGCTCCCTGACCCAGTATGTCCAGCTCTACCTGGGCGGCTACGGTCTGGAACTCTCCGACCTCGAGGCGCTCCGCACCTGGGGCTCGCTCACGCCGGGTCACCCGGAGTACGGCCACACCGACGGCGTCGAGATCACCACCGGTCCCCTCGGCCAGGGGCTCGCCTCCGCCGTGGGCTTCGCGTACGCGTCCCGCTTCGAGCGTGGCCTGTTCGACCCCGAGGCCGAGGCCGGCACGAGCCCGTTCGACCACTTCGTCTACGTCATCGCCGGCGACGGCGACCTGCAGGAAGGCGTCACGAGCGAGGCCTCCTCGCTCGCCGGTCACCAGCAGCTCGGCAACCTCATCGCGATCTACGACTCCAACCAGATCTCGATCGAGGACGACACCAACATCGCCTTCACCGAGGACGTCAAGGCCCGCTACGAGGCCTACCACTGGCACGTCCAGGTCGTCGACTGGAAGAAGACGGGCGAGTACGTCGAGGACGTCCACGCGCTCAACGACGCGATCGAGGCCGCGAAGGCCGAGACCGACAAGCCGTCGCTCATCATCCTCAAGACCATCATCGGTTGGCCGGCTCCCAAGAAGCAGAACTCCGGCAAGATCCACGGTTCGGCGCTGGGCGCCGAGGAGCTCGCGGCCGTCAAGGAGGTGCTCGGCTTCGACCCCGAGCAGAACTTCTTCGTCGCCGACGAGGTCATCGAGCACACTCGCAAGGCGATCGACCGCGGTGCCGAGGCACGCGCCGAGTGGCAGCAGACGTTCGACGCCTGGGCCGCGGCCAACCCGGAGCGCGCTGCGCTGCTCGAGCGTCTCGAGGCCGGCGAACTCCCCGAGGGTGTCGAGTCGGCGCTGCCCGTGTTCGAGGCCGGCAAGGACGTCTCGACCCGCGCCGCATCCGGCAAGGTGCTCAACGCCCTCGGCCCGGTCATCCCGGAGCTCTGGGGCGGTTCGGCCGACCTCGCCGAGTCGAACAACACGACGATCGAGGGCGGTGCGTCGTTCATCCCGAGCGAGCACTCCACCCACGAGTGGACCGGGAACCCCTACGGTCGCGTCCTGCACTTCGGCATCCGCGAGCACGCCATGGCAGCGATCCTCAACGGCATCGTCCTGCACGGCCCGACCCGCGCGTTCGGTGGCACCTTCCTCATCTTCAGCGACTACATGCGTCCGGCCGTCCGTCTCGCCGCGCTCATGAACGTGCCGTCCATCTTCGTGTGGACCCACGACTCCGTCGCCCTCGGCGAGGACGGCCCCACGCACCAGCCGATCGAGCAGCTCGCCTCGCTCCGCGCCATCCCGAACCTCGCCGTCGTGCGACCGGGTGACGCGAACGAGGTGGCCTACGCCTGGCTCGAGATCCTCAAGCGTCGCGGCGGCCCGACCGGCATCGCGCTGACCCGTCAGAACATCCCGGTGTTCGAGCGCGGCACGGGCGACGCCACCAGCGAGACCTTCGCTGCAGCGTCGAACGTCGCCAAGGGTGCGTACATCCTCGCCGAGGCGCCCGGCGGCACGCCGGACGTCATCCTCATCGCGACGGGCTCCGAGCTCCAGCTCGCCGTCGAGGCCCGCGAGGTCCTGCGCGGCGAGGGCGTCAACGCCCGCGTCGTCTCGGTGCCCGCACTCGAGTGGTTCGAGGAGCAGTCCGCCGAGTACCGCGAGTCCGTCCTCCCGAAGGCCGTCACCGCACGCGTGTCCGTCGAGGCGGGTCTCGGCCTGACCTGGAAGAGCATCGTCGGCGACGCCGGCCGGACCGTGTCGATCGAGCACTTCGGTGCGTCCGCCGACTACAAGACGCTGTTCCGTGAGTTCGGCATCACCACGGAGGCAGTCGTCTCCGCAGCACACGAGACGCTCGGCAAGTAGCCCGGGCGAAGGAGACAGAAGAACATGACTGAAACCCCAACCGCCCAGCTGTCCGCCGCCGGCGTCAGCATCTGGCTCGACGACCTCTCCCGCGGACGCATCCAGTCCGGTGGGCTGGAGCAGCTCATCGCCGACCGCAACGTCGTCGGTGTCACGACGAACCCGACGATCTTCGCGTCCGCGCTCAGCAACGGCGACGTCTACGCCGAGCAGGTCGCCCAGCTCGCCGCCGACGGCAAGGACGTCACCGAGGCGGTCTTCGAGATCACCACCGACGACGTGGCCGCGGCATCGAAGATCTTCCGTGGGGTCTACGACTCCTCGAACGGGTACGACGGCCGCGTGTCGATCGAGGTCGAGCCGGGCTTCGCGCACGACGCAGCCTCGACGATCGACCAGGCCAAGCAGCTCTGGGCCAAGGTCAACCAGCCCAACGCGATGATCAAGATCCCCGCGACGGTCGAGGGCCTCGAGGCCATCACCGCGGTCATCGGCGCCGGCATCAGCGTCAACGTCACGTTGATCTTCAGCCTCACCCGCTACCGCGAGGTCATCAACGCGTTCCTCACCGGTCTCGAGCAGGCCAAGGCCGCGGGCCACGACCTCTCGACGATCCACTCGGTCGCCTCGTTCTTCGTGTCGCGGGTCGACACCGAGATCGACAAGCGTCTCGACGCGATCGGCAGCCCCGAGGCGACCGCGCTGAAGAGCAAGGCCGGCGTCGCGAACGCCCAGCTCGCCTACCAGGTCTTCGAGCAGGAGTTCGCGAGCGAGCGCGCCACCGCGCTCCTCGAGGCCGGCGCCAACAAGCAGCGTCCGCTCTGGGCCTCGACGGGCGTCAAGTCCGCCGATCTCCCCGACACGCTCTACGTGACCGAGCTCGTCGCGGACGGCGTCGTCAACACCATGCCGGAGAAGACCCTCGAGGCGACCTTCGACCACGGTGTGATCACCGGCGACACCGTCACCGGCTCCTACGCGGCTGCGAACGAGGTCCTCGACGCCATCGCCGCACTCGGCGTGTCGTACGACGAGGTGACGGCGCTGCTCGAGCGCGAGGGTGTCGAGAAGTTCATCGTGTCCTGGGACGAGCTGCTCGAGACCGTGAAGACGGCTCTGGAGGCCTCCAAGTGAGCTTCAAGATCCGCGTGAGCGGCGCGGCGGAAGCCGCTGTCGCATCGGTGGTCCCGACGCTCGTCAGCGACCTCGTCGCGTCGCGCATCACGGACCAGGACCCCACGCTGTGGGGTCCTGCGGCCGAGGCCGAGGCGTCCAAACGCCTCGGCTGGGTCCAGGCGGTCTCCATCTCCCGCCCGCTGGTCGAGCCCATCCTCGCGCTCCGTGAGCAGTTCAACGACGAGGGCATCGACCACATCGTGCTCGCGGGCATGGGCGGTTCCTCGCTCGCACCCGAGGTCATCACGAACACGCTCGGTGGCAACCTCACCGTCCTCGACTCGACCGCTCCCGGTCAGGTCCTCGCGGCCCTGGCGGACCGCCTCGAGACCTCGGTGCTCGTCGTCTCCTCGAAGTCCGGCTCCACGGTCGAGACCGACAGCCAGCGACGCGCCTACGAGGCCGCGTTCACGGCTACGGGGATCGACCCCGCCGGCCGGATCGTCATCGTCACCGACCCGGGCTCCCCGCTCGAGGCGGCGGCGAACGAGGCCGGCTACCGGGTCTTCAACGCCGACCCCAACGTCGGTGGCCGCTACAGCGCGCTCACCGCCTTCGGTCTCGTGCCGTCCGGTCTCGCCGGTGTCGACATCGGCGCACTGCTCGACGAGGCCGACGCGGTGCTCGGCGAACTCGCGATCGACGACGCGTCGAACCCGGGACTCATCCTGGGTGCGGCGATCGGCGGCACCGTTCCGCTGCGTGACAAGCTCGGTCTCATCACCGACGGGACGCACATCGTCGGATTCCCGGACTGGGCCGAACAGCTCATCGCCGAATCGACCGGCAAGTCCGGTCGTGGCCTGCTGCCCGTCGTGCTCAACCCGCTCGCTCCCGAGCTCGAGTCGAAGCCGGCCGACCTCCAGATCGTCCGCATCGTCGACGACGCCCACGAGTTCCACCTGCTGCGCCACGACCGCCACGAGGGCGAGATCCTCGTCAGCGGCAGCCTCGGCGCGATGATGCTTGTGTGGGAGTACGCGACCGTCGTCGCCGGGCGCCTCATCGGCATCGATCCGTTCGACCAGCCGGACGTCGAGTCCGCGAAGGTCGCCACCCGTGGTCTGCTCGACAACCGTCCGGAGCCCGAGGCACCCGCCTTCGTCGCCGATGGTGTCGAGGTCCGCGGTTCGGCCGGTCTGCTCGACGGCGTGACCACCCTGTCCGGCGCCGTCGAGGCACTGCTCGCGCAGCTCCCCTCCGACGGCTACGTCGCGATCCAGGGCTACGTCGACCGCCTCGCCTCCCCGCAGCTCGAGAGCATCCGCGACCTCGTCGCGGCGAAGGCGGCACGACCCACGACCTTCGGGTGGGGTCCGCGCTTCCTGCACTCGACGGGTCAGTACCACAAGGGCGGCCCCGCGAACGGCGTGTTCCTGCAGATCACCGAGACGGCCCCCGTCGACCTGGAGATCCCCGAGCGCCCGTTCACCTTCGGCCAGCTCATCGAGGCCCAGGCAGGCGGCGACGCCCGCGTCCTCGCCGAGCACGGTCGTCCGGTCCTCACGCTGACCCTCACGTCGCCGGACCAGAACATCGTCACCCTCTTCGACGCCGTCAACGACTAGCGCGTCACTGCACAAGGAGCTTCATGTCCCCGGTGGAAATCACCCCGGAGTCCAACCCGCTGCGGGTGGACACCGATCGACGCCTCAATCGGATCGCCGGTCCGAGCGGCCTCATCATCTTCGGCGTGACAGGCGACCTGTCCCGCAAGAAGCTGATGCCGGCCGTGTACGACCTGGCGAACCGGGGCCTCCTGCCCCCTGGCTTCTCACTCGTCGGGTTCGCCCGACGGGACTGGGAGGACCAGGACTTCATGGAGGTCGTCCACGAATCCGTCAAGCAGTACGCCCGGACCGAGTTCCGCGAGGACGTCTGGAACCAGCTCGCCCAGGGCATCCGGTTCGTCCCCGGTGAATTCGGCGACGACGCGGCGTTCGAGAAGCTGAAGGAGACCATCGAGGAGCTCGATGCGGATCGCGGGACGATGGGAAACCACGCGTTCTACCTCTCGATCCCCCCGAAGGCGTTCCCGCAGGTCACCGAGCAGCTCCGTCGCTCGGGACTCGCGGAACCGGCTGACGGTCAGTGGCGCCGGGTGGTCATCGAGAAGCCGTTCGGCAGCGACCTCAAGACGGCTCGCGAGCTGAACGACATCGTGCAGTCGGTCTTCCCGTCGGACTCGATCTTCCGGATCGACCACTACCTCGGCAAGGAGACCGTCCAGAACATCCTGGCGCTCCGGTTCGCGAACCAGCTGTACGAGCCCATCTGGAACGCCAACCACGTCGACCACGTGCAGATCACCATGGCCGAGGACATCGGCGTCGGAGGTCGGGCCGGGTACTACGACGGCATCGGAGCGGCGCGCGACGTCATCCAGAACCACCTGCTGCAGCTCCTCGCCCTCACGGCGATGGAGGAGCCGATCTCCTTCAACGCCGCAGACCTGCGCGCGGAGAAGGAGAAGGTCCTCGCGGCCGTCCGCCTCCCCGACGACCTCGGGGCTGCGACGGCCCGTGGGCAGTACGCCGGCGGTTGGCAGGGCGGCGAGCACGTACTGGGCTTCCTCGACGAGGACGGGATGAACCCGGAGTCGACGACCGAGACCTACGCGGCCATGCGGCTCGACATCAACACGCGTCGGTGGGCCGGTGTGCCGTTCTACCTGCGTGCCGGGAAGCGCCTCGGACGCCGCGTCACCGAGATCGCGGTCGTCTTCAAGCGTGCTCCGCAGTACCTGTTCGCGGAGAGCCAGACCTCGGCGCTCGGCCAGAACGCCTTGGTCATCCGCGTCCAGCCCGACGAGGGTGTCACCATCCGCTTCGGTTCGAAGGTCCCGGGTGCCGGCACCCAGGTCCGCGACGTCACGATGGACTTCGGCTACGGCCACGCCTTCACCGAGGCGAGCCCCGAGGCGTACGAACGTCTCATCCTCGACGTCCTGTTGGGCGACCCGCCCCTCTTCCCCCGTCACGAGGAGGTCGAGCTCTCCTGGAAGATCCTCGACCCGATCGAGGAGTACTGGGCCGCTCAGGACACGCCGCTCGAGCAGTACGCTCCCGGCACCTGGGGCCCGTCCTCGGCCGACGACCTCATGAACCGCGACGGACGCACCTGGAGACGACCATGATCGTAGACCTGCCAGACACGACCACGAGCAAGCTCTCGAAAGCGCTCGTGACCATCCGCGAGGACGGCGGCGCCGTCGCCCTGGGTCGCGTGCTCACCCTGGTGATCTCGACGCGGCTCGGAGCCGAGGAGGAGGCCATCGAGGCCGCCAACGAGGCCTCCCGCGAGCACCCCATGCGGGTCATCGTCCTCTCCACCGAGCACGACGACCAGCACTCCTCCATCGGGGACCGGCTCGACGCCCAGATCCGCGTCGGCGGCGACGCCGGAGCGAGCGAGGTCGTCATCCTCCGCGCCTACGGTGCGGTCGCCGAGAACGAGGAGAGCCTCGTGACCGGTCTGCTCCTGCCCGATGCGCCCGTGGTCGCCTGGTGGCCCGGTGAGGCGCCGGAACGCGTCTCGACGTCACCGATCGGCCGCATCGCCCAGCGTCGCATCACCGACGCGTCCGCGGCGGCGGACACCCACGCCGCCCTCCGCGGTCGCGCTGAGAACTACGCCCCCGGAGACACGGACTTCGCGTGGACCAGGCTCACACTCTGGCGTGCACAGCTCGCCGCGGTGCTCGACCAGCCGCCGTACGAGCCCGTCACGGCGATCGAGGTGTCCGGAGCTTCGGACTCTCCGTCGACCGAGCTGCTCGCCGCCTGGCTCCAGCTGCAGTTGCAGGTCGACGTGACCCACGAGCTCAGCATGGCGCACGGGTCGAGCGGCATCCACGGTGTCCGCCTCACGCGGGCGTCCGGCAACGTCGTCCTCGAGCGTCCCGTTCCCGACATCGCGACGCTGATCCAGCCCGGGCAGCCGACGCACGACCTCTCGCTCCCCGTCGCAGTCTGCGCGACTGCCTCGCCGAGGAGCTGCGCACGCTCGACCCGGACGTCCTGTACGGACAAGTCATCACCGTGGGCCTCCCCGGCCTCGGCGAGCCGGTCACGCTCCGCGCTCGGACCAGCTGATGCCGACCGAGCGACGCGTCCTCGTCTACCAGGACCGCGACCAGCTGACGACCTCGGTCGCCAAGCGGTTCCTGTCCCGAACCCGTGAACTGCTCGAGTCGCAGGAGACGGTCCACGTCGTCCTGACGGGCGGTACGGTCGGCACGGGGACGCTCGCCGCCGTTGCCGCGTCGAAGGACCGCGACCGGGTGGACTGGTCCCGGGTGCACCTCTGGTGGGGAGACGAGCGCTGGGTCGCTCGGGACGACGCCGATCGGAACGAGCTGCAGGCACGCGAGGCCTTGCTGGAGACCCTGCTGGCACTCCCGGAGCGTGGCCTCGTCGCCGAACACGTGCACGGATACCCGGCGCCGGAGGACGGCATCGACCTCGACGCCGCTGCGGTGCGCTACGCGGACGAGCTCCGTCGGTTCGCGCGGCCCGGCGAGGACCACCCGCGGTTCGACATCACGTTCCTGGGTGTCGGTCCCGACGGTCACGTCGCGTCGCTCTTCCCGGAGCGGGCCGAGGTCTCGGTCACCGACACCTCGGTCGTGCCGGTGCGGAACTCCCCCAAGCCGCCGTCGGAACGACTCAGCCTGACCCGGCCGGCGATCAACTCCTCCGTGCGGGTCTGGCTCGTCCTCGCCGGCGCCGACAAGGCGTCGGCACTCGGCCTCGCCCTTGCTGGTGCCAGCTACAACGAGGTCCCCGCCGCCGGGGCCAAGGGACGCAAACGGACGGTGTTCTTCGTCGACCAGGATGCTGCCGCAGAGGTCCCGGATTCATTGATCCTCCCGGAGTACTAGCGGGAGGCCGGTCGCCGAGCCGGTGCCACCACCTATGCGGAAAGGCCGTTCCCCGAGGGGAACGGCCTTTCCGCATAGGTGGTGCTGTCCGACTACTTCGCTGCCGTACCGCGGCGTGCCCGGAGCTGCTGGAGTGCCTCTTCGAGCAGCTGCTCGGCCTCTTCCTCCGTGCGTCGTTCCTTCACGTAGGCGAGGTGGGTCTTGTACGGCTCGAGCTTCGCGACCTCCGGCGGGTTCGCCTTGTCGCGACCGGCCGGCAGGCCGGACGTCGGGCAGTCGATCGTCTCCGGGATCTCCTCGTCGGGGACGTTCGCCGCGAAGTGGCGGACGGTCTCGTTGCCGAGGGCGTCCCAGTAGGAGATGGCGATGCGGTCCGCGTGGTAGCCGTGGTCCTGCTCGCCCATGGGACCGGCGCCGACGCGTGATCCCCTGATAGCGCTTCCGCCTGATGCCATGGTGTTTCCTCTTTCTCGTACTGTCGAGAGTGGTTCGGGTGTGGTGCGTCGAGTTGCGTCCCCGGGAACGGGGCTTCGCGGCCGGTCTAGGCGGCGGCGAACTTCGTCAGGAGCCCGATCACGACGATGCAGGCACCCCAGGTCAGGCCGAGGATGACGGTGAAGCGGTTGAGGTTGCGCTCGGCGACCCCTGACGAACCAAGGTTGCTGGAGGAGCCGCCGCCGAACATGTCGGACAGACCGCCGCCGCGGCCCTTGTGCAGCAGGATCAGGAAGGTGAGCAGGAGGCTGGTGATGCCGAGCAGCACCTGCAGGATGACCTGGAGAATCTCCACGTGAGACCTTTCGCATTCGCGTTCAGAGGGGCTGAACCGCCGTCCAGTATACCTCGACGGTTCAGCGGACACGGCTCGGCCCGCGGCTGGTGCCGCGGGCCGAGCCGTGTCGGTGCTGCTGGTGCAGCAGGTCGGTCAGAGTCCGACGTGCTGCGAGAAGCGGGCGATCCCGGCGAACTCCTCGGCGAGCAGGCTCGCACCGCCGACGAGGGCACCGTCGACGTCGGGTTCGCGCATGAAGCCAGCGATGTTCGAGGCCTTCACCGAACCGCCGTACAGGATCCGCGTGCGCTGCGCCGCTTCGTCGCCGAGGACCTCGGCGAGCGTGCTGCGTAGAGCGGCTGCGACCTGCTGCGCCTGGTCGGGCGTCGCCGCCTGACCGGAACCGATGGCCCACACCGGCTCGTAGGCCACGACGATGTCCGCGTCCGGTGCGAGTCCTTCGATGGCCGCCTTGAGCTGCGCCACGGGGACGGCCGACGGGCCGTGTTCCTCGAGGTCTTCGGCGGTCTCACCGATGCAGATGACGGGGACGAGGCCGTGTCGCACGGCTGCCGCCGTCTTCGCCTGGACGACCTCGTCGGTCTCGTTGTGCAGGGTGCGGCGCTCGGAGTGTCCGACGAGCACGTAGCGGCAGTCGAGCTTCGCGAGGAAGGCTCCGGAGATCTCACCGGTGTAAGCGCCCGAGTCGTGCTGCGACAGGTCCTGCGCGCCGTAGGCCAGCTTGAGCTTGTCGGCGGCGACGATCGTCTGGACCGAGCGGAGGTCCGTGAACGGCGGGAAGATGGCCACCTCGGCGTCGGCGTAGTCGTGCTTGCCGTCCTTCAGCGTCCAATCGAGCTTCTGGACGAGGGCGATCGCCTGGAGGTGGTCCAGGTTGAGCTTCCAGTTGCCGGCGATCAGGGGCACACGCGTGCGCCCGGGGGTTACTGCTGCCATCCGAGGACCTCCAGTCCAGGCAGGCGCTTGCCCTCGAGGAACTCGAGGCTGGCGCCGCCACCAGTTGAGATGTGACCGAACTGGTCATCATCGAAGCCGAGCGCACGAACCGCTGCGGCCGAGTCACCGCCACCGACGACGCTCAGGCCGTCCGTGCGGGTGAGTGCTTCAGCGACCGCGCGCGTACCGGCGGCGAAGGGCGCGAGTTCGAACACGCCCATCGGGCCGTTCCAGAACACCGTCTTGGACGCGGCGACGATCTCGGCGAACGCTGCAGCCGTGTCCGGTCCGATGTCGAGTCCGAGTCCTGACGCACCGAACGGGGTGTCCTCGATGGCGTCGGCCGGGCGCACGACGTGCTCGGCGTCGGCACCGAACGCCGAGGCGACGACGACGTCGGTCGGCAGGACGATCGTCACTCCGAGCTCGTCGGCCTTCGCGAGGTACCCGCGGACGGTTTCGATCTGGTCTGCTTCGAGCAGGCTCGAACCGACGGCGTGCCCCTGGGCGGCGAGGAAGGTGAACAACATGCCACCGCCGATGAGCAGCGAGTCGACGCGCGGCAGCAGGTGGCCGATGACGCCCAGCTTGTCGGACACCTTCGAGCCGCCCAGGACGACGGTGTAGGGGCGCTCCGGGCCCTCGGTGAGACGGTCGAGGACCTCGAGCTCGGCGGCGATGAGCAGCCCGGCAGCGCTCGGGAGCAGCTTCGCGAGCTCGTACACGCTCGCCTGCTTCCGGTGGACGACACCGAAGCCGTCGGAGACGACGACGTCGCCGAACGCGGCGAGCTTGGCGGCGAACGCCTCGCGTTCGCCGGCGTCCTTGCTGGTCTCGGCCGAGTTGAAGCGCAGGTTTTCGAGCAGCACGACGTCACCGTCGGTCTGCGCGGCGACGGCGTCGGTCGCGGCACTGCCGACGGTGTCGGCGGCGAAGGTCACGGGCTTGCCGAGGAGTTCGGACAACCGCTGCGCCACGGGCGCAAGGCTGTACTTCGCGTCGGGTGTGCCGTCTGGGCGGCCGAGGTGCGAGACGATGACGACACGCGCACCCTGGTTGATGAGCGCGTTGAGGGTGGGGAGTGCCGCGCGGATGCGGCCGTCATCGGTGATGACGCCGTCCTTGAGCGGAACGTTGAGGTCGAGGCGGACGACGGCTCGGCGACCGCTGAGGTCGCCCAGCGAGTCGAGGGTGCGGAGGGTCATGAGGAGGGTCTTTCTCTGCGCTGAGCCACGACCACCGACGAAGCCGAACGGGCGCCCTGAAGATGATTCAGGACGCCCGTTCGGACCATGCGGCGTCTGGCTGCTCGGGTGAGGAGTGCTGCAGACAGCCGGTCGGTTAGAGGCGGTCCGCGACGTACTCGGTGAGGTCGACGAGGCGGTTCGAGTAGCCCCACTCGTTGTCGTACCACGAGGCGACCTTGACCTGCGAGCCGATGACCTTGGTGAGGCCGGCGTCGAAGATCGAGGAGTGCGGGTCGGTCACGATGTCGCTCGAGACGATCGGGTCCTCGGTGTACTTCAGGATGCCCTTGAGGGGGCCCTCTGCGGCAGTCTTGTACGCGGCGTTGATCTCCTCGACGGTGGCCGGGTTGGTCAGCTCGACCGTGAGGTCGGTGATCGAACCGGTCGGGACCGGGACGCGCAGAGCGTAGCCGTCGAGCTTGCCGACGAGCTCCGGGATGACCAGGCCGAGTGCCTTGGCTGCACCGGTGGAGGTCGGGATGATGTTGACGGCGGCGGCGCGTGCACGACGGAGGTCGCTGTGCGGGCCGTCCTGCAGGTTCTGGTCGGCGGTGTAGGCGTGGACCGTGGTCATGAGGCCACGCTCGATGCCGAAGTTGTCGAGCAGGACCTTCGCGAGCGGCGCGAGGCAGTTCGTCGTGCAGGACGCGTTCGAGATGATGTCGTGCGTCGCGGCGTCGTAGGTGCCCTCGTTGACGCCGAGGACGATCGTGGCGACGTCGCTGCCCGTGGCGGGAGCCGACACGAGGACCTTCTTGGCGCCGGCGGTGATGTGCTTGCGGGCGTCGTCGGACTTCGTGAAGCGACCGGTCGACTCGATGACGATGTCGACGCCGAGCTCGCCCCAGGGGAGGTCTGCGGGGTCGCGCTCCGCGAGCACGATGATGGGCTTGCCGTTGACGATGATCTTGTCGCCGTCGAGCTCGACCGTCGCGTCCAGACGACCCGTGATGGAGTCGTACTTCAGGAGGTGGGCGAGCGCCTTGTTGTCGGTGAGGTCGTTGACAGCGACGATCTCGAGGTCGCTGCCCTTGGCGAGGGCGGCGCGGAAGAAGTTGCGGCCGATGCGGCCGAAGCCGTTGATGCCGATCTTGACGGACACAGATGACTCCTGATACTGAGGCGCCAGACGGCGCGATTGTACGGTCTGCTCGGAGTGAGCGCCCTCCCCGAGTGAGGAGGAAGGTGGTCCGTCCCGGCCCGTGGGACCGGGACGGACCGGTCAACTACGACAGTACCAGCAGGCCGTTGGTCTGCTTGCGCGCGACCTCGAAGCGTGCCTGGACGTCGGCCCAGTTGACGATGTTCCAGAACGCCTTGACGTAGTCGGCGCGGACGTTCTTGTAGTCGAGGTAGTAGGCGTGCTCCCAGACGTCGAGCAGCAGCAGCGGGACGGTGCCGGCCGGGAAGTTGCCCTGCTGGTCGAAGAACTGCTGGATGTTGATGCGCTGACCGAGGGTGTCCCAGGTGAGCGCGGCCCATCCGGAACCCTGCACGCCGAGCGCCGCGGCGGTGAAGTGCGCCTGGAACTTGTCGAAGCTGCCGAAGTACTCGTCGACGGCCGACTCGAGCTCGCCGGTCGGCTTGTCGCCGCCGTCCGGGGAGAGGTTGTTCCACCAGATGGTGTGGTTGACGTGACCGCCGAGGTTGAACGCGAGGTCCTTCTCAAGCTTGTTGACGTTCGTGAAGTCGTTGGCGTCGCGGGCCTCAGCGAGCTTCTCGAGGGCCGTGTTCGCACCGGCCACGTAGGTGGCGTGGTGCTTGTCGTGGTGGAGCTCGGTGATGGTCGCACTGATGTGCGGCTCGAGCGCACTGTAGTCGTACGGCAATTCGGGCAGTGAGTAAACAGCCATTCTTCGTGATCTCCTCGTGTTGTCCCGTGCGCTGTCTGCACACGGCTCTGAGCGTCATCACCCAGTCTAGTGAGCGGCAACCGTCGGGAGTCGGGGCTTGTTCCCAGGATGACGAACCGCGACGATGGCGGGTCGGCGAGGCTTCACGAGCTGTTTCAGTCCTCGTAATCCGCTGGGAGGTTGGCGTCCGTGCCGGGGATGCCGAGATCGCTCGCGTGCTTGTCCGCCATGGCGAGCAGGCGCCGGATGCGGCCGGCGATGGCGTCCTTCGTCATGGGAGGGTCGGCGAAGTGGCCTAGTTCGTCGAGGCTGGCCTCACGGTGGTCGAGGCGCAGGGCACCGGCGTACTGCAGGTGGTCGGGGACCTCGTCGCCGAGGATCTCGAGGGCGCGTTCGACGCGCGCGCAGGCCGCCACGGCCGCCTGGGCGGAGCGGCGCAGGTTGGCGTCGTCGAAGTTGACGAGGCGGTTCGCGGTCGCCCGGACCTCCTTGCGCTGCCGCATCTCCTCCCAGGAGGTGACGGTGCCGGTGGCCCCCATGAGCGACAGCATGCCGCTGATCGCGTCGCCTTCGCGGATGACGACACGATGGATGCCGCGCACCTCACGTGCCTTCGCGGAGACACCGATGCGGCCGGCGGCACCGACGAGCGCCATCGCGGACTCGTTGCCGGGGCACACGACGTCGAGTGACGCGGATCGACCGGGGTCGGTGAGGGACCCCGTCGCGAGGAACGCCCCCCGCCAGACAGCGGCGAGTTCGTCGCGCGACCCGGTGGTCAGCCGGTTCGGTAGCCCGCGGACCGCACGCCGTCGGGCGTCGAGGAGTCCGGTCTGCCGGGCGAGGGTCTCGCCGCCCTCGATGACGCGCACCACGAACAGGCTCGGTTTGCCGGAGCTGCCGGGGTTCTGCACCAGGATCTCGCTGCGGATCCCGTAGAGCTCGCCGATGTCGCGACGCACCCGCTGGGCGAGGGTCGGACTGTCGAGTTCGGCTTCGATCGCCACGCGTCCGGAGATCGTGTGGAGTCCGCCGGAGAAGCGGAGCAGGGACGCGAGCTCGGCCGCTCGGACCGAGTTGCGGGTCTCGCGGACGAGCGCCAGTTCGTTCTTGACGTCGGCGGTGAGGGCCACGGTGGTTCCTATCTGTCGTGATCGCGCCGTCGGAGTGCGGCGTCGATCCTGCATGTTCGCGATCCGGAGGCGTGGTGCCTCGGACCGTTCGGGCTCCGCCGCGGCTGCGTCGGGCCCAGGGGCGTCATTCGCGCCCGAGGTCTCGGTGCCGGACGTGCACGGCGACGCCGGACTGGTTCCGCAGCCGGTCGGCGAGCTCGAGGGCGACCGCGACCGAGCGGTGCTTGCCCCCTGTGCAGCCGACGGCGATCGTTACGTGACGCTTATTCTCACGCTGGTATCCGGCGAGGACGGGTTCGAGGGCGTGGGCGTAGCCCTCGAGGAACTCGGCGGCTCCGGTCTGCGAGAGCACGTACTCACTGACCTCGGGGTCCTGACCGCTCAACGCACGCAGCTCCGGAACCCAGAACGGGTTCGGGAGGAACCGCATGTCGGCGACGAGGTCGGCGTCGGGCGGCAGGCCGTACTTGAACCCGAAGCTCAGCACGGTGACCTGGACACCCGGTGTCTCCGCGCCGGCGAAGAGCTCGCGCGTGGTCGTGGCGAGCTGGTGGATGTTGAGGTCGCTCGTGTCGATGATGACATCGCTCGACTCACGGATCTCGCTCAGTCGGTGACGCTCCGCGACGATGCCGTCGAGGATCGTTCCCTCGCCCTGCAGCGGGTGCGGCCTGCGGACGGCTTCAAACCGGCGGACGAGCGCCGCGTCGGTCGCCTCCAGGAAGATCATGCGGAGGTGTGTCCCGCCCCGGAGCGCCGGCACGATCTCCTGCAGCTCGCTGAAGAAGTCGCGGCCGCGGACATCGACCACCGCGGCGATCCGCGGCAGACGTGATCCGGCGCGCTCGGCGAGGTCGACGAGGGGACGGAGCATCTGCGGGGGCAGGTTGTCGACGACGTACCAGCCGAGATCCTCGAGCGCGTTCGCGACGGTGGAGCGTCCGGCGCCGGACATCCCCGTGACGATGAGGACTTCCTGCTGGTGCTGCGGCTGGCCCGGGGTCATCGACACGCTTTCCTCGAAGGTCTGAAGTCCCAGCCTACCCATTCCGCGAGGCCTGCGAGGGCTGTGCGGAGCCGGAGGTCAACGCCTCGTGCACCGTGGCCGCCAGTTTGTCGCCGATGCCCTTGACCTCGGTGATCTCGGCCGGCGTCGCGGTCTTCAGGCGGGCGACGGATCCGAAGTGCTTGAGCAGCTCGCGGACCTTCGCCGGACCGAGCCCCGGGATCTCGCCGAGGACGGTCGAGATGTCGCGCTTCCGCTTCTGTCGCTGGAAGCTGATGGCGAACCGGTGCGCCTCATCGCGGACACGTTGGAGGAGGAACAGCGCTTCGCTCCCCCGCGGCAGGATCACCGGATACGGGTCGTCGGGCAACCAGATCTCCTCCAGTCGCTTCGCCAGTCCGCACAGGGTGATCCCGGTCAGGCCGGACTCCTCCAGAGCACGTGCGGCAGCGGCGACCTGCGGTTGCCCGCCGTCGACGATGAGGAGCTGCGGCGGATAGGTGAACTTCCGGCGCTTGCGCTCCCCCGTGGTCTCGTCGACCGTCTCGACGGGCTCGGACGACGTGAGGTGTGCGAGTCGCCGAGAGACGACCTGGTAGATCGAGTCGGTGTCGTCGGTGGACTCGGCGACGCCGAAGCGACGGTACTCGTCCTTGCGGGACAGCCCGTCCTCGAAGACCACCATCGACGCCACGATGTTGGTACCGCTCAGGTGCGACACGTCGAAGCACTCGATCCGCAGCGGTGCCTCGGGCATCCCGAGCGCGTCGCGGATGTCCTCGAGCGCCTGGGTCCTGGCGACGAAGTCGGAGCTGCGCCGGGTCTTGTAGAGCATGAGGGCCTGCTTGGCGTTGACGACCGCGGTCTCCATGAGCGTCGCCTTCTCGCCACGCTGGGCGACGCGGAGGGCGACCTTCGAGCCGCGGCGTTCGGCAAGCCAGTCCTCGAGGCTCTCGGCGTCGTCCGGCAGTTCCGGGACGAGTACCTCCCGCGGGACCTCGGTCCCGCTCGCGGCGGCGTACACCCGCTGGACGACGCTGTCGACGAGCTCGGCGGTCGACATGTCGAGCTCCTTGTCGACGGTCCACGACCGCACACCGCGGATGCGGCCGCCACGGACGATGAACTGCTGCACCGACGCGGCGAGCTCGTCGTGGTCGATGCCGAACAGGTCGGCGTCCACGGCGTCGCGCAGGACGACCGCGCTCTTCGCGAGCACCTGGTCGAGCGCCTGGAGCTGATCCCGGTAGACGGCGGCGGACTCGTAGTCCTGGCGGGCCGCGGCGGCCTTCATGTCGGCGGTGATGCGCGTCGTGAAGCGGCGGTCGTTGCCGACCATGAACGAGACGAAGTCGTCGACGATCGCGCGGTGCTCCTCGATGGTGACCTTGCCGGAGCAGGGGCCGCCGCACCGCCCGATCTGACCGGGGAAACAGGGCTTCCCCGAGGCCATGGCCCGCTTGTACGCCGAGTCGGAGCAGGTGCGGATCGGGAAGACCTTGATCATGAGGTCGACCGTGTCGTGGACGGCCCAGATCTTCGGGTACGGACCGAAGTACTTGGCCCCCGGGATCCGGGTGTTCCGGGTGACCATGACGCGCGGCGCCTCGTCACCGAGGGTGACCGCGAGGTACGGATACGACTTGTCGTCGCGGAACTTGACGTTGAACGGCGGGTCGTACTCCTTGATCCACGTGTACTCGAGCTGCAGCGCCTCGACGTCGCTGCCGACCGTCGTCCAGGTGACCCCGGTCGCGGTCGTCACCATGCGGCGCGTTCGCTCGTGCAGCGTGTGCAGGGGCGCGAAGTAGTTGCTGAGCCTCGCGCGGAGGTTCATCGCCTTGCCGACGTAGAGCACCCGGCCCGAGTCGTCGCTGAAGCGATACACGCCGGGCATGGTGGGGATCTCCCCCGCCTTCGGCCGGTACGCCAGACCACTTCCGCCGCGGACGGCCACCACGTCAGCCCGCCTTGCGGCTGCCGCCGGCCTCTGCCTCGAACAGTTCGTTCAGGAAGAAGCCCGTGTGGCTGCCGGGGACCGTCGCGAGGTGCTCGGGTGTTCCGGTGGCGAGGACCGTCCCGCCACCGGCTCCACCCTCGGGGCCCATATCGATGAGCCAGTCGGCGGACTTGATGACGTCGAGGTTGTGCTCGATCACGATGACCGTGTTGCCCTTGTCGACGAGCCCGCCGAGGACGAGCAGCAGCTTCCGGACGTCTTCGAAGTGCAGACCCGTGGTCGGCTCGTCGAGGACGTAGACACTGCGCCCGTTGCTCCGCCGCTGCAACTCCGTCGCGAGCTTGACGCGCTGGGCCTCGCCGCCGGACAGCGTCGTGGCGCTCTGGCCGAGACGGACGTAGCCCAGGCCGACCTCGACGAGCGTCTTCAGGAACCGGTGGATCGAGGAGATCGGCTCGAAGAAGTCGGCGGCCTCGGCGATCGGCATGTCGAGGACCTCGGCGATGTTCTTGCCTTTGTAGTGGATGGTCAGGGTGTCGCGGTTGTACCGCGCTCCCCCGCACACCTCGCAGGCGACGTAGACGTCGGGCAGGAAGTTCATCTCGATCTTGATCGTGCCGTCGCCCGAGCAGGCCTCACAGCGGCCGCCCTTGACGTTGAAGCTGAACCGTCCGGCGAGGTAGCCGCGGACCTTGGCCTCCTGCGTCTCCGCGAAGAGGTTGCGGATCTTGTCGAAGACGCCCGTGTACGTGGCGGGGTTCGAGCGCGGGGTGCGGCCGATTGGCGCCTGGTCGACGTGGACCACCTTGTCGAGGTGCTCCAGACCCGTGACCCTGGTGTGCTTGCCGGGCAGCTTGCGCGCGCCGTTCAGCTTGTTCGCCAGGACCCGGTACAGGACGTCGTTGACGAGCGAGGACTTCCCGGAGCCGCTCACGCCGGTGACGGCGGTGAGGACCCCGAGCGGGAAGTCCGCGCTGACCTTCTTCAGGTTGTTGGCCTGCGCTCCGATCACCTGGATCTGACGCTTCGTGTCGATCGGACGACGCTTCGCCGGGATCTCGATGGCCTTGCGGCCGGAGAGGTAGTCACCGGTGAGGGACTCGGTGTTGGCCTCGAGCGCCTCGTACGACCCGGAGTGCACGACACGGCCGCCGTTGACGCCCGCGCCGGGACCGATGTCGACGATCCAGTCGGCGGTGCGGATGGTGTCTTCGTCGTGTTCGACCACGATCAGCGTGTTGCCGAGGTCGCGCAGGGCCACGAGGGTCTCGATGAGGCGGCGGTTGTCGCGCTGGTGCAGGCCGATGCTCGGTTCGTCGAGGACGTAGAGCACGCCGGTGAGTCCCGAGCCGATCTGCGTCGCGAGGCGGATGCGCTGCGCCTCGCCGCCCGAGAGGGAGCCGGCGGTCCGGGCCAGATCGAGGTAGTTGAGTCCGACCTGGATCAGGAAGTCGAGTCGGACCTTGATCTCGCGGAGCACCTGCGCGGCGATGTGGGCCTCGCGGTCGCTCAGCTCGAGGCGGTCCATGAACGCGCGGGCGTCGGAGAGGCTCAGCTCGGCGACCTCGGCGATGTTGTGGTCGTGGATCAGGACGGAGAGGACCTCCGGCTTCAGGCGACGACCGCCGCAGACCTGGCACGGGACTTCGCGCAGGTATTCGGACCAGCGCACGCGCTGGCTGTCGGTGTCGGCTTGGAGGTACTGACGCTCGATGTACGGGATGACGCCCTCGAAGCCCGAGGAGTAGCTCATCTCGCGGCCGAAGCGGTTCTTCCACTTGACCTTGACCTTGAAGTTGTCGCCGCGGAGCACCGCCTCCTGGACCGTGGAAGGCAGGTCGCGCCAGGGGGTGTCGAGCGAGAAGTCGAGGTCGCGGGCCAGCCCGTCGAGCAGCTTCTCGTAGTACTGGTAGAGCCCCTTGCCCTGGGTGGTCCACGGGACGATGACGCCCTCGTTGATGCTGAGCTCCTCGTCGCCGAGGAGCAGTTCCGCATCGACCGACATGCGCGTGCCGAGGCCCGAGCACTCCGGGCAGGCGCCGAACGGGGCGTTGAACGAGAACGTCCGCGGCTCGATCTCGGTCAGCTGCAGCGGGTGGTTGTTCGGGCAGGAGAGCTTCTCGGAGAAGGTGCGCCAGGCGTCGTCGCCCTCCTCGTCGACGAAGTTGATCGTCACGAGGCCGTCGGTGAGCTGCAGTGCCGTCTCGAGGGAGTCGGTCAGGCGACCGAGGATCTCGGGCCCGGCGACGAGGCGGTCGACGACGACCGCGATGTCGTGCTTGACCTGCTTCTTGAGGGTCGGCGGTTCCGCGAGCTGGATCGCCTCGCCGTCGACGATGGCACGCGCGAAGCCCTTGGCCGAGAGCTCCTTGAAGAGGTCGACGAACTCGCCCTTCTTCTGGCTCACGACGGGGGCGACGATCTGGTAGCGGCGTCGCTCCTCGAGCTCCATCAGCTGGTCGGCGATCTGCTGCACCGTCTGGCGCTGGATGACCTCGCCGCAGACCGGGCAGTGCGGGACGCCGATGCGCGCCCAGAGCAGCCGCATGTAGTCGTAGACCTCGGTGATCGTCCCGACGGTCGACCTGGGGTTGCGGTTCGTGGACTTCTGGTCGATCGAGACCGCGGGGCTCAGGCCCTCGATGAAGTCGACGTCCGGGCGGTCCACCTGACCGAGGAACTGGCGGGCGTACGCCGAGAGCGACTCGACGTAGCGTCGCTGGCCCTCGGCGAAGATCGTGTCGAAGGCGAGTGAGGACTTCCCCGAGCCCGAGAGACCCGTGAAGACGACGAGCGAGTCGCGAGGGATCTCGAGGTCGACGTTCTGAAGATTGTGAACGCGGGCACCGCGGACGCTGAGCGTGGAGTGGTGATCTACCTTGGCAATTGACACCCTTCGAGTCTACGCAGCACCACCGACACCGGACTCCCGAGCGGCGTCTGTGGTACTGCGCTCTCAGCGAAGCGGCGGACTAGATGTGCCCGGCCTTGGCCATCTGTCGCAGTTCCTGCTTGAGTTCGGAGACCTCGTCGCGGAGACGGCCGGCGAGTTCGAACTTGAGCTCCGCCGCAGCGGCCAGCATCTGGGCGTTGAGGTCGGCGATGATCGACTCGAGGTCGTTCGCGCCCTCGGCGGCGATGCCCTCCCGACGCAGGTTCGGCGTCGGGCTCTTCTTCTTGCCGTTGTCGCGTCCGGCGAGCAGTGCCGCGGTGTCGGCGCCTTCCCGGGCGAGCGCCTCGGTGATGTCGGCGATCCGCTTGCGCAGCGGCTGTGGATCGATCCCGCGCTCCTCGTTGTAGGCGACCTGCTTCTCGCGGCGACGGTCCGTCTCCTCGATCGCGCGCTTCATCGAGTCGGTCAGGACGTCGGCGTACATGTGGACCTCGCCGGACACGTTGCGGGCGGCACGGCCGATGGTCTGGATGAGCGAGGTCGACGAGCGGAGGAAGCCCTCCTTGTCGGCGTCGAGGATCGCCACGAGCGAGACCTCCGGCAGGTCGAGCCCCTCGCGCAGGAGGTTGATGCCGATGAGGACGTCGTAGACGCCCTGCCGGAGTTCGCTCAACAGCTCGACCCGACGCAGGGTGTCGACGTCGGAGTGCAGGTAGCGGACGCGCACGCCGGCCTCCGTCAGGAAGTCGGTGAGCTCCTCCGCCATCTTCTTGGTGAGGGTGGTCACGAGAACACGTTCGTCGCGCTCGGCGCGGACCCGGATCTCTTCGAGGAGGTCGTCGATCTGGCCGTTGGAGGGCTTCACGATGATCGCCGGGTCGACGAGGCCGGTCGGGCGGATGATCTGCTCGACGATGCCGTCCGCGATGCCCATCTCGTACTTGCCCGGCGTCGCCGAGAGGTACACCGTCTGGCCGACGCGGTTCTTGAACTCGTCCCACCGGAGCGGGCGGTTGTCCATCGCACTCGGGAGTCGGAACCCGTGCTCGACGAGGGTGCGCTTGCGGGAGGCGTCGCCTTCGAACATCGCGCCGATCTGCGGGACGGTGACATGCGACTCGTCGATGACGGTGAGGAAGTCGTCGGGGAAGTAGTCGAGGAGGCAGTTCGGTGCCTCGCCGGCCGAGCGGCCGTCGATGTGGCGCGAGTAGTTCTCGATGCCGGAGCAGAAGCCGATCTGCTGCATCATCTCGAGGTCGAAGGTGGTGCGCATGCGGAGCCGCTGGGCCTCGAGGAGCTTGCCCTCGCGTTCGAGCGACTGGAGCCGCTCCGCCAGCTCCTCCTGGATGGTGCCGATGGCGCGCTGGATCGTCTGCGGGCTGGCGGCGTAGTGGGAGGCCGGGAACACCGACACCGCGTCGAGCTTCTTCACGACGTCGCCGGTGAGCGGGTGCAGGGCGTAGAGGGCCTCGATCTCGTCGCCGAAGAACTCGATGCGGATCGCGAGCTCCTCGTAGACCGGGATGATCTCGATGGTGTCGCCGCGCACACGGAAGTTGCCGCGCGAGAAGTCGACGTCGTTGCGGTTGTACTGCATACCGACGAACTTGCGGATGAGGCGGTCGCGCCCGATGTTCTGCCCGACCTGCAGCGCCGCCATCGCCTCCAGGTACTCCTCCGCCGCACCGAGACCGTAGATGCACGACACGGTCGACACGACGATGACGTCGCGACGGCTCAGCAGCGAGTTGGTGGTCGAGTGCCGCAGCCGCTCCACCTCGGCGTTGATCGACGAGTCCTTCTCGATGAAGGTGTCGGTCTGTGGGACGTACGCCTCGGGCTGGTAGTAGTCGTAGTAGGAGACGAAGTACTCGACCGCGTTGTTCGGCATGAGCTCGCGGAACTCGTTCGCCAGCTGGGCCGCGAGCGTCTTGTTGTGCGCCAGGACGAGCGTCGGGCGCTGGACGGCTTCGATGAGCCAGGCGGTCGTCGCGGACTTACCGGTACCCGTGGCGCCCAACAGGACGACGTCGGTCTCGCCGGCGTTGATGCGCCCGGACAGCTGCTCGATGGCGGCGGGCTGATCGCCGCTCGGCTCGTACTCGCTGATCACCTCGAAGGGGCGGACGGCGCGTGTTGGTTCCATGCTCCGAGTCTACGGAGGACCACCGACACCACTGCCCCGCTTCGCCCACAGCGGAGCGGGCGACGCGCTCAGACGCCGTCCTGGCGGTCGGACGCCGGCACAGCCGCCGCGGCGGCGCGGTGCCAGACCGCGTCGACCTGGCTGAGCGTGTGCTCGAGCGAGCCGGCGGTGTCGATCACCACGTCGGCGACGGCGGTGCGCTGCTCCTCGGTCGCCTGGGCCGCGATCCGTCGTTCCGCCTCGACCCGGTCGAGCCCCCGGAGGTCGACGAGCCGACGGGCGCGCTCCCCCTCCGGAGCTGCGGCGACGACCACGAGGTCGAACTCGTCTGCGCGGCCGGTCTCGACGAGCAGCGGGACGTCGTAGACGACGACGGCACCGGGGTCGCTCGAGGCTTCGGCGATCCGGGCCTGTGAACGCCGCTTGACCTCCGGGTGCACGATGGCGTTGAGGTCGGCCCGCGCCTGGTCGTCGGCGAAGACGATGGAGCCGAGCGCAGCGCGGTCGAGTGCTCCGTCGGGCCCGATCACGTCGGCACCGAAGCGCTCCGCGATGGCGGCCAATCCCGGGGTGCCCGGCTCGACGGCCTCTCGTGAGAGGACGTCCGCGTCGATGACGACGGCGCCGTGTTCAGCGAGCCGGGCCGCGATGGTCGATTTGCCGGAGGCGATCCCGCCGGTGAGGCCGATGAGGTACATGTCAGCCAGCGTACCCGCGGAGCGCGCAGCGCCTTCGACGAGCGCCCCCCCCCCGCACAACGCAGCAGGGGGCCGCCCGAAGGCGACCCCCTGCTGGACACCGACGCTGGTCGGTGCTGGTGGGACTAGTTGCTCGAGAGCTTCTCGCGGAGGGCCGCGAGGGACTCGTCGTCAGCGAGCGTGCCGCCGCCGGCGGAGTCGCTCGAGAACGAGGAACCGGCCGACGAGGACGCGGTCGACGAGGAAGCCTGGTTGGCCTCTTCGACGGCTGCGGCAGCGACCTGCTTCTTGTGCGCTTCCCAACGAGCCTGGGCGGCAGCGTAGTCCTGCTCCCACTTCTCGCGCTCGGCGTCGAAGCCTTCCTTCCACTCCTGCGTCTCGGCGTCGAAGCCCTCGGGGTACTTGTAGTTCCCGAGCTCGTCGTACTCCGTGAGCATGCCGTAAAGGGCCGGGTCGAACTCGGTGCCCTCGGGGTCGACACCCTCGTTGGCCTGCTTGAGGCTCAGCGAGATGCGGCGACGCTCGAGGTCGATGTCGATGACCTTGACGAAGACCTCTTCGCCGACCGACACGACCTGCTCGGCGAGCTCGACGTGCTTGCCGGAGAGCTCCGAGATGTGCACGAGGCCCTCGATGCCGTCTGCGACGCGGACGAACGCACCGAACGGGACGAGCTTGGTGACCTTACCCGGTGCAACCTGGCCGATGGCGTGGGTGCGGGCGAAGACCTGCCACGGGTCCTCCTGGGTCGCCTTGAGCGACAGCGAGACGCGCTCGCGGTCCAGGTCGACCTCGAGGATCTCGACGGTGACTTCCTGACCGACCTCGACGACCTCGCTGGCGTGCTCGATGTGCTTCCAGCTGAGCTCGGAGACGTGGACGAGACCGTCGACGCCGCCGAGGTCGACGAACGCGCCGAAGTTGACGATCGAGGAGACGACGCCCTTGCGGACCTGTCCCTTCTGGAGGTTGTTGAGGAAGGTGGTGCGGCTCTCGGACTGCGTCTGCTCGAGGAGCGCACGGCGCGACAGGACCACGTTGTTGCGGTTCTTGTCGAGCTCGAGGATCTTCGCCTCGATCTCCTGGCCGAGGTACGGCGTGAGGTCGCGGACGCGGCGCAGCTCGATGAGCGAAGCCGGGAGGAAGCCACGGAGGCCGATGTCGACGATGAGGCCGCCCTTGACGACCTCGATGACCGAACCGGTGACGACGCCGTCGGATTCCTTGATCTTCTCCACGTCGCCCCAAGCACGCTCGTACTGCGCGCGCTTCTTCGACAGGATCAGACGGCCTTCCTTGTCCTCCTTCTGGAGAACGAGAGCCTCGATCGTGTCGCCGACGTTGACGACCTCGGAGGGGTCGACGTCGTGCTTGATGGAGAGTTCACGCGAGGGGATGACACCCTCGGTCTTGTAGCCGACGTCGAGGAGGACCTCGTCGCGGTCGATCTTCACGACGGTGCCCTCGATGAGGTCGCCGTCGTTGAAGAACTTCAGAGTCTTTTCGACCGCTGCGAGGAAGTCCTCAGCAGATCCGATGTCGTTGATTGCGACCTGCTTGGGGGCGGTCGTTGCGCTTGTCATGTAGTAATTGCTCCAGGTGGACAATGATTCAGGCCGGCCTCGCGCACGGCTCCGGACCCGTGGATGACCACGGACGTTGATCGAAGCGATGCTGTTGTGTGAACCGATCCGGGGATCGGTGTCGCTCTGCGAGACGGGCAGGCGGATAGGACGTCACAATTGTGACAGTCCAGTCTAGCGATTTTCCGGGTGTGCAGGCAAGCCGCGGTCGGAGAGGATGTCCCGCAATGCTGGATCGAGCGTCGGGTGTTCGAACCGGTAGCCTGCCTGCAGCAACCGCTCCGGCATCGCCCAGCGACTCTTCAGGACCAGCTCGCTCTCGGTCCGCAGGACGAACATCCCGATCTCCAGCAACCAGCGGGGTGCGGGGAGGCCGACCGGCATCCCGAGCGCGTACCGCACGGTCCGCATGAAGCCGCGGTTGTCGGTGGGATTCGGGGACGTCACGTTGACGACGCCGTCGAGTTCGGGACGGCCACGGAGGAACCGGACGATGCCGACGACGTCGTCCAGATGGATCCAGCTGAACCGCTGCCGCCCGCCCGGCGTCCCGAACCGGTGATCCGTCCCGGCGGCACGACGCGATCGGGAACGGGGCCAGTGACCGTCCAGTTGCGGTCCCCCGAGACCGAGACGCGCCAACCACCGGAGCGGGGTGAGCGCTCCGCCGTCGCCCAGGACGATCGCGATGCGGAGGGCGACCCGTCGTGTCCCGGGGAGCTCGTCCGCGAAGAACGCCCGCTCCCAGGCGGTTGCGACGTCGACGGAGAACCCGGAACCGATCTCGCCGTCGGCCTCCGTCATCGGGCGGTCGTCGGCATGGCGGTAGATCGTGGCGGTCGACGAATTGATCCAGAGCGGTGGAGGCGAGGCGGCTGCACGCACCGCCCGCGCCAGCTCCGTCGTCGTGTCCACACGGGACCGGAGGATCTCGGCGCGGTTCGACGGGCTGTACCGACAGTTCACGCTCTTCCCGGCGAGGTTGACGAGGAGGTCCGCGCCGTCGACCAGCCGGGCGATGCCCGCGTGATCACCCCACCGCGCGTCGGCGGCACCGCGCCCGATGACGGAGACGGTGGCGCCTTCGGCCCGGAACGACTCGACCAGACGACGCCCGATGAACCCGGAGGCACCGGCGACGACGATCCGTTCGGGCGTCATCCGAGCATCGCCGACCGCAGTGTGTCGAGCCCGACGCCACCGAGGTCCAATGCCCGACGGTGGAAGTCCTTGATGTCGAAGGCGTCCCCGGCGCGGCGGGCCGCGTCGTCACGGAGCTGTTCCCAGATGCGCTGGCCGATCTTGTACGACGGCGCCTGGCCGGGCCAACCGAGGTACCGGTTGACCTCGAACCGGACGAACTCCGGCGACATGTTGACGTTGCGACCCATGAAGTCGAAGGCGTACTCGGCGGTCCAGGTCCCGCTGCCGTCCGGAAGCGGCTTGCCGAGGTGCACGCCGATGTCGAGGACGACGCGAGCCGCGCGCATCCGCTGACCGTCGAGCATGCCCAGACGGTCCGCCGGGTCGTCGAGGTATCCGAGCTGCTCCATCAGGCGCTCGGCGTAGAGCGCCCAGCCCTCGGCGTGGCCGGAGGTGCCGGCGAGCTGTCGACGCCAGAGGTTGAGCGTCTTCCGGTTGACGACGGCCTGCCCGATCTGCAGGTGATGTCCTGGCACACCCTCGTGGTAGACGGTCGTGAGCTCGCGCCACGTGTCGAACTCGGTGACGCCGGCGGGGACGGACCACCACATGCGGCCAGGGCGAGAGAAGTCGTCCGTCGGGCCGGTGTAGTAGATCCCACCCTCCTGCGTCGGCGCGATCATGCACTCGAGCGCGCGGATCTCCTGCGGGATGTCGAAGTGCGTGCGCCCCAGCTCCTCGACCGCGCGGTCGCTCGTCTCCTGCATCCACCGCTGGAGTGCGTCGGTGCCGTGCAGCTTGCGCGCCGGATCCTGTTCGAGGAAGGCCACGGCCTCCTCGACGGACGCGCCGGGGAGGATCTCGTTCGCGATCGCCTCCTGCTCCGACACCATGCGCGCCAGTTCCTCGATGCCCCACTCGTAGCTCTCGTCGAGGTCGACCGTCGCGCCGAGGAAGCGGCGGGACTGCAGCGCATAGAGTTCGCGGCCGATGGCGTCCTCCTGGGTTGCAGCAGGCAGCAGTTCGTGCGCGAGGAAGTCCGCCAGACGGTTGTAGGCGACGGCTGCGGCGCCGGCGCCCGTCGAGAGTTCGGCGGCGAGGGACGCCGGGAGCTGGCCGTCCGCCGGACCGGCGTTGGCGGCGAAGCCGATGAAGAACCCGTCGTCGGCGCCGGTGCGGAGGACCTGCTCGTACACCTCGGCCACCTGGCGGCGTGCCGGGGTGATCCCCCGGGCGATGCCCTCGCGCAGGGTCTCGATGTACCCGTCGACCGCGTCCGGCAACGCGCCGAGGCGGGTCCGGATGGTGCTCCAGTCCTCGACCGTCGCGGTCGGCATCAGGTCGAACACGTCGCGCAGCTCCTGCGACGGCGACGCGATCACGTTGAGGTCGCGGTACTGGAGACCAGCCTCCGACGAGGCGAGGTCGAGCTCCAGCTCCGCCGAGAGGTCGGTCTGGGTGACGCGGTCGACGGCGTCGACCGGAGCGGCCGACCGCAGCTCGCGAAGCGTGCGCGACGCGGCTTCGATGTACGCCTCGTGCCCGGCCGGCGAGTAGTCGCCGTACCGTCCGCCGACGTCCGTGCGGCCGATGTAGGTACCGACCTCCGGCTTCAGCTGGACGAGGGTCTCCACCCAGCTTTCGGCGATGGCGTCGATCGGTGTGCTCTGACGAGGTTCTTCGTGGGACATGACGTCGAGCCTAGTCCGCGCCCGTCCGGCGCCGGGGTGCGGACGTGCGGGGCGCTCAGTGTGCTGCGGCGTCCCAATCGTGCCCACGGCCGATCTGGACCTCCAGCGGTACCGACAGCTCGGCGGCACCCGCCATCTGTGCTCGGACGATGCGCTCCAGGGCGTCCCACTCGCCCTCGGCGACCTCGAAGATCAGTTCGTCGTGCACCTGCAGCATCATCTGCGAGCTGAGGGACTCGGACCGCAGCTCGGACTCGATGCCGATCATGGCGCGCTTCATGATGTCGGCGGCCGAACCCTGGATCGGAGCGTTCAGCGCCTGGCGTTCGGCGTTCTCCCGGACCAGTCGGTTGGGGCTCGAGAGCTCGGGGAAGAGTCTGCGACGACCGAAGATCGTCTCGGTGTAGCCGTCGAGTTTCGCCTGCTCGACGACGTTGCGCAGGTAGTCGCGGACCGCACCGAAGCGCTCGAAGTAGTCGACCATGAGCTGCTTCGCCTCGGCGCTCGAGATCCGCAGCTGCTTCGAGAGCCCGAACGCGCTCAGACCGTAGGCGAGTCCGTAGGACATCGCCTTGACCTTGTTCCGCATCGCGGGGGTCACGTCCTCGGCGGCGACGCCGAAGATGCGCGCACCGACGAAGCGGTGGAGGTCCTCGCCGGACTTGAACGCCTCGATGAGGCCGGCATCGCCGGAGAGGTGCGCCATGATCCGCATCTCGATCTGCGAGTAGTCGGCGGTCAGCAGGGTCTCGTACCCGGAGCCGGCTTGGAAGGCGGCACGGATGCGGCGTCCCTCCTCGGTCCGCACGGGGATGTTCTGCAGGTTCGGGTCGGTCGAGGAGATCCGACCGGTGCTGGTCCCGATCTGCACGTACGTCGTGTGGATACGGCCGTCGGGCGTGATCGCCTTGTCGAGCGTCTCCACGATCTGGCGGAGCTTCGTCGCATCACGGTGCTCGAGGAGGAGCCCCAGGAACGGGTGCGGGCTCTTCTCCTGGAGATCGGCCAGGGCGCCGGCGTCCGTCGAGAAGCCCGTCTTGTTGGCGCGTGTCTTCGGCATGGCGAGCTGGTCGAAGAGGACCTCCTGCAGCTGCTTCGGTGAGCCGAGGTTGACCTCGCGGCCGATCTGCTCATACGCGTTGCTCGCGAGCTCCGCCGCCCGGTTGCCGAGTTGCTCGGACAGGCCGCTCAGGATGTCGTGGTCGACCGTCACGCCGGTCAGCTCCATGTGGGCCAGCACCTGGAGGACCGGCAGTTCCATGTCGAGCAGCACGCCGAGCGACCCGGCGTCGAGTGCCGTGCGGGTCGCCTCGGCGACACGGAGGGCGTACCAGGCGGTGCCGCCGGCACCCACGGGGTCGGTCTCGGGGACGAGCTGGTTCGGATCGGCGACGGGCATCGTCTCGTCGAGATAGCGCGTGATGAGGTCGGCGATGGTCTTGTCGCCGCCGCTCGGACGCAGGAGCCAACCGGCGACCGCGGTGTCGTAGCCGAGTCCCTCGACCGTCAGGCCGGCGCGCGTGACCGCCTGGAGCTGTGGCTTGGCGTCGTGCATGATCTTCGGGGCGTCGCTCGCCAACCACGCTTCGAGCGGGGCGTAGTCGGCTTCACCGGGACGCCAGGCGAGCGAGACGATCTCCGTGGGGGTCGCGAGGCCGGCTGCGACCGGGAGGCCTCCGTCGAGGTCGAGGTGGAGACCGATCCCGGCGGGATGTGCGGCGACGGCACGGGTGATCCACGCCTCGAGCTCTTCGTCGAGCAGCTCCTTCTGCGGGGGCATGACCACGCCGCCCGCCTGCGGCGCGGACACATCCGTGTTGGCCTCGAGTCCGTCGAGTTTGAGGACCCGATCGAGCAGCGTGCGGAACTCGAGCCGCCCGAAGACGGCCGCCACGGCGTCCGCGTCGATCGGTCGGCGTTCGAGGTCCTTCGGTCCGACGGGCAGTTCGACGTCGGTGAGGAGCCGGTTGAGTCGGCGGTTGCGGACCGCGTTCTCCTTGTGCTCGCGGAGGCTCTCCCCCACCTTGCCGGTGATCTCGTCGGCGCGCTCGAGGATCTGCTCGAGGGAACCGAACTGGTTGAGCCACTTCACGGCGGTCTTCTCGCCGACCTTCGGGATACCCGGGAGGTTGTCGCTCGTCTCGCCGACGAGGGCCGCGATCTCCGGATACTGCTCGGGCCGGATGCCGTACCGCTCGAAGACCTTCGCGCCGTCGTACCGGGTGAGCGCGGAGACGCCCTGGCTCGACGGGTACAACAGGGTGACGTCGTCGGTGACGAGCTGGATGGTGTCGCGGTCGCCGGAGACCACGAGGACCCGGAAGCCCTCCTCAGCGCCCTGCTTGGCGAGGGTGGCGAGGATGTCGTCGGCCTCGTAGTCCTCTTTGCTGATCGTCGTGATGTTCATCGCCTTGAGCGCTTCTTCGAGCAGCGGCACCTGCCCTTTGAACTCCGGCGGGGTCTCACCGCGGGTGCCCTTGTACTCGGGGTACTCGCGGGTGCGGAAGGAACGACGCGAGATGTCGAAGGCCACGGCGATGTGGCTCGGGTTCTCGTTCTTGAGCAGGCTGATCAGCATGGAGATGAAGCCGTGGATGGCGTTCGTGTGCTGACCGTCGCGGGTTTGGAAGCTGTCGACCGGCAGGGCGTAGAACGCCCGGAATGCGAGCGAGTGGCCGTCGACGACGAGGAGGGTAGGCTTTTCTGATTCCGACACGCGCCCAGCCTACAAGCCGGTGCCGACACGGCTCAGGCCCGATCCGAAGGTGGACATGACGAACGAGACCGACGACGCACTCGAGTTCCTGCGGACGAGGGGCAGCGGCGCACTCGCCGCCAAGATGGGCATCGAGTTCACCGAGTTCACGGTGCAGCGATCCGTCGCCACCATGCCTGTCGAAGGCAACACCCAACCCGCGATGCTGCTGCACGGCGGGGCGTACGTCGTGCTCGGCGAGTCCCTCGGCTCGATGGCCGCCAACCTCTTCGCGGGCCCGGGCAAACTCGCGGTCGGCATCGACATCAACGCGACGCACACCAGGTCCGCCACCGAGGGCATCGTGACGGGTGTCTGCACCCCGATCCACCTCGGTCGCTCGCTCACCGTGCACGAGATCGCCGTCACCGACGAGCAGGGACGACGGTGTTCCACGATCCGCATCACGAACCTCATCAAGGACGCGTCGACCGGCTGACGAGCCCGGCACCGGACAGAGCAGAGCGGCCCGCCCCCGAGGGGACGGGCCGCTCTTGCGACGAGGGAGGAGCGCTACTTCTTGGCGCTGAGCTGCTCGATGATGGCCTGCGCGACATCGTGCATGGTGAGGCGACGGTCCATGGAGGCCTTCTGGATCCAGCGGAACGCCTCGGGCTCGGTGAGGCCCATCTTCTCGTTGAGGAGGCCCTTCGCCCGGTCGACGAGCTTGCGGGTCTCGAAGCGCTCGACCATGTCGGCGACCTCGGCCTCGAGGGTGATGATCTGCTGGTAGCGCGAGAGGGCGATCTCGATCGCGGGAAGGAGGTCGTTCGGCGTGAACGGCTTCACGACGTAGGCGAGGGCGCCTGCCTCGCTCGCCCGCTCGACGAGCTCCTTCTGGCTGAAGGCCGTGAGGAGGACCACCGGGGCGATGTGCGCCTTGCCGATGCGCTCGGCCGCGGAGATGCCGTCGAGCTGAGGCATCTTGACGTCCATGATCACGAGATCCGGACGGAGTTCCGTCGCGAGTGCGACAGCGGTCTCGCCGTCGCCGGCCTCGCCGACGACCTCGAAACCGTTGTCGCGGAGGATCTCGACGATGTCGAGGCGGATGAGGGATTCGTCCTCAGCGACGACGACGCGCCGTGGGGCTGCGGGAGGGGTCTCTTGCTCGGTCACCCTCAAATCCTACGGTACTCTGATGCAGGTTGCTGTTCGCCGTGCGGCGGACGCGCCGGTGTGGCGGAATGGCAGACGCGGAGCACTCAAAATGCTTTGTCGAAAGACGTGTGGGTTCGAGTCCCACCACCGGTACCGCGATGAGTGAGAAAGCCCTCCGGGCGCACTCAACATGCTTTGTCGAAAGACGTGTGGGTTCGAGTCCCACCACCGGTACTCCCTTCAGCCCGTCCAGGCTCCGAAGACTCGTGAACCGCCCTCGATCGTCAAGCCCCTGCGGGAGATGTCGGCGACGCCGTAGCGTACCGTCGAGAGCACGGCGTACCTCACGTCGTCCGACACGATGGGACCCGACACCATGACCGCAGAGCACACCGACCCGCGCCAGGACGTCCACGACGCCAGCACCGACGACCGGCTCCAGGGCATCCTCGTGCAGGTCGCAGCAGACCGGTCCCTCACCCCGGACCTCGACGTCCGGTCAGCGCTGGCGGACCGTCTCAGCGACCAGGGCATCGACGTCGACGCCGCGGAGCTCGACCGTCTCGTCGGGTCACTGCCGGGTCAGCCCGGCGAGGAGCCCGGACCGTTCCTCACGGACGACGCGACCTCGGCCGACGACGCGAACTGATCAGAAGCCGCGCTCGACTGCGGCGGCCGGACCGTCGGCCTCCGTCGTCAGCTCCGGTCCGCCGACGGCGTCGCCCGTCCACGTGTCGACCCGCCAACCGGTCGTCGTGTCCCCGTCGACGATGATGACGCCCGTGTTCGTGATGGGGTGCGTGCCGATGAAGTGTCCGTCGACGTTCGCCCCGCGCAGCCCGAGCCAGGACCGGAGCATCGCTCCGTGGCTCACGATCACCACGCTCTCCAGTCCGGAGCCCTCGAGCTCCTCGATCACGGCGTCGAAGCGCGCGAACACCTCGTGGCCGTTCTCGCCGCCCGGCATCCGGGTGTCGAGGTCGCCCATCGCCCACGCCACGATGGTGTCGATGTAGACCTGGACGGCCTCGGGCGACCCGAGCATCTCGTTGTCGCCGGCGCTGATCTCCCGGAGTCCGTCACGGACGATCACGGGAAGCCCGCTGACTTCGGCGACAGGTGCGGCGGTCTGTTGCGCCCGCACCGCGGTGGAGGCGTAGACCGCGTCGATGCGCTCCCCCACGAGCGCTTTGGGGAGGGCGGCCGCCTGCGTCTCGCCGAGTTCGGTGAGGACGGCCCCGGGGATCGCGGTGTCGAGCAGGCCGGCGACGTTGGACGAGGTCTGACCGTGTCTGATGAGGATGAGGCGCATACCTCCAGGGTAGGCGAGCGACCGGACGGCGGTCATCTCCCGGCGCGGAGTGTGCCGGGATCAGCTGCGCGGGGTCCACTGCGGTTCGGCACTCCCCAGGACCGCCGCCGGGGACGCGTGGTCGTCGAAGGCGCTGAGCGCGGGGCGGGCCGTCACCACCACACCGTGGGTGACCAGGCACCGTGCTCCCGGGAGGTCGGGCGGTTGACGATCTTCGGTTCGCGGTAACCGCTGCAGCGCCGCACCGACGCGCGCGAGCGACACCGACGACCGGCCGGCATCACCGCCGCCGACGACCCTCGCCACGTCGTCGACGATGGCCGCCGCCAGCAGGTATCCCGCGCTGTGGTCGAGCGCCTGAGCCGGCAGGGCACCCGGGGCACCGTCCTCGCCCTCGACCAGCGCGATGCCCGTGGCGGCCTGGACCAGGCTGTCGAAACCGCGTCGATCACCCCAGGGCCCCGTCGTACCCCAGGCGTCGACGGAGCCCGTGACCAGACCGTCGCGACGTCGCAGCCCGAGGCGCTCGAGGGCGTGTGGGCGGTACCCCGTCACCAGGATGTCGGCCTCGTCGCTCAGCGTCTGCAGTGTCGCGAGGCCCCGCGGTGTCGACGCGTCGAGGATCGCCGTCCGCTTCCCTTGGCCGCTGTCGGTGTGCTGCCACGGGATCTCGGGGACCTGCGGTGGATCCACACGCAGGACGTCCGCGCCGAGGAGCGCGAGGGTCCTCGTGGACACCGGACCGGCGATCACCCGCGTCAGGTCGAGGACGCGGAGGCCGCGCAAGGGTTGCCGGCGCGTCGGCCGCACCCACGAGGCGATCCTCGAGCCGGCGGAGCCACCGTGGCGCCTGACGAGCGGTCCGTCACCGACCGAGGCCTGCGGTGTGGACGACCACTCGGCAGCGCTCCGGACGGCGACGAGCAGTGCGCCAACCCCGGCGGCCTCCGATTCCAGGTCGAGAGCCGAGCGGGAGACGATCGCCGAGGCGAGCTCTGCGCGGGTGGCCTCGTCGCCGATCCCGAGCATGGCGCTCAGGCGGCGACGATGGTGGGGGTAGTTCGCGTGCGTGCGCACCCAGCCGTCGGCCGCGGCGAAGAAGCCGGACAGTGGCGCGAACGCGTCCACGGCTGCTCCGTCGATCCGCAACAGGCGGTCGCTCTGGTAGGCCGCGGCGATCCGCTCGAGGCCGAGAGCCGTGTGCATCGGCTCGTATCCGAGGGCGATGCGGAGTCGGTCGGCGGCATCCTCCACGGCGCCGACGGCGACCGCGGCGAGCTCCAGGACAGCGAATCGGGAGGCCAGGAGTCCCGCCGACCCGGTCGCCTCACGGTCGATTCCTCCCGGGTCCAGGCCCACGGCGCTGCGGAGGGTGTCGTCGACGAGGACGGAACGATTCATGGGCATCAGGCTAGACCCACGACGTCCGGAATCGCGGTGCCACCGCACACCCGGCGGACGACGAAGGCCGTGGTCCTCGTACGGGAGGACCACGGCCTTCGCTGCTGTCGACGACTAGAGGACGTCGCCCACCTTGTGGACGCGGATGTCGTTCGTCGTCCCGGGGATTCCGGGAGGGGAACCGGAGATGATGATGACCGGCTCACCGACGGCGGCCTTGCCCGTGGCGACGAGGACCTCGTCCACCTGGGCGACCATCTGGTCGGTGTGCGTCACGCGCTCGACGACGAAGGACTCGACGCCCCAGTTCAGCGCCATCCGACGACGGATGGCCGGGTCGGGCGTGAACGCCAGGATCGGGATCCGGTTGCGGAGACGGGCCATGCGGCGGACCGACTCCCCCGATTCCGTGAAGACGCAGAGGAACTTCGCCTCGACGAAGTCCGCCACCTCGACGGCGGCCAGCGTGATCGCTCCGGCCTGGGTGCGCGGCTTCGTGCCGAGCGGCGGAACGCGGTCGAGGCCGTGGATCTCGGTGGACTCGACGATCCGGGCCATGGTCTGGACCGTGATGACGGGGTAGGCGCCGACACTCGTCTCGCCGCTGAGCATGACCGCGTCAGCACCGTCGAGCACCGCGTTCGCGACGTCGGAGGTCTCCGCGCGGGTCGGGATGGGGCTGGAGATCATCGACTCGAGCATCTGCGTCGCGACGATGACCGGCTTCGCCATACGACGGGCGAGCTCCACCGCGCGCTTCTGCACGATCGGGACGGCCTCGAGCGGGAGCTCGACACCGAGGTCGCCACGGGCGACCATGATCGCGTCGAACGCCTCGACGATGCTCTCGAGGTTCTCGACGGCCTGCGGCTTCTCGATCTTGGCGATCACGGGGACCTTCCGGCCCTCCTCCGCCATGATCTCGTGGACGCGGTCGATGTCGGCCGCGTCGCGCACGAAGGACAGGGCGATGAGGTCGGCGCCGAGACGCAGCCCCCAGCGGAGGTCCGCTTCGTCCTTCTCGCTGAGCGCGGGGACGTTGACGGCGACACCGGGGAGGTTGATGCCCTTGTTGTTCGACACGGGGCCGGCGACGATGACGCGAGTGGTCACGACGGTGTCGTCCGCTTCAACGACCTCGACCTTGACCTTGCCGTCGTCGATCAGGAGGAAGTCGCCCGGCTTGACGTCCTGGGGCAGGCCCTTGAACGTCGTCGAGGAGATCTCCTTGGTACCGAGGATGTCCTCGATGGTGATCTTGAAGATGTCGCCGACGGCGAGGTCGTACGGGCCGCCCTCGAACTTGCCGAGGCGGATCTTCGGGCCCTGCAGGTCGACCAGGACGGCGACGGCACGGCCGGAGTCCTCGGTGGCCTTGCGCACGTTGGCGTAGATGGCATCGTGCACGTCGTAGCTGCCGTGGCTCAGGTTCATCCGGGTGACATCGACCCCCGCATCGATGATGGCCCGGATGTTCTCATAGCTGGAGACTGCAGGCCCCAGCGTTGCGACGATCTTGGCTCGTCTCATGTGTGTGTGTTCTCCATGGTTTCTGCGCACGAGGCGCTTCGGTACTCACTGCTCGGCATGATGCGTCCGACGCTTGTCGTCCGCCTGAAAGCCTAGAGGGAGATGGGCTGGTCCGTGGGACGGACCGGGAAGGGAAGCTGGGTCTCGCCCTCGAGGTACTGGTCGACGGCCGACGCCGCAGCGCGGCCCTCGGCGATCGCCCACACGATGAGGGACTGGCCACGACCGGCGTCGCCCGCGACGAACACGCCGGGCTGGTTGGTCTGGTAATCGTGCTCCCGTGCCACGTTGCCGCGCCCGGTGAAGGGGAGCTGGAACTGCGACTCGAGGGTCTCGCCCTCCGGGCCCGTGAATCCGAGCGCGAGGAGGACGAGGTCGGCCGGGATCTCCCGCTCGGTCCCGCTCTTCGGCACGCGACGGCCGTCGACGAACTCCGTCTCGGCGACGCGGATCGCCCGCACCTCGCCGGCCTCGTTGGAGAGGAACTCGACGGTCGACACGAGGTACTCGCGGTTGCCGCCCTCTTCGTGCGCACTCGCGACTTCGAAGAGCGTCGGCATCATGGGCCACGGCTGGTGCTCGGGTCGCTCCCCCGCCGGCTGCGTGCCGATGGCGAGGTTCGTGACGGAGGCGGCACCCTGCCGGTGCGCCGTGCCGATGCAGTCGGCACCGGTGTCGCCGCCGCCGAGGACCACCACGTGCTTGTCCTCCGCCGTGATCTGATCGGCGACCGTGTCTCCGGCGCCGACGCGGTTGGCCTGCACGAGGTACTCCATCGCGAAGTGGACCCCGGAGAAGTCACGACCGGGGATCGGGAGGTCGCGCGGCACCATGGCGCCGGTGGCGATGACGACGGCGTCGTAGCGGGCGCGGAGCTCGTCCCAGCTGATGTCGACCCCGATGTTCACGCCGGCGCGGAACCGGGTGCCCTCGTCCTGCATCTGCTTCAGCCGGATGTCGAGGTGCTTCTTCTCCATCTTGAAATCGGGGATGCCGTAGCGCAGCAGGCCGCCGATGCGGTCGTCACGCTCGTAGACCGCGACCGTGTGTCCCGCACGCGTCAGCTGCTGGGCTGCGGCGAGACCGGCCGGACCGGAACCGACGACGGCGACCGTCTTGCCGGTCAGTCGCTCCGGCGGGTGGGACTCGACCCATCCGTTGGCGAACGCCTGATCGATGATCGAGACCTCGACCTGCTTGATGGTCACTGCGGGCTGGTTGATGCCCAGCACGCACGAACTCTCGCACGGCGCCGGGCAGAGACGACCCGTGAACTCCGGGAAGTTGTTCGTGGCGTGCAGCCGCTCGATGGCCGAGCGTCCCTCGCCTCGCCACATCAGGTCGTTCCACTCCGGGATGAGGTTGCCCAGCGGGCAGCCCTGGTGGCAGAACGGGATGCCGCAGTCCATGCAGCGACCAGCCTGCTTGCGGACGGTCGCGGGGTCGCTCTGCTCGTAGACCTCTTTCCAGTCCATGATGCGGACCGGCACGGGCCGGCGCTTCGGGAGCTCGCGCTCCGGTACCTTCAGGAATCCCTTGGGATCAGCCACCGGTCACCTCCAGGATTCGGTTCCATACGATGTCGCCGTCGGGGTCGAGCCCCTCGTCGAGTGCGGTCTGTCGGGTCGCCAGGACTGCCGCGTAGTCACGCGGGAGGACCTTGACGAACCGGGCGAGTGAGTCCTCGATGTCGGCGAGCAGCCGGCCGGCCAGCGGAGAACCGGTCTCCACGACGTGCCGTTCGAGGAGGTCGCGGACGATCTCGGCGTCGGCGCTGTCGAGTTCGGAGAGGGTGAGCTCCCCCGAGGCGAGGGAGTCGCGGTTGACCTGGTCGCGTTCGAGGTCGAACACGTAGGCCGTGCCGCCGGACATGCCCGCGCCGAGGTTCCGGCCGGTCTGACCCAGGATGACGGCGAGACCACCCGTCATGTACTCGAGTGCGTGGTCGCCGACGCCTTCGACGACCGCCGTGGCGCCGGAGTTGCGCACCAGGAACCGCTCGCCGACGATCCCGCTCAGGAACATGGTGCCCTGGGTCGCGCCGTACCCGATGACGTTGCCGGCGATCACGTTCTCCTCGGGCGCGAAGGCTGCACGCTCGGGTGGCCGGACGACGATCTGCCCACCGGACAGGCCCTTGCCGACGTAGTCGTTCGAGTCACCGATGAGCCGCAGCGCGATGCCGCCGGGGAGGAACGCACCGAAGGACTGCCCGGCCGAGCCGCGCAGGGTGATGTCGATGCTCCCTGCCGGGAGCCCGTTCTCGCCGTGCCGCCGGGTGACCTCGTGGCCGAGCATGGTACCGACCGCCCGCTCCGTGTTGCGGATGGGCAGGTCGACCGAGAAGTGGCCGCCGTGTTCGAGCACGTCCGAGGCGGCCGTGATGAGCTGCTGGTCGAAGTGCTTCTCGAGCTCGTGCTCCTGCGGGCGGCGGTTGATCCGCGGTTCGTCGTCGGCGAAGACGGGACCCACGAGGACCGGGGCGAGGTCGAGCCCGGACGCCTTCCAGTGGTCGATCGCCCGGTCGGCGTCGATCAGTTCGTTGTGGCCGATCGCCTCCTCGAGCGTCCGGAACCCGAGCTCGGCGAGGTACTCGCGCACCTCCTGGGCGATGAACTCGAAGAAGTTCACGACGAACTCCGGCTTGCCGGTGAACCGCTCGCGCAACACCGGGTTCTGCGTCGCGACGCCGACCGGGCAGGTGTCGAGGTGGCACACGCGCATCATGACGCACCCGGAGACGACGAGCGGTGCCGTCGCGAAGCCGAACTCCTCGGCACCGAGCAGGGCGCCGATGACGACGTCGCGTCCGGTCTTCATCTGACCGTCGACCTGCACCACGACGCGGTCGCGCATGTTGTTGAGCATGAGCGTCTGCTGCGTCTCGGCGAGACCCAGCTCCCACGGTGTCCCGGCGTGCTTCAGGGAGTTCAACGGGCTCGCACCGGTTCCGCCGTCGTGACCGGAGACCAGGATCACGTCCGAGAGCGCCTTCGCGACACCCGCGGCCACCGCACCGATGCCGGACTGGCTCACCAGCTTGGTGTGGATCCGGGCCTTCGGGTTCGCGCGCTTCAGGTCGAAGATGAGCTGCTTGAGGTCTTCGATCGAGTAGATGTCGTGGTGCGGCGGCGGCGAGATCAGTCCGACGCCCGCCGTGGCGTGCCGCGTCCGCGCCACCCACGGGTACACCTTCGTCGGCGGCAACTGCCCGCCCTCGCCGGGCTTCGCACCCTGGGCGAGCTTGATCTGGATGTCGTCGGCGTGCGTCAGGTACATGCTCGTCACGCCGAACCGACCGGAGGCGACCTGCTTGATCGCGCTGCGGCGCGTCGGGTCGAGGAGACGGTCGACGTCCTCGCCGCCCTCACCCGTGTTCGACTTGGCACCGATGCTGTTCATCGCGATCGCCAGCGTCTCGTGCGCCTCGCGCGAGATGGAACCGTAGCTCATCGCTCCGGTCGAGAACCGCTTCACGATCGACGCGACCGACTCGACCTCGTCGAGCGGGACGGGCGGCCGCGCACCGGCACGGAGCGTGAACATCCCGCGGAGCGTCATGAGCTGCGCCGCCTGGGAGTCGACCATGTGGGTGTACTCGCGGAAGATGTCGTACCGTCGCGTCTTGGTCGCGTGCTGCAGCTTGAAGACCGTCTCCGGGTTGAAGAGGTGCGGCGAGCCGTCGCGACGCCACTGGTACTCGCCGCCCGACTGCAGCCGCTCGTGGGCCGTCGATGCGGCGTCCTCGGGGTACGCGTACCGGTGACGCTTCGCGTTCTCCTCGGCGATCACCTCGATGCCGACACCGCCGAGCTTCGTCTCCGTACCGGTGAAGTAGCTGTCGACGAGCTGCTGGCTCAGGCCGACGGCCTCGAAGGCCTGTGCTCCGGCGTAGGAGGACACTGTGGAGATGCCCATCTTCGACATGATCTTGAGCACGCCCTTGCCGAGCGCCTTGATGACGTTCTTCACGGCCTGCTCGCGGGTGACGCCCTGGATGAGGCCGCTGCGGACGAGGTCCTCGCAGCTCTCCATGGCCAGGTACGGGTTGATCGCGGAGGCGCCGTAGCCGATGAGCAGCGCGACGTGGTGGACCTCGCGGACGTCGCCGGCTTCGACGACGAGCCCCACCTTCATCCGGTTCTCGGCGCGGATGAGGTGGTGGTGCACGGCGGCGAGCGAGAGCAGCGACGGGATCGGCGCGAGGTCGGAGTTCGAGTCACGGTCGCTCAGGACGATGAACTCCGAGCCGGCGAGGATCGCCTGGTCGACCTCGTCGCACATCTCGCGCAGGCGCGTCTCGAGTCCGGCCGAGCCGTCCTCGACGCGGTAGAGCGCCTTGACGGTCGTCGTCAGCGGGCTCGCCGGGTTCGGGTCGATGTGCTGGATCTTGGCGAGCTCGTCGTTGTCGATGACCGGGAAGTCGAGGACGACCTGCTTGGCGTGCTCCGGGCCCCACGAGAGGAGGTTGCGCTCCGGGCCGAGCCCGAGCTTCAGCGAGGTGACGACCTCCTCGCGGATCGAGTCGAGCGGCGGGTTGGTGACCTGGGCGAACTGCTGCACGAAGTAGTCGAACAGGAGCCGAGGGCGGTCGGAGAGCACCGCGATCGGGGTGTCCGAGCCCATCGCGCCGAGCGGCTCTGCACCGTTCTGACCCATGGGCTGCAGGAGGATGCGCACCTCCTCCTCGGTGTACCCGAAGGTCCGCTGGCGGCGGGTGACGGACGCCGGCGTGTGCACGATGTGCTCCCGCTCCGGCAGGTCGCTCAGGTTGATGCGTCCGGCGTCGAGCCAGTCGCCCCAGGGTGCCGATGCCGAGAGCTCGTCCTTGATCTCGTCGTCCTCGATGATCCGCCCGGCCTCGGTGTCGACGAGGAACATCTTCCCGGGGCGCAGGCGGCCCTTGCGCTTGACCCGGCTCGGGTCGACGTCGAGGACGCCGATCTCGCTGCCCAGGACGACGAGACCGTCGGTCGTCTCCAGCCAGCGACCGGGACGCAGGCCGTTCCGGTCCAGGGTCGCCCCGACGAGTGAGCCGTCCGTGAAGGTGAGGGCGGCCGGGCCGTCCCACGGCTCCATCTGCATCGAGTTGAACTCGTAGAAGTCGCGTCGCTCCTGCGACAGCCCGGTCTGCTTCTCCCAGGCCTCGGGCACCATCATCATCATGGCGTGCGGGAGGGACCGTCCGGTCAACGTCAGCAGCTCCAGGACCTCGTCGAACGAGGCGGAGTCGCTCGCTCCGGGCGTGATGATGGGGAGCAGCGGGCGGATGTCGCCGATGAGCTCGGACTCGAGCTGCGACTGCCGCGCGCGCATCCAGTTGCGGTTGCCCTCGACCGTGTTGATCTCGCCGTTGTGCGCCATCATGCGCAGCGGCTGGGCGAGCGGCCAGGACGGGAACGTGTTGGTGGAGTACCGCGAGTGGACGATGGCGAGCTTGGTCGCGAACCGCTCGTCGGACAGGTCGGGGTAGAACGGTTCGAGCTGGAGCGTCGTGACCATGCCCTTGTAGACGAGCGTGCGGCTGGACAGGGAGATGAAGTACGCACCGAGCTCGCGCTCCGCCCGCTTCCGGAGCCGGAAGGCGAGTCGGTCGAGGGCGATCCCGGTCGGCGTCGACGCGCCGGACCCGGTGACGAACAGTTGCTCGAACGCCGGCATGGCCGCACGGGCGAGCTTCCCCAACTCGTCGGGGTCGACCGGCACCTCGCGCCAGCCGAGGACGGTGAGTTCCTCCTCGGCGGCGATCGCGGCGATGCGCGTCTGGAGCTGTGCGCGCTCGGAGGCGTCGGTGGGCAGGAAGGCGATGCCCACGGCGTACGCACCGAGCGGCGGCAGGTCGAATCCGGCGACGCCGCGCAGGAAGGCGTCGGGCATCTGGGTGAGGATGCCCGCGCCGTCGCCGGTCCCGGCGTCGGAACCGATCGCGCCGCGGTGCTCCAGGTTTCGGAGCGAACCGAGGGCCGCGTCGATGATGCTGTGCGAGGCCTCGCCCGTCAGGGTCGCGACCATCGCCAGGCCACAGGCGTCCTTCTCGTTCGCCGGGTCGTACATGCCCTGCTTGGGCGGAACCGAGCTGAACGAAGCGTACGGTGCATGCGCCATGGAATTACCGTCCTCACGAAAGGAGATCAGAAGGGGGACGTCGCTGGCCCTGGGACGAAACGGGTGATGGATCCCCTGCTGGGCCGGGATCCACCGGGCCGACGAGGGTGCGTTCAGCCTAGGAGCGAGAGCCGGTCTTGCTTGTGGCGACCGTGGCTTCGGATGACGGAGTGGATGACGCAGTGCGGTCTGATCCGTCGGCATCGTCGTCGGCGGAGGCACTGCGCAGCCCCAGGTTCTCCGCGTCGGTGTCGTAGTAGTCTACCGCAGCCTTCGGATCGGCCCAGGAACGGCCCGGAACGTACGGCGACGGCTCGGCACCCGTGTGGCGACGCGACTGGATGACGATGATCGCGAGTCCGACGACGATCGCGAGGATCGCGGCCCAGACGTTGGCGCGGATGCCGAAGAGGTACTCGCTCGGGTCGATCCGGATGGTCTCCCAGACCGTGCGACCGGCGCCGTACCAGATGAGGTAGACCCCGAACAGGCGACCCCACTGCGGGTTGAAGCGGTGTCCGATCCAGAGGATGACGGCCACCCCCAGCAGGTTCCAGATGATCTCGTACAGGAACGTGGGGTGGAACAGCGTGCCGGCGGGGAGACCGATCGGGAACGCAGGGTTGCTGGCCTCGATCTCGAGACCCCAGGGCAGGTCCGTGGGGAGCCCGTAGAGCTCGTGGTTGAAGTAGTTGCCGAGGCGACCGAACGCCTGGGCGAGCAGCAGGCCGGGCGCGAGGGCGTCGGCGAAGGTCCAGAACCGGATCCCGGTCATGCGGCAGCCGATGTAGGCGCCGACCGCTCCGCCGATGAGCGAACCGAAGATCGCGATGCCGCCCTCCCAGATGTAGAGCGTCCGCAGGAGGTCGGCTCCCGGGTAGAAGTAGTCGCCGGGGTGGGTCAGGACGTGGAAGATCCGCGCACCGATGATCCCGAGCGGGATGGCCCACAGGATGATGTCGAGCACGATGCCCGGCTCGGCACCGCGCTTCGTCAGCCGCCGGGAGGTGAGGATGGTGGCGGCGATGATCCCGGCGATGATGCAGAGCGCGTACATGTGCACCGTGAACGGGCCCACGCTGAAGGTCGCGATGTCCGGGTTCGGGCTCGGGATGCTGAGGGGTGCAATCACTGCAGTGGTCGCCTTTCGTTACGAACTCTGATCGAGTGTAGGGCTTTCAGCATCGCGGACGTGCTGAGGATACCCTCAGCGGGCGGTGCCGGCCGCGAGTGAACGGGCGACCTCGGTGATCGCCGGGACACCGCCGTCGGCGAGTGCCTTGACGAACACGGATCCGACGATGGCTCCGTCGGCGTACTCGAGGACCGAGCGGACCTGTTCGGCGGTCGAGATGCCGATGCCGACGCACGCGTGCTGGGCCCCCGCCGCGCGGAGACGACCGACGAGGGTCTTCGCGGCGGCGTCGAGGTCCTGTCGAGCGCCGGTGATGCCCATCGTGGAGACGGTGTACACGAAGCCGCGAGAGCGTTCGGTCACGAGCGACAGGCGCTCGTCGCTCGACGTCGGCGCTGCGAGGAAGACCCGGTCGAGACCGTGGCGTTCACTGGCGTCCAGCCAGTCCGCCGCGGCGTCGGGGGTGATGTCGGGGGTGATGAGCCCGGCTCCCCCGGCCGCTGCGAGGTCGGAGGCGAAGCGCTCGACGCCGTACTGCAGTACCGGGTTCCAGTACGTCATGACGAGGACTGGGACGTCCACGGCGGCGCGGATGGCGCTGATCGCCGTGAAGACGTCGCGCAACCGGAACCCCTCCGCGAGGGCGGTCATGGTCGCGGCCTGGATGACCGCTCCGTCCATGACGGGGTCGGAGTAGGGCACGCCGAGCTCGAGGACGTCGACGCCGTTCTGCGCGAGCGCGATGGCGGCGTCGACACTCGTCTGGAGGTCGGGGAACCCGACGGGGAGGTACCCGATGAGGGCGCCGCGGCGGTCGACGGCGGCGGCGTCGATCGCCGAGGCGACCGGTGAGACCGTCGTGTGGTCGGTGGCCGGGGCGGTCATGCGTTCCGCCCAGCTTCGTCGAGGAGTCCGAAGTAGGTGGCAGCCGTCTCGACGTCCTTGTCTCCGCGCCCGGAGAGGTTGATCAGGATGGTCGCCTCGGGGCCCAGTTCCTTGCCGAGGACGATGGCCCCGGCCAGTGCGTGGGCGGACTCGATCGCGGGGATGATCCCCTCGGTGCGGCTCAGGAGTCGGAAGGCCTCCATCGCCTCGGCGTCCGTCGCGGGGACGTACGTCGCCCGGCCGGTGTCGGCGAGCCAGGCGTGCTCCGGTCCGACGCCCGGGTAGTCGAGGCCTGCGGAGATGGAATGGGACTCGACGGTCTGGCCGTCGTCGTCCTGGAGGACGAAGGTGCGCGCACCGTGCAGGACACCCGGACGACCGCGGCCGATGGACGCGGCGTGCCGTGGGGTGTCGACGCCGTCGCCGGCAGCCTCGACCCCGTAGAGCGCGACGTCCGCGTCGTCGAGGAAGGCGTGGAAGATGCCGATGGCGTTGGAGCCGCCGCCGACGCAGGCGACGACCGCGTCGGGAAGCGAACCGTTCAGCTCGAGGAGCTGTGCGCGGGCCTCTTCTCCGATGATCTTCTGGAAGTCGCGGACCATGACCGGGAACGGGTGTGGGCCCGCCGCGGTGCCGAAGATGTAGTTCGTCGTCTCGACCGAGGCGACCCAGTCGCGGTACGCCTCGTTGATGGCGTCCTTGAGGGTCCGCGAGCCCGTCGTGACGGGGATGACGGTCGCGCCGAGGAGTCGCATGCGGGCGACGTTGAGCGCTTGGCGCTCGGTGTCGACCTCGCCCATGTAGATCGTGCAGTCGAGGCCGAAGAGTGCGGCCGCGGTGGCCGTGGCCACACCGTGCTGACCGGCCCCCGTCTCGGCGATGACGCGGGTCTTGCCGATGCGCTTCGTGAGGAGCGCCTGGCCCAGGACGTTGTTGATCTTGTGCGAACCGGTGTGGTTGAGGTCCTCGCGCTTGAGGAAGATGCGCGCACCACCGGCCGATGCGGCGAAGCGTGGCACCTCGGTGATGATCGACGGGCGGCCGGCGTAGTCGCGGAGCAGCGTCGTCAGCTCGGTCTGGAAGCTCTCGTCGGCCTTGGCGGCCTCGTAGGCCGTCGCGAGTTCGTCGACCGCGGCGATGAGCGCCTCCGGCATGTAGCGTCCGCCGAAGTCTCCGAAGAACGGACCGGCCTCGTCTCGGAGGTGCGTCGGTTCCGCGTGGGCGGGGGTGGCTGGTGACATGGTCATACGGTGGCTCCCAGGAACTGTTCGAGGGTGGCGACGGGGTCGCCGGTGACGAGCGCCTCGCCGACCAGGACGACGTCGGCGCCGTCACGTCGGTAGGCGGCGACGTCGGCGGCGCGGAGCACAGCGGACTCGGCCACCTTGACGGCGTCGGCGGGGAAACGGTCGGTCAACGATCCGAAGAGGTGTTGGTCGAGTTCGAAGGTGCTGAGGTTCCGCGCGTTGACGCCGATGAGCCGGGCGCCGATGTCGCTCGCTCTGGCCAGCTCCTCGGCGGAGTGGGTCTCGACCAGCGGGGTCATGCCGAGCTGCACGACGAGCTCGTGCAGCGACGACAGAGTGGCCTGGTCGAGTCCGGCGACGATCAGGAGGACCAGGTCGGCGCCGGATGCCCGGGCTTCGAACACCTGGTACGGCAAGGAGATGAAGTCCTTGCGAAGGACCGGGATGCGGATCGCGGCACGGACGGCCTCGAGGTCCTGCAACGAACCGCCGAACTTCCGGCCCTCGGTCAGCACGCTGACCGCGCTGGCACCACCCTGCTCGTAGAGCGAGGCGAGGAGCGCCGGGTCGGGGATGTCGGCCAGCGCGCCGCGGGACGGACTGGACCGCTTGACCTCGGCGATGATCTTGACCTGGTCGGCCGGAGCGAGCGCAGCGAGGGCGTCGATGGCCGGTGGGGCGTCGACAGCAGCGGCTTCGACCACTGCAGCCGGACGGCCCGCGAGGCGCCCGAGAGCATCCTCCTTCGCGCCGGCCATCAGGTCGGCGAGCATGTTCAGTGCTCTTTCGCCACGGTCTTGGACCCGCCGACGCCGTATCCCGCCTTGGCGAGGACACCGCCCGTGATCCACCCGAGGAGGAGGACGCCGGCCGAGGCCCAGACGAGGACGGGCATGTCGAGCCAGAAGAAGACCGTACCGGCGGCGAACGCGACCAACATGATGATCACGGCCGTCCAGGCGGCGGGCGAGTGTCCGTGGCCGGGGTCCGAGGGGTCGGTGCTCATGGTTCTCCTTCTGTGCGAGTGCGGGTTCCAGTGTACCGGCAAGCGGTGCGCGGTTCCGTGCGTGGGCCACGAGTTCCCAGGTGGCCCGGGGTGCCGTCGTGGGTCGGCGGAGCGGTCAGCGCGTCGGGTCGTCGCCGCGGCTGAGGTCGTCCCAGGCGCCCACCGGGTCGGCGCTCGGGGCCGTTTCGACCTGCGTGAACCGGACCGCCTGGTACTTCTTCGACGGACCGGGCCACCGGCGGTGGGTGAGCACGGTCGCGAGCCCGGCGAGTCCGAGCACCACGCCGAGCACCAGGGTGATCGCCGGCCAGGCGGTGAGCGTGGTCGCCGCGACGAGGTCGATGGTCGACTGGCTTCCCGCGACGCCCGTGGCCTCGGTCACGGCGGCCGCGCCCGCGGTCGCCGGCGAGGCGAGCACGGCGATCGACGAGATCATGACGCAGGCGCCGATCACGGCCTCCAGCAGGCCGAGGATGATGCGGAACACCGGCCCGGCGATCGCCAGGGCCGCGACGAGGGCGAGACCGGCGAGGGCGAGTGCGGACAGGGCGGGAGCGGCGACTGAGCCGACCACGTCGAGCGCGCCGGAGTGCGGGCCGACGCCCACGAGGCTGATCGAGAGCCAGGTCTGGGTCCACGCCGCGAGGATGAGCGCGTCTGCGAGGACGGCGGTGACGAGGAGCAGGGTCTTCAGGCGGCGCTGACGACTGCGGAGAGCCCTGGACTCGAACTCGTCAGCCTCGGACGGTTCGTCGGGCCTCGGCGGCTCCACCGGTCCGGACTGGGGTGCTGCAGTGCTCTCGGTCATGCTCCAACTCGATTCATGGTGTCGGCGATGGCGCTGCGACGACGTCGAGGCTCCGGCCGTCGAAACAGCTGCGCGTTCCCGTGTGGCAGGCGGCACCGTGCTGATCGACCTCCACCAACAGGGTATCCCCGTCGCAGTCGTAGGCGAGCGCCCGGACGAACTGCACGTGGCCGGAGGTGTCGCCCTTGCGCCAGTACTCCTGTCGTGACCGGGACCAGTAGGTGACCCGACCCTCGGTCATCGTCCGGCGGACGGCCTCCGCGTCCATCCACCCGAGCATGAGCACCTCGCGGGAGTCCCACTGCTGCACGATCGCGGGCAGCAGTCCCTGTGCGTCGAAGGTGAGCTGGCCGATCGCGGTCGCCGGATCGGCGCCCACCGGGATGGTGATGTCCGCGCTCATGCCCGCACCGTCCAACCGGCATCGGCGAGCTCCTGTTTGACCTGGCCGATCGTCAACTCGCCGTTGTGGAAGACGCTCGCAGCGAGGACGGCGTCGGCGCCCGCGGCGATCGCGGGTGGGAAGTCGGCGAGGCGGCCTGCTCCCCCGGACGCGATGACCGGAACCCGGCTGATCTCGCGCATGGCGCTGATGAGCTCGGTGTCGAACCCGGCCTTGGTGCCGTCGGCGTCGATCGAGTTCACCAACAGCTCGCCCGCACCGCGTTCGATGGCCTCGATGGCCCAGGCGAGCGCGTCGAGTTCGGTCTCACGTCGGCCGCCGTGTGTCGTGACGATCCATCCTGATGCGCTGCCGGCGTGTCGCTTCACGTCCAGGGAGAGGACGAGGACCTGAGCGCCGAAGCGGTCGGCGATCTCCCCCAGCAACTCCGGCCGGGCGATCGCGGCGCTGTTCACACCGACCTTGTCCGCACCGCTGGCCAAGAGACGCGAGACGTCCTGGGTCGAGCGGACCCCGCCGCCGACCGTGAGCGGGATGAAGACCTGCTCGGCGGTTCGGCTGACGAGGTCGTAGGTGGTGTCGCGTTCGGCGACGGTGGCCGTGACGTCGAGGAAGGTCAGCTCATCCGCACCCTGCTCGGCATAGCGCTTCGCGAGTTCGACGGGGTCGCCGGCGTCGCGGAGGTCGAGGAAGTTGACACCCTTCACGACGCGCCCGTCGGCGACGTCGAGACAGGGGATGACTCGGGTGGCGAGTGACACGGAGGCCTCCGCAGAGCGACTGGGACGGGTGGTGAGGGACGGGCGACTCAGAGTCGGGCGGCGTGGATGGCCGTGACGAGGATGGCGCGTGCGCCGAGCTCGTAGAGGCGGTCCATGACGTCGTTCGCGTCGCCGCGAGGGATCATGACCCGGACCGCCACCCACTCGGGGTCGCGGAGCGGCGAGATCGTCGGCGACTCGATGCCACCGGCGACGGCGGTCGCCTGCTCGAGCAGCCGGACCGGGAGGTCGTAGTCGACGAGCACGTACTGCCGCGCGACGAGCACGCCCTGCAGTCGGCGGATGAGCGTCGCCGTGGTGGGCTTCGTCTCCGGCGACGCGATGAGCACGGCGGTGGAGTCGAGGATCACCGGGCCGAAGATGCCGAGGCCGGCCTTCCGGAGGGTGGTGCCGGTGGACACGACGTCGGCCACCGCGTCCGCGACCCCGAGCTGGACGGCCGACTCGACCGCACCGTCGAGGTGGACGAGCGTCGCATCCACTCCGGCGTCGCGGAGGAAGTTGCCGACGAGACCGGGGTAGCTGGTCGCGACCGTCTTCCCCGCGAGATCGGAGAGCTCGGAGAACTCGTCGGCCGGACCGGCGAAGCGGAACGTCGAGCCGCCGAAGCCCAGCTCGGCGAGTTCGGTCGCGGCGGAGTGCGAGTCCAGGAGCAGATCGCGCCCCGTGATGCCGATGTCGAGGGCGCCGGAACCGACGTAGGTCGCGATGTCGCGCGGACGGAGGTAGAAGAACTCGACGTCGTTCCGTGCGTCGACGACGTGGAGCTCCTTGGTGTCGCGACGGGTCGCATAGCCGGCCTCCTGCAGCATCTCGACGGCGGTCTCGGACAGCGAGCCCTTGTTGGGCACGGCGACTCTCAGCATGGGGTGACTTTCGTGTTGTGCGATGGTGTCTCGACAGGGTGATCAGGAGGCGCGGCGGATGCGCCGCGACGTGCTCCTACAGATGTCGGTAGACGTCGGCTGGGGTGAGCCCCTTCGCCACCATCATCACCTGCACGTGGTAGAGCAGCTGCGAGATCTCCTCGGCCGTCTCGGTGTCGCTCTGGTACTCGGCCGCCATCCAGACCTCGGCGGCCTCCTCGACGATCTTCTTCCCGATGCCGTGCACACCCGTGTCCAGTTCGCGGACGGTGCCGGAACCCTCCGGCCGGGTCTCGGCCTTCAGGCGCAGCTCGTCGAACAGCTCGTCGAAGGTTTTCACGTGCTCCAGGGTACCGGTTCCGGGCGGCGGCGCGCACCGCGGGGCGATCGACCGGCCAGCCGAGTCAGTGTGTGTGCGTCGACGCCTCGGCTGCGGCCCGGAGGAGCGCGATGTTCGATGCCGGATCGGAACCGCTGTAGACGGCCGACCCCGCGACGAAGGTGTCGGCACCGGCGGCGGCCGCGATCCCGATCGTGTCCGCCGAGATCCCGCCGTCGACCTGGAGCCAGACGTCGAGACCGGTGCGGGCGACCTCGGCCGACAGCGCCTGCAGCTTCGGCATGGTCTCCGGCATGAACGACTGTCCGCCGAAGCCCGGTTCGACCGTCATGACGAGCACCTGGTCGAACTCCGGCAGGAGTTCCAGGTACGGCTCGATGGGGGTACCGGGCTTCACGGCGATCCCGGCACGCGCGCCGATCGAACGCAGACGTCTGGCGAGGGCGACGGGGTCGCCGGTGGCCTCGGCATGGAACGTCACCGAGTACGCCCCGAGCTCGGCATAGCCGGGAGCCCATCGATCGACGTCCGAGATCATGAGGTGGACGTCGAGCGGGACCGGGGACACGTCCTGGATGCGACCCACCATCTGCGGACCGAACGTGAGGTTCGGGACGAAATGGTTGTCCATGACGTCGACATGGACGAGGTCGGCGCTCGCGATCCGTTCCAGGTCGGCCTGGAGGTTCACGAAATCGGCGGACAGGATGCTCGGGTTGATGCGCGCGGACATGTGCTCGAGCCTATCGACCGACAGTGGGTTCGGCCGACTCCGCGGGCTTGCGGAGCAGCGCGATGTACATGGCGTCGGTGCCCTGGCGGTGCGGCCAGAGCTGGACCGCGCCACCGGGCGCCGCGGCGTCGAGCGGTTCGGTCGTCACCTGGTCGAGCACCGCGGGGGTGTCGAGTCGCTCCATCCCGGGGTGGGCTCGCAGGGCGCTCTCCACGATCAGTGCCGTCTCGCCGACGTGCGGCGAACACGTCACGTACGCCACGATCCCGCCGGGAGCGAGTGCGGTGATGGCGGCGTCGAGCAGCGAGCCCTGCAGTCGGGTCAGTTCGGCGACGTCCTTCGGGGTCTTCCGCCACCGCGCCTCCGGTCGTCGTCGCAGCGCGCCGAGCCCGGTGCACGGGGCGTCGAGGAGGATGCGGTCGTAGGTCCCGGGATGCTCCGCCGCGAGCGTCGTACCGTCGGCGGTCGAGACCGACACGTCGAGTGGGACACCTGCGAGGGCGCGTTCCACGAGACGGGCCCTCGCGGGGACCAGTTCGTTCGCGTCGAGACGTGCTCCCCCGGCGAGGGCTTCGGCGGCCAGGAGCGCAGCCTTGCCACCGGGCCCCGCGCAGAGGTCGAGCCACCGCTCGCCGGAACGGACGGGTGCCGCCCGCGTCAGCGCGAGCGCCGCGAGCTGTGAGCCCTCGTCCTGGACGCGGAGGCGCCCGCCGCCGGTCCCGACGAGCTGGACCGGGTCGCCGCCGGGGTTCCGGAAGCCGTACGGCGAGAACCGGTTCGGCTCGGCGTCCTCAGGCCGGTCGGCGAGCCCTGGGAGCGCGATGAGGTTCACCTGCGGGGCGAGGTTGTCCGCGGCCAGCGCGTCCTCGAGTTCGTCGCCGCGGTCCTGCAGGTCGAGCGCCTGCCTGATGGCCCGAACGACCCACGACGGGTGGGCGGTGCTCACGGCCAGGCGATCGGTGTCGTTCGTGACCTCACCCAGCAGGATGCGCTCCCACTCGCCGGGCTCGGTCCGCGAGATGGTGCGGAGGACACCGTTGGTGAAGCCGGCCGCCGACCGCGAACCGGCGGACCGGGCGAGCTCGACGGATTCGTTCACGGCGGCGTGGCCTGCGACGCGCATGGAGAGCAGCTGATGGGCGCCGAGCCGCAGGACGTCGAGGATCGCGTCGTCGATCTCGGTCACGGGACGCTTCGCCGCGTGTGCGATCACGCGGTCGTAGTACCCGCGTCGGCGGAGGGTGCCGTACGTCAGCTCGGTCGCGAGGCCGGCATCCGCCGGACTCAACTTCGCCTCGGCCAGGCGGTGCGGCAGGAGGAGGTTCGCGTAGGCGTCCGAGGTGCTGACGGCGTGGATGACGTCGAAGGCGACCCGGCGTGCCGGCTGCACGGTCGCCGAGTCACGCGGCCGGGTGGGACGCTGGCGTCCGCGTCGGGGTTCCTCGTCGCGGGGGCGTCGGTCGCGGCGTCGCTGGCCCTCGGGCAACTGGCCGCTCACGCGGTGACCAGCCGATCGGTTCCAGCGGAGGCACCGCGCCACCAGTCGGCGGCTGGCATCGTCGTGCGTCCGGCCGGCTGCACCTGCAGGAGTTGCAACGGTGTGTCCGCCGTGCCGACCAGGACGAGGCCGTCGACGCACACGATCGTCCCGGGCGCCGGTGGGTCCGTCGGCATGGTCGACACGGGGACGGCGCGGTGCACCTTCACCCGTGCCTCGTCGAGGAGCGTGAACGCGCCCGGCTCTGGGGTGACCCCGCGGATCTGCGACCACACGTCGGCGACGGGGCGGTCCCAGACGATCCGGCCGTCCTGGCCGTCGAGCTTCGGCGCGAGCGACACCTCACCCTGCTGCGGTACCGCGACGGCGGTGCCGGCGGCGATGGCGCCGACGACGTCCGCGGTGAGCGGTGCGCCGAGCTCGGCGAGGCGGTCGAGGAGCCCTCCCGACGTCTCGCCCTCGGCGATCGGCGTCTCCACCGTCGCGAAGACGTCTCCGGCGTCGAGGGCCGGCACGAGCTGGAAGACCGACGCACCGGTGACCGCGTCTCCGGCCATGACGGACCGCTGGACGGGAGCCGCGCCGCGCCAGGCCGGCAGCAACGAGAAATGCAGGTTGATCCAACCGTGTGCCGGTGCGGACAGGAGTGGCTCGCGGACGAGCCCGCCGTACGCGACGATGACGCCGAGTTCCGCACGGAGCGCGACGATCCGCGCGGTCGCGTCGTCGTCGAGACGTGCAGCGCGGATGACCGGGAGCCCGAGTCGTTCGGCGGCCACGGCCACCGGCGACGGGGTCAGGACCCGTTTGCGGCCGAGCGGGGCGTCGGGTCGGGTCACGACGGCCGCGACCTCGTGCCCGGCCGAGACGAGCGCGTCGAGTGTCGGGACGGCGACGGCGGGGGTGCCGGCGAAGACCAGCCTCATGCGGTTCGGCCTTCGTGGACGGGGTGGATCATGACAGCATCTCCGGATCGTCGAATCGTACTCTGAGTGTAGGCGGGGCTTTCGGTGCCCGCCTGCCGGGGGTCGGCCGTCGACGCTTCGCCGCCTGTGCGACGACGGTGGCCCGCAACTGCTCGGCGACGGCCCTGGCATGGCCGTAGTCGACCCGCAGGATCGCGACGCTGTCCCCCGCTTCGTCGACGGTCGGACCGAGCACGCGGCTTCGGTACTCGGCGGGCAGCGCGGCGAGAGCGGCGTCGACGGCGTCACGGGTGCCGGTGAGGGTCGCGCTCCGGACGGCGGGCGGGAACCCGAGCTCTCGGCGCTCGGCGAGCTCCTCGCTCGCGAACCGCGGCTGCTGCCACAGGGCGAAGGCGTTCGCAACGGGGGCCTCGACGCCGATCAGCAGCACCGGCGCGCGTGGAGCGGCCAGGGCTGCGGCGTTCGACCACCACCGCAGGCAGTCCTCGGCGACACGGAGCGACTCCCGCGCCAGCATGCGGTCGGCGTCGACCAGGAGGACGGCGGCATAGCCGCCTGCAGCGACCGGCTCCGCGCCTCGGGTCGCGATCACCAGCGCGGGCTCCGGGCCGACCTCGAACTTGGGGGCGTCGCCGTCCGACACCACGACCCGGTATCTGGGGAACGCCCGGCCCAGTTCCTCGGCGGTCCGGCCGGTGCCGGCGGCCGTGACGCGGAACGCGGTGTCGTGGCAGGTCTCGCACGACCACCCTGCCGCGAGGTGACCGCACCACCGGCAGGAGGGCTGCGAACGGGCTGTGGCGAGTTGGAGTGGACCGTGGCACACCGAGCAGTGGGCCCTCGTCCCGCACCGGCGACAGGCGAGGTGCGGCGCGTACCCCGGCCGCGCGACCTGGACCAGCACGGGGCCGTGATGCAGTGCCTCGTCGACCGCGCGCCAGGCGCTCGACGGGATCCTCGCCTGGCTCGTCATGGCGTCGTCGCCGCTCGCCCGGGACACGACGACTCTCGGTCGTATCGGCGGGGTCGGTGCGACCTCGCGCAGCCAGCCGAGCTCGACGAGTCGCTGCGTCTCGGTGCTGCGTGAGTGCCCGGCGAAGACGAGGGCGGAGCCGCTCATCTCCTGCCGGGTCAACGCGACGTCGCGAGCGTGCACATAGGGGGCGAGCTGTTCCTGGTGGAGGGGGTCGCCGTCGTCCCAGAGGGCGATGAGTCCGAGGTCGTGCGCCGGTGCATAGACGGCCGACCGGTTGCCGACGACGATCCGGGGTACCGGATGCAGTCCGTCCAGGTAGGAGCGGTAGCGAGCAGCCGGGGTCTGCTTGGCGTCGGCTCTCGCGACCGCGGCACCGACACCGAGGTCGTCGAGCGCCGCCAGGAGGTGTTCGACGTCCCGGTAGTCGGGGACGCACAGGATCGCACTCCTCCCCTCGGCCAGCTGGTTCACCGCGAGAGCCGCCAGCGTGAAGGACCAGTCGGGGAGCCAGACGCCCGCGCTCGTCGCGGTCAGGGTGGGGATCGCGCTGATCGCGTATCGCTCCCCCGGCGCGAGACGGTCGAGGGTGCCTGGGGCGAACCCCGGGACGGTGCGCCGCTCGACCGACGGAGGCTCCGGCGGGGCCGCGGCGGTCCAGGTCTTCTCCACCCGGACCTGTCGCGGCGGAATGGCGAGACGCAGGACGTCCATCGCGCTCCCGGCGCTGCGATCCGCGATACGGCGTGCGAGCGTCCACAGGGCCGGGGTCAGGACCGGTACCGACGACACGACCGAGCTCAGCGGGCTGAGCGCTCCGCCGAACTCGCTCGAGTCGGCGAGGTCGACGATGAACCCGTTCGCCGACCGCCCGGCCGAGCGCAACGGGACGGAGACGCGGGCGCCGAGCACGGCGCCATCGGCCAGTTCGTCGGGAATGGCGTAGTCGAACAGGTGGTCGAGCTGTGGCAACGGGGAGTCGAGTACCACCCTGGCGACCCTCGCGCCGACCACGGCTACAGCCCGGCTGCTGACCGCAACGCCTCCACCCGGTCGAGACGCTCCCAGGTGAAGTCGGGGAGTTCGCGGCCGAAGTGCCCGTACGCCGCCGTAGCGGCGTAGATGGGGCGGATGAGGTCGAGGTCGGCGATGATCGCGGCCGGACGGAGGTCGAAGACGTCGCGGATCGCGCGCGTGATGTCCGCCTCCGGCACATGGGCCGTCCCGAAGGTCTCGACGTAGAGTCCGACCGGCGCGGCCTTGCCGATCGCGTAGGCGACCTGGACCTCGAGACGTTCGGCGAATCCGGCGGCGACCGCGTTCTTCGCCACCCAGCGCATGGCGTATGCGGCCGAGCGGTCCACCTTCGACGGGTCCTTCCCGCTGAAGGCTCCACCGCCGTGTCGGGCCGCTCCGCCGTAGGTGTCGATGATGATCTTGCGTCCGGTGAGCCCCGCGTCGCCCATCGGGCCACCGACGACGAAGATGCCGGTCGGGTTGATCAGGTGCGTGACGTTCGAGCTGTCGAGCTCGACCGTCGCGAGGACCGGCTCGATGACGTGACGTTGGACGTCGCGACGCAGCTGTTCCGTGGAGATGCCCGGGTTGTGCTGCGTGGACACCACGACCGTCTCGACGGTCTTCGGGAGGAAGCCGTCGTACCCGATGGTGACCTGGGTCTTGCCGTCCGGGCGCAGGTAGTCGAGCTGACCGGACTTGCGGACCTCGGCGAGTCGTTCCGCGAGGCGGTGCGCGATCCAGCTGGGCAGCGGCATGTACTGCGGCGTCTCGGTGGTCGCGAACCCGAACATGATGCCCTGGTCGCCGGCACCCTGGAGGTCGTAGGCGTCGACACTGGACTGTTCGCGGGACTCGAAGGCATGGTCGACTCCGGCGGCGATGTCGGCGGACTGCGAGCCGATCGACACGCTCACGCCGCAGGAGTCACCGTCGAATCCGATGTCGGAGGAGGTGTAGCCGATGGACCGGATGCGCTCGCGGACGATCGTCGGGATGTCGACGTAGCCGCTGGTGGAGACCTCACCTGCGACATGGACGAGCCCGGTGGTGACGAGCGTCTCGACGGCGACTCGACTGCGCGGATCCACCTCGAGGAGCGCGTCGAGGATGCTGTCCGAGATCTGGTCGCAGATCTTGTCGGGGTGCCCCTCGGTCACGGATTCGGAGGTGAACAGGCGCAGCTCGGTCATGCGGTCTCCCGTCGGAAGTGGTGGTGCGATGGTGGAGGGATCGGCCGTCGCGGTGTCTCTGGGCCCGACCGTTCATCACTCTAGTCGAGGCCCCGGACACGTCGTCCGTCCGTGACGCGGGGCGTCGGCGGTCGCGAGAACGGGCCCGACACGACGAATCCGCCGGTCGTCTGGCGCCCGGCGGATTCGTCGTGGTGAAGCGGTTATTCGGCGATCGGCTTGATCTGGAGCTTGTCCTCGTTGATCTCGTGCATTGCGATCGAGAGCGGCTTGTCCTCGACGGACGAGTCGACCAGCGGCCCGACGTTGTCGAACAGGCTGCCCTCGTGGAGGTCGGCGTAGTAGTCGTTGATCTGGCGCGCGCGCTTGGACGCGAAGATCACGAGTGCGTACTTGGACTCGACCTTGGTGAGCAGGGAGTCGATGGGCGGATCGATGATGCCCTTGAGCTTGTCAGCCATGCAGGTTCACACTCCTCGTGTGGTTGTGTTCGGGGAAGATCGGATCGATGCGGGGTGCGCGTCGGACGTCAATCCCCGTGAATCTTCATCAAGTCTACGACCTCTTGGGCCGCGCGGGCCACGTCGTCGTTGACGACACGGTGGTCGAACTCGTCCGCGGCGGCCAGTTCGACCTTCGCGGTGCGCAGCCGACGCTCCCGTTCCTCCTCGTCCTCGGTGCCTCGTCCGACCAGCCGACGGACCAGTTCGTCCCAGCTCGGGGGCAGCAGGAACACCAGGGTCGCCTCCGGCATCGCCTCTCGGACCTGCCTGGCACCCTGGATGTCGATCTCGAGCAGCGCACTGTCGCCGGCCGCGAGCGCACGCTCGATCGGCTCGCGCGGCGTGCCGTAGCGGTACGCGTTGTGCACCGTGGCGTGTTCGAGCAGACGGTCGCCCTCGATGAGGCCGTCGAACTCGTCGTCGGTCACGAAGTAGTAGTTCACCTCGTGCTGTTCCCCAGGCCGCGGCTTGCGCGTCGTGGCCGAGACGGAGAGGTGCACCTCCGGGTAGTGGTCGCGGATGTACGCGGCCACCGTGCCCTTACCGACGGCCGTCGGGCCGGCGAGCACGACGAGTCGGCTGCGCGCGGTGCCCGGGTAGCGTTCGGCGATGAAGGCGCGCAGACGATCCCGCTGCAGCCGTCCGAGACCACCGAGGCGCTTGACCGAGGAGATGCCGAGCGATTCGAGGATCCGTCCGAGCTTGGTGACGCCGACACTCGGGATGCTGAGGAGGTACTCGGTGATGCGGATGCCGCCCTCGATGCCGTCCGGATCGGCGGTCGCGGCGTCGAGCACCTCCAACGGGGTGCGGGCGCCGGAGGCGATGGACGCCTTGACGGTCGCGCGGGCACGGCGTTTGCGAACGGCCTCACGTGAGGCGGCGGCCCGGTCGACCTCCGGCATGTTCCTGCCGGGCAGGTCCTGCTCCTGGTCAAGCACGGGCGCTCCTCACGGCTGCGACGGAACGTTCGACGGCGTCCGCGATCCCCGAGGGTCCGGCGGCGAGGATGCTCCGGGACTCGGAGACGATGACACCCGGTGCGAGGTCGCCGTAGATGGATCCGAGGTCGGCGACCGCGGCTCCCTGGTGGCCGAAGCCGGGTGCCAGGATCGGGAGCGTGGTCGTCGGCGGTACCGCCGTCAGGCCGAACTCCTCGAGACGGAGCGTGGCACCGATGACCGCACCGATCGAACCGGTCGACCCGGGGTGGTGCCGTGCGTTCCAGTGGTCGATCTCGTCGAGCATCGACGCCGCGACGGTGAGGCCGGCGCTGTCCTCGGCGCGCTGGACGTCGCGACCCTCCGGGTTCGAGGTCGCGGTCAGCACGAACACGCCCTTGCCGTGCTGCTCGGCGAGGTCGAGCGCCGGCTGCAGTGAGCCGAAGCCGAGGTAGGGGTTCACGGTGATGGCGTCGACCTCCAGCGGCGAACCGGGGGTCAGCCACGCCTCGGCATAGCCCTCCATGCTCGTCCCGATCTCGCCGCGCTTCACGTCGCCGATCACGAGGAGCCCGGCGTCGCGTGCCGCGGCGAGGACCCCTTCAAGGGCGATGTACCCGGCCGATCCGAACCGTTCGAAGAACGCCACCTGCGGCTTGACGATCCCGGCGCGACCGGCTGCGGCCTCGACGACGGCGAGGCCGAAGGCTCCCGCGCCGGCGGCGGTGTCGGGCAGGCCCCACGCCTCGAGCAGGAAGCGGTGCGGATCGATGCCGACGCAGAGTCGGCCCGACCGGACGAAGACCTCGTCCAGTCGGGTTCCGAACGAAGCCGTCACGAGCGCGCAGCCCGATCGAGTGCGTACTCCTGGAGCGAGCGGACCTCGAAGCCCCCGCCGAGCGCCTCGAAGGAGCCGACCGCTGCGGTGAGCTGTGCGATCGTCGTGAAGAGCGGCTTGTCGGCCGCGACGGCGGCCGCGCGGATCTCGTAGCCGTCCGCGCGAGCCGACCGGCCACTCGGGGTGTTGATGACCATGTCGACCTCGTCGCGGTTGATCAGGTCGACGATCGAGTCGTCCTCGCCCGCGGCCGTGGTCTCGCTGTACTTGCGCACCGTCCGGGCACTGATGCCGTTCCGGTTCAGCACCTCGGCCGTGCCGTCGGTCGCGAGGATGTCGAACCCGAGCTGCTGGAGGCGCAGCACCGGCAGGATGATCGAGCGCTTGTCGCGGTCGGAGACCGAGACGAATACCGTTCCGCTCGACGGCAGGCCGCCGTAGGCCGCCTCCTGGCTCTTCGCGAAGGCGCGCGGGAAGTCCTTGTCGATGCCCATCACCTCGCCGGTGGAGCGCATCTCCGGGCCGAGCACGCTGTCGACGATCTGGCCGTCCTTCGTGCGGAAGCGCTTGAAGGGCAGCACGGCTTCCTTGACCGACACCGGGGAGTCGATCGGCACACGGGAGCCGTCGACCGGGGGCAGGAGCCCCGAGTCTTTGAGCTCGGCGACCGTCGCACCGGTCATGATGAGTGATGCGGCCTTCGCCAGCGGGATGCCGAGCGCCTTCGACACGAACGGCACCGTGCGGGACGCACGCGGGTTCGCCTCGATGACGTAGAGGATGCCGGCGCCGATCGCGAACTGGACGTTCAGCAGACCGCGCACGCCGATCCCCTGGGCGATCGCGAGCGTCGCGTTCCGCACGCGATCGATCTCGGCGCGACCGAGCGAGACAGGCGGGAGGGTGCAGCTCGAGTCGCCCGAGTGGATACCGGCCTCCTCGATGTGCTCCATGACGCCGCCGATGTAGAGCTCCTCGCCGTCGAACAGGGCGTCGACGTCGATCTCGATCGCGTCGTCGAGGAAGTGGTCGACGAGCAGCGGCTGGGCCGGGCCCACGATGCCCTGGTCCTCGATGCGCACGAAGTAGTCCGTGAGCGAGGCGCTGTCGTAGATGATCTCCATGCCGCGTCCGCCGAGCACGAAGCTCGGGCGGACGAGGACCGGGTAGCCGATCTCCTCGGCGACGCGCAGCGCACCCTCGATCTCCACCGCGGTACCGTTCTTCGGCGCGACGAGGCCGGCGGCGTCCAGGATCTCCTGGAACTGGCCGCGCTCCTCGGCGAGGTCGATGGCGGTCGGCGTGGTGCCGAGAATCGGGACGCCTGCGGCCTCGAGCCCCTTCGCGAGCCCGAGCGCCGTCTGGCCGCCGAGCTGGACGACGACACCGACGAGTTCGCCCGACTCGCTCTCGGCGTGGATGACCTCGAGGACGTCCTCGAGCGTGAGCGGCTCGAAGTAGAGTCGGTCGCTCGTGTCGTAGTCCGTCGAGACGGTCTCCGGGTTGCAGTTGATCATGATGGTCTCGAAGCCGGCGGCCTGCAGCGCGAAGGACGCGTGCACGCAGGAGTAGTCGAACTCGATGCCCTGGCCGATGCGGTTCGGGCCGGACCCGAGGATGACCACCTTGCGGCGGTCGCTCGCGACCACCTCGGTCTCCGTGTCGTAGCTCGAGTAGTGGTACGGGGTGAGCGCCGGGAACTCGCCGGCGCACGTGTCGACGGTCTTGTAGACCGGGCGGACACCGAGGATGTGGCGGACCTCGCGCACCTCCTGCTCGCCGAACCCGCGCAGCTGACCGATCTGCGCGTCCGAGAAACCGTGGTTCTTCGCAGTGCGGAGCACCTCGGTGTCGAGGCGTTCCGCCGCGGCGATCCAGTCGGCGACGTCGTTGATCAGGACGATCTGGTCGATGAACCACGGGTCGATCTTGGTGGCTTCGAAGACCTGCTCGGCGGTGGCACCCTTGCGGAGCGCCTGCTGCACGACGACGATGCGGCCGTCGGTCGGGGTCTTCATGACCTCGAGCAGTTCCTCGACGCTGCGGGACTCGTCGCCCCAGTGGAAGCTGGAACCGCGCTTCTCGAGCGACCGCAGCGCCTTCTGCAGGGCGGTGGCGTAGTTGCGTCCGATGGCCATCGCCTCACCCACCGACTTCATGGTGGTCGTGAGCGTCGGGTCGGCGGCGGGGAACTTCTCGAACGCGAAGCGCGGCACCTTGACGACGACGTAGTCGAGCGTGGGCTCGAAGCTCGCGGGCGTGACCTTCGTGATGTCGTTCGGGATCTCGTCGAGGCGGTACCCGATGGCCAGCTTCGCCGCGATCTTCGCGATCGGGAAGCCGGTCGCCTTCGAGGCGAGGGCACTCGAGCGGGAGACGCGCGGGTTCATCTCGATGACGATGATGCGGCCGTCGGCCGGGTCGACCGCGAACTGGATGTTGCAGCCGCCGGTGTCGACGCCGACCGCGCGGATGATGTCGATACCGATGTCGCGGAGCTTCTGGTACTCGCGGTCCGTCAGCGTCAGGGCGGGAGCCACCGTGATGGAGTCCCCGGTGTGCACGCCGACCGGGTCGACGTTCTCGATCGAGCAGACGACGACGGTGTTGTCGGCCGTGTCGCGCATGAGCTCGAGCTCGTACTCCTTCCAGCCGAGGATCGACTCCTCGAGGAGCACCTCGGTGGTCGGGCTCTGGTGGAGGCCGTCGCCGACGATCCGGCGGAGCTCCGTCTCGGTATAGGCGAAGCCCGAGCCGAGGCCGCCCATGGTGAACGAGGGGCGGACGACCAGCGGGTAGCCGAGGTCCTCGGCGTAGCCGACGGCCTCCTCGACCGTGTGGGCGATGTACGAGCGGGCCACGTCCGCGCCCGCGTCGAGCACGAGCTGCTTGAAGATCTGGCGGTCCTCGCCCTTGTTGATCGCCTCGAAGTTCGCGCCGATGAGCTCGACGTCGTACTTCTCGAGGATGCCGTGCTCGTGCAGCTGGATCGCGGCGTTCAACGCCGTCTGGCCGCCGAGGGTCGGGAGGATCGCGTCGGGCTTCTCCTTCGCGATGATCGTCTCGATGACCTGCCAGGTGATCGGCTCGACGTAGGTCGCGTCGGCGAAGTCGGGGTCGGTCATGATCGTCGCCGGGTTCGAGTTGACGAGGATGACGCGGACGCCCTCCTCGCGCAGCACGCGGCACGCCTGGGTGCCCGAGTAGTCGAACTCGGCGGCCTGCCCGATGACGATCGGCCCGGAGCCGATGACGAGGACGCTGTTGATGTCGTCGCGCTTGGGCACTAGTTGTTCTCCTTGGTGCTGGAAGTGGTGGCGTGGCCGGTCACGAGGTCGCGGAACCGGTCGAACAGGTAGACCGCGTCATGCGGACCCGAGGCGGACTCGGGGTGGTACTGGACCGAGAACGCGGGGATGTCGATGCAGTTGATGCCCTCGACGACCTCGTCGTTCAGGCTGTAGTGGCTGACCTCGGCGAGGCCGAACCCGGCAGGCGTCTCGTGTCGGCCCTCGATCGGCAGGTCGACCGCGAAGCCGTGGTTCTGCGAGGTGATCTCCACCCGACCGGTCGCCTTGTCGAGGACCGGCTGGTTGATCCCGCGGTGACCGAACGGCAGCTTGTAGGTCTCGAAGCCGAGCGCGCGGCCCAGCAGCTGGTTGCCGAAGCAGATGCCGAAGTACGGCACGCCCGCGCGGAGCACGTCCTGCAGGAGGGCGACGTGCGCGTCGCTCGCAGCCGGGTCGCCGGGGCCGTTGGAGAAGAACAGGGCGGACGGTTCGAGTGCGAGGACCTCGGCCGAGGTCACCGACTGCGGCAGCACCACGACGTCGAAGCCGCGGGCGGCGAGGTGGTTGAGCGTCGACGTCTTGACGCCGAGGTCGAGGACCGCGACGGAACCGACGCGCTCGCCCACCGCCGGCACGGTGTACTGCTCGGTCGTGGAGACCTGGCTCGACAGGTTCAGACCGGCCATCTGCGCGCCGGCGCGGACGAGACTGAGCTGCTCGGCGCCGGACAGCTCGAAGTCCTCGCCGGAGAACACGCCGCCGCGCATGGAACCGGCGGAGCGGATGTGCCGGGTCACCGCGCGGGTGTCGATGCCGCTGATGCCCACGACGCCGTCCTGGACGAGTTCGTCGTCGAGCGAGCGGTCCGCCCGGAAGTTCGAGACGACGCGCGACGCGTCGCGGACCACGTATCCGGCGACCCAGACGCGGGCGGACTCCATGTCCTCGCGGTTGACGCCGGTGTTGCCGATGTGGGGCGCGGTCATCAGGACGATCTGTCCGGCGTAGGACGGGTCGGTCAGCGTCTCCTGGTAGCCGGTCATGCCGGTGGCGAAGACGACCTCGCCGAGCGTGCGGCCGGTCGCGCCGTAGGCGTGCCCGACGTAGCGGTTGCCGTCCTCGAGGACGAGCACCGCTGGACTGGGTGGGGTGAAGGAGGTCATGGTCAAGCCCTCTCGTGAGGCGGTGGGGTGGAGTCGTCGGCCGAGGTGGTGTCGGCGACGGTGTCTGGGGTGCCGGTCGGCCGGAGTCCGGCGTCCGTGGCGGGGATGAGGCTCGTGACGGTCTCGATGATGCGGGCGCGGTCCGCCTGCTCGAGGACGCGGAAGGTGCTGTCCGCGATCACCGTCGGGACGGGGCGCCAGCTCAGGCGGATGAGCCCGCCGGGCTCGACGACCCGGTCGATCGTGAGGTTGGTCTGGTCGACGCCGACGATGCTCGTCGCCGGGATGAACGTCGGCCGCTCCCCCGGGACGTCGACGACGACCCCGTCGGTACCGAGCTCGAGTGTGACCCGGGATCGGTAGCGCAGTCCCTGCAACGCCAGCCGTTCGAGTGGCTGGTCGTGCTTCGACGTCGCGACGTAGAGGACCTCGACCGTCAGTGACGGGACCGGCCGAGGGTCGGGGAGCTCCGCGAGGGGACCGACCTGGGCATCGCGCGCGACACGGCGTCGCCAGGCGAAGGCCATGAGGGCGAGGATGCCGAGGAGGACGAGGGCGACGAGGACGGCCGCGAGGATCCGCCCGTCCATCAGCGCTCGACCTCCGCGGATCGCGCGGCGCGGCGCGCTGCGGCCGCGACCTGCTCCGTCGGGAGCACCGCACCGTCCAGGACGGTCGCGTAGCCCCGGTGGAAGGTGGCGACGACGCGGCCGGGCAGCTCCAGGCCGAGGTAGGGCGAGTTCACGCCCTTGCCGGCCAGGTCGGCCGTGCCGAACGGACGGGTGGCGGCGGTGTCGTAGAGCACGACCTCCGCCGGGGCACCGGCGTCGAGCGCAACCCCGTGTCCGGTGATCCGTCCGATCCTCGCCGGCGTCGCCGAGAGCACCCGCGCGACGTCGCTCCAGTCCAGGAGCCCGGTCGCCACCATCGACGCGTGCACGACGGAGAGGGCGGACTCGAGGCCCACCATGCCGTTCGCGGCGGCGTCCCACTCGCAGTCCTTGGCCTCGACCGGATGCGGTGCGTGGTCCGTCGCGACGATGTCGATCGTGCCGTCCGCCAGGGCCTCGCGCAGCGCCTGGACGTCTTCCGCCCGTCGCAGGGGCGGGTTCACCTTGTACCGTGCGTCGTAGCTCGCCACCAGTTCCTCCGTGAGCAGCAGGTGGTGCGGCGTGACCTCGGCCGTGACGGGGATGCCTCGGGCCTTCGCCCAGCGGATGACGTCGACGGAACCGGCCGTGGAGACGTGGCAGATGTGGAGGCGGGAACCCACGTGCTCGGCGAGGAGCACGTCGCGGGCGATGATCGACTCCTCGGCGACCGCAGGCCACCCGGTGAGCCCGAGTTCGCCGGAGAGGGCGCCCTCGTTCATCTGCGCGCCGACCGTGAGCCGAGGTTCCTGCGCGTGCTGGGCGATCACGCCGTCGAAGGCCTTCACGTACTCCAGCGCACGGCGCATGAGCAACGGGTCGGACACGCAGAGGCCGTCGTCCGAGAAGACCCGCACCTTGGCACGTGAGGAGGCCATGGCGCCGAGTTCGGCGAGCCGCTCCCCGGCGAGTCCGACCGTCACGGCACCGATCGGCTGCACCGTGGCGTAGCCGGCGCGTTCACCGAGCGACTGCTCCTGCTCGACGACCCCGGCCGTGTCGGCCACCGGCGAGGTGTTGGCCATCGCGAACACCGCGGTGAAGCCGCCGGCGGCTGCGGCACGCGTGCCGGTGAGCACCGTCTCGCTCTGCTCGAACCCGGGTTCCCGGAGATGCGTGTGGAGGTCGACGAGCCCGGGCAGCGCGAGGAGACCGTCCGCGTCGACGACGGTCGCGCCGACAGCGCTCAGCCCGGAGCCGCGTTCCGCGATCCGTCCGTCGCGCAGGAGGAGGTCGGTGCGCGTCCCGTCGGCGAGCGTCGCTCCGGTGATCAGCGTGACGTCGTGGTTCGAAGTGGGCTCAGACACGGGTGGATTCCTCTCGATCGCCGGACAGCAGCAGGTACAACGCGGCCATCCGGACCGACACCCCGTTGGCGACCTGTTCGAGGACGGTCGACCGGGGTGAGTCGGCTGCCCCGGACGAGATCTCCAGACCGCGGTTCATCGGCCCGGGGTGCATGACAATGCTAGCCGGATCGAGGCGGGCGAGCCGCTCGTCGTCGAGCCCCCAGCGCCTGGAATACTCCCGGCTGTTCGGGAAAAAGGCGGCGTGCATGCGTTCGGACTGGATCCGGAGCATCATCAGCACGTCGGGGCGCTGGGCGATCGCGTCGTCCAGGTCGTAGCGGACGGTGGCCGGCCACGGACCGAGGTCCACCGGAAGCAGCGTCGGTGGGGCGACGAGGGTCACCTCGGCGCCGAGCGTGTCGAGCAGCCAGACGTTCGACCGGGCGACCCGGGAATGCAGGATGTCGCCGACGATCGTCACCGCCACCCCGTCGAGCGCGCGACCGCGGGACCGCTCACCGTGGAGGCGCTTGCGCATCGTGAACGCGTCCAGGAGGGCCTGCGTCGGGTGCTCGTGCGTCCCGTCCCCCGCGTTCAGGATGCCGGCGTCGATCCACCCGCTGTCGGCGAGGGTCTGCGGCGCACCGGAGGCCGAGTGTCGGATCACGACGGCGTCGGCATGCATCGCGGCGAGGGTCTGCGCGGTGTCCTTCAGGCTCTCGCCCTTCGAGACGCTCGACCCCTTCGCGCTGAAGGTGATGACGTCCGCGGACAGCCGTTTGGCGGCAGCCTCGAACGAGATGCGCGTGCGGGTCGAGTCCTCGAAGAAGAGGTTGACGACCGTCTTCCCACGGAGGGTCGGGAGCTTGCGGACCTCACGGAACTGCGTCTCGGCCATGTCCTCCGCGACGTCGAGGATCTCGATCGCCTCATCGCGGGTGAGGGTCTTCGTCGACAGCAGGTGTCTCATTCGCCGCTCCCCTCGATCGTCACCGAGTCGTCGCCGTCGAACTCCGTGAGCCGGACGAAGATGCGCTCCGCCTGCGAGGAGGGCAGGTTCTTCCCCACGAAGTCGGGTCGGATCGGGAGCTCGCGGTGCCCGCGGTCGACGAGGGCGGCGAGCCGCACGACGCGCGGGCGGCCCAGGTCGGTCAGTGCGTCGAGGGCGGCGCGGATCGTGCGTCCCGAGTACAGGACGTCGTCGACGAGGACGACCGTGCGCCCGTCGATCCCCTGTGGCGGCAGCGTCGTGGGCTGCGGCGCACGGGTCGGGTGCTTCGCCAGGTCGTCGCGGTACATCGTGACGTCCAGCGCACCCGAGACGATGGTCGCGCCCGAGATCGAGGAGATCGTGGCGGCGATCCGCTTCGCGAGGATGACCCCGCGCGTCGGGATGCCGAGGATCACGAGGTCGTCTGCTCCGCGGTTGGACTCGAGGATCTCGTGGGAGATCCGAGTCAACGCCCGCGCGATGTCAGCTTCGTGCAGCACGGTACGTGCGCTCATCGCCGACTCCCTTCTCCGCCTCTCTGGACGGTCTTAAAGGTTGTCTTGGTCAACACCCGAGCCTAGCAGTCGGATCAGGCCTCGTAGAGCTCCAGCGGGAGGCCGTCGGGATCGAAGAAGAACAGCATCTTCCGCGAGGTGTGCGGGTCGATCCGGACGTCTTCGACGCGGACACCCAGCTCCACCAGACGGGCGTGGCCGGCGTCGACGTCGTCGACCGCGAAGGCGAGGTGCCGCAGTCCGAGCGCTTCGGGCCCGGATGCGCGCGCCGGCGGGTCCGGGAAGGAGAACAGCTCGATGAGGTATTCACCGTTCAGGGCGAGGTCGCCCATCCAGGAGTCGCGCTCGGCCCGGTACACCTCGGTGAGCAGCTCGCAGCCAAGCACCGAGGTGTAGAAGCGCTTCGAGGCCTCGTAGTCGCTGGCGATGATCGCGATGTGGTGCACGCGCTTCAGCGGCAGGGCCGCACCGGTCTCGTCGCTCATCGTCACCGCGGGTTGATCTGCGAGATCTTGCCGAGCAGGCCGTTGATGAAGCCGGCGGAGTCGTCGGTCGACAGCGTCTTGGCCGCCTCGACCGCTTCGTCGATGGCCACGCCGTGCGGCACCTCGTCGTTGAACAGGATCTCCCAGATCGCGATCCGGAGGATGGCCCGGTCGACCGTGGGCATCCGCGCGAGCGTCCAGCCCTGCGCGTACGTCTCGATCTGTTCGTCGATCTCCTCGGCGTGGTCACCGACGCCGTCGACGATCTCTCGCGCGTACAACCACGAGGCCTGGCGGTCGGGCTCGCTGACGGCGCGAGACGCTTCCGCGGACAGGACCTCAGCGAGGGTCTGCTGACGGACGTCGGCCTGGTACAGCAGATCGAGGGCGCGCTTGCGCGCCTTGGTACGAGCGCTCACTCGTTGACGCGACCGAGGTAGTCACCCGTGCGGGTGTCGACCTTGACCTTGGTGCCGGTCTCGAGGAAGAGCGGGACCTGGATCTCGTAGCCGGTCTCGACGGTCGCCGGCTTCGTGCCACCGGTCGAGCGGTCACCCTGGAGCCCGGGTTCCGTGTAGGTAACCTCGAGGATGACCGACGCGGGGAGTTCGACGTACAGCGGGTTGCCGTTGTTGAGCGCGACCGTGACGTCCTGGTTCTCGAGGAGGAAGTTCTTGGTGTCGCCGACGACGACGGCGGGAATGGTGATCTGGTCGTAGTCGCTCTTGTCCATGAAGACGAAGGAGTCGCCGTCCGCGTACAGGTAGGTGAAGTCGCGGCGGTCGACGTTCTCGACGTCGATCTTCGTGCCGGCGTTGTACGTCTTGTCGACGACCTTGCCGGTCATGATGTTCTTCATCTTGGTGCGGACGAACGCGCCACCCTTGCCCGGCTTGACGTGCTGGAACTCGATCACCGTCCAGAGCTGCCCGTCGATGTTCAGGACGATGCCGTTCTTGATGTCAGCGGTAGAAGCCATGCGCGAGAATGTCCGTTCGTGGAAAGTGTGCGGCCGGATACGACCCAACGAACGAGTGTAACCGCTGCGAGGACCCCTGACCAACGCGCCCGTGGTGGACCGGGGCGCCGTGCACGTCACTCGGTGCTGCGGCGGACCACGAGGTCGAGGGCGAGGCGGTACGAGTCGAAGCCGAAACCGGCGATCACGCCGGTCGCGACACCGGAGATCACGCTCGTGTGACGGAACGCCTCGCGGGCGTGTGGATTCGAGAGGTGCACCTCGACGAGCAGGAGGCCCGCCTTCGTGACCATGGCCGCTGCGTCGCGGAGCCCGTAGCTGTAGTGGGTGAACGCCGCGGGGTTCAGGATCACGGACGTGCCGGCGTCGACGGCCTCGTGGAGCCAGCCGATCAGCTCGCCTTCGTCGTCCGTCTGACGCAGGTCGATCCGCGTCCCGTCGCCAGCGTCCGCCTCGAGCACGGTGCGCAGCGCTTCGAGGTCGGCCGAGCCGTAGACGTCGGGTTCACGGCTGCCGAGGCGTCCGAGGTTCGGTCCGTTGAGGACGAGCACGGTGATCATGAGTCGAGGGTATCCGTTCGGGACGAGCGCTCACGGAGCGCGACGGCGTCGGTCAGGAGCCGATCTCCTGATAGGCGGCGAAGAGCAGCGAGGTCTCGGGCCCCTGGAGGACGGTCGGCTTGGCGAGGTCGTCGAGCACGATGAACCGCAACATCGAACCACGCGTCTTCTTGTCGCGCTGCATCGTCGCGAGCAGGGTGTTCCAGCGGCCCACCGGATAGGCGATCGGCAGGCTGAGGAGTTCCAGGACGCGACGGTGGCGGTCGACGACCTCGTCCGACAGCCGGCCGGCGAGGCGGGACAGCTCGGCGACGTACATCATGCCGATCGCCACCGCGGCACCGTGTCGCCACTGGTACCGCTCGGCGTGCTCGATGGCGTGCCCGAGCGTGTGCCCGTAGTTGAGGATCTCGCGGAGGCCCTGCTCGGTGAAGTCCTCGCTGACGACGTCGGCCTTCATCCGGATCGCGAGCTCGATGCAGCGGCGGAAGGCGGGTGTGTCGGGGTCGGTCGCGGCGTCGACGTCGGCCTCGATGAGGTCGAGGATCTCCGGGTAGCGGATGAACCCGGCCTTGGCCACCTCGGCGAACCCGGCGAGGATCTCGTTCTTCGGGAGGGTGTCGAGCGTGTCGAGATCGCAGACGACAGCGGCCGGGGCGTAGAAGGCGCCGACGAGGTTCTTGCCTTCGGCAGTGTTGATGCCCGTCTTGCCGCCCACGGCCGCGTCGACCATGCCGAGGACCGTCGTTGGGACCTGCACGAGCCGGACGCCGCGCAGCCAGGTGGCGGCGACGAAGCCGGCGAGGTCGGTGACCGCGCCACCGCCGAACCCGATGACCGCGTCGGAGCGCGTGAAGTCGGCCTGCCCGAGGACTCCCCAGCAGAACGCGGCGACTTCGACCCGTTTCCCGGCCTCGGCGTCCGGCACCTCGGCGAGCAGCACCTGGTACCGGTCGCTCAGGGTCTCGCGCAGCTTGGCCGCCTTCTCGCCCAGCGTCGCCGGGTGGACGATGAGGACCCGCTGTACGCCGGTCCCGAGGGCGTCGACGAGCACGTCCACCAGCCCTCTCCCGATCGTGATGGGGTACGGGGAGGATCCCGTCACCTCGATGACGGTCCGCTCGGTCTGGGTGGTCGGTTCGGTGCTCATGCAGGCTCCTTCACCCAGGCGACGAGCTCGTCGACGATGCCTGAGATGGGTCGGTGCGAGGTGTCGAAGGTGACATCCGCGAGTCGTTCGTACACGGGACCCCGGGCGGCGGCGATGCGCGACCACGCGCCGGGGTCGTCGCGGAGGAGCGGACGCTTGTCGAGGTTGGCCCGCGCCAGCACGGCCTCCTCGGTGACCGTCAGCAGCACGACGCGTGCGTCGGCGAGCTCACGCTGCGTGTCCTCGTCGAGGACCGCTCCCCCGCCGAGCGACACGATCGCCGGCTGCCCGAGCGCGGCGGCGACGGCGGCCCGTTCCAGAGCGCGGAAGTGCGCCTCGCCGTATTGATCGAAGATGCGAGCGATCGCGCCGTGCTCGCCGGACACGACGTTGTCGGTGTCGACGAACGGCAGGCCCAGGCGCTTCGCCAGCTGCTTGCCGACCCGGCTCTTCCCCGACCCCATCGGTCCGATGAGGACGACGGGGAGTCGGAGATCGACGGCCTGCTCAGGCATCGGCGCTGGAGGCGTGGTCGCCTCGCGTGCGCAGGTTCGACGGGATCGCTGCCAGGTATCCGTCGAGGTTGCGCTTCGTCTCGGGGACGGAGTCGCCACCGAACTTCTCGAGGACCGCTTCGGCGAGGACCAGGGCCACCATCGCCTCGGCCACGACACCGGAGGCCGGGACCGCGCAGACGTCCGAGCGCTGGTGGTGCGCGGTGGCGGCCTCGCTCGTCGCGACGTCGACCGTGCGGAGCGAGTGCGGGACGGTCGCGATCGGCTTCATGCCGGCACGGACGCGGAGGACGGTACCGGTGGTCATGCCACCCTCGGTGCCGCCGGCGCGGTCGCTCTGTCGGGCGATGCCGTCGCTCTCCTGGACGAGCTCGTCGTGGGCCGCGGAACCGCGACGCGTCGTCGTGAGGAAGCCGTCGCCGACCTCCACACCCTTGATGGCCTGGATGCCCATGAGCGCTGCTGCGAGCCGTGCGTCGAGTCGGCGGTCCCAGTGGACGTAGGAGCCGAGTCCCGGTGGGAGTCCGTAGGCCAGGACCTCGACGATGCCGCCGAGGGTGTCGCCGTCCTTCTTGGCCGCGTCGACCTCGGCGACCATGCGCTCCGAGGTCGCCTTGTCGAAGCAGCGCAGCGGATCGGCGTCGAGCGCGTCGACGTCGGCCGGGACCGGCAATGGGCTGTCTTCGGGAACGCGCACGGGACCGATCGACAGCGTGTGGCTGACGAGGGTGATGCCCAGCTCGCCGAGGAAGGAGCGCGCGACGGCACCCAGGGCCACGCGCGCAGCGGTCTCGCGTGCGCTGGCGCGTTCGAGCACCGGACGCGCCTCGTCGAAACCGTACTTCTGCATGCCCGTCAGGTCGGCGTGCCCGGGACGCGGACGGGTGAGCGCGGCGCTGCGGCCACGAGACTTTTCGGAGATCTCGGTCGGCTCGGGGCTCATGACCTCGGCCCACTTCGGCCACTCGGTGTTGCCGATGCGGATCGCGATCGGGCTGCCCATGGAGAAGCCGTGGCGGACGCCGCCGGACAGGTTGAGCTCGTCCTCCTCGAACTTCATGCGGGATCCTCGGCCGTAGCCGAGCTTCCGTCGGGCGAGGTCGGCGCGGACGCCGTCCATGGAGATGGGGACGCCGGACGGGAGTCCCTCGAGGACGGCGATGAGTTCCGGGCCGTGAGACTCTCCGGCAGTGAGCCAACGAAGCATGGTCCTATCCTTCCATAGAGCCGGGACGCGACCGTGCGCCTTCGGTCGACGGCCCGGCGGGTGTGCAGGTGGGCGACGGATGCGTCCGGAGCGGTCAGTGCGAGGCGACCGGAGCCCCGGTGTGATCGAGGTGGACCGTGTCGAGCATCGCCCGGAGCACCGTCGTCTCGTCCTCGAGCGGCAGGAGCGGATCGCCGAGGACGAAGATCCGGACCTGGAGCAACGCCTGGTGCACGAGCATCGACAGTCCGCTGAGGACCGACCCGCCGGCCTGCGACCACGCCTCCGCGAGCACACTCGGCCACGGGTCGTACGCGACGTCGAGGAGGAGCGCGCCTGGAGCACGGGACAGGACCGGACCCGGTTCGGTGAGGACGCCGCCGGGAAGGGTGCTGATCACGAGTGGTGCGGCGGGCGTCTCGCCGTCGAGCGGCCCTGAGGCGAACCGCAGCCCCAGCCGGCCGGCGAGGTCCTCGAGTGGTCGCGCCTGGGCCGGTCGTCGGAGCGCCACGTGGACGTGCTCGGCACCGAGGTCCGCCGCCGCCATGATCGTCGAGGAGGCCGTGGCTCCCCCGCCCAGGACGACGGCGGACGCGATCGTGTCGACGCCGGCCGCCCCGATCGCACGGACGATGCCGCCGACGTCGGTGTTGAACCCCTCGATCCGACGGGATCCATCCTCGGCTCGGCGGAGACGCAGCGTGTTGACCGCCCCGGTCTCGGTTGCGGCGCGATCGGCCACGTCGGCCAGCTCGAGCGCGCGATGCTTCAGGGGCATGGTCAGCGAGAGCCCCCGCCAGTCAGAGCCGAGGTCGTCGAGGAAGGCCGACAGGCCGGCCGCCTCGAGTTCGTGGCGACCGTAGTCCCAGTTGAGCCCCAGCACCCGGTACGCGGCCTCGTGCAGTGCCGGGGACTTGGAGTGGGCGATGGGCGCGCCGAGCACGGCGAGCCGCGGCTGCCCGCCCTGGCCGTGACCCGGCCCTGTTCCACTCATGTGCGCCACGCTCCCGCTACTGGTACTCGGGGTGCTCGTCCATCCAGGACAGCCACTTGTCGACCGCGGCCTCGTGCTCCTCCTGGGTGGTGGAGAAGATCGTCTCGCCGGAGTCGAGGTTCCAGGTGACGAAGTAGAGCCAGGGTCCGTCGGCCGGGTGCAGCGCGGCGTCGATCGCGAGGTCGCCCGGGTTCGAGATGGGTCGCACGACCATGCCCGGGTGGACGTAGGTGTTGTACGGGTTCGAAGCGTCGGCGCGCTCGGCGTCCGTGGTCGACACCCGGTGGGTGTTGCCCGTCCCGTAAGCGACCGTGGCGTCGGACTGCAGCAGACCGCTCTCCCACTGGGCCGGGTCCAGCCGATTGAGGAAGACCCGCGACACCTTGTAGTAGTCGTCGCGGAGGCCCGCCTCCTTCTGGATGAGCGAGGCCAGGACGATGGTCTTCCAACGGTCCTCGGGCTTCACACCGGCGTCGTCGAGCGCCTGGAACGACCGGTTCACGAGGGTCTGGAGGACCGCGTGCGCATCGCCGCCGTCGGGGAGGCTGTAGGTCGCCGGGAAGAGGAACCCCTCGAGCGAGGTCGCCTCGGCGGGGAGGCCGAAGGACGCGACGTCGGCGGCCGCCGCCTGGAGTTCCTCCAGCGGGATGCCGGTGCCCTCCGCGATCGACGGCAGGGCGTCCTGCTCAGCGGTGCCCTCGGGGATGACGAAAATGTCCTCCATGCGGTTCGCCTCGTCGGTCAGGGCCGCGAGGGCGGACTCTGCGCTCATCTTGAGCTTCAGCTTGTAGGCGCCCGGGAAAAACTCCGGCTGGGTGGGCTGTGCGAGGAGGAGGTCGTAGAAGGCGTCGAACGACTTCGTGACCCCCGCGTCGTGCAGGCTCGTCGCAATGTCCTCGCCGATGTCGCCCTCGTTGACCATGACGACGGCCTCGCCGCTGCCGGCACCCTCGTAGTCGTTCGGTTCCTCCCAGCCGAGGACCTTGCGGATCTGCGGCTCGTAACTCGTCCACACGACCGCGGCGCACGCGACGAGACCCCCGACGACGACGATCGACACGATGAGCGCGATGAGCCCGCGACGGCCACGTCGGCGCTTCGGCGGTTCCCCGCCGGCCAGCGCACGACGGCGCCCCCGATGGATCGGCTGCGGCCCGCTGTCGTTCGCCGTGTCGTCCTCAGCGAGCAGGTCCTCGAACGCGGGGATGGTCGTGGTCCTGGCCCGGGACGCCGAAGACTCGGTGTCGTCCGACTCGGGCGCACGTGAGGTCGGCGCGCTCACGGGTGTGTCGCTCGCGGCCGCCTCGCCGACGCTGGAGTCACCCGACGACGCGGCGGTCGAGGGGGCGTCGACCGATGGGGTGTCGACCGCTGAGGCGTCGGTCGGGACCGGTCCGACCGGATCGCTCGCGGCGTCTCCATCGGCGGGCTCGGACGGCGTCGAGGCGGCTTCCGCGGCCTCCCGCTGCTGACGTGCCTCGCGTCGGGACAGTGGCACCGGCTGCTCCCCCGCGGCGTTCCGTTCCGACGTGAAGAGGTCGGCGAGCGGATCGTCTGCTGAGTTGTTCTGAGGTGTCAGATTCGACACAGGCACGTCCTGTTCACGGGTCGACGGGGCTTCCGGGGGGTCGCCCCGAGCCGCGTTCGGCGTCGAGGGCGTACTGCAAGAGTATGACGGCCGCCACCTGATCGACAATCGAGCGGGTCTGCTTCTGTCGTTTCCCAGCGGAGCGCAAGGCGCTGTGGGCGGTCACCGTCGTCAGCCGCTCGTCGACGAGACGGGCCGGGACACCGGTGATCGACCTGAGCCGGGAGGCGAACTCCCGGGCGTCCTGCGTGGACGCCGTGTCCTTCCCCGACAGGGCGATCGGGAGACCGACGACGAGCTCCACGGCGCCGAGTTCTTCGGCGATGACCGCGATCGCCCGGATGTCGGCATCGCCGCCGAGGTCGCGTGGGACCGTCTCCACCGGCGTGGCCAACAGGCCGTCGGGATCGCTTCTCGCGACCCCGACCCTGGCCTTCCCGACGTCGATCCCGAGTCGGACTCCGCGACGGAACTCGTCCGTCACGTCAGGCGATCTCGCGTGCGATCGCCGCGAGGGCATCGCCAAGCGCGGTGGCATCGACGCCGCCACCCTGTGCGAGGTCGTCCTTCCCACCACCGTTGCCGCCGAGGACACCGGCTGCGACCCGGACGAGGACGCCTGCCTTGAGTCCGGCGTCGCGGGCACCCTGGTTCGTCGCGACGACGATCGCGGGCTTCCCGCCGACGACCGCGCCCAGGGCGACGACCGCCGGGCTCGCGCCGAGCTGCTCGCGGAGCTGCGTGACGAGCGTCCTGACGTCGTTCGGTGACCCGAGCTCGCCCAGGTGTTCGGCGACGAGCGACACCGGGCCGACGCGGTGAGCGGTCTGCGCCAATGCCGGGAGGCGTTCGCTCAGCCCACGGGCTTCGAACGCGGCGATCTTCTTCTCAGCGGCCTTGAGGTTCGCGACGAGTTCGGCGATGCGGTCGGGCAGCTGCTCCTTCGGCGTCTTGAGGCTGCCGGAGAGCTGTGACACGAGCGCCCGCTCGGCGGCGAGGTCGCGGAAGGCCTCGAGTCCGACGAGCGACTCCACGCGACGGTTCGTCGACCCGACGGACGACTCGCTGACGAGGTTGATCAACCCGATCTCGGCGCTCGAGGTGACGTGGGTGCCCGCACACAGCTCACGCGACCACGGTCCGCCGATGTCGACGACGCGGACGGTCTCGCCGTACTTCTCGCCGAACAGCGCCATGGCTCCGAGCGCCTTCGCGTCGTCGAGCGCCATCTCGCGGGTGGTCACCTGCAGGTTGTCGCGGATGGCGTTGTTGGAGATCTCCTCGATCTCCGACTTCGTCGCCGGTGACAGCGGCTGGTTCCAGGTGAAGTCGAGCCGGAGATAGCCTGCCTTGTTCGACGAACCGGACTGGTGGGCGCTGTCGCCCAACACCTGCCGGAGGGCGGCGTGGATGATGTGCGTGCCGGAGTGCGCCTGCTGCGCGCCGCGGCGGTAGCTCGCGTCGACGATGGTCGTCGCCGGTGCGTCCACGCCGACCTCACCCTGGCTCACCTGCACCTTGTGGGCGATGAGACCCTTGACCGGCTTCTGGACGTCGAGCACCTCGAGCTCGTATCCGGGACCGACGATGACGCCCTGGTCGGCCTCCTGCCCGCCGGACTCCGCGTACAGCGAGGTCTCCGCCAGGATCACCTCGGCGATGTCTCCGGCGACCGCGCGCTGCACCGGGTGTCCGCCCACGATGATGCCGAGGATGCGGCTCTCGGTCTCGAGCTCGGTGTAGCCGGTGAACACGGTCTCGCCCTTGGCGCGGATGTCGCTGTAGACCGAGAGGTCGGCGAGGACGCTCTTCTTCGCCTTCGCGTCGGCCTTCGCCCGCTGGCGCTGCGCGGTCATGAGTGAATCGAACGCGTCACGGTCGACGGAGAGGCCGGCCTCCTCCGCGATCTCGAGGGTCAGGTCGATCGGGAACCCGTAGGTGTCGTGCAGGAGGAACGCGGAGTCGCCGGCGAGGGCCGTCCGGCCCGTGCCCTTGGTCTGCTCGAGCGCGAGGTCGAGGATGGTCGTGCCGCTGGCCAGCGTCCGGAGGAAGGTCTCCTCCTCGGCGTAGGCGCTCTGCGAGATCCGGCCGAAGTCGGTCTCGACCTCGGGATAAGCGGCCTTCATGGCGTCGCGCGACGCGGAGAACAGTTCGGGGAACGTCGCGGTGTCGACGCCGAGGAGGCGCATCGCACGGACGGTGCGTCGCATGAGGCGGCGGAGGATGTACCCGCGTCCCTCGTTCGACGGCGTGATGCCGTCGCTCATGAGCATGAGCGAGGAACGCACGTGGTCGGCAATGACGCGCATCCGGACGTCGTCGTCGTGGTCGGCGCCGTAGCGACGGCCGCTCAACTCGGCGGCGCGATCGAGGACCGGGCGCACCTGGTCGATCTCGTACATGTTCTCGACGCCCTGCTTGAGGAAGGCCACCCGCTCGAGCCCCATGCCGGTGTCGATGTTCTTCTTCGGGAGTTCGCCGACGATGTCGAAGTCGACCTTGCCGCGGACGTTCTCGATCAGGTACTGCATGAACACGAGGTTCCAGATCTCGACGTACCGGTCGTCGTCGGTCGCCGGGCCGCCGTCGGCTCCGTAGGCGGGACCACGGTCGAAGAAGATCTCCGAGCACGGGCCGGCCGGTCCGGGCTGACCCGTCGACCAGTAGTTCGTGTCCTTGTCGAGCCGCTGGATGCGGTGCTCGGGGAGCCCTGCGACGCGCTTCCAGAGGTCGATCGCCTCGTCGTCGTCCTTGTACACGGTGACCCAGAGATCCTTCTCGTCGAAGGCGAGGCCGCCGCTCGACTCACTGCCGGTCAGGAGCTCCCACGCGTAGGTGATCGCGCCCTCCTTGAAGTAGTCGCCGAAGGAGAAGTTGCCGTTCATCTGGAAGAAGGTGCCGTGCCGAGGCGTCTTGCCCACCTCTTCGATGTCGTTGGTGCGGATGCACTTCTGGACGCTCGTGGCGCGGTCGAACGGCGCGGGGACGACGCCTGTGAGGTACGGCACGAACGGCACCATGCCGGCGACCGTGAAGAGGAGCGAGGGGTCGTCGCTGACGAGAGAGGCGGAGGGGACGACGGTGTGCCCCCGATCGCCGAAGAAGGTGAGCCAGCGGGAGCGGATGTCAGCGGTGTCCATGGTGTCCGTACGTCAGGGGTGTGCGTGTCGATGTTCGTGCGCTGCGGCGATGCCCGTCCGGGCGTGCCGCTACGGCTTGGTGAGGTCTTCTGCGGCGTCCTCGACGCGCGCGACGACGGTCTCCGCCGTGTCGCGCAGCTGCGCCTCGCGCTCCTTGTAGGCGTCGCCGACGGTGTCGGTGAACTCCCTGACGCGTGAGTCCAGCTCGGAGAAGAACCGCTTGCCGGACTGTGTCTTGTTGATCTCGTGGGCGACGACGAAGCCGGCGCCGATGCCGACGATCAGCCAGAACACGTTCTTCATGGGGAACTCCTCATCTGCGGTGCGACCACCCGGGCGTCGCCGGGCGTACCAAGCATCCATCGTAGTCGAGCGCGGTGGACCGATGGCGTCGTACAACGACGAAGAGGCACCGGCCGGAGCCGATGCCTCTTCGTGTGGTGCCCTGAGTCGGGCCGCAGTCCTAGCGGGCTGCGTAGTACTCGACGACGAGCTGCACTTCGCAGGTCACGGGGACCTCGGCGCGCTTCGGGCGACGCTCGAGACGTGCCTGGAGCTTGTCGAGCTCGACCGAGAGGTACGCGGGCACCTTCGGCAGGACGTCGACGTGACCGCCGGCAGCGGCGACCTGGAAGGGCTCGGTGCCCTCGGAGCGCGGCTTGACGTGGATGAGCTGCCCCGGCTTCACGCGGAAGGACGGGCGGTCGACGAGCTGGCCGTCGACCATGATGTGGCGGTGCACGACCATCTGGCGGGCCTGAGCCGTGGTGCGGGCGAAGCCGGCACGGAGGACGAGCGCGTCGAGACGGGTCTCGAGGATCTCGACGAGGTTCTCACCCGTCAGGCCCTGGGTGCGACGTGCCTCCTGGAAGGCGATCTTGAGCTGAGCCTCGCGGATGCCGTACTGGGCGCGCAGACGCTGCTTCTCGCGCAGACGGACGGCGTAGTCGCTGTCTGCCTTGCGCTTGGTGCGGCCGTGCTCACCGGGAGCGTAGGGACGCTTCTCGAGGTACTTGGCGGCCTTCGGGGTGAGGGCGATGCCGAGTGCCCGCGAGAGGCGGGTCTTGCTGCGGGTACGTGACTTGGTAGACACGGTTTCCTTTCGATGAAGTCTCAAACGATGAATGACCGGCGCGAAGACGCGTCGGTGATCCGGAATCACACCGGACAAAGTCAGAGGGGTCCGCCGGGGCTGTTCGGCTACAGAACACGCCCGTCGAACACGGTGATCGAGCAGCCGCGCAGTCACACCGGTTCTAGGCGGATCAATACTAGCACGACGTCCCCCGGTCGCCGGGCCGCCGCGACCCGAGGATCACTCGCCCCGGACGATCTTCCGGAGTTTGTCCAACCGTGCCGAGATGTCGCGTTCGTGGCCGTGGTCGGTGGGCTGGTAGTACCGGACGTCGCGGAGCTCGTCGGGCAGGTACTGCTGGGCGACGACACCGATCGGGTGGTCGTGCGGGTAGCGGTAGCCCTTGCCGTGTCCGAGGCGCTTGGCGCCCGCGTAGTGGGCGTCGCGCATCGGCTTCGGCACACGTCCGAAGGCTCCGGCCCTGACGTCGGCGATGGCCTGGTCGATGGCGACGTAGGCCGCGTTCGACTTGGCGGCGGTGGCCAGGTACACCACGGCCTCGGCCAGCGGGATGCGACCCTCGGGCATGCCGATGAACTGGACGGCGTCGGCGGCCGCCACGGCGATGGGCAGCGCCTGCGGGTCGGCGATGCCGATGTCCTCGGCCGCGGAGATGATGATGCGGCGGGCGATGAAGCGCGGGTCCTCCCCCGCCTCGATCATCCGAGCGAGGTAGTGCAGCGCGGCGTCGACGTCGGATCCGCGGATGCTCTTGATGAACGCGCTGATGACGTCGTAGTGCTCGTCGCCGTTGCGGTCGTATCGGAGCAGGGCGCGGTCGACCGCCTGCGAGACGAGCTCGTCGGTGATGACGGGACCGCGGGGCGCCCGCGTCGCGGTGTCGGAGTCGTCGTCCACCCCGTCTTCGTCGTCTTCATCATCCTCATCGCCGACGTCGAGGAGGCCCGCGTCGTCGAGATCGAGCTCGTCGGGGTCGACCGGAGCGCCGAGATCGGAGTCGGCGGCGATCGCGGCCGCCTCTAACGCCGTCAGGGCTCGTCGGGCATCGCCGGAGGACAACTGGATGATCGCGGCGCGGGCCTCCGGCGTCACGGTGAAGCGACCCGCCAGGCCGCGCGGGTCGGTCACGGCGCGGTCGATGAGGATGCCGAGGTCGTCGTCGCTCAGCTGTTCGAGCGTGAGGAGCAGCGAACGCGACAGCAGCGGGGAGATGACGGAGAACGACGGGTTCTCGGTCGTCGCGGCGACCAGGATGACCCAGCCGTTCTCCACGCCGGGGAGCAGGGCGTCCTGCTGCGCCTTCGTGAACCGGTGGATCTCGTCGAGGAAGAGGACGGTCGAGCTGCCGTAGAGGTCGCGGCTCGACATCGCCTCCTCCATGACCTGCCGGACGTCCTTGACGCCCGCCGTCACGGCCGAGAGCTCCACGAACCGGCGGCCGGAGCTGTGCGCGATGGCCTGCGCCAGCGTCGTCTTCCCGGTGCCCGGTGGGCCCCAGAGGATGACGGACACGGCCGCCTGCGTCCCCTCGTTGTCGCTCGCCAGGCGGACGAGCGGCGAGCCGGGACGGAGCAGATGCTGCTGGCCGGCGACCTCCTCGAGGCTGCGGGGCCGCATGCGCACGGCGAGCGGTACCGGTGCGCCGGCGATGCCGGGTCCTCGACTGAACATTCCACCAGGCTAGCCGCAGCCTGCGACACGCGGACCCGCTGCAGAACGGGGTCGCCGCCGTCGTGCGCCGTTTGGTCCGCGCGGAGCGCTCCCCGTAAGGTTCTCCTGGGCAGTCCGCCGCGGGCGTGGTGCCAGATGACAGCGCGATGCCGCCGCTCGGCCGACGGCACCTGGAGGGAACGACGTGGCAACGAGCAAGGGTCCGGACAAAGAGGCACGCGCAGCACGCGCACGGCTGCGCGCCTACAACGCCCGGCGCACCGTGCACGAGCACCGCTCCAAGCGCCGCGTCCGCGACAACGTGATCGCCGCTGCGGCGCTCGTCGTCATCCTGGCCGGTGCCACGGCTGCGCAGGTGTTCTTCTTCGCCGGCGGTCCGGGCGCCCCGGTCGCGACGCCCACCGCCTCCGCTGAGGCCGGGGCCTGCGGTGTCACCGGGGCCACCGACGGCGCGAACACCGGCGAAGTCCCCGCGAGCACCATCGCCGAGGACCGCGACTGGAGTGGCGAGATGACGATCAACGACGTCGTCATGAACCTCACCCTCGACGGCGCCTGCGCGCCGCAGGGTGTCTCCTCCTTCATCTCCCTCGCCCAGTCCGGCTTCTACGACGGCGTCACCTGCCACCGCCTCACGACGAGCGGCATCTACGTCCTGCAGTGCGGCGACCCCGACGGCACCGGCACCGGCGGCCCCGGGTACAGCTACGGCCCGGTCGAGAACGCACCGACGGACGACGTCTACCCGGCCGGCACCATCGCCATGGCGCGCCAGGGCGGGAACGGCTACAGCAACGGTTCGCAGTTCTTCCTCGTGTACCAGGACTCGACCATCCCGTCCGACGCCGCCGGCGGCTACACCGTGCTCGGCCAGATCACGAGTGGTCTCGACCAGCTCGTCTCGGGCGTCGTGTCCGGCGGCGTCGCAGACGGCAGCGGTGACGGTGCTCCAGCGGTCCCGGCCACCATCACCTCGGTGACGGTCCAGTAGCGCGTGCAGTAACCTGCACCAGACGGAACCGACCGGCGCAAGCGGTCGCCCCGAGCAGGACTCGGGGTAATAGGCTTGTGGATCGATCACGATCGCCACGAACGGCGGTCAACACACAGCAAGGGTGATGCGCGTGACCAGTCCAGAGATCGAACCGTGGGGTCGTGTCGACGACGACGGCACCGTCTACGTCCGTGAGGCCGACGGTGAACGAGCGGTCGGACAGTACCCCGACGGTTCCAAGGAGGAGGCGCTCGCGTACTTCGAGCGCAAGTTCACGGACCTCGCCGGACAGGTGACGCTCCTCGAGCAGCGCGCGAAGCGCGGTGCACCGGCGACGGACGTCGCCAAGGCCGTGAAGTCGATCACCAAGCAGGTCGAGTCCGCCAACGCGGTCGGCAACCTGCAGGCGCTCCTGACCCGCCTCGCGGCGCTCGACGGCACCGTGAGCGAGCTGACCGAGGCGCAGAGCCAGGAGACCAAGGCAGCGCTCGAGGAAGCGGCACGTGCGCGTCTCGCGATCGTCGAGGAAGCCGAGCAGCTCGCGCAGCAGGATCCGGCACGGGTGCAGTGGAAACAGACCTCGGCGCGACTCGACGAACTCTTCGCCGAGTGGCAGCGCCAGCAGCACGACGGTCCGCGTCTCGCGAAGAACGACGCCAACGACCTCTGGAAGCGGTTCCGGACGGCGCGCGCGACGATCGAGCAGCACCGTCGTGCGTTCTACACGGAGCTGGACTCGGTCCACAAGGAGGCACGCGCGATCAAGCAGAAGCTCGTCGAGCGCGCTGAGGCCCTCATCGCCAAGGGCGCCGAGGGCATCCCCGCCTACCGCAGCCTGCTCGACGAGTGGAAGGCATCCCCGCGTGCCGGGAAGCGCCAGGACGACGCGCTCTGGGCGAAGTTCAAGGCCGCGGGCGACGCGATCTACGGCGCGAAGGCCGAGATCGACGCGCGCGACAACGAGGAGTTCCAGGGCAACCTGGACCTGAAGCTCGCGGTGTTGGCGGATGCCGAGCCGATCCTCGCCGACACGAACCGGGACTCGGCGCGCAAGGCGCTCACCGACATCCAGCGTCGGTGGGACGAGATCGGCAAGGTCCCGCGCGAGCAGGTCCGCGTCGTCGAAGACCGTCTCCGCAAGATCGAGACCCACGTCAAGCAGCTCGAGGACGAGCACTGGAAGCGCAACAACCCCGAGACGAAGGCGCGCACCGAGGGGCTCGCGAGCCAGCTCGCCGACGCCATCGCCAAGCTCGAGGACGAGGTCGAGGCGGCACGAGCCTCCGGTGACGCCGATCGGCTCACCGCGGCCATCGAGGCGCTGGATGCACGCAAGGCGTGGCTCGGGGCGATCCGCTAGGCGGATCCGCTCCACCAACCGCGTGACGGTCGCGGTTCTCCACAGATCCGTCGACGATCCTCCTGCTGCCGGACGGCTGCAGGAGGATCGTCGTATGTCCACGGCACTCCAGACGTCCTCCCCCATCGAGCCAGGCTGCGCGACGGATCCCTCGGCCTCCACGAGCCGCCTCCCCGCCTACCTCCAGCCACCTGAGCTCTCCGTAGCCGAGCTCGCCGCCGCGCGGCTCGACGGCGAGCTCTTCGCCTTCGAAGACGGCTACTGCAGTGTCGACGAACCCGACACCGTCAGGCTGCGCGCGGCGGTCCTCGAACGGCTGACCGGGCTGGCCGGCGCGGTCATCGCCGAGACGAGTGCCGCGTGGCTGCATGGCGCGGCACTCGTCGCACCGAGGGTCCACACGGGCTTCGTGTCGATGGAACGGCGCAGCGCGCGTTCGTCCCGGTTGCGTCTGCGTCAGGTGTCACTCCGCGCCGACGACAGCGAGCGGTGCGGCGCACTGCGGGTCACGACCCCCACGCGCACGGTCGCGGACCTGGCGCGGCGCACCGGGGCCGACGCGGAGGAGGCCATGACGACGATCCGCAACTACTTCCTCCTCGGGCTCACGAGCCCTGAGGAGGTCGTCGCATGGGTCCGCTCCGTGCCGCGGGTCCTCGGCGGGACACGGATCGTCCGTGTCGTGTCGAGTGCCACCGAGGTGATGCTCCCCGGCCTGGAGCCGACCCGGAGTGAACTGGCGTCCTGGTCGCTCCCGCTCAGCCGCCGTTGACCCGGTAGACGTCGTAGACGGTGTCGATCCGCCGGACCGCGTTCAGGACCCGGTCGAGGTGGGTGGTGTCCCCCATCTCGAACACGAAGCGGCTGATGGCCAGGCGGTCGCTCGACGTGTTCACCGTCGCCGACAGGATGTTAACGTGGTACTCGGACAGCACCCGCGTCACATCAGACAGCAGTCCAGCTCGATCGAGTGCCTCGACCTGGATCTGGACGAGGAACACGCTCTTCGACGACGGAGCCCACTCCACGTCGATCATGCGCTCGGGCTCCTGCAGGAGCCCCTGGACGTTGTGGCAGTCCGAACGGTGGACGGAGACGCCGGAGCCTCGCGTGACGAACCCGACGATCTCATCACCCGGCACCGGGGTGCAGCACTTCGCGAGCTTGACCAGGATGTCGGGAGCACCGAGCACGAGGACCCCGGAGTCGCTGTTCTGCAGTCGCTCACGGCGGCTCCCGCGGACCGGGACGGTGTACTCGGCGTGCTCGCTGTCGGCGTCCTTCTGGAGGAGCGCGACGACCTTCTCGAGCACTGACTGCGTCGAGACGTGGCCCTCGCCGACGGCGGCGTAGAGCGCCGTGACGTCCTCATAGCGCAGTTGCGCCGCGACCTCGGCGAACGAGTCCTGGTTCATGAGCTTCTGGAGCGGCAGGTTCTGTTTGCGCATCGCCCGCGCGATCGCGTCACGGCCCTGCTCGATGGCCTCGTCGCGTCGCTCCTTCGTGAACCACTGGCGGATCTTGTTCCGCGCCCGAGGGCTCTTGACGAAGTTCAACCAGTCCTGGCTCGGACCGGAGTCGGGGTTCTTCGAGGTGAAGACCTCCACCACGTCCCCGGTGTTGAGCGAACTCTCCAGCGGCACGAGCCGCCCGTTGACCCGGGCGCCCATCGTCCGGTGGCCGACCTCCGTGTGGACGGCGTAGGCGAAGTCCACCGGCGTCGCGCCGGCGGGCAGGCCGACGACACGCCCCTTCGGGGTGAAGACGTAGACCTCCTTCGCACCGATCTCGAACCGCAACGAGTCGAGGAACTCCCCCGGGTCCGCTGTCTCCGCCTGCCAGTCGGAGATGTGCGCGAGCCAGGCCATCGAGCTGTCGGGCTCGGCGGAGGACGCGGTCTTCCCGCTGTTGATCCGCTCCTTGTACTTCCAGTGCGCGGCGACACCGAACTCGGCCCGCTGGTGCATCTCGTTCGTGCGGATCTGGATCTCGACGGGCTTCCCGCCCGGTCCGACGACGGTGGTGTGCAGCGACTGGTACAGGTTGAACTTCGGCGTGGCGATGTAGTCCTTGAAGCGCCCTGGGACGGGGGTCCACCGTGCGTGGATCGACCCGAGGACCGCGTAGCAGTCGCGCAGTGAGTTGACGAGGACACGGATGCCGACGAGGTCGTAGATGTCGTCGAACTCGCGGCCGCGGACGACCATCTTCTGGTAGATCGAGTAGTACTGCTTCGGGCGACCGGCGACCTTGCCACGGATCTTCTGCGCCTTGAGATCCTCGTTCACCGCGTCGATGACGTGCTGCACGTACTCCTCGCGCTGCGGTGTCCGCTGCTTGACGAGCGATTCGATCTCGGCGTAGAGCTTCGGGTACAACACGGCGAAGGACAGGTCTTCGAGTTCCCACTTGATCGCCTGGATCCCGAGGCGGTGCGCGAGCGGCGCATAGATCTCGAGGGTCTCCGTGGCCTTCTTCGCCGCCTTCTCGGCCGGGACGAATCCCCAGGTCCGGGCGTTGTGCAGCCGGTCGGCGAGCTTGATGATGAGGACACGGATGTCCTTCGACATCGCGACGATCATCTTCCGGACCGTTTCGGCCTGCGCGCTGTCGCCGTACTTGACCTTGTCGAGCTTCGTGACGCCGTCGACGAGCATGGCGACCTCGTCGCCGAAGTCCGCGTGGAGTTGGTCGAGGGAGTAGTCGGTGTCCTCGACGGTGTCGTGGAGGAGGGCGGCGACGATCGTCTTCGGTCCGATGCCGAGGTCGGCCAGGATCTGGGAGACGGCGACCGGGTGCGTGATGTACGGCTCGCCGCTCTGGCGCTTCTGGCCGGAGTGGGCCCGCTCGGCGACCGTGTACGCACGTTCGATGAGCGCCAGGTCGGCCTTGGGATGGTGCTGCCGCACCGTCCGCATCAGGGTGTCGACGGCGCCGGCCGGTTGCGCCTTCGAGAAGATCCGTGGGACGAGACGGCGCAGGGAGGCCGTCGAGGATGTCGTGGTGTCCGCCATCTCAGGCCTCCCTGCGCTCGTGCACGCGGTTGTCGGTCGCTGTCAGGGTCAACGCGCCAGCGGCGCGTCTGCTTCCGTGCGTTCGCCCTCGGCGTCATCCGAGGTCTGAGCGCGCTCGCGCGCCTGCAGCACGCGCTTGTCGTGCTTGGCGATGCGGGGCTCGTTGTGCCGGAAGTTCGCGTACAGCGGTGCGGCGACGAAGATCGTCGAGTACGTGCCGACGAGGATACCGACGAGCAGCGCGAGCGAGATGTCGCGCAGCGTGTCGGCACCGAGGACGAAGGCACCGAAGAACAGGATCGCCGCGACCGGGAGGGCTGCCACCACGCCGGTGTTGATCGAGCGCACCAGGGTCTGGTTCACCGCGAGGTTGACCGACTCCCCGAACGTCCGGGCCGCGCCGTCGGCGTCGAGCGTCGTGTTCTCGCGGATCTTGTCGAATACCACGACGGTGTCGTACAGCGAGAACCCGAGGATGGTGAGGAAGCCGATCATGGCGGCCGGCGTGATCTCCCAGCCCGTCGCGGCGTAGACACCGGCCGTGATGATGAGGTCGTGCATGAGGGAGAGCAGCGCGGCCGCGGACATCTTCCAGGTGCGGAAGTACAGGGCCATGAGGATCGCCGCGAGCACGAGGAACACGATGAGGCCGACGATCGCCTGCTTGGAGACGTCTTGACCCCATGATGGGCCGATGAACGAACTCGTGATGTCGGACTGTTCGACGCCATAGGCCTCGGCCAAGGCTGCCGACACCTGCTGGGTGACCTTGTCGTTCTTCAGCTGGTCGGTCTGCACGCGGACCGAGTTGCCGCCCACGACGGTCACGTGGGTGGTCGCGCCGCTGACGACGGACGCGACCGCGTCTTCGGCCAGCGTCTGATCGGTGCTCTTGACGTCGGCGATCTGGAACTGCGAACCACCGCGGAACTCGATGCCGAAGTTGAATCCGCCCTTGACGACCGGGATCAACACCGAGAGGACGACCGCGATGATGGCGATCGTGTACCAGATCTTGCGCTTGCCGACGAAGTCGTAGGAGCGCTTCCCGGTGTAGAGCTCGTTTCCGAACCGTGCGAACGCACCCATCAGGAGTCCTTCCCATCGGTCGGCAGATCGTCTGCTCTGGTGTCGGAGCCGCCTCCGACGAGGGCCGCCTGCTTGCGCTCGGCGATCGTCTGGCGCTTGGCCGCCTCGCGGCTGCTGGACGCGGCCTTGGCGCCGGGTACCGAGACGGGCTTCCGGAACTCTGCACGACCGCGGTAGATGGCGCCCAGCGCCGACGGGTCGAGACCGGTGAACGGCTTGCCGCTGTTGAAGAGCTTCGTCTGGCCGAGGAGCTGCATCATCGGGTGCGTGAACAGGAGCACGACGATGACGTCGATGATCGTGGTCACGCCGAGGGTGAGGGCGAAGCCGCGGACGTTGCCGATCGCGAGGACGTACAGCACCACGGCGGACAGGAGGTTGACACCCTTCGCCGCGTAGATGGTGCGCTTGGCGCGCTTCCAGCCGGCTTCGACGGCGGACTCCAGACCGCGGCCGTCGCGGAGTTCGTCCTTGATGCGTTCGAAGTACACGATGAACGAGTCCGCGGTGAAACCGATGGCGACGATGAGGCCCGCTATCCCGGCGAGGGAGAGCCGGAAGCCCTGACGCCAGGACATCAGCAGGATCACCACATACGTGAGCACCGCGGCCGCGACGAGCGAGGCGATGGTCACGGTGCCGAGGAGCCGGTACTGGAACAGCGTGTAGATGACGACCAGGATGAGCCCGATGAGACCGGCGATGAGGCCGCTCTCCAGCTGCGTCGAACCGAGGGTCGCCGAGATGGTGTCCTGGCTCTGCACGACGAAGCTGATCGGCAGGGCGCCGAACTTGAGCTGGTCGGCGAGGGTCTTGGCGGACTCCTCGGTGAACGAGCCGCTGATCTCCGGCTTGCCGTCCGAGATGACGGCGAGCGACTGCGGTGCGGAGATGACGTTGCCGTCGAGCACGATCGCGAACTGGTTCTGCGGGCTCTGCAGCGAGGTCAGGCGGCCGGTGACGTCGGCGAAGAGCGCGGTGCCCTTCTCGTTGAACACCGGGTACACCGCCCACTCGCCCGTGCTGGCACCCGACGACGTCGTCTTGATGCCGGCGCTCGCGTCGGACAGGTCTTCTCCGGACACCTCGACCGGGCCGAGGACGTACTTGAAGGTGCCGTCGACGTCGCACGTGATGAGTGGGTCGGCAGCGGGCGCTGCGGTGGCGTCGAGCGAGTCCGCGTTCGCGGCGCAGTCGTAGGCCTGGAAGGCGGCGTACAGCGCCGGCGTCACCTGCGACAGGTCGCTCGCGTTCGTCGGTGAGGCGGTGGGCGTGCTCTCGAGGCCCGGATCCGGCGTCGGATACGGGGTCGAGGCACCGTCTTCACCGATGAAGGTGTTGGACGGCTGACCGGGGGTCAGCTGCTGCGAGGTGAGGACCGGACGGAACTCGAGCTTCGCGGAGCTCTCGATTCGGTTCAGCGTCGCTTCGTCGGGGGTGCCAGGGATCGAGACGACGACGTTCTGACCCTGCGTCGTGATCTCAGCCTCCGAGACGCCGGAAGCGTCGACGCGCTGGCGGATGATGGCCACGGCCTGGTTCAGCTGCTCGTTGGAGACCGTCTGGCCGGACTCCAGCTTCGGCGCGAGGATGATCTGGGTGCCGCCCTCGAGGTCGAGGGCCAGCTTGGGCGCCCAAGAGCTGTTCCCCCAGAGGACCCCGGCCGCGTTGATCGCGAACAAACCGATGAGGATTACGCCAAGCCAGGTGAGCGAACGCCACGCTTTCTTGACCGGAGTCGACTTTGCCAAACTCGGAACTCAGCTTTCTCTGCCGGCGGTGGCACGACGGCCACCGCCCGGGAAGGGGTTGGGACTAGTCGTCGCTCTTCTGCGGCTTCGAGGTGTCCTCGACGCGCTGGCCGAATTCGGGCTTGGAGAGGTCGAGCGAGGAGGCGTCGTCGGGGATCGACTCGACGACGGGAGCCTCTTCCGCGGTCTCGGCGACCGTCGGGGCGACGACCGCACCTGCGTAGCGGGGGTCGATGGTGACGATGACGCCGGGAGCGATCTCGACATCGGCCTTGCGCGAGTCGCGGTCCATCGAGATGAGCGTGCCGTAGACACCGAAGCCGGTGAGCACCTCGGCACCGGGGACGAGCTTCTGCTCCGTCACCGCGGCTTGCTTCTTCCGCTTGTTGTTGCTCACCATCATGAACACGATCATGACGCCGGCGAGGCCGAACAGGACGAGGGTCATTGCATCCACGATGGGAACCTTCCAGAGGAGATTGAGGGCGGGAGACGTTGGGAACGCACCGCCAAAGGGAAATTATAGGCCATCGAGGGTCGCGCCATGCTGAGAAGGTGTTCGGCCGAAGTGCCGCCAGGCGGCCGGGGTCGCCACGCGGCCCCGTGGCGTGCGCGTGATGAGGCCGATCCGGACGAGGAACGGCTCGACGACGGACTCGATCGTCTCCGCTTCCTCGCCGACCGAGACCGCGAGTGTGCTGAGCCCGACCGGGCCTCCGGCGAAGCGGTCGAGCATGCCCTCCATGACTGATCGGTCGAGTCGGTCGAGACCGAGGGCGTCGACGTCGTAGAGCTCGAGCGCGGCCTGGACGGTCTCCAGGTCGGCGCGGCCACCGTGCACGAGCGCGTAGTCCCTGACACGTCGGAGGAGTCGGTTGGCGATGCGCGGCGTACCCCGACAGCGTCCGGCGATCTCCGCGACGGCCCGACCGTCGATGTCGAGCCCGAGCATGTCGGCGGTGCGATGCAGTACCTGCTGCAGTTCCGGCTCGTCGTAGAACTCGAGGTGGGCGGTGAACCCGAAGCGGTCGCGGAGCGGGTTCGGTAGCAGACCGGAGCGGGTGGTCGCTCCGACCAGGGTGAACGGTGCCAGCTCGAGCGGGATGCTCGTCGCGCCGGCACCCTTGCCCACCATGATGTCGATGCGGAAGTCCTCCATGGCGAGGTACAGCATCTCCTCGGCAGGGCGGGCCATGCGGTGGATCTCGTCGATGAAGAGGACCTCACCCGGGGTCAGCGACGACAGGACCGCGGCGAGGTCGCCGGCGTGCTGGATGGCCGGACCGCTCGTGAGCCGGAGCGGCTTCCCGGTCTCGTGCGCCACGATCATCGCGAGGGTCGTCTTGCCGAGTCCAGGAGGGCCGGCCAGCAGGATGTGGTCGGGCGTGCGGTTCTGCATCCCGGCGGCAGTGATCAGGAGCTGCAACTGACCGCGGGCCTTGGACTGACCGACGAACTCGGAGAGCGACCGCGGACGGAGCGCCCCTTCGAACGCCAGTTCCGCGTCGGACTCCGCAGCTGGATTGGTGAGGTCTTCCGGAGCGTCCGTCACGAGGTACGGCCTCCGGCGTGCGCCGGGCCGAGTCTGCCGAGGGCCAGGCGGATGAGCGACGGCACGGTCGAGAGGTCGTCCGCACTTGCGGAGGCGGAGGCCTCCACGACCGCCTGCGTCGCCGTCTTCTCGGGCCAACCGAGCCCGATGAGCGCCGTCACGACCTGATCGGCGATCGCGGCCGCGTTCACGGTGGTCGCCGGAGCTTCAGGCGTGGTCCTCGTGACGCGGAGCTTGCCGGCGAGCGAGACGGTGATGAGCTTCGCCGTCTTCGGCCCGATCCCGGAGACCTTCCGGAACGGGGCGTCGTCGTCCGCGGAGATGGCGGCGGCGATCTGCTCCGGCGTCAACGCCTCCAGGACGCCGAGAGCCGACTTCGGGCCGACCCCGGTGACGCTCACCAGGAGTTCGAACACGGACAGCTCCTCAGCGGATCGGAACCCGAACAAGGAGAGTGAGTCCTCCCGCACGATCAGTGTCGTCGAGAGGAGTGCTTCGGTGCCGACCCGGAGGGAGAGGGCATGGGCCGGCGTCACCTGGACGGCGAATCCGACGCCGCCCACCTCGATCACGACGAGGTTGCCGACCGCGCTCAGGACGGTGCCGCGGAGGGAGGAGATCATGCTTCCAGCCTAGGGCTCCGCGCTGCCCGGGCCCGGACGGCCGCCTCGCGCGTTCCGCCGCCGCGTTCCGCCGCCGCCCAGGCACGCTGGGCGGGGGTGAGTGCTCCACTCCCCTGCGGCGGTGCGCCGACGGGTGTCGCCGCAGTCGACACGACGGGTCGCCAGGCGTGGCAGATCGCGAGCGCGAGCGCATCGGCGGCGTCAGCGGGCTTCGGGAGTTCGTCGAGACCGAGGATCCGCGCGACCATGGTCTGCACCTGGAGCTTGTCCGCCCGGCCGTATCCGGTCACCGCGGCTTTGACCTCGCTCGGGGTGTGCAGGCCGACGGGGATCCCGTTCGCGGCCGCAGCGTGCAGGGCGAGCCCACTCGCCTGAGCCGTGCCCATGACCGTCCGGACGTTGTGTTGCGCGAACACCCGCTCGACGGCCATCGCGGTCGGTGAGGTGCGCTCGATCGCCTCGGCGATGCCCTGCGCGATCATGAGGAGTCGCTGCTCGAGTGGGGCGTGCGCGTCCGTCCGGATGACGCCGTACTCGACCATCGTGGCCTGCCGTCCCGGCAGGACGTCGACGACCCCCACCCCGCATCGGGTCAGGCCGGGATCGATGCCGAGGACGCGCAGAGTCATGTTCCGACCCTAGGCGCGGGCGATGCGCCGAGCACTCCGCGAGGGCGGAGTGTCGTACATCCGTTCGAACGATCTTCGCCCGGCGCGGGTGCCGGACTACTCGTCGTCGGCCTCCAGCTCGGCCTGCACCTCGGGGGTGAGGTCGAAGTTGCTGTAGATGTTCTGGACGTCGTCGTTGTCCTCCAGGGCGTCGATCAGCTTGAACACCTTGCGCGCCGTGTCGGCGTCGATCTCCACCTTGAGGTTCGGGACGAAGGCGACGTCGGCGGAGTCGTAGTCGATACCGGCCTCTTGCAGGGCGGTCCGGGTCGCGACCATGTCGCTCGGCTCGGTGACGACCTCGAAGGTCTCGCCCTCGGTGTTGACCTCTTCTGCGCCGGCATCGAGCACGGCGCCGAGGACGTCGTCCTCCGTGGTCCCCTCGGCCTGGACGACGATGAGGCCCTTGCGCTGGAAGTTGTAGGCGACGGAGCCCGGGTCGGCCATGGTGCCGCCGTTGCGGGACATCAGCGTCCGGACATCGGCTGCTGCACGGTTCTTGTTGTCGGTGAGGCACTCGACGAGCAGGGCGACGCCGTTCGGACCGTAGCCCTCGTACATGATCGTGGTGTAGTCGACGACCTCACCGGTGAGGCCGGCACCACGCTTGACGGCGCGGTCGATGTTGTCGTTCGGGACAGAGGTCTTCTTCGCCTTCTGGATGGCGTCCTGCAGCGTCGGGTTGCCCGCGAGGTCTGCGCCGCCCATCTTGGCCGCGACCTCGATGTTCTTGATGAGCTTGGCGAACGACTTCGCGCGACGGCCGTCGATGACCGCCTTCTTGTGCTTGGTCGTCGCCCACTTGGAGTGTCCGGACATGTGCTCCCTAACTGCGTGAAAAGAACCTGACCAGTCTAGGCCAGCGACCCGGAACTCGCGATCACACCGGGACGGGCCGCGGGATCGGGCGCCACCGCCTCAGCGGGATCGTTCGACCTTGTCGAGGAAGTAGGCGTGGAAACGGGTGTCGCCCGTGACCTCGGGGTGGAAGGACGTGCCGAGGAGGTTCCCCTGCTCGACGGCGACCATCCGACCGTCGGGCAGCGAGGCGAGGGGTGTCACCGCCGGACCGGCGGCTTCGACCACCGGCGCGCGGATGAACACGGCGTGCACGGGCGGGTCACCGAGGACCGGGATCGACAGGTCCGTCTCGAAGGAGTCGAGCTGCGACCCGAAGGCGTTGCGCCGGACGGAGACGTCGAGCCCGCCGAGGCTCTGCTGGCCGGCGATCCCGTCGAGGATCCGGTCGGCCAGGAGGATGAGTCCGGCGCAGGTGCCGTACACGGGTAACCCCGCGGTGATCGCTTCGCGCAACGGTCCGGCGAGGTCGAAGGAGCGAGCGAGCTTGTCCATCACGCTCGACTCGCCGCCGGGCAGGACGAGTCCGTCGATGCCGGTCAGTTCCGAGGGACGCCTGATGAGGCTGACGTCCGCCCCGAGGCTGGTGAGGACGGCGGCATGCTCGCGGAAATCACCTTGCAGGGCGAGGACGCCGACGCGTGCCGACCCGGTCACGACGTCACCTGGTTCAGGGCGGACGCGGGGCTACCAGCCACGCTCGGCGAGGCGGTGCGGTGCCGCGAGGTCGGCGACGTTGATGCCGACCATCGCCTCACCGAGCCCGCGGGAGACCTCGGCGATGACCTGAGGATCGTCGAAGAAGGTCGTCGCCTTGACGACGGCCGCCGCCCGCTGAGCCGGGTTGCCGGACTTGAAGATGCCGGATCCGACGAAGACACCGTCGGCACCCAGCTGCATCATCATCGCGGCGTCGGCCGGTGTCGCCACGCCTCCGGCCGTGAACAACACGACCGGGAGCTTGCCGGTCTCGGCGATCTCCACGACGAGGTCGTACGGGGCCTGCAGCTCCTTCGCCGCGACGTACAGCTCGTCCTTCGACATCGACGACAGGTGCGCGATCTCGGAGCGGATCTTGCGGATGTGCTTCGTCGCCTCGGATACGTCGCCGGTGCCGGCCTCACCCTTCGAGCGGATCATCGCGGCACCCTCGTTGATGCGCCGCAGCGCCTCCCCCAGGTTGGTGGCACCGCACACGAACGGGACGTCGAAGCCCCACTTGTCGATGTGGTTCACGTAGTCGGCCGGGCTCAGGACCTCGGACTCGTCGATGTAGTCGACGTCGAGCGCCTGGAGGACCTGGGCTTCGACGAAGTGTCCGATGCGGGCCTTCGCCATCACGGGGATGGACACCTCGGCGATGATGGATTCGATGAGGTCCGGATCGCTCATCCGAGCCACGCCGCCCTGGGACCGGATGTCGGCCGGGACGCGCTCGAGGGCCATCACGGCGACGGCCCCGGCGTCCTCCGCGATACGGGCCTGCTCGGCGGTGACGACGTCCATGATGACGCCGCCCTTGAGCATCTCCGCGAGTCCGCGCTTCACGCGGTTCGAGCCGTGCTGTCCAGTGGTCGTGCTGCTCTCGGTCATGGTGGCGAGCGTACCGCCGGGTGGCCTGACGGTGCTCCGTCCACAGGCCGGAAATTGGACTTGGGTGGAGCGGTCCAGGTGGACCGGTCCACGACGGATCAGGCCGAGGCCGGCCAGGCGTCCGCGACCGACTGCCGGACGTCGCCGAGCAGCTGCGGGAGCGCCTTGGTCTGAGCGATGATCGGGAAGAAGTTGGCGTCCGTCGCCCAGCGCGGGACGATGTGCTGGTGCAGGTGCGCCGCGATCCCGGCACCGGCGACGGCGCCCTGGTTCATGCCGAGGTTGAAGCCGTCGTTCCGTGAGACGGACCGGACGACCCGCATCGCCGTCTGCGTCAGGGCGCCGATCTCGGCGACCTCCTCCGTCGTCGCATCGTCGTACATCGCGACGTGGCGGTACGGGCAGACGAGCAGGTGCCCGGAATTGTAGGGGAAGAGGTTCAGCAGCACGAAGGCGTGCTCGCCCCGATGCACGATGAGCGCGGACTCGTCGTCGAGCGTCGGCGCGATGCAGAACGGACACCCGTCGTCGGATGGCTGGCCCTGTTTGATGTAGACCATCCGGTGGGGCGTCCAGAGACGCTGGAACGCGTCCGGGACGCCCACCAGGTGGGAGGTGTCGATCGACTCGAACGACTCCGGTTCGGTGCCCGGGGTCATGCCGGCAGATCCGCTGCGGTGTTCACCTGCAGTTTCGCGGCGATGGCGGCGCGGATCCGGCGCACGGCGTCGGCGACGGGGACACCGTTCTCCTGGGTGCCGTCGCGGAATCGGAAGCTCACCGCCCCGTTGGCCTGGTCCTCCTCGCCGACGATCAGCTGCAGCGGGGTCTTCGCCTTGGTGTGATTGCGGATCTTCTTCTGCATCCGATCGTCGGAGGCGTCGAGTTCCGCGCGGACTCCGGACGAGCGCAGCTCGGCGATGACACCGCCGAGGAACTCCTCGTACTGCTCGGAGACGGGGATACCGACGACCTGCACGGGGGCGAGCCACACCGGGAAGGCACCCGCGTAGTGCTCGAGCAGGATCGCGAAGAAGCGCTCGATCGAGCCGAGGAGCGCGCGGTGGATCATCGCCGGGCGCTTGCGCGTGCCGTCCGCGGCCGTGTACTCCAGCTCGAACAACTCGGGCAGGTTGAAGTCGAGCTGCACGGTGGACAGCTGCCACGTCCGGCCGATCGCGTCGCGCGCCTGCACCGAGATCTTCGGACCGTAGAAGGCTGCGCCGGCGGGGTCGAGGACGAGCTCGAGACCGGACTCGACCGCCACCTGGCGGAGGGTCTCGGTCGCTTCGTCCCAGACCTCGTCGGTGCCGACGTACTTGTCGGGGTCCTTCGTCGAGAGCTCCAGGTAGAAGTCGTCGAGACCGTAGCCGCGGAGGGTCTCGAGGACGAACTGCAGCTGGCGGCCGACCTCGTCCTTGACCTGGTCGTCGGTCACGTAGATGTGGGCGTCGTCCTGCGTGAGGCCACGGACGCGCGTGAGCCCGGAGAGGGTGCCGCTCTTCTCGTACCGGTAGACCGTGCCGAACTCGGCGAGTCGCAGCGGCAGTTCGCGGTAGCTGCGGCCTCGAGCGCGGTAGATCAGGTTGTGCATCGGGCAGTTCATGGGCTTCAGGTAGTAGTCCTGGCCCTGACGGGTGACATGGCCGTCGGCGTCGACCTCCTGGTCGAGGTGCATCGCCGGGAACATCCCGTCCTTGTACCAGGCCAGGTGCTGGCTGACCTCGAACAGGTGCCCCTTCGTGATGTGCGGGGTGTTCACCAGCTCGTAGCCGGAAGCGAGCAGGCGCTCGCGCATGTAGTTCTCGATCTCGTTGCGGATGATGCCGCCCTTGGGGTGGAACACCGCGAGACCCGAGCCGATCTCCTCGGGGAAGCTGAAGAGGTCGAGCTCGGCACCGAGCTTGCGGTGGTCGCGCTTGGCCGCCTCCTCGATCCGAGTCTGATAGGCGCGCAGCTCGTCCTTGGTCGGCCAAGCGGTGCCGTAGATCCGCTGCAGCTGCGGGTTCTTCTCGCTCCCCCGCCAGTACGCCGCGGCGAGACGCGTCAAGGCCCAGCCGTTGCCGATCATGCGCGTGTTCGGCAGGTGTGGACCGCGGCAGAGGTCCTTCCAGACCGTCTCCCCCGTCTTCGGGTCGACGTTGTCGTAGATGGTCAGCTCCGCGCCGCCCACCTCGACGTTCTCGTCGTCGGCTGCCGATCCGCCCTTGAGGCCGATCAGTTCGAGCTTGTAGGGCTCCCCCGCGAGTTCCGCGCGAGCCTCGTCCTCGGTGACGACGCGTCGCACGAAGCGCTGGCCCTGGCGGATGATGCGGTCCATCGTCTTCTGCAGCACCTTGAGCGCCTCAGGCGTGAAGGGTGCGGCGACGTCGAAGTCGTAGTAGAAGCCGTCGGTGACCGGCGGACCGATGCCGAGGGTCGCGTGCGGGTCGACCTGCTGCACGGCCTGCGCGAGCACGTGGGCTGCGGAGTGCCGGAGGATGTTGAGGCCGTCGGGCGAGTCGAGGTGCACCGGCTCGACGGTGTCCGTCTCCGTCACCGTGGCGGCGAGGTCCTTCAGTTCGCCGTTGACGCGCATGGCGACCACGGATCGGTCGGTGAACAGTGCGAACCCGTCACTCACGGATGATCTCTCTTTCTCAGGTGAAACCTTGGCCGTGCAAGCCTATCGTCGTCCACGACGAGGAGACGCTGCCGTCGGTCGGCGGCCATGGTTCGCGCTCGGTCGCATCGCTAGAGTGAAGGCCTACGACGTGACGGGGGTGACGCTGATGACGGCTGTGCAGAGGAGCGGGGCTGCGATGGCGCTGTTCGCCGCGCTGCCCGTGGTCGCACTCGTGCACATCATCGCCCTTGCGTCCGGTCAGGAATGGCTGTCGCTCCTCACCAAGCCGTTCATCATGCTGGTCCTCGCGCTGGCGCTCCTGTGGTCGGTCCGACGGCTGTCGGCCGCTGCGATCACGGCGCTGGTTGCGATCCTCTGCAGCTGGCTGGGCGACGTCGCCCTCATGGTTCCGGGCGAACTCGCGTTCGGCGTGGGGATCCTGTTCTTCATGCTCGCTCAGGCCGGCTATGTCGTGCTCTTCGTGCGGCATCTGCGTACCAGGAACCGCCCGCCGGTCTGGGCGCTCCTGTACCTGGTGTGGCTCGTCGCCGGCATCGCGCTCCTCAGTCAGCAGGACATGGGGCCGCTGTATCCGGCGGTCGTCCTCTACGCCGTCGTGATCGGGGCCATGGCGGCCTCGTCTACGATGACGACGCCGACGATCGCCGTGGGCGGTGCGCTGTTCCTCGTCTCCGACTCGTTGATCGGGCTCGACCGCTTCGTGCCTGCCGTGACGATCTGGGCGGCAGACGAGATCATCATGGCGACGTACGCCGCGGGCCAAGGCCTCATCGTGTGGGGCGTCGCGGAGGTCCTGCGTCGACGAGAGCGGGCGGTCCTCGCCGTCTGAACGGACGTCCGGGCGTGCGACGGGTGGTCTGCGCAAGAGGTGGTCTGTGGAACGACGAAGGGCCCGAGCTGTTCGCTCGGGCCCTTCGTGTTCCTGTGGGCGATACTGGGATCGAACCAGTGACCTCTTCCGTGTCAGGGAAGCGCGCTACCGCTGCGCCAATCGCCCAGGTGAGTGGTGTTGCCAGCGAGGTGGCGACGGGATTCGAACCCGTGTGGACGGCTTTGCAGGCCGCTGCCTAGCCTCTCGGCCACGCCACCACGTGTGATGAAACACACTGTCGAGTGGAACGCTTGCACGTTCTCACTGACACTCGAGCGGATGACGAGATTCGAACTCGCGACCCTCACCTTGGCAAGGTGATGCGCTACCACTGCGCCACATCCGCATTGCATCCCGTTTCCGGGTGCTTGGAAACTCTAGCCGATGTTGAGGTCGCTCGTTGACACCTCGGCGCGGGCGAGTCGGCCCAACCCTTGATGTTCCGCGGAAAATCGGGCTGAAAATCCATCTTCCTCGGCGCGTCGGCCCGGGGCGACGTCCGGAGCGGCAGCGTTCAGGGCCGAACCACCCTTCGACGGGCTCAGGGACCGGAGCCGTCCGGGTGCACTCCCCAGGTCGCTGAGCCTGTCGAAGTGCGGCACGGCTCGGGGACTGAAGGTGCGGGCACACCTTTCCCGGTCACTGAGCCTGTCGAAGTGCCCACGAAGATCCACCCCCTTCGACAGGCTCAGGGACCGGAAACGGTCAGAACGGTGCGGGGTCCGGTTTCGTCCGACGGTGTTTCCCGTCTGGTGTCGTCCAGTCGAGGACCCCGCCGGGCCCGTGGTCGAGGTTCCACCCGGGGAGGTGCTTCATCCGGTGGTGATGTCGGCAGAGGCAGGCGAGATTGCCGACGTCCGTCGTGCCGCCGTCCTCCCACGCGACCGAATGATCGAGGTCGCAGGCCCGGGCTCGCCTGCCGCACCCCGGTGCCCGACAGGTGCCGTCCCGAAGCCGGACCGCGCGTTGGAGGTCGGCCGGGACGCGGTACTGATTCCGCCCGACGGAGAGGACCGCGCCGGTTTCCGGCTGGACAAGGATCCGGGTGAAGCTCGGCGCGTTCACCGCGATACGCGCGGCGGTCTCCGGGTCGATCGGGCCGTAGCCGTCGAGCGTTGCCGGGGCATCGCTGACGCCGGCCATGCTCAGGGCGGGGACGGTGATCTGCACGGTGGACTTGATGTGCTCCTGGACCTCGATGGGGTGCGGCAGGACCGGGCTCGACGCCACGTCTTCGGGCGTGACACCGGTGAGCGCGAGCGCCGCGAGGGCGTCCGCCTGCAGCTGCCCGCAGGTGCGGGTGTCGCCTGCAGCGCGTGACGCGGCGGCGGCTGCGTCGACGCGCTCGACGATGCCCTGCGCGATCGGCGCGGTGGTGAAGAGATGCACCCAGGCCATGCCGTCGGCGGCCGGTTCGAACTCGACGCGGCGGTCTGCCTCTGAGCGGACCGCTCGGGCGGTGATCGACTCGGGGTGGAGGCGCTCGCGCAGGACGCGCGCGCGGTGCCGGAGGTACGAGGCGGTCGCGCTCTCCGCGACCGGCAGCACCTGTTCGAGGAACGCCGCCCACCCAGCAGCAGGGACGTCGCAGAGCTGGTCGGTGATCACCTGCGCATGCCGCACCGAGATACGGCCTGCCTCCAGCGACGCCAGCACGGCCGGCGCTTCGTTGACGAGACGTTCGGCGTCGTTCGTCGCACGCTGGACCGTCCGCTCCGGCATCCGGGTCGCCATCGCCAGGGCCGCACACGTCGACCGACGGGACAGCGCCCGACGCTCAGCCGGCGGGAAGATCGCCGGGACCGTGACGTCCGCGAAGGCATCGGCATAGGCGGCGGACCGGGCGAGGAGGCGCGCCTTCCGGGCGTCCAGGACGGCCTGCAGCCGGTGGAGCTCCGCCCATCCGTCCGAGAACTCCGCCAGCTGCGCGGCGTATTCGTCGCCGACGCGGGTCGCGGTGCGGGTGGTCTCGGTCATGGAACCAGTCCACCATGGACCACTGACATTCCAGATGCCGAGTCGTCACAGTTGCGGAAGTCTCCGCGTGTGCCCTTCGACAGGCTCAGGGACCGGAGGGGGTACTCAGGGGCCGGAGGGGGTGCTCAGGGACCAGAGGGGGTACTCCGGGACCGGAGGAGTTGCTCAGGGATGGGAGTGAGGTGCCCGATGGGCTCCTCTGTGCCCCTTCGACAGGCTCGGGGCCGGAAGGGTGCCCGCGGGCTCTGCGACTGGCGGAGCTATGGCGTCCTCGCGGGCCGGTTGAAGCAGACCGGGAAGACGCGCGCAAACGACGAAAGCCCCCGGAGTCCGGGGGCTTTCTGTAGTGGGCGATACTGGGATCGAACCAGTGACCTCTTCCGTGTCAGGGAAGCGCGCTACCGCTGCGCCAATCGCCCGGGTGGCGTGTGTGGACACGACGCCGGGATGTTGCTGATGGAACTGTGTTGCTGAGGTGAGGTGGCGACGGGATTCGAACCCGTGTGGACGGCTTTGCAGGCCGCTGCCTAGCCTCTCGGCCACGCCACCATGTGTGACCGAACACACTGCCGAGCAGGGCTCCTGACGGAACGACACCACTGACACTCGAGCGGATGACGAGATTCGAACTCGCGACCCTCACCTTGGCAAGGTGATGCGCTACCACTGCGCCACATCCGCATTGCCCGCATCACTGCGTGCTCGAACGACTCTAGCCGAAACCGGGACCGATGTTCAAACCGGCATGCGTCCTTTGTCGACAGCGATGCGGATGTGCGTTCGTCCCCCGGCATCGGCTAGTATCGTGACTCGCGGCTGTTCGGCACCTCTCCGGTGCGGACGACCTGCGGGCGATTGGCGCAGTTGGTAGCGCGCTTCCTTCACACGGAAGAGGTCATCGGTTCGAGTCCGGTATCGCCCACTGCAACTCCCGGTTCGCCGGGAGTCTTCGTCTTTCTGGTCCCGACCGCTCCCCCGATGCCGTGCCAGCTTGGAACGCCCGCTCCACTCAGGCCGAGTCCCTGCTCAGGAAGAAGTGCCGTTCGACGGGTTCGGCCTCCGCGTGGACCAGCGCTGCAGCTCTGAGTTCGCGGTCGCGGCCGGTCAGTCGCTGTGTCTCCTGTCGCCGGAACTCACCCCACGACGGCACCACGAACATCTCGACTTGCACGTCTTCCTCGTCACCGCTCCGGCACAGGGCCCATCGCGAAGCGCCGGTCCGGCGACGGGAATCCTCGACGCGACGCATCGCGCTCCGGAAGGCGGCGAGCGCGTCGGGTCGAACCGTGTAGGAGATCTGCACGAGCACCGGCCCGTCCGTCGGCTGCGGATCGAACACGAGCGTGGGTGTCGGCCACGACATGGAGATGCTGCGGTCGATGGTCCCTGTTCCGGGCAGCAGCGGCAGCACCCGCACGCTGACCGCCACCAGGAGGAGCAGGACGGCCGAAGCGCTGTAGGCGAGCGACGTCCCGAGCCACTGTGCCACGAGGCCCCAGCCGGTCGAGCCGATGGCCATCGCCCCCATGAAGACGAGGATGTAGATCGACGCGCCACGCGACCGCACCCACTGCGGCAGGGTGAGCTGCAGGGCGGCGTTCAGCACGGTCAGCGTGCCGATCCAGGCCAGCCCCGCGAGGACCAGGAGGACCAGCGTCGGGATGACGGGCAGGACAGCCGCTGCGAGCGTCCCCGTCGCGAAGAGGACCGCGCTCACCGCGATGACGAGGTTGTCTGAGAACCGACGCCGAGCGAGCGGCAGGGCGAAGATGCCCAGCACGGCACCGACACCGAGAGCACCGAGCAGGAGACCATATCCGCTCGAGTCGAGGTGGAGGCGCTTCGCCGTGAGGGGCAGCAGCGCCCAGAGGGCACTGGCAGGGAGTGCGAAAAGTGCGGAACGCAGCAGGATCCGGCGGACGAGGTGCGCGGAGACGACGTACCGGACCCCCGCTCGCAACGCCGCCCCGAACGGCTCGCGGTCGTCGAGACCGGTCTGCGACGGTCGCTTCCACCAGAGGAGGGCGATCACGGCCACGACGAAGCTCAGCGCGTTGACGCCGAACACGACGGGGGCGCCGAAGGTCGACAGGACGACACCGGCCAGGGCGGGACCGACCGCGCGGGCTCCGTTCACGGTGACACCGCCGAGCGCCGACGACGCCGCGATCAGGTTGCGGGGCACGAGCTCCGGCTGGATCGCCTGCCATGCGGGTGAGGTCAGGGCCGAGGTGATGCCGAGCAGGAAGGTGAAGGCCAGGATCGTCCACGGCGTCAGCGCGCCGACCGCCGCCACGACGGTGAGCGCGGCTGCGAGGACCGCACTCGCCGCCGATCCCCAGATGAGCAGCCGTCGCCGGTCGAGTGAGTCCGCGAGGACGCCTGCTGGCAGGGCGACCAGGATGGCGGGCGCGAGGCTCGCGGTCTGCACGAGGGCGATGAGCGCCGCACCGGCGGCGGCCTCGACCAGGACCCACTGGGCTCCCACGGTCTGCATCCAGGTGCCGATGTTGCTCCCCAGCTGGGCGAACCACAGCACCCTGAAGGCGGTGATCGCCATGGGCGCCCATGCTGACGGTTGCGGCGATCGAACTGCGGTGGGTGACGACATGGTCGAACGATAGGACTCCGTCACGGCCCGGGCATCGTCGGTTTGTCGCAATCATCGAGCTGTGCCACCACCGGCGAGCGGTCGGCGGCCGGCGTCGCTTCATGGAGGATCATCGACTCGTCAAGGTCTGCGGCCGCCGAATCGTGCTGGCTACCGTGGATCCATGGCCATCACGGAACTGATCCTTGTCCGCCACGGTGAGAGCGCCGGGAACGTCGCCGCACTCGAAGCCGATCGCTCGGAATCCCACCGCATCGCCGTTCCGAGCCGTGACGCCGACGTCCCGCTCTCAGCACTCGGGCTCGAGCAGGCGGCTGCGGTGGGGAGACGTCTCGCGGCCCTCACGCCCGCCGACCGGCCGGACATCGTGTTCAGTTCGCCCTATCGGCGAGCGCACGAGACGGCCGTGGTCGCCCTTCGAGCCGCAGCGCTCGACGCCGATGAGCTTCGTCCTGTCGTCGACGAGCGGCTGCGTGATCGCGAACTCGGTATCCTCGACACCTTCACCTCGATCGGCGTCGACGCCGAGTTCCCGGAAGAGGCCGCTCGACGACGGTTCCTCGGCAAGTTCTACTATCGACCGCCAGGAGGTGAGGCCTGGACGGACGTGGCCCTCCGCCTCCGCTCGTTCATCGGCGACCTGGACCGGCACACCGACCGCACGCGGGCCCTGGTGGTCTGTCACGACGCCGTCATATCGCTCTTCCGCTACATCTGCGAGGGGTGGGACGAGCGTCGCGTCCTGGAGGAGGCCGCTCTCCGTCCGACGCCGAACGCGTCCTTCACCCACCTCGTCCACGACGGACGGGCGTGGAAGGCGCGAGCGGCGAATGCGACCGCACACCTGCAGCAGGCGCAGGTCCCGGTCACCGAGCACTCGGGGGCGACCGATGTCCGAAGCTGACCCCACCACCGCGGTGCCCGATCGGCACGGCGAGCGTCAGCGACCACCCCACCAGTCGAGGTAGGCGCTCGCGGTGTCCGGCAGCGCCGGGCGGAGGCTGCGACCGGCGGGCAGGCGCGTCCGGGAGGGATCCAGCCAGGCCGCGGCCAACTCGGTGTGAAGGGTCGACGGGTCGTAGCGGATCATCGTCTCCGGGCGCAGTTGCTCCATCTCCGCTGCATAGCGCGAGTCGACGACGAGCGGCCGGCGGCCGGCCTCGACCCAGTCGAGCATCGAGCGTGACGCGGAGACATGGCCGTGCGCGGCCAGGGGTATGCCGGGGCGCGAGATCTGCGCGGTGAACGCCGCATCGTCGAGATACCCGGTGACCTCGAACGAGACTTCGGCGGCGCGTGCTTCCGCCTCGAGGTCGAGCACGTCGTCCTCATGGCCGGCCGAGGGGGCGCCGATGGCACGGACGACGACATCGGCGATCGGGTGACCGGTGGCACGGAGATCCTTCGCCGCACGCGAAGCCGCCTGGATCGCCGACGAATGACCCTTACCTGGGTAGATGAATCCGGCGATGAGGACGGTGAGTGGGCGGGCCGTTCCCGTCAGCGATGCATCGTCGGCCGAGACCGCCGCCGTACCGATCCGGGAACCGAGCGGAATGGCGTGCGGAACGGTCGCGGCACTGACACCGAGGAACTCTTCAGCCAGCGCCTGTTCGTGCCGGCTGTTGACGGCTGTCGCATGGGCGGCGGCGATGAACCGGGCGTAGGCGGCGATGCGGCGGTCCAGCATCCTGCCGTCGGAGGTCTGCGGGACGTCGTGGAGGGTGACCGTCAACTCGGTGGCGTCCGCGAGACGCTCGACGGCGTCCGCCGCCTCTTCGGGTGACCGGCCGAAGAGACGGTCGGTGACGTGGACGTGGGCACGGTCCACGCCGTCGAGCAGAAGCACGGCGTCGGCCGGGGTCGAGGCGTACATCCGTTCCGCGCGAGGGTGTGCGTGGACGACAGCGTCGGCGACGTCGATCGCGTACTGGACGACGCCGTGGTGCTGTGGGCCGACCATGAGGAGACGGGGTGGGGCTGCGATCACCTGCGTCATGGTGGTGCAGTGGGGGGCCCGCGTCAAGGGTCGCGGGCACTCTCGTCATCGGACCTATGTTCGGAGGACGGCGCCCGTATCGCGCCGACCCGTCCGCGCCTCTCGCGCCCGCATCCGTACAGGGGATCCCGCCATGCAGTCGACCGTGATGTCGCACGCCACCGATCGAGCTGCCGACCCGGCATCTCGTCCGATCCGCGTCGTCTCGATCCCGGCCGCGCACCCCTACGTCGGCCGCATCACCGCCTCGCCCGACATCGACGTGCTGAGCGATCCGCCGGTCGATGGAGCGCCATCGGGCGTCTGGTGGCCGCCCGCCGCCCTCGATCCGGACTGGATCCACGACCACGCCGCCGATGCCGACCTGCTCCACATCCACTTCGGCACGGAGTCGTTCCCACCCGGACACGTGACCGCGTGCATCGAGGCAGCGCACCAGGTCGGCTGGTTGGTCGTGTACACGGTGCACGATCTCGAACACCCGCAGCTCGACAACCAGGCCGCCTACGACCGGCAGCTCGACGAGCTCGTCCGTGGAGCAGACGCCCTGATCACCCTGACCCCTGGCGCCGCCGCCGGCATCCGGGAACGTTGGGGCCGCGACGCCGTCGTCATCCCGCACCCGTCGCTCCTGTCGGATGACGTCACGGTTCCGCTCGTGTTGCCGTCGGCGGAGACGAGGGTCGGTGTCCACCTGAAGGACCTGCGCCCCAATGTCGACGCGATCGGTGCCGTCACCACCCTCATCGACGCGGTCGAACGTCGCCGCCGCCGTGGAGCGGACGTCGTCGCAGAGGTCCGGATGCACCATGCGGTCCGCGATCCGGAGGCACGCGAGGCCGTCCGACGGCTTGTCGGCAGCTCAGAAGCGGCGCTGCTCATCGAGCACGAGCGTCTCGACGACCTCGGACTCGCCATCGCACTCAGCCGCCTGGACGTCTGTCTCCTCCCCTACCGGCACGGCACGCACTCGGGTTGGCTCGAACTGTGCTGGGATCTCGGCGTGTCCGTCGCCGTCCCGTCTGGAATCGGGGCCTACCTCGATCAGCATCCCGACGACACCGTCTCCGCTTACGACCTCGGGGACGGAGCATCACTCGAGCGTGCAATCGGCGCGCTGCTCGACGCGGACGGCACGACCCGTGCCGGCTCCTCCGCCCGGATCACGGCCGTCGCCGAGCGCCGCGCCCGGCGCGACGTCGACGACGCCGTCAACACAGCAGCGCACGCCGAGCTGTACCGCCGCGTCATCGCCGAGCGCGCCTCGTGACGGCCGGTCAACGACTGCGCGTCGTCGTCATCGCCCCGCTGCGCTTCCCCATCCGTCGCCCGCATGCCGGCGGGCTCGAATCCGCCGTGTGGTCGGAGGTCACCGCACTGCGCGCACGAGGCCACGAGGTGACGTTCATCGGCGTCCGCGGGTCCGACTTCGTCGAGCGCGGCAGCGTCTTCGAACTGCCGGAATTGCGGTGGCCGCGCTGGTCCTCCCCCGACGACGAGCGGTATCCCCCGGGCCACATGACCCGATCCGTCCCGGCACTGCGTCGCGCGCTCGAAGCGATCGCCGCTCGGCCGGGGCGCTACGACGTCGTGTCGAACCACTGCCTGGACGCGCTCCCGGTGGAACTGGCACCTGAGCTGGGCGTCCCCATGATCACCACCCTGCACACACCGGTCGACGAGGCCGTCGCCGCAGCAGCGAACCGGGCCGGTTCCGACGGCAGCCGGTTCCTGGCGGTGAGCGAGTTCACGAAGCGCACGTGGGCGACGGCCGGTGTCGAGTCCGAGGTGCTCCTGAACGGCATCGATCCGGATGCCTGGCGGGCAGGCCGAGGCGGTGACGACCTCGTGTGGTTCGGACGGGTCGTCGCGGAGAAGGCCCCGCATCTCGCGGTCGACGTCGCCCGCCGACTGGGGCGCCGACTCGTCATCGCCGGTCGCGTGGGCGATCCGGTGTACGCCGAGCGCGTGCTGTCGCCGCTGCTGGGACGTGACGTCCGACATGTCGGGCCGCTCGACCCGACGCGGCTCGCCACGCTCGTGGGGCGGAGCGCGGCAGCGGTCTCGACGCCGGCATGGGCCGAGCCGTTCGGTCTCGTCGCGCCGGAAGCGCTGATGACCGGGACCCCGGTGGTCAGCTTCGCCGTCGGCGGCGTGCCCGAGATCGCCCAGGCGAGCGTCGGGATGCAGGTCGTCGCACCAGGAGACCTGGCGGCCATGGCGGACCGCGTGGACGGGTTGATCCGGCAGTCGGAGCTGGACCGAGGGTTCCGCGCCTCGATCCGGGCATCCGCTCTAGCCCGCTTCTCGCTCGACGCCAGGGTGGGTCGGCTCGAGGAGCACTTCGCCGCGCTCCTCGGCGACTCGCCCGTGCTCGGTTCCGGTCGCGTCGACGAGTTCAGCTCGTGAGGCCCCGCATCGGTTGGTACGTGCATCACCACGGACGGGGACACGTGACGCGTCTGCTCGCCGTCGCACCCCACCTCGACGCCGACATCGTCTGCTTCAGCTCGTTCCCGGCGCCGATGGGACTCCCCTCGAACTGTTCCTGGGTGGTGCTCGACCGGGATGACGACGTGCCGGACGGTGCGTCTCCCCCGGACGACTGCGATCCGACCGCGGAGGGGCTGCTGCACTGGGCGCCGCTCGGTCACGCCGGGCACCGTGCTCGTCTTGCGACCATCGCCGCCGCCCTCGCGCAGCAGCAGATGGACGCGATGGTGGTGGACGTCTCCGTTGAGGTGGTGCTCCTTGCACGCCTGCTCGGCGTTCCCACCGTCGTCATGGCACAGCCTGGCCGTCGCGACGACGAACCGCACGCCCTCGCCTTCCGTGCGGCGTCGACGATCATCGCTCCGTGGCCGCACGGGGTCCTGGACCTCGAGCACCTCCGTCCCGTGCGGGACAAGGTGGTGCACACCGGCGGCATCAGTCGCTTCGAGGGACGCGAGCGGACGGCCGCGGAAGCCGGGCGCAGCGGAGTGCTCCTCCTCGCCGGTGCCGGCGGCTCCTCGGTGTCGCAGGAAGCCGTGGAGGAGGCCGCCTACGCCAGCGGTCGCGACTGGACCTCGCTCGGCACCGGTGCCGGGTCCGTCTGGACCGACGACCCGTGGGACGCCCTCTGCCGGGCGGAGGTGGTGGTGTCGTGGGCCGGTCAGAACGCGGTCGCCGATCTCGCCGCGGCCGGCGTCACGGCCGTCGTGGTCCCACAGGAGCGCCCGTTCGACGAGCAGGTGTCCACCGCCCGTGCCCTCGAAGCGGGCGAGCTGGCGGTCGTGCGGTCGTCCTGGCCCGACGCCGCGGACTGGACGGGCATCCTCGACCGGGCCTCGGAGTTCCACCCCGACTGGTCTCGTTGGCAGGTGGCGGGCGCCGCCCGACGAGCTGCGGAGGCGATCGAGGCGGTCGCGGCCGGCGATCCTGCAGGGGGTGGGCGATGAGGACCTCGATCGTGACCCTGTGCTCGCGCCCACGACTCGGGCACCTCGAACGGCAGCTCGAGGCCGTCGGGGCGTTCATGCCGACGTCGGGCGACGTGGTGGAGCGACTCGTCGTGTGGATCGGTGACGACGCACCACCGGCTCTCGATGCGGAACTGACGGTCCACCTTCCACCGGGGTCCGACGGACTCCGTCTCGCGGCAGGCCGGAACGCCGGTGCAGCGCTCGCCATCGACCGCGGTGCCGACCTCATCGTGTTCCTCGACGCGGACTGCGTCCCCGGGCCGGCCCTGCTCGACCGATACCGTGAGGCGTCCGATCGCCACCCGCGCGCCGTCCTCTGCGGCCCGGTGACCTACCTGCCGCCCGGCGTGGACGTCACCGACCGCCGCGCATTGGCGGCGGCGACGGCACCGCATGCGGCGAGACCGAACCCGGACGACGGCTCGGAGCGCGTCGCCACCGAGGACGAGTACCCGCTGTTCTGGTCGTTGTCGTTCGCGACGAGTGCGTCGACGTGGTCCCGGACCGGAGGCTTCGACGAGGGCTACGAGGGCTACGGCGGCGAGGACACCGACTTCGCGTTCGCCCTGAACGCGGCGGGGACGCCACTCGTGTGGGTCGGAGGCGCCCACGCCTACCACCAGCACCACGAGACGCAGCGCCCGCCCTGGCAGCACTTCGACGACATCCTCCGCAACGGCGCGCGGTTCGCCGACCGGTGGGGAACCTGGCCGATGACCGGTTGGCTGGAGGCGTTCGCTGAGGCCGGCGCCGTGCGGCGGGCGGGTGACGACTGGGTCCGCGTTCAGTCGACCACCCCGAGCCGTCTGTCGATCGCGACCACCAGTGTGGTGGCGACGGGGTCCGGCGCGTAACGGTCGACCGGGCAGTGCCGTCTCGTCGGCCGCCGCCCGGGGCATCACTCGTCAGCGACGAAGCGAGCCCGGTGAACCGGTGCGCAGTCGTGTGCCGCGCTGGAGCCACCGGACGGCGGGCAGCTCCTCCGGCCAGTGCACACGCAGGGTGGTCCAGCCCCGACGCATCCGGAGTGCGAGTGAACCGGCATCGGTGAACGGGCGCATCGAGATCCCCATCCCGAGCGACCGGTCGTAGCGCACGCGTCGGTGGAGACCCAGATGGGCCGAGACGTCCAGATCGTCGTGCAGTTCCGCATCCTCGCGGTGCACCGCCTCGGCGATCTGGTCCCACGTCGTGCGCCGGATCGCACAGTTGGATCCGAAGATCGGGACCTGGGCGAGGGCGGCTCCGACGAAGAGCCGGTACGCCCCGAGGTAGAGGCCGGCGAGCGGTGCACGGAGCAGGCGCGGACCGTCGATGAAGACGGCGGGGCCGGTGAGTGCCGCAAGCTCCGGATCCGTCGCGAACGCCTCGGCGATACTGGTCACCCAGTCCGGTGGCGGCACGCAGTCCGCGTCGAGTCTCGCCACGACCGTCGCGGTCGCGTGGTCGAAGCCGGCTGCGTTCGCCGCGGGGATGCCGGGTATCGGCTCGTCGATGAGGACCGCGTCGTACCGCTCGGCGATGGCCGCGACCTCGGCGCGATCGCGACTGCCGTTGTCGACGACGATGATCGATGCGGGTCTGGTGTGCTGCGCGCGCAGCGAGCGCAGACAGCGTCGGAGGAGTGCGGCGTCGTCCTTCACCGGAACGACCACGTCCACGGTCATGAGCGGGTTGGCCGCGGTCTCGAGCGTCTCGACCGTCATGCGTCCCGCCCATCCGCCAGCAGCTGTGCCTCCGCGAACACCCGCGGGTGGGCGAGGATCCGGAAGTGTCCGCCGGTGTCGAGTTCCACGTTCTTGGCGCCGTCGAGTCGGCTGCCGCCCGGGATGTGCGGATCGAAGCGCCCGTAGACGGAGACGATCCTCGGATTGACGGTCGCCTCTCGGGAGAGCGCGAGGATGGTCGGGTCGTCGGGGGTGAAGATGCGCAGGCTCGGGAGGAGCATGAGCCTCGCGTACCGTGACCCGGCGAACGGCGCCGCCACGGCGAGCATCCCGGAGATCCGCGCTCCGCCGCCGCCGAGCGACATGACGTACTTGCCGACGAGCCCGCCCTTGCTGTGCGCGAGGAGGACGACGTCGCCGAGCCCGTTCGCCTCGAGGTAGTCGGCGACGAGTCGTGCCGCCACCGGGACCGAGCGGTCGTTGCGTCCGAGCGGGTCGATCACGTGCACCGGATGTCCGTCGTCGTGCAGTCGGCGGATGAGCGGCTCGAGGAACCGCCAGGTCTCGTAGACGCCCGGGAGGACGACGATCGGTGACCGGTCGCCGGACAGGAAGTCGTGCGGGTCGGTCCGGCTGACGAAGGCCCGGACCTGCCAGACGAGTGCGTAGGCGTAGTCGCGCGCCCACCAACCGAGCGTCCGCAGCGCCGAACGGATCACCGGCGATCACCGTTCGCGCGGCTCAACCGTCTCCCCGCAGGACCTCGGGGCATCGCTCTGTTCCCATGTCCTCACCGTAACCGGACCACCCGGCCTGACCCTGGACCTTGACAGCGGCCGGACCGGGCCCGGGCGGATCGGGAGCGTCGATGCCGGGCGTGGCTCACCACGGGTGCGGTGCGCTGATAATCTGGCAGCTGCGGTGGCCTCGGGGTGTTCGTGTGCCCGGACGATCGAGGAGTGCAGTGGGAGAGATCGACGGAGAGTTCGGCCGCGTCCGGGACGCGCTGGAGCGTCCTGCGATCCGGCTGCTGAGCCGACCGACCGCACCCGCGGTGGTGGCGATCTTCCGGACCACGTTCGGTCGCGACGTCCAGTTCGTCGCAGCGGACCGCTTCCATCTGCAGGTCGAGGAGTACCTCGGCGAACTCGCGGCACGCGGTGCGCGGATCCCGGCCGGCGGCGACGAACGCGGTGGCGGACGGACCCTTTGCCGGGAATGGGTGCACGACCAGTGGCTCGTCCGGACGAGCACCGACGACGGCGAGGAGCAGTACTCGCTCACCTCGCACGCGCTCGAAGCGGTGTCGCTCGTCGACGGCCTCGCACACGACCGTGCCCTCATCAGCGAGTCGCGCCTGACCATGATCCTCGACTCGGTGCGCCGATGGGCGCTGCAGGCCGACCCGGACCGTGACGAGCATCTGCGTCGTATCGACGCGCAGCTCGCCGAGCTCCAGGCGGAACGCGAACGGGTCGCGGCCGGCGGCACCGTCGTGGCGGCGAGCGACGACCGGATGCAGGACGGCTACGCGAACATCGCCGACCTCATCCGTCAGCTCCCGAGCGACTTCCGCCGGGTCGAGGAGTCGGTCATCGCGATGCACCGGCGGATCGTCGAGGACTTCCGGAACGACACCCGTCCGATCGGCGAGATCCTCGACGACTACCTGCGGCGCACCGACGAACTGATGACGGCGACGGCCGAGGGTCGGGCCTTCGAGGGCGCTTTCGAGCTCCTCCGCAACGACGATCTGCTGCAGGACCTCAAGCGCGACCTCTCCACGATCCTCGACCACCCCTTCTCGGCCAGGCTCGGGCCCGCGGAGCTCCGTGGCTTCCGGGGTGCCGTCGGCATCATCCGACAGGGGATCGACGACGTCCTCGCGCAGCGTCGGCGGCTCACCGCGACGCTCCGCGACCACATCGTGCATCACGACGTCGTGCAGGACCGCGAACTCGACACGACCCTGCGAGCACTGAACCAGCGCCTCGGCATCTGGATGCGGACCGCCGGACCACGCGCGACCGTCGACCTGCCGCTCCTCCCCGAGACCATCGACATCGAGCACCTGCGCGAGCGGTTCTACGATCCGGACGTCGAGGTCGCTCCGCCGCCGATCGCGACGTCCGTCGAACGGACCGACGGCGCGGCGATGTCGCTCGACACCCTCCGGTCCCAGGGCGGTCCGCTCCTCGACGAGCTCCGGGCCGGACTCCTCGATGCGGTGACCTCCGGTGCCGAGGACGCCCATGCGGCGTTCTCCGGGCTCGATCCGGAACTCCGACGACCGGTGGAGCTCTTCGGCCTCGTCCACCTCATGACCCAGCTGGGCACGTATGACGAGCAGGCACCACGCCGTCGCTACGAGACGGTCCGTCCGGACGGGACGACCACCGCGTTCGAACTCCCGGCCTTCCCGCTCGGTGAGGCCGGTGTCGCAGCGCTGACGCGGGCCACGACCACCACGACCACTGCTCCGGCCGACCAGGCCCGGCGCGGAACGGAATGACATGACCTCCGAGACGGAAGCCACCGTGACGGCGACGACCGACCCGATGTCGGACGACCTGACGACGGACGGCCTCGACGCCTTCGCACCAGCCGAGGCGCCGGTCGCCGGCCCGGATGACGACTCCTTCGCCCTCTTCGAAGGGGACGAGGGACGTCTCGATGCCGCTCAACGTCGTGCGCTGGTCGCTCTGCTGAAGCACCGCTACGTCAGCCCCGCGCTCCAGCCTGCCGAGTGGCGGACGGTCCTCGAGTCCGAGTCGCTGCTCCGGTCCCGTCTCAACGAGCTGTTCCTGGAGCTCGAGGTGGACCGCTCGGCTGAGGTCGCCTTCAAGCGTCAGGCGGGCTCGGAGAGCGGGCGGCGTCCCTTCCCGACCCTGCTGCACGACACCAGCTACAGCCGCGAGGAGACGATCCTGCTCGTCTACCTGCGGACGCGCCTCCGGACCGAACTGGCCAACGGCGCACGAGCCGCGATCGTCGAACACGACGAGCTGCTCGGCTTCGTCGCCAGCTTCCGCCCCGAGCACGCCACCGACCGCGCCCGTGACGACGGACGCGTCGAACGCGCGATCGACAAGCTGCTGACCGCGCGGGTCCTGCTGCGGACCAAGGACGCCCGCCGCCACCGGATCGCGTCGGTGGTGGAGACGCTCCTCCCCCTCGAACGCCTCCAGGAGCTCCTGGAGTGGCTCGAAACGCAGACCACAGCGGTCGATCCGGCCTCCGAGCAGCCGCGACCCGATGCCGACGCGGACTCGGACTCGGACTCGGACGATGAGCCCGACGGCACCGCAGCCGAGTCGCAGGACTCCCCCGACGACCAGACCCAGCCACCAGCAGCAGAGGACGACCGATGAGCCGCTCCACGGACACCGACACCCTGCTGGACCTCGTCGAGCAGTGGCGCATCGAACGGATGCAGGTCATCAACTGGGGTGGGTTCGACGGGTACCGATCGGTCGACTTCGCCTCCCGCGCGACACTCATCTCCGGCGCTTCCGGCACCGGGAAGAGCTCGCTCATGGACGCGTACCTCGCGGTCATGATGCCGTCGGACGTGCCGTTCAACGGAGCATCCAACGACGCGGCGGTCGGACGCGCGCGGAACCCGGACCAGCGCAACCTGCTCACGTATCTCCGCGGCAAGGTCGACTCGGCCCGGGACCCGCAGACCGGGGCGATGCGCGACATCAACCTGCGCGGTACGGACCAGCTCACCTGGGGTGCCGTGGCGGTGACGTTCCTCAACGACGACGACCGTCGCTTCACCGTCGTGCGCGCCTACCTCGTCCCCCGTCGCGCGCTGCGCACCGGTGACCTGTCGATGACGATGGCGACCGTCGACGGCCCGTTCGAGCTCACGGACCTCGAGGCGTTCGTGCCCAAGCGGTTCGACGCCGGCGAGCTCCAGGGTCGCATCCCCGGATTCGTCGTCCGCGACACCTACGCCGAGCTGTCCTACACCCTGCACACCCGTCTCGGCATCGGTGCCGGCGGCGACGGTGGTCGGGCGATGCGTCTACTGGCCCGGATCCAGGCGGGGCAGCACCTGCCGACGGTCGACGGCCTGTACAAGTCGATGGTGCTGGAGCGTCCGAGCACGTACGACGCGGCCGACCGGGCGCTGTCGCACTTCGAGGCCCTCGACGAGGCGTACCTCGCGATGGAGACCGAGAGCCGCAAGGCTCGGGTGCTCGAGCGGCTCGGTGAGCTGCGTCGCGACTACGAGGACGGGCACCGGGCGGCTGCCGACCTCGAGCGCCTCGGCTTCACCGAGGACGGCACGACCCCGTTCACCGTCTGGCGCAGTCGCGCACACGAGGCGCTGCTCGATGAAGCGGTCTCCCGGAACCGGCGGGAGAAGCTCGAGGCCGGAGCCACGCTGGAGGCGGCCCGGGCACGAGCCGCTGCGGCGGGAGTCCGGGTCCGTGAACTCGAGCGTCAGGTGTCGGAGCAGGGCGGGAGCGCGCTGCGGCGCGCCGAGGAACGGCGTGAGGCCGCGGAGGCGACGCACGCCGAGGTGGCGCGAGCCAGGTCGCTGTTCGACGAGCGCACCGAGGTCCTCGACGATCCGATCGAGGACGAAGCATCGTTCCGGCGTGCGCTCGGCCGTAGCGAGGACTTCCTCGCCGACGACGACACCGCGCTCGACGCCATCGAGACCGATCGCGCCCAGCTGCATCGCGAAGCGTTCCCCCTCGAGGAACGCAACACCGAGCTCCGCCGTGAGCTGCAGTCGCTTCGCGGCCGTGACGGCGCGGTCCCCGATCGACTCCACCGGGCGAGGCTCGCCCTCGCCGAGGCGGCCGGACTCGATCCCGAACAGCTGCCGTTCGTGGCCGAGCTCATCGACGTCGCTCCCGCCTATGCCGCCTGGCGTCCCGCGATCGAGGTCACCCTGCACGGGCTCGCGAGGACCGTCCTCGTCGACGAGGAAAACCTCGACGCGTTCGGCCGTGCGATCGACGCGGTCCGGATCCCGGTCCGCCTGCAGTTCGAGGGTGTCCCGCTGCACGAGCCGTCCTCCCCCGACGCAGGTGACCCCGCGTTCATCTCCGGCCGTGTCACCTACCGCACCTCGCCGTTCAGCACGTGGATCGAGCAGCGCGTGACCTCGGACCGGATCGACGCGCGGTGCGTGGAGTCTCCGTCGGAACTCTCGGGTGGCGGTCGCCGCGTGACCGTGAACGGCCAGCTGCGTGACGGCCGCCGCGGCTCCCACGGCGACACGGGCGGTGCACCGATCCTCGGCTTCACCAATGAGGCGCGGATCGCGTCGATCGAGGCGGAGACGGCGGAGATCCGCGGGCGCCTCGAGGTCATCGCCGGTCGACAGGCCGGCATCCAGCAGCGGCTGTCGCGTCGTGAGGCCGAGCGGGCCGCCCACCGGTATCGTCTCGACACCGAGTGGGCCAGGATCGACGTCGCCGGTGCTGCGGTGCATCGTGACGCCGCCGCGGCCGAGCTGGAGCGTCTGCTCGACGCCAGTGACGTCCTGCAGGAGCTCCAGGGGTCGGTGGCGGCCGCTCAACGCGAACTCGACGCCGCGAACGCCGAGCGGTTCCCGGCCGAGGACCGTGTCAGACGCCTCGACGAGGAGCACGGGGTCCTCGTCGATCAGCAGGACGCTGCGACGACGGTCATCGACCTCTTCGAGCGCTCCGAGGTGGAGGAGGTCTCCCCCGCCGACGTCGAGCGGATCGAAGCCGCTCTCGCAGCGGTGGGCGGCGTGCCGTCACTCGGCGGGTTCGGCGATGCGATGAAGCGGCTCCGCGCCCGGCTCGGTGATGAGTTGTCCTCGGCCGTCCGCCAGGCGGAGCAGGCCGCGCTCGCACAGGTGCATGTGTTCGAGCAGTACCAGTCGATCTGGCACGACCCCAACCTCGGCACGACGCTCGAGTCCTATGGCGACTACCGGGCGATCCTCGACGGCATCCTCGGCACCGGTCTCCCCGAGCGCCGTCAGGAGTGGCGCCGTCGGTTGTCCCAGTGGAGCGGCGAGGACCTGGTCCCCCTCAGCAGCGCGTTCGACAGCGCCGTCGAGGAGATCGAGGACCGCCTGGTCCCGGTCAACGACATCCTGCGCGACCTGCCGTTCGGACCGGCGCACGATCGTCTGAAGATCGTCCTCCGCCGGGTGCATCGCGAGGAGGCGTCAGCCTTTCGACGTGAGCTGCGCGCCCTGTCGAGCGAAGTCACCGCGAACCTCGGCGACGAGGAGTTGGAGGCCCGGTTCCAGCGGCTCCGCCGGTTCATGGAGTCGATGCGCGACACGGGTGCCGGCTCCCAGTCCACCCGCGACCAGGTGCTCGACGTGCGCCGTCACGTCGAGATCACCGCCGTGCGCTACGACACGTCCGGGCAGGACGTCAGCGTCTACTCCTCGCTCGGCGACAAGAGCGGTGGCGAGACCCAGGAGCTCGTCGCGTTCATCGTCGGTGCCGCCCTGCGCTACCAGCTCGGTGACGAGGACCGGCCGCGTCCGAGGTTCGCGCCGGTGCTGCTCGACGAGGGCTTCATCAAGGCGGACTCGGAGTTCGCCGGCCGCGCGGTGGTTGCCTGGCTGCGGCTCGGCTTCCAGCTCGTGATCGGGGCCCCGCTCGACAAGGTGACGGCGCTCGAGCCCTACATGGACCGGCTCCTGTCGATCCGGAAGGATCCGGAGACCCGACACGCCTGGGTCGCCGAGATCGAGCGGTCGGCTCCGGTCGAGCCGCTCGAACGCGTCGGATAGGCAGGAGACCCGCCGACCCTCCACCACGCGCGGTGACCGGTTCCTCCGGCTGCGGTGCTGAGCTAGGTTGCTGGGATGAGCGACGACGACGGTGATGGAGCTTCCGGTCAGCCGGTGCGCGCAACGGGATCGACTGAGGCGCGACCGTCGCACCAGTCGGCTCCGCGCCCGAGCGCGGTGCTCCTCGACTTCCACAACACCTTGGCGGTCGTCCGCTCGGTGGACGAGTGGATCGACGAAGCGAGCGACCTGCTCGCGGGTGGGCCTGCGCCGGGGGTGATCCCACGTGAGCGGATCCGAAACGTGTGGGTTGAAGCCAGACGGTTGTTCCCGGCTCTGGACTGGGATCTCGACCCCACCGCGCATCGGCACGCCTTCGTCTCGACCCTGAGCCATGACGACGCGATACCGATCGACGTCGCCGAAGCGCTGTACGCGGTGATGCCGAACCAATGGACGTTGAACGCAGGCGCATCCGACTTCATCGCCCGAGCATCCGCGGCGGGGATGCGTCTCGGAATCGTCTCGAACATCGCGTTGGACATCCGCCCGGCGCTCGGGCGATGGGGCATCGCCGACGCGATCGACGCGGTGATCCTGTCCTACGAGGTCGGATGTGTGAAGCCCGATCCGCGGATCTTCCGGTTGGCCGCGGACGCGCTCGGCGTCGATCCGGCGGACTGCCTCATGATCGGCGACTCAGCGCACGACGATGTCGGCGGTGCCGCCTTGGGGATGCCGTGCCTGATCGTGCCCCCGGACGGGACGTGGCGAGCGTTCGCCCTGGCGAGCCCGTAGCAAACCATCGGTGTGACGTCGTGAAGCAGGAGGGCCACCGTTGCTGCACTGGGCCGGCGTCCGATGCGGCTTGACAACCCCCGAAATCGAACATATGTTCGAACCATGTCCGACCGGCCCGCTGCCCCGCCGATCCGCATCGGCGAGGCCGAGTGGATCGTGATGCGAGAGGTACCCGACCGGCCAGCCGGTCTCGTGAAGTACTTCGCACCGAGCGGCGCACCGGCCTACTTCCGCTGCGTCACCTGGGCTCCGCGGTCAGAGGACCGCCGACTGATCGGTCGGTTCGCGACGCTCGCCGAGGCGGAGCGTGCCGTGCCGGGTGGACGCCGGTCCGCTGCACCGGCCACCCCAAGCTCCGCGGACGCCTGGGAGCACGGGCAGGTGCCGTGGGACGCAGCGCCGCGACGGAGCGACCGGTACGCCTGAGCGGCGGGTCACAAGGTCGGTCAGCGCCACCCGTACCGTGAACGGAGCCCAGTGGCGACTCGGGCGAAGCGATCACGCGGGACCTGAGCCGCCTCCCGCCGCATCCCGTCGGGGTGCACGCGGAAGACGCGGTCGAGGTTCGCCCAACTCGGACGGCCGGCACTGTCCCATCCGCCGGTGCCGAGCGGCACGAACTCACCGTCTTGCGAATGATCCTTGCTCGTCAGCTGCACCGCCAGCACCCAGCCTCCGGTCGAGCGCGCCACGATGAGCACCGGACGGTCCTTGCCACGCCCGTCGCGCTCCTCGTACGGCACCCAGGTCCAGACGATCTCGCCAGGATCGGGATCGCCGTCGACGGCCGGGGCGTAGTCGATGGACACGGTGCCCACCGCCCGCGGATCGACCTCGACCGTCGCCGTCCGTCCTGAGCGTCCGGGTGAAGCGGCGGTGGTGGTCGGTGGTGTCGCGAGGCCGGCGGTGCGCACCGCACTGGAGGCGGCGCGGGTGGAGGGGCCCAGGAGTGCGTTCGCGACGCGGCGGATGATCGAGGTGAAGGTTGACACGCCGTCACCCTATCGTCCGCGGCTCCCACCGCAGGGAACGCCGAACGGGCGCCGTCCTGGTGGACGACGCCCGTTCGGCGAAGCGGAGGCGGTCGAGGTCAGTCGACGAGGGCGTACCCCTCTTCGCCGTGCACGGAGGTGTCGACGCCGGCGATCTCGTCCTCGTTCTTGACGCGGAAGCCGATCGTCTTCTCGATCGCGAAGCCGATGACGAAGGCCACGATGAAGGAGTAGACGAGGACGGCGAAGGCGGCGATGGCCTGGACCGCGAGCTGCTCGATGCCGCCGCCGACGAAGAGGCCGGTCTCGGTCGCGAAGAAGCCGAGGTACAGGGTGCCGATGAGGCCACCGACGAGGTGGATGCCCACGACGTCGAGGGAGTCGTCGAAGCCGAGCTTGAACTTCAGCTCGACGGCGATGGCGCAGACGGCGCCGGCCACGATGCCGAGGAGCAGCGCCCAACCCGGAGTCAGGTTCGCACACGCCGGGGTGATGGCGACGAGACCCGCGACGGCACCGGAGGCGGCGCCCACCGAGGTCGCCTTGCCGTCCTTGAACTTCTCGACGACGATCCAGCCGATGATGGCGGCAGCGGTGGCCCCGACGGTGTTGACGACGATGAGTCCGACGTTCGCGAGCTCGTTCAGCCACTCGGCGCCGGCGTTGAAGCCGAACCAGCCGAACCACAGGATGGCGGCACCGAGGAGGGTGAGCGGCACGTTGTGCGGCTTCGTGATGCCCTTCTGGAAGCCGATGCGCTTGCCGAGCACCAGGGCGAGGGCGAGCGCGGCGGCTCCGGCGTTGATGTGCACCGCGGTTCCACCCGCGTAGTCGATGACGCCGATGCCGGCATCCTCACCGAACAGCGTGGTGCCGAGGTTCATGATCCAGCCGCCGCCCCAGACCCACGCGGCGATCGGGAAGTACGCGATGGTCGCGAAGAGGCCGGCGAAGATCATCCAGGAGCCGAACTTCGCACGGTCGGCGATGGCGCCGGAGATCAGCGCGATCGTGATGATCGCGAAGGTGGCGCCGTAGGTCGCGCCCACGAGGTCGGTGTTCGCGCTCTCGCCGCTCGCGAGTGCGGTCATCCCGAAGTCGGAGAACGGGTTGCCCGCGAACTCCAGCGGGCTGCCGACGGCCGACATGTTGAAGCCGTAGAGGATCCACAGCACGCTGATGAGGCCCAGCGCGCCGAAGCTCATCATCATCATGCTGACGACGCTCTTCGCCTTCACGAGGCCGCCGTAGAAGAATGCGACGCCGGGGGTCATGAACAGCACCAGAGCGGTTGCCGTGACTCCCCAAGCGATACTGCCTGTATCCATTGGATCTTCCTCACACATCGTGGTCTTGCAACGGGTGCCCGAGATGGTGAGGACTGGCTGAGCTAGGTCTCGCCGTCCGACTCGGTACAGCGACCAGTCTGGAGAACGGAGGTTTCCGCACGACTGTCAGCGTGTTTCCGATGTGTTACGCGAGTGCCGCCCAGGTAAACAGCGTGTTTCGTGACGCGGTGGGACCGGTCAGTCCATCGAGGTGAGGGCGATCATGCGCGACATCGCGCGCAGGTACTTCTTGCGGTATCCACCGTTGAGCATGTCGCCACCGAACACCTCGTCGAGGGCCGTGCCGGTCGTGACCACGGGGATCTGTGCGTCGTACACCCGGTCGATGAACGCGACGAGCCGGAGCGCCTGGCCCTGGTCGGTCAACTCGTGGACGTCGCGGAGCGCGATCAGGTCGACGCCGTCGAGCAGTCCGATGAACCGTGACGGGTGGACGGCGGCGAGGTGGGTGATGAGACCGTCGAAGGTGTCGACCGTGACGTCCCGGTCGGCGGCCGCCGCCTCCGCGGTGCGGGCGTCGAACCGTTCCTCGGAACTCACCACGGCGTGCCCCTCGATGCTGCGACGGCGGTAGTCGGTGCCGTCGATGCGGAGGGTCTCGAAGTTGGCGCTCATGGCCTGGATCTCGCGGAGGAAGTCGGCTGCGGCGAAGCGGCCCTCCCCCAGGGCGTTCGGCGGCGTGTTGGAGGTCGCAGCGATCCTCGTCCCGGTCGCGACGAGTTCCCCGAGCAGTCGGGTCATGACCATCGTGTCGCCCGGGTCGTCGAGCTCGAACTCGTCGATGCAGATGAGCGTCGCGCCCGTCAGCTGCGCGACCGCCGCCGCGTAGCCGAGCGCGCCGACGAGGGCCGTGTACTCGATGAAGGTGCCGAAGTACTTCTTCCGACCGGGCGCATCGTGCCAGAGCGCGGCCAGGAGGTGGGTCTTGCCGACGCCGAAGCCACCGTCCAGGTAGATGCCCGGCTTGGCCGCCGGGGCCTTGGACTTCCGCCGTCCGAAGAATCCGCCACCGCCGCCGGCCTGGGGCGCGAAGAAACCGCGGAGCTTCTCGACCGCGGCCGCCTGGCCTGGGAAGTCGGGATCCGGACGGTACGAGTCGAAGCTCGCCTGCTCGAACTGCCGGGGCGGCGTCAGGCTCGCGACGATCTCGGCGCCACTGGCCGTGGGGACACGGTCGGTGAGGCTGCGGAATCCGGTCGGGACGGAAGGCGTGGTCACGGCAAACCTCTGGCTCTGCATGGGTGCTGGGTTACGGCGTCTGACGCATCGGTGCGGTTCGGTGGTGCGGACGGCGTACTGTCGAAGGGACAGGCTTCCAGCCTAGATGCACGACACCCGAGCCCCACCGCAGCCAGCTGCACGACCGGAGGTACCCATGACCGTCGACGCCGATTCGACCTCGACCAAGTTCACCGCCTACGCCCACCCCGAGCGCCTCGTGACGGCGGAGTGGCTCGAAGCGCACCTGGGTGAACCCGGTCTCGTCGTCGTCGAGTCCGATGAGGACGTCCTCCTCTACGAGACCGGCCACATCCCCGGCTCGGTGAAGGTCGACTGGCACACCGACCTCAACGACCCGGTCGAGCGCGACTACATCGACGGAGCCGCATTCGCCGCACTGCTCGGATCCAAGGGGATCTCGCGAGACGACACCGTCGTCATCTACGGGGACAAGAACAACTGGTGGGCCGCCTACGCCCTGTGGGTCTTCAGCCTCTTCGGACACGAGGACGTCCGGCTGCTCGACGGTGGACGCGACAAGTGGATCGCGGACGGCCGGGCGATCACCCGCGACGCCACGGAGCGCGACGCCGTCGAGTACCCCGTGGTGGAGCGCGACGACGCTGCCCTCCGCGCCTACAAGGACGACGTGCTCGCCCACCTCGGCAAGCCGCTCATCGACGTCCGCTCCCCAGAGGAGTACAGCGGTGAACGCACCACGGCGCCCGCCTACCCCGAAGAGGGTGCGCTCCGCGCCGGTCACATCCCGAGTGCGCAGAGCGTCCCATGGGGCAAGGCGGTCGCCGAGGACGGGACCTTCCGGCCGGTCGAGGAGCTGGACGCGATCTACCGCGACGGCGCAGGCCTCGCCGAGGGCGACGAGGTGATCGCCTACTGCCGCATCGGCGAGCGGTCGAGTCACACGTGGTTCGTCCTGCAGCACCTGCTCGGGTTCGACAACGTCCGCAACTACGACGGGTCCTGGACGGAATGGGGCAGCGCCGTGCGCGTGCCGATCGTGCAGGGCGCCGAGCCGGGCGACGCACCGAAGCGCTGAGCTCGTCCGCCCACCGCCCTTCCGCACGGCTGCACCGTGCGGGAGGGCGGTCCGCTGTTCACGGCTGCGATACTGGAGAGACCATGACCGATTCCCTCCTCGCCCCGAACCTCGCCGAGATCCGAGATGAGTTCCTCGCCGTCGAGGAACGCTCACGGCTGCAGCTGCTCCTCGAATTCAGCGACGAGCTGCCGGACCTCCCGGAGCGCTACCGCGACCACCCCGATCTGATGGAGCGGGTGCTCGAGTGCCAGGCGCCCGTGTTCTTCTTCGTCGAGGTCGACGAGGACGGCATCGTGCACCTGTTCGCGACGGCTCCCGAGGAGGCGCCGACCACTCGTGGGTTCGCGAGCATCCTCGTCCAGGGGCTCGCCGGACTCACCGTCGACGAGGTCCTCGCCGTCCCCGACGACTTCCCGCAGATGATCGGACTCTCCCGGGCGGTGTCGCCGCTGCGGCTGCGCGGGATGTCGGCGCTGCTCGGCCGGACGAAGCGCCGCCTCCGCGAACTCGTCTGAGTCGTCGGCCCGTCGGTCAGTGCCCGGGCGGTAGCGGCACGAGCTCGTCGAGCCAGTCCGAGACCGCGGCGGTCCAACGCTCCGGGTCGTAGTTCCAGAGCTTCGTGTGACGGGCGACGGTGAACGGGACGAACGTCACGATGTCCGGTCGTGCGAGAGCGAGCGCCCGCGACGGCCCCGCCGGGACGTAACCGTCGTCGTCACTGTGCATCAGCAGGATCGGCAAGGCGAGGTCGGCGGCGTTGGCGACGTAGTCGAGCCGACCGAGATCGATGCTCGTCGCCTGCCCGGTCAGGAGGCGTCCCCACCGGCGGCTGATGGCGAGCAGGGCCACCCGACCGACCACACTGGGGATCCGGTTCTCCCGGGCCTGGTGCTGGAGGACGTCCACCCAGTCGATGACCGGCGAATCGAGCGCCACGGCGCGGAGGAGTTCGGGGTGCGTCGTCCGTCGTGAGGCCTGGAGCACGATCGCTCCGCCCATGGACCAGCCCATGAGCACGACGTCGGCGGCGCCCTGTTCACGCACCCAACCGATCGCGGCGTCCACGTCGCGCCACTCCTCGTCGCCGAGCGCGTAGCGGAAGTCCAGCGCGGGCGGAGCGTCGCCGTCGTTGCGGTAGGAGACGAGCAGGCACGAGTACCCGGCGTTGCGGAAGCTCGGCACCGCTCGGAGCGCTTCGGATCGCGTGGTCCCCCGGCCGTGCACCAGGACGGCCCAGCGCGTGGACGGTCCGTCCTCCGGGTGGATCGCCCACGCCGGCGCCGGCCCGAGCGGGGTCGGTACGAGCACGTCCTCGTGGGCGAGGCCCAGCTCCTCCGGGCGGCGGAAGAACCACCCGCTGAACTCGGCCTCCTGGCCGACCCGGAGTGCGTCGACGTCGCCGCCGAGCAGCGTCCGGACCACGGTGTGTTGGCGTACCTCGAGGATGTCGCCCAGCTGCACGTAGGCGGCACGTCTCGTCACCCAGCTGCCGTAGCGGCCGGGGACGATCGTGTCCGGGGACGCGACGAGTTCGACCGTCCCGCCGGCACGGTCCAACCCGACGATGCGTGCCTCACTCGGGCGGTCCCGAGCCGGGACCACCACCTTGCGGGCGATGGTCGCGACGACGGCGAGGCCGAGGGCGCCCACGGCGGCAGCGGCTCCACCGGCGATGACGATCGCATCCGTCGCCGAACCCCGCCGTCGGATGCCGGTGCTCGCCGCTCCTCGACCGCCTGCCTGCGACCCGGGTCCGCGTCTCCGCCCGGCGTGCCTCTGCCCATTCATCGGGATGTAACTCTAGTCTTCAGTCGTGGTAGAGAGTCCGACGACGGCAAAGGTTCCCGAAGAGTTCGCCCGAGCGGTGGACGCTGTTCGCGCTGCAGCCGTCCGGCCCGATCTGAGAGTCACGGAGATCCCCGCGCCGAGCAATCTCGCGCCCTTCGCCATCGCCCTCGCGGCCGACGTCTCACCGAGTCGCCACGATGCCGACTCCGACCTCGGTACGGGGCGGTTCGTCCTCCTCTACGACCCGGACGGCTCTGACGCCTGGGGTGGACGCTTCCGCGTCGTCTGCTTCGCCCAGGCCCCCCTGGAGACCGAGATCGGACTCGACCCATTCCTGGCCGAGGTCGCCTGGTCCTGGCTCGTGGACGCCCTCGACACCCGTGGCGCCTCCTACCAGGCAGCGTCCGGCACCGCGACGAAGATCATCTCGAGTGGTTTCGGGGAGCTCGCCCGGCAGGGCGACGGCGCACAGATCGAGCTCCGAGCGTCGTGGACCCCGCTGGAGAGCGACGTCGCGGCGCACGTGGAAGGATGGGGAGAGCTGCTGTGCATGCTCGCCGGCTTGCCTCCGACCACCGAAGGGGTCTCCCTGTTGTCCGTCAAACGAGCTCACCGTGAGTGACGCGGCGCCCGAATCAGCACCGCTCCTCCCGCCGCCCGCGCCCACCGCACCACGGGTCGTCACCGACACCCGTGAGGCCTACCTCGGCTCGCTGGAGGTGCTCGCCGCGGGCCACGGACCGTTCGCGCTCGACGCCGAACGCGCGTCGGGCTACCGGTACTCCCAGCGTGCCTACCTGATCCAGGTCTACCGTCGCGGTGCCGGCGTCTTCCTCTACGACCCGCCCGCCATCGGCTCCATGGCCGAACTCGGTGCCCTGATCCAGGGTGAGCGGTCGATCCTGCACGCGGCCAGCCAGGACCTCGCCTGTCTCCGCGAAGTGGGCATCGACCCGAGCGAGCTCTTCGACACCGAGCTGGGGGCCCGTCTGCTCGGGCTGCCGCGTGTCGGGCTCGGCGCCGTGGTCGAGGAACTGTTGGGCATCCATCTGGCGAAGGAGCACTCCGCCGCCGACTGGTCGACCCGCCCCCTCCCCGCCTCCTGGCTCGAATACGCGGCGCTCGACGTCGAGCTGCTCGTCGACGCCGCGGAGGAACTGGCAGCCCGCATCGAGGATGCCGGGAAGAGCGACATCGCGCGGCAGGAGTTCCAGGCGACGCTCGCCCGGGAGGCGAAGGCTCCCCGCGCCGAGCCCTGGCGCCGCCTCTCCGGACTCCATGCCGTCCGCGGGCAACGCAACCTCGCCGTCGCTCGCGAGCTCTGGGTCGCGCGTGACGAACTCGCGCAGCGCCGCGACACCGCCCCCGGGCGGCTCATCCCCGACGCCTCGATCACCGCGGCCGCGAAGGCCAACCCCGGCTCGAAGCGGGACCTCGCAGCGCTCTCGGACTTCCGTGGGCGGGCGAGCCGAACCGAACTCGACCTCTGGTGGAACGCGATCCACACCGGCCAGACCACCGAGGACCTCCCCGGTGCCCGCCCGGCCAGCGACACGCTGCCGCCCCCGCGCAGCTGGTCCGACAAGAACCCGGATGCGCACGCCAGGTACACCGCGGCACGGACGAAGATCCTCGCGACGGCGGAGTTCCTGACGATGCCGGTCGAGAACCTGCTCACGCCGGAGACGCTTCGTCGCCTGGCCTGGACGCCGCCCGAACCACTCACCGTCGAGACGGTCGCTGCAGCACTCGCCGAGCATGAGGCACGCCCGTGGCAGATCGACGCGACCGCCCGGGCGATCACCGACGCCTTTGTCGAGTCGGCCCAATCCCCGGTGGAGCCTGACCCGGACGCTTCGTAGGAAGCGCTGCACCCGGGTGTCCACCCGTGTCTGCCGCCTAGGATCGGGGCGTACCCCGAGAATGAGGAGGCAACGTGGCCGAACAAGCCGACGTCGTATTCGTTGATGGAGTCCGGACACCGTTCGGACGAGCCGGCGAAAAGGGCATGTACTGGAACACCCGGGCTGACGACCTGATCGTCAAGGCGATCATCGGGCTGCTCGAACGTCATCCCGGTCTGCCGCTCGACCGCATCGACGAGGTCGCCATCGCGGCGACGACCCAGCAGGGCGACCAGGGGCTCACGCTCGGCCGGACCGCCGCGCTGCTCGCCGGCCTCCCGAAGTCCGTCCCCGGATTCGCGATCGACCGCATGTGCGCCGGAGCGATGACCTCGGTCACGACCCTTGGCAGCGGCATCGCGTTCGGTGCCTACGACCTCGTCCTCGCCGGTGGCGTCGAGCACATGGGACGTCACCCCATGGGGCTGGACGCCGACCCGAACCCGCGGTTCCTCGCCGAGCGCCTCGTCAGTGAGGACGCGCTGAACATGGGCAAGACGGCCGAGCGCATCCACGACCGGTTCCCACAGCTCACGAAGGAACGCTCCGACCGCTTTGGCATGCGCAGCCAGCAGAAGGTCGCGGCCGCCTACGAAGCCGGACGGATCCAGCCCGACCTCGTCCCGGTCGCGCTCCGGAGCGACAGCGGATGGGGACTCGCCACCGGCGACGAAGGGCTCCGTCCCGAGACCACGATGGAGGGGCTCGCCGGACTGAAGACGCCGTTCCGGCCCCACGGCCGTGTCACCGCAGGCAACGCCTCGCCGCTGACCGACGGCGCCACGGTGAGTCTGCTCGCCAGTGCCTCGACGGCGAAGGAACTCGGCCTCACGCCGAAGATGCGCCTCGTCAGCTTCGCGTTCGCGGGCGTCGAGCCCGAGATCATGGGCATCGGTCCCGTGCCGTCCACGGAGAAGGCGCTGCGGAAGGCCGGTCTGTCGATCGAGGACATCGGTCTGTTCGAACTGAACGAGGCGTTCGCCGTCCAGGTGCTCTCCTTCCTCGACCACTTCGGCATCGACGACGAGGACCCGCGGGTGAACCCGTGGGGTGGCGCGATCGCGGTCGGGCACCCGCTCGCGGCATCCGGCGTCCGCCTCATGATCCAGCTCGCGGCGCAGTTCGCCGAGCACCCCGAAGTGCGCTACGGCCTCACGGCGATGTGTGTCGGCCTCGGCCAGGGCGGCACCGTGATCTGGGAGAACCCGTACTTCACCGGCAAGAAGGGACGCAAGTAGATGACCGACTACACGACCATCGACTTCTCGGAGCTCGTCGCGATCAGCGGCGACGACGAGGTCGTGACGCGCTCCTTCGTGAAGGACGTCACCGTGGCGAGCGGACGCACGATCGCGCTCATCACCCTCGATAACGGACGCGACCACACGAGGCCGAACACGCTCGGCCCGGTCACGCTGCTCGAGCTCGACGGCGTCCTCGAGGCGCAACGGACCCGTGCCGCATCCGGCGAGATCGACGGCGTCGCCATCACGGGCAAGCCGTTCATCCTGGCGGCCGGCGCCGATCTGAGCAAGGTCGGCGACATCCCGTCCCGTGAGGTCGCGACCAAGCTCGCGCAGCTCGGCCACCACGTCTTCGGCAAGCTCGAGGACCTCGGCGTACCGACCTTCGTCTTCATCAACGGACTCGCGCTCGGTGGCGGACTCGAGATCGGCCTCAATGCGAACTACCGGACCGTCGACGCCTCGGCGCCCGCGATCGCGCTCCCCGAGGTGTTCCTCGGACTCATCCCGGGCTGGGGCGGCGCCTACCTGCTCCCGAACCTGATCGGCATCGAGAACGCACTCAACGTCGTCATCTCGAACCCGCTCAAGAACAACCGGATGCTCAAGGCGCAGGACGCGCTCGCCTACGGCATCGCGGACGTCATGTTCCCGTCCGCCAACTTCCTCGAGGACTCCTTGCGGTGGGCCGACGGGGTGCTCGGTGGCACGGTGACCGTGCAGCGCAAGAACGTGCCGGGCAAGGTGGAGCGGACGATCAAGTGGCCGCTCGCCATCAGCACCGCCCGCAAGATGCTCGAGAGTAAGATCGGCACGGTCGCGAAGTCGCCCTACGCGGCCCTCGACCTGCTCGAGGCCGCCCGCAGCGGCACGAAGGCACAGGGGTTCGAGCGAGAGGACCGGGCGCTGTCCGAGCTCATCGTCGGCGACCAGTTCCAGGCGAGCATGTACGCGTTCGACCTCGTGCAGAAGCGCGCCAAGCGCCCGGCAGGAGCGCCCGACAAGCAGCTCGCCCGGCGTGTCACGAAGGTCGGCATCATCGGTGCCGGGCTCATGGCGAGCCAGTTCGCGCTGCTCTTCCTCCGGCGACTCCAGGTGCCGGTGGTCATCACCGACCTCGACCAGGGCCACGTCGACGCCGGCGTCGCCCGGATCCACGGCGAGATCGACACCCTCCGTGGGAAGGGGCGCATCTCCCCCGACGAGTCGAACCGCCTGAAGGCGCTCCTGTCCGGCACCACGGACAAGGCCGACTTCGCGGACTGCGACTGGGTCATCGAGGCCGTCTTCGAAGAGGTCGGCGTCAAGCAGAGCGTGTTCGCCGAGGTCGAGCAGTACGTCTCGGAGCAGGCGGTCCTCGCAACGAACACCTCCTCGCTCTCCGTCGAGGAGATCGGGGCGAAGCTCGCGCACCCCGAGCGGCTCGTCGGCTTCCACTTCTTCAACCCGGTCGCCGTCATGCCGTTGCTCGAGGTCGTCCGCACACCCCAGACGGACGACGAGACGCTCGCGACGGCCTTCGCCACCGCGGCGAAGCTGAAGAAGAGCGCCATCCTCACCGCCGACGCTCCCGGCTTCATCGTCAACCGACTCCTGGCGAAGGTCATGGGTGAGGCGGCGCACGCCCTGGACGCCGGCACCCCGCTGCTGACGGTCGAACGTGCCTTCGCGCCCATCGGCCTGCCGATGACGCCCTTCCAGCTCATCGACCTCGTCGGTTGGAAGGTCGCCGCGCACGTGCAGGACACGATGGTCGGGAAGTTCCCCGACCGGTTCTTCGCGTCGGAGAACCTCCACCGGCTCGCCGGCCTGGACTCGGTCGTCGAGAAGGACAAGGGCGGCAAGGTGACCGGCTTCACGAAGCAGGCCCAGAAGGTGCTCGTCACGGGCGACAGCCCGCTCAGCGAGGACGAGATCCTGCGACGGGTCGAGGACGGCCTCGCGTCGGAGATCAAGCTCATGTTGGACGAGGGCGTCGTCTCAGCCGCCCAGGACATCGACCTCGGGCTCATCCTCGGTGCGGGTTGGCCGTTCCAGGACGGCGGAGCGACGCCGTACCTGGACCGCGTGGGTGCGAGCGAGCGTGCCTTCGGCGACACCTTCCACCACCCGCCCATCCGGGGCGTCCAGGCGTAGTCCGCGCGGTGTCGCGAGAGCGGGGTGTCCTCCACCATCGGTGGACGGCACCCCGCTCTCATGATTGAGCCTCGAGCGACGCCGGCCCTCAGCGCCTGCCGGAGCTCAGCGGTTGACGGTGCTCATGTCCGGATACCGGTCGCCGGCAGGGAGACGGAGTGCGTCGAGTCGAGCGAGCGCGTCGGCCGACAGGGAGAGCTCGTCGGCGCCGAGGTTCTCCTCGAGGTACGGGATCCGCTTCGTGCCGGGGATCGGCGCGATGTCGTCACCCTGGGCCAGCAACCAGGCGAGCGCCACCTGGGCCGGTGTCGCATCGAGCGACGCGGCGATCCGGTCGACCTCCTCGACGATCGCGATGTTCGCAGCGAGGTTGTCCCCCGTGAAGCGCGGGTTGGCGCGACGGAAGTCGGTCTCGTCGAGCACGTCGAGCGATCGGATCGTGCCGGTGAGGAACCCGCGACCGAGCGGTGAGTAGGGGACGAAGCCGATGCCCAACTCGCGGACGGTCGGCAGGATCTCCGCCTCGGGGTCGCGGCTCCAGAGCGAGTACTCCGTCTGCAGCGCGGTGATCGGGTGCACGGCGTGTGCACGCCGGATCGTGTCCGGCGCCGCCTCCGACAGACCGATGTACCGGATCTTGCCCTCGGTGACGAGCTCCGAGAGTGCACCCACCGTCTCCTCGATGGGCACGCCCGGATCCACGCGGTGGAGATAGTAGAGGTCCACGACGTCGGTGCCGAGTCGGCGCAGCGATCCCTCGATCGACAGGCGGACGTTCGCGGCGCTGCCATCAGCGCCGAACTGTCCGTCACTGGAATTGCGGATCGTCCCGAACTTGGTCGCGAGGGTCACCTCGTCCCGGCGCGAGCCGAGTGCAGCTCCGAGCAGTTCCTCGTTGAGGTGGGGGCCGTACATCTCCGCGGTGTCGAAGAAGGTGACGCCGAGGTCCAAGGCGCGGTGGATCGTCGCGGTCGACGCCGCGTCGTCGAGGGCGGCACCGGTGTAGAACGCGGACATCCCCATGCAGCCGAGGCCGATCCGGGCGATGTCTGGTCCGGCTGTGCCGAGTGTGATGTGCTTCATCGTGTTGCCACCTGTTCTGTGTAGAGTTCGATCTTGCGATCGATGACCTCCAGCGACTGCTGCATCTCCTCGAGGCGGGCCAGGAACGAGATCCGATGCCGCAGCAGCAGCTCGAGCCTCGCCTCGGCGGTGTCGTCACCGCGCTGAGCCAACTCCGTGTACTCGCGGAGCGTCGCGATCGGCATGCCCGTCGATCGGAGCCTCGTCAGGAACACGACCCAGGACACGTCGCCCTCGCTGTAGCGGCGGTGCGTCGATGAGCTGCGGCCGATCGGACGTGGCATGAGCCCCGCGCGCTCGTAGTACCGGAGCGTGTGGACGCTCAGTCCGGTTCGTTCGGCGACGTCGGAGATGGCGTAGCCCTCGTGGAGAGTGGTCATGTCCACACGATACGACTTCGAGTGCACTCGAAGTCAAGCGTGCCACAGCCCCCGCTCAGGCGCCGTGGGGCCTCGTCGTGCTCCGCTCCGAAGACGTGTCCTGCTCGACGCGGTCGTCAGGCAGTGGGCGGGCGACGGGGATCCGGCTGCCGAGGACCTGTGCCACGACGTCGCGGGCGATCTGCTGCGCTGTGAGGCCCGCATCCTCGAGGATCTGCTCGCGTGACGCGTGGTCGATGAACTCGTCCGGCACGCCGAGCTCGTCGACGGCCGTGTCGACGCCGGCCTCGCGGAGGGTCTGCCTGATGCGGGTGCCGATACCTCCGACGCGGATGCCGTCCTCGATGGTGATCACGAGCCGATGCGCCGCGGCGAGCTCGACGAGCGATTCGGCGACGGGGACCACCCAGCGGGGGTCGACGACGGTCGCGCCGATGCCCTGCTGGGCGAGTCGGTCCGCCACGTCGATCGCGATGGGCGCCATCGGGCCGACGGCGACGATGAGGACGTCCGGCTGCTCGGTCGTCCGGATGACGTCGACACCGTCGTGCAGACGCTCGACGGCCGGGAGCTCGGCGGGGGCGCTGCCCTTCGGGAACCGGATGACGGTCGGGGCGTCGTCGATCGAGACGGCCTCACGCAGTTCCTCGCGCAGCCGCTCGCCATCACGCGGTGCCGCGATCCGGATACCCGGGACGACCTGCAGGATCGCGAGGTCCCAGATGCCGTGGTGGCTCGGTCCGTCGGGGCCGGTCACGCCGGCGCGGTCGAGGACGATCGTGACCCCCGCGCGGTGCAGCGCGACGTCCATGAGCAGTTGGTCGAAGGCGCGGTTCACGAACGTCGCGTACACGGCCACCACCGGGTGCAGTCCACCGAACGCGAGCCCGGCCGCCGAAGTGAAGGCGTGCTGCTCGGCGATGCCGACGTCGTGCACCCGCTCGGGGAAGCGTTCGGCGAAGGCGTGGAGCCCGACCGGCCGCAGCATGGCGGCCGTGATGGCCACGACGCGGTCGTCGGCCTCGGCCACCGCGAGGATCTCCTCGCTGAACACGGCCGTCCAGGACGGTCGGGACGCTGCCCCGACGGGCTCCCCGGTCTCGGGATCGATCACGCCGACGGCATGGAACTGGTCGGCGTCGTCGTCCCGTGCCGGCTGGAACCCACGACCCTTCTCGGTGATCGCGTGGACGATCACCGGCGCACCGTAGTGCTTCGCCTGGGTCAGGGCCTCCTCCATCGCGTGGATGTCGTGTCCGTCGACCGGCCCGATGTACTTGATGTCGAGGTTGGAGTAGAGCGCCTCGTTGTTCGTGAGGCGGGACAGGAACCCGTGGGCGCCTCCGCGGACGCCCCGATAGAGCGCGCGTCCCGGACCGCCGAGGAGGTTGAAGGCCCGCTGGCTGCGCTCGCGGAGGTCGCGATAGCTCCGGCGGGTCCGCACACCGCTCAGGAACCGCGCCATACCGCCGATGGTCGGCGCGTACGACCGACCGTTGTCGTTGACGATGATGACGAGCCGGCGGGTGTTGTCGTCGCTGATGTTGTTGAGCGCCTCCCACGTCATGCCGCCCGTCAGTGCGCCGTCGCCGACGACCGCCACCACATGGCGCTCGTCCTGCCCGGTCATCTGGAAGGCGCGGGAGATACCGTCCGCCCAGCTGAGCGAGCTCGACGCGTGCGAGCTCTCGACGATGTCGTGCTCGGATTCGGAACGCTGCGGGTAGCCGGCGAGGCCGCCCCGGGTCCGGAGCCCGGAGAACTCCTGACGGCCGGTCAGGAGTTTGTGGACGTAGGACTGGTGACCGGTGTCGAACACCATCGGGTCCGTTGGGGAGTCGAACACCCGGTGCATCGCGATCGTGAGCTCGACGACGCCGAGGTTCGGACCGAGGTGTCCGCCCGTCTTCGAGACGTTCGCGATGAGGAAGGCGCGGATGTCGCCGGCGAGTTCGACGAGTTCCGCCTCGGAGAGGCCGTCGAGGTCCCGGGGTCCGTTCACCTGATCGAGCACTGTCACGCTGTCGTCCCTCCACCGTGGGCCGTCCGATCGCTCGGAGCCCGTCTTTCGAGTGTACGCGTCGTGGGCGGGGTGGGCGGCGAACGCAGCAGGCCGGCCCCGACGGTTGCTGTCGGGACCGGCCTGGTGGTAGAGCCTCGTCGTCAGACGAGGCTGCGGAGCACGTACTGCAGGATGCCGCCGTTGCGGTAGTAGTCGGCTTCACCTGGCGTGTCGATGCGGACGACCGCGTCGAACTCGACCGGCTCCTTGCCGGGGGCCGAGTGCTCGCTCGGGACGGCGCTCACGCGGACCGTCTTCGGCGTGGTGCCGTTGTTGAGCTCCTCGAGACCGGCGATCGACACGATCTCCGTGCCGTCGAGTCCGAGCGAGGCCCAGCTCTCGCCTTCCGGGAACTGCAGCGGGACGACGCCCATGCCGATGAGGTTCGAGCGGTGGATGCGCTCGAAGCTCTCGGTGATGACCGCCTTGACACCGAGGAGGCTCGTGCCCTTGGCCGCCCAGTCGCGGGAGGAACCGGAGCCGTACTCCTTGCCACCGAAGATGACGAGGGGCGTGCCCTCGGCCTGGTAGTTCTGCGACGCGTCGTAGATGAAGGACTGCGGTGCGTCGGCCTGCGTGAAGTCGCGGGTGTAGCCGCCCTCCACGCCGTCGAGCAGCTGGTTCTTCAGGCGGATGTTCGCGAACGTGCCGCGGATCATGACCTCGTGGTTACCGCGACGCGAGCCGTAGGAGTTGTAGTCCTTCCGACCGACGCCATGCTCGTCGAGGTACCGGCCTGCGGGCGAGTCGGCCTTGATGTTGCCGGCCGGGCTGATGTGGTCGGTCGTGACCGAGTCGCCGAGCTTCGCGAGGACGCGGGCTCCGACGATGTCGGAGACGGGGGTCGTCTCCATGGTCATGCCGTCGAAGTACGGGGGCTTCCGCACGTACGTCGACTCCTCGTCCCACTCGAAGGTCGAGCCCTCGGGGGTCTGGAGCGAACGCCAGCGCTCATCCCCGTCGAAGACGCCGCTGTACTCGTGGTCGAACATCTCCTTGTTGATGGAGGTGTCGATCGTGTGCTGGACCTCTGCCGCGTCGGGCCAGATGTCCTTCAGGAAGATGTCGTTGCCGTCCGCGTCGACACCGAGGGCGTCGACCTCGAAGTCGAAGTTCATCGACCCCGCGAGGGCGTACGCGATGACCAGCGGCGGGCTCGCCAGGTAGTTCATCTTGACGTCCGGGTTGATCCGGCCCTCGAAGTTGCGGTTGCCCGAGAGGACGGCGGTGACGGCGAGGTCGTTGTCCTGGACGGCGGTCGAGATCTCGTCGAGCAGCGGACCGGAGTTGCCGATGCAGGTCGTGCAGCCGTAACCGACCGTGTAGAAGCCGAGGTCCTCGAGGTACTCGGTGAGACCGGCCTTCGCGTAGTAGTCGGTGACGACCTTGGAACCCGGAGCGAGCGTGGTCTTGACCCACGGCTTCGCCTTCAGGCCCTTCTTGCTGGCGTTCCGGGCCAGGAGGCCTGCGGCCAGCATGACCGACGGGTTCGAGGTGTTCGTGCACGAGGTGATCGCGGCGATCGCGACGGCACCGTGGTCGAGGGTGAAGTCGACCCCGTTCTCCTCGAGGGTGACCTGGGTCGGCTTCGAGAGGGACGCCGGAGCGTGGCTCCGGTGCGTGTGGTGGTGGTGGTTGTTCTCGTCCTCGTCCTGCGGCGTGGTACCGGCCGGGTCGGAGGCGGGGAACGAACCGGCGCCCACGAGGTCGACGATGTCGTGCTCGACCGTGGCGTAGTCGACGAGGTCGCGCTCGAACTGAGCCTTCGCGTCCGTCAGCTCGATGCGGTCCTGCGGACGCTTCGGGCCGGCGATCGACGGGACGACGGTGGCGAGGTCGAGCTCGAGGTACTCGCTGAAGACCGGCTCCTGGTCGGCGTCGTGCCACAGCTTCTGGGTCTTGGCGTAGGCCTCGACCAGTGCGATCTGCTCGTCGCTGCGACCGGTGAGGCGCAGGTAGTCGAGCGTGACGTCGTCGATCGGGAACATGGCGGCCGTCGAGCCGAACTCGGGGCTCATGTTGCCGATGGTGGCACGGTTCGCGAGCGGCACCTCGGCGACGCCTGCTCCGTAGAACTCGACGAACTTGCCGACGACGCCGTGCTTGCGGAGCATCTGGGTGATGGTGAGGACGACGTCCGTCGCGGTGACGCCCGTCGGGATGGAGCCGTTCAGCTTGAAGCCGACGACCTTCGGGATGAGCATCGAGACGGGCTGGCCGAGCATGGCGGCCTCTGCCTCGATACCGCCGACGCCCCAGCCGAGCACGCCCAGGCCGTTGACCATGGTCGTGTGCGAGTCGGTGCCGACGCAGGTGTCGGGGTAGGCGCGCAGGACGCCGCCGACCTCGCGCGTCATCGTGACGCGGGCGAGGTACTCGATGTTGACCTGGTGCACGATGCCGGTTCCCGGCGGGACGACCTTGAAGTCGTCGAACGCCGTCTGGCCCCAGCGGAGGAACTGGTACCGCTCGCCGTTGCGCTCGTACTCGAGCTCGACGTTGCGCTCGAGCGCGTTCTCGCTGCCGAAGAGGTCGGCGATGACCGAGTGGTCGATGACCATCTCGGCCGGGGCGAGCGGGTTGATCTTGTCGGCGGAGCCGCCGAGTGCCTCGACCGCTTCGCGCATGGTGGCGAGGTCTACGATGCACGGCACGCCGGTGAAGTCCTGCATGACGACGCGAGCCGGGGTGAACTGGATCTCGGTGTCGGGATCCGCGGTCGGAACCCAGTCGCCGATCGCGCGGATGTGCGCCTCGGTGATGTTGGCACCGTCCTCGGTGCGCAGCAGGTTCTCGAGGAGCACCTTGAGGCTGAACGGCAGCTTCTCGTGACCCTCCACCGTGTCGATGCGATAGATCTCGTAGTCGGTCGTCCCGACAGTCAGGGTGCCTTTCGCCCCGAAGCTGTTCACGGTGGACATATCGTCTTCTCCTTCGTTGGCGGCGGCGAGTGCTCACTCACGTGCGTTCCGACCAATCTTGCTGCTGGCGGGTGCTCCGCGGCTAGCAAGGCTTGCCTAACTACAGGCTGGGGCGCGTCGTGTCATCTCGGCATCGCTCATCTATCTTGATGTCGAGACAATTCTAGCATCGAGGATCGGGTCCTCCCGACATGACGAGAGCCCGGCCCGAGACACGCTGACGCGTCGGGCCGGGCTCTCGGCGGATCACTCGGTGGATGCCTGCGGCGCCTTCGGGAACACGGCGCGGACGACGAGCCAGCTGAGGACGAGCAGCGGCGCGTAGAGCGGGATGCCCATGAGGAGCCGGAGCGTCCCGAGGAGTTCGACGTTCCCACTGAAGTAGAGGGGCAGCTGCACGAGGAGTCGTGCGGCGAACATGGCCACCCACACCAGCGTGAGCCACCGCATGGCGCGTCGTTGTCCGGGGTGGGAGCGCCAGCTCGTGCCGCTGCCCATGAGGTAGCCGGCCACGAGTCCGACGACGGGCCACCCGACGAGCACCGAGACGAGGAGGGCCACGGCGTAGGCGCCGTTGGTCCAGAACCCGACGACGTAGAAGTCCTCAGCGCGCCCGGACAGCAGGGCCAGGGCTGCTGAGAGTGCGATGCCGAGCAGGCCACCGACGGCCTGCGTGACCGGCTGCCGCTGAACGAGGCGAGCCACGGAGAAGAGGACCCCGAGTGCGACCGGAGCGATGATCGACGGGAGCAGGTCGAGGGTCAGCGTATAGACGACGAGGAACAGGAGTCCGGGCAGGATCGCCTCGACGATGCCGCGCACGCCACCCATGGCGAGCAGCAACGCCTTGCCGGTGGGGGCGTCGCCCTCGGCCATCGCGCCCAGACCGGACTTGCGTGCGGCGGCACCGAACGCAGCGGACATCGATTCACCGAGCCGCTGCCGATCCGCATCACCCGTGGCATCAGGGGAACCCGACGCGTCACGGTGCTCGACCGGGTCGACTCCGCGGGGCTCCGGTTCTCGTGCGTCCGTCATCGACTACGCGCTCGTGGCCGTCGGCATACGCAGCGGGATGAGGTCGCGCGGCGGCATGGGCGAGTTGCCCCGGACGACGACGAGGCTGCGGAAGAGGTCGTCCACGAGCGCTGCGGCGTCCGGCTTCGACGCGCCCTCCCCCGCGACGACGCCGCGGAGGAACCAGCGAGGACCGTCGACGCCGATGAAGCGTGCCAGGTGGGTCGCATCGGTGCCCGCGGCACCACCGGTCGGCACCTCGGCGACGAGCTCCGGGCCGAACTCGCCCTCGCGCTCGGTCACGGTGCCGCCCTGCTGGGCGATCTGCTCGGCGATCTGCGACCGGGTCTCGTTCCACAGACCGGTCGACCGCGGGGCGGCGAACGGCTGGACCTGCAGGGTGGAACCGGCGTAGTCGAGGCCGACCGCGACGACGCGCTTCGTCGCCTCCTCCACCTCGAGGCGGAGGTTCAGGCCTTCCCGCGGCAGCACCTTGACTCCACCGAGGTCGATGTAGGGGCGGACGGGGTTCGCCTCGCTCTCGTCGAACGGGCCGGCGGTCTCGCGGTCCTCGGGTGCGGACTTCGCGTCGTCGGGCAGCTCCGCGTCGAGGTCGAGGTCTGGGAGGTCTTCGAGTTCGCTCATGCGAGGGTTCCTGTCTGCGCGGCACCGTCGGTGCTGATGGTTGGGTCGGTGGCGGCCGGTGTCGTGGCGAGCGAGCCGACGCCGGTCGAACCGAAGCCTCCGGCTCCTCGTGCGCTGCCTGGCAATCGCTCCACCGGGATGAAGTTGGCGCGGGACACCGGCATCACGATGAGCTGGGCGATGCGGTCGCCCGGCTCGACGGTGAAGGAGGTGTGACGGTCGGTGTTGAGGAGCGTGACCTTGATCTCGCCGCGATACCCGGCGTCGACCGTGCCCGGCGAGTTGACGACGGTGATGCCGTGTTTCGCCGCGAGACCGCTTCGCGGGACGACGAACGCGGCATGGCCGTCGGGCAGGGCGATCGAGACGCCGGTGCCGACGAGCGCACGCTCACCCGGTTCGAGCACGACGTGCTCGGCGGACACGAGATCCGCACCCGCATCGCCGGGGTGTGCATAGCCGGGCAGATCCGGCGCGATAATGAGTACGTCAACGCTTTCGGTCACGAATCGAGGGTAGTGCAGTTCTCTGAGACAAGGCAGACATGCAGCCGTACCGTGAAACCCTCTGGCCCAGCCCCTGGGTCATCATCGCTCTCGCCCTCGTGGTGCCGGCGACCATGCTCGTCCTCGCGCCCGTTTCGCTCGCGGCGGGGATCGTCGGGGCGGTGGTGCTGTACGGCGGGTGCCTTGCGCTGGCGTTCGGGACGGCGCCGAGGATCCAGGTCTCCGAGGCGAGCCTGTCGGTCGGGAAGGCGTCGATCCCGCTCGGGTTCATCGGTGAGGTCGTGGTGTACACCGGGACGGACGCGACCGCGCAGCTCCGCACCAAGCTCGATGCACGCGCCTGGCTCATGATCCGCGGGTGGGTGCACAGCCTCGTGAAGGTGGAGATCGTCGACCCCGCCGACCCGACGCCGTACTGGCTGCTGTCGTCCCGTCGGCCGCAGGCCCTGGCGGATGCGATCGCCGCCGCACGCACGCACGCCTGAGGCGACCACCGCTCGAAGCCGCAACGACAGAACCCCTCCGGATCGTGATCCGGAGGGGTTCTGTGTGCCACTCGCGCGGCGGTGCTGTCAGGCTGCGCACTCCGCGCAGATCGGGCCGAACTTGCCCTCGTGGTCGAGCTGCGAGCGGTGCTTCACGAGGAAGCACTCCATGCAGGTGAACTCGTCCGCCTGGGGCGGGAGCACGACGACGTCGAGGTCGAGGTCGGAGAGGTCGGATCCACCCAGGTTGTAGTCACCCGGGTTGTCAGCGTCTTCGGAGTCGACGACTCCGGACAGCTTGTCTGGAACGCGCTCCTTCAGGGCCTCGATCGACTCGGAATCGTCGTCGGTCTTGCGGGGAGCGTCGTAATCAGTTGCCATGCCTATCCACTTCTCGATGCCGTCGGAACAAAATCGGCGGGCACAGTTTGCATCAGTTCCGCATGAATTGCAAACCGTGTTCGGGAGGGTGTGCGGAACCTTCCCGTGCAACTGACGGCACGCCCGGCGTATTCCCCGAATACGCCCGTGATCCGTGAGAACGTGGGTCAATCACGTGGCACGCTGAGAGGCATTCATCATGCAGGAATTGAAGGTAGTCGGAGCGGAGCTCGGCGCTCTGATCGTTGCAGATCGGAACGAGGAGGAATACCGCCTCATCGTCGACGATTCGTTCCACGTCCACCTGCGGCGGGCGAAGCCGGCCGGTGCGCCGATCGGTGGGAACACCAAGATCTCCCCGAGGGAAGTGCAGGCGCACATCCGCAGCGGGCTCTCCGCCGAGGACGTCGCAGCGGTCACCGGTGCCTCACTGGAGTACGTGCAGCGGTTCGAGGGTCCGGTGATGGCGGAGCGCGAGCACATCGTCGGCACCGCCCTGGGCGTCGCCGTCCTGCCGACGACGGACACGTCGGCCGACGACATCGAAGCCACCTTCGGGAACGTCATCCGGGCTCGACTCGAGAAGCTCGGCGCGACCGACGAACGGTGGACGAGCTGGAAGGAACCCGAGGGCGGCTGGATCGTCAAGCTGTCCTTCACGGCCGACCAGGTCGACCACGACGCCCGATGGGCGTTCGAGCCGAAGAAGCTCGCCCTCACGCCCATCGGGAGCGAAGCCACGACTCTCTCGCGTCAGGGCGACCTGCCGGCCGCATTGATCCCCCGGTTGCGCGCGGTCGACACCGACGACTCCCCCGACACCTCACGCTTCGACAGCGGCGCGTTCTCCCTGGACCGGGTGTCGACGCCGCAGCAGACCGAGACCGACCGTCCCGCCGAGACGCGTCCGATCGAGCCGTTGCCGTTCGCCGCCGACACTGGCTTCGGCCGCGCACCGTCCTCGAAGGCTGCGACGCAGGCCGCGATCAACCGTGAGGCGTCGAGCCCAGAGCAGCACAACCAGACCGCCGACCTGTTGGAGGCGCTCCGCAAGCGCCGTGGCGAGCGGGAGGCCGCCCCCAGCGAACCCGAACCTGTCGAGCGCCCCAGTGCGCCGCACGCCGTCCCGGACCAGCAGACCCCGCTGGCGGTGTTCGACACCGGTGAGTTCGAGGCCGCCCAGCAGCGACGCGCGGGCGATGCCGAGTCCTCCGATGGCGGCACGCCGTCCGGCGCGAAGGCACGCCGAGGTCGGGCGTCGATGCCGTCCTGGGACGAGATCGTGTTCGGAGCGAAGTCCGACGACGACCCGGTCTGATCGGTCCGGGCCTCAGGGCTCGTAACGACCGAGGCCGAGCAGCGGTATCCGGCGTTCCTCGTCGGTGAGTGATCCGTGCTGCCCGATCATGCCCCTCGCGCTCTGATCGGCGGGACGTGAGTCGTAGTAGGCGATGCGCTTCCGGGCTGCGACGATGACGTCGCCGATCCGTGGCAGTACCTCAGGGTCGACCTCGCCGTACCAGCCGTGGTCGATCGCCTGCTCGCGTGTCGCGATCCAGGCGCGGCCGCCCTCCTCGGCTCGCCAGGCTTCAGCCAGGCGCTCCCGATCCACTGGGCCCGCGTCGGCGTCCAGATAGAGGTGGAGGCATCGCGGCTCCCCGCCGATGTGGCGGACGCCGGCCACGAGCTCGGGGACCTGGTCGAAGAGCACGTGCTGGTGGGGTGCGACGTCGATCACCCCGTGGTCGGCGGTGACGAGCACGCCGGTCGACGCGGGCAGGCGGGACGACCACCGCTTGAGATCGCCGTCGAGTTCCTCGAGGAGCGCCGTCCAGCGTCCCGACTCCCACCCGTACTCGTGCGCCGCCTGGTCGAGCTCGGGGACGTACACGTAGCTGAGTGTGGGTCCGGCGGTCGTGGAAACGATCTCGCGGGCGGCGTCGAGGCGGTCCGCCATCGAGCGGCCGGCCCGGTAGTCCGCCCCTCGGAGCACCGCTCGGGTGAAGCCCGAGTTGCGATACCGCTCCTGGCCGATCACCGTCGTCGTGACACCCTGGGCTCTCGCTCGCTCGAACACGGTCGGGAGGCGCTGCCAGGTCTCGGGCACCATGCCGGCGTCCCAGCCGTTGAGTTGGTTCACGACCCGGTCCCCCGACACGTCCCGTGCTCGGTAGCTGACGAGGCCGTGCCGGCCCGGCAACGAGCCGGTGGTCAGCGTCGCGATCCCGGCCGCGGTCGTCGACGGGAACGCCGACGTCGTGGTGGAGCGCGGACCGAGGCGCGGCGCGAGGAACCGAGCGTGGGCGGCCGCTCCGCGGAGGTTCGCGGCGCCGAGGCCGTCGACGAGGACGACGACGGCATGGTCGGCCCGGGGCAGCGATCCACCGCCCACCGTCAGGGATGCGAGGCAATCCGGGAGGACACCGGCAAGGCTGCGTGACTCCGGATCGACCGTCGGTAGCATGGTGGTCATCGGGCTCAGTCTCGCACACCGCGCTGACGACCACGCCCCGCCATCCTCGCCGAGCACCGGCTCGACTCCCCTCAGCAGAGACACGGAATGACCCGCCAACAGCAGACCCCGCCGACGGAGACCAGTGGCGAGCGCATCGAGGACATCGATGTCTCGTCGGAGATGCAGACCTCCTTCCTGGAGTACGCCTATTCGGTCATCTACGCCCGTGCCCTCCCCGACGCGCGCGACGGCCTGAAGCCGGTCCAGCGCCGCATCCTCTACCAGATGACCGAGATGGGCCTGCGCCCGGATCGTGGCCATGTGAAGTCGGCCCGCGTCGTCGGGGAAGTGATGGGGAAGCTGCACCCGCACGGCGACACGGCCATCTACGACGCACTCGTCCGCCTCGCACAGCCCTTCACGCTCCGCGTCCCGCTCATCGACGGGCATGGGAACTTCGGCTCGCTCGACGACGGACCCGCCGCGCCGCGGTACACGGAGGCCCGGCTGGATGCCGCCGCACTCGCGCTGACGGCCGACCTCGACGAGGACGTCGTCGACTTCGTCCCGAACTACGACAACCAGTTCATGCAGCCCGAGGTCCTCCCGGCCGCGTTCCCGAACCTCCTCGTGAACGGCGCCAGCGGCATCGCGGTCGGCATGGCCACCAACATGGCGCCGCACAACCTCGTCGAGGTGATCGGTGCGGCACGGCACCTCATCGCGCATCCTCAGGCCACCCTCGAGGACCTGATGGAGTTCGTCCCGGGTCCCGACCTCCCCTCGGGCGGCACGATCGTCGGTCTGGACGGCATCAAGGACGCCTACGCCACCGGTCGCGGCTCCTTCAAGACCCGCGCGAAGGTCTCCGTCGAGCCGGTCACCGCGCGGAAGACCGGTCTGGTCATCACCGAACTGCCCTACCTGGTCGGTCCGGAGAAGATCATCGAGAAGATCAAGGACGGTGTCAGCTCCAAGAAGCTCAACGGCATCTCCGACGTCACCGACCTGACGGACCGCATCCACGGGCTCCGCCTCGTGATCGGGATCAAGACCGGCTTCTCCCCCGAAGCCGTCCTGGAGCAGCTCTATCGCTACACGCCCCTCGAGGACTCCTTCAGCATCAACAACGTCGCGCTCGTCGACGGCGGCCCGCAGACGCTCGGCCTCCGGGAACTGCTGCAGGTGTACGTCGACCACCGCATCAGCGTGGTCACCCGCCGGAGCCGGTTCCGGTTGGCGAGACGCAAGGAACGCCTCCACCTCGTGGAGGGCCTCCTCATCGCCATCCTCGACATCGACGAGGTCATCCAGGTCATCCGCGCGAGCGACGACTCCGAACAGGCCCGCGCGAGGCTCATCGAGGTCTTCGACCTCTCGCAGCTGCAGGCCGAGTACATCCTCGAGCTCCGTCTTCGACGACTCACCAAGTTCTCGCGGATCGAGCTCGAGGCCGAGCGCGACAAGCTGCTGGCCGAGATCGCCGAACTCGAGCGGTTGCTCGGGAGCCAACGACTCATCCGCGCCGCGGTCGCCGCTGAGCTCGCCGCTGCGGCCGAGCAGTTCGGCACACCGCGCCGGACCATGCTGACGAACGCGAAGCCGAGCGTCGCGACGACCGGCCGAGGGAAGAGCGCCCCGGTGCTCGAGCTCGCCGACACCCCGTGCCGCGTCTACCTCAGCGCGACCGGACGGGCGCTCCGCGTCGACCTCGAGCAGGACGCGCCCGCCCCACGACCCGGTCGGCGGAGCAAGCACGATGCGATCCTGAGTGTCGTCGAGACCACGAGCCGCACCGAACTCGGTGCGGTCACGAGCCTCGGTCGCGTCATCCGGTTCACCCCGCTCGACCTCCCCGCGGTGCCGGCGGCCTCCATCCAGCTCGCGGCCGGGGTCCGGATGGGCGAGTACCTGTCGCTCCCGAACCGCGATGAGCGCGTGCTGGCGATCGTCTCGCTGACCTCGGAGCAACCGATCGTGCTGGGAACCGAGACCGGCGTGGTCAAGCGGGTCATCCCCGGCGACCTGCCGAACAAGCCGGACTTCGAGGTCATCACGCTCAAGCCACGCGACCACGTCGTCGGGGCCACCCAGGTCGGCGACGACGCGGAACTCGTCTTCGTCGCCTCCGATGCCCAACTGCTCCGGTTCGCCGCGACGTCCGTCCGTCCGCAGGGGCGGGCCGCGGGTGGCATGGCCGGCATCAACCTGGCGGCCGGTGCGAAGGTCATCTCGTTCACGGCGGTCCTGCCCACCGACGACGTCGTCGTCGTGACGGTCGCGACCAATTCGCTGACGCTCGCCGGAACGGACACCGGGAGCGCGAAGGTGTCGGAGTTCTCCGAGTTCCCCGCCAAGGGTCGTGCGACCGGCGGTGTCCGGTCGCAGCGCTTCCTGAAGGGCGAGGACCAGCTGGCCGTCGCGTGGGTCGGTGCCGCTCCGGCGCACGCAGTCGGGACGGACGGGACACCGCGGACGCTCCCGGAGGTCGGCGCGAAGCGGGATGCCTCAGGGGTGCCGCTCGACGCCCCCGTCGGGTTCATCGGTGGCGCGATCACCGCACCGGCAGCACCGGCGACGGACGACGCGGTAGCGAGCGACGAATCGCCCTGATCGGAGCTGCGCACTGACGAAGGCCCGGATCGAGCGCACTGCTCGATCCGGGCCTTCGTCGTCGGTCCTGCTTCTTGGTGGACGACCGACGATCAGACGTCGATGCTCTCCCGTGACAGCCGGTCGGAGCTGTCGACGATGAACTCCTTGCGCGGGGCGACGTCGTTGCCCATGAGGAGTTCGAAGATCCGTCCGGCCGACTCCGCATCCTCGACCCGGACACGGCGCAGCGTCCGGTGACGGCGGTCCATGGTGGTCGTGGCCAGCTGGTCGGCGTCCATCTCGCCCAGGCCCTTGTAGCGCTGGATCGGTTCCTGGTGCTTCTTGCCGGTGCGCTTGAGGTCGCTGAGCACCGCGTGCAGTTCGGCTTCGGAGTAGGTGTAGATCGTCTCGTTCGGCTTGGAGCCGGGATTGATGACGATGACGCGGTGGAGCGGCGGTACCGCGGCGAACACGCGACCCGCTTCGATCAGCGGCCGCATGTACCGGAAGAAGAGCGTGAGCAGGAGCGTCCGGATGTGGGCGCCGTCGACGTCGGCGTCGCTCATGAGGATGATCTTGCCGTAGCGGGCGGCGTCGAGATCGAACGATCGTCCGGAGCCCGCGCCGATGACCTGGATGATGGACGCGCACTCCGCGTTCGACAGCATGTCGGAGACGGAGGCCTTCTGCACGTTGAGGATCTTGCCTCGGATCGGGAGCAGCGCCTGATAGGAGCTGTCTCGGGCGAGCTTCGCCGTACCCAGTGCCGAGTCGCCCTCGACGATGAAGAGTTCGCTGGACTCGAGGTTGCCTGAGCGGCAGTCGACCAGCTTGGCCGGGAGCGACGAGTTCTCGAGCGCGTTCTTGCGGCGTTGCGTCTCCTTGTGGGTCCGCGCGGAGATCCGGGACTTCATCTCCGACACGATCTTCTCGAGCACGAGCGCGGTCTGCGCCTTGTCGTCGCGCTTGGTCGAGGCGAACCGCTCCTTGAGCTCCTTCGTGACGACGTTGGCGACGATCGCGCGGACCGCCGGCGTACCGAGGATCTCCTTAGTCTGGCCCTCGAACTGCGGCTCCGCGAGGCGCACCGTCAGCACCGCTGTGAGGCCCGCGAGGACGTCGTCCTTCTCGAGCTTGTCCGAGCCGACCTTGAGTCGACGGGCGTTCTGCTCGACCTGGGCGCGGAGGAACTTCAGGAGGCCCTGATCGAATCCGAGTTGGTGCGTACCGCCCTTCGGCGTGGCGATGATGTTGACGAAGCTGCGCATGACCGTCTCGTATCCGGTCCCCCACCGCAGCGCGATGTCGACCTCCGCCTCGCGCTCCACCTCGGTGGCGACCATGGTGCCCGACGACGACAGCACCGGGACGGTCTCGGTGAACGTGCCGCTGCCGGTGAGGCGCCAGGTGTCGGTGAGTGCGGTGTCGCCCGCGAGGTAGTCGACGAACTCGGAGATCCCACCCTCGTAGCGGAACATCGCCTCGGTCGGCTCCTCGACGGTCTCGTCGCGGATGTGGATCCCGAGCCCCTTGATGAGGAAGGCGGTCTGGCGCGCGCGGCCGAGGAGCTCCTCGGCCTGGAACTGGGCGCCCTTCGTGAAGATCTGGCGGTCGGCCCAGTAGCGGATCCGGGTGCCGGTCACGCCGCGCTTCGTCTTGCCGATGACGCGGAGCTCGCTCTGCTTCTCGAACGGCGTGAAGGGTGCGTCCGGGGTCGGCTCCCCCGTGTCGGCGAAGATACCCGGCTCACCGCGGTGGAACGACATGGCGTAGGTCTTGCCGCCGCGATCGACCTCGACGTCGAGTCGCTCGGACAGGGCGTTGACGACGGATGCGCCGACGCCGTGCAGCCCGCCGGACGCGGCGTACGAACCGCCGCCGAACTTCCCACCGGCGTGGAGCTTGGTGAAGACGACCTCGACACCGGAGAGGCCGGTCTTCGGCTCGATGTCCACCGGGATACCACGTGCGTGGTCGCGCACCTCGACGCTCTGGTCGGCGTGGAGGACGATCTCGATCTGATCGCCGTATCCGCCGAGGGCCTCGTCGACGGAGTTGTCGATGATCTCCCAGAGGCAGTGCATGAGGCCACGCGAGTCGGTGGAACCGATGTACATGCCCGGTCGCTTGCGCACCGCCTCGAGGCCTTCGAGGACGGAGAGATGCCTGGCGGAGTAGTCGCTGCTCACGCTTCCCAGCGTAGTCGTCGGCACCGACACGCCGAGGGAGACACTCGGCGCGCGATCGCCCGGACCCGCTCGACGGCGCGTTCTCGCGGGCCGTCGACCCATCCGGCTGCACGGTTGATCCGAATCATCTACGCGCACAGCGAAACGAACACGGAATGGGACCCCGTTGTGACAATCGCGTGCTTTCATGAGTACTACGAGTTTCGTAGCCGCCCGAGTCAGGAGGAGCACATGTCACAGACTGCTACCGAGAGCACGCCGAGTGACCTCGACGCCCAGCAACTGACTGCCGCCGATCGTTGCGATCTGTGCGGAGCACAGGCCTACATCCGCGTGCAGATGAACAGCGGTGAACTGCTGTTCTGCGCGCACCACGGCAAGAAGTACCAGGAGAAGCTGACGCAGGTCGCGACCGACTGGCACGACGAGTCCGCGCGACTCTTCAACGAGCAGCGCGCCTAGTCCACCGGCATCACGACGAAGGGCCCCGGATCCGAGATCCGGGGCCCTTCGTCATGTCATCGAGGAAGCTCGGTCTCAGACCAGCGCGGGCTCGATCGCGCGCGGACTCAGGCGAGGGCCGAGACGATCTGCGCTCTGGCGTTGGCGGCGATCTCGTCGAGGGCGTGGAGTTCCGGAGATTCGTCGAGCATCGACGTGCCCCCGGCGACCGTGATCGCCAGACGGAGCAGCCGATCCGCCAGTTCCGGGTTCTTGGCAAGGACGGGACCGTGCAGGTGGGTTCCGACGAACGGTCCGACCAGCGCACCCTCCGTGCCGTCGCCGTTGCCTCGTCCGTGCTGCACGGTGCCGATCGACTCGACGCCCGTCCCGGCTCGGAAGTCCCGCCCGTGGTTCTCGTACCCGACGAGTACCGGGGCGTCGAGCTCGAGGCCGCCGCTCGGCACGACGACGAGGTCGTCACTCGCCCGCGTGCGCCGCAACGGGGCGTCGCCCTCGATGATGGCGAGGCCCTCGACCCAGCTCCCCGGTACCAGCTCGAGCCGGCGAGTGAGGAGCTTCCATCCGTTGGCGACCGCGAGGACGGGCACGCCGGCCTCCACCCAGGCGATGAACGCGTCGCGGAACGGCCGGAGCGCCTCGAGCACCTGTGGCGCCGACGGGTCGTCGCACGACCCGAGGACGACCGCGTGGACCGTGCTCGGGAGCTCGGCGACCGACTCGACCGGGACGAGCTCGACGGCGAGGCCACGCGCGCGGGCCCGGCGAGCGAGGACCGCGCCGTTCTCGGCGTCGCCGTTCACATTGCAGCTCGAGGGAAGGAGGACGGCGATGGTGATCGTCGGCTCGGTCGTCATGCGTCGTCCTGATCGTTCGAGGCGAGGCCGAGGTGCGCGCGGGTGCGGCGCATCGAGTCGGCGGTGAAGATCACGGTCTTCCGACCGTGCGAGGGCGCAGGGAGGGCGAGGAACGCGTCCAACGCCGTGCCGAGGTCCGGTTCGATCCGGTCGATCTCGACGCCGTCGTAGCCCAGCTGCAGCGCGGCCTCCCAGGCCTTGGACCCAGACACGAGCGCCACACGACCGAGCCTGGACGTGTCGACCGGCCAGAGGTACGAGGGATCGCGGACGTCGCTCCCGACGGCAACCAGGATCTGCTCCGTGTCGGCCGCCAGGCTGTCGACGTTGAGCTGGAAGCTCGCGGGGTTCTGGACGAGGACGAACTCGACCTCGACACCGCGGACGGTCGTCACCTCACCGCGGCCGAACACCGGCGTGAGCGCACGGAACGACTCCGACGCGATGGTGAGCTGGAACTCGGGGCCGAGGATCGCGGCGGCGCCGGAGAGGGCTGCAGCGGCATCCACGGCGTAGTGCACGCCGCGAGCCGGCAGACGGAACCGGACGGTCTCGCCGCGGTGGGTGATGGACACCAGGTCGCCGTCGAGGGCTTCGACGACGGTTCCGGAACCGGGGTCGACCCGATCGGATGAGGTCGTGCTGTACCCGAGGCCGCGTGCGCTGGCGCCGAGCACCGCCGTCGAGACGCCGTACCGCCATCGCGTCGCGTCGCTGCCTGGCGCGACGGCGTCGATGAGCGCGTCATCGCCGTTCAAGACAAGCGACGTGCTGGATCGGGCAGCGATCGCGTCGAGCATGCGCGCCACCATGGCAGCGTCGTGGAAGCGGTCGATCTGGTCGACGGACACGTTCGTCAGGATGACGTGGGCGGGCGCGAGTCGCGGCGCGATGAGCGCGCCGTGTCCTTCGTCCATCTCGAGCACCCCGAGCTCGGCGTCGATCCGGCCACGGAGGTCGGCTCGTTCGAGGAGAGCCGAGGTGAGGCCCTGGGAGATGTTCGCCGTGGACGGGTTCGTGAAGACCGACACACCGTGGGCACGCAGGATGCCGACGAGCATCTTGGTCGTCGTCGACTTCCCGCTCGAGCCGCTTACGATCACGAGACCACGCGGGAAGGCGTTCAACGTGTCGGGGAGGAACCCGGGCGCGATGCGGTTGACCACGAGGCCGGGAACGGCCGATCCCCCGCCCGGCTTGCGCAGCCTGGCGAGGAATCGGACGGCACGACCGGCGAGGATGGCCGGGGCGTAGCGCATGCTCCTACTCGAGGTAGTCGCGGAGCGACTGGGATCGGCTCGGGTGACGCAGCTTCGCCATGGTCTTCGACTCGATCTGCCGGATGCGCTCACGGGTGACTCCGAAGGTGTCGCCGATCTGGTCGAGCGTCTTCGGCATGCCGTCGCCGAGGCCGAAGCGCATCCGGATGACGCCCGCTTCCCGCTCGGAGAGCGAGTCGAGGAGCGACTCCAGCTGCTTCTGCAGCATCGTGAAGCTGACGGCGTCGGCCGGCACGACCGCCTCGGTGTCCTCGATGAGGTCGCCGAACTCGCTGTCGCCGTCTTCGCCGAGGGGCGTGTGCAGCGAGATGGGCTCGCGGCCGTACTTCTGGACCTCGATGACCTTCTCAGGCGTCATATCGAGTTCGCGGCTGAGCTCCTCGGGCGTGGGCTCGCGGCCCAGGTCCTGCAGCATCTGCCGCTGGACGCGGGCGAGCTTGTTGATGACCTCGACCATATGCACCGGGATGCGGATGGTGCGCGCCTGGTCGGCCATGGCGCGCGTGATGGCCTGACGGATCCACCAGGTCGCGTAGGTGGAGAACTTGAAGCCCTTGGTGTAGTCGAACTTCTCGACCGCACGGATGAGGCCCAGGTTGCCCTCCTGGATGAGGTCGAGGAACTGCATGCCGCGGCCCGTGTACCGCTTGGCGAGGCTCACGACGAGTCGGAGGTTCGCCCCGAGGAGGTGGCTCTTGGCGCGGGCGCCGTCCTTCGCGACCCACTGGAGCTCACGGCCGACGCGCGAGCGCTTCTCGAGGTCGGAGAGCTGGGCGAGCTTGTCCTCGGCGAAGAGGCCCGCCTCGATGCGCATCGCGAGCTCGACCTCTTCGGCCGCGTTGAGGAGCGCGACCTTGCCGATCTGCTTCAGGTAGTCCTTGACCGGGTCGGCGGTGGCGCCGGTGATCGCGGCCGAATACACCGGGATCTCGTCGTCGTCGCTGTTGGAGAGCACGAGTGCGTCGGTGGGGAGGGTGATCTCCGGCACGGACTTGTCGTCCTCCTCTTCGACCGCCTCGGCGGTGTCGACTGCGGGCGCGTCGACCACGGCGTCGTCGGCGACGACCTCGACGACGACGTCCTCGTCGTCCGTGCCCTCATCGGGCTCCGTGCTGGACTTCGTGCCCGCCTTGGCGCGGGTGGCCTTCTTGGGAGCAGCCTTCGCTCGGGTCGTGGTGGCCTTGGTGGTCCGAGCCTTCGCTGCGGGAGCCTCCGTGGCCTCGTCTGCTGGCGCTGCTTCGTCTGCGCGAGCCGTCTTGGTGGCCATAGCTGCACCTTCCTGTTCGGACCCGGCATGGACAGTCATCGCCGGATCGTCCGTGATTTCGGACATTACGAGGACCCATGTCAAGTCTTGGTGCAGTGCAACCCGAAAAGGGCCGCCGACATTCCGAGAGGTGAACGGGTCCGTGTTCCATTATAGCGCGCGGCGGAAGACCTCAGAGCCACAGGCCGTTTGTCAAGGGTGGGATCGGTGGACGAAGCGAACGCTCAGCGACGGCGACCGAGCCTGGCACGGACAGCGATCCACAGCGGACCGACGGCGATGCCCTCGTCCTCGGCGAAGCGTCTCCGCGTGCGGGACCGGGCGACGAGCAGCATCGCGACCCCGAATCCGACCACCAGGTACTGCACGGAGAAGGCGATCCGGAAGCTGTCCATGGAGTAGTCGGCACGGGATCCCCCGCTGACCGCGTCGATGATGAGACCGATGAGGAACATCATGACGAAGCTGGCGAGGAACCCTCCGACGTTCACGATGCCGTTCGCTCCGCCGAGCGCGCGGATGGGGTTGAAGGTGCGGGCGAAGTCGAACCCGATGAGTGAACCGGGGCCGCCGACTCCGACCACGACGAACAGGACGATCACGAGCCACATCGGTGGGACGCCCGGCCAGAGGAGGAGTGCGGCCCAGGCGACGCCCATGACCGTGACGATCCCGAGCACGAGGTTGCTCCGCCGGTAGGGGAACCGGGCGGTGAGCACCCCGAGGATGGGTCCGGCGATCATGCCGGAGACCACGATGACGATGAGCAACGATGCGGCGAGGGGCTGCGGGTAGCCGAGGGCGTAGACCATGAACGGGAAGCCCCAGAGGAGCGTGAGGACCGTACCGGAGGACTGGGTGACGAAGTGCGACCAGAACCCGAGACGCGTCCCTGGCCGACGCAGACTGATGACGACCTCGCGGACGACGTGGCCCCACGTCTCGGGGCGCGGCGCCTCGTCGGAACCGGACGGCCGGTCGCGGACGACGATCACCACCCCGACGAGCGCCAGGAGGACGAGTCCGGCCGCACTGAGGAACGCCGGCGACCAGCCGAAGGCGTGCAGGACGAAGGAGAACGGCACCGCCGAGAGGATCTGTCCGATCTGCCCGATGTTGCCGACCCATTGCGAGACGATCGGCACCCGACGGGTCGGGAACCAGGAGTTCACGAGCCGCAACACGGAAGTGAACACCGCGGCGTCGCCGAGGCCGACCAGCATCCGCCCGACGATCGCGCCGCCGAGTTCGGTCGTGAGACCCAGCCAGACCTGGCCCGCCATGACGACCGTCAGCCCAGCGAGGATCAGGACGCGAGGTCCGAGGCGGTCGATGAGCACCCCGACCGGGACCTGCATCGCGGCGTACACGATCAGCTGTGCGACGGCGAGGGTCGACAGCGCTGCGGCGTCGATCTGGAACCGCTCGGTGGCGTCCACCGCCGCCACGCCGAGCGTGGACCGCTGCATGACGGTGATGAGGTAGGCGAACACCCCGACGCCGAACACCCACCAGACGCGTCGAGATCCCACCGATCCAGCTTAGGTGGTCGAGCGGTCCTCGTCGCCGTGGCGCCGGCTGGCGAGGAACTTCTCGAGCTCCGCGGCGATCTCGTCGGCCGTCGGGAGCGCCCCGTCGATGTCGGTGAGCGGCGATTTCGGCGAGTTGTCGGCCATGTAGGCGTCGTACCGCTCCTCGAGCGTCGTGACCAGCTGGCCCAGCTCGTGGTTGGTCCCGACCTGCTCATCGATCTTGACGAGGAAGTCGCGGCTGTCCTCGCGGAGGCGGTCCGTAGGGAAGATGAGCCCGGTCGCCGCGCTGAGGCTCTCGATCGCCGTGATCGCCGCGGCCGGGAACTCCGTGTCGGCGAGGTAGTGCGGAACGAGGAGCACGAACGCCGCGATGCTGTCGCCGCGCTCGTAGAGGCGGTACTCGAGGAGGTGGAGGACGTTGGACGGCACCTGGGTGCGGGGGCGCCAGACCGAGAGCGACTCGATGAGGTCGAACCGGTTGCCGCTGACGGTGACGCCGATCGGCCTGGTGTGCGGGACCGGCATCGGGATGGCGTGCACCCACGTGGTGTCGCTGACCCGGAAGCGATCGACGAGCTCGAGCACGGCCGCGACGAAGCGGTCCCAGAGGAAGTCGGGCTCGAAACCGGTGAGCAGCAGGAATGGCGACCCGAGCTCGTCGTGGGCGAGCGACAGGGTCAGCCGAGGTGGCCGGTACTCCGTCAGGTGGTCCTGGTCGAACGAGATGATCGGCCGGCGGGCCCGGTAGTCGAGCAGGACGTCGACGTCGAACTCGGCGATGACCGTCGTGTCGAGGACGTCGTCGAGGTAGGCGTTCAACTGCCCGACCGCGCCGCCGGCGTCGGAGAACCCGGTGAGCCCCGCGACGAGGTGGAGGCCGGCGGGGATGTCGATCTCCGGGTGCACCTCGTAGAGGTCGTCAGGCGTAGGCATGGTTCAACTCTAAACGGGGGTGTCGCAGCGCCCTTCCCCTCCGAGCGTCGGCGGTACCGCCGAGAGCGAACACCGGCGGCCCCGCCTCGGTCCGGAACGGCACGTGCCTACGATGGAGGCATGACGATCCCTGTGCTCTCCGTGTTGTCCGCTGCCGTCGAGGGAGTCGAGGCCGAGCTGCTCGTCCTCGCGGTGAGGAAGGGCGACGACGGACCTGAGCTCCTGGCGCCCGATGTCTACGCGCCGCTCGCGGACGAGCTGCGCGCCTCCGGTGTCACGGGATCCGAAGACCAGGTGCGACGCCTCCCGGACCGGTTCGGCGCGGCCTCCGGTCTCGTGCTGGTCGGCCTCGGTCCGGATGCGGACGACGCGGCCTTCCGACGAGCCGCGGGTGCAGTGACCAGGACGATCGACGGCCAGGCCTCGATCACGTTCGCGTTGACGGAGGAGACGGCCGCCGCCGCCGAAGCCGTCCTCGAGGGGGCGGCCATCGGTGCCTACCGCTACACCGCGTCGCGCGGGGTCGGATCCGCGCCGGCGCCGACACCGCTCGAGCAGATCACCGTCGTCGTCCCGTCGACCGTCGACGCACCGGATGCCGGGCTCGCGGAACACGCCACCGCGGTCGCCGAGGCCATCGCGCTCGTGAAGGACCTGGTCAACACGCCGCCGAACGAGCTCTACCCGGCGACCTTCGCCGACGCGGCCCGAGCAGCGGTCGACGGCCTCGACGTCGAGGTCGAGGAATGGGACGAGACCCGCTTGGCCGAGGACGGCTTCGGCGGCATCCTCGGCGTCGGGCAGGGTTCCTCGCGGCCTCCGCGACTCGTCAAGCTGAGCTACCACCCGGAGGCCGCCAGGAGCCACCTGGCCCTCGTCGGGAAGGGCATCACCTTCGACAGTGGCGGCCTCTCCCTGAAGCCGCCGGTCTCGATGGTCGGCATGAAATACGACATGACCGGCGCGGCGACCGTGCTCGCCGTCCTGGCCGCGGCCGCGCGTCTCGGGGTGCCCACCAGGCTGACCGCATGGCTCTGCCTCGCCGAGAACCTCCCGTCGGGCACGGCGATCCGGCCGAACGACGTCCTCACCATCCGGGGCGGACGCACGGTCGAGGTCACCAACACCGACGCCGAGGGCCGGCTGGTCCTCGCCGACGGACTCGTCGCTGCAGGCGAGGAGGGCCCGGACGCCATCATCGACGTGGCGACCCTCACGGGAGCCGCCGTGGTCGCGCTCGGCAACCGCTACACGGGCGTCATGGGCGACGCGTCCTTCGTCACCGACCTCATCGCGACCGGTTCCGGTGCGGACGAACTGTTCTGGCCGATGCCGTTCCCCGCGGAGCTGCGCAAGGTCCTCGACTCCGACGTCGCCGACCTCGCCAACGCCAAGCCCGGGACCACCGCGGGCGGCATGCTCGTCGCAGGCACGTTCCTCCAGGAGTTCATCGCCGAGCGTACCGACGAGGACGGCGGCACCACCCGCATCCCGTGGGCACACCTGGACATCGCCGGGAGTGCGATGAACGGCGACGCCCCCTACGGCTTCACCACCAAGGGCCCGACCGGCGTCGCGGTCCGCACCCTCCTCGCAATGGCCGAGGAGATTAGCCACCCGTAGTAAGGTCGGTGGGGGCGGTTCGACCCGCCTCGACGCCGCCGAACACACCACGACGGTTTCCGATCGACCACGAAGCACACACAAGGAGCAACGGAGTGTCCGAGCAGAATTTTGACCTGGTAGTCCTGGGAGGCGGAAGCGGCGGATACGCTGCGGCGTTGCGCGCTTCGCAGCTCGGCCTCACCGTCGGCATGATCGAGAAGGACAAGGTCGGCGGCACCTGCCTCCACCGCGGTTGCATCCCGACGAAGGCGCTGCTGCACTCCGCCGAGGTCGCGGACGCATCGCGCGAGTCGGAGAAGTACGGCGTCAAGTCCACCTTCGAAGGCATCGACATCGAGGGCGTCACGAAGTACCGCGAGGGCATCGTCGCGAAGAAGTACAAGGGACTCCAGGGCCTCGTGAAGGCCCGCGGCATCACCACCATCGAGGGTGAGGGCCGTCTGGTCTCCCCGACGAGCGTGCAGGTCGGCGACGACCTCATCACCGGCAAGAACGTGATCCTCGCGACGGGCTCCTACAGCCGCTCGCTCCCCGGTCTCGAGATCGGTGGCCGCGTCATCACGAGCGAGCAGGCGCTGCAGCTCGACTTCGTGCCGAAGAAGGTCGCCGTTCTCGGCGGCGGTGTGATCGGCGTCGAGTTCGCGAGCGTCTGGAAGTCGTTCGGGACCGAGGTCACGATCATCGAGGCGCTCCCCCACCTCGTCCCCAACGAGGACGAGTCGATCAGCAAGGCCCTCGAGCGCGCGTTCCGCAAGCGCGGCATCGAGTACTCGCTCGGCGTGCGGTTCCAGGGTGTCACCCAGGACGACTCGGGCGTGCACATCACGCTCGAGGACGGCAAGACGATCGACGCCGAGCTGCTGCTCGTCGCCGTCGGCCGTGGCCCGTCGACCGCCGGACTCGGCTTCGAGGAGGTCGGTGTCACCATCGACCGCGGCTTCGTCATCACCAACGACCGTCTCGAGACGAACATCCCCGGCCTCTACGCCGTCGGCGACATCGTCCCCGGCCTGCAGCTCGCGCACCGCGGCTTCCAGCAGGGCATCTTCGTGGCCGAGGAGATCGCCGGTCTCAAGCCGGTCATCATCGAGGACGTCAACATCCCGAAGGTCACCTACAGCGACCCCGAGATCGCGTCCGTCGGTCTCAGCGAGGCCAAGGCGGCCGAGCAGTACGGCGCCGACAACATCACGAGCTACGACTTCAACCTCGCCGGCAACGGCAAGAGCGAGATCATCGGCACGAGCGGCAACGTCAAGGTCATCCGCGTCAACGACGGCCCCGTCATCGGTGTGCACATGATCGGCGCCCGCGTCGGTGAGCTCATCGCCGAGGGCCAGCTCGCGGTCAACTGGGAGGCCTACCCCGAGGACATCGCGCCGCTGATCCACGCGCACCCCACGCAGAACGAGGCGCTCGGCGAAGCATTCCTCGCGCTCGCAGGCAAGCCCCTGCACGCGCTGTGACGCATTCCGAACACCCCAATAAGCTAGTGAACACACAACAGGTTTCAAAGGAGACAAGGTCATGAGCGAATCCGTCAGCCTCCCGGCACTCGGCGAGAGTGTCACCGAGGGTACGGTCACCCGCTGGCTGAAGAATGTCGGCGACACCGTGGAGGTCGACGAGCCGCTGCTCGAAGTGTCGACCGACAAGGTCGACACCGAGATCCCTTCGCCCGTCGCGGGTGTCATCGAAGCGATCCTCGTCCAGGAGGACGAGACCGTCGAGGTCGGCACCGCTCTCGTGACCATCGGTGATGGTTCGGGTGCGGCTGCTGCCGAGGAGCCCACGCCCGCCGCGGAACCGGCTGCTGCCGAGCCCGCTCCTGCTGAGCCCGCTCCCGCGGCCGAGCCCGAGCCGGCACCTGCTGCCGCGCCGGCTCCCGCTGCTGAGCCTGCACCTGCTGCTGCTGCTCCGGCTCCGGCGCCCGCCGCTGCACCTGCTGCTGCTCCGGCTCCCGCTGCTGCTCCGGCTCCCGCCGCTGCTCCGGCTCCCGCTGCTGCGCCTACTGCTCCGGCTCCCGCTGCTGCTGCTCCGGCCGCCGCTTCGACGCCTGCCGCCGGCGGGGTCGTCAACTCCGGTTACGTCACTCCGCTGGTCCGTCGTCTCGCCAACCAGCACGGCGTCGACCTCAGCACGGTCACCGGCACCGGTGTCGGCGGACGTATCCGCAAGGAAGACGTCCTGCAGGCTCAGAGCGCCGGTGGCACCACGGAGTCGCCCGCTGCTCCGACCGTCGAGGTCTCCGAGCTGCGTGGCACGAGCAAGGCCATGTCGCGTCTGCGCAAGGTCGTCGCCGAGCGTGCCGTCGCTTCGATGCAGGGCACCGCCCAGCTGACGAGCGTCGTCGAGGTCGACGTCACGAAGGTCGCGGCACTCCGCACGGCCGTCAAGGACGAGTTCCTCGCCAAGACCGGCAACAAGCTGTCGTTCCTGCCGTTCTTCGCCCTTGCTGCCAGCGAGGCGCTCCAGACCTACCCGATCATCAACGCCACCGTCGACGGCGACCAGATCGTGTACCCGGAGACGGAGAACCTCGCGATCGCCGTGGACACCGAGCGTGGCCTGCTGACGCCGGTCATCCGCAACTCGGGCTCCAAGTCGATCGCCGAGCTCGGCGCCGAGATCGCCGATCTCGCGCAGCGCACTCGCGACAACAAGCTGCAGCCGGACGAGCTGTCGGGCGGCACGTTCACGCTGACCAACACCGGTTCGCGCGGCGCCCTGTTCGACACCCCGATCGTGTTCCTGCCGCAGTCGGCGATCCTCGGTACGGGTATCGTCACGAAGAAGCCGGTCGTCGTCACGGTCGACGGTGCAGACGCCATCGCGATCCGTTCGACGGTCTACCTCGCGCTGAGCTACGACCACCGCATCATCGACGGCGCGGACGCTGCACGCTTCCTCGTCCAGGTGAAGAACCGCCTCGAAGCAGGCGACTTCCGCGGCTCGCTCGGGATCTGATCCCGAACCGACCGCGACGTCCACCGCCTCATCCGGCGGTGAACACCTCCCGCAGACGCCAGCCCGTCTCGCCCCTCACCACGAGGAGCGTGACGGGCTGTCGTCGTCCTGCGGCGGCCTCGTCCGTCTCGGTCGGCTCGGCCGTGCCGCGGAGGACCGCCGCGTCGCCCTGACGGTCGACGAGCTCCAGACTCGTCGCATCGATCGATCCGATCCCGACACCGAGGTGCTCGTCGTCGTCGAACGGGGACCCTCGTTCGACGGAGTCCCAGACGCACCCCTCCTCCCCCGTCGTGCGGCACTGATCCCGTCGGCGGACGAGCTCGCGGGCCGCGGCCGCCGGATCGTCACCGGTGACCACGTCGACCGCGTCGGATTCATCCGCCGGTGACGTCGGCGTCTCCACCGGCGGCGCAGTACCCGTGACCGGTTCGGGCGCCGGGCCGACCGAACCGGCCGGCGTCGGCGCGATCGCGGTGCTCGGGTCTTCGGACGGCAGGAACACCATCGCAGCCGACACCAGTGCCGCTGCCGCGCCCGCCGCTCCGATCACGAGTCGACGACGTCTCGGGCTGGAGTCGACGGAAGGCGACGAGTGGGCGGCGGCCGCGACCCGAGTGCCTCGACCGGGTCGCCAGGCCAGACGACGTCGCAGCGACGTTGCGGGATGTCGTGTCCGACGCCTCGCCTCGACCGCCGCCCGTCGGGTCGGTGGGGGCGGAGTGGTCCGCTGTGCGCGATCGGCGGAAGCACGGATGGCATCGGCAGGTGATGTGGACGGCGGGTCGGCGCGGTCGAGCAGGACCGGGAGCGGTCGTGCCAGGGCGTGGATCCGCTGTTGCAGTCGGTTGGCGATCTCGTGGTCGGCGAGCTCAGGCACGACATCGGCCCAGGCCGCGGTCGAGGGGACCTCATCGGGGTCGGTCGCCTGCAGGACACCGTCCATGAGCCCCGCGAACGCCGTCCAATCGGCAGCGAACGCCGGAGCGGTACGACCGAGCCCGCCATCGATGGTCTGGTGGTCCACGGGAGTTGCGCCCGACCAGCCGGTGAGGACCGGTCGGCCATCGTCGGCGAAGCGCACGGCCGATGCGGTGATCGACCCGTGGCTGACGCCCGAGAGGTGCGCCGCGCGGATGGCGTCGACCAGTGGTGCCAGGATCGTGACCGCTTCACCGGGAGCGATCGAATCCCGGCGGCGCAGCAGCTCTCCCAACGTGCCGCCGGCGAGCCGCTCGATCAGCAGGCACGGGAGGCCGTTCGGGTCCTCGGCGACGTCGACGAGTCTCACGATGTGCGGGTGGTCGAGTCGGGACAGGACGGCCGCGCGACGCCAGAGGTCGCGTTCGGCGGCGTCCGCCCTCGCTCGGAGCAGCACGGCGTCGCCCACCGGGGCGGCCTGGTCGGTACGCCGGCCGTGCGCGGGTCCGGCGTGGGCGAGCACCGTCGAGTAGGCCGTCCACTGCCGGCCCTCACCCAGGCGCCGGACGAGACGACGGCCGGCCACTCGGGTTGCGTTCGTGGACGGGTCTGGCAGTGTTTCCATAGCTCGATCCTCCGACGCGGAGCCCCGTCCGACGGCGTCCACGCACGCGGCTGTGGACAAGGTCCCCGCGCCGCCGGCCTGTGGAGGAGAACGCAGCATCAGGACCCTCCGTCACCGGCTATCCTGGGAGCATGGCTCAGAAGGACGCGCCCCCGGCGGCGCAGAAGGAACCAGGGCGGATCAAGCAGCTCTGGCAGGTGTTCCAGCTCACCCGTCGCCACGACAAGGCGGCGCAGTGGTTGATGCTCGGCGGCTTCATCCTGCCGGTGCTCATCGGTGTCGCGGTCGCGCTGCTGTTCTCGGCGGGCAACATCTTCGCGCTCGTCATGTGGATCATCGCGGGAGTGCTCGCCGGTATCCTCGCGGCCCTGTTCATCCTCACCCGGCGCGCGGACAAGGTCGTCTACACGCAGATCGAGGGTCGGCCGGGCGCGGTGGGCCAGGTGCTCCGCGCTGCTCCGCGCTCGTGGCAGACCAGCGAGATGCCCGTCGCCGTGAACCCGAAGACCCAGGACGCGATCTACCGCGCCGTGGGCCGTGGTGGCGTCGCACTGATCGCCGAAGGACCCCGATCGCGGACCTCACGCCTGCTCGAGGACGAGAAGCGTAAGGTCACCCGTATCCTCCCGAACGTGCCGATCACGGTCTTCCACGTCGGCCCCGACGCCGACTCCGTGCAGCTCCGTCAGCTCTCCGGCGCCCTCCGGAAGGTCAAGAAGTCCTTGACCAACCCCGAGGTGCTCGCGGTCAGCAACCGTCTGTCCTCGTTCGGTACGCAGCTCCCCATCCCGAAGGGCGTCGACCCGATGCGGGTCCGCCCGCAGCGCGCGCGCTGACCCACCGACCCCGCTCGGAACACCTCGCGGTACGGAAACGACGGCCGCCCTCCTGACGGAGGGCGGCCGTTCGCGTTTCCGGCTGCGTTCAGCGCACCCGCAGGAGCACCGTGCCGGCGACCTTGTCGTGGAAGCCGCGCTGGTCCGAATCCCAGACGAGCGCCGGGACGAGCACGCAGAGGAGCACGGTACGCACGGCCGGCCGCCAGAGTCCGACCCAACCGCCGGTCAGCGGCATGAGTCGCATGCCGCACAGGCGATGACCGAGACTGCCGCCGATGGTCGGGATGAACACGAACTGCATGATGGCGAAGATCACGAGCGTCGCGGTGGCGTCGTAGGCGAAGAACGCGACGGAGAGGACGACCGCCATGGCCCAGTCGATGACGAGCGCGGTGATGCGCCGACCGACCCGCGCGACCGATCGGACGCCGCTCTCCGGGAGTCCGAGGCGTTCACCGGGGAAGGCGCTGGGAGGAAGCTCTCCGAAGGTCCGTGGATTCTGCGGGGTGTGGGGCACTGTGCCATTCTATTCGGGCGGGGATTCTCGTAACATCCACGAAACATGGGTGTCATGGCGGGGTAACCCCCTCCCCGTAGTCTCACAGATGGCTGCGCTGTGCAGCCTCCCTGTACCAACCCCATTTGGAGCCATTCACATGTTCAGTGATTCTTCCGAAGTGCTCAAGTTCATCAAGGACACCGATGTCAAGTTCCTCGACATCCGCTTCACGGACCTTCCCGGCGTGCAGCAGCACTTCAACATCCCGGCCAGCACCGTCGACGAGGAGTTCTTCACCGTCGGCCAGCTCTTCGATGGTTCGTCCATCCGTGGCTTCGCCAACATCCACGAGTCGGACATGCAGCTCATCCCGGATGTCTCCACCGCTTACATCGACGCCTTCCGTGCCGAGCGCACGCTCATCATGGTGTTCGACATCTACAACCCCCGCAACGGCGAGATCTACTCCAAGGACCCGCGTCAGGTCGCCAAGAAGGCTGAGAAGTACCTCGCCTCGACCGGCATCGCCGACACCGCGTTCTTCGCCCCCGAGGCCGAGTTCTACATCTTCGACGACGTCCGGTACGAGGTGAACCAGCACTCGAGCTTCTACTCGGTGGACTCCGAAGAGGGAGCCTGGAACACCGGCCGCGCCGAAGAGGGCGGCAACCTCGGCAACAAGACGCCGTACAAGGGTGGCTACTTCCCCGTCAGCCCCGTCGACAAGCAGGCCGACCTCCGCGACGACATCAGCCTCAAGCTGATCGACGCCGGCCTCATCCTCGAGCGCGCGCACCACGAGGTGGGCACCGGCGGCCAGGCCGAGATCAACTACCGCTTCGACACCATGGTCGCCGCGGCGGACGACATCCTCAAGTTCAAGTACATCGTGAAGAACACGGCCGAGCTGTGGGGCAAGACCGCGACCTTCATGCCGAAGCCGCTCTTCGGCGACAACGGCTCGGGCATGCACACGCACCAGTCGCTGTGGAGCGACGGCAAGCCGCTCTTCTACGACGAGAACGGCTACGGCGGTCTCTCCGACCTCGCCCGCTGGTACATCGGTGGTCTGCTGAAGCACGCCCCCGCCGTCCTGGCGTTCACGAACCCGACGGTGAACTCGTACCACCGTCTGGTCCCCGGCTTCGAGGCTCCCGTCAACCTGGTCTACTCGGCCGGTAACCGCTCGGCGTCGATCCGTATCCCGATCACGGGCACGAACCCGAAGGCCAAGCGCATCGAGTTCCGCGCGCCCGACGCCTCCGGCAACCCGTACCTCGCGTTCGCCGCTCAGCTGATGGCCGGCCTCGACGGCATCAAGAACCGCATCGAGCCGCACGAGCCCGTCGACAAGGACCTCTACGAGCTTCCCCCCGAGGAGGCCAAGAACATCCCGCAGGTGCCCGCATCGCTCGGTGCTGCGCTCGAGGCACTCGAGGCGGACCACGAGTTCCTCCTCGCCGGCAACGTCTTCACGCCGGAGCTCATCGAGACCTGGATCCAGTACAAGCGCGAGAACGAGATCAAGCCGCTGGCCCAGCGTCCGCACCCGTTCGAGTTCGAGCTGTACTACGGCGTCTGACGACACCTGCTGCACCGCGAACCGCCCGTCATCCTCTCGGATGGCGGGCGGTTCCGTGTGGTCGAGGCGATCGGCTCAGATGCCGTAGAAGCCGTGCTCGAAGACCGTCCGGGCACGCCGGGTGGCCGCGAGGTAGTCCTGTTCCAGGAGACTCGCCGACCCGGTCGGGTACTCCAGGAGTCGCGCCACGCCTTCGAGCTGTTGTCGGTCGCTCGGCAGCACGTCCTGCGTCTTGTTCAACCACAGCGTCATGGCCGAGCGGATCCGCGACGCGAGGATCCAGGCCTCTCGGAGTCGTTCGGCGGACTCCCCGTCGACGAGATCCGCCTCCACCGCCGCGTCGAGCGCTCGGAGCGTCGAGGTGGTCCGCAACGACGGCACCGCCGCTCCGTGCTCGAGCTGGAGGAGCTGCACGAACCACTCGACGTCGCTGAGCGAGCCGCGCCCGAGCTTCAGATGTCTCGTCGGGTCGGCACCCTGCGGCAGCCGCTCGTTCTCGACGCGTGCCTTGATCCGCTTGACCTCGCGGACGGACTGCTCGCTGATCGCGGCTGGGTAGCGGACCGTGTCCGCCACCTCCGTGAACGCCTCGATGAGCTCGGTGTCGCCCACGACCCCGGCGGCGCGGAGCAGCGCCTGCGCCTCCCAGGTGAGGGACCAGCGCGCGTAGTAGTTCCGGTAGGAATCGAGGGAGCGCACGAGCGGACCGTTCTTCCCCTCGGGACGGAGGTCGAGGTCGAGGTCGAGCGGGAGCCGGGCGTCCTCGCTCAGACGCTTGAGTTCTGCGGCGATCGCTCCGGCCTGGCGCTGTGCATCCTGGGTGTCGACCCCGTCCTTCGGCCGGAACACGTAGAGGACGTCGAGGTCGGAACCGAGGCCGAGCTCTGCGCCGCCGTAGCGGCCCATGGCGATGATGGCGAACTCGATGTCCGCTCCCAGGCCGCCGATGCGTCTGACGGCGCCGAGGAGCCCTGCGAGCGTCGCCGTCGACACGTCCGTCAGCCCGGCGGCGAGGCCCTGGACGTCAAGCATGCCGACGGTCGACGACATCGCCAGGCGGAGTACTTCGCGTCGCCGTACCGCGCGGATGGCGGCGGCTGCGGTGTCCGGTGAGTCGTGTCGTCTGAGGATGGCGGCGATCTCCTCGCCGAGCGCGGCGGACGAGCGTGGGAGGAGGTCCTCGTCGCCCGCGAGCCAAGCGGCGGACTCGGGGATGCGGTCCATGAGCTCGCCGATGAACCGGGACCCCGAGAGGACCCGCGTGAGCCGCTCGGCCGCACCTGAGGAGTCGCGAAGCATCCGCAGGAACCAGTGCGACTCGCCGAGGGACTCGCTGAGCCGCCGGAACGCGAGCAATCCGTAGTCGGGATCGGCGCCGTCCGCGAACCAGCCGAGCATGACGGGGAGCAGATGCCGCTGGATGTTGGCGCGCCGAGACACGCCGGCGGTGAGTGCCCCGATGTGGGCGAGCGCGCCGCGCGGGTCGACGAAGCCGATCGCCGCGAGCCGCGCCTCCGCCTGACCGCTCGTCAGACTCAGACCGCTCTCGGGCAAGGCTGCGACCGCCGAGAGCAGCGGCCGGTAGAACAATCGCTCGTGCAGCTGCCGGACACCGTGCTTCGTGGCCTCCCATCGCGTGACGAGGGCCTGTGCGGTCGTCGCGAGCGTGCTCGATCGGGCCAGGGATCGGAGCGACGGCTCGTCGCGCGGCATCATGTGCGTGCGCTGCAGTCGCGTCAGCTGCAAGCGGTGTTCGAGCACGCGGAGCAGGCGGTAGTCGTGCGCGAACTCCTGCGCCTCGGCACGACCGATGTAGCCGGCGGTCGCGAGGCCGTCGAGGGCTGCGAGAGTTCCGCGTTGATGCACGGAATCGTCGAGCTGTCCGTGGACGAGCTGCAGCAGTTGCACCGTGAACTCGATGTCGCGGAGCCCGCCCGGGCCGAGCTTCAGCTGGTAGTGGACGTCCTCCGCCGGGATGTGTTCGGTGACCCGTTCGCGCATGCGCTGCACCGATTCCACGAAGCCCTCGCGGGACGCACTCCCCCACACCTTCGGCTGGACCGCCTCGATGTAACGGGCACCGAGGTCGGGATCGCCGGCGAGGGCCCGTGCCTTGAGGAGTGCCTGGAACTCCCAGCTCTTCGCCCAGCGGTCGTAGTACACGAGATGCGACTCGAGCGTGCGGACGAGGGCGCCTGCCTTCCCCTCCGGGCGGAGGTTCGGATCGACCTCCCACAGGCTCGGCTCGAGACCAGCCTGTCCGAGACCGCGCATGGTGAGGACCGCGAGCCGGGTGGCGATCTCGACGGCACGCCCGTTGTCGAGCCCGTCCTCGCCGTCCCCCGAACCCTCACCGACGAAGATGACGTCGACGTCGGAGACGTAGTTCAGCTCCCGTGCGCCCGCCTTGCCCATGCCGATGATGGCGAAGCGGGTGGCTGCGACCTCTTCGCGCGGGTACACGCCGGGACCCCTCGGGCCGCTCGTCTGCGTGCGTGCGACGGCGATGGAGGCCTCCAACGCACCGGCAGCGAGGTCGGAGAGGGCACTGGCGACCCGGTCGAGCACGACGATCGGATCCGGGGCGCAGAGGTCGAAGAGGGCGACCTCGGCGAGCAGTCGCCGGTACACGACGCGGATCGCGTCCCAGGCCGGCTCCTCGACGATCGCGGCGAAGCCGTCCTCGGCACCGACGCTCGCGAGCAATTCGTCGCGCGCCTCCTGCAGCGTCGGGACGCGGGTGACCGGCAACTCGAACACCGACAGCTGGTCGGGGTGGCGGAGGAAGAAGTCGATGAACCCCTGCGAGGCGCCGAACAATCGGAACAGTCGCTCGGCCGAGGCCTGGTCCGCCAGGAGCGCTGAGAGCTCGTCGGGTGACTTCCGACCGACCATCAGCACACCGACCAGCGCGGCGTCGGGGTCGGCCGCGACGGCGAAGGACGGCGAGAGCGACGCCGGGTCGAGCTGGACGAGCTCGGCGAGCTCGTCCAGCCGGTCACGGGCCTCACCCAGACCGGTGAACCCGAGTCGGGCGAGCGTGCTCAGGGAGATGTTCTCGCGGACCATGCGACCGACCGGTCCCCTCGTCTAGAGCATCTCCAGGTTGCTGGCCAACTCGAAGGGGGTCACCTGGGCCCGGTACTCGTGCCATTCCTGTCGCTTGTTCAGCAGGACGTAGTTGAACACCTGCTCGCCGAGCGTCTCCGCCACGAGCTCGGAACCCTCCATGAGGCTGACGGCGCGATCGAGGCTGGCGGGCAGCGCGTTGTATCCCAGTGCCCGACGCTCGGTGTCGGAGAGGGTCCAGACGTTGTCCTCGGCCTCCGGCGGGAGCTCGTAGCCCTCCTCGATTCCCTTCAGCCCAGCGGCGAGCATGAGCGAGAAGGCGAGGTACGGGTTGGCGGCGGAGTCGATGGCGCGGTACTCGACCCGAGCGCTCTGGCCCTTGTTGGGCTTGTAGAGCGGCACGCGCACGAGTGCCGAGCGGTTGTTGTGGCCCCAGCAGACGAAGCTCGGGGCCTCGGACAGCTTGTTCGGTCCGACGCCACCCCAGAGTCGCTTGTAGGAGTTCACGAACTGGTTCGTCACCGCGGTGATCTCCGGAGCGTGCGTCAGGAGTCCGGCGATGAACTGCCGGCCCGTCTTTGAGAGCTGGTACTGCGCACCCGCCTCGTAGAAGGCGTTCGAGTCACCCTCGAACAACGACATGTGCGTGTGCATGCCGCTGCCGGGCTGGTGGACGAGCGGCTTCGGCATGAACGTCGCGTAGACGCCCTGCTCGATCGCCACCTCCTTCACGACGGTGCGGAAGGTCATGATGTTGTCGGCCGTCGTCAGGGCGTCGGCGTACCGCAGGTCGATCTCGTTCTGGCCGGGTCCCGCCTCGTGGTGGCTGAACTCGACGGAGATCCCGAGGTCTTCGAGCATCCGGACGGAACGTCGACGGAAGTCGTGCGCGGTGCCACCTGGGACGTTGTCGAAGTAGCCCGCGGAGTCGACCGGCTCCGGTCCGTCGACGCCGTACTGCGAGGACTTCAGCAGGTAGAACTCGATCTCGGGGTGCGTGTAGAACGTGAACCCCATGTCGGCGGCCTTCGCCAGGGTGCGCTTCAGGACGTTCCGCGGGTCGGCGACGGCGGGCTGGCCGTCGGGCGTCGTGATGTCGCAGAACATGCGCGCCGTCGGGTCGATCTCGCCGCGCCACGGCAGGATCTGGAAGGTCGTCGGATCGGGGTGGGCCAGGAGGTCCGACTCGTAGGAGCGGCTGAGCCCCTCGATCGCGGAACCGTCGAAGCCGAGGCCCTCGGAGAACGCGCCTTCCACTTCGGCCGGGGCGATCGCGACGGACTTGAGGGTCCCGACGACGTCGGTGAACCACAGCCGGACGAACTTGACGCCCCGCTCCTCGATCGTGCGGAGAACGAAGTCGCGCTGCTTATCCATCTGCCCCTCTTCCTTCGGCCGGCGGCCCGTGTCTAGGCTACTGGCTCCGTCCCCGTTCCCGCTCATCAGCGCGCGCCGGGCGTGGGCGATCCACGGCTCACCACCAGGCGAGGACGAAGAGTGCGGTCCAGCCGGCCGTCGCCGCCCACAGCAGCGAGAGTACGGCGATCCGCAGCCGCGATCCACGGTTGGCCCCTTGCCAGACGGGCACCAACCCGAGGCAACTCACGAGGAGGGCGATGGAGAGCCACGGCAACGCGGCGGGCACCCCGACGAGAGCGATCGCCGGGTTCGACGCAGCCGCACGGACGAGCACGACGGCTCCTCCGATCGCCCACGTCGCTCCGAACACCGGAGCGATCCCCAGGAGCAGACCGTCCTGGACCGACTGGCGCCGAAGCGCCTGCGTGATCAAGCGGTAGCCCCACGCCACGGACCATCCGATGGCCACGAGCCCGAACAGGATGGGCAGCACCAGCAGCAACCACCTGCCGCCGGCGTCCGACGAGGTCTGCTGGGCCCACCGTGGGCTCGCCGCGACATCGGCTCGATCGACGACGGCGACGGCTGCGTCGTCAGTGTCGCAGAGCGCCCGATAGCTCGCCGGATCGCTGAGCCACGCGCGCACCGCGACCCGTGCGCACGCACTGCTCAACGTTGGGACGGCGCCCGACCCGGGGAAGACCGCCACGAGGGCGTCCGGCGTGCCGTCGGCGACGGGGACGGCGAAGGCGGCGGCCTGTTCCGGGGCACCGAGCAGGAGGACCGACGTCCCGATCGCTCCCGGTGGCGGCGTCGCAGCAACGGCGAACGAGGAGCAGGCAGCGGCCGAAACGTCCTCCAGCAGCGTCGTCGTGGTGACCTCCGCGTCCGAGCGTTCGATCGAACCAGGCCAGCCGGTCGTCGAACACCCGAGCACGCGGTCGAGGATGCCGCCGGAGTCGGCCAGCTGGGCGATCGCATCGTTCGCCACGGGATCCAGCACCGTGCTGTCGCCGTCCGCGACCGAGCTCAGGAGCACCGGGAGTGCCGCCTGGGCGGTGGGTTCCGACAACGCGTATGAGGTGATCGCCAGGAGCGCGTCGCCACCGAGGGTGATCGGTCGCGCTCCGGAGGTGCGGTGCGGTTCGGCGACGAGCCCATCGGTGGCGGCGGTGAGGATGCCGGCGGAACGCGACGGCTCGCTCGGCGCGGTGTCCGGGGTCGCGGACTCCGGTTCCTCAGCGGCGGCGGCCCGTGGTGCCGCCGACGGGGACGGAACAGGACCCTGCGGCTCGACACCGCGCGCTCGGACGACGGCCAGGGCGGCCGCCACGCCGCCTGCGGAAACGATCCCGGGTGCACCCAGATCGGGGCCGTCGAGGACGACGCCGTCGACGCCACCCGGATCGACGTCGGCGGCCGCGAGGGCCACACCGGCCGACGAGCCCGCGGCCAGGATGGTCCACCGGTCGTAACCGAGCTGCTGCCGGAGGTCGCGGAGATCCGCCGCCGCAGGCGCGACGGCGAAGTCGCTCGGCACGACGCCGTCCTCCTGCCAGGCCGCGGCGCAGGAGGCGAAGGCCGTGCCGACCGCGGCGACGCGCGATGCGCGGTCCCCGTCCACGCCGAGCGAGGCGCGGATGGCTGCGGTCGCCGGCGCGCAGTCGAGCGACGGCGTGGCGTCGGGACCGCCCCGGCGCTCGACGAACACCACGTCACGATCGGCGGCAAGGCCGCCGGCGACCGCGAGTGCGTCGATGTCGAGCGTCGACAGCGACGAGCTCCCGGCGAGGTAGACGAGCGGTGGCCGTCCCGTCTCGAGGGTGGCCGGTACGAGCACGTACGGCAGGGTCGCCTCCGGCGAGTCCGGCACCGCCCGCGACAGGGGCACCGTCAACACGCCGCAGCGGGAACCGCCGGGGACCGGGGTGACGCACTCGGCTGCGCTGACCTCGGTGGCGACCACCGGCGCTGCGCCGGCCGGCGACGTCGGCATGAGGAGGAGTACGAGGCTGAGGGCCGCGACGGCACCTCGTCCGACGGCGATCGGTCGCCTCCGCAGACGGTCGATCCTGTGCATGTTCCCCCCGCTCGAGCTTCATCGCTCGGCCCATCCTGGCGGATCACACCACGCCTGCGGAAGAGGGCTTGCCCGCAATCCGCTCGTGTTGCGACCCGGGTGGCTCAGTCCTCGGCAGCCTCGTCGGCATCCCACTTCGCGCTGTTGGCGCGCAGTCGCTCGAGTGCGTGCGAGGCCTCCGCAGCCGTCTCGAAGGGACCGACGCGGTCGACGACACTCGACTCGAAGCCGAACTCGACCTGACCGGTCTTCGTGTTGTACCAGTACTGCTCGGATGGTTCCTTCGCCACGGCGCGTCTCCCCTGCTCGGTTAGGCTTGATCCTATGCCTTTCGACACCGCAGGTCACCTGATCCCCGGTCGCGTCGGCCGCCCCCGATCGGTGCCGGAGACGATCGTCCGCCCCGAGTACGTCGGCCGCGCCGCACCGGCCACCGACACCCGGGGCGATCTGTACTCGGCGGAGGAGATCGAGCGCATCCGGGTCGCCGGGACCATCGCCGCCGATGCGATCCAGGCCGTCGGAGCGGCGGTCCGTCCCGGGGTGACCACTGACGAACTCGACGCCATCGGCCACGCGTTCGTCATCGGCAAGGGTGCCTATCCGTCGACGCTCGGGTACCGCGGTTACCCCAAGTCGATCTGCAGTTCGATCAACGAGGTCGTCTGCCACGGCATCCCCGACGACACCGCTCTGCGCGAAGGTGATCTCGTCAACATCGACATCACCGCCTACCTCGACGGGGTGCACGGCGACAGCAACGTGACCTTCCTCGTCGGCGACGTCGCCGACGACACACGTCTCCTCGTCGAGCGCACCCGCGAAGCCCTCAACCGAGGGATCAAGGCCGTCGCGCCCGGCCGGCAGATCAACGTCATCGGTCGTGCGATCGAGTCCTACGCGAAGCGGTTCGGGTACGGCGTCGTCCGCGACTTCACGGGCCACGGCGTCGGCCGGTCATTCCACTCGGGGTTGATCGTCCCCCACTACGACGCCGCGCCCCTCTACGACACGGTGATGGAGCCGGGCATGGTGTTCACGATCGAGCCGATGCTCACGATCGGCTCCCAGGACTGGGAGCAGTGGGACGACGACTGGACGGTCACGACCCGCGACCGGTCGTTGACCGCGCAGTTCGAGCACACGCTCGTCGTCACCGAACGCGGGGCCGAGGTCTGACCGTTCCGAGCGCGATCGACACCGCCGCACCGCCCGCGGCGCTCTAGGCTGGACGCATGACGAACGCAGCTCCCCGGTCCGCCGTCGGCATCGATATCGGAGGGACCGGCATCAAAGGTGCGGTCGTCGATCTCACGACGGGTGCCCTCCTCACCGATCGGGTGAAGATCCCCACGCCGAAGGGCGGCGAGCCGAAGGACATCGTCGTGACGGTGCGCGAGGTGCTCGAGCAGCTGTCCCCGGCCTCGGATGGACTCCCGCTCGGCGTCTGCTTCCCCGCGATCGTCCGGAACGGCCGGACGATGTCCGCGGCGAACGTCTCCGACGCCTGGATCGGCCTCGAAGCCGAGCAGCTGTTCGAGCAGGGACTCGGGCGCGAGATCACCTTCGTGAACGACGCCGACGCGGCCGGTTACGCCGAGACCGAGTTCGGCGCGGCCAAGGGCGCCAGCGGCCTCACGATCCTGACGACCCTCGGCACCGGCATCGGTACGGCGCTCATCTACAACCGCACGTTGATCCCGAACGCCGAACTCGGGCACCTGGAGATCGACGGCAAGGACGCTGAGACGCGGGCGTCCTACGCGGTGAAGGAGCGCGAGGACCTGAGCTGGGAGAAGTGGGCCAAGCGTCTCCAGAAGTACTACGAGCGCCTCGAGTTCCTCTTCTCGCCCGACCAGTTCGTGGTGGGCGGCGGCGTGTCCAAGCACGCGGACCACTTCCTGCCGCTGCTGCAGCTCGACACCCCGATCATCCCCGCCGTGCACCGGAACAACGCGGGCATCCTCGGCGCAGCCGCTCTCGCCGCCGGCCCCGCCGAACGCATCGCCTGAGCACTGCGCCACGCGCTGCGGCGGTTCCGTCGCAGCGCTCGGCGTGGGAGTGGGGTGTGAACGGGTCGACCGGTACGCCGGGTTCTGTCCCACGCTTGCGCGTTTCGACGGCCATCTCTCTCGGGACGACGTTGCCGCCGCCCTCTAGCGGTCTACCCGGGAACTTGGCGAGCAGCCTCAGCGTTCCCTGTTGACCTTGCTCCGGACGAGGTTTACCGAGCCGACCGGGTCACCCCGGTCGCTGGTGGGCTCTTACCCCACCGTTTCACCCTGACCGTGGTCGCCCACGGCGGTCTGTTCTCTGTGGCACTGTCTCGCGGGTCACCCCGGGTGGGTGTTACCCACCGCCCTGCTCTGTGGAGCCCGGACGTTCCTCGGCACCGACACCCGGAGGTCTCGGTGACGCGACCGTCTAGCCGGCCCGTTCACGGAGACGAGTCTACCGGCCCGTGACAGCGGCCGCGGACCGCCGGTGTGGTGCAGCCCGCGTCCGGCTCAGACGAGGCCGGACTCGTCCGTACGGACGACGATCGCGGCGCATTCCGGGCACTGCACGACGTCTTCGGACGGTGCAGCGCGGACGGCTTGGAGGTCGTTGCCGGTGAGCGACATCTTGCATGCGCCGCAGGTGCCGGCGCGGAACAGCGCTGCACCGATACCGCCGCGGGCGCGGCGCTGGTCGTAGAGGGCCAGGAGGTCGGCGGGGATGCCGGGTGCGAGTGACTCGCGGTCGGCGGTGAGTCGTGCCCGTTCGGCCTCGAGTTCGACGAGTTCGGCGTCGCGCTTGGCGACGACCTCGTCGAGGAGTTCCTGGAGTCCGGCGCGCTCGGCGTCGACCTGGGCGACGGCGTCCTCCGCGGCCTCCACCCGCTCCATGACGTTCAGCTGGATCTCTTCGAGGTTGTTCTGCCGGTTCTGCAAGGAGGCGATCTCACTCTGCAGCGCCTCGACGTCCTTGACGGAGGTGGACGACTGGAGACGGTCGGCGTCGCGCTTCATGCGGGCCGCGACGACGGCGACGTCGGACTCGATGCGCCCGAGCTCGGTCTGTGCGTCGTCGCGGACGCCGACGCGCTCCAGGCGACGGAGGCGCACGGTCTCGATCTCGGCCTGGAGCTGCGCGATGCGCGCGGCCTCGGGGAGGTTCGCCGCGCGGTGGGCGGTGCGCTGCACGCCGGTGTCGATGCTCTGCAGGGTGAGCAACGTCTTCTGGTCTGCTGGGCTGGCTTTCACGTCTGTTCCAAACTCTCGACTCATCACCCTACCGGCCGCGCCGACTACTGGGTGACGACGAAGTCCCACGGGTCGGTACGCAGTTCGCTGACCCGGACGTCGAGTCCAGGGAGCTCTCGTCGGAGCGCGTCAGCGGCCCCCTCCAGCCACAGCCACTCACTCGCCCAGTGGGAGACGTCGATGAGGGCCGGACCGCCGCCGAGGAGTGCCTGTTCCCGGGCCTCGGACGCCGGGTGGTGGCGGAGGTCGGCCGTGATGTACACGTCGGCCGCGCGGACCGCGGGGTGGGACAGGAGCGAGTCCCCCGCTCCTCCGCAGAGCGCGATCCTCCGGACGGCCTGGTCGTAGTCCCCGGAGGCACGGATCCCGGTGGCGGTCGCCGGCAGGATCTCGGCGAGGGCACGTGCGAGAGCGCCGAGCGAGGTCTCCTCCGGGAGCTCGCCGACCCGACCCAGCCCGGTCAGGCCGTCGGCGGCGGGGACGATCGGAGTCGGGTCGTGGAGGCCGAGACGTTGGGCGAGGACGTCCGAGGTCCCGTCGGCGACGACGTCGGCGTTGGTGTGGGCGGCGATGAGCGCGGCGCCGCCGCGGATCAGGCGCGTGATGAGCGACCCCTTGTACCGGTCGCCCGCCACGGTCGTGACACCACGCATCAGCAGCGGGTGGTGGACCAGCAGCAGACCGTCGGGGCGCTCGAGCACCTCGTCGACGGTCACGCCGACCGCGTCGACCGCGAGGAGCACGTGCCCGACCGGCTGGTCCGGGTCGCCGACGAGGAGCCCCGGGGCATCCCAGTCCTCGGCTCCGGACAGTGGCCAGAGGCGCTCGACGACCGTGTTGACCTCACGCAGGGTTCTCATCACCCGGCAATCCTAACCAGGCACCCTCGAGCACGCTCAGGGCCGCAGGACGAGCATGATCGCGAGGGCGATCATGACGACCGCGATCGCGACGTCGAGGATGCGCCAGGCCACGGGCTTCGCGAAGACGCCGCGGAGCAACCGAGCGCCGTACCCCAGAGCGGTGAACCACAGGATGCTCCCGAGGACCGCGCCGGCGGCGAACCACCACCGCCCCACCTCCCCGTGCGTGTTCGCGATCGAGCCGAGGAGGAGGACGGTGTCGAGGTACACGTGCGGGTTCAGCCAGGTGAGGCCGACCACGGTGAGCACCGCCGCCCTCAGTGAGAGACCGTTGCCACCACGGTCGGCGGCGAGACCGGACGGGGCGAGTGCGCGGCGTGCGGCCAGCAGGCCGTAGCCGAGCAGGAAGGCCGCGCCGGCCCAACGGAGGACGACGAGGACCACGGGGAACCGCTCCACGACGAAGCCGATGCCGCTGACACCGGCGATGATGAGCACCGCGTCGGAGAGAGCGCACACGAGGACGACCGGCAGGACGTGCTCGCGCCGGATGCCCTGCCGGAGGACGAAGGCGTTCTGGGCGCCGATGGCCACGATGAGTGAGAGGCCGAGGCCGAGGCCCGCGATCACGGCCTGCAGTGCGGAGGTCATCCTCCGACCGTAGGAGGCTCAGGGTGATGAATCCAGTTCAATATTCTGATGAATCGTAAGATCCTCTTATGATGGATGTCCATTTCGAGCAACTGCGGGCCTTCGTCGCCGCCGTCGACCACGGCACCTTCGAGTCGGCCGCACGGGAGCTGATGGTGACGCCGTCGGCGATCAGCCAACGCATCAAGGCCCTCGAGCAGAGCGTCGGCCGGGTCCTCCTGCTCCGGACCAAACCGATCACCATCACGGCGTCAGGTGAGATCGTGCTCCGCCTCGGCCGCGCGGTGCACCTGCTCGGTCACGACGCGGCGCTCGAGTTGCACGCCGACGACGCGCTCACGCCGGCCAGCCCGGCGGTGATCCCGATCGTCGTGAACGCCGACTCCCTCGCCACCTGGCTGCTGCCGGTGCTGGCGGACGTCGCCGCCCGGGAGTCGATCGTCTTCGACCTCGCTCGTGAGGACCAGGACCATTCGACCGACCTCCTCCGTGCCGGCAGCGTCATGGCCGCGGTCACCTCGAATGCGGAGCCCGTCCAGGGGTGCACGGTGCGCCCCCTCGGCCGGATGCGATACCGACCGATGGCGTCACCCACGTTCGCGGCGCGCTGGTTCGAGGATGGTGCGACCGCTCCGGCGCTCACGGCTGCGCCGGTCGTCGTGTTCGACCGGAAGGACGATCTCCAGGACGCCTACCTCCGACGACGGGGCGTCGACCCCGCGGACCCGCCGCGACACCATGTCCCGGCGTCGGCGGACTTCGCGACCGCCGTCGGCCTCGGTCTCGGCTGGGGCATGCTCCCGGACGCGCAGTCCGAGGCGCCGCTGCGCCGGGGCGAACTCGTCGTGCTCGACGAGACCGGCGGCGTCGACGTCCCGCTGTTCTGGCAGCAGTGGCGACTCCACTCCCGGCTGCTCGAGCTCGTCACGACGGCGGTGGTCGACGCGGCTCGATCCACGCTGCACTGAACGACTGCCGAGAGGTCCCGGCGAAGGTGCATCGCGCACGCACGACGGTGCAAGGATGGAGCAATGGATATCGCGTACACAGCAGTTGCCCATGCCACCGGAGGCGGACGAGACGGACACGTCCGCAGTGAGGACGACCTCCTCGACTTCGACACCCGTCCCCCGAAGGAACTCGGCGGCAGCGGCGAGGGCACCAACCCCGAGCAGTTGTTCGCCGCCGGCTTCGCCGCGTGCTTCCTCAGCGCCCTCCACGCCGTCGGGCGCACCGCGAAGCTCGACACGAAGGACGCCGAGGTGTCGGCCAGCGTCGGCATCGGATCGAACGGTGAGGGCGGCTTCGGCCTGGCCGTCGAGCTCGACGTCTACGTGCCGAACGTGACGCACGATGAAGCCCAGCAGCTGGCCGACCAGGCGCACCAGGTGTGCCCGTACTCGAACGCCACGCGCGGCAACATCGACGTGACGGTGTCGATCGTCGACTGACGAAGCTCCCGCCCGCAAGGGCTGTCGATCGTCGTGTCCGCCGGTTACGCTGACGGGCACGACGATCGAGAGGAAGCATCATGTCTGATTTCGGGGCGGTCGAAGGCATCCGTGACGAGGGCGCGGCGGCCATGTTGCCCGGGCTCCCGGACGCCGTGGTCGAGGACGAGGCGCTGGACGACGACGCGCCCGCCGAGGACGCAGCAGACGAATCCGGTACGGGCCTCGCCGGCTCAGGGACTTGACGCGGGGATCGAATTCAGCGCAACATCGACGCGGCGATGACGCCGACGATGCCGAGTTGCAGCGCGAGCACGATGCCGATCGTGATGAAGAGCGTGCTCCAGAGGACGATGTTCCCCAGGAGGACGCCCACGAAGGCCCCGAACCGTCCGCGCGGTCGAGCCGTCGGCCGCGCCACCTGAAGCCGTTCGGTCTGCGCGACCCGGGGCGTGGACAGGGTGAAGAGATTCGGGCTGGTGTCCAGGTGCGTGGTCATGCCACCAGTGTCCGCCGACACCCGGGGGCGGCACATCGGACGCCGGGGCGATCATCGCCCCCGCGGCGTCATCCTCTGAGCTGATCCTCCTCCGCCCGTGGGACGGTCGACCGTCCGCCGAACGGCGTGCCGGTCACACCTGCGTGAGTCGGATCCCCCAGGACAGCGACCACCGCTCGTCGGGGTCCAACCACCGGAGTCCGGTCCCGCTGTTCAGCGCATCGGCGGGGGCCGTCATGGGCTCGACGGCGATGGCCTGCGTCGGTCCGTCTGCCGCCGGGAAGTTCTTCGGCGTGTAGACCTGGACGAACCGGAAGTCGTCGTCCGCCCAGAGTTCGACGGTGTCGCCGTCCGGTGCGGTGAGCCGGTGTCGGACGGAACCGTCGACCTGCCGGACCGAACCCAGGCCGACGTCGATCGAGAGGTCGCCCACGCGCGCACCCGAGCGCAGATCGTACGGGGTGCCGTCGACGGGACGGGAGGCGACCGGGATGCGCTGCTCGTCCGTCTCGAACCAGGTGTCGGCGGCCACCGTCACGGTGAGGTCGGCGGTGGGCACCCCGCCGAGCGCCAGGTAGGGGTGAGCGCCGACGGCGACCGGCGCGGGGCGACTCGACCGGTTCACGATGGTGTGGGTCACCCGGAGGCCGTCGTCGTCCAAGGTGTAGGCGACCGAGGTGTCGAGGCGGAACGGGTAGCCGTGCTGCGGGAACACCGAGGCGAGCAGGGTAACCGCGTGATCGGTGTGCTCCCCCGCCCGGTATCCCGTGTTGCGCAGGAGACCATGGGAGGCGTTCCCGGTGGCCGCCTCGGTGACGTCGAGCTGCTGCGGTTCACCGTCGAGTGTCCACCGGGCGTCCCGGACGCGGTTGGGCCACGGCACGAGCACCATCCCGCACCCCATCGGGGCGACGACGTCCTCACCGAAGGACTGCACGAGGGTGCGTCCGCCGACCGTCAGTTCGCGCAGTCCGGCGGCGAGTTCGGTGACCGTCGCTCGGACCTCGCCCTGCGGACCGGCGCGGTGGAGACGGTACTGGGTTCCAGAGGCAGCGGGCATGCCGCCAAGCCTACGACGGACGTCCGTCAAGCGGAGTGGATCCGGGTGAGGCCGTCCACCGGTCGACAGCCTCGGCGATCCGGGTCAGCCCGACTTCGAGCTCGGCGAAGCCGGAGCTCAAGGGTGCGACCCCGATGCGGAGACCGTCCGGGTGCCGGAAGTCGGGGATCACGCCCGCATTCCAGAGCAGCGGGGTGATCTCTCGGAACGACGGGTGACCGAGCGTCACATGACCACCGCGACGCGCCGGGTCACGAGGGGTCATCACCCTGACACCAGAGCTCGCGAGGTGCTCATCGGCCCAGGAGATCGCGAACGTGGTGAGCGCCACGGACTTCGCGCGGATGGCGACGACCCCGGCGGACTCGATGAGCGTCAGCGAGTCCTCGAGCGGCAGCATGCCGACGATCGGTGGTGTCCCGCTGAGGAACCGGCGCATCCCGACGGCCGGCTGATAGGCGTCGGCCATGGCGAAGACGTCGGCAGCGCCCATCCACCCCTGGATGGGCTGGAGGAGCCGATCCTGATGGCGCGCCGCGACGTAGGCGAAGGCCGGAGCACCGGGTCCGCCGCCGAGGTACTTGTAGGAGCAGCCCACCGCGAGGTCCACGCCCCACTCGTCGAGCTGGATCGGGACCGCACCGGCGGAGTGGCACAGGTCCCAGAGGACGAGTGCTCCCGCCTGATGCGCGATCGCGGTCAGTTCCTCGACGTCGAGCAGCGCTCCGGACCGGTAGTCGACCTGGCTGAGCACGACGAGTGCGGTCTGCTCGTGGACCACCTCGCGCAACTGGTGCACGGCGACACCGTTGACCGGGTCGGCGTCGATCCATCGGACGCGCAGACCCCGTTCAGCGGCGATCCCCTCGATCACGAAGCGGTCCGTCGGGAAGTTCCCCGCATCGATCAGGAGCTCGTCGCGCCCAGCGGCTCCTCCGGCGGACGACGTCGCGTCGACTGCCGCGCGGATCAGCTTGTACAGCAGCACGGTCGTCGAATCGGCGACGACCGTCTGGCCTGCTGCTGCACCGAGCACGACCGATCCCAGGCGGTCGCCGAGCGTCAGCGGCAGCTCGAACCAGCGGTCGTCCCACGACCGGATGAGCCTCGTCCCCCACTCCTCGGCGATGAACGACTGTAGCCGCTCCGCCGTGGCCCGCAACGGCCGCCCCAGGGAGTTCCCGTCGAGGTAGGCGACGACGCCCTCGGCCGGGACGAACGCCGCGCGGTGTTCCGCGAGCGGGTCGGTCTCGTCGAGGACGCGTGCGTCCGGGCGGGCGGACGTGGTGGGGGCTGGGGCGTCGACCATCCTGCGACGGTAACCGCCACCAGTGCGTGCCGCAAGGAAGCGGACGGGACGCGGCTTGCTAGCGTTGCCGCATGCCCACCCTCCTGCACCTCGACTCCTCCGCCGATCTCGACACCTCCCGGTCCCGCCGGCTCTCGCAGGCCGTCGTGGACGCCTGGTCGACCGCCGACCCCACCGGCATCGTCGTCCGTCGCGACCTGCATCTGGATCCGGTCCCCCACCTCGCCGACGCGAGTCTCCACTGGGCGCCGGCCGACCGCCTCCCCGGCGCGAACCCGCCCGCCGAGGCCGAGACCCTCCAGCGCGTCCTGCTCGACGAGCTGCTCGGCGCCGACGTCGTCGTGATCGGCGCGCCACTCTACAACTTCTCGATCCCGTCGTCGCTCAAGGCGTGGATCGACCACATCCACGTGCCGGGCGTCACCTCCGCGGACACGGGAGCGCTCACCGGTCGGCCGGTCGTCATCGCCACCAGCCGCGGGATCGCCTACGACGCGGGCAGCCCGACCGAGGGCTGGGATCACGAGGTGCCGGCGCTGCGGACGCTGTTCGGCGGAGCGCTCGGCATGGACGTCCACGTCATCACGACGAGTCTGACCCTCGCCGACCGTGATCCGGCGCTCGTAGCGCAGCGCGACCGGAGCGAGCAGGAGTTCGCCGAGGCCATCCGGCTGGCGTCCGAGACGGGACTGCGGCTGGCCGTCTCGACGGCCTGACCGCCGAGGAGACGGGCGGACGACGAATCCGACCCGTCTGATCCGGGCAGTGCTCCGAACTCCTGTCGAGCCACGATCAGGGAGAAGCACATGCCATCGAAGCACCAGACCGGCACCACGCGGAGCGGACGACGCCTCGTCTGGTTCGCGGCAGCACTGTCCGGCATCGTCGCAGCAGCGGTGTTCCTCGCGATCGCCGAGCTGGCGGCGCTGTTGTTCGCCCGAGGCAGCAGTCCTCTCCTCACCGTCGGATCGTTCGTCATCGACATCGTCCCGCGGTGGGCGAAGGAGTTCGCGATCGAGACCTTCGGTGGCAACGACAAGATCTTCCTCCTCGTGAGCCTCGGGGTCGCCGTCGTGATCGCCGCGGCGATCGCCGGGGTCCTGCAGCAGATCCGTCCACCGCTCGGTGTCGTGGTCCTCATCGCGGCCGGCGTCTTCGCCGGTGCGACGACCGTAACCCGTGCCGGCGCCACCCCGCTCGCCGTCGTCCCCGTGATCCTCGGTCTGGCGGCCGGTGTCGTGATCCTCGTCCTCCTGAGTCGTCGCCTGCCGAAGCGAGCCGCGAACGGCTCGGACGACGAGCGCGCGGCGTTCGACCGCCGAGGCTTCTTCCGCGTGGCCGGCATCGCGGCGGCCGGTGCCGTCGTCGTCGGCGTGGGCGCACGCCTCGTGAACGTCACCACCTCGTCGATCACGGCCGTCCGCGACGCCCTCAAGCTCCCTGCGCCGAAGTCGACCGTCACGATCCCCGACGGAGCCGAGGCGGACGTCGACGGCCTCAGCCCGCTCTTCACACCGAACGACAAGTTCTACCGCGTCGACACCGCGCTGACCGTGCCGACGGTCGACCCGGCCACCTGGACGCTCACGATCGACGGCATGGTCGGCGAGCAGGTGCAGATCACCTTCGAGGAGCTCCTCGCCATGGGGCTCGACGAATACGTCATCACCATGACCTGCGTCTCGAACGAGGTGGGCGGCAACCTCCTGGGCAACGCGAAGTGGCTCGGTATCCCGGTGCGTGACGTCCTCAAGCGGGCGATGCCCGACTCGAAGGCCGACATGGTCCTGTCCACGAGCGTCGACGGGTTCACGGCGAGCACACCGCTCGAGTCGCTCACCGACCCGAACCTCGACGCGATCCTCGCCGTGGCGATGAACGGCGAGCCGCTGCCGCTCGAGCACGGCTTCCCCGTTCGCATGGTCGTCCCGGGCCTCTACGGCTACGTGTCGGCGACCAAGTGGCTGACGAAGCTGACGGTCACGACCTTCGACAAGGACGAGGCCTACTGGACCCCGCGCGGATACGACGCGAAGGCGCCGATCAAGCTCTCATCGCGGATCGACACGCCCCGCATCGACAAGCAGCTGCCGGCCGGACCGGCGAAGATCGCGGGTGTCGCCTGGGCCCAGACCGTCGGGATCGCCAAGGTCGAGGTCAGCATCGACAACGGCGACTGGCAGAGCGTCAACCTCACGACCGCCATCAACGACGACACCTGGGTGCAGTGGTGGATGGACTGGGAGGCGACCGCCGGTACGCACTACGTCGCCGTCCGTGCGACCGACAAGGCCGGGAACCTCCAGATCGAGGAGCAGGCGCCGATCGCTCCCAACGGATCCTCCGGTTGGCAGCGCACGCTCGTCCGCGTCGGCTGACGACCCGCGGCTGACCGGTGCCGGTCAGCCGCGGGTGTCGACCGGCTGCAGCTGGGCGATCTTCGGTTCGCGGCCGTCTCCGGAGGAACGTCCGGTCAGGCGGCGTCCGATCCAGGGCAGCACGTGCTCGCGGTAGTAGGCCGCGGTGCGACGTTGACGCGGACCGGGCGGCGCCGCAGCGACGTCATCGATCCCCCATTCCTCCGGGACCGGCACGTCGAGCGCCGTCAGCACATTGCTCGCCACCCGGGCGTGGCCGAGGGCGTTGAGGTGCAGGCGGTCCACCGACCAGTACCGGAGGTCGGCGAGCGTCCGATCAGCCCAGTTGTCGACGAAGGTCACCCCGTCACGCGGATACCGCACCCGCACGGCCTGGGCCAGCTGCTCGCCGCGGCGGGCGAGGAGCGAACCCATCGGGATGTGAGCCGAGGGGTTCGCCCCGCTCAGCAGCAGCACGTGGGCTCCCCCGGCACGGAGGCGCTCGACCGCACCGTCCAAGCGGTCGGCGACACCGTCGATCGACACCCGCGGGCGCATGATGTCGTTGCCGCCGCCGTTGAAGCTGACGAGGTCCGGACCCATCGCGATCGCACGGTCGAGTTGTTCGTCGAGGATCGGCAGGAGCTTCCGACCGCGGATGGCGAGGTTCGCGTAGCTGACGGTCTCCGTGGACGCCCGGGCGAGGCCGAGGGCCACGAAGTCCGCCCACCCGCGGAGGGTGCCGTCCTCGCGGATATCCCCGTATCCCTCACTGAAGCTGTCGCCGATGGCCACGTACCGTCTGAACCCGTGCTGCGTCATACCTGCACTGTACGCGCGACCGGAAGCCGTCTCCGACCGGTCCGCTCAGGCCGGACGGGACTCCCCGTCCGAGGCCGGTCGCCAGCCGAGGGCGGGCCCGAGCGCGCCGGCGATGTCGGTGAGCAGCTGCGTGTAGTCGTCCGGTTCGAGCGTGAACGGGAGCGCGAAGGCGACCTCGTCGACCTCCTGGAATCCGGCGTGCTCGTGCAGCCGCTCCGCGATCTCCGCACTGTTGCCGACGAGGTCCTCCGCGAAGAGCATCCGCCGCGGTCCGTGCGCGACGCCGACGCGGTGCCGTCTCGACTCGACGTACTCGTGGTACCGGGCTCGCTGGGACGCCGTCGCGGAGTCCGTCGGGATGACCACGAGCCCCTGCGACACGCGGGCCCGCTCACCGGCCGGGTGGAGCTCTCGGAACCGACGGACCTGGGCGGCCTGGTTCGCGGCGAAGTCCGTCGTGCCGTCCTCGGCGGCGATGACGCTGCTCGTGAGGAGGTTGAAGGAATGCTCGCCGGCCCAAGCCGCCGACCGCAGGCTGCCGGCTCCGTACCAGAGCCGCTCCGCCAGACCGTCGGCATGCGGCTCGACCCGTGAGGAGTAGTCCTCCTGGCCCTCGCGCCCGGCGCTGTCACTGACGACGTCACCGCGGATGAAGGAGCGGAGGCGGAGGACGCGGTCGTACCCGAGGTCCTCCTGGTCGAGCGTCGACGGATAGATCGCGTGCTTGAACGCGTCGAACCGCATCGGCTCCCCAGTGCTGAAGCCGGGAAGTAGTCTGCCTCCCGAGAGGACGTCGACCGTGCCCAGATCCTCCGCGAGCCGGAAGGGGTTCTCCGCGCCGAGCGGTGTGACCGCGGTGCCGAGTGCGATGCGCTTCGTGCGCTGCGTCGCCGCCGCGAGGACGGCGACCGGTGAGGAGATGCCGAACTGCAGGTGCCGGTGCCGCAGCCAGGCACTGTCGAACCCCAGGCGTTCACCGAGCTCGATGAGCTGCAGGGTCGCCTCGTGCCCCGCCGCCGGCTCCTCGGGGTCGAACAGGCCCATCGTGAGGAAGCCGAGTCTGCGGAGCGGTGCTGAGGATCGGGCCATGCATCGACTCTACGACGACGCCGGAGCCGGACGTGCCCGCGCCGCGGGTGTCAGCTCGGCGACCCGGCCAGCACGGTGAACATGGCGCCGAGGCTTCCGAGGATGAACAGCATCGTTCCGAGCTGCATGGTCAGCGACTTGTTCCGCGACGCTGTCGGGACGTCCACCTCGAGGATCGGACACCCGGACCAGCCCAGCAGGCCGATGCTCAGACCCACGATGACCGAGCAGCACCACCACACCACGCGGAGTCCCTCGGCGAGGACGGCCGGCCGCCAGCCAGAGCTGAGGAGGAGTCCGAGGACGATCGCGGTGCTCCCGACCGCGACGCCGAACCAGACGGTTCCGGTGCGCATGATGCGCTGGACGTTGTTCTCGGGTGACATGAGGTCCTGTGACACGTGGTGCGGCTTTCTCGAGGTTCCGATTCCTGACGCGGGCCGCGGCCGGCGATCATGGTCGCTCGCAGCCCCGAACAGGAGCTTAGACCTGCTCGAGACAGGTGCTTCCCGTTCGACGGGGGCTTGCGCCGAGGGGGGTCGCGACACAGACGAGGCCGGTCGAGGATGCGTGACGGATCACGCAGACGGTGCCCGGGCCGCCCACCGTGCCAGGGTCGCGAGCAGGGCACGGTGCTCCGCCGAGGCGTAGGACCGCTCGTCGTGTCCGAGTGCGTCGACGGCGACGCGGGAGGTCCCCACCTCGCGGACCCACACCGCGGGGAACCGCTCGCCGTCGACGTCGTGCTCGGCGACGGTGGTGCTCCGACCGACCGGTTGCAGCCGCAGGTACTGTTCGTCGTCCACCGGGATGTCGCCGAGCGGTCCGCCTGCTGGGGACGCCATGCCGCGGACGACGATCGGGCCCATCGGCGGATGCCACGACACGCCGGGCAGCCAGAGCGCCCCGATCGTCGGCGCCCAGTCCGGGTAGTCGCGGAGTGAGGCGAGCGCCGCGTGCATGGCGAGTACGCCGACACCCCGACCGAGCGCCTCCGCGAAACCGTCGATCGCGGCCACCGGCGCTCGGCCCTGGTCCTCGGAGCGCCACGGGTCGCCGGCGTTGACCACCAGGAGCTCCACGCCCTCGAGTCGCGTCATCGCACGATCGACGTCCTCGTCGATCTCGACCGCGAAGCCGGCCGTCCCCAGGACCTCGGCGATGAGCGGGCTCGTCTGCGCGTACGGGTGCCACGGATCCGCATACCGACCGCTCCCCGATGCGATGAGTGCTTTCACGGTTCCCCCTCGTCCGATCCCTCGACGCCGGTCACCGTGTCCGCGGCCGACGCCTCTCCAGGGTACGGGGCCTCCCCCGACGGCTGCGTCGCCGGCCGATTGTGTCCGCGCATGTCGTCGTCACCTGCGCCCACCCCGGTGCCGACCGTAGAGTGCCTGTCACCGACGCCGGGGCGTCGACGACGGCCGAGCTGACGGAGAGGATGAGGCGATGCACGAGCGGGACCGAGGGGGCTTCAGCACCCGACAGCTGCACGCCGGTGGCGCACCCGATGCGCCGCTCCAACCACGGGCGCTGCCGATCTACGCGAGTGCCGGGTTCGTGTTCACGGACTTCGACGAGGCGGAGCGGCGGTTCGGTCCGGACCCTGGTGGATACAGCTACAGCCGGGTCGGCAATCCGACGATCGACGCCGTCGAGCGCCGCCTCGCGGCTTTGGAGGGTGGTGTGGACGCGCTGCTCCTCGGCTCCGGCCAAGCGGCCGTCGGCGTCGCCCTGCTCTCCCTGCTCGAGGCCGGCGACCACCTGCTCACCGCGCCGAGTCTGTACGAGGGCTCGCGCAGCCTCTTCACGGAGAACTTCGGTCGGCTGGGGATCACCACGAGCGAGGTCGCCGATCCGCTCGACGCCGACGCCTGGGCGCGTGCCATCCGACCCGAGACACGCGCGATCTTCGTCGAGTCCATTCCGAACCCCCGCAACGACCTCACGGACCTCCGTCTCGTCGCCGACGTGGCCCATGCGCACGGGGTCCCGCTCGTCGTCGACAACACCTTCGCCACCCCCTACCTCCTGCGTCCCATCGAGCACGGCGCCGACATCGTCGTCCATTCGGCCAGCAAGTTCCTGGCGGGCCACGGCACCGTGCTGGGCGGGGTCGTCGTCGACGGCGGCACGTTCGACTGGGCAGCTCGCGCAGACCGCTACCGCCACCTCACCTCGCCGCTCGCCGCACTCGGCGGGCTCAGCCACGTCGAGGCGGACGGGCGTGCAGCGCTGGCCGCCTACGCACGGGCATCGGTCGCACTGCGTCTCGGCCCGACGCCCTCGCCGTTCAACGCGTTCCTCATCGCACAGGGCATCGAGACGCTGTCACTCCGCGTCCAACGGCAGAGCGAGAACGCCCTCGCCCTCGCGACGTGGCTGGCGGGACGGACGGAAGTGGCTTCGGTCGACTACTCGGGGCTCAACGACAGCCCGTTCCGCGGCCTGGCGGACCGGTACCTGCCGGATGGACAGGGATCGGTGTTCTCGTTCACCCTGCACGGCGGACGGGACGCAGCACGGACGGTCATCGACCACGTCGGTCTGTTCACACGGATGACGAACCTCGGCGACGTCCGGTCGCTGATCCTCCACCCGGCCTCGACCACGCACGCCCAGCGTTCGGCCGAGCAGCTCGCGGCCAGCGGCATCGGTCAAGGACTCGTGCGGATCTCCGTCGGCATCGAAGACGTCGCCGACCTCATCGCGGACCTCGCCTCGGCGTTCGACGCGCTCCCGGTCCGGGAACCGTCGACGAGCACCGCCGCGAGCGTCACGGCGGATGTGGCGGTCGCCGCATGAGTGCCCGGCAACGCTTCGGCTGGTTCCTGTCACGTGGGTTCGGCCCGCACGGTTGGGGGCATCCGTACCTCGACTGGGACTACCGCTGGCAGGAACCCGCCCTCTACCAGCAGGCCGTCCGCGAGCTCGAGCAGGCCGGCCTGGACCTCCTGATCATCGAGGACGCCCTCTCGCTGGGGAACCCCGAGACGCTCGACCTCCGCATCCGCGGCGCCTACGGCGGGCCGAAGCACGACCCACTGAGCCTCGCCCCGTTCCTCTTCGCGGTGACGGAGCGCATCGGCATCATCCCGACCGTGAACCCGTTGCAACTGCCGCCGTACCAAGCGGCACGGCAGTTCGCGACCCTGCAGCACCTCAGTCGCGGACGGTTCGGGGTGAACGTGGTGACCGACGTCGGCAGCAGCCGTCACTTCGGCGAGCCGGTCGTGCCGCACGACATCGCCTACGAGCGGGCGGAGGAATGGCTCGACGGCGTGCGCGCGCTCTGGCGGAGCTGGCGACCCGGCGCGTACGTCGGCGACACCGCCTCCGGACGCTTCGCCGACGGCCGCCATCTCGACCGCGTCGAGCATCGCGGCGCACACTACGACTTCGACGGGCCGCTCAACGCCCTCCCCTTCGATGAGGACTCCGGTGGGGAGCCCGTCATCGTGTCGCCGGGCTCCTCGCCGCGAGGGCTCGCCTTCACCGGACGACAGTCGAACGTCCAGCTCGCCCTCGCGCCGCTCGACATCGCGAGCCTCCGCGCCTACCGGAAGCGGGTCCTCGACGCCTCGGCTGCCGTCGGTCGTGACACCCCTCCCGCGATCCTGTTCGTGTTCAAGCCCGTCATTGTGTCGAGCAGCGCCGAGGCCGATCGACTCGTCGCGGCCTCGGAACAGCCGGACGATGAGACCCTGCGCTCCGTCGCACTCGCGTGGTCGAGCGACCTGGAGACGGACCTCACCGCGCTCGACCTCGACCGACCGGTGGACCCGGCCGTCTTCGGTGACCACGTGTCGCGGGGCAGCCTCGACGCGTTGCGCGGACCACACGAGTCCTTCGCGGCGGCGACGCTCCGGGAGCTGCTCGTGCCCAAGGCACGCCTCGGGCGGATCACCGACGGCAGTGGTGTCGTCGGCACGGCGGCTGAGGTGGCCGACCACATCGAGCGCGCCGGCAGTGAGGCGGACAACGACGGGTTCATCTTCTCGGGCGACCTCCATCCGGTCACGGTGCACCGCATGCTCGACGAACTCGTGCCGATCCTCCGGCGCCGCGGGATCCTCCGTCGGCCGGAGATCGACGCACCGCACGGACTCCGGAGCGCGTTGCGGGCCCCCTGACCGGTCCCGCCGTCAGCGGCTCGTCTGCAGCGCTGCTCGTGGTTCGGGCAGGTCCAACTCCCCGCGGGCGACGAGCGAACGGACGGACTCGAGGACCGCCTCCGTCGAGGTGTAGGCGGGTTCGTATCCGAGCAGCGACCGTGCCTTGTCGATCGACGCGCAGTGGCTCCGGACCAGGTGCTCCCAGGTGGTGTCGGCGTGCTCCGTCGGTGTCTCGGCTCGGAACTGCTCCCAGGTCACCGACTCGAGGTCGGCCGAGCGTCCGAACCAGCCGGCGACGACGTCGGCATAGCCGCGGACGGTCACCGCTGCGGCCGAGGTGACGTTGAGGTCCTCGCCGGCGACACGATCCCGGTTCGCGACGGCGAGCTCGAACGCCTGCGCGACGTCGTCGGCGTGCACGTGGTGCAGCAGCTCGGCACCGAGTCCGGGGATGCGCAGCGGTGAACCGAGTGCGAGGGTCCGCCAGACCCCGGGGTCGAGGTTGCCCAACGGATTGATGGGCGCCCACCCCGGTCCGACGATGTGCCCGGGATGCAGGGAGGTCGTCACCAGTCCGCCGTCGGCGGTCTCCTGCTGGAGCAGCCGGGCGATCTGGTCCTTCTGGACTCCGTAGTCGCCGAACGGCGCCGTCCCGGAGCCCTCGACGATGGGGACGGACGCGCTGGGACCGTAGCGCCAGATCGATCCGCAGTGGAGCAGCTGACCCGTGTTGCCGCGCAGTCCCTCGACGAGCGCCGTCGCCGAAGCGACCGTGAAGCAGACCAGATCGATGACGACGTCCGGGCCGAGGTCCGCGACGCGTCGCGCGAAGACACCCTCCCGGTCCTCGGCCTCCCGATCGGCCCGGATCCGCTCGACCTGGTCCCACTCGGGCGCGTCCGTGTACGGTGACCGATCGCCGCGGCTCACGCTCACGACCTCATGGCCGGCCCGGACGAGTCGTGGGACGAGGAAGGTGCCGATGTGGCCGGTCCCGCCGATGACGACGATGCGCATGGTGTTCCTCCGTTCGCGCACGACGACGGCGTCGACGGGTGCGCTCTCCGGGAACGCTAACGGACCGGACCGTTCGACGCACGCCCTTGCGGGAGGCGACGTCGCGACCCGCTAGTCGTCGGAGGGACGTCGTCGTTGCTGTTTGGTGGCGCTCCGCTGCTGTTTCGCGGCGAGGTGGCGTCGTGCCGATCCGCGGGTCGGACGCGTGGGTCGGCGCGTCGGCGCCGGCGGCGCGAGTGCCGACCTGATGCGTGTCGCGAGCGCTTCGAGCGCGAGTTCGCGGTTCCGGAGCTGCGATCGCTCGCGGGAGACGGTCACGGTGATGGCGCCGCCGACCAGCCGAGCGCCGAGCCGCTCGAGCAGTCGGTCGCGCTGCTCGTCGGTGAGGACGGCCGACTCGGCCACACTCCACGTCAATTGGACACGGCTGTCGGAGGTGTTGACGTGCTGTCCGCCCGGGCCGGACGACCGGGAGAAACGCCACTGCAGCTCGGCTGCTGGGATCGTCAGTCCGGGCGACACCTCGAGGTCCATGGGGCAAGCGTCTCACGAACCCGCGGCACGGCTCGCGTCCACCGCTGGTTCCGAGCCGGTGCCTCCTATCCTTGACGCTGTGAACGAAGGACCAGCCGAACGCGGACGTCGACGCGCAGCCGTCGTCGTCAATCCCTCCAAGGTCGACATCAAGGTCCTCCGCTCGGCCGTCGCAGCCGCTGAATCGACGCACGGACTGGCACCCTCCACCTGGCACGAGACGAGCGCCGACGACGACGGCCGGGGTGCGTCCGCGGCGGCGATCGCCTCGGCACCCTCGGTCATCCTGGTCGCGGGAGGCGACGGGACGCTGCGGGTCGCCGCCGAAGCCATCGCATCCACCGGCATCCCCCTCGGGCTCCTCCCGGCCGGAACGGGCAACCTCTTCGCCCGAGCGCTCGGCCTGCCGTTGGGCGACCTCAAGCGGTCGGTCGACATCGCCTGTTCAGGGCGTGACCAGGTGGTCGACGTCGGTCAGGTCAGTCTCGGGCGCAGCGACGGCACGAACCGGGACGAGGTCTTCCTCGTCATGGCCGGCATCGGCCTCGACGCGCACATGGCCGGCCACACCAACGAGCGACTGAAGCGACGGATCGGCTGGCTCGCCTACTCCGATCCGATCGCGCGGAGCATCATCGGCAACCGGCAGTTCGACCTGCACTATCGGCTCGACAACCGTCCGGAGGCGGCTGCCCGAGCGCACACGATCATCGTCGGGAACTCCGGCACGCTCACCGGTGGGGTCCTGCTGCTCCCCGAGGCCGTCGTGGACGACGGCCTACTCGATGCCGTCATGCTGCGCCCGGGAAAGGGTCCGGGTTGGGGCAACATCGGCTACCGCCTGACGTTCAACCGGATGCTGCACCGCACGCGGTTCGGCCGACTGGTCGGTCAATTCTCGCCGAAGGCACGCGCGATCAGCTACGCACAGGCACGGACGATGCACCTCCGACTCGAGGAGCCGCAGGAGATTCAGCTCGACGGCGACTCGCACGGTTCGGTGATCTCGGTCTCGCTGACGAACCTGCACCACGCCCTGATCGTGCGGGTCCCGAGCGGCCCGGCTGCGCGCCCCGGCGGGCGCTGACCACCGGCTACGACGCCGCGTCGGTGGGAGCGGCCTCGGGGTCGATCGACGCCGCGAGCCGGTCGATCCGCTCGAGGGCGCGGTCGAACACGGGGACCAGTTCCCAGAGGCGCGGCTCGTCGGCGCGGACCTCTTCGAGGGAGGCGTGTGCGCTGCGGACCGAACCGAGATCGAAGCTGACGTTGGTCCGCGCTCCCGTGATCGCGGCACGGAGTGCACCGATCGCCACCGCCACGTCGGCGATCAGCGCCGGGTTGCCGTGCACGGTCAGCCAGGCGAGATCGTCGATCGCGTCGACGGCATGCTCCCCGAGCCGCGCGGAGGCCGCGGCCGCCTCGATGGACGCGGCACGGATCGCTTCGTCGCGTTCGACGCCGGCCGGGAGCCGGAAGGCACTGCCGAACGCTCGCGAGGCATGGGCGTCCTCGTCGGCCAGACGCAACGCCAGCTCGGAGCGTGCCTCAGCGCGAGCGCGGAGTGCGGCGATCGTCGCCTCGGCCTTGGATCCGTTCTCGTCCTGCCCGCTCGCGTCCTCGGCGACATGCGTGGCCCGGGTGTAGCCGGCGACCATCGCGGTGAGACCGGCCGCGATCGCCAGCATGAGTCCGGATGCGGCCCCGCCGCCGGGGTTCCCGGTCGCCGTACCGAGCGCCTGCATCCAGGTCGACACGCTCGAATGCTCCGTCGACACCTCGTCGGTGTCCGATGATCCCGTCATGGCGACCATTCTCCCGCGTCAGCGTCAGCTCGAGGCGCGGACGATGAGTTCGGTCGGGAACTCCGCCCGGTCCCCTGGATCCGTCCCGGGTTCCGCCTCGAGGACGAGCTGGACCGCACGCGCGGCCATCGCACGCATCGGCTGTCGCACCGTCGTCATCGGCGGCGGCATCAACCTGGACTGCGGGAGGTCGTCGAAGCCGACGACCCTGATGTCGTCGGGGATGCGGAGCTGCAGTTCTTCAGCGGCCCGGTAGACGCCGTAGGCCATCTCGTCGTTGCAGCTGAACACCCCGATCGGGAGGCCCCCCTGCCTGAGCAGCTTGCGCACGGAGACGAACGCACTCTCCGAGGACCAGGGAGACGAGATCTCCTCGACCGTCGCCCCGTCGGCGTGCCGTTCGACCGCCGCTCGGAAACCGGCCTCCCTCGCGCGACCGAACCGGTACTTCGGCCGACCGGTGATGATGAGGAACCGACGTGTTCCCCGCCGGGCGAGGTGCCGACCCGCGTCGAAGCCGCCCTGCCAGTCGGTGGACCCGACGCTCGGCAGACTCCGCGCCGGCTCCGCACGCGGATCGAGGAGCGCGACGGGGATGTTGGCCGAGGCGAGGATGTCGAGCTGGGAGACATTGGGACGGATGAGGCACACGACGACACCGGCCGAACCCCGCGCGCGTGCCCGACTGGGCCAGTCGTCGACCATCGACTCGCTCTCCGGCGTGAGCACCAGGTCGTAGTTCGCCGCAGCGGCCGCCCGCCGCACACTCGTCACGACCGTGTTCGCCCAGGGGTCGTCCCACTGACTCATCGCCAGGTCGAGCAGGCGCGGGACCGAGCGAGGTCGGCCGCGACGCTGTGCTGCTCGGTCGTACCCGAGGTCGTGCGCTGCAGCGAGGATGCGGTCCCGGGTGTCCGGGGACGCATGGCGCTTCCCGGCGAGCACCCGGGAGACGAGTGACACGGAGCATCCCGACTTCGCGGCGACGTCGGCGAGCGTCACGTTGAGGTCGTCCCGCTCCGGCGTCGTCGTCATGGCTCCATGGTCCCGCATCCCGGGGTGCTGTGCGCGCCGGTCTCGGTGGTCAGGCGCCCTCGGCGGTCAACACTCGGAGCTCGGTGCACCGCGGGGTCTCGCGATCCGGCTGCGCGACGAGCGCGAACCGCCGGACACCCCACCCGGCGCTGGTCGGCGTCAGTGGGTACTCCGCCCACTCCAGGTCGTCGTCTCGCCCGCCCTCCTGCGGAGCGACCGGCGAGCCGTCGATCTCCAGGGTGAAACCGTGGCCAGCCGGGTCGTGCAGCCAGGTCACTCTGACGACCCGGCCGAGGAGATGCGGGTCGACGAGCGTCACGGACAGACGCTCGGCCGTGCTCCGCCAGCGGACACCACCCACCGCGCCGCTGGCGCTGGCCACTCCCTCGAATCCGTGATCCGCCTCCGGCTGCTGCTCGCCCAGAGCGACCCGGTCGACCGTCCGTCCGTCGATGCTCGCGGCGCGTCGGTCCCGCTCGACCAAGGCCGTGCGGCGCCGAGCGACGGCATCCTCGTCCGCCGTGGACGCCACGGGGAACGTGACGGTGTACCGCGCGTCGTGCAGCCCGGCGAAGGGTTCCAACGGGATCGGTCCTCGGTCGGAGTCGATCCGGAGTCGCCCGTCGGCGTCCCGGTAGGGCACAGCCGACCGCGGGACGATCGGTGCCGAGGCGAGCGGGGTGAGCGGGCCGACGGCGGTATGCGGGGCGTGGGCGCGTCGGGCCAGCACCACGTCGGTCGGCAGCGACTCGCCACGGGCGGCCAGGACGGACGGACCCCAGAGGAGCGAGGTCCAGTCCGAGCCGTCCGGGTACGGTTCCGCACGACCGCCCATGGTGAGCTCGAATGACACCGTGTCGCCGTCGCTCCACTCACGATCCAGGACGAGATGGCCGCGTTCGAGTTCGGCGGTGACCGGAGCGCCGTTGAGGAACACCTCGGGTGTCGGATCACTCCACCCGGGGACTCGGACGCGGAGCCGGAACCGCCGCGAGCCGGTGAGCCCGAGGGTGAGTCCAACGACGCCGTCGGACGGGAAAGCCGTCCGTTGCTCCAGCTCGAGACCGAGTTCCGGGAGCCGCACGACGGAGGGCGCGAAGAGCTCGACCGACAGCGTGTCGTCGTCGAACCGGTACAGCGACTCACCGTGTTTCGCGTGGCTCTCCAAGCCGGTCCCGACGCAGCACCAGAAGCTGTGCTCCGGCGCGGAGTAGACGCGGTAGTGGTCGGGTCGCATCGAGGTGAAGTAGACGAGCCCTCCGTGCTCGGGGTGCTGCGATGACAGGAGGTGGTTGAAGAGGATCCGTTCGAGCGCGTCGGCGATCGCCGGGTCGGACTCGTCGGCACTGAGCCGTCGGCCCAGCTTGATGAGGTTGTAGCTGTTGCAGGTCTCCGGCCCCTCCCGATCCTCGGTCATCGGGGTGAAGTCGTCGATGGCGTGGAAGTGCTCGCGGACACTGTTGCCGCCGATCGCGACCGTGCGCCGGGTCAGGATCGTCTCCCAGGCGAACCGGGCCGCGCGGGCGAGGGCCGGATCACCGCTTCGTGTGGCGAGCGCGGCGAACCCGACGAACTGCGGGATGCGGGTGTTGGCGTGCAGGCCGGTCAGTTCGTCGGACCGGCGCGACAGCGGTTCGCTGAGGGCGGTGGACGTGAAGCGGGCCGCCATCGCGAGATGGCGGGGATCGCCCGTGAGGTCGAAGAGGTCGACGTACGCCTCGTTCATCCCGCCGATCTCCGTCTCGAGCATGAGCTGGAAGTGCTCGTCGTCGATCCCGGCGGCGAGTTCCTCCCACCAGGTGGCGAGGCGCAGGACGACGTCCCGTGCCACATGATTCCCGGTCAATCGGGCCGCGTCGATGAGACCGGCGTACAGCTTGTGCAGGTTGTACCAGGGCACCCAACGGCCGGCGCGGAAGGTCGACTCGGTGATCCCCGCTGCGACCTCGGACCAGAGTTCGGCACTTCGAGGGACGCCACCGACGTACCCGGACCCCAGGTGGTCCTGTGCGCGGGCCAGTTCGGCGACCGTGTACGCGAGCCGGGAGCGCAGGACGTCGTCCCCGGTGGAGGCGACCATCAGGGAGCAGGCCGAGAGGTAGTGCCCGGCGGTGTGGCCGTCGAGTCCGCGCACCTCCCAGTCGTCGTACGATGCTGCCCGAGGCTCCAGGCCCGCCTCACGGAGGAACGGGGCGAGCAGGCGATCGGGCTCGAGGGCTCGCAGGTACGCGCGGTCGGCTTCCTGCGCCTGGAACAGTGGCCCGCCCGTGAGGGTGACCTGGGAGATCGGGACGAACGGCATGGTCAGGCCTTCCTCGCGTCGACGCGCCGCCAGTCCACGCGGAGCTCGCGCGGCCCGACCAGCTCCCGCCTGCTGCCGGTCACCTCGATCGTGTGGGTGAGCGGACGCTCGAGTGCCGACGGCCCGGCGGACAGGACGTACGTCCCAGGTTCGACCACCCGGCTGCCGTCGACCCCGGTGAAGGACAAGCGGTCGGCCGACACCGAGAAACGCACCGTGGCCGACGTCCCGGCAGCGACCGTGAGGCGTGCGAATGCGAGCAGTTCGACCGAGGGACGCACGACGGAGGCGACCGGATCCGTGCCGTAGAGCTGGATCACCTCGACGGCGTCGTCGACGCCCATGTTCTGGACGGTGACGTCGACGAGGACCTCACCGTCGACGGCGAGCTCCGCTGCACTCGTGAGCGATCGGTAGCGGACGTCCCCGGCGGTGAGGCCGTGACCGAACGGGAAGAGCGGCGTGGGGTCGAGCACGCTGATCCCGCGGGAGGCCAGACCGAGCGGCGGTTGCAGGTACGTGCCCGGCATGGCCGGTGAGCGAGGGATCTGCACGGGGAGCCGTCCGCTCGGCTGCACCCGGCCGGACAGCAGCCCCGCGACGGCCGCCGCGCCCTCCTGGCCGGGGAAGAACGCCTGGACCAGGGCATCGGCCCGGTCGTAGTCCCCCAGCGCGTAGGGTCGCCCGGACAGCACGGTCAGGACGACGGGCGTCCCGGTCGCGAGGACGGCGAGCACGAGATCGTGCTGACCCCCTGGGAGGCGCAGGTCCTCGGCGTCACAGCCTTCTCCCGAGGTGCCATCGCCGAACAGGCCCGCGATGTCACCCACGGCCAGTACGACGACGTCGGCCGCACGGGCGGCCTCGACGGCGGCCGGAACGTCCTCCTGACCGATCTCGGTGATGCTGCATCCCGGTTCGACGACGATGTCCGCCGCGGGGAACTCGGTACGAACCGCGTCCAGGATCGTCGGGATGGTGATGCCGAGATCGTGCCCGGGGTGCTTCGACAGCACGTGGTTGGGGAACGCGTAGCATCCCACGAGACTGCGGAACTGGTCGGCCGCCGGCCCGATCACGGCGATGCGCGCTGGGGGCCGGAGCGGGAGCACTGCGCGGTTCCGGAGAAGGACGACCGACTCCTCGGCCAGACGCGTCGCTATGGCGCGGTTTCGGGGGCCGTCGAGATCGGTCGATGCGGCGTGCTCCGGCACGAGCGGACTCCCGTCGAGCAGGCCGAGCTCGATCTTCTGCCGCAGGTGCCGGAGCACGGCCCGGTCGACGAGCCGCTCGTCGAGCGCCCCGTCCTGGACCAGCCCGACGAGACCGGCGCCGTAGCCGGCGGTCTCCGGGAGCTCGACGTCGATCCCGGCGGTGAGGGCGAGCGCGCCGGCTTCCGTCGCCTCGCTCGCGACGTGGTGCATCGTCGCGAGGAACGGGATCGCCCAGTAGTCGGCGACGACGGTGCCGTCGAAACCCCAGTCGTCGCGCAGGATACCGGTGAGCAACTCGACACTGGCGCCCGCGGGGACGCCGTCGAGATCGGTGTAGGCGTTCATCACGCTTCGCGCTCCCCCGAGCCGGATCGCCGTCTCGAACGGCGGAAGCACGATATCGGCGAGCTCGCGGCGCCCCATGCTCACCGGGGCGTGGTTCTTCGCGCCTCGGGACGCGGCATAGCCGGCGAAGTGCTTGAGCGTCGCCACCACCCCGGACCGCTCGAGACCACGCACGTACGCGGCGCCGAGCTGACCCACGAGGTAGGGGTCCTCCCCCAGCGTCTCCTCGACCCGGCCCCAGCGGTAGTCGCGCACGACGTCGAGGACCGGCGCGAGTCCCTGATGGACCCCGACCGAGCGGAGGTCGTCTCCGATCGCCTCCGCCATCCGCTCCACGAGCTCCTCGTCGAACGAGGCGGCCCAGGCGAGCGGCGTCGGGAAGGCGGTCGCACCGTGCGCGGCGAACCCCGTCAGACACTCCTCGTGCGCGATCGCGGGGATACCGAACCGGTTGCCGGCCACGACCTGTCGTTGCCGTTCCCGCAGGCGATCGACGCCCTCGGCCACCGTCACCGGTTCGGTCCCGAAGATGCGCGTCAACTGCCCGAGGCCACCGGTGAAGTCGCCGGTGGACGCCGATGCCGGCGCAGCCGGGTCGTCGGAGCCGTCCACGCTCGGCGCGAAGTCGCCCGCCGCGTCGGTGAACCAGACCGAACCGAGTTGCCCGACCTTCTCCTCGAGGGTCATCTCACCGAGGAGTGCTCGCGCCCGCTCGTCGGGTGACGCCCGTCGGTCGTTCCAGATGCCGCGGACGCTGCCCGACGTGGTCGGCGTGACGCCGTCGTGTTGCAGGGTCATCCCTTGAACGCTCCGTCCATGATCCCGGTCACCATGCGCTTGCCGACGAAGATGAACGCGATGAGCAGCGGGATGGTGGCCAGGAAGGACCCGGCCATCGCCAGGCCGAGGTCGATCGACCGCTGCGACTGCAGGGCCTTGATCGCGATCTGGACCGTGTACATCTCGGGCGACTTCAGGACGATGAACGGCCAGAGGAAGTCGTTCCAGGATCCGACGAAGCCGAGCAGTCCCAGGACGAACGCCGCCGGTCGGATGACCGGGAAGACGATCCGCCAGAAGATCTGCCAGGTGTTGGCACCGTCGAGCCTCGCCGCCTGGAGCAGCTCGTCGCTCACGGAGCTCGAGATGTGCTGACGCATCCAGAAGATGCCGAACGCGCTCGCGAGGCCGGGGACGATGAGTGCCTGCAAGGTGTCCACCCAGTCGAGCGCGGAGATGATCAGGTACTGCGGGATCACGCTCAGCTGCGTCGGCACGGTCATGGTGAGGACCACGAGGATGAACAGCGCGTTGCGGCCGCGGAACTCCAGTTTCGCGAAGGCGAATCCGGCCAGGGCGCAGAGCAGCGCCGATCCGACGCCGATCGACAGCGCGACGATGAGGCTGTTGATCATCGATTGGATGAACGGCACGGTCTCGAGCACGAGCCCCACGAGGTGGAACAGATTGTCGCCCGGGTACAGCCGCGGTGGCAGGGTGGTCGCCGTCGCCGAGTCCGTGGTCGCGACGACGAACATGAAGTACAGCGGGAACATGCTCACGATGACGGCGCACACGAGGAGGACGTAGGTGTACCAGGGGATGCGGCCGATCCGGCCGCCGTTCCGTTTCCGGCCGGCGGAGGTCGCGCTCGCCATCAGCTGGGTGGAGTTGAGCGTCTCGGACATCAGCGTCCTCCTCGGGTGCGGGTGGACAGGAAGAAGTTCAGCAGGGCGACGAGGACGACGATCACGAACAGCGCGACGCCGATCGCCGAGCCGTATCCGAACTCGAACTGGCCGAAGCCCTGCTCGTAGAGGAACAGCGTGAGCGTCTGGCACTGTCGTGCCGCACCGCAGGTGAGGCCGGTGGCCGGGTTCACCAGCAGTGGTTCGGTGAACACCTGGAGCCCACCGATCGTCGAGGTGACGATCGTGAACACGATGATGGGACGCAACGACGGGATGGTGATGTAGACGAACTGCTTCCAGCCGCCGGCGCCGTCGACGGCGGCCGCCTCGTACACGTCGCGAGGGATCGCCTGCAGTGCCGCCAGGTACAGCAGCGTCGTGTAGCCCGTCCACCGCCAGACGACCATGAGCGCGACGAGGAACCACGAGCCGACCTTGTCGTTGAGGAAGTCGACGTGGTCACCGCCGAAGAAGCTGATGAGGTAGTTGAAGAGCCCGTAGTCACGGTCGAACAGCTGGGCGAACACGATCGTGGTCGCGGCGACCGAGGTGATGTACGGCACGAGCATCGCCATCCGGAACCCGGTGGCGAAGCGAAGGCGGACGTGGTTCAGCAGATGGGCGAGGCCCAGGGCGATGACCAGCTGCGGCACCGTGGAGATGATGAAGATCGCGAAGGTGTTGAGCATCGCGTTCCAGAACCGCGGGTCGGCCGCGAGCCTGGTGAAGTTGTCGAAGCCGATGAAGGTCTGCTGACCGATCGGGTTCCAGTCGAAGAGGGACACCACGAAGGTGAACAGGAGCGGGATTAGGCCGAAGACGGCGAAGATCAGGAAGAACGGGGCGATGTAGACGTAGGGGGCGAAGCGTTCCGGCAGGGTGTTGCGGATCCGCGTCCCGATACCGGGTGGCGACTGTTTCGGCAGCCGAGGTGGGGCGATGTGCGTGGTCACGATGATCCTTCAGGGGCGTTCCGGCGTGCTGCTCGGCCGGAACGCCCCGGGTCGGAGCGGACGGGTGGACGGGGTCGTCGGGTCAGCCGCCGAGGGCGTCCTTCACGGCCTTCATCGCGACGTCCCAGGCCTTGTCCGGTGGGGTGTTGCCGGCTTCGACGTCCGTCACGGTGTTGATCATCGCCGAACCGATCGTCGCCGTCTCCGGACCGTTGAAGAACGGCTTGAACTCCTGCAGGGACTTACCGAGCACGGCACCGATCTTCGAGTCGCCGAAGAACGGGTCGGTGTAGTCGGCGATCGCCGTGGACTCGTACGCGGAGACCGTGCTGGGCAGGGCGCCGGTGTCGGTGAAGTTCTTCAGCTGCGACTCGGGCGACTGCATCTCCTTGATGTAGGCCCACGCCGCCTCCGGGTTCGCCGCGCGCTTCGGGATGGCGAGGTAGCTGCCACCCCAGTTGCCGGCGACCTTGGGGACCGTCGTCACGCGCCACTGGCCCGAGGTGTCGGGAGCGTCCGTCTTGATGCTCTTCAGCATCCAGGAGGGAGCTGCCATCGCGGCGAAGGCGCCGTTGGTCTTGCCCGTGCTCCAGCCGGTGGAGAAGGCGGGGACGTTCGCGGTGATACCGGCCTCGATCGCCTTGATCGAGATGTCGAACGCCTCCTTCACCTGCGGATTCGTGTCGTACACGAGCTCACCCTCGGGCGTGTAGTACTTCTCGTCGACCTGGTTCACGGTCTGGAAGAAGACCGAGGTGCCGGCGTTGTCGAGGAACGGCTTCCCGGTGGCGGCGACGTACTGCTGGCCGACGGAGATGAAGTCGTCCCAGGTGGGCCAGAGCGCAGCGACCGCGTCCGGTTCCGACGGCAGGCCGGCGGCCTCGAAGAGGTCGGCTCGGTACGCCATCGACATCCCGCCCACGTCGGTCGGCACCCCGATGACGGCGTCGTTCTGGGCCACCGCCTGGTCCCAGACCCACGGCAGGTAGTCCCCTGAGATGTCGTCGGCGCCCATCGTGCTCAGGTCGACGAAGTTGTCGGGGTTCGCGACGAAGTTGGGCATGTCGTCCCCCTGGATGAGCACCAGGTCGGGGACCTTGCCGCCGGCCAACGCCGCGGTGAGCGCCTGGGCGGTCTCCTGCGTGCTGCCGACCTCGGTGAGCTTGACGGTGATGTCGGGGTGCGCTTCCTTGTACTTCTCGACATCGGCCTTCTGGTTGATGCCCGTGAAGGACCAGAACTGGAAGGTCTTGTCATCGCCGCCGCCGGACCCGGAACAACCGGTGACCAGGGCGCCGACCATGACGGCGACGGTTGCTGCTGCTGCAAGACGGAATTTCACTGGAAATCCCCCTCCTATGCGGGATCGTGTTCCGCGGTGTCGCGCTACGTTGCGGTCACCGGCCGGAGATCGCTCTCCGGCTCGCGCCGATGCCGACTGGATCGGGGAGCATCCGGACCGTTCGGGCGTGGTGATCACCATAGGCAGCGGGGTTCCAGGGCACCAGGGCAATATTGCGCAACTCGGAGACCGCTCTCTCGGATTCTGCGATGCTCGTTGCCAGACCACCGGCAGGTGGAGGATCGCAAAGGAGCGAGGATGCGCAAACCGACCCTGGTGGACGTCGCCCGAGAGGCCGGCGTCTCCCGAGCGACCGCATCGCGGGTCCTCGCCGGTGCCTCGACGGTCGACGCCTCGATGGTCGTCGCGGTGCGCGAAGCAGCCGTGAGACTGGCCTACCGCACGAACGTCGCAGCCCGGTCGCTCGCCGGCGGCAGGACGGGCGCCGTCGCGATCGTCCTCGCAGCGGGCGAGCTCGAGCCGTTCTCCGGATCGTTCGTCGCGGCACCGCTCAAAGGCGCCACCGCGGCGCTCCTCTCGGCAGCTCAGCAACCCGCACTCTTCCTCGCCGACCCGCGCCAACTCGACGCGCTCGTCGCCTACCTGGCGGCGCACTACGTGGACGGGGCGGTGGTGATCCTGCAGCACGAGATCAGCACCATCACCCAGGCGCTCGCCTCGGTGGACCTCCCCATCGTCTTCGTCGGCCGCCCGATGGGTGAGCACACGGAGGACGTCACCTTCGTCGACTCCGACAACTACGCCGGCGGTCGGCTCGCGGCGGAACATCTGATCGCGCTCGGCCGCACGCGGATCGGCGTCATCTCGGGTCCCGCCGACATGGCCGCCTCCAGCGACCGTGTCCGAGGCTGGCGGGACGTCCTCACCGAACGCGGCCTCGACACCCGTGCGGTCGCCCGAGGCGACTTCACCATGCCGAGCGGGTCGTCGGCCATGGCGCGGCTGCTCTCCCGGTACCCGGACCTCGACGCCGTCTTCGCGGGCTCCGACCTCATGGCTGTCGGAGCGATGCGCGTCCTCGAGGCCAGCGGCCGCACGGTCCCGCACGACATCGCGCTCGTCGGATTCGACGACACGGTCGTCGCGGCCACGGCGGAGCCACCGCTGACCTCGGTCCGCCAGCCGCTGGAGCAGATGGGCAGGGTCGCCGCGGAACTCGTCATGGAGCTCATCGCCGGCCGGACGACCGCTCCGCGCTGGCTCGACACCACGCTCGTCGTCCGGGACTCAGCCTGACCTTCGGCCTGCCCGGCCGTCACACACGCCTCACCGACCGGTTCGGAGGAACCATGTCCGACCTCGCAGCGACGCTCGAACACCGCGTCGTCCATCTGCAGTGCGACGGCGTCTCCGTCGTCCTCGTCCAGCACGGGACCCGTCTCCCGACGATCGCGCACTGGGGTGCCGCCGTCGAGGCCGACGACCTCGACTGGCTGGCCGCGGCCACGACCACCGTGCGGGGCGACCTCGTCGACGGCTCGGACGCGCCGTACGAACCGAGCCTGTTGCCCGAGCACGCGTCGGGCTGGCCTGGTCTCCCCGGTCTCCGCGCGCATCGCGCCGGGACGGCCTGGTCGTCGCGCTTCGACGTTGCCTCGGTCGAGGTCGACGGGACGGCCCTCCCGGCCGGCGAGGTGCGGCAGTACGGCGCCGCGCTGGTCGAGGTGACCGCGCTCGACGACCAGACCGGCAGCGCTCTCCTCGTGGCGATCGAACTGACACCGAGTGGCTTGCTGCGCACGCGCGTGACGGTCACGAACCGGGGCGACGACCTTCTGGAGATCGAGGGTGTCGTGCCGGCCCTCCCGATCCCGACGTCGGCTCGGGAGATCGTCGACTTCACCGGTCGGTGGGGCAACGAGAAGCTGCCGCAGCGGCTTCCGGTCACGACCGGGACGCACCTCCGCGAGTCGCGGCACGGTCGTCCCGGTCTCGACGCCACCGGGGTCACCGCGATCGGAACACCGGGGTTCGACAGCCGGACCGGCGACGTCTGGCTGTGCCATGTCGGTTGGAGCGGCAACCACACGATCGGCGTCGAGCGCACCGACGGACACCTCGCGTTCCGTGGCGGCGAGATGCTCCTGCCCGGCGAGGTCCGACTCGGCCCTGGCGAGGACCACCGGACCCCATGGGTGTACGGGGCCCACGGCGTCGGCCTCGATGCCGCCTCGTCGCGATACCACCGGTGGCTGCGTTCGACCTCGCGGGCGGCTCGTCGTCCGCGACCCGTCACCCTGAACGTCTGGGAGGCGGTCCTGTTCGATCACGACCTCGACGTCCTCACCGAGTTGGCGACCCGGGCCGCGGCCATCGGCGTCGAGCGCTACGTGCTCGACGACGGATGGTTCCGCGGACGTCACGACGACACCCGCGGCCTCGGCGACTGGACACCGGACCCCGAGCGTTGGCCGGACGGTCTCGCGCCGCTCGCCGACCGGGTGCGATCACTCGGCATGGAGTTCGGGCTGTGGTTCGAACCCGAGATGATCAACGAGGACTCCGACCTGGCACGGGAGCACCCGGACTGGATCCTCCGGGCGCGGGACGAGCTCCCGTCGCCCGTCAGACATCAGCACGTGCTCGATCTCGGCAATCCGGCGGCCTTCGACCACATCCTGCAGGCCATCGATACGTTGGTCGTCGAGCTGGGGATCGCGTACCTGAAGTGGGACCACAATCGCGACCTCGTCGACGCCGGCCATCCGTCGACCGGCCGGCCAGCCGTGCACGACCAGACCGAAGCCCTCTACCGGCTGCTCGACGAGCTCCGATCGCGGCACCCGCACCTCGAGATCGAGAGCTGCGCGTCGGGCGGAGGCCGCGTCGACCTCGGTGTCCTCGAGCGGTCCGATCGTGTCCACACCTCCGACAACCACGACCCGATCGAGCGGGCCCGGATGCTCCGGTGGACGGGGCTCCTCGTCCCGCCCGAGATGCTCGGGTCGCACGTGGCCTCGGCCAGATCAGCCACGACCGGACGCACGCACACGCTCCACACCCGGTGCGCGGTCGCCCTGCTCGGGCACTTCGGTGTGGAGTGGGATCTGCGCGAGCTCGACGATGCGGATCGGACGACCCTCGCCAGATGGATCACCGTGTTCACGCGGCATCGCGGACTCATCGCCACCGGCCGCGTCGTCGGCGACGGCGAGTGGGACGACGACGCTCCGACCCTGCGCGGGGTCGTCGCGGAGGACGGCACCACCGCGCTGTACACCCTCGTGACTCCCCCGCGGTCGGCCGACTCCCGTCGTCGGGTGCGCCTTCCCGGACTCCGCCCGGATGGTCACTACCGCCTCGCTGTCGCGCAGGACGACTCCCTCGGCCCGCGCTGGGTGATCCCGCAGTGGCTCCGGGATGCGCCGCCACTCGACGCCGACCCGGCCACGCTCGCGGCGGCGCCCGTGCTGAGCGGTGGCCAGCTCGCCGTGATCGGCCTCGACCTCCCCACCTTCCAGCCCGACCGCGCGATCACGATCCTCGTGACCGCCGTCTGACCCACGACCCGCTGCACAGAACAGGACCACATCACCCATGGATTCCACTGCGACCGTCACCGTCGACCTCGACCGGCCGGGCCCCACGATCAGTCGACACGTCTACGGCCACTTCGCGGAACACCTCGGGCGCGGCATCTACGACGGCTTCTGGGTCGGCGAGGACTCGCCCGTGCCGAACGTCGGCGGCATCCGGCTCGACGTCGTGGAGGCGCTCCGTGAACTGCGCATCCCGAACCTGCGCTGGCCGGGCGGCTGCTTCGCGGACCGCTATCACTGGACGAGCGGCATCGGACCTCGTGAGGATCGCCCGAAGCTCGTCAACACACAGTGGGGCGGGACGAGCGAGACCAACGCGTTCGGCACCCATGAGTTCATGGAGCTGTGCGAGCTCCTCGGTGCCGACGCCTACGTCTCGGGCAACCTCGGCTCGGGCACGGTGCAGGAGATGGCCGACTGGATCGAGTACCTGACCGGTGCCGGGGAGACCCCGATGGCCGAGTTGCGTCGCGCGAACGGCCGGGAGGAGCCGTGGGACGTCCCGTTCTGGGGCTTGGGCAACGAGCCCTGGGGCTGCGGCGGCAACCTGCGCGCCGGCGCCTACGCGGACCTCGCACGCCAGTTCGGTACCTTCTGCGAGAGCGGCGGGAAGGTCCCGCTCTACCGGGTCGCCGCCGGCGCCGACGGGTTCGACGTGGCCTGGACCAAGACGCTGATGGAGGTCGTCGCCGACGTGGCCACCCACCCGTTCTCGGCGACCCCCTGGGAAGCCGTCTCGGTGCACTACTACACGATCGGCGGCAGCTGGAAGGCGAAGGGCAGCGCGACCGGGTTCGACGCCGCGGAGTACTGGAGCACGATCACCGCAGCACAGGGCGTCGAGCAGCTGCTGTCGTCGCACGCCGCCGTCATGGACGTGTACGACCCGGAGGAACAGTTCGGCATGGTGCTCGACGAGTGGGGCACCTGGTGGGACGTCGAGCCGGGCACGCACCCCGGGCATCTGTTCCAGCAGAACACCATCCGCGACGCCATGGTCGCCGCCTGGCACTTCGACGTGTTCCACCGATTCGCGGGCCGGCTGCGCATGGCCAACATCGCGCAGACGGTCAACGTCCTGCAGGCGATGCTCCTGACCGATCCCGACGGCGGCGAGATGGTCCGGACGCCCACCTTCCACGTCTTCGAGATGAACAGCCCGCACCAGGACGCCACGTCCCTCCCGACGCACGTGGTCGGGCCGGTCCGCGACGCCGACGCCGCACACCCGGGTGGCATCCCGACCGTCTCCGCCTCGGCGAGCGTCAAGGACGGCGTCCTCCATTGCTCGCTGACGAACGTCGACCTCGACGCGCCACTCGTCATCGAGGTCGACGTCCGTGGCGGGTCCGTGGTCGAGCCGCACGGCCGGCTGCTCACCGCTGCGCGGCCCGACGCCCACAACCGTCCCGGTGAGACCGACGCCGTGTCACCGCGACCGCTCACGGGTCTCGACGTCACACCGACGGGTCTTCGCGTCACGCTCCCACCGCACTCGTTCGCCACGATCACGGCTCAGGTCGTCGCGCCATGAGCGAGGTGGAGATCGCTGTCACCGAGGTGCGTGCAGCACGTCGGGCGCGGGCGGACCGCCCGCCGATGGGCTGGAACAGCTGGGACTGCTTCGGAGGGTCCGTCACGGAGGCCGAGGTACTTGCCAACGCCGCGTTCCTGGCCGAGCACCTGCTGCCCGTCGGCTGGGACACGGTGGTCGTCGACATCCAGTGGTACGAACCGGCGCCCGGGGTCGGCGACTACGAGCGCGTCTCCCAGCCGACGCTCGACGCCTGGGGCCGGCCGCAACCCGCGCCGAACCGGTTCCCGTCTGCGGCGTCGGGCGGCTTCCGCGCGCTCGCCGACCGCGCGCACGCGCTCGGGCTCCGCTTCGGGGTGCATCTCATGCGTGGCGTGCCGCGGCGGGCCGTCGACCTCGACCTGCCGATCCTCGGCTCGACGGCCCATTGCGGGGAGATCGCCGATCCGACCAACGTCTGCCCGTGGAACCCTGACAACGTCGGCGTCGACATGACGGCCCCGGGTGCGCAGGCCTACTACGACTCGGTCATGGCGCAGCTCGCCGAGTGGGGCGTCGACCTCATCAAGCTCGACGACGTGCTCTACCCACCGATCCAGACCGCCGAGATCGAGGCCATCTCGCGCGCGATCGACGCGACCGGTCGACCGATGGTGCTCAGCCTGTCCCCGGGGAAGCGACTCTCGACCGAGCACCTCGACACCCTTCGATCGACGGCGCAGCTGTGGCGGATCTCCGACGACCTCTGGGACGACTGGTCGGCGGTGCTCGAACAGTTCCAGCGCCTGGCCCGCTGGGCGCCCCTCCAGCGTCCGGGGGCGTGGGCCGATGCCGACATGCTCCCGCTCGGGCGGATCGGCATCCGGGCCCACGTCGGTTCGGACCGGCTGAGCCGCCTCACCCTGTCCGAACAACAGACGCTCATGACCCTCTGGTGCATCGGCCGGTCGCCGCTCTTCTTCGGCGGCCACCTCCCGGACACCCCGGCGCACACGCTCGCGCTTCTGACGAACCCGGACGTGCTCGCACTGCTCGGCAGCGACGGGAGCCGGGAGATCATCCGCGACGGCGACCTCGTCGTTTGGGCGGCTGAGCTCGGCGAGACCCGGTGGCGCGCGGTGTTCTGGCTCGGCGATGCGGACACCGAGCTGCGGGTCCACCTGGCCGATCTCGGTTGCGCCGATCGATCGTCCGTCACGGAGCTGTGGAGTGGTCGGCCGTTGCCGGTCGTCGACGGTGCCGTCGACACGGCCCTGCCCGCGCATGGTGCCGTGCTGCTCCGACTCGACCACTGATGGATCACCGACAGCAGCGCGTCGAGCGTCATCGAATCGAACTCGACGGACCGGCCACCCGGTTCGTCGATCGGTTCCTCATCGGGAACGGGACGTTGGGCGCGGCGCTCGACGGCGTGCCCGGACGGGAGGGCATGGACCTCTCCCTGGACACGTTGTGGTCGGGAGGTCCGCGACGTCCTGGCGACGGGCCGGCGGGCCGCTCGCTGCCCAGTCCGCTGGAGTCCGTGCGCCGGGCGATCGCCGACGGCGATCCCGTGGCGGCCGATGTCCGCTCGGCTGCACTGCGCGGGACCACGTTCACCGAGTCCTTCCAGCCGCTCGGGCGCCTCACCATCGACTACGCGTCGCCCGACAGCGGTTCGCGCTCGACACGGACCTCCGATCTCGCGCGCGGCGTCGTCGAGACGACGTCCGCGAGCGGTGGCGAGGCGGTCACGCTCCACGCGTTCGTGTCGGCGGTGGACGACGTGCTGGTCGTCGAGCTGCTGGGTGACGGTGTCCGTGAACCGAGGGTCGGGTTCGCGACGCCGCACCCGTCGAGGACGGAGGAGCGCACGGTCGGCGACACCCGGTGGTGGTCGGCGACCGGCCGTGCGCCCGCGAGCGTGCGACCCTCGTATCTCGGCGGTGACGATGACGAGGCCATCCGGTACCCGACCGACGTCCCGGACGCCGACGGTCTCGTCGACACCGGCATGGCCTGGGCGCTGTCGATCGCGGTGCAACCGATCCCGGGCGGGTTCCGCCTCGTCGCCGGTGCACGATCCGGACACCGCGGGTGGCGAGATCGGCCGTTGGGCGACCCGTCCACGCTGCTGGAGCACGCCCGGGCGACGGTCTCGAGTGCGTTGCAGCGATCCGGCGAAGCGTTGCTCCATCGGCACGTCGCCGACCATCGGTCGCTCTTCGACCGCGTCGATCTGGACCTCTCGGCATCGGCGTCCGCGTCGGCCGACCTCGCGGAGCGGTACTTCGACCTCGGACGGGCGCTCCTCATCGGCAGCTCCCGACCGGGGACCGAACCGGCGAACCTCCAGGGGGTCTGGAACGATCAGGTCAGGCCACCCTGGAGCGCGAACTTCACCACCAACATCAACCTCCAGATGAACTACTGGCCGGCGGAGAGCACCGGCCTGGGTGACCTGGTCGAGCCACTCACCCGGTTCATCGGCGAACTGGTTGACGCCGGGCAGCGCACCGCCGGCGAGTCCTACGGCCTCGACGGGGCGGCAGCCCACCACAACAGCGACCTCTGGAGGCACACGGACGCCGTGCCGCTCGACGCGCACTGGGCGAACTGGCCGAGCGCGCTCCCCTGGCTCGTCGCGCACCTCCACCGCCGTCTGGACGACGGCGGAGCTGATCACGCCGCACGCGTCGCCGTCCTGCAGGCCGTCGAGCCGGTGGTCTCGTTCGTCCTGGGAATGGTCGTCACGGATGCCGCCGGATCGCTGGTCGTGAGTCCGTCGACCTCACCGGAGAACCGGTTCGTGGTCGACACGGATCACACGGCGGCGGTGACGGCCGGCGTGGCGATGGACCAGGAGCTGGCGCACGAGTGCCTCCGCGAGTACCTCGCCCTCGCGGAGAGGGTCGGCGACGGCATCGCGGACGTCGGGCTCCTGGCTCGAGCACGCGACACCGTGGCCACCCTCCGACTGCCGCAGGTCGGCCGCGACGGAACACTCCTGGAGTGGGCCGAGGAGCGGGAGCCGACCGAGCCCGGCCACCGACACCTCTCCCACCTGTACGGTCTGTACCCGGGGACCCGGATCACCGAATCGGCCACGCCCGAGCAATTCGAGGCAGCCCGACGCGCACTGCGACGGAGACTCGCGAACGGCGGTGGCGGAACCGGGTGGAGCATGGCCTGGGTCCTCTGCCTGGCCGCACGACTCCGTGATCCAGGGCTCGCGTCCGAGGCGCTCGACACGCTACTCGGTCCGATGTCATCGGCCTCGCTGCTCGACCTGCACCCGATGGGCGACCTCGACGACGTGTTCCAGATCGACGGCAACCTGGGTGGGACGGCCGGTGTCGTCGAGCTGCTCGTCCAGGGGCACGGCGGTGTCCTGTCGCTGCTGCCGACCCTCCCGGCCGAGTGGTCGGCGGGACGGTTCCGAGGGTTCCGGGTCCGGGGTGGACACGTCGCGGATGTCGAGTGGAGCCGTCATCGCCCCGTCGCGGCGACCCTGCTTCTCACGGCCGGCGGCGTGCTCGTCGAGCTGCCGGACGACGGCTCGATGATCACCATCACGGGCCCTGGCGGCGCACTGCCGACCCGGTTGGAGGACGGCGCCCCGGCCGGGCGGCGGCGGATCGGGCTCGACGAGCCCGGTGTCCACCGGCTTGAGTTCGCGCGTCCGCCCGGCGATCCGGAAGACTGACCGCCTCCTCCCGACGTCCGCTACTCGGCCTGTGCCTCGGCCTTCGCCGCTGCGATGGCGGCGTGCACCTCGGACATGTCGAGACCGCGCACCTGCGAGATGAGGTCCTCGAGTGCCGGCGCGGGGAGGGCACCGGCCTGCGAGAAGACGAGCACGCCGTCGCGGAACGCCATGAGCGTGGGGATCGACGTGATCTGCATCCCGCTCGCGAGCTCCTGGTTCGCCTCAGTGTCGACCTTGGTGAACACGACGTCCTGGTGCTGCTCGCTCGACTGCTCGAAGACGGGGCCGAAAGCCTTGCACGGGCCGCACCACTCGGCCCAGAAGTCGACCAGGACGATGCCGTCGGCCGACACGGTGTCCTCGAAGTTCGAGATGGTCAGTTCCTGCGTGGTCATCGTGTGCCCTTCGGATCGGTGGTCGGACGCGTCGCATCCGACTGACGAGCCTACCCGCGGACGACGGGCCGTCCTCCCCTTGTGCCGCGCCGCGGTCAGCGCCCGGGCGGCTGCTCCGGGAGGAGCAGGAGCCGGCGCTGTATCCGCGACATGATCAGGAGCACCCCGCCGAGGACCGCGAACAGGACACCGCCACCCACGACGATGCCGCCGATGAACCCTCCGAGGAAGCCGTAGCCGTCGCCGCTGCTGTTGACGAGGATGACCACACCGACAATCACGGCGAGCACACCGATCCCGAGGACGACCCAGGACATGACGAGATAGGTGCGGAACGCGCGCGCTCCATGGAACGTCGGCCGGATGCCGTACTGGGTTCCGACGTACTGGGCCCAGCGTGAGCCGGTCCACCACCTCGTCGCCCGAGGCGACACGGAGTACCACCCGGCACCGGGGCCGTCCTGCTCACCGGGCAACGGACGGACCACGTCGACGACCACCGGGGCACCGACCGGCTGCGGGATCCGCCGCACGGCGGTCGTCTGGGCGGCGATACCGAACCAGAGCAGCGTCAGGAGGAGCATCGGGAATCCGTTGAACGACAGGTGGGTAGACAGCGCGCCGAGGCTGAACTGCGCGATCGCCAGCACGAGGAAGACCGATCCGAACACCCAGGCCAAGCTCGGCTGCTCGGTGGTCGCCCAATCGGTCCCGGGCTTCCCGTTCTTGACCCTGAGCCCCGTCCAATGCGAGCCGTCCCACCATCGGAGCTGATCCGGCCCGGTCGGATACCAGCCCAGCTGCGGTCCGGACGGCAGCTGCGACGGCGACACCATGGGAGTCGGCGCCAGCGGTGCGACCGGCACCTGCTGTTGCTGCACCGGTCGCGCGGCGTCGGCCTCCTGAGCAGTCCACCGCGTTCCATCCCACCAGCGCAGCTTGCCCGGCTTCCCCGCCTCGTACCATCCCGGTGCAGCGGTCATCGCTGCTCCTTCCCCCGAAGATCACGCTCATGACGTCCATGCAGCGACCCCAGTGTCCCGTCTGCGAGTCATCGCGGCAAGCCGCCGTTGTCGAACATCGTGCGAGCCAGGTAGGTTGACGGCGACGCGATGAAGGGACCACCGTGGCCAGACGCAAGACACCGGAGCAGATCGCCGACGAGCAACGTCGCTACGAGCTTGCGCGATCGGCGAGCACGTTCGAGGAGTTCTCCGTCCTGGCGGAGGACCCCAATCAGGCGATCCGCGCCGCTGCGGCGCACAACCCGGCAGCCGACCCAGCGGCGTTGGAGCTCTTCCTCAAGGATCGCTTCTGGGGTGCGCGCATCGAGATCGCGCTGCACCCGAACGCGACCGACGAGCTCCTGCTCCGTCTCCTCGAAGCCGATCCGCGCAAGCGCGGCGTCGTCCACCACGAGGCGGAACGCCGGCTGGCAGCGAAGGGCGTCCACTTCGACGACGACGGCCTCCCGCTGATCGGCGACGCCGGCACGAGCGCGCGTTGAGCCCGTACAGCCAGGTCGACTGGGACGCGAGCCCCGAGCATCCGTCGTCCGTCGCCGAACCGTATCTGATGGGCACCGGCGTCGTCACCGACGAGGACACCGGGAGCCGACCGCTCTCGCCACCGCACCGTCATCCGGACGCCATGCTCGCCTGGTGCTACCGCGGCACCGTGTGGGTGCATCTCCCGAACGCGATGTGGCGCCTCGCACCGGGTCAGGGCGTCTGGATCCCAGCACACACGCCGCACACCGCGCACCACGAACGCGACTCCACCGGGTGCTACACCTACCTCCCCGCCACCTCGCTGATCGCGCCCGTGGAGACCGTCACCCAGGTCCTGGTCCCGCGTGCGGTGCAGGAGATGTTGCTCCACCTCGGGATCAACGACATGCCGACCGACCTCCGGGTCCGTGCACAGGCGGTGCTCATCGAGATGCTGCAGCAGCCCGCCGCGGAGTCGGCGGACGGCTGGGGCGAGATCCCGATGCCGTCCGACGATCGTGTCCGTCCGCTCGTCCGTGCGATCCTCGCCGACCCGGGTGACCTCCGGGGCGCGCGCGAGCTGTTCGACGTGCACGGCCTCCACGAGCGCACCGTGCTACGGATCTTCCAGCACGACACCGGGATGAGTTTCGCCCGGTGGCGGACGGGCGTCCGGATGACGCTGGCGGCGCGGCTGATCATCGACGGCATGCCGATCGGGGCGGCCGCGCACCGGTGCGGGTACGCGTCCTCGAGCGCCTTCTCCGCGAGCTTCCGAGCCCGGTTCGGCATGACCCCTCGGGAGTACGTGGCACGGGTGCAGGCGGACCCCGCCCACCAGCTCTACTGGCGCTGATCCACCCGGGCACGCACCACCGTGTCGGATCCGCGACAGAACTCGTCGGTTCCTCGACGCTGTCGCGCGCGGAAGCGCCCTACGATCGTTCTGTTAGGACATGCTTACCTAACTTCTGGATCGCCAGCGGTGATCCCACTCCCCCCTCTTCAAAGGAGCCCCATGCCGCACGCTTTCGCGCGCCCGAACGTCCGCCGAGGATCCACCCTCCTCGCCGCCGTCATCGCCACCGCTCTCGCCCTCGCCGGATGTTCGGCCGCCACCGGCGACACCGGATCGACGACGGCATCGACCGACGGCGTCGTCATCGAACACGCCCACGGTGAGACCGTCATCCCGGAGAAGCCGGAACGGATCGTGGCTCTCGGGTGGATGACGCCTGACATCGTCGCCGCCCTCGGCACCAACCCCGTCGGCATCGAAGAGGTCTGGGGTGCCGGTGAGAGCGGCTACCAGCCCTGGTTCGAGGACTACGTCTCCGAGGCGTACGGCGAGATGCCCGAGATCATCCCCTTCACGGACGACGGCCCGAACTACGAGGCGATCAAGTCCCTGAAGCCCGACCTGATCCTGAGCCTCTACTCCGGTGTCACCGACATCGAATACGAGCGGCTCACCGAGATCGCCCCGACCGTCCCCTACATCGAGGGACCCTGGAACCCGGGCACCTGGGAGGGCATGACCCGCACCGTCGGGAAGGCGATGTCGGAGGAGGCCAAGGCCGAGGAGCTCATCGGCGAGACCGAGGACCTCATCACCTCCCTCGCCGACGCACACCCCGAGTTCGACGACAAGAGCTTCGTCTGGGGCCTCACCCTGAACGAGGGCGGGACGGACCTCGGCGTCTACCTCGAGTACGACCCGCGGGTCCGCATCACCGAAGCGCTCGGCTTCACCTCGACCTCGGCGATGGACAGCTTCCTCGCGAGCGCCGAGGGCGACAACTGGTACACCGGCGTCAGCCTCGAACAGCTCTACGACGTGGACGCCGACCTGTTCGCCGCATGGGGCGGAAGTGCCGAGGAAGGGACGTACACGGTCGAGAACGCCGTGGTGTCGCGCTGGTCGCCGATCGCCGCCGGGTCCTACGTGATCTACGCCGACGCCGCCAAGGCCTCGGCGATCAGCGCGCCGACCGTCCTGTCCCTGCAGTACGTCCTGCCCGGCTACGTCGACGACCTCGCAGCGGCACTGCAGGGCGAGCCGACCATCGACGGCAAGTGACGTCGGAGATCTCCCGGTCCGCCGCCCCGTCAGCAGCGCCTGCTGCGGGCGGGGCGGCGGACGTCCCGATGCCCGGTTGGGCCGGACGCGCAGACGTCTCGCCCCACCGCACCGGGACCCTCGCCGTCGGGCTCCTCGTCGCCACGGTGGTGCTGATCGCCGCAGCCGTCGCCTCACTCGCCATCGGCAATCGGGCCATCGATCCACTGACCGTCGTCCGCGCGCTCGTCGCCTACGACGACGCGAACCCCCTGCACCTCATGGTCATGGAGCTGCGCGTCCCACGGACGCTGCTCGGCATCCTGGTCGGTGCGGCGCTCGCCGTCTGCGGCGGGCTCATCCAGGCCTTCACCCGCAACCCGCTCGCCGACCCGGGCATCCTCGGGGTGAACGCCGGCGCGTCGTTCGCCGTGACCTTCGCGGTCGGTGTCCTGGGACTGACGACTCCCGGCACCTACGTCCCGTTCGCCCTGGCGGGTGCGTTCATCCTCACGGTGATCGTCTACACGCTCGGATCCGTCGGGGCCTCGGGCGCGACCCCGATGAAACTGACCCTCGCAGGGGTCGCCCTCGGTGCCGCCTGCACCGGTTTCACCACCGCGATCGTGCTGCGGGACGAAGGCACCCTCCAGGTCATGCGCTTCTGGAGCGTGGGATCCATCGGTGGACGCACCCTCGACCAGCTCACGTGGGCTGCTCCGCTGATCGTCGCGGGCCTCGTGATCGGTCTGCTCTGCGCCCGGTCGCTGAATGCCCTGACCCTGGGAGACGAGCTCGCCCAGGCGCTCGGTGCGCGAGTGCGCAGCACCCGGGTGTGGGTCGTCGTGGCCGTCACCCTCCTGGCCGGCACGGGCGTCGCAGCCGCCGGTCCCATCGCCTTCGTGGGACTCATGATCCCCCATGTCGTGCGGTGGTTCACAGGCCCCGACCAACGCTGGGTGCTGACGTACTCGATGGTGATCGGCCCCGCGTTCCTGCTGCTCGCCGACGTCCTCGGCCGGATCGTGCTGCCGTCCGGAGAGCTCCGGGTGGGGATCGTCACGGCCCTCCTCGGCGCCCCCATCCTGATCATGCTGGTGCGTCGGAAGCGGGTGAGCGGACTGTGAGCGTCATCGACCACGGACGACGGCTGATCCGCGTGGAGACCGCGCACATCGCGACGCTCGTACCCGTGCGGTCCGTCCTCGTGTGCCTCGCTCTCATCGTGGTGATCATCGGAGCAGGGCTGTTCGCGACGACGATCGGAGCGTACGAGATCGGCTTCGACGCGGTGATCCGGGCGATCGTCGACCCCGCATCCGACCCGGACGTCCGCCAGGTCGTGACCGAGTGGCGACTGCCGAGGGTGCTGTTCGCGGTGCTCTGCGGAGCGGCGCTCGCGCTCGCCGGGGGCATCTTCCAGTCGCTCACCCGCAACCCGCTCGGCTCACCGGACATCATCGGGTTCGGTGTCGGCGCGCAGTTCGGCGTCACGCTGACGATGCTCGTCCTCGGGCTCAACACCTACCTGTTCAAAGCCGCCGGGGCACTCGTCGGCGGTCTGCTGACAGCCCTCCTGGTCGCCCTCCTCGCGAACCGCCACACCATGTCGTCGTTCCGGCTGATCATCGTCGGCATCGGTGTCTCGGCCGGGCTCGGTTCCCTCACCTCCTGGATCCTCATCTCCGTCAGCGTCGAGCAGGCGATGATGGCGGCCACGTGGGGGGCCGGATCCCTCGCCTCGCTCGGCTTCGACCAGCTGCTCCCCGCCGCAACGGCCTTCGTCGTGTTCGCCCTGCTGGCGCGGCCACTCCGACGCTCGCTCCCCGTGCTCGAGATGGGCGACGACACCGCCATGGCCCTCGGAGTGCGCCCTGGACGCACCCGGCTGATCGCCATGGTCGTCGGTGTGGCCCTCGTGGCGCTCGTCACCGCCGCGGCCGGCCCGATCTCGTTCATCGCCTTGGCAGCCCCGCAGATCGCTCAACGGCTCACCCGCTCGAACACTCCGATGGGCCTCGCGCCGGTGATGCTCACCGGAGCCGCCCTGGTCGTCGTCTCCGACGCCGTCGCCCAGCTGCTCGCGGTCCCGGTCGGCGTGGTGACGCTCTCGGTCGGGGGCATCTATCTGACCTGCCTGCTGGCCGCCCAGTTCGTGCGCCGCACGTGAAAGGAACCCCCATGACCACGTCGCTCCTCGCCCGCGACCTCACCCTGGGCTACGGGGATGCTCCGATCGTCTCCGAGCTGTCGCTCGAGGTGCCGGACGACTCGTTCACGATCATCATCGGACCGAACGCCTGCGGCAAGTCGACCCTGCTCCGCGGACTCGCGCGGCTCCTGCGCCCGACCGCCGGCGCGGTCCTCCTCGATGGTGCTGACATCCGCGCGTCGAAACCGAAGGACACCGCCCGCCGACTCGGGCTCCTCCCCCAATCCGCCATCGCCCCCGACGGGATCACCGTCGCCGACCTCGTCGGGCGCGGGCGGTTCCCGCACCAGAGCGCGATGCGGACGTGGAGCAGCGCCGACGAAGCGGCAGTCTCGGAGGCGATGGCCGCGACCGGGGTCACGGAGCTGTCCCGCCGGCTGGTCGACGAGCTCTCGGGCGGCCAGCGGCAACGCGTCTGGGTCGCGATGGCACTCGCCCAGCAGACCAAGCACCTGCTGCTCGACGAGCCGACGACCTTCCTCGACATCGCGCACCAGATCGAGCTGATGGAGCTGTTCACGGATCTGCACCGCAACGGCACCACCCTCGTCGCGGTCCTCCACGACCTCAACCACGCCGCCCGCTATGCGACCCATCTCGTCGCGATGCGCGACGGCGCGATCGTCGCTCAGGGCGATCCGCAGGAGATCATCACCGCCGACCTCGTGGAGGCCGTGTACGACCTGCCGTGCCAGGTCATCACCGACCCCGTCTCCGGCACCCCGCTGGTGCTCCCGCTCGGACGGCGGACCCGATGAGCAAGACGACGACCAGCACGCCGCGGCGCCTCTTCGGCATCGCGCTGGGAGCGGACGGTCGCGGCGCCATGCTCGTCGCCGCGACCGGCCTCCTCATCGTGCACGCTCTGTCGGAGGCGGCGATCCCCGTGATCATCGGGGCGACCATCGACCGTGCGGTGGTGCCGTCCGATCCGGTCGCCCTCGGGATCTGGATCGGGGTCCTGGTCGGAACCTTCCTCGTCCTGACGGTGAGCTACCAGTCGGCGTCGCGCCTCATGGTGTCGATCTACGGGCACGGCGAACAGGCGCTCCGGCACCTCACGCTGTCCCGGATGCTTCGGCCGCAGCTCTCGCGACAGAACCTTTCGGCGGGTGAGGCGCTGACGGTCGTCACGTCCGACACCTACCGGGTGGCCGGGGTCGCCTGGTCGGTCGCGCAGCAGTCGGCGACCATCGCGGCCATCATCGGAGCCGCCCTGGCGATGTCGGTGATCTCGCCGGTGGCGACGATCGTGGTGTTCGTGTCGACCATCGGGATGATGCTCGTCATGCGCGTCGTCTCTCGACCACTGGAACGCCGAGGCTTCGCCGAGCAACGGGCGGCGACCGAGGCCGGAGCGGTGGCCGCCGACTTCATGAGCGGGTTCCGGGTGCTCGTGGGCATCGGCGGGCGTGCTGAGGCCGTTCGCCGCTATGACGCCGCCAGTGACGTCTCACGACGCGCAGCGACGGCCGCCGGGCGGTCCCTCGCCCTCTTCGACGCCGTGAGCGGCACGCTGGCGGCATTCGTCATGGCCGCACTCGTCGGCCTGTCCGCCTGGTTCGCCGCGGAGGGGCGGATCAGCATCGGCGAGCTCGTGACGGTGCTCGGCCTCGCGCAGTTCATCAGCGGATACCTCGCACAGGCGGGAACATTCCCGTCCAACTGGATCCACAAGCTCGCCTCCGCCAAGCGCTTGGCCGCGGTCGTCGACGCCGACGACCTGCTCGAAGCGCGCGGTCGGCCGGACGAGCCGTCCGACTCCGGCCCTGCGACCGACGTCGTGCTGTCCTTCCTCCTCGAACACCAGGACCGACCGGTGGACGTCCGTGCTGGTGAACTCCTCGGCATCCGGCCGCCAGACAGCGACACCGCGCGCGCCCTCTCCCGCCTGCTCGGCATGCGGACCCCCGCGGAGCGCGGCAGCGTCTCGCTCGCCGTCGACGGCAGGCTCGTCGACCAGGTGGACCTCGACCCGGTGGCGTACCGCCGTCGTGTGGTCGCGCCACCGCATGGCCAGCGCATCATGAGCGGCACCCTGGCGGAGGCGGTCCGCGGTCATGACGTGACCGGCGACCCGGACGCGGTGTTCGTGGGCATGGCGGCGCTCGACGATGCGGTCGTGCAGCTCGGCGGCTGGTCGTCACCGGTCGGTGAGGCGGGTAGGCGGCTCTCCGGCGGGCAGCGCCAGCGCATCGGCATCGCCCGGGCGCTCCATGCCGGTGCGGACGTGCTCGTCCTCGACGAACCGACGTCGGCCGTCGACGTCCTCACGGAGACCCGCATCGCCCGAGCACTCGCGGCGCACGACGGCACCGTCGTCGTCATCACCACCTCGCCTGTCCTGTTGAACGCTTGCGACAGAGTCGTCGAGCTCACTCCCGGTTCGGAGACCCGCCATGACTGATCCCGCCATGGAGCCCACCACCGCCGAGATGCTCCCCGTCGCCGACGGCTCCCGCGTCCGAACCGTCGTCGGTGCCCTCCTCCGACGACACCGCGGACGGACCGCCGCCGTGGTGGTCCTCTTCCTCGCAGCCGCCGCACTGGGTGTCGTGATGCCCGCGTGTCTCGGGCGGATCGTCGACGCCGTCGCTTCCGATACCGGGCTGAGCGTCGTCTCAGGCTGGGTGGCCGCAGCCGCCGTCGGCGCTGTCGGGGCCGTCGCGGTGACGCTGTGGGCGACTCGGGTGCTCACGGGGCTGGTGCAGGACCTGCTCGCCGAACTGCGCGAGGACGTGTTCGCCTCGGCCATGCGGCTCCCGGTGAGCACCGTCGACGACGGCGAGCGTGCCGATCTCCTGTCCCGGGTCACCGGCGACGTCGATGCGGTCGCGGAGGCGGGCGGGAACGTCGCCCCGACACTCCTCTCCGCCGGGTTCGCGATCGGAGTGTCGGCCGTCGCCCTGGCAGCCGTCGACCCGTGGCTCGCGCTCGCCGGTCTCGCCTCGGTGCCGTGCTACGTCCTCGGGACCCGGGCGTTCCTCCGGCGATCCCGAGTGGTGTTCCGAACGGTCCGGATCCGCGAGGCATCGCGCAGTCAGGCCGTGCTGGACGCGGTCGACGGCGCGGAGACCCTCGCCGCGTTCGTGGGCACGGACCACGCGCTCGAACGTGTCCGGGAACGCGCGGCCGCCTCCATCGACGCGCAGATCGAGGGCGTGCGGGTCGCGAACCGCTTGTTCCGATGGATCAACTCGGGTGAGCTCGTCGGGCTGTCGGCGATCCTGGCGACCGGCTTCCTCCTCAACCTGCAGGGCACGATCACCGTCGGGCTCGTGACCACCGCCGCGCTCCTGTTCCACCGGCTGTTCGATCCGGTCGGCCGGCTCATCTTCGGGCTCGACGACATCCAGCGGGCCACGGTCGGGCTGGCTCGGCTCGTCGGGGTCATCGACCTCGCGGCGGCTTCGTCGTCCACAATGACGGATTCACGCTCGCCCGTCGGCGGTGCCGCAGACGGTGTCGCCGCACCGCCCGGGATCCGAGTGCGTGACCTGACATTCCGGTACCGGACCACGGACCGCGGGATCACGCAGGTCACCCTGGACGTGCCGCCCGGAACGACCACGGCGCTCGTCGGCACGTCCGGCTCGGGCAAGAGCACCCTGGCGCGGGTCGTCGCCGGACACCATCCCCCGACGTCGGGGCGTGTGCTCGTCGACGACACCCCGTACTACCTGTCGCAGGAGCTCCACCACTTCCGCGGCTCGATCGCCGACAACCTCAGGCTCGGGGCTCCGGACGCCAGCCGGGACGAGATGGTCTCGGCGCTCCGTGCCGTCGGAGCCGAGTGGGCGGTCACCGCGTTGCAGGACGACCCGGCGGCGGACCCGACCGACTCGAGGGAGTCGCCCGTGCCGCTGGACGAGGGACGCATCCAGCAACTCGCGGTCGCTCGGGCGTTCCTGGCGGACCCGGCGATCGTGATCCTCGATGAGGCGACGGCCGACGTCGGCTTGCACCATCGCGACGCCGTCGAAGCGGCGATCGCCGTCCTCCGGACGGACCGGACCGCGCTGCTGATCGCGCACCGGTTGGAGCAGGCCGCCACCGCCGACCGGATCGCGGTCTTCGCGGACGGTCGGATCGTCCAGCACGGCACGCACGCGGAACTCCTCGCCTCCCCCGGCCCCTACCGCGAGTCCTGGCTCGCGCACAGGCCGCACCCGACCCAGCACACCGAACCGACCCGAGAGGCCGAGACGCCATGAAGATCCACCGCGGCATCGTGACCGCAGCGACACCCCTGAGTCCGAACCTGATCCGCATCACCCTCGGCGGTCCGGGCGTCGAGGACTTCGTCAGCACCGGCACGGGCGATGAGTACGTCCGCGTCTTCTTCCCCCACGGTGCCGACCCGACGGAGGTCTCGCTCCCGGTACCGGCAGGCGACTGGTGGGAGACGCCGGAGGGCTCCCCGCAGGCACCGATGCGGACCTACACGATCAGCGCCGTGCGGCAGGACCCCCTCGAGATCGACATCGACTTCGTCGTGCACGAGGCCGGGGTCGCGGGGCCGTGGGCGGCTCGCGCCCAGCCCGGGCACGTGCTCGGCCTGAACTCGCCCACCGGCCTGTACGCGCCGCCCGCCGACATCGGTTGGCAGGTCCTCGTCGCTGACCTCACCGGTCTTCCCGCAGTCAAGCGCATCGTCGAACAGACACCGCCCGGACTGCGGACCCGCGTGGTGCTCGAGGTACCGAGCGAGCGGGATCGGATCGTCATCGAGACGAACGACGATGTGACGGTGACCTGGGTGGTGGGCGGCAACGGACACGGCCCGAGTGCGCTGGGCCGGCTCGTCCGGAGTGTGGTGGACGAGCGCCTCCCGCTCGATCAGGGCTACATCTGGGTGGCGGGTGAGACGGTGGCCCTCCGCGACGTGCGCAAGTACCTGCGCAAGGAGCTCGGGCTACCCGCCACCCGGTTCAAGGTCGTCGGGTACTGGACGCCGATCGCCGCGTGGGACGAGAAGTTCGCCGCCCTCCCGGCGTCCGTCCAACAGGAGCTCGACGCGATCTGGAGCACCGAGGAGGACGCCGAGCCGGAGGACGTGCAGATCCGGTTCGAGGAGCAGCTCGACCGCCTCGGCCTCTGACCGCGGTGGGGCCCGCCGCCGGAGGGCCGTCCTCCGGTTCGAGTCCGTTCAGCCGCGCGGTGGTTCGACGGACGAGCGCGACACCACCGGCATCGGGACGAGCACCGGCTCGCCCGATGCGCCCTCGAGCAGGAGTTTGACCGCACGACGGCCCATCTCCTCGTGGGGCAGCGCGATGGTCGAGAGCTCCGGGCGCAGATAGGAGGCGACCTCGTCGTTGTCGAACCCGACGACGGAGACGTCTCCGGGCACGGACAGACCGAGTTCGGCCAACGCTTGATAAGCACCGAAGGCGAGACGATCGTTGAGGCAGAGCAGGGCCCGGACGTCGTCCCGCCGAGCGAAGAGTTCGTGCACCGCGCGATAGCCGTGCTCGGGCTCCCAGACCGGGATGGACTCCTCCGCCACGAAGGTCAGGCCGCGCTCCCGCATCGCCCCGCGGATACCGGCCACCCGGGCCTCCACCGTCGCGGAACGGAAGCGGTCCCGCTCCACTTCGTCGTTCTGCCCGATGAGCGCGATGCCCGCTGAGTGACCGTGGTCGAGGAGCAGTTCGATCGCTGCGCGTCCGCCGGCGAACTCATCCGGGAGGACGGAGACGGGATGATGCGAATTCGTCGCATTCAGCATGACGACCGAGGTCGAGGTCGGAAGCTCGGGAACGAAGAACTCGCGCGATCGCATGGTCGCGAAGATGATGCCGTCGACCTGTCGATCGAGGACCGCGCCGATCGCCTCGGCCTCCCGTCTGGGATCACCGCCGGTCTCGAGGAGGAGGATGACGTGGCGAGCCTCCTCGGCGGCCTCGAGAGCGCCCTTGATCAGTCCACCGGCGTACCGTGTGGTGGCGATCTCGTCGGAGATGAACCCGATCGTGCGGGTCTTGTCCGTCCGGAGTCCGCGGGCGGCCACGTTCGGCCGGTAGTTGAGCGCCTCGGCGGCGGCGAAGACACGATCATGGGACTCCTTCGACAGCCCGGTCTCCGGACGACCGTTGAGGATCATCGAGGCCGCGGTGATCGACAGCCCCGCCTCTCGCGCGACATCCGCCAGCGTCACCCTGTTTCGAGCCATCGCTACTCCCCTCGGTTCCGGTCTCCGACCCGTCCATCAGATCACACTTGACAAACCTCGGGCCTCCGCAGAACATTACTGCTATCTAAAACCTTTTAGTGACGAACTACATGGATTTAGGTAGGCCGGTCCGGTTACCCGCTCGTCCCCCTCAGGCGCGCGGCCGAGGCGGTTCGACGCGCTCGGCGCACGTCACAGCACTGCACCTTCGACAAAGGAGTCTCCTCATGTTCACCCGTCCCTCCCGTCGGGGAGTCGTCCGCTCAGCGGTCGCCCTCACCTCGCTCGCCGCGGCCTCCGCGCTCGCCCTCACCGGCTGCGCTCCGGGCGGCTCGGCGCCCGCAGCCTCGTCATCGGTCGACGTCAGCACCACGCTGACCAAGGACAAGGTCGAGCTCACCATCGCCGACGAGACCGGCTTCCCGGTCACCGAGAAGCTGGCCGACGAGTTCACGAAGCAACACCCGAACATCACCTTCAAGATCAACCGCGACACCTTCGCGAACCTCACGGCGAACGCGCCGAAACTCCTCGCGAGCGACACCCCGCCCGACCTCATCAGGCTCCCGACCATCGGCGACACGGTGAAGGACGGCCTGCTCGCCAATCTCGACCCGTACTCCGAGGCCTACGGCTGGGACGCCTGGTCAGAGTCGCAACTCGCGCCGCTGCGGGTCGACGCCGACGGCATCCGCGGCAAGGGATCGCTGTACCAGCTCGGCCTCGGCTACAGCGTGACGGGCATCTACATGAACCTGAAGCTGGCCAAGCAACTCGGAATCGACGCGCCGCCGGCGACGCTCGGCGAACTCGAGGACGACTTCGCCACCGCGAAGGCGGCCGGGGTCCTGCCGATCATGGCGGGAGACAAGGACGGCGTCGTCAACTTCGTCATCCAGGCGGCCATGAACCAGTACGGCGACAAGGCCGAGATGTCGGACTGGATCTTCAACAAGCCCGGTGCCACGTACGACACGAAGGGCAACGTCCAAGGCGCTGAGCTCATCCGGAGCTGGGCCGACGCGGGATACTTCCCGAGCGACATCAACGCGATCGACTACGCGTCGTTCGTGAGTCGGTTCCAAGGCGGCGAGGGACTCTTCACCTTCAACGGCAACTGGGCCGCAGCGGACACGCAGGCGAAGATGGGTGACGACGTCGACTTCTTCCTCGTCCCGCCGGTGAAGGCGGGCGGCGATCACGTGGCCATGGGTGCCGCCAACTCCTTCTCGGTGGCGGCGAAGTCCAAGCACCTCAACGAGATCGTGTACTTCCTCAACTGGATCCACACGGACGAGGCAGCCCGCCAGATCGTCGTGGACGTCACCGGAGCCGCTCCTGGAGGCGACCCCAGCCAGGCGCTGCCCACCGTGCCGGCCGGTTCCCTCCTCGAGGACGCCCTGAAGATGTCCGCGCAGATCGGCGCCGAGAACGGTCAGGTCGACTTCATGTCGAACGCGACCGCCGGTATCTACGCGGGCGCCATCATCCCCGAGTCCCAGCTGCTCGTCACGAGCAAGATCACCGGCCAGGACTTCGTGGACGCCGTCCAGGACTTCTACACCAAGGAACTGGCCGGCTGAGCACCATGACCCGCAATCGACCGATCCTCTGCGTGCGGCTCACGCACGCCGACCTCCGACGTGGGCTGCCGGCATGACCGGCACGATTGCACCCCGTCGGGCCCGCGGACGCACCGCGGCCCGGCGGGCGGTCCTCATCGGGTGGCTCTTCACCATCCCCGCCCTACTCGCCTACATCGGGTTCGTCGTCTATCCGCTGTTGACGGGCGTGCAGTACTCCTTCTACCGATGGAACGGCGTCGGTCCGTCCGAATGGGTCGGGTTCGCGAACTACCTGCGGGTGTTCACCGACCCCGACCTGCTCGGGTCCATCGGCAACGCGTTCATCCTCATCGTCTTCTTCACCGCGATCCCGGTGTCCGCTGGGCTCGTTCTCGCCAACCTGATGCGGTCCATGCGTCCCGGCCCGTTCTCCACGGTGTCACAGACGATCCTCTTCCTCCCGCAGATCATCCCGCTCGCGGCAGCCGGTATCGCCTGGTCCTGGATGTACGCGCAGACGGGCGCCGTGAACCAGATCCTCGGCGCCGTCGGACTCGGCGGTCTGGCGCGTCCGTGGCTCGGTGACTTCCAGACGGCGCTGCCCGCGGTCGGACTCATCGGCTCGTGGGTGCTCACGGGCCTCTGCACCGTCCTGTTCCTCACCGGTATCGGCAAGATCGACTCGTCCCTGTACGAGGCGATCCGCTTGGACGGCGCCGGCTGGCTGCGCGAGTTCACCACCATCACCGTGCCGGGACTGCGTCAGGAGATCTCCGTGCTCGTGACGATCACGGTCATCGCCGCACTCAGCAGCTTCGACATCATCTACACCACCACCCTCGGAGGCCCCGGCCGTTCGACCCTCGTGCCCGGCATCTCCATCTACCGCATCGGGTTCACCCAGAGCGACGTCGGCCTCGCCTCGGCGTTCGGCATCGTCCTCATGGTGCTCGTCCTCGCCTGCGTCCTCCCCCTGCAGCGTCTGGCGAAAGTGAGCGATCGATGATCACCTCGAAGACCGAAGTCATCCTCGGCCGTGCCATCCTGGTCGTCGTCCTCGTCCTCACCGTCCTGCCCCTCCTCAACATGATCTCGGCGGCCCTGCAGCCTGCAGAGGTGAACCCGACGGGGCTGACCTGGCCCACCGACCCGCAGTGGGGCAACTTCGTCCTCGCGTTCGAGACCGGCCACGTGTGGCAGCTGATGGGCTCCAGCGCACTGATCGTCCTCGGCGTCGTACCGGTGAGTCTGCTGTTCGCGACACTGGCAGGGTACGCGCTCGGCAACCTGCGGATTCGAGGTGGAGGCTTCGTGTTCGTCTTCCTCATCGTCGGACTCACGATCCCGTTCGAGTCGCTCATCATCCCGCTGTACTACGAGATCCAATCGCTCGGACTGCTGAACACGCAGTGGGCGATCATCCTGCCGCTCATCGGCCTGTTCATGCCGTTCAGCGTGGTCTGGATGCGAGCACACTTCGTGCGGATCCCTTCCGAGCTCTCGGAAGCGGCTCGGGTCGACGGTGCGACGACCTGGCAGGAATTCGTGCGCATTCAACTGCCGCTCGCCCGCCCGGCGCTGTCGGCACTCGCCATCCTCCTGTTCCTGTGGACCTGGAACCAGTTCCTCCTGCCGGTGGTGCTCGTGTCCGACCCGCTCAACCGGACGGTCGCCGGCGCTCTCACGTTCTTCCAGGGGCAGTACAGCAACAGCATCCCGCTGCTGAACGCGGGCGCGCTACTCATCGTCGTCCCGACGATCCTCGTGTTCGTCGTCTTCCAGCGCCAGTTCATCACCGCGTTGCTGCAGGGCGCCGTCAAGGGCTGACCCCATGACGGCTCCGCACCAGCGCCCTGAATCAACCCACTCCTTCCACGATCGGCTCCGTACATGACCTTCGAAATCGACGACCACTGGGTGTGGGACTTCTGGTTCGCCGACGACGGCGACACCTTCCACCTCTTCTACCTGCACGCGCCGAAATCGCTCGGCGACCCCCAGCGACGGCACCGCAACGCCCGGATCGGACACGCGACCTCGGAGGACCTGCGGACGTGGACCGATCTCGGGCCGGTCCTGTCGCCGGGCGAGCCGTCCGCCTTCGATGGGACGGCCACCTGGACCGGCAGCGTCGTGCTGGGGCCGAACGACCGCTGGTACCTCTTCTACACGGGCTCGCGGTTCCTCGACGCGGAGAGCCACGCGAACATCGAGACGGTGGGCGTCGCGACGTCGAGCGACCTGCACACCTGGTCGAAGCAGGACGGCCCCGTCCTGGCTGCCGACGGCCCGTGGTACGAACGACTCGGTGACGGCAGCTGGCCGGAGGAGGCGTGGCGCGACCCGTGGGTGTTCGCCGATCCGGCCGGTGACGGCTGGCACATGCTCGTGACCGCCCGGGCGAATCGCGGTCCGGACTCGGACCGCGGCGTCGTCGGACACGCGGTCTCCCATGACCTCAGCTCGTGGCGTCCCGCTCCCCCGTTGAGTGAGCCCGGTGCCGGGTTCGAGCATTTGGAAGTCCTGCAACCGATCGAGACGGCGGAGGGCTGGTCCGTGCTGTTCTCCTGCGACACGTCGATGCTCGCCGGCTCGCGCAAGGTGTCCGGAGAGACGGGAGGGGTGTGGATCGCTCCCGCGGCGGGCCCTGCGGGACCGTTCTTCCCCGAGGACGCGAGGCTCATCTTCGACGAACGGCTCTACAGCGGGCGCATCATCACGGACCGATCAGGTAGGCAGGTGCTGCTCGCGTTCGTCAACCAGGACGACGACGGTCGGTTCGTCGGGACGATCAGCGACCCGCTGCCGGTCGAGGATCTCCTCCCACCACGACCGGAACCCCCGAAGCCTCGACGTGCGACCATGGACGAGGTGGGCTCATGACGGTAACGGTGCACGGCCTGGTCTCCCCCGGCTTCGAGTCGGTCGCCGCCTCGTTCGAGCGTGCCTTCGACGGCCAGCCGACGATGGGTGCCGCGCTCGCCGTCCGTCACCGTGGCGTGTCCGTCGTCGACCTCTGGGCCGGGACCACCGATGCCGCGGCCTCCATCCCGTGGCGTGACGACACGCTGAGCGTGGTCTTCTCCTGTACGAAGGGTCTGATGTCGCTGTTGGCGGCGCGGCTCGTGCAGGAGGGACGGCTCTCCTACGATGCACCGGTTGTCGAGTACTGGCCGGAGTTCGCGGCTGCGGGCAAGTCGGCGGTGCGCGTGCGGGAGCTGCTCGCGCATCGGGCAGGGCTCTCCGCACCACGGATCCCGCTCACCCCCAGCGAGCTGCTCGCGTGGGACACGGTCACCGGGCGACTCGCGGCGCAGGCGCCGCTCTGGGAGCCGGGAGCCGGATACGCCTACCACGCGATCACCCACGGTTGGCTGATCGGTGAGGTCGTCCGCCGAGTGACGGGGATGAGCGTCGGAGCAGCGTTCCAGGACCTGGTCGCGCGTCCGCTCGGCGCTGACGCGTGGATCGGTCTGCCTCCCTCCGAACACGGGCGGGTCGCCACCATGCTCGTCGGCGACTCGCTCGCGGAGCTGACGCGGGTCCAGGCGGCGGCCCGGACAGCGGGCGTCGTCGATTGGTCGGAGCAGGCGATGACGCTCGGCGGTGCTCTGCCGCCCGAACTCGTCGGCCCGGAGGCCGGGTTCAACCGAACCGAGGTCCAGGCGGCGGAGATTCCCGGCGCCGGAGGGATCGCCAGCGCCCGGGCCCTGGCCGCAATCTGGTCGGCCTCGTTCCGCGAGACCGACGGCGTCCGGTTGCTCGACGTGCCCACCATCGCCGCGGCCACCACCGTGCAATCGTCCGGTCCGCCCGTCTGGGAGGTTCCCGGGCCGTGGCCGGCCTGGGGTATGGGGTTCCAGCTCGACAGCGAGGCCCGCCACTACCTGTCGTCGAGCAGCTTCGGGCACGACGGTGCCGGCGGACAGGTCGCGTTCGCCGATCCACGCCAGGACATCGGGTTCGCGTTCTTGACGAATCAGATGGAGGGCGTCGGCGACGTGCGCGCCTCGGCGATCATCGACGCCTTGCACGAGTCCCTCACCGGCACCGTTCGTTGACACGGATCGCTTCGCGACAATGGTCGGCTGATCGGGGCCAGGTCGATTCCGCCCCGATCAGCGCTCGACGATCACTCGAGCAGGCTCGGCGAGGCGATCCACACCGTCGACGCTCCGGCAAGCTCCCCGTCCACGAGCGCGCCGAGCACGACCGGTCCGGCCTCCGCGGGGAGTGGGAACGGCGCGGTGCCGAAGTTCGTCACGACCTGCCAACCGTTCGGCCGCACGAATCGGACGACGTCGGGCCTCCCCGTTTCGATCCACTCGAGGCGCTCCTCGGTCTGCAGTAGTCGTCGCAGCCGGAGTGCCTCGCGGTAGAGCGAGAGCGTCGAGGTCGGATCCGCTGCCTCCACGTCGACCGCGTACTCGGCGAACCAGGCTGGTTGCGGCAGGTGCGCGACCGCACCTCCGAAGCCGAAGGCCGGTCCGTCCGCCGACCATGGCAGCGGCACGCGGCAACCGTCGCGGCCCAGCCCGTCGTACTCGCCGCCGCGGAAGAACGCGGGGTCCTGACGCTGCTCCGCCGTGATCGCGGCGACCTCCTGCAGGCCGAGCTCCTCACCCTGGTAGAGGTAGGTGCTCCCGGGAAGCCCGAGGAGCAGGAGCGTCGCCGCTCTGGCGCGTTTGAGCCCCTGGTCGCGATCGATGTCGGACTCGGGACCACCCGCCGCGACCCACTCGGTGCCCTGCTTCACCGGTCGCCCGGCCAGGGGCGGGAGTCCGTACCGCGTGGCGTGACGGGTCACATCGTGGTTGGACAGCACCCACGTCGTCGACGACCCCGTCTCCGCCGCCTGTGCCAGGTTGTCGGTGATGACCGTGCGGAACTCGTCGGCATCGAAGTCCGCCTCGAGCAGGTCGAAGTTGAAGGCCTGGCCGAGTCCCTCGGCCGATGCGTACTTCGCCCGGCGCTCAGGTGAACTCACCCACGCTTCGGCGACAGCGGTGCGCGGCGGGTCGTACTCCTCGAACACCCGCCGCCACTCGGCGTAGACCTCGTGCACGTCGTCGCGGTCGAGCAGCGGGTGGGTGCCGTCCTGCGGCATGAGCTCCAGTTCAGCACGACTCGGCAGCGGCTCGGTGAGGTCCTTCGTGAGCATGTGCGCGACGTCGATCCGGAAGCCGTCCACGCCCCGATCCGACCAGAACCGCAACGTCTTCAGGAAGTCGGCGCGGACCTCGGGGTGGTCCCAGTTGAGGTCCGGCTGCTCGGTGGCGAAGTTGTGGAAGTACCACTGGCCGTCCTCGACCCGCTCCCAGGCGGGGCCGCCGAAGACCGACTCCCAATCGGTGGGCGGTTCCTCCCCCGATGCTCCCTTCCCCTCGCGGAAGAGGTACCGGTCGCGAGCCGCCGACCCGCGGCCGGCGGCGAGCGCCTCCTGGAACCACTCGTGTAGATCCGAGGTGTGGTTCGGCACGATGTCGACGATGACCCGGATCCCGCGGTCGTGCAGGGCGGCGATCAGCTCGTCGAAGTCCTCCAGCGTGCCGAGCCGCGGGTCGACGTCGCGGTAGTCCGCGACGTCGTACCCGCCGTCGGCCAGCGCCGAGGGATAGAACGGACTAAGCCAGATCGCGTCGATCCCGAGGTCCGTGAGGTAGTCGACCCGCGAGCGGATGCCCGGCAGGTCGCCGAGACCGTCCCCGTCCGCGTCGGCGAAGCTCCGCGGGTAGATCTGGTACACGGCGGCCTGACGCCACCAGCTGGCGGCGGCCGTCCGCCCGGCATCGGCGGACTCGGTGTCGGTGTCGGTGTCGACGAGTAGTGCGTCGGTCATGACGGCGTGGTCCTCGGTCTCTCTGATGATGGATGGATCCGGTGTCGGGCGGTCGGTCGGGCGGGTCACCCCTTGACGGCACCCTGGGTGACGCCCGACATCACCCAACGCTGCGCGAACAGGTAGGCGATGATCGCGGGGGCCATCGCCATCAGGTACGAGGCGAAGGCGACGTTGTAGTTGCTGCTGAACTGGGTCTGGAAGAGGTTCTGTCGCACCGGGAGGGTCTGCAGTCCCGCGTCCGAGATGATGAGCGACGGCATCATGAAGTCGTTCCAGGCGTAGAGGAACGCGAAGATGCCGACCGTGGCGCTCATGGGAGCCAGGAGCGGGAAGATCAGTCTCCAGAACGTCTGCCAGGTGCTCGCACCGTCGATGCGCGCACTCTCCTCGAGTTCGATCGGGATCGATCGCAGGAACGCCGTGAACAGCAGCACGCTGAAGCTCAGCTGGAACATCGTGGCGAGGATGATCACCCCGAACGGGTTGTCGAGTCCGACCCGACCGGTCAGCTGGATCTGCGGCAGTGCGACGACCGGGAACGGGATGAACATCGCGGCGAGCAGGTAGAAGAACGAGAAGCGGAACAGTCGGCGATCCCAGTTGCGCACGATGGCGTACGCGGCGAAGGAGGCGAGGATGATCGTCGCGACCACGGTCCCTGCTGTGACGAGGAGCGACATCGCGAAGCCGACCGGGAACTTCGTGAGCGTCCAGGCCTGGACGAAGCCGTCGATGCTGAACGGTGCCGGGAGCGAGAAGGCGTTGTCGTCGACCGACTGGGTGTCGGTCTTGAACGCCATCGAGATCGTCACGTAGAGCGGCAGCAGGACGGTCACGGCGCAGAGCAGCAGGATGATCGTCGTCGACCAGCTCACCCGCTCTCCCCTGGTCCGCTGTTTCGGGGTGGCGTTCGCCGTGGTGATGGACTGGGTGCTGAGCACGGTTGGCGTGGCCATCAGAGTGCGTTCCTTCCGCGCGTCGCCGAGAGTTGCACGAGGGCGATGATGATCGTGATGATGAAGAACAGGGTGGCCGTGGCCATCTGGTAGGCGTAGTCACCGGTCTGGAACCCGCGGATGATCGTCATCGAGATGCTCCGCGTGGAGGTTCCCGGGCCACCGTTGGTCAGGCCGACGATGATGTCGTAGGCGTTCAGGTAGTTCTTGAAGCCGAGGATCACGTTGATGACGACGTATCCCATGACCAGTGGCAGGGTGATCCGCAGCAGCTGCTGGCGCTTGTTCGCGCCGTCGAGCGACGCCGCCTCGTAGACATCACCGGGGACCGCGAGGAGACCAGCGATGTAGATGAGCAGCGTGCCGGGGATCGACTGCCAGGCCGTCACGATCACGATGCCGAGCCAGGCCAGGTCCGGGTTGGAGAGGATGCTGGTCTCGAGGAACGGGATCCCGAGCGCCGAGCCGGCGGCCGGTACCGAGTTCATGAAGAGGAACTGGAACACGTAGGCGATGATGATGCCCGAGATGACCATCGGGATGACGAAGATCCCGCGGAGCCCCATCTTGAAGCGGATCTTCGCGGTCAGGCCGACCGCGAGCAGGAACGCGATGACGTTCACCGCGATGACCGTCACGAGCGAGAACCCGAAGGTGAAGAGGAAGCTCGTGAGGATGGCCGGGTCGCTGAACGCGGCGATGTAGTTCGTGAAGCCGATGAACTCCCAGTCGCCGATCCCGATGGAGTCGGTGAAGCTGAAGAAGATGCCGACGACGCCGGGGAGCGTGATCGCGAGTGTGAACAGGATGACGGCCGGGAACAGGAAGAAGTAGTAGATCGGCTCGACCCGTTTGGTGCTGCGTCGGACCTTCGGGTTGCCTCCGGTCACGATCGATGTGGTGGCGCTCATTCGGAACCCTCCTTGCTCGTGACGGGCGGCTGTCGGAACGCGAGTCGTGCCCAGTCCGCGTCCATGGTGCGGAGCATCGACGCCGCGTTGGTGCCGAGGACCAGCGACTGCGCGTAGTTCTCGGTCGGGATGGCGCGGGGGTTGAGCACGCCCGGCCCCTGGTAGAACGCGCCGGCGTCGTAGTACGGGATCATGCCCGCGACGCGCGGGTCGTCAGGAGCCTTGCCGTCGTCCGTCGGGACGAATCCGAGCTGGGACTCGTTGTAGGCCTGGATCACCTCCGGCTGGAAGAGGTACTCGAGGAAGTCGCGGGCACCCTCGGGGTTCTTCGCCTCCTCGGGGATGATGGTGACGAGGTCGAGGTTCACCCGGACCTTGAGGTCCTTCGGGTCTTCGGTCATCGGCAGCGGGAACGTCCCGAGGTCGAGATCCGGTGCGGTGAGTGCGATCTGGCTGAACGCCCACGGGCCCTGCAAGTACATGGCGCCCTTGCCCTCGGCGAAGGCGACGTTGCCGGCGTCGTAGGTGCGACTCGGCGCATCAGCCTGTGTGTACTCCTTGGCGAGCAGCTGCATCTTCTCGATGGGATCCAGGAAGTCCTTCTCGAAGGAGACCGGAGCATCCGGTCCCACCTCGGTGCCTTCCTCCGCGAGCCGGTCGTAGAAGTCCGGGATGTCGACGGCACCACCGACCGAGTAGTCGAACCAACCCTGGTTGGCGGTCCAGGCATCGGCGAACGTCGCGTAGAACGGCGCCACGCCGGCCGCCTTCAGTGTGTCGGAGACGGCGATGAGTTCACTCCAGGTCGTCGGCACCTCGAGGCCGTACTCGGCGAAGATCGTCTTGTTGTAGATGACGGAAGCGGCCATCACCGAGTAGGGCAGCGCGCTCGTGCGTCCCTCGCAGACGCCGTACTGGTCGAGCAACGGCTGGAGGTCGTTGCGGATGGACGCCGCCGCTGTCGTGTCGGACAGGTCGGAGAGCGCGCACCGTTCGACGAAGCGCGACACCTCGTGGTTGTAGTTCGAGAGCATGAGGTCCGGCGGGTTGCCGCGGACGAAGCTGGCCGCGAGCGGATCGGGCCCCGAGGTGTCCATGACGACCTCGTACTGCTGCTGCGAGGCGTTGTAGTCCGCGACGGCCTGGTTCATGAAGGTGAACGCTTCACGCTTGCTGAACGTGAAGTGGATGGTCTCGCGACCATCACTCGAGCAACCGACGAGGACGCTGGCCAGGAGCGCCACCCCCGCCACTCCGGCCGTGGCGCGTATCGCGCGTTTCAGTGGGTTCGACATCATTGTCCTTCCGCGGCTCCATCGATGGATCCGCTGACTAAATACAGAGAGTAAATCAACTGATGACAGAAACTCTGCCATCCGTTCGGCGTCTGGTCAAGCACCGGTTCCATCACGACATCCACGGGTCGGACACCGTGATCGTTCACGGTTCTGCGCACGGTGCAGTGCCTCCCCGGCTCGGCATCCGCGCGCGGCCTGCGGATCGTGGATATCGTTGTCGGTCATGGAAGCGACGACGACGGAGCGGGCAGCGGAGCCGCGCTCTTCCAGCATCACCGCCGTCCTCGATCACGCCTGGGCGACGTCCGCGTTCACCGCGGCCGACGTCATCACCGCCACCGGGTTGTCACGATCGACGGCGATCACGCTCTCCGACGAACTCATCGGACTGGGTTGGCTGACGGAGCTCGACGACGCACGTCAGGCCGGTGCCGCCTATCGGAAAGGTCGCCCCGCCCGTCGCTACGAGCTGCGCATCGACGCCGGGATCGTCGTCGGTGTCGACGCCGGAGCCCACTCCATCACCGCCATCGCTGCAGACCTGCGCGGTCGGGAACTCGCGAGGTCGCACCACACCGTCGATCCGGCGGCCACCGCTGAGGCACGGGTCGACGCCGTCGACGCGGCGATCGACGAGGCCCTGCGGCAGTGCGGGCCGAAACCGCCGCTCTGCATCGTGCTCGGCGTCCCGGCCCCCATCGACGCACTCGGGCGGTCACCCGAGGGCAACGTCTTCTGGGACCGCATGAACCCTCGGCTCGGTGAGCGCATCCGCGACCACGGCTGCGCGGTCGTCACCGACAACGACGCGAACCTCGCCGCCGTCGCCGAGGGTGCGATCGGCGCCGGCGTCGGCGTCGACTCCTACATCACGGTGGTCACCGGCGAGCGGCTCGGAGCCGGATACGTCGTCGACGGTCGACTCGTCCGCGGTCGCGGCCGGGCGGGCGAGCTGCACCTCCTCGACCTCGTCGACGGCGTCGGTTCGTCGCGAGGCATCGCCGCACTCCTGCGCGACTGGGGTCGCGAGTACCGCGAGAGCGGCGGGCTCCCGGAGAGCAGCCCGCTCAGCCGCATACCGGTTGCGCAGGTGGATGCGCAGTCGGTCCTCGCTGCGGCGGACCATGGCGACACGGTCGCGCTCGACCTGGTGCGCCGGATGGGTGATCGCATCGCGCGGATGAGCGCCATCCTGGGCGGGTTGCTCGACGTCGAGCGCATCGTGTTCGCCGGCGGGATCGCTCCGTCGATGTCGCAGCTGCTCGAGGTCGCGTCGGAGCGCATCCCCGGCTACATGAGCGCGGAACCTCCCGTGCTCGTCGCGTCGGAACTCGGTGCCGACATGGTGGCGCAGGGTGCGGTCGCGACCGCGATCGACGACGTGCGTCGCAACGCACTGCGGATCGACCTCGCCCGACCAGTACGCTGACGTCGTAGCCAGCCGGAAGGAGCACCATGGCCGATGCGATCGTCCTCGTGTCAGGAGGTGCGGCCGTGACCCCGTTCACGGGTCCGGACCATGCCGCCGGCTCCGGCCTCGCCGCCGGGAACACCCTCACCGCGCTGCGTGCGCACCTGCTCGGGCGGGAGATCCCGGTCTTCACCGCGCCGGCACGGATCGGTGCCGGGGAGGTGCACGAGGACGCGGGTTGGCAGGGGTTCGCCGACGTCCCGATCGTGCTGCCCGCCGAGGTGACCGTCAACGCCGTCGGTGGGATCGACGCCGGCGGGACGAGCCTGGCCGCGTTCCTGCGGTGGCTGTCCGACGAACACGGCTTCGCGAGCGTCGACCTCGTCGCCCACTCCATGGGCGGTCTCTTCTCTCGTGCCGCGATCCGCGAGTTGCGCGGTTCCGGCCCGTCGATCGGCCGCCTCGTCACCCTCGGCACACCATGGGAGGGATCGCTCCTCGGCGACGTGCTCACCGGTGAGGTCTCGGTCCACGACGCCCACGGCGACGAGGGGACCACGACGATCCTCGAGCGCTCGAGCGGCTATGCCGCAGAGAACTCCCAGGGCGCTGCCGACGAGGTCTCACGCCGGTTCCTGCGCGAGTGGAACACGACGCAGGCCGGCTTCCTCGATGGCGTCGCCGTCACCGCAGTCGGTGCGGGTCACTTCCACACGGCAGCCGAACCCCGGCAGCTGTGGCCACACGACGGTCTGGTGGCCCTGCGAAGCGCCCGAGCCGACGACGTCCCGGTCGACGTGCTCCCCCGCGTGGTCCGCCGTTCCTTCGAGGACGACGTCCACAGCATCTTCTTCGCCGACGCTTTCGACCTCCCGTGGGAGCGCGCGCTCACCTGGGATCCCGAGGTCTTCGCCGTGGTCGACGAGGCGCTCGACTCCTGACCGGAAGGACCGTGCCTCAGCCCTGGTGCCAGCGGGTGAAGTCGGCGGCCGTGCTCGATCCCGCAGGTCCGATCCAGATCCGAGCGGTGTCCGAGGGTCGGGCCGGGTCGAACACGACCATGGCCGGATCGCCCGTCGCGGGCAGTTCCGCGCGCTTCCACTGGCCCAGCTTCGTCACCCAGCGGTCCACCCCGGCCGTGTCCGTGAACGTCGCCGTGATCTCGCCGACGAGGCCGCCGGAGGACGCGTCGATCTCGGGGATCTCGACGACGACCGCCGGCACGATCCGCCCCGTCGCGACCAGCTGACGGAGGCCGTCCTGACGTGATCGACGACGCGCTCTGACGATCGCTCCGATGATGAGGAGCGCGGCGGCGAGGCCCGTCAGAGCGGCCGGGACCAGCCACAGCTCGCCGACAGTGGTCATCGAACCGACGCCCCACCAGGCCCCGACGGCGAGACCGACGAACAGTATGGACCCGGGACCCACGCCGGGTGCGCTCAGGACCCGGCCGGTGAACCGGCGACTCGCTCCGGCATGGATCAGGAAGCCCAGGATGATCGTCGGGAGGCCGGCGATCATCCCGAAGATCGCCAGGGGTGGCTCGTTCACCTCGTCCATCAGGTCGAACTCGGCGAATCCGAACATCGCACGGGCGACGAAAGCCGCACCGGCGGTGATCAACCCGAGCCCGACGGCGATCCCGACCGCAGCGCCCGGCGAACCGACCCGAGCCTCCGCCTGGCGACGACGGACTTCCCGGGGATCGACCGAACTCATCACGCGCTCCATTCACTCAGCCACCGTTGTCGGACAGCGTATCCAGTGCGAGCGACCTCGTCATCGTGGACAGCGGGATCAGAGCATTCCGCCACTCCCGCGGTTGGTCCTTGGACACGCTTGCGGAACGCAGCTTCCTGAGTCCGTCGAACCTCAGCCGGATCGAGACTGGAGCCCGGAGGATCGCCCTCGACCAGCTGATCCCCATCGCCCGGGCATTGGACGCGAGCGTGGATCAGCTCATCGAACCGACGGACGACACCGACGTCGTGATCCGACCTCGTCAGGTGCACGAGCGCGGGATGACCGTGTGGACGCTCGCGAACAATCGCGCCCCGAACGGCCTGGGCGTGGCGAAGATGCGCATCACCACACCAGCACCACCGGCGGAGGAAGCGGGGGTGCATCCCGGACGAGACTGGTTCACCGTACTCACCGGCACCGCCGAACTCCGACTCGGCGAGAGGCTCATCATCGTCGAAGCGGGCGATGCCGCCGAATTCAGCACGATGATCCCGCACGCCATCGGTGCATATGGCGGGATCCCCGTCGAAGTCCTCACCATCCTGACCAACGACGGGCAGCACGCCCACCTGCCGGACCGAAACAGCTCGGTCCGCCGCCAGGCACGCGGATCAGACGAGCGGAATATACCCCTAAGGGGTATTGTTCGGGCTGATGGGCGAACCGAAGGAGTGCTCATGAGCGACCACACCCACCACAACCACGGCCACGCATCCGACAACGCGACCTCCTGGCGGATGGCGGCCACCGCCACCCTCCACTGCCTCACCGGTTGTGCCATCGGCGAGGTGTTGGGCATGGTGATCGGCACCGCCCTCGGACTGCACAATCTCGGGACCGTGGTGCTCTCGATCGCACTGGCCTTCGTCTTCGGCTACGCGCTCACGATGCGTGGTGTGTTGCGCGCGGGCCTGTCCTGGCGCGCCGCCATCGGTGTCGCGCTGGCTGCGGACACCGTGTCGATCGCGGTCATGGAGATCATCGACAACACCGCGATGCTCGCCATCCCCGGAGCGATGGACGCCGGCCTCACCAGTGGTCTCTTCTGGGGCTCCCTGGTCGCCGCTCTCGCCCTGGCCTTCGTCGTCACCACACCGGTCAACCGTTGGTTGATCAGCCGCGGCAAGGGGCACGCCGTCGTCCACGAGCTCCACCGCTGACGTCCCGCGGCTCGTCGGCCGGCCGGACAAGCAGGACCATCTCCCGCACACGGCCGACCGAGGCCATCAGGTGGTCCCGACGCCGACCGCCAGTCCCTCCAGGACGTCCGCGAGTGCCACGGCGCCGGCCTCGGCGTCGGCGTCCTCGGCGCGCTCCTCCGGCGAATGGGAGACGCCGGTCGGGTTCCGGACGAAGAGCATCGCGGTCGGCACGTGCGACGCGAGCACTCCGGCGTCGTGCCCCGCTCCGGTACCGAGCACGGGCGCCTCCGGCAGCATCCGTTCGAGACGCCCGCGGAGGAACGGGTCGAAGTCGGTCGTGGCGCTGAACGACTCCTCGGTGATCGCGGCCACGCAACCCTCCTCCGCTGCGACGAGCGACAGGCGTTCGGTGATCGCCGCCACGATCGCGGCGGTCACGACGTCGTCGGGATGGCGGACGTCGATCCAGAAGTCCACGCTCGACGCGATCACGTTCGTGCCTCCCGGCAACGGGAGCACCCGGCCGACGGTCGCCCGAGCGTCAGGCGTCGCGCTTCCGATCGCGCGGATATCGGTGATCATCCGAGCGGCCGCGACGAGCGGGTCCCGTCGATCCTGCATGAGGGTCGTCCCCGCATGGTTCCCTTCACCGCGGATCGACACCCGCCACCGTCCATGCCCCAGGATGTTCGAGCCGATCGCGACCGGGCGATCGAGGTCGACCAGCGCCCGACCCTGCTCGACGTGGAGCTCGACGAACGCGTCGATCGCTCCGAGCCCGGCCGGATCGGGCCCCACACCCCGCGGATCGACACCGTTGCGTGCGAGGACCTCGGCGAACGTGTCGCCCTCCACGTCGCGCAGGGCCAGCGCCCGCTCCGGACTGATCGCACCGGTGAGGAGCCGTGAGCCGAGGCATGCGACGCCGAAGCGCGAGCCTTCCTCCTCGGGGAAGACGGCGACGACGATCGGCTTGGTCGGCTCGACGCCACGCGAGCGCAGGTGATCGATAGCGACCAGCGCCGATGCGACCCCGAGTGGTCCGTCGTAGGCGCCACCGCCCGGCACCGAGTCGAGATGGCTCCCGGTGACCACCGCACCCGCCGTCGAACGTGATGGCGCATGCCACCAGGCACGGATGACCCCGTTCCCGTCGATGTCCACGTCGAGGCCACGGCGCTCGGCCTGACCGACGAACCACTCCCGCAGCTCGAGTTCAGCCGCGGAATAGACAGGCCTCGAGTAGCCTCCCCGACGCTGATCCCGACCGATCCCCGCGATCTCGTCTAGGAGCGAGACCACGGTGTCGCGGGTCACCGGACCGCTGCCAGGCTCGGCCGGAACATCGCTGGCACAACGTCTCGCCCCTCGATCAGCGCGAGGGCGTATTCGCCGATGAGCGGGGCGAACTTGGCACCGTGGCCGGAGCAGGGCGCCAGGACAGTGATCCCGTCGACCCGGTCGATGACGAAGTCCTCCGTCGGGGTGTTCGTGAACAGGCAGGTCGTCTCCGCATACGGTTCCGGGACGAGGCTCGGGAGGAACTCGCGGACGTAGGCGACGACCCGTCGGCGGTTCGCGTCGTCGACGACGCCGTCATGATCGGCTGCCGAGGGGATGCGCCTGCCGCCGTTGTACTCGGCGACCTTCTGACCACGCCACTCGGCGTCGCGCCCACCGGGGAGCCCGTAGACCTGCATCCGCTCGGACTTGTGGATGAAGGTGGGCCACACTGAACCGGATCGCGCCGGATCTTCCGCGTCGACGCCGATCCGGTCCCGATACGGGAAGTGGTACGCCTGCTCCTGACTGACCTCGAGGGCCGGGAACGCGTCGAGGAACCCGCCCGGCAGCGCGAGCTCGCCGAGGAGGTCCGGAAGCCAGCCGCCGGCTGCGACGACCACCTGCTCCGCATCGAACGCCCTCCCCCGAGACCCGAGCACCCGGTATCCGGTGGCAGTCCGCGCGACCCGCTCGACCGGCTGATCGTTCAGGACCGTGGCCCCGGCGCGGACGGCGGATTCGAGCATCGCCATCACCGCCCGCTCCGCGTCGATGACGCCGGCTCCCGGATGCCACAGAGTGGGCGTGTCGAAGCCGATGTCCCAACGGGCTCTGGCTTCGTCTCGGGAGAGCAGCTCGTGATCGATGCCGTGCTCCGCCAGCACTGACGCGAGGTGCTCCGGGCGGCGGGTCGTCCCGAAGTCGAGCGCCCCCGTCTGCGTGATCAGTGGACGCCCGTGTTCCAGGCCGAGCTCGTCCCACCCTGACGCCGCCGCGAGGACGAGACGGGTGTAGGACGCCTCCGGGTAGGCGTAGCGGAAGATCCGGGCCGATCCGTGGGACGATCCCCACTCGTTGGCCGGGCGACTCCGCTCGAGGACGGTGACGTCGTGCCCGGCCTGGGCGAGGCGCCAGGCCGCCGCAGCACCTGCGAGCCCGGCTCCGACGACGATGACGCTCGTCATGCGCGTGCTTCCAGGTCTTCGTCCTCGTAGGCGCGCTCGGCGTGCGCGTGCTCGTCGATCCCGGCGACCTCGTGCTCCTCGGGGATCCGCAGACCGATGGTGATCTGGATCAGCTTCGCGATCACCCAGGTGACGATGAACGAGTAGGCGAGGACCGCGACGGTCGCGATCGTCTGCACGCCGAGCAGTTCGAATCCGCCGCCGTACAGCAGACCCGAACGTCCGTTCGGAGCCGCATCCGTCGCGAACACCCCGATGAGGAGCGTCCCGATGATGCCTCCGACGAGGTGGACCCCGACGACGTCGAGGGAGTCGTCGAAGCCGAGCCGGAACTTCCACTCGATGGCGAGGCAGCAGACGACGCCCGCGATGGCCCCGATGATGATGGCACCGATGGGCGAGACGGCACCGCAGGCGGGGGTGATCGCCACGAGGGCGGCGATGATCCCCGATGCGCTGCCGAGGCTCGTGACCGCTCCGTGGCGGAGCCGGTCGACGATGGACCAGCCGATGAGCCCGGCACAGGCGGCGACGGTGGTGTTGAGGAACACGACGCTTGCCGCGTTGCCGGCTGCCAGCGCCGAGCCGGCGTTGAAGCCGTACCACCCGATCCAGAGCAACCCGGCGCCGACGAGGACGAGCGGGCGGTTGTGCGGACGGAGCTTGCCGCCCCAGTCCTTGCTCTTCCCGAGCACGAGGGCCAGTGCGAGCGCCGCGACGCCGGCGTTCATGTGCACGGCCGTCCCGCCGGCGAAGTCGACGGCACCGAGGGTGTTCGCGATCCATCCACCGGTCGCCGTGTCGTTCGAGAAGGCGAACACCCAGTGCGCGACCGGGAAGTACACGAGCGTCGCCCAGAGCCCGGCGAACAACAACCAGGCGCCGTACTTCATGCGACCGGCGGCCGCGCCGGCGACGAGTGCCGTCGTCACCCCGGCGAACAGCAGTTGGAACGCCGCGAAGAGTGCGAGGGGAATGCCGGCATCGGGGTCGTCGACGAGTGCCTGGTCGAGCCCCGCGAACTCGAACGGGTTCCCGATGAGTCCGAGCCCGCCGACGGAGTCACCGAAGACGAGCGAGTACCCGAAGGCCACCCAGAGCAGCGCGACGAGGCTGGCCCCGCCGAAGCACATGATCATCATGTTGAGGATGCGGCGGGACGAGACCATCCCGCCGTAGAACAGAGCCAGGGCCGGGATCATGAGGGCGACGAGCGCCGAGCTCGTCAGGATCCAGGCGACGTTTCCAGCGTCCACAAATCACTCCATCGTTCGAGGTGCACAGCGGCCTGGCGGCCACAGCGTCGGGTTCGGGTGGAACAGGTGTCGGTGCTCGGTGCCGGTCGGCGGTCAGGCCAGGTCCGGGGCGTCCCAGAGGTTGAGCTTCGTGCCGATCCCCTGCTCGACGGCGTTCTCGTAGATCGTCTTCGCCCACGCGACGTCCTCGACGCCCATCCCACCGACGCTGAAGAGCACCGGCTGCTCGGGGAACTCGCGCCCGACGGCGTTCCCATCGAAGACGTCTCCGATGTTGACCACGCGTGACTCGTCGAGTTCGCCGGTCCCGATGAGGTCCTGCCAGTGGAGGCCGATCATGCCGAACGCGGTCTCGTGTGACGGCGCCGGATACTCCTCGGCCCACGCCTCGTAGATCTTCTTCGCGTCCGCGATGAGGCGCGCCTTGCCGGAGAGGGTGTACTCCTTGTCCATCCGCAGGTTGGCGGGCAGGCTCAGGAAGGCGCCCGGCTTGATCCAGTCGCCGTCGATGAACGGGTAGTTCTCCGAGCCGACCAGGCCGGTGACGGCTTCGGACACGATGTCCGAGTCACGCACGGCGGCCTCGACCGTCTCGGCGATCTCGATCGTCGTGAACTGCGGGTAGTGCTCGCGGACGTAGTCGGCGAACGCCTCGGAGGTCGACCGTCGGCGCCCGTGGATGCGGATGGTGTCGAGCGAGGGACGGGCGGTGGTCATGGCGTGCAGGGCGCTCTTGTTCATGGCGCCGGGCCCGATGATGCCGAGTGACTTCGCGTCCACCGGTGCCAGGAGCTTCGCGGCGGCTCCCGGCACGGCAGCGGTGCGGTAGGCGCTCTCGAGGTTGCCGGACATGATCGCGTAGGGCGCGCCGGTGTCCTTGTCGTTGAGCACGATGAGGTGGATGGAGCGCGGGAGGCCACGCTCGCGGTTGTCGACGTTCGACCCGTACCACTTGACGCCGGCGGTGTCGAAGCGTCCGCCGAGGTAGGCGGGCATCGCCATGAACCGGCGGTCGGCGGCGTCGAGCGGCATGCCGGGGAACGGTGAGGTGGAGGGGAACCCGATCGGTGCTCCGTGCGAGTTGGCGGTCGGGCCGGCCATCCGGTAGTCACCCTTCGCGACGAGCACCAACACCTCCTCCATGACCTCCATGCAGTGGGCCATGTCCTTCATGCCGGCGGCGATGACCTCCGGTTCGCTCAGGTAGAGCATGTCGATCCGGGTGTTCGGGGAAGCGTCTGCGGTCACGGGTGGTCCTCCAGGTCGGGGTGTGTGGTCCTCAGCGAACACGGTCGCGATCGTCCTGGTCAAATACCGATTCGAACCTCGATTGAGAGCGTTCCGCTCGCAATCTGGACGAAACAGCGCGGTAATACGAGGGTCGTATCGTCGATGGGATGGAGCTCCGCCAGCTGCGCTACTTCCTCGCCGTCGCCGAGGAGCTCCACTTCGGGCGCGCCGCTCGACGGCTGCACATGTCGCAGCCACCGCTGAGCGTCCAGGTCGCACGGCTCGAGCAGGAGGTCGGCACCGCGCTGTTCGACCGTTCGACGAGGCGGGTGGCGCTGACCCCCGCTGGACGACATCTCCAGGCGCGGGCGAGACACATCGTCGAGGAGCTCGACACGGTCCGGGGTGAGATGCGCGACTTCGTCGACGGTCTCGCCGGGGAGCTCACCGCGGGGTTCGTGAGTTCGGCCAACTACACGGTCCTCCCCGGTGTCGTGCAGCTGTTCCGGGCGAGCCGCCCCGGGGTGACGCTACGCCTGGTGCCGTTGACCTCAGGAGAACAGTTCGACCGGCTCCGCGACGGCACGCTCGACGTCGGGATCGTCCGTGACGAGGTCCCGCAGACGCCATCCGACAGCTCTCCAGCGCTCACCACCGAGGTCGTCTTCGAGGAGCGTCTCGTGGCGTGCCTCCCGGTGGGTCATGCGCTGGCGGGCCGACCCGAGGTCACCGCGGAGGAGCTCATGGACGTCCCGATGATCTCCTACCCGCGGGCGCTCATGCCAGGATTCGTGGACCGCGTCGCGGAGGTCCTCGGCACGTCGAGTCGGACGCAGGTGGTCGAGGAGGTCGTCCATCAGGAGACCGCACTCGGGTTCGTCGCGGCCGGCGTGGGCATGACGATCCTGCCCGAGTCGGTGCGGCAGCTGGTGCCGCCGTCGATCGTCGTCGTGCCGCTCGCCGGGTCGCCGACGACACGCCTGCTGGCCGCTCGTCAGGAACGGGCGGACGACAGCCCGGTCCACGAAGCGTTCATCGCGTGTCTCCGCGACGCGGCCGCGCAGCTCGGGTGAAGGTCAGCCGGAGACAGTCTCAATGCGACGGGTATCCTCGGGAAGGCCAGGCTCGGCGAGGCCGGGAATCCGGTCGGCAGCTCACCACCAGGAGAGGAACAGCATGACGTCTCTCGCGTCCGCAGGACGACGGGTCGCATTGGTGACCGGCGCATCCAGAGGCCTCGGCGCGGGGATCGCCCGGCGACTCGGTGCCGAGGGCTATTTCGTCGCCGTCAACTACCGCTCCGGGGCCAACCAGGCTGCGGAGGTCGTCGAGTCCATCCGCCAGGCCGGCGGTGCCGCCGACGCGTTCAGCGCGGACGTGACGGATGAGGAAGCCGTCTCCTCGCTCGTCGAGCGCATCACGGGAACCGCGGGTCCCCTCGCGGTCCTGGTCGCCAACGCCACCGGGCCGCAACCGACGGTCGCGATCGACGACCTCGACTGGGACGACCACCTCGCCCAGTTGGACTTCTTCGTGAAGAGCCCGACACTGCTGGTGCGGGCGGCCGTCCCGCACATGCGCGAGCAACGATTCGGCCGGATCATCCAGATCGGATCCGACATGTTCGAGCGGGCCCTGCCGGAGATGTCCGCCTACGTCGCGGCGAAGGGCGCGCAGCTCGGCCTGACCCGTTCGTGGGCTCGGGAACTCGGACCGTCCGGGATCACCGTGAACCTGGTTGCACCCGGATGGATCCCCGTCGAGCGCCACGCCGATGCCTCCCCGCAGGAGATCGCCGCCTACCTGGCCGAAGTGCCGATGGGGCGGATGGGCACCATCGACGACATCGCGGAGACCGTCGCCTTCCTCGCCTCGGACCGGGCCGGCTTCATCACCGGGCAGCGGATCACCGTCAACGGCGGCCACACCATCGACTAAGTGGGCAACCTCTCGCGCGTCCCGCCGCTGGCGACGGCGCGCCGGGCTTGCGGCATGGCCTGGACAAACGAGTCGCGCCTGTCCAAGCTGGAACCGATGACCGACACCCGCGACGACTTCACCATCCGACGAGCCACCCTGGACGACGTCCCCCTCCTGCAAGCGTGGAGCTGCGACGAACCCGTCGCCTGGATCGACTCGGAACGACTGACCGCCGAACTCGGGAGTCGGAACTATCGGCCGGAATGGTCGTGGATCGCCGAGCAGGACGGTCGCCCGGTGGCACGAGCACTCTGGTGGGGCCAGGCGGACGCGAACCGGCCCGCCACACTCGACTGCGTCACCACCACGGTCGAAGTCGCGGAGCCCGAACGTGTCGGTGCCGCGCTCATCCGTGCCGGACTGGACGCCTTCGGCGCGGGACCCGCACTGGAGTTCAACGTCGACGTCTCCCCTGCGTGGGCGGATGACGCTGCGAGTGTGGAGGCGGTGCGGTGGCGCCATGAGGCTGCACGCGCGGGCGGGTTCTCGCGCACGACCGAGCGGGTCAGTTTCGCGAGGTCCAGCTCCGATCCCGTGCCGGGACGATCGCAGCGCCTCCGTTTCGTCGCCGCCCCGGACGACGCGTTCCACGAGCTGTTCGCCCTGGTCGCGACCGGCACCCTCGATGCGCACACGCAGGACATGGTCGCGCGCGAAGGGCTCGAGGCGCTCGCGGACGACGACCTGGCGTTCTACCGATCACTCCCCGGCGAACGCGACGCCTGGCGGGTCGCTGAGCTCCTCGACGGGACGACCGCCGGGTTCATCATCCCGACGAGGACGGCGTACGACGCGAGCATCAGTTACCTGGGCGTGCTCCCCGAGCATCGCGGACACGGTTACGTGCACGACCTCTTGGCGGAGATGGTCCACGTGCACCACGGGTCGGGACAGGACCGGATCGTCGGCACCACGGATGCCGCCAACACGCCGATGCGTGGCGCGTTCGAACGAGCCGGCTTCTCGGTCACGCGCGTTCGGATCGTGCACGAGCAGTAGGTTCGCCCCGGGCTCGGTTCCGACCGTGTCAGCCGAGCACTGCGACACGGTCGACCGCCGCGCGTGTCAGACCCGCGACGACCGCAGCACGCGGACGACCCCGAAGCAGACCGCGAGCCAGATGATCAGCTGCAAGACCGCAGCGACGACGAGTGGCAGCACGAACGATCCGCCTTCGGCGGAGGACAGCCAGACCATCGAGACGACGGTTGCGGCGATCCCTGCGCCCGAGACCGCCAGGAAGAGGGTGCGCGTCGCCGCCGCCTCCCGCCGGTCCACGGACTGCGCAGTCGCCGTCTGTGGCTCCGGCGGGCCGCCGGTTCCCGGAGTGACGCCGGACCACACGGAGATGGCGTGGATGATGCGGTTCTCGGAGACCTGCAGCCCGAGCAGGATGACGACGCTCGTGAACGCGACCGCGAACCCGACGAGGACCACGAAGCCGAAGAGCGCCCCGCTCTCCCCCACCCAGAACGGACCGAGGACGGTCACGGTCGCGACGGAGAGGGTGGCGGCCGCGACGAGTGCTACGGACGAGACGAGCCCGAGCGCCAGGCGGGCCGGGCGACGGTACTCCAGGAGCAGGACCTCCAGCGCAACGTCGCCGACCTCAGGCTGTCGCTGTCCACGCTCGGTGGCACTGATCCACGCTCTCGCCTCAGGGCGGAGCAGGAAGGCGTTCCAGGCTGCCGCAGTGGATGACGCGGCCGGCGGCCTCGATGGTGCTCGCCGCAGGGCCGGCTGGCGGGTTCGCTCGGGGTGCATGTGCCGACCTTACGCCGACCGCGTGCCGGGGGAAGGCGACAGGGCCACCCGGAACCGTCCGCACGGCGCGGCCGAGTTCGCCGAAGCCGGGTCCATCGGGGCTGCGCCGGTGATCACGGTCGAGGCTTCAGCCCGTCGAGCATCACCTGCAGGAGGAGGGGCAGGTCTTCGGGAGTACCGAGCCGCACCGCGTGCTCGATTCCGCACACGAGGTGCGACAGACGATCGACCGTGAGATCGGCGCGGACGGCACCCGCGGCGCGGGCCGCCTCGAGGACGGTCGTGAAGGATTCGAAGATCTCGCGTTTGACGTTCCGCACGGAGTCGGCCTCGTCCTCCGGCGAGAGGAGGACAGCCTGCAGACCGCCGTCCTCGAGCTGCAGCCTGAGTGCCGAACCGAGGTAGAGCGCCAGCCCATCGCCCGGATCCGGCTCGGCTGCGGCACGCCGAGAGGTCTCGAGCATCGCGTCGAGCGCGTCGGCTGACAGCGCTTCGATGAGTGCGTGGACCGTCGGGAAGTGCCGGTAGACGGTTCCGACCCCGACCCCGGCCTCGCGGGCGACGTCGTTGAGTCGAAGCGTCGCGCGGTCGTGGGTCCGGGCGACATCGAGGATGTTCGCCCGGCTACGTGCTGCGTCGGAACGGAGAGCGGCCATAGGACCACTCTACGCCAAACGGATTGCCTATCCGCTTGTGCTATCGTCCAAACGGATAGATCATCCGCTTAAGGAACGAGGACAGTATGACCTGGGACCCCACCCGCCTGCCAGACCAGACAGGACGAACCATCGTCGTGACCGGTTCCACCGCCGGAATCGGGTACTTCGCCGCGGAGCAGCTGGCTGCCGCTGGCGCGGACGTCGTGCTCGCCTCCCGATCGCATGACAAGCTGCGACGGGCCGCCACCTCCATTCGGAGCCGAGTCCCGCAGGCCCGGGTCCGCCACGTGGGACTCGAGCTCGGCTCGCTCGCCGCCGTCGACGAGGCTGCTGCCGAACTCGCCTTGCTCCCCCGCCTCGACGCCGTCCTGCTCAACGGCGGTGCGATGAGCATGAACCGACGCGAGCTGACTGCGGACGGATTGCCCCTCCTGCTCGGCACCCACGTGGCCGCCAACGCCCGACTGCTTGCCAGGTTGCTCCCGACATTGGTCGCCACGGCCGTGGATCATGGCTCGGTGGCTCGGATCGTCCACACCTCGACCGGGTTCGTCCAACTGCTGCGTGTCGGCTTTGACGACCTCCATCAGGTGCCCGCGATCGGGGTCGTGGCCTACACCAAGGCCAAGACCGCGACGGAGGTCTTCGCCTTCGAGCTCGACCGCAGGCTCCGAGCGGTCGGACTGCCCGCCGCATCGGTCGTGACCCGGCCCGGTGTCGGCGTCGATGCGAAGACCCCGGAGCGACCTGGCATCCGCGACGACACGACTCCATACCAGCGGAATCCGTACACGCCTTGGGCACAAGGAAAGGACACCGCCGCCTGGTCCGCGGTCAGGGCGCTCACGGATCCCGAAGTCCGGGGCGGCGAGTACTTCTCGCCGGTCGGCCGACTTCGGGGCGCTCCCGTCGCCATCGCTCCAACGGCCAGGACTGCTACGCCGGCGGGCGACGCGGCGTCGTCCCTCTGGCGGCAGGTCGAGGACCTCGCGGGCGTGACCATCGACGTCGGCGCCTGACGCGAGGCGACCCCGGAGCCCGCCTCGTCGAGCTGGCACGTCCGGTGGGATGGGCCCGGCCTGATGCGGTGCGTGTCATCTCATCGGGCATCGATGAAGGTACGGAGCGCCTCGACCCACTGGGTGCGAGTCAAGGCGCCACAGCACGGTCCGACTCCTCGCCGAGCCGTGCTGTGGCGGCTACCGGGCCGCGAGCAGCCGGTCGGCCGTGCGCAGCGACAGCGCCATCTGTGCCAGGCCCGGGTTCGCGGAGAGCGCGCTCGGGAACGTGGAGTTGTCGCAGATCCACAGGTTGTCGATGTCGTGCGATCGACCGTCCCCGTCGACCACGCCGTCACTCGGATCGTCGCTCATCCGGCACGTGCCGAGCGTGTGCGCCGTGCGCGCGAGCACCCTGGTGCTCCGTGCCCCGGCCGCCGTGAGGATGTCCGTCATCGTGCGGATGGCGTGGCGGTCGATGGCCTGCTCGTTGTCGCCGGGCGAGAACGAGATGGTCGCACGCGGTAGACCCCACTCGTCCTCCTCCGACGACAGCTCGAGCCGGTTGCCGTCGGTGGGCAGACACTCGGCGTTCATCCCGATGCCGGCGTTGTACCGGGACGCGTCGAGCTCGTCGACGAGCTCGGTGCCCCAAAGACCGCCGCCGCGCACGAGGGTGGTCGCGTAGTTGAACGGCATGACGCCGAGGCTTTGGAGCAGATATCCTCCGGCGAAGTCAGCACCTTCGGGGCGGACGAAGTCCTCGGTGATGAGCGCCGACGGGTAGCCGCGGTAGCCGCGGATCTGCTCGTCGAACCGTCCCCACACCTGCACCGCGCCATGGGCGAGGAAGTTCCGTCCGACCTGACCGCTGGCGTTCGCGAGGTCGTTGTGCAGCAGGAGCCGAGGAGTTTCCACCCCGCCGCCGGCCAACACGAGCACCTCGCAGCGCTGCCGCTTGTCGACGCCGTCCTGGCGATAGACGACCCCCGTCACCCGACCGCGGGCATCCCGCTCGATGGTGTGCACGACGGCGTCCGGCCTGATCTCCGCTCCCGCCGCGACCGCAGCAGGCAGGTACGTGATGGCGGTCGTCGCCTTCGCACCGTGGCGCTCGCCCTGGTGGATCGAGCCGACGTTCGTCGTGGCGCGTCGCAGGCCGTGGTGCGGCTGATCGCGGTCGCGCGTGATGATCGCGGCGGGTGCGTCGGTCGCACGGATACCGAGCGACTCGGCGCCTTTCGCCATGAGGTCTGCCGGAGCGTTGCGCTTCGGCGGCGCGTACAGGTAGCTGCGCGATGGGTCCCACGGATACGGCGTAGGCCCTGAGACGCCGATGGTCGCCTCGACCTCTTCGACGTAGCGGGTGAACTCCGCATGGTCGATTGGCCAGTCGCGCCCGAGACCGGTCTCGCTGCGCAGACGCAGGTCGCGGGCGTCCGGACGGGGCGTGAACGCGCCCCAGTGGACGGTGCCACCGCCGACGCCGAACCCGCTGTTGTTCGGGCCGAACGCCGTCGGAGCGTCTCCGCCGCTGAACCGGCTGGACATCCAGTTGATCGTCGTCGCGTCGACCTCGTCGGGCGTGGACTCCGCGGGGTCGTGATTCGGCCCGGCCTCGAGCGCGACGACGCGTAGCCCCGCCTCAGCGAGTCGCGCGAGCAGTGGTGCACCACCCGCACCGGTACCGACCACCACGACATCGACGCTGTCGTCGAGGTCGTAGGTCTTCATCGCGTCCAGGTTCACGCTGTGTCCTCCTGCTGCTGTGCGGGTGTGGGGGCGGGTGCCGCGCCGAGGTCGGCGGGCTCCCAGTCATCTCGGGTGTCGGCACCGAGCTCGCGGTAACCGGCGAAGTCGACGTCCTCAGCTCCGGTCGCGAACCCGTCGTACCCGACCCGGGCCAACGACGCGGGGTGGATGAGCCACTCCCGCGTGACGTCCACGCGCAGGTCCTCGAACCAGCGCCGCAGATCGTCTCCGTCGATGGCGCCCCCGGGGACGCCCTGGCCGTCGATCACGGCACGGATCACGGCATCCTGATCATCGGCCGAGTCCGGCCAAGCGGTTCGGAGGTCATCCAGCCCGGCGCGGTAGGCCTCGTCGTCCGTGAGTCCTCCGACCGGCCGCCATCCGTCGCCACCACCGGCTGCGAGGTCGGCGTCGACTCGCGCGGCGAGGTCGATCCGCCCACCCGCCGGCTGCGGAACCAGGCGAGCGGCGACGGCTCGGAGCAGGTCCAGCTGCTCCGTGCTCAGCACACGGGGCCGATACCGGGGGTCGTCCGGCAAGGCGCGGCGTGCCAGCGCACCCCGCACCCGCGGCGTGGTCCGCGGGGACGCGATGACGAGCCCCCATTCCGCGGGGACGATCGCACTGTGGGCGACGATCTCGTCCCACAGCTCGGTGATCGCGCGCGCCACCTCGACCGGACGCTCGAAGGAGAGCAGATGTCCGGCTCCGGCGAGCGACACGAATCGTGCGCGGGGGTAGACGTCCGAGAGCAGCTCGGGCTGCACCGCGGCTCCGAGAGCATCGTCCTGATCTCCGGCGAGCACGGTGCACGGGAGGTCGAGGGTGCCGACGGAGGACGCGATGTCCTCCACGCTCCCCTGCTCCAGCCAGCGGCGCCACGCGACGGGCGACATGGCCTGCACGGACGCCACGGCGGCGGTCTGCAGCTCGGCCGGCAGGGGCGCACCCACGTTGTCATCCACGAAGGTCTGCGCGTCCGCCACGGCGATGGGCCCGTCCTCGACCCAGGCGAGCATCTGGTGGCGCTTGGCGTCCGGCATCGGCTCGGGCGTGGGCGGTGACGGCGCGAGAAGCACGACACCGAGGAGGCCGAAGACGGGGACGTCGCCGTCGCGGACCCGGGCGGCGATCCCGGCGGCGACCTTGCCGCCCATGCTGTGGGCGCACAGCAGCCAGGGTCCGCCGTCGGCCTGCTCCGCGATCACGGCGAGGGCAGCGTCGACCTGCGAGTCGACCGAGCCGTCCGGCGCGTCGGCCGTGTCTCCCTGGCCGGGCAGCTCGACGGCGATCACCCGGAACCGAGCATCGAGCTCACGAGCCACGGGTGCGACCGCGGCGGCGTCGAGGCCCAGCCCGGGGAGGAAGAAGACCGTGCACGCAGCCGCGGTCACGGGGTGACCATGCCGCCGTTGACGTTCAGCGTCGCCCCGGAGACGTAGCCGGACTCCGCCGAGGCGAGGTAGACGTACGCCGGCGCGAGTTCAGCCGGCTGCCCGGCACGCTGGTAGGTGTTCTCGTCGTCGAAGTGCTCCATCTGCTCGTCGGAGACGCCGTCGGAGACCTGCAAGGCGGTCCACACTGGGCCGGGAGCGACCACGTTCACGCGGATCCCGCGCGAGGCGAGCTGCAGCGCGAGGCCCTTCGAGAGGTTGTTGATCGCGGCCTTCGTCGCCGCGTAGTCGAGCCGGTCGGGTGACGGCTTGTACGCCTCGAGCGACGCCGTGTTCACGATGCTCGCACCCTCGCCCAGGTGCTCGAGCGCCGCCTTGGTGATCCAGAAGTTCGCGAACACGTTCGTCCGGAAGGTCTCCTCGAACTGCTCGTCGCTGAGGTCTTCCACCCGGTCGACCGCGATCTGCTTGCCCGCATTGTTGACCAGGACGTCCAGGCCTCCGAGGAAGTCGGCGGCCTCCGCGACGAGCCGACGGCACTGGTCGGCGTGCGAGATGTCGGCGACGATCGCCTTGCCTCGGCGCCCTGCGTCGGCGATGAGCGACAGCACGTGCTCGGCGTCCTCCTCCTCACCCGGGAGGTGGGCGATGACCACGTCCGCACCTTCGCGGGCGAACGCGATCGCTGTGGCCGCACCGATACCGGAGTCGCCGCCCGTGATGAGCGCCTTCCGACCGGCCAGCCGTCCGCTGCCCCGGTAGCTCGCTTCACCGAGGTCGGGAACGGGGGTCATCCTGGCCTGCACGCCGGGCTCCGGCTGGTGCTGCAGTGGTGGCTCGACCCGGTCGTACTGGGTCACGGGGTTGGTCAGGTCGTACTGGTCGCGCGGAGACATGACGACCACGCTAAACGAGACGCAGGCCGGAACCGGTGGGGTTGCACTCAGTGCGTCCGGTGGTGCAGACGTGTGGAGCGCGTCGTCGCCGATCGGGTCAACAGAACGACGAGGGTCCGCCCCAGCCGCCGACCCAGGCCGCCACCCGGGGATCAGGCCGGAGCTGGTGGACACCGTCGGCGACGAGCTGCTGCGTCTCGAAGGCATCGGGACTGCCCCAGCGTTCCTCGCGCCGCCTGGCCCGCCGGGATCGCAGGCGGCCGAGCGACGCGCCGTCCGTGTCGACGAGCTCGACGGAGCCCACGTCCCCGGTGCCGAGGCGGCCGACGAGATCGATGATCCACGTCGGGTCGAGTATCACGATCGGACGGTCGAGCTCCCACGTCACTCGGGCGTCGACTCCGGCTGCTTCGCTGAGGACGCGCGGGTCTCCCCCGAGCTCCTCCGCTCCGCCGTCCTCGAGGACGAACCGCGCCTGCGGGAAGGCGGTGAACAGCGAGTCCGCTGCAACGAACCGAGCGGCCGCCGTGTGGACGCCCCGCAACCGCACGGCGAGATCCACCGTGTCCGACCACAGCGCCCGCGGCGCGGACCCCGACACGGGGATCGACGAGAGCAGTCGCATGGTCTGGGCGTTCGCGCGGTCCATGCCTGAGCCGTCGCGCTCGGCCCACTCGGGGCCGTCGTGCCATGCCACCGCGGTCGGGACATGGGCGAAGACCGCTCCCGCCTGCCACATGCGGTGCGCCCACTCCCAGTCCTCACCCCCGTAGGAGGTGAAGGACTCGTCGAATCCGCCGACCTCGTCGAACAGGCTCCGCGAGCATGCGATGACCGCGCCGATCATGAATCGATAGGAGCGGTCGTCCGCGTCGCGCAGATCCCGACTGCGCGCGTACTCGTCGGCGAGCCACGCCGGTTCGGCGAGCTCACGGCCGGTGGCCGCCTCGACGACCGGTGTCTCCGGGGCGACCCCGGCGAAATCGGCGTGGCGACGGCGCCCCACCGTGACCGCCTCGGGCAGCAGGGCGGGCAGCCGCGTGAGTGCGCGCACGTACCCCGGCTCGGGGACCGTGTCGGCATCGAGGAAGCACAACACCTCGCCACTGCTCGCCCGCGCGCCCAGGTTGCGGACGGCGGCAAGCCGGAACCCCTGGTCCTCCTGCCGGACGAGGATCACGTCGTCCGGAACCGACACGTCACCCGGGGATCCGTCGTCGGCGACGATCACCTCCAGGAGGTGACGCGGGTAGTCCTGCGCGGCGAGGGCGTGCAGGGTCCGGAGTAGCTCACCGGGCTGGTCGTAGTGCGCGACGATCGCCGAGACGCGTGGCAACGGATCAGGATGGACGTCGTCGAGCGTGTCCCATCGGTTGCCGACGACCCACGGCTGCGCACTCCCGGTCACGCGTTGCGCCACACGGAGAGCAGGGCCGCGAGCCGGTCGACGGCAGCGACGACGAACTCGGGGTGGGACGCATACCAATCGGTGTGGGCGGCGCGCACCTCGGCGTCGTCGACCTCGACGCCCTCGAGGATCCAGTGGTCGCGGGGCTCGTCCGTCAACGACCAGGCGTCGACGACCTCGGGTGCGATGGGGGCGCGCACCGCGTTGAGCAAAGGGCGTCCGGGGTCGGTGACGCCACCAGGGGCCCCCAGGGTTTCGAGGATGCGGGCGCCGAGCGGCAGCCAGATCGCGTTCCCCGGGTGGTTGACGGTGCGCGCGTGGTCGGCGGTGACCGAGTCGAAGAGGTCGGAGACCGGCACGTCGGTCGCAGCCTCGCGTCTCCGCAGTTCCTCGACGGAGGCGCGGCCGATCCCGCGCACGGCGTCCGGCTGGAGCGCAGACGCGACGGGGAGGCCTGCGGCGGCGGCGAGCGTCCGGACGTCGTGGTACGCCACGATCGGCGGGTTCTCCTCGACGCCGGGGACCCGGACGGCGGCCTGGAACGGATGCAAGCCCCCGAAGCGCACCGGCGTCACCGTGAGCACGCGGCCGCTCGTGGAGGCTGCCACCTGACGCGTGCCGAGAGGCAGATCGTGGTAATCGTCCCGAACGGGTTGCGACACCACGGTGTGCGCGACGCCCACCACTTCGTGCAGCCGCTCCGCGTCCTCGGGGGTCATCTCATGCACGGCAGGCACGCGCACGAACCTGCGGTCCGGCGCATCCATCACGGTGCGCAGGGATTCAGCCTGGCAGTTGCCGAGCACCACCCCGAAGTCCGTCGGCAACGGTGCGAGGCCGTAGAACTCCGCGTAGTGCTTGCGGCGTGCCTCCGCCGGCGACCCGGCGGGCGCAGCGGTCGTGCCCGGTTCCAGGGTGTGGCTCATGCGTCGACGGTATACCGTCGCCGTGCGTGGCGTGGTCCTGCCACATCGGGGTTGCGCCGGGACGCCGGGGTCTGCCATCAGCGTCGGACATGCGCGTCAGTACCGCGCTCCATCGGGGCGGCGCTGCTCGCCTGGCGGCACGGCGCGGCCTCATGACGGTGATGACGGTCTGCAAGAATGGGCACATGTCGTCCGCCCGCTCGACCCGCACCCTTCGTGGTGTGGTCGCCGCGGCGTTCTCGACCTTCGTCGCGCTCCTGTCGCACGTCGCCGGTGGCGGCTCCCTGCCCGGCGTCCTCGGTGTCGTCGTGCCACTCGTGTTCTCGACGCTCGTCTGCGTCCTGCTCGCGGGCAGACGGCTTTCGATCGTCCGTCTGTCAGTCTCCGTCGCGGTGAGTCAGGTCCTGTTCCACACGCTCTTCGTCCTCGGCACCGCCCAGGGCACCACCTCGACGACGACGCCGAGCGGCCACCTCTCCCACGGATCACCGGTGATCCTCGAGACGTCGTCGATGCCGATGATGCACGACGGCCACGCCGGTGCCGCCATGTGGTTCGCCCACCTCGTCGCCGGCCTCGTGACCATCGCCGCGCTCCACCGAGCCGAGACGCTGCTGTCGACGGCCGGAGCCATCACGGAGTTCGTCCTCGCACGGCTGGTGCCCGCGGTCCTCGCGGCCCTGGCGTCGCCGGTGCTGCCCGCGCGGGTGCTGCCGCAGCGTGACGTGCCGATCCTGCGCCCACTCGGCGTGTATCCGGAGACGACCGCCTTGCGCGGGCCTCCGGCGCTGTCCTTCCTCTGAGATCACGGCACGACCTCGCCGAGCTGCTCGCTCGGTCGACGGTCACCGCTGCGTGCGCATAGGACGCTTCCTCGACGACGACCCTCCAACCATGGTCGTCCCGACGCGCCGCGCACCGGCGGAGTGCCACCATTTCCGCCGCTCGGCCCTGCCCCGGCGCCCGTTCGGGTGCGATCGCGGGCTCGGCGGGTGAGCTGTGCCGCAGGGTTCGTCCACTCGAGCCCGCGGGAAAGGAGCCACCTCCTGTGGCCGAAACAACCATTCCGTCGAATGCGCCCGAAGCCGATCCGAGCGGTGAGCGAGGCCCGTCGCCCGTCCTCGTGCCGATCCGTGCACCTGAAGCCGTCATGCTGGCCGCGTTGCCGGTGGCGGTCGTCGTGGCGCTCTCCGCGCTGCAGTTCACCGGTGCGTTCACGACCGGCACGCTGCTGTCGGATCCGGGGGTGATCGTCACTCGCGGTCTGCCGGTCGCGAGGGTCGTCCACGATGCGGCAGCGTCGGTCACGATCGGCCTGCTCATCGCTGCGACCTTCCTGCTGCCAGGGCAGCGGATCCTCCCGGGTGTCGTGTCGTTCTCGCAGTCGAAGGCGATCCGCTGGGCGGCCTGGGCGGCCTCCGTCTGGCTCGCGGCGGGAATCGCAGTGCTGGTGTTCACCGCGGCGAACTCCATCGGTGTGCCGGTGTCCTCGCCGACGTTCGCGAAGACCTTCGTGTTCTACGCGACGCAGTTGGAACTCGGGCAGACCCTGGTGTGCTCGCTCGCGTGCGTGCTGGTGGTGTTCTGCATCGTGCTCCTCGCCCGCCGTCTGGCGTGGATCGCCGCCGCGAACGCGATCGCCGTCTTCGCACTGCTTCCGCTGTCCCTGTCTGGTCATGCTGCAGGCTCCGACGAGCACGGCAACGCGGTCAACTCGCTCGCGATCCACCTGATCGGCGTCACCGCCTGGGTCGGCGGTCTCGTGGCCGTGATCCTGCTCCGTCGGAAGATCGGTGATCAGATCGGCGCGGTCGTCGCACGCTACTCGGTGCTCGCCGGTTGGGCGTTCGGTGCGGTGGCCTTCTCGGGCTTCGTGAACGCCTCGCTGCGACTCGCGGGCCCGACGGACCTCCTCACCCAGTATGGGCTGCTCCTGGTCGCGAAGACCGTCGCGCTCGTGCTGCTCGGACTCGCCGGCGTGTGGCACCGGCTCCGGCTCATCCCCCGGCTGCAGGCCGAACCCGGGAAGCGGTCGACGTTCATCCGGCTCGCGGTCGTCGAGGTCGTCGTCATGGCGGTCACGATGGGCGTCTCGGTCGCGTTGTCGCGCAGCCAACCGCCGGTGTCGCAGGAGCCGGTCGCCGACGACGTCCGCCGCCGGCTCCTCGGGTTCGCCTACCCGCCGGAGGTGACGCCACTGCGGATGTTCACCGAGTGGCACGTCGACTGGATGTGGGCCGGCCTCGCCGTGGTCGGTGCGGCCTGGTACCTGTGGGCGTTCCGGACGCTCCGGCGCCGCGGCGACGCCTGGCCCGTGGTCCGCCTGATCGCTTGGCTGGCCGGCTGCGCGGCGCTGTTGTACGCGACCAGCGGTGGCCTCGCCGTGTACGGGCAGATCCACTTCAGCACGCACATGCTGCAGCACATGGCGCTCATGATGATCGTGCCGCCGTTGCTCGTCCTGGGCGGCCCGATCCTCCTCGCACTGCGAACCCTGCCGAGTCGCACCGACGGAGGCCGAGGCCTCCGGGAGTGGATCCTCGCCGTCGTGCACTCGCGGTACCTGCGGCTGCTGTCGAAACCGGCCGTCGCAGGAGTGCTCTTCGCCGGGAGTCTGGTGGTGTTCTACTACACGGGTTGGTTCGAGTGGGCGATGCTCGCCCACCAGGGTCACATCCTGATGACGGTGCACTTCCTCGCCACCGGGTACCTGTTCTTCTGGGTCCTCATCGGCATCGACCCGGGCCCGAACCGCCCGGCCTACCCGTTCCGGATCATCCTGCTGCTCGCGACCCTCGCCTTCCACGCCTTCTTCGGACTCGCGATCATGTCGAGCGCCACCGTGCTCGCCGAAGGGTGGTGGACCGCCCTCGGCTACACGAACACCGCAGCCCTCCTCGCCGATCAGGCGGTCGGCGGCGGCATCGCGTGGAGCGTCGGCGAGATCCCGGCCGTCCTCGTCGCCCTGATCGTCGTGTCCCAGTGGGTGCGGAGTGACGAACGTGCCGCGAAACGCTACGACCGCCGTGCAGACCGCGACGGGACGCGGAACTCACCGACTACAACGCCCGCCTCGCCCGCATCAACGACCACGACCAGGCTCCTCGAAAGGACCACCCGTGACCACACACGCACCGACCCAACTCGACGCCGACGGCCCACCCCCGAAACCTGACCGCAGCCGAGGCTGGTTCTCGCAGTTGCTGCTCCGCCTCCACTTCATCGCCGCGATCTTCGTCGGACCGTTCATCCTCGTCGCGGCGACCAGCGGCGCGCTCTACGCCCTGACCCCGCAACTCGAGCAGCTCGTGTACGCCGAGCAGCTCCATGCGCCGGAGGCCGACGAGTATCTGCCGCTCGCAGACCAGATCGAAGCTGCGAACGCGTACACGAAGGACCAGGACACCATCGTCGCCGTGCGCCCCGCACCGAACCCCGGCGACACCACGCGCGTCATGTACACCGGTGACGGGCTCGGCGAGAGCGAGACCCGCGCCGTGTTCGTCGACCCGGCCACCGCCCAGATCCGCGGCGACCTCACCGCGTACGGCACCAGCGGAGCACTGCCGCTGCGCACCTGGATCGACCAGCTCCACCGCAACCTGCACCTCGGCGAGGTCGGACGCCTCTACAGCGAACTCGCCGCCTCCTGGCTCGGTGTCGTCGCCCTCGCCGGCCTCGGCCTCTGGATCGCCCGCATCCGCAAAGCTCGCACCAAGAAGGACTTCGTCCGCCCGAACAACCGAGCCAAGGGGTACCGGCGCATCCTCTCCTGGCACACCTCCACCGGCATCTGGCTCCTCGTCGGCGCACTGTTCCTCTCCGCAACCGGCATCACCTGGTCGCAGTACGGCGGCGGCAACGTCGGCACCCTCCGCGCCGCCTTCGACTGGTCCACGCCATCCGTGACCACCGACCTCGGCGGTGAGTCCGCACCGGCCGATGAGCATGCCGGCCACGGAGGCACCGTGGCTCCCACATCCGATCCCGAGACGGTGACGGCGAACCCGGCGACATTCGACGCGGTGCTCTCCGTCGCCCGGGAGGTCAACGTCAACACGGGCCTCGTCGAGATCACGCCACCGGCCACCGCGGGCACGGCGTGGGTGGTGCAGGAGATCCAGCGCAGTTTCCCGACCGAGGTCGACGCGGTCGCGATCGACGGACGGACGATGCAGGTCACCGATCGGGTCGACTTCGCGGACTACCCCCTCGCCGCGAAGCTCACCCGATGGGGCGTCGACACCCACATGGGCTCCATGTTCGGCCTCCCGAACCAGCTGCTCCTCTTCGCCCTCGCGTCCGGGATCATCGCCATGATCGTCTGGGGCTACGTCATGTGGTGGCAGCGACGACCGACCCGCGAGCCTGGACGCATCGTCGGCCGCACACCAGCGCGCGGCGCGATCCGCCGTGCACCCTGGTGGGGCATCGTCGCGGTCCTCGTCGTCGCGGCCGGTATCGGCACGCTCCTGCCGCTCCTCGGCCTCAGCCTGGCCGCCTTCGTCGTGGTCGACGTCCTGCTCGGACTCCGAGCCCGCCTACGATCGGCCGAGACCGGTTGATCGCTGAGGAGCGATGCGGAGAGGTCACGCTGGGTGGATTCAGGCGGTGACGACTGCAATGACGAGCAGCACGACGGTCGCCGCAAGCACTCCCAGGGACACGGCCCGCGTACGGCTCCGGTGCGCCGGCGGCACCGCCAGCGGGAAGGAGACTGCCATGACCAGCCCGGCGAAGAGTGCAATCGGGGTTCCGAAGAGCAGGCTGTAGCCGTGGACGTCGCGTTCGTCCCAGCCGAACCGGCTCGACACCACCATCCAGATCGCCAGCAGGAACACGGTGGCGGCCGCGGCGGCGACGACACCGGCGATCACCCGGAGGACGAGACGTGTCCGGGTGGTCGCCCGCCGTGCGTGCGGGTGGGCCATACGGCCACCCTAGAGCGGAAGCAGCGGCGTCGGCCAGACCGACGGAGACGGTCGCTCTCCCCAAGTCGCCTGAAGCCGCATCCGACTTCGCGTCAGATGACCTCCGCCGACCGGCTCCTCGCGGCGTAGACGGCGGGGGTCACGGAGAACCGGGCCCGGAAGGCCCCGATGAAGCTGCTCACCGACTCGTAGCCGACCGCGGGTGCGACATCCTGTACGGCGGCACCCTGTCCGAGCATGCCCGCGGCAGCATGCAGGCGCACGCGGACCCGCCACTCACGGAAGGTGCATCCCGTGCCGTCCACGAACGCCCGGCCGATCGTCTTCGAGCTGACACCTGCCGCCGAGGCCCAATCGTCGAGCCCGCGCGGGTCGGCGGGGTCCGCCATCAGGGCCGACGCGATGGCACGCGCGCGCGGCTCACGGGGCATGGCCAACGCCTCGTCATCGCGAGCCGCAGCCGACAGCAGGTCGACCAGGAGCGTCCAGCACCGCCATCGACGTCGGCCGGCCGGATCGGCCTCCAGCAGGTGCGCCAGCAGCGCTCCCGACAGGTCGTCGACCCGGACGGTCCGTGCACCGTTCCACCGGCCGCCCTGGGGGCGCAGTTCCGGGTCGGCGTAGACGCTGATGAGCTCGCCGGGCTCGCTGAAGCTCATTTCGTGCACCATCCCCGCGGGGATCCATGCGAGGTGCTCTCGCCGCAGTCGCCGTCGATCGCCGAGGACCGACACCTCCATCGCGCCGGAACTCATCCACGCGAGTTGGTCCTCGCGGTGGGAGTGCTCGTCGAACCGTGTCGTCGCGTCGACCCGCGAGCGGGAAACCCGGAACTCCCCCGATGTCCCTTCGGCGTCATCCAGCGGGCCGAGGAGCTTGATTTCGCCGTCCGAGTGATCGCGACCAGACATCCAGCTGTCTCCATTCGACAAGTCCTGTCCACTCAGCGCGATAGCGCGAAGCGATTAGGCAAGGCTAACCTGACTGTCGTCATCCCGCCAGCCGAACCGATGAAGGACCCCATGATCGTCCCGAAGCACCACCGCGCCCCGAGCGCGAGGACCGCTCGTCTGCTTGCCGCGGTGAGCGCGCTCGCCCTCGTCGGTGTCGCGCTCTCCGCCTGCTCGAGCGCCGCGTCGACCACCGCCGAGAACCCGAACTACACGACCGAGCCGAGCGACTCGTTCCCGGTGACGATCGAGCACGAGTACGGCGAGACGGTGATCCCGTCGGAGCCGCAGCGGATCGTCGTGGTCGGTCTGACCGAGCAGGACATCCTCCTCGAACTCGGTGTCACACCGATCGCGACGACGGAGTGGTACGGCGAGCAGCCGTATGCGGTGTGGCCGTGGGCGACGGATCTCCTGGGCGATGCCGAGCCGACCGTCCTCACCACGACCGACGGGTTCGAGTACGAGAAGATCGCGTCACTGCGGCCGGACCTGATCATCGGGACGAACGCCGGCATGACCGAGGAGAACTACGGGAAGCTCGCGGAGATCGCGCCGACCGTGACCAATGAGGAGGGCGCTGGGCTCTACTTCGCGGACTGGCGGGACCAGACCAGGATGGTCTCCAAAGCCGTGGGTCGGTCGGCGGAAGGCGAGGCGCTCATCACCGGCGTCGACGAGGCCTACGCGGCGGCGGCAGCAGCGCACCCGGAGTTCGCGGGCCTCACGGCGACCTTCTCGCAGGGTGGGCCGTGGGACGGCAACCTGTGGGTCTACCCCGACGGCCTCAACACCGACTTCCTGACGGATCTCGGGTTCACGATCACGCCCGGGCTGCAGCAGTACGTCCCGAGCGAGGGCGGACAGGCGCAGATCGCCGCGGAGAACGTCGGTGTCATCGACGCTGACGTGATCGTCTTCGCCACGGAGTCCGCGGATGCCGTCCAGGAAGTGCTGGGCTTCGGCACCACCTCGAGCCTCGACGCCGTGACCGGCGGGCGAGCGGTCTTCACCGACGGCGAGCTCGCCGGCGCGATCTACTTCCTCACCCCACTCAGCCAGAAGTACGTCCTCGAGCAGCTGGTGCCGCGCCTGGTGGACGCCGTCGCTGGCACAGCTCCGCAGAGCGTCGACGGCTGACCCGTCGGTGACCTCGCGCACCCCCCGCGGGCGCCGTTCGCTGGGGCTCTGGATCGCGGTCGCGGCACTCGCGACCGCGATCCTGCTCAGCGTCCTCGTGGGGTCCCACCCCGTCGGCCCGAGCGACGTCTGGCGGGCACTCACGAGGCCCGACGGCTCCGTCACCGATCTGGTCGTCCTCGATCTGCGGATCCCCCGCACCGTGGCGGGACTCGTCGTCGGCGTCGGGCTGGGCGTCTCCGGCGCCCTGATCCAGGGCCTCACCCGCAATCCCCTCGGTGATCCGGGCATCCTCGGCGTCGACGCGGGCGCGGCACTCTTCGTCGCGATCGGTGTCCTGTTCGGCGCTCGCACGCCCGTGCAGTACCTACCGTTCGCCTTCCTGGGAGCCCTGGTCGTGACGGCACTCGTCTACGTGATCGGCTCGTCAGGACGTGGTGGCGCGGATCCGGTCCGGCTGACCCTCGCCGGCGTCGCCCTGGCAGCGGTGCTCAGCGGCATCACGACCGCGATGATGCTCCTCGACCCTGTGACGTTCAGGCAGCTCCGCGGGTGGAACGCCGGGTCCTTCGTCGAGCGCGGCTTCGACGTCATCCTGCCGGCACTCCCCTTCGTCGTCGCGGGCGTCGTCATCGCACTGTTCAGTGCTCGATCGCTGAACGCCCTGGCATTGGGCGACGATCTCGCCTCCTCACTCGGCACGCGCCTCGTGAGCACCCGCGTGCTCGCGGTCGTCGCGATCACCCTGCTGGCGGGCGGGGCGACCGCGATCGCCGGACCGGTCGGCTTCGTCGGCCTGATGGTGCCCCACATCGCGCGGTGGATCGTCGGCCCCGACCAGCGGTGGATCGTGGCGTACTCGATCCTGATCGCGCCGGCCGTGCTGCTCACGTCCGACGTGATCGGTCGTGTGATCCTCTGGCCGAGTGACGTCCCGGTCGGGATCGTCACCGCGTTCATCGGTGCGCCCGTGTTGATCCACCTCGTGCGGCGCGCGAAGGCGAGCACACTGTGATCGGGGTCGAAACGGGACCCCGCGCGGTCGTGTGGCGTCGACGCTCGCTCTCCCTCCGCGTCCGGCTGCGCACGATCATCGTGTGCGGGGTGTTCTGCGCGATCCTCCTCGCCCTGGCGCTGCTCGCGCTGTGTCTCGGCGATCTGCCCCTGTCGGTCGACGAGGTGGCGTCGGCGTTCGTCGGTGGGTCAGGCGGTCTGGTGCGGACGGTGGTGCTCGAGTGGCGCCTCCCGCGGGTCCTCGCAGCGCTGCTCTTCGGAGGGGCCCTCGGACTCTCCGGCGCGATCTTCCAGTCCCTCACCCGCAACCCACTCGCAAGCCCTGACATCATCGGGCTCACCGCGGGATCGTACGCGGGCGGTCTCATCGTGATCATCGTGATCGGTGCGGGTGCCGGGTCGGCCGCCGTCGCGGGTGGTGCCATCGGTGGCGGGCTGATCGCCACAGCGCTGGTCTACCTCCTCAGCTACCGTCGAGGCGTCCAGGGCTTCCGTCTCATCGTCGTGGGCATCGGTGTCTCCGCCATGCTCGAAGCGCTCAGCTCATACCTTGTACTCAGGGCGAAGCTCGAAGTCGCGATGCTCGCCACCGTGTGGGGTGCCGGCTCGCTGAACAGCGTGGGTTGGGCGCAACTCCTCCCCGCCGCAGTGGTGATCTTGGCCGTCATCATCGCCCTCGGTCCGCTCGGCGGATCACTCCGTCAGCTCGAGCTCGGCGACGACGCGGCGAAGGCGCTGGGCTCGCGGGTCGAACGCTCACGCCTCGGTCTCGTGGCGTGCGCCGTCGCGCTCACGGCTGTCGTCACGGGCGCGGCCGGACCCATCGCGTTCGTCGCCCTCGCCGCCCCGCAGATCGCGCAGCGGATCACCCGCACCGCCGGCATCGCACTGGTGCCGTCCGCCCTGCTCGGGGCGCTCGTGCTGCTCGCATCCGACATCGTCGCGCAGCACCTGTTGCCGACATCGCTGCCGGTGGGGGTCGTCACCGTGATCGTGGGTGGCGGCTACCTCGTGTGGCTCCTCGTCCACGAGATCCGCAGGCGCTCGTGACCGTTCTGTCGTGAGGACCGGGGATACCCCCTCACCCCATCGATCGGCGGCCCTCTAGCCTGATGCCGAAGAGCCGACGCAGCCCACGCGACGGCGGAGACGAGGCACGATGTCGCTCCCTCCCGCCCCCGATCCCACCCGAACCACGAAGCGCTTCATCCTCGCCGCCTTCAGCTTCGTCGCGCTGATGGCGTCCGGCATCGGTGTCGTCGCGTGCTCGATCGGCCTCGCAGACACCGGCCATCCCGCCATGATCGTCGGGCTCGCCGGAAGCGTGCTCGGCATCGCCGCCGCCTTCGTCGTGATGTGGACGGCCCTGCGCGCCGAACGCTGACGCCTCCAGAGCGTTCAGGTCGGGAACGGCGAGGCTGATACGCTCTCGCAGGTCTGCGTTCGCGTCGCCACCCGGGTCGTGACCGGGGTCAGGGACGTGCTCATGCGCAGCGGGGCGTGAGGAATCGCAATGAGCATGGAAAGCGCGGCCTGGAGCTCGCTGTACAAGATCTCGACCGCCAAGGACGGCAAGCACGGCATATCCCGTGAGTCCGTGCGGCGCATCATGACGTTCGCAGTGCCCTACCGGTCCAAGTTGCTGGTCTTCATCGCGCTCTCCGTCGCTGGAGCGTTCCTCGCGGTCGCGACCCCGGTGCTCGCCGGCCAGGTGGTCGACGTCATCGTCGCCCGGGGCGAGGTATCCACGATCGTCCGCCTCGCCGTCGTCATCGCCCTCGTTGCCGTCGCCGACGCCGCCGTGTCCCTCGTGACGCGCTGGTATTCGGCGCGGATCGGCGAAGGCGTGATCCTGGACCTCCGCACCGCCGTCTTCAACCACGTGCAGCAGATGCCGATCGCGTTCTTCACCCGCACCAGGACGGGCGCGCTCGTCAGCCGCCTCAACAACGACGTGATCGGCGCGCAGCAGGCCTTCAGCGGCACGCTGTCCGGCGTGATCACGAACCTCGTGGCCCTGATCCTCACGCTGATCGTCATGCTCAGCACGTCCTGGCTCGTGACGGTCCTCGCCGTGGTGATGCTGCCCATCTTCCTGGTACCTGCGCGCCGCATGGGTAGCCGCCTCGCCGCGCTGCGTCGCGAAGCCGCCGACCACAACTCGGCCATGAGCACGCAGATGACCGAGCGCTTCTCAGCGCCCGGTGCCACGCTCGTCAAGCTGTTCGGTCGACCGGATCAGGAGGCTGAGGAGTTCCGCGTCCGTGCCGCCCGCGTCCGCGACATCGGCGTCCGGACGGCGATGCTGCAGTTCGTCTTCTTCACCGCGCTGATGCTCGTCTCCGCCCTCGCGCTCGCCCTCGTGTACGGCCTCGGCGGTTTCCTCGCACTCGCCGGGCAGCTGGACACCGGTGAGGTGGTCACCCTGGCGCTCCTCCTCACCCGCCTCTACGCGCCGCTGACCGGCCTCGCGAACGCCCGGGTGGAGATCATGAGCGCGGTGGTCAGCTTCGAGCGCGTCTTCGAGGTGCTCGACCTCGAACCGCTCATCCAGGAGAAGCCCGACGCCGTCACCGTCGCCAATGGTCCGGTGTCCGTCGAGTTCGACGACGTCCACTTCGCCTACCCGTCCGCGGACAAGGTGTCCCTCGCCTCCCTGGAAGAGGTTTCGACGCTGGACACCCGCGGCGGCGAGGAGGTGCTGCACGGCGTCTCCTTCCGGATCGAGCCGGGGCAGACCGTCGCCCTCGTCGGCTCGTCAGGAGCGGGGAAGTCCACGATCGCGCAGCTGCTGTCGCGGCTGTACGACGTCGACGAGGGCGCCGTGCGTCTCGCGGGGACGGACGTCCGCGATGTCGCCTTCGCCTCCATGCGGCACACCCTGGGCATGGTGACGCAGGACGGTCACCTGTTCCATGAGACGATCCGCTCCAACCTGCGCCTCGCACGGCCGGAGGCGTCCGAGGACGAGGTGTGGGACGCCGTCCGCCGCGCGCGGCTCGAGCCACTCATCCGGTCCCTGCCGGACCAGCTGGACACGATGGTGGGCGAGCGTGGCTACCGACTCTCCGGTGGTGAGCGCCAGCGGATGACCATCGCACGACTGCTCCTCGCCGAGCCGCGCGTCGTCATCCTCGATGAGGCGACAGCGGCACTGGACTCGACCTCGGAGGCCGCGGTGCAGGCCGCGCTCAGCGAGGCGCTCGAGGGTCGGACGGCGATGGTCATCGCGCACCGGCTCTCGACCATCCGCAGTGCGGACCTGATCCTCGTGGTCGAGGAAGGGTCGATCGTGGAGCGGGGCACGCACGAGGAGCTGCTCGCTGCCGGTGGGCGGTACGAAGAATTGCACCGGACGCAGTTCGCCGTCCAGAAGAACCTGGCAGCGGCGGAGGAGACACCGAGCGAGACCTGACCGCGGTCGCCCCGTCGCAGCCTCCGGGCCGATGGGTTACCGGAGACGCCTGCGCAGGAGCAGGGCGGCGCCGCCCGCGAGCAGGCCGGCGGCGACGACGCCGGCCCCGCCGAGCTGCCAGCCCGTCAGCGCCAGGTCTCCGTCAGCGGAGGGTCGCGCTGTGGCCGAGGGGCCCGGCGACGCGATCGCCCCTGCTCCAGAACCTCCCGAGGGTGGGGCCGCGGTCGGCGTGACCGTCGGAGGAACCGGCTCGACCTGAGCGCCGGGCACCGACCAGGTTCCCGCGGCGAACGTGACGGGCAGGGTCGCCGCCGTGACCACCGATGACGGGATGCCTGACTCGAGAACGAGGCACTCAATCGCGAGGGTCGCATCTCCCTGTTCGACGCCGCCGTCCACGACCTCCTGGAACGAGATGGCCATCGGCACCTCGACCGGCTGCCCGGCGGCCACCGTGACGGTCGGAGACGTGACGACGGTGACCCCTCCCGCCGTCACGGAGAGTCGGGCGGCGTCGTCCGCATCGGCTGGGCAGCCCGCGGCGAGCACCGCGGAGCCGAACGACGGGACGGCGCGCGCGTCACCTGACGTGACCGCGGCGCCGGCGGTGTCGCGCAGCGTGAGCGGTGCCGGCGCCGAGGCGGCGACGGCAGCACCAGCGCCGGCGAGGCAGAGCACCGCGCTGGCGCTGAGCGCTGCCGTGACGAGCAGGGTGCGCCCTGCGGCACGGAGCGGAGAACGGTGGATGACGCGAACGGTGGAAGACATCGGGACCTTTGGTGGGTGCGGTGGGCCTCCGGGACGGGGATACCCGGTGACGCCAGGACTATCGCCCACGCAGGTGAATGGGTCGTGAACGCGGGGCGTCACTCATGGCACCGGCCGTTGGGCCGAGGTTCACCTCCGCTGCCTACGATCGGCGCGTCCGTCCGATGAAAGTGATGCCATGCCCTTCGATCCCCGCCTCGAGCAGCCCGCGCCAACTGGTGGCTCATCCTCCGTGCCCGAGGTGAAGCGGGGCGCATCGGCCCGGCCCGGCCTCTCCCGCCGGTCCTTCCTGGGGGCTTCCGTCGCTGCGACGGTCGCAGTGGGAGCGACCGCCCAGGGGCTCGGGAGCGCGGCTTCTGCCCAGGCCGCGCCGCTGCCGTCCGCGTCGGCAGTCGTCGACCCGGACGCGCTCTCCTGGCTGGTGTTCGACCACCACGTGCACTCGGTCTACTCGCACGACGCCAAGTACCCGATGACGACGATCCTCGACCAGGCGCAACGTTTCGCGGTCGACGCGATCGCCTTCACCGAGCACAGCAACAAGGGGCATGCCAACGTCGGCGGGGTGTTCAACGCGGCACGCGAGATCGACACCGCGCGGGCGGCTCGCCCCGACATGCTCGTGCTCCAGGGGCTCGAGTGGTACATCCCGGGAGCCGAGCACGCGACCGTGCTGATCGCGCCCGGGCCCCAGACGACCCTCGTGTTGCGCCGCTTCGAGCTCGACCACGACGGCAAGCTCAACGGATGGGAGAAACCGCGCCCCGGCACCGAAGACGCCGCCGAGTGGCTCGTGCACGCGACCGACGGGATCGCCTGGCTCGGCACCCAGAAGCGTGCAGGCGTCATCGACGACGTGATCGTCCTGGCGAACCACCCGAGCCGCCTCGGCATCGACTCGCCCGGCGAGCTCCGTGCGTGGCAGGACGCCGACCCCGAGGTGTTCGTCGGCATGGAGGGCGCTCCCGGCGCCCAGGCCGGAGCGATCGCAGCGAACGCGACCGAACGTTCACGGCGTGGCGAGTACGAGAACGCCCCCAGCGAGTTCTCCTTCCCCGGCTACCCCGCGGAGGCTTATCTGACGCACGGCGGCTTCGACTGGACCACGGCCGTCGTCGGCGGCGTATGGGACTCGCTCCTGAGCGAGGGAAGGCGCTGGTGGGTCACCACGAACAGCGATCTGCACCTCAAGGAGTCCGACGCGACACGCGTGGGCGACTTCCCGACGGGGCCGGGCTGGGAGTCCGGGGCGACGCTCGCGAACTTCAACCGCGCCGGCCGTCGGCCGGACCCGATCGCCACGGCCACGCCCCAGAACGGCGCCGACTTCTGGCCGGGCGAGTTCAGTCGGACGCACGTCGGGGCCGTCGACCGGTCGTCCGTCTCCCTGCTCGACGCAATCCGCGCCGGCCGTGTCTGGGTCGACCACGGGCACCTCGTCGCCGGGCTCTCCGTCGTGCTCCGTGCCACCGACCAGCCGGAGACCGGCGTCACCTTGGGTGGGACCCTCACCGTCGAAAGCGGCACAGCCCTCGAGCTCGTGGTCGACGTCACGCCCACGACGACGCCGACCTCGCGGGGCACGACGCCGAGACTCGCGCACCTCGACCTGATCCGCGGGCGCGTCACCGGGCCCGTCGCCGACCGTGACGAACAGCGCGCACCAGGCACCCGAGTCGTCGAGATGCTCGACGTCGCCGATCGCAGCGACTCCCCGTTCCGTGTCGTGGTGCCGCTCGCGCCGGCCACTGAGGACGGCTACGTCCGCCTTCGCGGCAGCGATGGCCAGGTGCACGGGGTCGGTCCGCTCGGCGCCGAGGTCGACCCGCGGGCACCCCAGCCGTACCCGGTCTCCCCAGCCGACCCCTGGGCCGACACCTGGCTGTACACGAATCCGATCTTCATCAGCGTGCGCTGAGCCCAGCGACGCCCTGTCAGCTCACGAGCCTGCCGCGCGGACGACCTCGTTCGTCGTCTGGACCACCGCGAATTCCTGGTGCAGGCTGGCCAGGGCGGCGTCGTGCAGCTCGGTCGCAGACCACCGCCGCCCATCGGGACCGAGTCGCTCGAACGTCGCCGTCGCATCACTGACGATGGTGACGTGGAAACCGAGGTTGGCCGCCATGCGGGTTGTGGTGGACACACAGTGGTCGGTCGTCAGGCCGCAGATGACCAACGATGAGATGCCGGCACGGCGCAGCTGCACCTCCAGATCAGTGCCGATGAACGCACTGTTGACGGTCTTGACCACGATCGGCTCCCCCGCGATTTCGCGAGCCTCCGGCTTGACTTCGTAACCGGGCCCACCCAGCGAGAACAGTTGGCCCTCGCTGGCGCTCTGATGTCTGACGTGGAACACCGGTCGACCGGCCAGGCGCCAGTCGCTCAGCACCATCCCGACGTTCGATTCGGCATCGTGGTTGTTGCGTTGCCCCCACTGTGGATCGTCGGATGCCTGCTGGACGTCGATCACGAGGAGCGCGGTCTTCTCCCGGGCGGTGACTGGATCGTTCATGCTTCCACCGTGCAGCGGGCCCGGTGGAGGTGCCATGCCCATCGAGCCAGAAGGCCCCCATTTCCGGACAAAGCGCCGAATGCGGCCGCTAGGCTCGCCGGCATGACCGACCAGCCGAACGTTCCCATCAGCCGTGAAGAGATCGAGGCCAAGTACAACACCAACACGCCGCGAGAACGCTACTCCAATCCATACTTGCGAACGATGGGATTGGCGGCTGCCATCCTGGTGGCGATCGGTCTGCTGGTCACCGCTGCAACGTTCTCGAGCTACAGCGGCGCGGCCGGCGGTCTCTCATTGATCGTGGCTGGACTGACCATCGCCGTGTTCTGGCTGCTCGCCGGCGCCGTCGTGCACGCCGTTCGGTCTCTCCACCAAGCGCCCAGACCACAGCACGCAACCGAACAAGCGGACTAACGCGCACGGCTTCCGCCGGGCGCTGAGCATCGGCACGACGGCTGCGGGTCGACCCGTAGTTCCTCGCCTGTGACGGGCGACTTCACGTCAGGTTGACGCGCATTCGACGACGGTCGTGTCGTCGACGACCGCTCGCACGTGAGGCTCAGTAGTGCAGCTTGGCTACGCCTCGCGTGCGGAGATCGTTGCCTCCAAGGTACTGAGTTCCAGCGCACCGCGATTAGTGAGGCGCACGGCCCGCGAGTCGGGGCGACGGGCGATCCACTGCTGCGTTTCCATCGCCTCCAGGATTTGAGCTCCAACCTGGCCGGCGATGTGAGCACGGCGCCCGGTCCAGTCCAGGCATCCGCGTGACCACGGCCGTGGACCCGAACCAGGATGCAGGCGGAGCGACTCCACAACGGGGCCGGCCGGGAACGGTGACGGGGCGTTTCCCGTCGCCGCGGTGCGGATGCTCGAGAGGATGCTTGCGTGGACGAGCAGGTCCGTGACGCGTAGGCCGAGGTCTCCGGCGAGATGGTCGTAGCAGGTCCGCGCCTCCCGGAGATCGGCCGAGACTCGGTGCTGTCGGAAGGACTGCACGACCGTGCGAGGGGCGATGGCCTGGAGCGCCTCCACCGCCCCGGCGACCTCGTCGTTCGTCAGACGGAAGAAGCGGTTCCTGCCCACCCGGTCGACCGCGACGATGCCTGCGTCGAGGAGTACCCGGAGATGCTCGCTGGCGGTGGAGGCTGAGACACCGGCAGCGCGGGCGAGCTCCCCGGCGGGGATGGCACGGCCACCGAGCAGAGCTGTCACGATCCGTCCGCGAGCGGGATCACCGAGTGCTCGCGCCGGCACCGAGATGTCCGCGTCGCCGGTCACGACCCGGCCGTTTCGAGCGCTCGACGGGCAACGACGACATCGTCCACGAGCAGCACCTTGCGGTTGTCATGGTCGCTGTACTGACCGTGCAACACGACACCGGCCCCGGCGAGCCGCTCCATCATCCGTCCGAGCGCGCCCGGCGCATCCACGTCGAGATCGACCAGGAGCACTTCCCGCACGAGCACCGGCCCGAACCCGGTCCCACGCAATACCTCCGCAGCGCGAGCCCCTTCGGCTACGAGATAGTGCGCCACTCCCGACCACAGGCCCCCACCCTCCAAACCGATACCGGCCGCACCCAGTGCGCGTCCGATCGCCGCGAGGGAGGAAGCACCGTCCGGAGCCGGGATCTCGATGTCGAACATCACCGCACCGTGATCTCGGGTTCGAGGGTGACGACGGCGGTGAGGCTGTTCGCGATGTAACACTGCCGGTGGGCTTTCTCCAGGAGTCGCTCCACCACGGCCGTCGTCGTGCCCTGGGCTACGATCGTCGGTCGAAGCACGATCTCGGTGAGCCGCACCGGACGTGCGTCGTCCGGCATGATCCCGGTCGCCGCGTCCCGGTAGTCGATGATCTCGACGCCTGCATGGGCGGCGACCGCGAGGAAGGACAGCAGCTGACACGAACTCGCCGCCGTCACCAACAATTGCTCAGGGTTCGGCAACCCGCTGTCGCCTCGGAACTCGGCCGCTGCGCTCAGGTCGATCGATGAATCCCCCAGCCGCACCTCATGGCGCCGACTGTAGGTCTGGTAGGCATCGGTCCGCCCGCTCCACGTCACGGTAGCGGTGTAGTTGTGCGTCGTCATGAAACCACGCTAGGACGCGAATGCTTCGGCAAGTACCGAAACAACACCGCTACGGCGTTCGGTGGTTCGCGGGAGAACTCGGTGTGGCGGTCGCGTTCTGCCTGGTGGCGCGGGTCCTATGCGCGGCGATTACCGTGGGTCTGCTCTCCAGGTTTGTCATGCTGGGTGGCCTGCTGTTCTCCACATCACCGCAGAACTGCTCCTGCAGGTCTGCGGTCTCAGCGCGAAGGTCATCGTCGACGACGACGGTGGGCTGCTGGTCGCCCCCACGGCCCGGCGGGCGCGTCGCCACCAGCCCGGAGCCAGGGGCTGGCACATCTGATCGGACACGGCGTGCTCCGTGGTCCAACACAGCGTGTCCGGCGATGAGACGCGCACGGCTGAGCGAAAAAGCTCCGAGATGCCCGTGATCTCGGGGAGCTTCCTTCGGTGGGCCCTGCCGGGATCGAACCGACGACATCCACGGTGTAAAGACTCTCGGATCGAGCAGTTCCGCATAATTCCGGGCCTCTGACATTCCCTGGAACTCCTCTAGGCGGCTTACATTGCACCGCGAGGGGACGACTCGGGGACGAGCCGCAGGTAGCGGCAGAGCGTCTCGCTGCGTACCGCCTTGACCTCCTCATTACGAGTGAGGGCGACGGGGTGCGATGATCTTCCAGAGAACGGTGTAGTCCGCCTGTTCAAGTTCACTCCGTTCGTCTCTCGACCGCTCACATCTCGTGGGCGATCGAGGCGAGCGCATCATGGTCTCGCCTCCAGGCTCCGATATGGTCACCACATGATGCCCACGACAGATGAACTCAGGATCGCCGTCGCCCGACAGCTGCTCCTCGAGGACGCCATGTGGATCGGTGACGTTCTCACGAGCGCGTTCCGACACGATGGACGGGCACGGACCATGGTCCCGCTCCTCCTTTCAGGGCATGCATCACGCATCGCCTACGAAGGACGAGAGTTCCTCACCTCTCCAAACCCCGACGTTGCGCTCCCGGCTTTCGTCGAGTACCTGCCGGATGCGGAACATCCCTCCATCGCTCTCGCCCGCCACGCGACGAAGATGCTCGACAACCAGACCAGCAAGGACAAACTCCTTTGCGACTTCGAAGCCGATATTCATCAGGCATGGATGTCGCAGCGGACATTGCTGTTCAAAACGGTCAGACGAGGCTTCTCGTGGCTGCAGCCGGACCTCGGCTACTACACGCTCAACGGTGACGTCGTGGGAGCAACAATTCCCCTTCACCTGCGATTCGGTCTCGATGCTGTGCCGCAGGAGGACTACCCGCAGTTCTTCGCGCAGTTCGGCGAAGAACTTTTCAGGTCGATGCGCGTCTACACCTACCTGTCGGGTGGAACCGTCGAGACGGCTACGACCCTCAGTCTCAGCCCTATCGATATGGTCGAAGACAACGACCGTTTCGTTGGGCGCTACCTCAAGCGCGGGTACGACAAACATCTGAGCCTCGACCAAAAGCTCCTCCTTCTCCTCGTTGAGTCAGAGGTCAACACCGCGGCCAAGCTCATTCCCCTGCTCACGGGAACACACGTGGCCGCGGCCTTTCGGGCGCGCCTACTCAGCCTGTGGCACGCACTGTCGTCCCTGACGAAGATCCTCAACGCACTGCCCTCGGCTTCGTCACCAGCGCGGGACAAGGTTCGTCAAATCGTCTCATCCGTTGACGCTCACCGGTTGTCCGCGCCAGGGATGAGGACGGTACGGAACCGAAGTGTTCATTACGAGATTCGAGGCAAGATCCAGATCGCCTTTTCGAATACTCCGATGTTCGGGATAGTTGAGAGCCTGACTGCCGAGACGTTCGAAAGCCTCGATGCTCTCGTTCGCGACCTCAGCTCGGAACTCAGCACTGCCCTACGGGATTGGCGGGAAGCGTGATGCCGTCCGCGAGGAAGGTGAGGGTGATCGGCTGTGACGAATCCGGGTCAGAAGGCGAGAACCTCGTCGCAAGCCAGCACCCGGTTTTTGTGCACGCAAGTGTGGCCCTTGCTGCGGACCAAGCCGCCGAACTTCGAGATTGGATGCGGGACGCCACTCTCACTCAGGCTCCAGAAATGAAGTCGAAGACGGCCCTGCTCCCCAGGAACCGGGCGGTGCTGCTCGAGAGTCTCGACCGTCTCGCCGGCGCTGCGAACATCACCCTCGTCGATAAGGGATACTTCCTCACCAGCAAGCTCGTTGAAACCCTGATCGGCCCCCACGCCGCACGATGGGGCACGGACATCGGAACGACCGGCATGGGCCGCGCTCTGGCCGACCACCTAGATCGCCACGGACATGGCGACGTCGGCAAAGCCCGGTGGGATGCTCTCCTAAGCAGCTACAACTCGCTCGTCCGCTCATACCAGCGGGAGGATGCACGCCCGCCCACGGTCGAAGCTTTCTTCGCCACCCTCAAGGACGCGTTCGACAACTGCGCAACGAAAGACACACGAGAGATCCTTTCAATGCTGTGGGAATCGCGCATGTTCGCGTACGAATACCAGGGGCGAAGCGAGGTCGAGCTTCGAGAGCTCGATCCGCTGATGCCGACAATGAGTGGTGTCGCGCGGAACTGGGCGATGCGTATCGGGGACGTTCCGTTTGAGTTCCTCGCCGATACGTACAGCGGACTTACGCCCACCGTCAGGGGTTTCATCGTGGAAGCGTCGCGCACACCTCTCGCTGTTGCGGGTAATGTCCTTCCCACGCCGGATCTCCGAGCCATCTCGCTCAAGGACTCCCGTGCTGATGCACGCATCCAGCTCGCCGACATTCTTGCCGGCGTCGGCCGCGAGGTCGCGCGGCTGGCGATGGCGGGCACCTTCGATGACGAACTGCAAGTCACGATCCACGAGATGCTCGACAACACGGTGATGGCCTCCGACGGGTCACCTCTGGATGTACTCACCGGACGGCGCCCGCTGCGTTACCGCGACGATTGGATCGATGCGAACTGGAATACCTAGCGCGAGCGGGAGCTGTGCGCCGAACGCAAAGATTCGATCGGATGCGTCTGGCCGCGCACGTTTGATGCCCGTGCTGGCTGAGCTAGCCACCGTGCATGGGAGAGGGGTCGTGCAATGCCCTACGGTCTAGGCAGGAGGCAGATATGGGCAGAGTCAAGTGGCGGCACATCGAAGAGAAGGACTCCAATGACCTCGTCGAGGTTCTACTCGTCCGCGAATACACACACGACGGACTAAGAGCTTACGCTCTGGGCGGCCGCGGCGACGACGACGGGATCGACGTCGCTGTGCGCGTCGAGGCCACGAATCAGCTCGTGCACACGTTACAGCTCAAGTATTTTCCTGGCGGCTTCTCTGGCGGCTACAGAGATCGACGCACTCAGATCAAACACTCACTCGGGCAACAGGTGCACCGCATTCCTCATTGGACAGGCTTACGCCGAAGCGCCGGCAAAGACGCGTGACCGCGGTTTCGGGCGCGGCGCCATGGTGATCCGCCGCTCTGCGAATTGCGCGGATGCCAACCGCACTTCGTGCTCGACCAACGTGCGTCGCTCTCCGCTAGCCACTGCCCGCCGGGAGAGAAACTGGCAGAGTCGACCCTTTCCGGGCTCCCGCGCTGCGGGTATGTCTCCTCCATGTAGTCACACTCCCCCCTCTGGCGGGTCGAATAACCGGTGCCAGCGACGGATCTGCCGCTTCGAGCGAGGGTCCTGCACGAAGTCGAGCCAGTCCACTTGTGGTCCGGCGCCGGCATGTCTCGAGGTGAAGATCTCGACTGTATCGCCGCTGTCGAGGACCGATTCGAGTGGAACGAGGAGACCGTTCACTCTAGCGCCGATTGTTCGATGCCCGACCTCCGTGTGAACTGCGTAAGCAAAATCGACGGGCGTCGACCCTGCTGGGAGCGTGATGATGTCGCCCTTTGGGGTGTACACGAAAACCGTGCTCGCGCCAACCTCGTCGCGCAGTATCTCGAAGAAGCTGCTCGCAAAGCCCGCGGTCGAGTACGCCGACAATGAACCCGCCTCCCCGAGCCGGGCAGCGAGCTTGGAGTTCGTAGTCCCACCCTTGTCAATGCGCTCTTGCATCGCCACGGTTCGGATAAAGACTGTGATGGGGGTTCCCCTCGGCCCAATGACCGATGTGTGCACCGATTGGTACAGGTCGAACTTTGGAGTCGCGATATAGTCCTTGAGCATTCCGGGAATGGGGGTCCATCTTGCGTGAATGCTCCCTAGAACCGCGTAGCAGTTGCGCAGGGTGTCTGCCACAATACGCACGGTGACAAGGTCAAAGAGGCTATCGAATTCCTTGCCATCCACGACCATTTCCCGATAGATCTCGGCGTACTGCTTCGCCCGACCGACGATCGTGGCGCGGATCTTCTGCCGCTTGACATCGAAACCGATCGCATTAACGACCTCTGACACGAACTGCTCGCGGCCCGGTATGCGCGCCCGCACGAGGCTTTCGATCTCCACATACAGCTTCGGGTGCACGGCGGCGAAGCTTAAATCATCCAACTCTCGCCTCAAGGCTTCGAGGCCCATCCAGTCGGCCAGTGGGACGAAGATATCCCAAGTGTCCTGGGCAATGGGCGCGGCTACTTCTGCCGTGAGCGATCCCCATCCCCGTGCGTCGCGCAGCCGCTCGGCGAGCACGATGGCGAGCATTCGGAGGTCCTTCGACATCGCGATCATCATCTTGCGCGCGGTCTCCGCGGTGACCCCACCTCCGAAGGTGAGGCGGCGAAGCTGTGCCGCGCCAGCGACGAGCGATGCGATCTCGTCGCCGAACTCTTCGGCCAACTCCTCAGCGGCGAGCGGTACCCCGTTCAGGAGCGCGGCCGTGATAACGACGCGATCGAAGCCGAGCTCGGCGAGAATCTGAGCGGCAGGCGCCGGGTTCGGCACTTCCCGCTCGGTTGGAGGCTCATGCCAGGATTGCTCCACGACAGCCCGCTGCACCAGGGCAAACGCGTGCTGGATGAGGTCCATTTTCGTTTGCGGAAACGCCGTCTGGACGGTCGCCAGCAACAGTTCCAGTGGCCGCTCATGCGCGGTTCGCGCAAAGAGTGTCGGTAGAATCGTTCGAAGCGTTGCCGTTTCGACGAGGCCGCGCAGCTCCGGGTCCTGCCGGACAAACTCCATCAGCTCCGCATCCTGCTGGTTCGACGAAGCCGCGAGTGCGTCGAGCGCGAGCTGCACGGAAGCGGGGCTCGGCTCAGTTGTATTCAGGCGCTCCGAGACCCCAACGACGCGACTGCCGACCGCCGCGATCGCCCAGGTGCGCGTGCCGCGTTCGAGCTCGGTGCGTCGGACTAGTGCGCGCACGACTTCGGTCAGTAATCCTGCGTCCACCACCCGGGAGAGCTGCGTCACCAGCAGGAGGACTGCGTGGTGGTCGGTGAGGTCATCTCGTTCGAGCTCCGACCGCAAGCGCTGCGCAAGTGCTGCTGACAGTCGTCTCGGCAGGACGACGCCGTCGTCGAGGAGATCCGTCACGAGGGTCGGCGCGCGTTCATCACTATCGTCGGCGATCGCGCGAAGCAACCAACCCCTAAATGATCTGTTCGACGCCCACCCTGACGCAGCGAAGCGAATGAAGGAGTACTTACTGCTGAGCGAGCTATTCGGTGCGAGGAGATCGCGTAGTGCGTCGCGACGCCCAAGCTCGCCGGACACGGCGACCTGCGCCGCGAGGAATTCTGCCAAGGTTTGATGAAGGAATCGGAAGGAACCACCGTCCTGAATGGCGACGCCGCTGCGTCGGATGATGTCGTGTGTGAAGTCGGCCCACGCGCCCTCCGTGACATGACGAGGGCGCCGATGGTCGAGGAGGTCGCTGAGGATCTGCTCGTCGGCATCGGTCGACAACCATCCGTAGGCGCTCCTGCCTAGATCCTCGTAGATGCTCTCCGTCGCCGTTCGGGCGGCCTCGCTGCCCTGTGGGCCGAAATGTTCGAGAGCTGCAGCCGCCTGCGTACCCGGGTTGCCAGCCCCGCGCGTAAAGAACCGCTTCCGGATGGCGTCTAGGAACTGTCGATACAGGGCGGACCGGGAACCCGGCGCGTCGCGGTCCGGTGACAGAGCGTAGAGCTGAGCGGTCATCGCAAGCATCAGCGGGTTCCGCAGAAGCGCGTCGGACTCGGTTACCTGCATCTGCCCGAGCGCCCGCGCGGCTGCCAGCCCGGGATCGATGACGCCGAGCGCCTCAAGCCACAGGGTCATGACGTGCAGGACCTCGTTCCCTTCGAACGGTCGTTGGACGAACACCGCGTCATCGACAAGATTCGCCATCGACTCGTACTCTGCGGGAGGCAGCGGGCGCGACGCGATAACGGTGTGACGGAGTAGCGCGGCATGATCGTGTGCATCGGGCGTGAGTTTTGCAACAATTGCGGCACGTACCGTTGGATCGAGGACCTCATCAAAGCCGTCGATCAGGAGATGCCATTGGGAGACGACAGTTGGTTCCTGCGAAAAAAGGTCGGCATCAGTCACACGTTCGCCGTTGAACAACGTCAGGTTTGCCGCCGAAGCGAGCGACTCGCTGAGAGGTGAATCCAAGCGGATGTCCGCTGCGTTGACAATGACTGGCACTCGGCTATAGCGGCCGGCCGCAAACTCTTCGCACATGTATGCAGCGACCATGCGGAGGGTGCTCGATTTCCCACCGCCCGGTGTCCCGATCAGGAGACCGCCATTGGCGAGCATCGCCCGTGTCACCCTGGTTGGTGACATGTCGGCCTTATCTCGGGGGCGTTTGATGAAGACGGGCTCGCCGTACACCTTCGACAGCTTCGGCGGAGGGATTTCGAAGAGCATGCCGGGGTGCGGGTGCTCCTCGCACTGTCGGTGGACGGCCTCGACAAGGCGTCGAAGTCTTCGAGTGGGGAGCGCCCAGCTACCAGCCCGAATCTGGCCGTCGGTCAAGGCGTCAAGCCACTCCGGATCCGACTCCGCTGGACCGGTCAGCACGCGGTCGAGTAGCGGTCCAAGCGGTTCGACGTGCCCGGTGCCATTCGCAAAGTCCGAGGTGACGACGAGTCCGAACACTCCCCCGGTGCGCAGATTGAGCACGGGACTGCCGCTCGCTCCGGCTCCTGGCGGGAGGCCCGTATAGCGCAGTCGAGGAACCCGATCACCTCCGTGATAGGAGGTCCCAGCCGCGACCAGCGGGCTGGGGGTGCCACCGACGTTGAACTCGCCCTGCGGAAAGCCAAACGTGTCGAGTGCGTCATCTCGAGCGATCGTGGGGTTGTGTGCGACGTACCGCGAAGAACGCGCCTCGCCCCGCACGCGCAGGAGCGCGCCATCCGCCCATCTTCCGAGCAGTTCGGCCTCGACCAAGTGACCATCCGCGCTGAAGTACCCGACGGTGGCGGATACGGCTAGCGCAGCCTCGACTACATGCCCGGCGGTCGCGATCGTGTCTGCCCTGACGAAGAAGCCCGTGCCTATGAATGCCGGGAGCGCGCCATCGAGCTGTCCGAGACGCACGCTGCGGTCGCGCAGTAGATCCTGACCAGGGAAGTTTCCCGTCGTCACGTGTTCAAGAGCTTCGTGTGAATTCGAGGCTGACTTTCAGGGCTGACGTCGCGCTGCCCTTGCCGATTACGGCGAGCATGGTTCCAGACTCGAGCGCAAACTCCACACCGAGTTCAATCGTCGCCTTCGACCATTCGAGATCCTGAACGCTTTCGAGAGCCTTTTGCACGGTCGCGCTCGCTCCCGCGAGTGCCGACTCGACAGTGGCGTTGACGGCCCCGACTGGCACTTCTCCGCTTGGGCCTGCAGCCACTTGGACGAGGATGTCGATGCCATCGACGGTGACGGGTACGAATCGAGTATCCATTGTGACCTTCCTCTGCCAGAATCATGCGTTTTGCACAGACTAACGGTGAGATCCGTTCTGTGGCCAGCGCTGTGCGCTGCTGCAACGAGTGCCCCGCCACAGCGCGAGCAGGGCGTCGCACGGTCAACCGCGCCCGCGCACGCTGGGACCTACGCAGTGGCCGACAACCATCCCTCCGGCCTCCACCAACCACCGTGGCTCGGCACCTACATTGCCCGATGATGCTCCGGACCGAAATGCCATCCGCATCCTCGGTCGCACGCGACCAGCCGCGGTCGCCGGAGCGTAGAGCAATCTCAACAGCCTTCTATTCGGGGCGCCGCAGGGACGTATTTAGCACCGAGTGTCCGGACTGAAGAGCCACACGAAAACCCACAAGGACCCCGAGATCGGCATAGTTTAGGAGTTCTCGCGTGGTGGCCCTGCCGGGATCGAACCGACGACCTTCAGGGTGTAAGCACTCCCGGATCAGGCGGGTTCGCATCTGTCCGGGTCTCAAACGTTGCCCGGAACATCTCTTCGCAGCCTGCATTGCACTGCGAGGGGACGCCGCAGGGCTGGGCCTAAGGTGCCGCTGAATAAACGAGTTTCCAACCTGAAGTGTCGCCGCCGTTTTCAGCACAAAGTGTCGCTGAGAACATGCCCGCGCAATGCCGCGGGTCAGAAGAAGGGTTAGGGACACTTGGTGACACCGAGCGTCGAGCTCCGCCGCATGGAGTTTCGAAGCCGTGTGTTCATCGCGCTTGCCAGGTGGGACGACCCATGTTCACCGCCGCGATGACCGCATTGACATTGCAAAGCTTCGTGGAGAGCACGCGACGTCGAACTAAACAACCCAAGGAACGGGAACCCGCCGAGCAATGGGACGTTTCTCCGGCCACCGCCCTGCAACCCATGCGTTATGAGGCAGGTAGGGTGCGAGACTCTGATTGAACCGCGCGGGTGCCCGTTGGACGATCCCTGATCGGGCGTCGCGCCGGGAACCTTTGGGTGCGGTTGAATGCCACCATGACCGATCCCACACCCGATGGCTTAATGAAGGCAGTCGTGGATAGGTACTTCAAGTCCGGCGACTTCAACGGACTCCATCTCCACACGGACGCCGAACATGCGCTTGTATCGGTCGCGAAGAAAATGGTCGCTGACGGCAAGATCGAGGTGATGGTGTCGGAGGTCGATTACCCGAATCCTCACATCCGCCCGTGGCCTTCCCGGCGCACGATCGAGTCACAGATCAAGTCGCTGGACGAACTGGCGGGCGCGGGATATGGCGTGGTGCTCTACCCAACGGCACTGGCATTGGGGGGGCGTGCGCGTTCCCGCTCGTCTGAAGGCGCACCCGTTCGGCGCTGCGATGGCGAAGGGCCGCGGAACGCTCGAATTGGCCTACTTGAGCTTCGACGTCCTCGAGCCGTATCGAAACGACCCTCGCTATCACTTCCGGTATTGGGACTTCGGCGTCGATATGGGGATCGGTGACGATGCATATCTCGACGAGACCGAGCTCGAGCGCGACAAGATTTCGCTGAGCCGTCTCGGGTTCGCCTACGACCTCTCCGGCTATACCCGAACTGACGTGAATACACCGATCGTGCGCCGCGTCGCTGCGTTCTACGGCGACATTGCCAAACTCACTCCAGAGCACCAGCAACGTTGGCAGTCATACCAGGTGGCAGAGGGCGACCTTGAGGTACACCCGGCGTGGTGGATGACACAGATGGGCCACTGGCCGGACGGCATCGGCCCGTTCGACCACCTGTTCCAGGAGCTAGAGAATCTCAATGTGCTTTGGACTGGAGCATTCGGCGAAGCACTGTTCAAGCACACCGACCGGCCGCAGGACCTCGGCTGGCTTTTGCGCCCGTCGCAGCGCGAATGGGACGAGTTCATCGTGCAGCTCGACAAGCAGCTCTCGGACAACATCCGTCACGACGCCCTAGACGCCGCCGGCGCGCTCCGCCAGGACAAGAACGACCAAAACCTTGGCACCACCTTAAGCAGACTCGCAGCTTTCCTGGAGGGTAAGGGCATCGACGCGGCCAACGTGAAGGATCTAATGCGGCCGCTGCGCAAAATCCGTCAGGCTAGGCAGAAGCCAGCCCATGCCCTACGCACGAACATCACGGACAAGACCTTCGTGCATCGCCAAGTCGCGCTACTCGAGGATCTGAACAACGCGCTCACGGAACTGGCCCGGTGGTTGTCTACGCACCCGAAAAACCGAGGGTGAGAGCCGGACTTCGAGCCAGGCAAGTACTACCGGATGTAGATCGGGTCTATGGTGACGTCCCTCCTCAGCGATCCGCTGGCCCAACATACCGACGATGTTGCCTCGGTAGCGCTGCGTCGCGGTGCTTCGTTCCGACCCACATCTCGTCGACGAGCTTCGCGATTAGAGAGCTCACAGGCCCAGCATGAGTCCTAAATGAGGGTTACGACGCTGCCCGACGCAGCCGCCTATTTGTTAGTTGGGAAACTCAGTCGCGCGAGCAGCACTCAGTGTCTTTGGCGAATCTACGGTGCAGCGCCATTGGGCCGTCGAGGCCTTGAGGATCGCCTCACTCGGCGGCAGCTGCGTCGACTGTCCATGGTGCGTCAGAGTGTGCTTCGAGAGGCTCTCCTTCAGTCACCCCGGTCGTACGCGGGTGAAGCGTCCTGAACGAAGTGTGACGCCCCAGGACGCCCGACATGCGAGCCGCTCCGGCGGCGAGCACCGCGATCGTATCCTCAAAGGACCCGATGGGTGTTTCCCACTGCGAGGCGAACTGCGAGTTACCGATCAGGCGACCAGTGCGGACGTGAATCCGAATCAAGATCTCTTCGACCTCGGAAGCACTCGGGAACGCTCCAGCTTTGAGCCGCGCGACGACTCGATCAATTGCCGGTCCAGCCCATGACTCGGCGGCAATGTACGTGAACACCGTCGCTGGATCGAATGTGTCAGGGTCATACCTCAAGGGTCTCCTCGAGGCATCGTTCTCCGTGACGAGCGCGGCAAAACCGATGACGTTCCCATATTCGTAGTCCAGGCCGGCAAAGCTCTCTTCTTCGAGGTGCCGCCTCTTCGAGGCTGCCTTGCCGATGTATAGAACGTCATCATTCGGGTCGACTAGAGCGTAGAGATTCGCTGTGTCGATCGGATGATCTAGCAGGGTGATGCCGCCCGCCTCGGCGATCGAGCGCAGCTGCGACAAACGCATGAGTTGCGCCACATGCCTCCTTTCGAGCGGTTCGGCTATCCGTGCACCGCGACCGGATGTAACCCATCCATTACCGTCCGAACGACTCTACTGGCCTCCAAGGGTCCGCGGGTCTCGAATCGATATCCCGCGCCGCGTTCACGCAATGCCAGCAAGTGCTCGAACACCTTCCAGACCGCACGATCGTTGAGGAACGCTGCCTTCTCAGGCGTAGCGCGAACCAGCCGATAAACTTATCTCCCGCACGATCGTCGAAACCAGATGCCCTGCGCCCGATCCCGGACTCGGGCGCAGCCCAAGCATGATGTTTTCTCCCTTGTGGGTCTGCCGATGTGCCCAAGTCGACATCACAAGCACCGATGGATAGCGGCCGGTGGGCAGCTTGAGGGTATGGAGGTTTCGGGTTGACACTTCCGGTTGAGTCGACAAAGCGTGTCGCGCAGCTCGGCGCCGAGCTCCCGCGTTGCACCGAAAGCGTTAGTTGCCAGCGCAAATCCGAGCCTAGGGCCAGTACGGGAGCCGCTAACCTCCCCCGAAAGGCTCGTCCGGCAGCGCCGCTTAACAGCGCAGCGCTGAGACGCCGGGCACATTTGCAGGAGGGTCCAAGTATGGTCGCATCATGCGTCGTCTGACCTATGACCAGCTGGCCGGCCTGGCCCTGGCTGCCCTTGCCAATGCCCGGCGCATGTACGATGACGCCGAGCTGCTTCGCGACGCTGGTCGTATCCCAAGCTCGTTCGTGCTGCTCGGGTTGGCTGCCGATGAGCTCGGCAAACATCTGATGGTGGCATCGTTCCCCGCGCGCGAAGACTCCGATGAACAGTGGCAGGCCTTCTGGAAACGCATGGGACGCCACGAGGAGAAGCTTGGGAACAGTTTGATCAGTGCGTGGCTGTTCGATCCAGATCTGACCGACGGCCCGCCCGACCCGGGGGCGTTTCACCGGCGCCGCCTCTCTGCGACCTACGTGGACGTGCGGGACGGTGAGGTCCGGTCACCGGTAGACACGACGTCCGCGGCAGACCTCGCGAATGCGTTCGCACTGATTGGGCGGCAGCTCACGTTCTGCGAGATGATGCTGGCTAGTACAGATCGAAACCGGCTAGCGGCCACGATGTCCACGCTTCGCGAAACGACGGCGTCGTTACCGCGGGGACATGCGACAGCATGGGCGATGGCGAAGTCCCTCGGAATACCGGATGCTGATGCTGAGCGCTTCGCTTCCCTGGTCGCGAAACAACTCACGCGCCGTCCGTCCCAGTCGCAATCCGACTAGCCGTCTTCATTGGCGGAAGCTGGGCACGTGACCTCTGGCGAACAGACCGCGTCTAAGCATCACGGCATCACGATGCACCTCGGGCAAATCCGCGGTCTCGCGGCGCGCATCCGAGACCGGAGAAAACTTCGGCGCTTTCCAGTTATTACTAGGGGAGTTCGGGATGGTTCGTCAGCACCTCAATTGTCTCCGGCGGAAGCAGAACATCCCGCCGCGCCGACTCCAAGGTCCTCCACAAGTACAGCCGGACACCTTGAAAGGGGAAACGCTAGATCCTCTCCAGAATCCCAGTTGTCGTCGCCGAGGTCAACGTCATCGATGCGGAGGTCGACGCCGAACCGGACCAACTCGCCCAATTGCCGGACGCGTCTCAGGTTTCGAGACGCGGGGCCCGTCGCAAGACCAGGCCCGGGCAGGCCCGGAAGTCCCCGGATCTCGCGGGTGGCCAGGCGTCTCGAAAACTCGTCTCACAGGAGGGCGCGTCTCATCGAGGCTCGCACCGATTTCTGAGACATGCTGATGCCATGAGACAGGTCGGGTACACCAGAGTGAGCACCGCCGACAAGGACGCGCAGCTGCAGCTCGACGCGCTCGTCGACGCCGGCGTGCAGAAGCGCGACGTGTTCGAGGACGTGACCTCCCGAAGCAAGAACGCGATCGAGCGCCCCGTTATGACGAAGCTGCTTGAATATGCCGAGGCCGGCGACACTGTGATCGTGTGGCGTATCGACCGGCTCGGCCGATCGCTCATCGACGTCCTCAACACCGTCGAGCTGCTGCGCGGCCGTGGGATCCGCGTTCGATCACTCTCCGGCGGGATTGACCCCACGACGTCGACGGGCCGGCTCATGCTCCACATGCTCGCCACCCTGGCCGAGTACGAACGCGAGCTCATCGTCGAACGCGTCAACGCCGGCATCGCCGCAGCACGCGAATCGGGCACCCGTTTCGGGCGCCCACCTGTGAGCCCTGACATCATCGACGAGAAGCTCGCGATCGTCGCCGACGCCCGCGATCGCGGCCGCACCGCAGCAGAAGCCGCCGCACTGGTCGGATGGAGCTGAGCAACGCTCTACAGACACCAGGCCGGCATCACGGCACGAACACCCTGACGGTTCCGGGGCGGGTCGCACGCGGCAGCCGAAAACGCTCGTCGCAACCGCCAACCGGCAGATCCTTTCGGCAAGCCCATGTTGACCGTTCCATTCGAGTCGGCGCTCTACGACTGAGCCTTGGGCTGGCCCGCGCTGATATCCGCGACAATGCGTTCAGTGACCTGAGCGAGGGTTTCGTGAGGGCCGATTCGGCCTTCCTGGACAAACTCGAGTGGCTGCCAGCCGTCGTACCACTCGCGCATCTTTTCGGCGGTGAAGGCGTGGCGCAGGTCCCGCAATGCGTGGCGTCTGGCCGTCTCCTCAAAGCCGACGTCGAACTGGTAGATGCGCGTGACGCCTCGGTGGTCTCTCCAGAGCTGTTCCAATCGCCGGGCATAGTCGCGGAGATTAAAGATTCCATCGAGGATGACGTCGTACCCGAGGTCGAGCGATTGGCGAGCGGCAGCGTCGGTGAGCACCGCTGCGTCGGCGGACCGAGATTCTCTCTCACCACCAGCCAGGAGTTCACGCCGAAAGTAGTCCTGATGAATCACTGCAGTCTTGTGACCGAGAAAAGGTCGCAGCGCTGCTGCAGTCGTCGTCTTACCTGAACCCGAATCACCGCGCAGCACGATGAGGCGAGTGCTCGCTGATCCAATGGCTGCCACACGTCTATCCTCACACCCCGAATGTCTCGCGTTACGTCACGAAGCTTCCGGCCGCAGACGATGGCACATCTCCAGACCAATCCTGGGTGGTGCGTTGACCGGTTGAGACCGCCGTCGTTTACGGTGGGAGCCACGTGGTGGTCGGACGACGAGTGGGAAGGCCTGGCGACGGCCGAGCAGTGCGGGATGTGCGCAGACGCACACTTCCTGGCAAACGAACACAGCGCCCTCATCGCCACGACCGATACGAGCTACGTACGACTTGCTCGGAACCAACACCACGCCGGATACAGCCTCGTGATCCTCCGAGAGCACGTTGTGGATATGGTGGAACTGCCTCCGGATCAGCTCTCGAAATTTTGGAAAGATGCACAACGCGCCGCATGCGTCATCGATGCAGTGTTCCGATCGAAGAAGATCCACTATCTCGTCATGGGTCACCGGATGCCCCCACCTTCACTGTCACCTACTACCTCAGCACGCGGCCGACGACCCTCTCCGCAACGTGAACATCGCGGAGGGCCCGACATTTCTTTCATCTGGAGAATTCGACTCCGCGATCTAAGGCGCACCACTTCCGCGCGTTCGCTGTCGCCCGAGATGACTCGGACGGGCCAACGAAATTACCCTCGCGATGCTGGAAGGGGTCTCCGGGCCGGGTCTTCAGATGCTCACGTTCTTCGGCCGCGCGAGGGGCGAGGAACCTTGCCGTTTCCGTCCAAATGGAGTGGCTGCGGCTATATAGCACCCGAAGGGCGCGTCGGGCATCGCAAGAGCATTACTCCCGAGCAATACCTGGCATTGGATCTGGGATTGTTACGGTGAGGATTACTCGAGTACATCTGACTTTGCGCCTCCACCCCATCAAGTTGCGTGCAGTCGCTCCTGACTGACGAGTCCCCCCCCCCCCCCCCCCCCCCCCCCCCCCCCCCCCCCCCCGCTAGGATGTCGCCATGGCAATTATCCAGACCTCCGATGTTTTCACGCCAGCCGAGCTCCCCAAAGTCACCGACGTGGATCGCTCTAAGCTGACGCATGAGATTGCACAGCTGATGAAGCGGAAGAGCTACATCTCCCTGACCGGTGGATCGAAACTCGGGAAGACGACGTTTCTCAAGAGCTACCTGGCCGCTCAGCCGGCGACTGATTGGTCGGCCTACCTCGCCGGTCAGAGCCTTGCAAACGGTGCAGCGGATCTGTGGTTGAAGCTCGCGCAGGCATTGGAGATTCCTACCTCGAAGGAAACGGGTCTCGCGAACGGGGATAAGACCACCTGGGGCGTTTTCGCTCGACTCTCGCTGAAATGGGTGACTGGAGGCGCAGCAGGCGGAGTCAAGGCCGATCGGGAAGAGAACGAGACGCGGACAACAGGTGAAAAGTTCACGATCGACCCCGAGCACGCTGTCACGGAGGCCCTGAAGGTGATTCGGGCGAACGATCGCCGAGTGATTATTGCGATCGACGACTTCCACTTCGTCCAGGACCACAGCAAACGGCACGACATTGTCGTCGCGCTGCGGCCTCTGACCGACGCAGGGTGCAAAGCGTTTTTCCTGAGTACCGTGCTCGGCGGAGACCAGGATCCCGCGTTCAACAACACCAACACGGGCGGCCGACGAAAATCAGTCGAAGTCCTCGCATGGGAGCTCGACGAGCTCAAGGAGATTGCGACGAAGGGTTTCAAGGAGCTCAACCTTTGGGCGGACGACGCACTCATCACCGACCTTGCCTCCGAAAGCTTCGGGAGCCCTCAGATCATGCAGCAACTATGCTTGGACCTGTGTGAGAACGAAAATGGTATCTACGAGCGGGAAGCAGAAGACCAACAGCTGCAGGTCAATGCCCCGGCGGACCGGGACGCCTTTTTCCGCTCGTTGGATGATGACGAAGCGATTGATTGGCTCAAGATATTCTCCGCCGCCTACGTGCCCAGACGAGAGCGCGGCCGATATGACTACCCGTCGTCGCCGCCTGTGAAGCTGGACGGCTATCAGCTAATCCTTTACGCGATCCACGAGATGGGCTCCCCCACTCAAGTCGCTGTAGCTGACGTCAAGCGGCACGTCGGGGACAAACTCAAGTTCGACACGAAACGACTGAACAAGATTGCATTGGAGCAGAAGTCCATCAATCTTGGAGAAATTGCAGCTCGCGACATGACCGCAGCGCTCACTGATTTACCTGCCGAGGAGGGCGACGCGTTCGATGAGGCAGATGAAGGCGCCGAGGAAGACTTCGCTTATGCCGAGTTGGTCGCGAGAGCGGCAATCCCACAACCCGTGCTTGAGGTGAAGGGCAAGAAAGCCGACGCCGTGATATCCATCTTGGATCCTCTGTTCTCGTACATGCTCAAGTGGCATCCCGACGTGATTGTCGACTCTGGGCGAAAGTGAGCGCTCAAAGCAACAGCCGATCTCGTGATCCGGGCATCGAGGAGCGCAACCGCGGGCCGAGCAGGTGCCTGTGACTGCGGAACCCTGCGTTGGGCGAGCTCCTCGTCCCAGAAGTGGAGTGGCGCCGCGATGCCAGCGACCAGGAGCAGAAGGGGAACGCCGACGCTGAGGAGCTGAGCCTGAGCGTCTCCAGGGCGTCGGTTTTTCCATCCGTCTGCGCGAAATGGACCCAGATCATCCCCAGTATCCCTCGCTTCCGGTTAGTCTTCGGGGTGTGCCTGAAAAATCCGTTGCGGTCCCTGAACCGTTCATCAACGTCTTACGCCGTGAACACCTTCTCGACGAAATGCCACAGGAGCAGTTCGACCAAGTGGTCGAGCAAGCGCTCGGCCTAATCGAGCGACGGTTTGAGAACATGCGCACAATGGTGACGGTGGCTCAAACCAACATTAACCCGTTCTTGATGCTCGCCATGGCTCCCGCTTACAATATCTTCTCTCCACTAGAAGCCGCTGAGTACATGCAGAACGCCAAGCTCCCCCACGGTGACTCAACCGCGTTCGGCAAGTTCGTCGAGGACAGAATATTTCCCATCTTCGGCGTCATACCCGTCGATGAAAAGAAGACCCAGGCGACGCTCTACAGCGCGATCGACGGCGCCATGACAATCGAGGGTGAGTCTTTTCTCGCCACCTGGAAATCTGGTCCGTGGACAATGAACCAGTCCCACGCCAACGAGATGGGCGGCTCGTTTCCAAGCATTCACGAGGTCACAGGGAAACGCCTGATTCTTGGAATCTTCTACGGCCGTGCGACGCAGATGAACAACAAGCCGGCGCTTGTGCGACGAAACACGGGGGACTACTTCCATGTGCTCATCGGTTCAGAACTCTGGGAGTTCATTACGGGAGTACGTAACGCCCACATGACCGTCTTACGAGCGATCCGGGAAGCGCAGCGCAGGTTCGCCGTGGCGCATGGTGGCAAGACCTTCAATGAGCATATGATCGAGGCGCGGCTGCAACTCAGTGCAAACTTCCGCGCCGCGTTTGGTCTGTCTGGCGGCGATGAAGACATGTGGGAGATGCTCTTCAAGCACTCATTCTAGCTCGAGGCAGGTGGTCAAGCTTGGACAACCGCCTGACCGTTCTGCCACCACCGACGCGTGCGGACGTGCGACTTAATGTAGGTTTGTGTCGCCCGCGGCACGTCATGCGCCAAGTCCAGCGAGGCATCCTCGATGAGCCGTGCAACGGTCTCGCCAGCGATGATGCCCAGCCGAGCAGGTACGGCATTGCCGACCTGCTTCATCTGCTCTGTCACTGAACCGAGGAACTCCCAATCATCAGGGAACTCCTGCACGCGAGCGCATTCCACCACCGATAAGACACGAGTCTGCTCTGGATGGCACATGCTCGTACTCGAGTGATTCGGCATGGTTGTTATCGTGGGACTCGGCAGATCCCACGAGAGTCGCCGCCACCATCCTGAACGTCCCCCCTTGGCATGGTAGGCCCGGCCCATGGACTCCTGCGCGACGTCGTCGGGCAGAGATCTCCAGTTGCCGCCGGTCGGCACCAGATCGAGATAGTGCTTTTTCCGAGGAGAGAAGTCGAGCAGCGTCGGCTGAGACTCCTGCAGGCCGTCCAGCGCGTCGCGCAACGTTCGATAGGGAGCGAGCATCGGATCGTCCTGCGCGTGGGTGGGAGTGAGTACAGGCGTGACGCGGCCGAGACGATTCCCGAACACGAGAACCCGCTCGCGAAGCTGAGGGGCACCATAGTTGACCGCGTTCACTTCGAATGTGTCAACACGATACTCACCCCCGCACATATCGAGGGCATCCGAGAGCCAAAGATCGAAAACGGACCCTGGCTGTTCCTCCGGTCGCAGGGGTTCCCCTCCCTGGGGCGGCCGTTCGGCGATGGGGCGGTGCTCCAGGGCGGCAGACAGCAGTCCTCGGACGTTCTCCATCAGGAAGACCTTGGGCCGAAGCTCACGGACGAAGTCCAGATAGTTCCAGATGAGCTGGCCTCGTGGATCCTGAACACCGCCTCTGCGACCAGCGGTCGAGAAGGACTGACAAGGCGGCCCCCCCACGAGGACGTCCAGCTCGCCAGGCTTGATCCCAAGTTCAGCCATCAGTTCTCTTGGCGTGTACACGGACAGATCCGCCTGGATGATTCGGGTGTCTGAAGTACCGAACCGCCCCTGCTCCTGGTTACGTCGCAACGACTTACAGAAGGTCTCCTGAAGCTCAACCGCAGCGAGCAGGTCAAACCGCCCTGTGCTGTCGAGCCCTACGTCAAGGCCCCCAGCGCCCGTGAACAGCGAAACTGCGGTGAGTTTTCGCTGCATCATCGATCGACCTGGCGCGGTCTCGTTGGCCGCGTCGGTACCAGCCTCTAGAGTGAGCTGATGCTCGACGGAGTCCCGAATGAACTGGGACAAGCTTTGTGCTCGGCGATCGGCGGCCACTCTTGCGGAGTTATCCAACGAAGACGGCACGCGGACGCGCCAGAGGGTGCTCGTATCGATACTTGGGTGAATGCTCACAGCATCTAGGGTACTACTTTTGTGGCCACGATGTCAGTACCCTTGGTCCTGGGCGCTAGGATTCGACGGCACCGAGCGAGCCCCTATGATGTGGATCTCCGCACTCTCACCACGAGCTGGCTGCCCTCTGCCGCAGATCGCCAGGAACACGTCAGGGGTTGCCCTTACCGATCCGCGAGACTACGTCCGCTCTCGGTCGCACCCGGGCTGCGGCTAGGCAGATCGCTGCTCCGAATGACCATCCGCGGAGAATCACTCGTCGCGAACCGAGATCAACAGCATCCTCGATGACCGCCGCCACCTAGATACATATCGTCGTAAGCCAACCCCACCCGCAGTGCTTCGAAAGGCTGACCGAAGGAAGCTACGAGGGAGGGCAGCTTGAACTTCTCGACGGTCCGCACTGAGCGCAACGTCGATTGCGGGGATGCGCCGAGCACGTGCACATGGATGACCCACATGTCGGACGTGGCGCCGGCGTCGAAGCAACACGCTCCTGACGGCGTCCGGTCATCTATGATTGTGTACGGAAAGTCATCGATCGTAAGTGTGGCTCCCGTGAAACGGACCAGCGTCGTATCCGTAGGAGTCCCGCCTCTCACCACCAGCTGATCGACTGTACCCGCGGGGTGGTCGACCGAGATTACGCCTCTATGAGGACGCGTTCTCCGGTGTCGAACTCCAGAGTGTAGTGACCCGGGAGGGTCGTCACCGTTCCGATGCCCAACCCAACCGCGCCGCCCGGCGCGGTCGCTTCGGCGGCGTTGAGAACGCTGACGTATCGGATGGGACTGCCGAGCACCAGTCGCCTTGCGGTCGCGACTCCGACGACGCCCAGAGCAGCAACCGCGGAGGTCAACACGACGCCTGCGATCGCTCCGACGGCTACTAGGCTCATTGTTCGTCCCCGAGTTCGGCGAGCGCTGCCATCCACGATTGCGCAGCCTCGACCGTCGCTTGTTCCTCTGAGGCGAGGACTGTACGGGCATTTTCGGCGAGGAGCGCATCCTCGATCTCAATGAGTTGGCGGTGCAGCAGCATTTCCGGATCGTCATGGTCGAATCCTTCGCGCTCACGTGTTTCAGCTGGAACGATCCTTCGCCAGATGGCGTCGACGTCCCGTGCCAACTCACCGACGTGAGCGGACCGTCGACAAGCCGAGAGGCGTCGCGCGATCGGGAGCAGCATGAAGCCGACGCAGAGCAGGAGAACGGCCGTCGTTAGGAGCAGATCGTACACGCGACCTCCCGCCTGCATGGCCGGTATGGCGCCGATGAGATGCGCAACGTCCATGAAGATCGCCGCCAGTCCGAAGCCCACAGCACTGTAGGCGCCGAGCAACAAACAGAGGAGACTCCCCCGGAACCACTTGTCGTCAATCACCAGGAGGGTGCGAGCAATGTGCCAGCTCGATATGCCGGTGAAGATGGCGATGAACCCCATCTGGGCAGCGTTGAAGACGGCAGCAGCGAATTGGTCTCCGTAGGTGATCATGAACGACCCGGTTGCCAGGGGAGCATCGATGAAGATGAAGGACACGATCATGGCCACACCCGCGGTGGCCGCGCCCCCGTACGTCGAGACACGCGTTCGCGAGTGGGGCACTCCCGTTGACGCGCCGATCGCCGTCACGAGCACGGCGACGCCGGCGACTCGGACAACATCCCCGAGGAGCATCGTGAGGTTCGCGATCGGCAGGAGCGCGTCGACGGCAAGGTAGACCGCATCGATGTTCATCGTCTGCGCGACAGCCATGAGCACTGTCGCGACGAGACTTCGTTGGCTGGTGCGCCGGCGCGCGGTGATCGCGAGCACGAGCATGAGCGTCCACATGGTGCCGGCGATGATGAGGGCTGTCATCCGAAGAACTCCTCGAGGCAGGTCTGTTGATGTGGTCTCCGGCGAATGCCGGCTGCCAAGAGATCGGCGAGGAGCTCTGCGTCGACTTCGTCCCGCTCGAGCAAGTTGTCCCGTCCAAAGATGCGGTCGCCGGCTTCGAGCTCGACGCCCGGCAGAAACCGATCGAGGCGATCCGCTGACCGTCCGTGTCGATCGTGCTCAAGGAGCAGGTGACCGAGCTCATGGAGGATGCACTGCAGACGGTGCAGGGGCGACGAAGCCACCGCGTGGAAGATGACACACCTCGAAGCTCCAACGAGCAGCAGCCCACACACCGACGTGCGGTCCAATGCCGCGAGCGGCTGGGTGTCAATGCTCACGCCGCGAACGCGCTCTACATGTTCGATCGCCGATGCGAGCGACCGCACCGTTGCGCACTCCTGCTCCTTGAAAACATACTGCGCATGTTGGCGCGCTCCCACAGTCGTTCTTTCTTCCATCACGAAATCCCCGTCGTGTTAGATGAGCTGGGTTACGGCGATCGCTCACCGCTCAGTTGGGCTGCTATCGCTCGCAGCGTTGACGGTGCCACGTCGGCGACCATCCGAGCAGCAAGCGAGTCGAACCCTGCCGCGTGCGACGCGCGCGTGAACTCGAGCTGAGCGTCGATTGCGTCGACCCGCGGATCCGACAAGGGGCCGGTCAAATAGATGTGATCAACGCCGAGCACGTCTGCTATCTGCGCGAGCGTGTGACTCTGCACTGTCTCGGCCTCGCCATCGAGGAGACGGGTCCACGTACGCGGGCTCAGCAGAACTCCGTGACGTTTCAGCTCCGGTGAAATCTCGTCATAGCCCCGACTCGATGACCTCCCCCTCGCCTGAGCCTCGACCAGCAGGGTTAGCCGACGGCCCACCTCGGTTGCGTCCAGTCGAGGGCTCTGCTCGCAGCCGCTCGGAGTATTTGCTGGCTGCGCAAGATGCGACGATTCGGCTTGAGACAGGATCTCGTGAGGAGCGACGTCGAGCGCTCTTGCAAGGCTGAAGAGCGCCGGAACCGGAATCTCGCGGCTTCCGTTTAGGTAGCGCAGCACGGTCCGTCGAACCATCCCGGCATGGCTACTGAGCTCGTCGAACGTGAGTCCTCGATCAGCCCGCGCCCGCCGCAGCGCTGCGGCCACGGCAGCGTTGAAGTCAGATCCGGTGTCCACACAGTCACCGTAGCAAGAGATATCCACAGGGCAAAATATTAGATTTGACATGGTGACCGTATGGTTCCTAGGGTGACCGAATGGACACCACTCCCCTCACAGAACGGATCGCCGCGGCGGTCCGACAGGCGTTGACCGATCACGAACGGTCCGAGTCCGAGACAGCGCACGCGACGTCAATGCACCCCGAAACCCTGCGCGCCAAGCTCGCAGGCGACCTCGACTTCACCATCGGTGAGCTCAGCCTCATCGCCGGCACCATGGGTCTTCGCGGGGCCGATCTGCTCCCGCTGACGACGTCATCTACGCCAGGCACGACCGATGTCTGAACCCGTTGACCAACGCGCAGGCGACGAATCCAACGCAGCATACCCACTGGCCGAGGCGGAGTTCATCCGGCCGGAGTTCGACTTCGAGAGCGAGTTCGCCCAGTTCCGGAACTGGTGGGCGCGTGACCCACGGATCGTCGGGAACGCATTCTCGCTGATGCTCTACCTCGTCACGCACCGACGCACATATCGGATCACGCAGTCCCGAGCCCAGCGAGACCTCGGTCTCGGGAAAGACGCATTCAGGGCAGCTCGACGCAAGCTCGAGGCCGCCGGATTCCTTCGTGTCGAGGAGCACCGGCATCCAGCGGGGACTGTCGATGCCGCCGGGCAATCGATCGCCGGCCACCGCCGCGTGCTGCTGATTCTCCTCGATCCCCAGCAGCCGGAATCAGCAACCGAGGGTGTCGTTGCCGATACCTCGGCGGGTTTCCCTCCCCCGCTCTTCGACGCCTGGGATGAATCCGACTCTCCATCCCTGCGCGGCACAGCGGCGGGAGCCGTCTCCGCTGCCGACCACGTCGGGTCTTCCTCAGAGGCCGAACCATCGACGGTTCTCCCGCCACTTAAAGAACATCAATCCCCAGAACACCAATCTTCTTCGACGTCTCCCGGCTTGGAGCTGGCAGCGCAGGCGCTGCATCCTCGGCTCAGCCTCGTCGCCGTCGAGCGATGGCTGGCGAAGCACGCGCCATCGGTGGACGTGGCCGCGGTCGACGTTCTGGCGGCGAGCGTCGACGCGATCCATGGTTCGTCTCGCCCGGTCGGCGATCCGGTCGCCTATGTCGGCCGATCCATCTCCAGAGAACCGCGTCGGTGGCCCGCGAATGCTGGTGAATCAGACGACGGAGATCTCGCCCCGCCTGGTCCCAGACGAATCGGCAATCGACCGCCGACCGTCGCTGAGTGCAGCGCGGACGGGCATCGCTTCGTCGGAACCTTCCGAGAGGTGTGTGGCACCTGCGGCGAAGAGCGTCCGGACTGGAGAAAGGACCGTGACCGTGAATGAGCCTGACCTTGCACAGGCGGCGCCTGCTTCGGCAGCTGTGGTCGATGTATCGCTGCTCACAGCATCATCCGACGCGATCGACCGCATCGGGTTGGACGTCTTCCTGGCCGCAATCGAGTCCACACGTGGCTACGTGACTCGAGTCCTCAACCAGCACGCTCTCCACGGCGAGATCGACGCCGCAATGCAGGAGATCCGAGTCGTCGCCTGGCGACGAGCAGAGAGCTTCGACCCGACCCGGGGATCCTTCGGTCACTACGCTCAAGGCATCGCAACCAAGGTTGTGCTCGCGACGCGGCGCGAAGCCGCTATTCAGTGCGAACGGTTCACCGCGGAGTTCGATACGGACCGGCCGGCAGCAGGCGGCGACCCGTTGGACCTCCTGGTGCACCGATTCGAGCAGCGCCGGCGTATCGCGTGGGTGCGGGAGACAGTGTCAGAACGGGACTGGACGATCGCCATCGAACTGATGCTCACCGACGAGGCTCGCGCCGACGTCGCTGAACACATCGGCGTCTCCGCCCGCACGATCCGTACCGCGCGGGAGAACATCGCCGCCGCCGCCTGGACCGCCAACGCCGCGCTCCGGCTCGCGGACCGCGGGTACCCGAACACTCGGCAGTGCGCGATCGAGTGTATCCCCGAGACCGACGGCCTGCGCGCGATCGCGCTCTTCCAGCCGGCCATGATGCGCGACGCAGCCGCTGTCGCTCGGATCACCGGCCTGAGCAAGCACCGGGTCCACAGCCGGATCGCTCACGTACGCAAGCTGCTGACACTCGCCGCACGCATCCTGGATGGAGAGTCCATCTGATGGCGGCGCCGATGCTCGCGGTCAAGGTCGTTCTGGCGATCGGGCCGAAGAAGCTCTTGGGCGGGGCGCTTGCACTGATGCTGGGCGGACTCGTCGCGACTGCAGCGCTACCCGCGATCGCCATCACGCTGTTCGTCCCGGCAGGGAGTGCGCTGCGGCAAGCGCACTGCGCGGCGCCCGGGGCGGTGCCGGCGGGACAACCGACCGGACCACTCTTGGTCGCCGAGCAGCTCCTCGTCTCCGCAATCGTCGATGCGGCGGCGGCGATCACTCCGGAGCCGAAGGCCAAGCTGGCAGCACTCACCGCGGCGTACGCAGCATCGAACATGACTGCCTCGACGTCCGACACGATCACCGACGACACACCACTCGGCGTGTACCGGCGCACCGTCCGCGGTGGGTGGGGAACAACCGAGCAGCTGCAAGACACCGCCACTGCCACCGCACTCATCCTGACCGGGGCCGGCGAGAACCGACCAGGGATCATGAGCGACCCCGCCTGGATCGACGAACCCGCCGGGTGGTGGCTGTCGACCATCGGCATTCACGCGGAAACTCCGACCATCGCCAGCGCCGAAGCATCGGCCCGAAATGCACTCGCCGTCGTCGAACCAGAGCTCACGGACGAACAACTGACCGTGGGTGCAGCCTGCAACTACCTGCCGATCGACGGCGACAACCGCGAACTTGCTCTCCGACTGGTCAGCGCGATGGACGGAGGACGCCTGGTCGGGAGCGACTACCTCCAGCAGCTCCGCAACGTCGCGAACGGAACTGCGCTCACCGACTGCGGCATCGACTCCCGCATCATGCAGATCCTGCTCGTCGCGCTGAACACGTTCGAGCAGGTGGCCGTGTCCGACCTCAACCGACGCTGCACCGGCTCGCTCGAGGGAGCCGGCGAGAACTCCTCACACTACCGCGACGGCGGCGGCATGGCGGTCGACATCTACGCGCTCAATGGCAGCTCCGTGACAGGCGGTGATGGCCTGTCTCTGCAGTTGTTGGCACTCCTGGACTCCGTCGTGCCGCCCGGATCACGAACCGGGCAGTCCAACTGTCGAAACAGCCCCGGATTCACTCATTTCGACGAGTTCGAGGACACGTGCAATCACGTGCACATCGACGTCGCCTATGCGAATCCGGGGCTGTAGTCCACACAGAACGAGGACGGGTAGGCGACCTACTACTTGGCAGCCTCACGGAACTTCTCGAGGAGTGCGGCGGGGATGCGTCCCCGGTCGGAGACGTCGTGCCCATTGGCGCGCAGCCAGCTACGCGCAGCCGCGAGCTCTTCCTTGTTGCTCCGGCTCGAGCCGGCAGAGCTGGCCGTCTTCGACCGCGACACGGTGCGCGCTACTTTGAGGTAGGGCTCAAGCGCAGCGCGCAGGGCCTTGTCGTTCTTTTCCGACAGGTCGATCTCATAGGTCGAGCCTTCCAAGCCGAACGTGATGGTCTTGCCCTCACCCTGCTTCAGCTCAGATCCGTCAAGATCGTCGACGAGGGTGGTGATGACTTTCTGTGCCATGGGGATTCTCCTTCTTCAAATGAACGCATTCAGACCGCAACCGACGATTGTCGTGTGCATATGGCCCGGCGGGGGAAGCTACGTTCAGTGCATTCACGACAATATCGATAAAGGCTGGAGTCCGTTGGGAATGGGACAGCCGTAGCCGGGCCGACAGTACCGACGCTCGGCCGGGTAGATTCGAATGCCACAGCTTAGACGCTCCAAAGTGACCACCCCGCCAACATAAGACAAGCGGCGCAACCGCTGTTTCGAGCGCTCCTAGCTGGTCCAGTCTGAAACCATCCCAACACCGCACAAGATCGTGTCGACATCAATTTCGTCAGAGCGAGACTGCACTAAGCAAACGACGGCACCTCTCGGGTCGAGGGGGTAACCCTCTTGGCCGATGAGAGTCGAGCCGGAGGGGTCTCATCGGCCTTCACCGCCACCACGGCAAGTTCCGCAGCGCGGTAACTTCGACTGCTCGGTCACGCCGTCTCGCAGTTCGGATGAGGTCGCGGTGAGCCGCATCTTCCGTGGACGGTTGGATGCTGGAGCTAGCGCGCATGCCATAGCATCGTTGACTACAGCCAGACGCGGGCCCTCACGCCTATGCCCCTGCCAACGCCGCTTCGATCGGACTCGCGTCGACTACAACGTCAGAGCCTTCAACCGCCCTGAAGAAACTCGGCGAAGTTGCCGTCTAAGTGGCTGTCGTGTCGAAGTGGCCGTCCAGGTTCACGCCGCCTTCCCGAGCGACGCCAACACCGAATTCTGGGCTCGGGTTGTCACGGGTAGCGTGACCCGGATCCTTCGGTCCGGCGGACCAGCGCACGAAGCGCTGCCGATCGATCGGTCACTCCCCACGCAGACGAAGGAGGAGGTGAGAGGGGACCACCTCACGATTACGCATCGAACCTACGAGGCATGACCAGTCCTCGTTGATCGGACCCACGGGTCCGCACTGCATGAGGCACACTGTAGACATGACTAGTGCGAAGCCAACCAGACCTTCAAACACCCTGTTAGGTGTCAGTGTCGGGCTAACCACTGGCGCCTACGTCTTGTTTCTGCTCATGTACTCGGCGGTCTGGGTTCCAGGGCTCATCTTTGGCTACCCAGGAGAAGCAGCGTACTGGTACCCCGTCGTTTACCTGTTTCTGCCCGTACTCTTTGCGATGCTGATCGCGGCCATCGTCGTCGCGGTAGTCAGCATCGCCAGTGGCAAGAGCAGCCGGCTCACGACGGTTTGCCTAGCATTTTCCGTGGGGCTGGTGTTGGTCTCTCTGCCCCTGCTGTGGTTCGGGTTGCCGATTAGTCTCTTAGATTCGGTGACCGGGTGATGCCGGTCATCGACCAGCACCACCCAGTCACGACCAAGTTAGAACTGCGTGTTGATGGCTACGGTACAGCCCTGGATGTGCACGGCTTGAGTTCCGTTGAACAAGCACAACGGATCATAGTTCGAGTTCTCGAACGCTAGGTAGGCTGCTGCCTCGAAGTTGCCGTACCAGAACTGGTGAACAGGCATCCGGTCGAACTCTGCGCGGAGCGTAGAGCCGCCCCGCTTGAGATCCCACAGCGCAACTCCATCGATCGCGGGCGCTCCAACCTGCACTGGGTTAGGAGAGTGCACCCACTGTCCGACCACAGCGCGAGTGGGCCCAGCCCCCGACGTTCCACCGACGGTTGTGACAGCAGCCGTACCGGAGTCAGTCAGCTGGCAATTCGTGAAGAGCAGCCCACACTTATATTTGTGACTCGTGCCGATGTCTCGCCCATTAATGATCTGGTAGTTGGAACCGAAGAACACATACGCCTGGTTTGTAGTCCGGTTGGACCCATGTAGGTCGTACCAGGCACGGTTGTCTGCGCCAAAGGCGATGAACGGCTTCGACGTGTCGCCAGTGAACCCGGGGAACCCGAGGTACTGGCCTGGGATGTACTGCATGTAGAAGACCGCCATGGTCGGCATGTCGTCACCCGGTGCGGCGGCAACAGGACCAAGGGCTGTCGCTCTGGCTTGGGTCGGGGGACCATCGGTGTAGGTGGAGTCCGGAGAGGCATCTGCCACCTCTTGAGCGGTCTCGGTGATGATCTCGGGCACTGCTTCTGGTTCTGGCTCAGGCTGCTCACCGGGCTCAGGCGACGGTGCCGCGGTTGGCGTTGCAGTCGGTTCCGGTGTCGGAGCAGAGGTTGGCTCGGGTTGCGGAATCGGACTAGTCGACGGCGAACTCGTTGGAGACGGCGACGGGTCATCAGAGTCGCTCGACGTCGACCGCGCGGCTCGCTGCGCCGACGATTCAGCTTCCGGAGCGGGCGGGGCGTCCAACTTTCCTGATTCGACAATGAGCTGATCGCTCACGGTGTATCCCGGAATAGGCATCGCGTCTGTCTCGCCGTCTTCTGCAGCGTCCATCGAGCGCATCTTGGCTGCCGCGGGGAAGGCCATGAATGGAAGGTTGATTCCGGACGCGACGGCTGTCGTCATGCCCGTAGCCCCTCGAGTTCCGCAGCTTGCGCCGTCTGTCGACAGTATCTGCACGGTGTAGACCCACTGCTTCGTCAGGTCACTGGCTGGCGTGGTGTACTCCGTGCCGCATGTGATGGCGACAAAGGTAGCCCCGGCAGGGTTGCCCGATGGAGCATTCGGATCATCCATGAACGGGTCGATGGTGTACCGAGTGATGAGACGCGGGACCCGGCGGTCGTCAATCCAGTTGAGATGGTGTTTGCCTCCGTCTCTGATGGTCGCCACTACCGTTGATTCGCGGTCGATCACTTCCTGGTACTGATTCACCCTCATCGGGAAGGTATCTACAATGGCGCCAGAAGCGTTCAAAGCCGCGATGTAGGTGACCGTTCCAGGCAAACCGGGCACGGTGATGGTTGTTGACGTCGACTCACCGGCGACGGCATCGCCCAGCGTGCGTGCCTGGTACTTCACCGCTCCCGAGCGCGCCTTGACTGTGATCGTGTAGTTGCCGGAACCCAGCTGCATGTTGGTCACGGTCCAGCTTGGTGTTGCAACACGGGTCACACTGGCCGAGGCCGTCAGCGAGTTCAGTTCCGCTGCAGTCATGGCTGTACCTGCAAGAGTGACTTTCGTCGCCTCGGGTCCCCACAGTTTGATGAATTCATGGCTTGGGCTGGTTGTCGTGAAAGCTGCCGTTGTGCCAGCAGGCAGGAACGAGGTCTTGGACACCTTGGCTGAGAGTGCAGCCAGCGCTTGGGACTGAGGCTGATTCATAGGTGCCGTCCACAAGCTTGAACCTGACGCGGCGGCCTGGCTACTAATCTGCTGCAGCGCGATGGTCCTGAAAGCAGAGACGACGTTAGCGGTATCGAGGATCATAAGGCCGTTGTCCGGCAGCGGGGGCAGTAGCGACTGCTTGAGTGTTGTAGCTCCACCGACAAGTGCAATGTAGTGGTTGGCTCGTCCTGCGAAGAAGGACTGGACCGTCGCGTCTGTCTCCGATCCGTCCAGCAGGATAAGGGTCAGACCCTGACCTGTTGCCATCGCGCCCGCGGCGTTCATGGAGTTCGCCACAGTGGTGTTTCCCACCACGATCGGGCCAACCGGGAGTGCCGCGGCGATTGCCGTTGAACGCGCGAAGACACTGTCAGACTTCACATCCAGTGCGATGGTCGTGCCCGCCGGCAAGCTAGATCGGAATGCTGCGGAGAAGGTCGCGGCCTCGCTCACGAAGTACAGGGACTTGGCGCCGAGCGTGTTCAGAGTTGTATTGATTGCAGTGGCGCTCGTCTTCGACGTGCTCAGAATCAAGGGAACGCCGAGGCTGCTCGCGAGCGCTGCTGCTTGGTGAACAACTTCTGCTTTGGTGTATGGAGCAACCACCGCCTTCGTCGAGCCTGATGGAAACGCCGAGGTGGCCATGCTTGCGGACAGCGCTTGCAGGTCGGCGCCAGCCACCAACGAGCCGGCTATTGCGGCCTGCGCGGAAGGAGCCGGAGCGGTAAAGGTGGTAAAACCAGCCAAAATTGCAGCTGCTGCAAGAACTCCGACGAGCCGATGCGAGCGACGCAGACCTCGCGGTCTTGGCATACTATTTCGTGACAATCAATCCCCCTATTTTTGTGCGAACGTCTGATCTTCTAGGCCCGGATTCACGAACACAAGACTGGTAGCGCGCCGTGATACCTGCTAAGAAGCCTGTTCGCTCGACCGACGATATCCGTCGCAAGTTCAACCAAGCGTTCTTCGAGACCATCGTGGTCGGGTACGACTTCAACGTCCTTGCGAGATGGTCGAGCCGTTTCGCTCGCTCCAGGAAACGAGACAAGACCTGGTCCGCTCGAAGGCACGAAGAACCGCCCTCGGGAACTCGCCGGCGCGGCAAAAATGGCATGGACTCGGCTCCAGATTCCAGAGACGAACATTTGTTGCAGCGAGACCGTCATCAGGCTTGCGTGGGATTGGCCATTGGAAACGCTCCTCCCCTAGCCCACCAACGGCGGGATCCATCAAAAGCTGGATGAACACCGTTTCGCAAGCCTCAATGCGCAGGACCAAGGATCTGAACACTGTCAGCCATCAGTGAGACAAGGACCGCATCAGAACCTTGCGATGCCGGCGTGGCACGCAGGACGCTCAACTCTCCTCGAACAGCGACCTCGATTCCGGACCTCAGCGAGCCAGCCGCCTCCGCGGTGTCAGCGGATTGGCAGATGACCTGACACCACGCAACCCGAACTCGAACGATGAGCCCATCGTCGCTCAAAGCTCGCTGATCGTCCGCCAGCACGAACGAAACCACCGGACGCTCCACCGGGCCGGTGAGGAGGACCTCTCCATCAACGGCGCCGATCACTTCAGCTCTTGCAGTCACACACCCTCGATCCTCTTAAAGCTGGTTTAACCATCTGCAAATCATGGACCAGTCCGAGACCGTGCACAATGACCCCATGCCTCGCGTCGCTCGCCCCAAGCTCTCCGACGATGCGAGGAGTGCGCTCGCGACCCTCGGTGAACCGGTGAACTTCGCGATCCTCTCGAGACTGCTGGAGCAGGGCCCCCTCACGCGCGGACGTATAGCCGAGCTCGTCGAGGTAAACCGCGTCACGGTGCAGGACCACCTGGAAACACTGCGTGAACTGGGAGTTATTGAGGCCCAACCGATCCAGGAGCCTGACGGCAAACGGCACCGGTACGAGTACGTCGTCCTCGAGCAGGTCGTATCCGAGCGCTACCGGGATCTCGGCGTCGAACTTGGCCTGGGCCGGACTCGACCAGCGTCCAAGTAGTCGGGAAGTTATCCACAGACGCCCGTCGTCGCCCGAAGTGGAGCCACTCCCCCGCCTAGCGTCGACTGCATGACCTGGGCGAACCGATGAAGCTGCGCGGCTGGATGTTCCTGCTCCCACTGCCGTTCCTGGCGATCGTGCTCGTTGTAGTGATCCTCAGCCGTTGGGGCGGCTGGGTCATCAGCCAGATCGGCGTCTCGTTCTTCGGAACCGCGGTTCTGCTAAACGACGCACATCAGGATCCCGCGACACGCGCGTTGGCTCTCGCCCTCATATGGGCTGCTGCTGCCGCGAACGCAACGCTCTACATCAGACACGTCGCTCGGCGGCAGCGCATTGTTCAGGCGACATCGGGTACGTTCTTCGACCTCACGCCCTACCGCCGCCGCAACTAAGTCCGCAGGTCTACCCATGTCGCGTCAAGAGCGATCGAGGACGCACATGTCCTCGCGAACTCTCGGGAGGATCGATGCGGCGACCGCTGCTTGTAGGACTGCTTGCCGTCGGGGCCATCACCCTGACCGGGTGTGTCGATGCCGACACTGCGCCCCAGTCCACAGCCTCATCCACAGGCCAAACAGACCGCTCCCCCGCCGCTCCGGATCAAGAGCCAGTCGCCCGCGCGGCCACCTCAGATCTTGGCGTCGCCGTCTACGAGCTCGGCAGCTACGTGACGACCCAGGACTCGGGTCTCCTCCGCCAGCCCGGCGGAACGGACCGCTTTCCGGCCGGCAGCTTCGTGATCGTCATCCAGGTTTCGCTCGACGGGTTCGTCCCCTTCGGCGAACTCGACCTCACCGGCCTCACCGTTCGGGAGACGACCTGGGCCGGCCTCGGCGACACGGCCGAACTAGACACGAACGAAGGACCGGACTTCGCGGCCGATGCCGGCGTCCCGTGGGGTCCGGCCAGCGCGCAGGGGCGCGGTCGTGACTGGTCTCTGCCGAACCACCTGAGCACGAGCTTCGCACTCGCCTACTACGTGCCGTTCGGTGTTTCCGCGCTGAAACTCGTCGTTGACGTGCCTTCCCAGGACGACCCGCTCATCCTTTCCGTCCCGATCCACGCGGAGTGAACACCGTGGGCGAACGCATCATCACGAGCCTGGGGACCACGAACCTCGGCGGGTTTCTTCTGAAGACGATCCCCGACATCACGCCGAAGGCTGGTCCAGGATCGAAAGCCGCCCAGGACCTTGCGGGCAACATCCTCTTCGTCGTCCTCATCCTCTGCGGCATCGGGGTGCTTCTCGCTGCCGCCTGCATTGCGCTCGGTTGGCTCATCAAGAACGGAGCCTTGAAGTCCGTCGGGATCGCCGGCGTTCTCTGCTCAGTAGCGGCCGCTGCAATCGCGGCCGGCACGACCGCGCTCATCAATTTCGGCGTCGGGCTGCAGATCGTATGAGCGGCTTCCGTACTGACGACTTCGGAGTGCCTCAGTTCGGCTGCGGGCCAGCCGACATCCCGTGCATGGCTCAGGAGTCGGCTGCCCGCTTCATCGGCGGTGGCATCATCGGCCTCGGCGACTTCATGACCGACATGCTCGCAAACGCCTTCATCGGCAGCCGTCCCGGCGAGTCCAGCTGGACCATCGCCGACGGACAGTTCTGGTTCTGGGTCGCGACGATGGGACTCGTCATCTCCATCGTCGCCTGCTTCCAGCTCGCGCCGGCGGCGATCATGCGAGACGGCCGGCGGATCGCGCAGGTCGCCGTCGGCCTCGTTGTCGCAGTGCCGTCCAGCGTCGCGGCTGTGTACGTGATGAGGCAGTTCGTGACCTACGGCGGTGAGACGACCGATGCACTCGTCGCAACCGTCCAGGACCAGAGCCTCGGCAACGCGCTGCTGCGCATGTTCGGATACCGCGTGGTCGCTGATGTCTCCGTCCCGGCCGACGATGGCGCGATCGCCCAGGCCATGACCACCGCCAAGCTCGCCCCGAACGCAGTCATCGGCCAGTACACCGTGGTCCTGCTCATCCTCGCCATCATGGCGCTGGCCGCACTCTTCCTCTACGTCTCGATGTCCATCCGCTCCTTCTCGCTCGTCGCCCTCGCCGCGACGGCCCCGATCGGCCTCATGATGATCGGGCAGCCGAAATTCGCCGTCTGGGCGACGAGGTGGGCGAACCTGACGATCGGCCTCGTCATCGCCGAACCGTTGGCGGCGGCGATCCTGGTCCTCTCGATACAGCTGGTCACGAGTTCCACCGACCTCGGCGTCGTGATCGTCGCCGCTGGGGTGGTCTTCGCCGCAGCCTTCGCTCCCCTGTGGGCGGTCCGCCTGGTGTCGTTCGCCGGCGATGAGGTCCGCAACTCCCTGCAGCCCCGGCCGCATGTCTCAGGCAAGGCCCAGAACGCCATGCGCGTCCTCGGACGGATTCTCGCGAAATGACCAACTCGCCGCCCCTCCCCCGCGTCCGCTTTGCCCAGCGCGAGCGACGCGGCGCCTTCCTCGGTCTGAGCTGGCCCCAGCTCACCGTCATCTGTGCCACGGCAGCGGCCTCCGTCATGTGGCTCCTGGTCGATTGGGACGGCTACTGGCGCATCGGCGTCTGGCCGGCAGCACTCTCGATCGCCGTCGGCAGCTGGACCTGGCATCGCGAGTCCGGTCTCGCGCTCATCTGGCGCGTCCTCACGTACGCCGCCCGACAGCATCGCCTCCAGACGAGCTTCAGGCGCGACGTGTGGGACCCACGAAAGGACGAACCCATGAAGATCGGAACGAAGCGGCGCGGGACTGAAGGCCCGCGCGAGGTCCATCGCTATCGCCTCCCCGGCGCGCACGGATCACTGCGCTTCGTCCAGGTCCCAGGTCGGGGCGGATTCATCCTCGACCCGAAACGATCCCTCGTCTCGTTCTCGGTCGACGTCCTGAGCTCCGCATGGCCGCTGCTCGATGAAGGCGTCCAGCAGGCGGCTTACGACGGCTTCGTCGGATGGATGAGCGGGCTCGAGGCGGTTCCAGGGCTGGTCGACGCGACGGCGCGTATCCGTGTCGACGCCAAACCCGCCGACGAACTCGCGCGCTACGCAGCGGAACGCGACCAAACCGAGCCGTCGACCGTCAGCCGCGCGGTCCGAGCAGAGTACGACGCGCTGATCACCGCGGGTGCCGATCGATCGATGCAGTTCACCAACACAGTGACCGTCACCTGCGACCTACGCTCGCTCCGGTCGGCGATCAAGCACTCTGGCGGCGGCCTCGTCGGCATCGCTGCCATCGTGACCGACCTTGTCGAGCAGATGCGTGACTCGCTCGAAGCCATCGGCGTCGAGCTCCGGAACTGGCTCGACACAGAAGCGATCGACGAGATGCTCGCACTCGCCATGAACCCGACGAGCTTTGCAGCAGAGTCGCGGAGTGACGGCCAGAACCAACTCGCTCCGGTGATGGGCATCGAGGAGCGCTGGGATCACGTGCAGATCGATGGTTCGGTCCACCGCACGTACTGGATCGCCGAGTGGCCTCGCTCCGAAATCAGCGTCGGGTTCCTAGACAAGTTGCTCTATTCAGGCGACGCGACGCGGGTGCTCACCCTCAGCGTGCGGCCGGTACCGACCCACAAGGCTCTGAGTCAGGTGGGGCGAGCGAAGGTCGACCTCGAGGTCGCACGAGGCTTGCGTCAGCGACGCGGGATGATCACCACCCGTGAGCAGGATCGCGAATACGAGGATCTCGGCGAACGCGAGGATGACATCGTCGACGGGTTCACCGACATGGAGTTCCGCGGGTTCGTGACCGTCTCGGCCGCCGACGTCGACGGCCTCACCCGCGCATCGGCCTCCATCCTGCAGGCAGCGCAGCCGGCCCGGGTCACGCTCGCTGCGATGTACTTCCAACAGGCCGCGGCGTTCATATCGACCGCATTCCCGACTCCGGTGGGCAAGCGATGAGCCGGCGTCGATCCGGATCTGTGTCGCGTCTGAGCGCATGGCGCGATGCAATCGCCGAAGACGCGCTTCCGGCGAGTTCGATGCCGGCCGGCGGCTGGAAAGCACCGCACAACCTCCGCGCGCGGCCGGGCGTCGTCGCGCCGGTCCACCGCGCCTCGTCACGCACCCTCGGAGCGGCGTTGCCCTTCCTTGCCGAGAGCGGCAATCCGATGGCCGGCGCATACATCGGCCCGAACCTGCTGTCGCGATCCACGTTCTGCTTCGACCCGTGGGAGGCCTACGCCGCGGGTGTCGTTCGCTCGCATTCAATGGCGATCTTCGGGGTGAAGGGCAGCGGCAAGTCCGTGCTCGCGAAGGCGCTCAGCACTCGCCTGTGTCGGCTAGGCCGGAAGGTCGCGGTGCCGCACGATCCGAACGGGGAGTGGACGCGCGTCGCCGCCTACGTCGGAGGTGTGACGATGCGCCTGGGCCCTGGTCAGGCCGCGCGGATCAACCCACTCGATCCGGGACCCCGCCGCGCCGACGTGAGCGGTGCTGATTGGACGCAGGAAGTCTTGCAGTTCCAGCGGACCAAGGTCCGCGCCATGGTCGCCATCCTCCGGAACACGACGGACCTCAGCGAGATCGAGCACACGGCTATCGATCTCGCACTTGAGCAGGTGCACCGGTCGAACTCGACCGCGCTGGTGCCGATGGTCTGGGAAGCGCTGCGTAACCCTGAGTCCCACATCGCCGAGGAGATCGGAGCGGGCGGCCAGATGCTCGCCCACACCCTTCGTCGCGTCACGGTCGGCGATCTCGCCGACCTCATGGACCGCCCATCGACGGTGGCTTTCGACGCGAACACACCGATGCTGACGGTCGACACCTCAGGGCTCCTGCGCGCGAGTGCGGAGACGAAAGCACTTCTCCGTCTGACGACGACCGATTGGATCGAGCGGGGTACCCCTGCCGGTCCTGGCCAGGCGCGGCTGATCGTGCACGAGGAGGCAGCCGTCGCGCTGCTCAACGAGGTCGCGGGCGGTGGCAACCTCGTCGGACGAGTGAGCGACGAGAAGACCGCTCGTCACAAGAGGCGGTCGAACTGCTACCTCATCCACCGCATCAACGACTTCGACGCGCTTGGCGATCGCGGGTCCGCCTTGCACGCTCAAGCCCTCGGGCTCTTGGCGGACTGCGACACGCGCGTCAACTACGCGCAGCACACGGGAGAGCTCGAGCGCAGTTCGCAAGTCCTCGGATGGAACCGGACGCAGACCGAGCTTGTCCGCAAACTCCGCCGTGGCGAAGGCTTCTGGCAGATCGGGCCGGAGCGGGTAGCCAAGGTCCGCAACGACTGCACACCGGGCGAACTGGCTGTCTTCCGCACCGACGGCCCCGGAGCGGCACCCCAATGACCGACCGACTCGTGCTCGTTCTCCTGGGCATCATCGCCATCGCGGCAACCGCAATCGGCATCGCAGGCGCCGTGGTAATGGTCTTCGTGCTGCTGACCTGCGGAGAGGTGCCGGCTGGACTCGGTCCGTTCGCCGCGGCTGGGCTACTGGTCGCCAGCGGTTCGGTTCCCGCAACACCGGGCGGGGCCTGCGCCGTCTCCACAGATGGCGCCCGTTGGGCGGTCATCGGCATAGTGGTCCTGCTCACGATCGTCGCCGCGCTGTGTCTTGCCGGATGGTTGTCGTTCCGTGAATCCGACCGCTGGTTCCGATCACAGCTCCTGCGGCGCAGTGGGTTGGCGGGACGCAGCGAGGTGCGGCGACAGGTCTCCGAGCGGGCGCTCCTTCGAAGGGCGGGAACCCTTCGTCCGACGCTCGCGGATCCCACCGCCGATGATGTCGGCTGGCGGATCGGCACCTCGCGTGGCCTCGACGTCTACGTCTCGATCGAAGACTCGCTCCTCCTCGATGGCCCGCCCCGGTCCGGCAAGGGCTGGCGAGTCATCATCTCCGCGATACTCGACTGGAACGGCCCGCTGGTCACGACCTCCACCCGCAACGACAACCTTGCCGCGACGATGGCACACCGCGCACAACGGGGAACCGTCACGGTCTTCGACCCGCAGCAGCTCTCAGGCATCCGCTCCGCCCTCCGGATCTCACCGGTGACCGGCTGTGCTGACCCACTGGTCGCCGAGCAACGAGCCCGCACGATCATCGCCGGCAGTGCACTCGGACGCTCCTCCACCAACCAGGAATGGGCCGGCGCATCGGGGACCCTCCTCGCTGCTCTGCTGCATGCAGCAGCGCTCAGCGGCGGCGGCACGACGGCACTCCGCGACTGGGGCATGAGCCCGGTGTTGGCGGGACGTGCAGTTGATGTGCTCGCTGACTCCGGTGCGCCCGGGTGGGCGATGGGCCTCGCGGATGTGATCGAGGGTGACGCGAAGCTGCTGGGATCGAAGTGGTTCGGCGTCGCCGAGGCCCTGCGACCGCTCGCGATCCCGTCCGTGTTCGACGCGATGAACCCGGGATCCGACGAGGCGCTCGACGTCGACGAGTTTCTCGCCGGCTCGAACACGATCTACCTCATCGGCACCGGAACCGGCGCGGGGGCGGTCGGCGGGTTTCTCGGCGCGGTACTGGACGACATCGTCGAGACCGCTCGCCGCAAGGCGCTGGCCTCCCCTGGGAACCGGCTCGATCCACCACTTGGGCTCATCCTCGACGAGATCGCGAACATGTTTGCCTGGCCGCAACTGCCGACGATCCTCTCCGATGGTGGCGGTATCGGGATCTCGACGATGGTCGTGCTCCAGTCGCTGTCGCAGGCGAAGTCAGCCTGGTCGGAGAGCGAGGCTGACACGATCTGGAACTCCGCCATCGCCAAGCTCATGCTCGGCGGGTCGTCCAACATCAAGCACCTGCAAGACGTGTCGAGCATGCTCGGCCAACGGCAGGTGAACCGTGGGTCCGTCAGCCGCAGCGAGACGGGCACGACCCGCTCCGAGCAGCGACAGCTGGAGCCGGTGCTGACGGTCGATGAACTCCGCCGACTCCCTGAAGGCATGGGTCTGCTGAGTTACCGGAACCGACGAGGCGTCCTCCTCGACGTCGAAGGATGGACCACACGACGCGACGCTCGCGAGATCGTCGCGGGCAAGCGAGCAACGGAGGCTGCCCAGCGGCAGGTCTTCACCGAACAGTCCGAAGCCCGGCGGAAGACGCATGGCTGAGACTGGCGGATGGCGGCAGGCAGCGGAGCGTGAGTTCCGGGCTCCGTTCGCGCTGGACGACGCGGACGAGGTCGGCGATGGATTCGACACCTGGCCAACGCTGCCCGAGCCCGAGTACTTCGGTGTCGTCAACTGGCGGTCCTTGCCGGACGAACGTGAGCCAGAGGTCTGGCGGCTGCTCGCGGAGTGGGTCTCCTGGATCTGCTCCCGGTACACGATCCCGGCCCGGCTCATACCGGACTGCTGGTATCTCCACGACGGCATCGTGGAGGAACTCTCCGCGCTCTTCAGCAGCTGGGAGGTGTCGTTCGAAGAAGCCGACAGCGGCGGGCACGGGCCCCTCGGCTGGCACGAGCGATTCGAGTACTTCCGCTCCCGCCTTCGCCATTACAAGCCCGAGGGCTGCGCGAACGGACACCTGGAAACGGCGAGCCGGACCATGTCGGAAGGACCTGAGCTCCGCGCGCGCATCGGCAGTGCCGACCGAGACGGCACGGTGCCCTGATGCTCGTCGCGGCTCCCAAGACCCTCGACTACCAGGCCGAGGCGAAGGCGTTCTTCAACGGGCTGAGGAATGCGAGCCCCGAGCGTCTGCAAGCACTGCTGAACGAAGGCGCGTACGACGCCAAGCTCAGCTTCGTGCTCTGGGAGTCTCGCGACTGGATCGCTCGCGAGCACATCCGCGAAGCGCGCGGGCTCGGGTACGGGAGGGAGAAGGCCCTCGCGAAACAGCGCACCCAGTCGTTGCTCGGCCTCTACCGCGAGGACGCGAAGCGGAACTACGTGCCGCTGCCGACGCGGGTACTACTCCCGCCGCCCCGACTCCACGAGACCACGGCGGCGGAACAGCGACTCGCAGAGCAGCGTGCCAGGAGCTTCTTCTCCGCGTTGAGTCGGGCAAGCCCTGCCCGGCTTGAGGCGCTCTACCAGGAGCGACGAGGTGGCGAACAACTGTGGAGGCTGCTCCATCCGGAGCCAGGCCGGCCGACGGCCGAGGAGCGAAAGAAGATCTTCGAGTCCCGCTCACGGATCGACCCCGCAATGCGACCCACGCCGACGACTGGACCCTACAAGCGTGGGAAGGTCACCCCCGTTGGAATGACGCGCGCACGCGCACTCCAGCTGGCCGTAGAAGCAGAGAAGCGCCGCGAGGCCGAGCAACTCGCTCGTCGAGCTAGCCGGGGTCGGAACAGTCCGGCGATGAGCTGAGGTGGTCCACATGGTCCGCAGCGCCGAAGTTATCCACAGTCAGACACTTGTCACCCCACGGCCGGTGTCGCCGTCCTTACGTTCGAAGCAACAACGAACAGGACACCGAATGACTCGCTTCACCCGCATGATGCTCACCACCTTCAACGACACTGGGCTGCCATCCGAGGCAGCGGCCGAGTGGCAGTGGATCAATCTGGACCACGTCGAGCGGATTCACGAACACGTCCACGAGGCCCCCGCGCGCGAGGCTCCCGGTCGCCCTGGTCAGCCTCGATACCTCGCCTTCCTCGTGCTCACGTTCTGCAGTGGCGCACTCCTCGCACTCCCGGCAGGCAGATACGACTCAGACGACGCCGCCCTCGACGGCTTGATCCACGTCCGGCAAACACAGCTCGGCGCAGGCTGACGCGTTCGCCGCCTCGGGCACGGAGGCTCAACCTGTCAATACGTCATGACGTATTGAAGGACGGCCGCCCGTCACACCGTCCACCCTTCCGACAAACCATACGAATGGACGTCAACACATGCCTCACAAAGAAGCCATCGGCTCCCGCAAGGGCGGTGTCGGCAAGACAACGGTCGTCCTTGGTCGAGCAGACGCACTCGCCCAAGAGGGGCGAAAGGTCCTCGTCATCGACCTGGACCCGCAGTCCGACGCGACAACCGTCCTCGGGAGACGCGGTGAGTACACCGTCTTTGATGTCCTCTACGCGGGCGACGCAGGAACGCTCGGTGCAGCGGCGGCTCCGACCGACTGGAAGAACGTCGACCTCATCGCCGGGTCCCCGGATCTCGCGCGGATTGAGTCGGAGTCACTCCTGACGCCTGAGCTGCGGCTCAAGACGTCCGCCTGGGGAAGCGCGCAGCTCGACGCCTACGACAACGTCCTGATCGACACACCACCAGCGCTCGGACGACTGACGCTCAATGCGCTGCTCTGGGCGGACAGCACCATCGTCGTGACCGACCCCACAGCATTCGGCCTCACCGGCGTCGGACAGTACCTCGAGACGGTGGCAAAGGTGCGGGCGCTCCCGCACCTGAACCCCTCCCTGCGGTTCGCCGGTATCGTCGTCAACCGAGTCACACCCCGACTGACCTCAGAGCACCGATACCGCCTGGAAGAACTCGAGGCCACCTACGGCGAAGTCCTGCTCCGCCCGTTCCTGCCAGAACGCACGTCGATACAAGATGCGGAAAGCCGCCGTCGACCGCTCAGCTCGTTGACGACTCCCGGTGCACTGGTGCTGACCGAGCGATTCGCTGCACTCTCAGAGGCGTTGCACGGAGTGGCAGCATGAGCGCGGATGACCGTCGCCCAGCACTGAGGAAGGCGCCGACGGTCGATGACCTCACAGCGCTGACCTCGCCCGCCGGCCGGCCCGGCGGCATGACGGATGATCTCGCCTCCCGCCGCCTGGGACCGGGTAGGCCGCGCAATCGCCGCCGGATGGAGCCGTTCTCCTCGAAGATCGAGATGTCCCTCCGGGATGACCTCGACCACTACCTCGCGATCCACGACATCAGCATCGTCGACTTCCTCGACGAGGCGATTCGCGACCGTCTCAACCGCAATCCGTCATGACAGACGGAAAAACGCACAGACGGGCAGGCGGCTATCCGGCTGACTGTCATGATCGACAGGCGGACAGCACATGCTGATCGCGTACCTCGATGAGTCCTACACTCGCGACAACTACTACATCGCTGCCGTCGTCATCGATGCGAAGCACGAGGATCGGCTCCGAAAGGCGATCGTGCGTGCGGCGGGCATTGCCGAGGCGTTCGGTCTCCCTCACGACGTCGAACTCCACGCACACGAGATGACGGCCGGCAAGGGCGCTTGGTCACCACTGCGAGGGCGCCACCGAGCAGTCGCGACCATCTACCGACGAGCACTCGAACTGCTCGTCGATGTTCCCGTCGAGGTCTACGTGCGGGGACTCGACGTTGCAAGGTTGCACGCACGGTACCGCTATCCACGCCGACCGCATGAGGTCGTACTGCAGCACATCCTCGAAGAACTCAGCGAGCATGCTGTTGCCCGAGGCACATGGCTGACCGTCATCGCCGATGAGCTCCCCGACCAGACTGCGCTGCACGCACTCGTGCGCCGATTCCGCGACATCGGGACGCCAGGCTATGCCTCATCGACACTCACCGGCATCGAACTGCCGCTGAGCTTCCGAGCGTCGCGAGGCACTCCTGGCATCCAGGCAGCAGACCTCATCGCCTACCTGTACCACCGGCTGGACGGACACCCCGAAGGAGACGCACGTGCACGCCGCTCCGCGGAGCGTCTGTGGGCCGCGATCGAGCCGGCGGTCGTCCATGTATGGGTCTGGCGCCCTTAAGCACGAAAGCCCCGCGAGGCGGGGCATCCGGCGAACAACGTTCTGGTGACCAGCCCGTCGTGATGTCAAGGATACTGCATCTCGACCCACGCCCATTCGCAACGTCAATGCCGGCCACAAGGTTCCAATCATCGCCCTGCCTGGCTCGCACCCACAACCCGCTCCATGGGAGTCCTCGACGCCCCGGTTACGGGCCGGGGGCGACGATTTTCCTGTCAACTAGAGCGCTTCCGTCGGTACGTCCAATCCGACGCCCACCTATGCTTGGGTGCGTGGCAGGATCGCTAGGCAAGCGCCCCGGACCGGGCTTCTGGAAGGCACGAGCTGCCTCGGCATTGCCTGCGCCATTGAGGGCGCCGATCGAGGCGTGGATCCTTCAGCCAGACCGAGGATCCTACGAGAAGCTCCTGGACCACGCAGAACGGGCACTCACCGAGCCCGGCGACGAGGTGGTGCCAAGCTCTCTAACCGGACCAACGCGTGAAGCAATGACCAAAATCCTAGAGCGGCTCACTCAGGACCTGCATGGGCCTGAGGGGGGCCAAGTTCGCACAGACGCGCTCTCCAACGGACCAGCATGGTCAGCGCGCTTCGTTCAAGCACCTGAACTCATTGGAACCGTGCTCGATCAAGAAGAGGACCTACGTGGATACTCGCAGGCCTTCGCGGCCGTCCTGGCTAACGGAGTACGAGACTGGTTTACGGCCGAGCCTGCAACCCTCGCCGAGGGAGTCGGGGCTCTAATACGCGGGCAAACCCTCGCAGCGGACGACACCGCATCGGCGCGAGCCTCTCTACTGGCGTTCACTCGCATCGAGAGAGACTCCGAGCGAATGCTGGAATCAATTGGCGCGGAGTTCGCGGGGGTCAGGGAATCTCCGGACGAACCGCACCCGTTGTTCGTGCATAGGGAGCTGCAATCACGGATCGTCGATCACATCATGTCCGGTCAGACGGATCCACTGATCGTGGCAGGCGAGGCCGGTTTTGGAAAGACGAGTCTGCTGTGGGGAACCGCGCGCGAACTCGCAGCCACGTTGACGCATCGGCCGATTCTTGTTTCCGCTGCGTTGCTTGCCGGGGTGGCAAAGCCCGGCGAGGAACGAGCAACTCGTGGTGACATCGTCGCCTATGCGGAATCCATCGCTTCGCAAGCTTCGAAGCCGGTGGTACTTCTGGACACAGCAGATCTCCTGTTGCACTCGTCTGCCTCCGTACTCGCAACTATCGAGCTGGTCGAAGAATTGCGAACCCTACGAGTTGCGATAATCCTCGCAGTGAGACCTGCGGAAGCGGAAAAGCTTCCTTCGCAGATCAAGCGCGTGATCGTCGAGCGCTACTCAGAACGCGAGCTGGGATCGGCGGTCCGATCCCTAGCCTCCCGGTATCTCCCAGATCATGCTCCAGAGAACCTCGTCGACCTCATTAAACAGGCTCATGTGCGCCAGCTTCCTGTGCTTGAGGTCCTACAGTCGCCGCTGCTACTCCGTCTACTTTTCGAACTGAGTGACGGACTGACGCCTTCCATGGATATGGACGTGACAAGCCTCTACCGGCGATACTGGCGCGATCGCATCGAGACAGACAAACGAGATAGGGACACCCAACCAACTCCGTCTGAGGACCTCACCACTATGGCATGTAGGGTCGGACTGGCCATGCTCGCTGAAGGAAGCCCCGATGTCGAGGTAGATCTGCTGCTGGAAACCACCATTCAAGTTGCATTCTCGGCAGACGTTATTCAACCCTCGGAAGCCCTTCAAGCGTTGATAGGCAGAGGAACACTGTTGCGAGTCGCCGACCGTATACGTTTTTTCCACCAGACTCTTTTCGAGTTCGCCGCGGCTCAAGCACTACTCCGCCGGCCGAACCCCGAGGCGGAGCTCGAGAGATTACTACTGCATGTACTGCACCAACCGCTTGATTTGTTCGTGGGCGCCGTGTTGGAACAATTTCTCATCCTACTTTCTAGCAGCGCCGCGCGACGAGAAGCAGTAACCAAGAGTGTCAATCGCCTTCTGGACTCTGATGCTCCAACCGCGATCCAGCTTGGAGTTGCGGTATGTGCACACAACTCCGCTCTCGCGGAGCACCTTACTGCGAGGCTAGAAGCGCTCCCGACGCCCGCGTTGCGCCGCTTCTTGATACTTGCGCCTCAGATCCAGGGCACGGATATCGTCGAAGCCCTCTCGCGGATATGGAACTCGCGCCGAGGCGAGGTCATGCACGAGTTCATTCGTTGCGTAGGACGCATCGCCCAACGCGATCCACTCACGATGGGTGCGTTGGCGCAGGAGTTGGATCTGATTGAGGCAATTATCTCCGAAGCCCCGGATACGCTAAGCAACCCTGCCGAAATCTATTACGCCCTATTCGCGCTAACGAAGTCGTGCACACCGTTCGTCCAGAAGAGTATTCTGCGCATATTTGATGCCGCGCCGGGTTCCGAGCCCCTGATAAAGCTACTTCAGCTGGCAGGCGAACACTGGGAGGCTTTAGGGGGAAACCAATTCTATGACCTCCTCGAGATCAAGGTACGACTAGTATTTGACAGCCGAGAAAATAGTCCCACCAGGAGTGTCCGAAATGCACTAGGAATTATTCTCGACCTCGAGCGACGGCGGGCGGATCTACTTCCTCTAGAGGAACGCCTGCTGCAGGCGCAACGGCTCCTGGCCAGCGTCGGGTCAGTCGAGAGTTCCATCAAAGTGGGCGCGGAACTCGTCGCGCTGCAGCTAGAAATCCAGCGCGTTGTTGATGTCCCTCAACTCGAACGCTTTCTCGACGTAGTATTCGAGGTGTCTGCAGCGTCTGGTCCACCACGCATCGTCGGTCTCTTGATAGCCCCCCTGCTCAGCAGCGAGTCACCTGGGCGAACCCAAGTGATCGACCGGATCCGAGGCGTGCTCAATCGCGGCCTCCCCAGCCGCGACAATGCCTCGGGCCTGACGAACGAACAGCATTGGGCCATCGCTGTGAGGCGGTCACTGATCGACCAACGCGTTTTGCCCGACGTAGCTGCCGAATGCCTAACTGGTGTAGATGGGTCGGATCATCTTGCTTTCTGGCTCGCTCCGGACTTCGGTCTGCCAATCCTTCCTGTAGCCGCCACTGGCGGCCACAGCGGCGCCATACTCGCCGTGGAGAGCATTACGGAGGATCCGAGTCTGCTAGACGCATCCGCAAAGCGGACCTACCTCGAGCGCGCCACCCAACACTCGAACGTCGATGTCAAAGTAGCTCGTTCCGCTGTTTCGATCGCGCTCGCTGGTGATGTTGTCGGCTCCCTCCAAGAGATGGCTCGGCAACCTGGGTGTTTCAGCTCTCTTGAAGCAAGTCGACCGGAGATCGAGTCGGCGATCGCCAAACACATCGCTGGCAATGACAGCATGCAGAGGCACGGAGTAACGCTGTGGGAGAGTTTCCAAAATATGGGCATTCTCTCGCCTGGTGTCGACGAACTATCGTCCGCCGTATCTATCGTGCGCAGCGACATCGACAAGGCTCGCTTGACGCGCATGACCGCAATAGTTGTTCGAAACGACCCCGCTCAGGCCCACAAGGCCATGAAGTGGCTAAACGAATCTGACCTACCCCGTGGCCGAGCATTGCTCGACGCTCAGAAGTCGGTGCACCGAGCAATCATCGGTTCACATGGGCCGATGAACGACTGGCCAACGCTGCTCGATTTGTCGTTTCAGCCTCGACTATCCGGCAGCGCATCAGTGGAGCCATCAATGCTCCACGACGCTAGCACATTTATTCGGCGCCACTTGGAAACGGGAGCAATCCAAGACTGCTTGGCAGCCTTCCTGGACGTGTGCAAGTCGATATCTGACTTACCTGTCAGTCGGAAGCAGAGAAGTAAACTCGCCACCGTCTTCCATGGAGTAGGCATCAGCATTATCAGCCGGGCTTCAGTTTCACATGTCGGCGTCCTCATGAGCCGACTCGATGAGGTTCCGCGGACCCTCGCGGAGGTAGTTGTGCGATCAGCTCTATTGGCACCAACGGGACGATCCGCGGTCGAACACGCCCTGTCCGATCGCCTTCTCCCGCCAGATATTGCTCAATACGCTGCGCTGAAATTGAACACTTTGCCGCGGGAGGCTGGAAGCGGGTCTATGCCAGCTATTCTCGATTTTGCCCGCTGAACCTTGTCGAGGGCTGCCCGAAAATTTCGGCCACTCCATGGAAGCCGAGTGCAGTCAATAGAAAGCCCGCCGATCTGCGCGACTCAGACTCTATCGACGATAGCTACATGCGAACCTGCCAGTGACACCGTCTTCTCTACAGAGCAGAATATACTAGCGGCCGGCTGCGGCGTCCGCGTTATACTACACGCCGCGGCAGTTGCGCAATATTCAGAGGGTGCGCTTGCTGCGGGTCGTTTTCGCGGTTCAGTCCTAGAAGATCCCAGGCGTCGGTACCCGTCACGGAAACACCGCGCGCTCCGGAACGTCGCGTTGTGCCTCGGACAAGCATGTAGTGCGTCTGGAAGACTCCTGAGCCGATCTGTTCCTGGACATCGTGGAAGAAGACGACGTTTGAGACCGGACCGGTGCCATCGTCAAGGGAGACGAAGACAACGCGCTTACCCCCGCGCATCGGTGGCGTGTTCGTTGCTCGGCGGACGCCGGCGATGAGGACCTCCGTTCCTCCGGGAAGGTCCACGAGATCCCGCGCCGGCGTGACGCCCAGCTCCCGGAAGAGGGGATAGAACCGTTCCATCTGGTGGCGGTTCACGGCCAGGCGCATCTCTTGCAGTTCGAGGTCGGTCTGGGTCCGTCCGCGTAGCTCGAGCGAGGTGATAGTGCTGCGCTCTGGAACGGGTAGGTCGAGTTCGAACGCGAGCTGTTCATCTGCGATGAGCTGGGCGCTCGTGGTCACTCCAGCGAGGTGAGCGAGGAGTTCGTGGCGTCGTCTTGGTATGTAGTCGATGAACGCGTCGAGTGCGCCGACGCGTGCCAGCGCCTCGAAGGTGCGGCGGCGTGGGCGGACTCGGTCACGGAAGTCCTGAAGCGATGAGAATGGCTGGTGTCTCGCGATGCGGGCTCGTTCCTTCTCGGTGCTCCCCTTCATCTCGACGAGCGACATTCGCACGCCGAGTCGGCCGTCGGGTGCGATCTCGACGACGTACTCAAGCCCTGAGCGCTGCACATCAATCGGCAGGACTGGCACGTCGAGGTGGCGCGCTTCCGCGAGGATGAGATCCTTCGGCCACATCCCCGGGTCATGAGTGAGGAGCCCGGCCATGAACTCGGCAGGGTGATGCCGCTTCAACCAGGCCGACTGGAACGTCGGCAGCGCGAAGGCCGCTCCATGCGCCTTCGCGAACCCGAACGAGCCGAAGCCGGCGAGGATCGTCCAGGCCTTGTCGATCACGGCGGGCCGGAACCCGCGTGCCATCGCACGGTCCCGCACGAACGCCTCGATGCCCGCGAGACGTCCGCGGTCCGCAAGCTGTCGGCGGATGACGTCAGCGGGTCCGAGACCGCAGCCGGTGAGTTCGTCGATGATCCGCATGACCTGCTCGTGGAACACGACCACGCCGCGCGTCTCTCGGAGAATGGGCCGCAGTCTCGGGTCGATGTAGTCGGGCATCGTCTCACCGTGCCGAACCTGGAGGTATTGCAGCGGCATGTTGTTCTGCATCGGTCCGGGACGGAAGAGCGAGATCTCCACGGTGAGGTCGTTGAAGACCTCCGGCTGCAGCTTGCCGACCAGTTCCATCTGCCCCGGCGACTCGAGCTGGAAGACACCGAGCGTGCGCGTGGAACGCAGGAGTTCATACGTGGGTTCATCGTCGAGCGGCAGGGCATCGAGTTCGATGGTCTCGCCGGTCAACCGTTCGTGCTCACTGACGGCGTGGGCCATGGCCGACTGCATCCGCACGCCGAGGATGTCGAGCTTGATGAGGCCCATGTTGTCCATGTCGTGCTTGTCGTACTGCGACATCGGAAGGCCCATGCCCGACAGCTGCGTCGGCGTGCGGTTGAGCAGGGACGTATCGGACAGAATGACACCGCAGGGGTGGACGCTGATGTGGCGCGGCAGGCGATCGAGACGCTCGGTGACGTCCACGAGCAGGTCGAGTTCGCGGGACTCGCGAACCGCGTCGGCGAGGTCGGCCAGCTCTGGCTTGTCGCGGAGGGCGTCGCGGAACTCGCGGGCGTTGAACCGCCACATCTGCTTGGCGATCATGTCGATCATCGACTCGTCCATACCGAGAGCGAGACCCGCGTCGCGGACGGCTCCACGCGAGCGGTAGGCGTTGGTCATCGACATGAGCGTGACGCGGTCTGAGCCGAAGCGAGCGAACACCTCGCGGTAGACGTCGTGTCGGCGGGCGGACTCGACGTCGAGGTCGATGTCGGGCAGGTTGGTGCGTTCGGCCGAGAGGAAGCGTTCGAAGATGAGCCCGTTGCTGATGGGCTCGACCGACGACGTGTGAAGGGCGTAGTTGAGGACGGACCCGACGCCCGACCCACGTGCCTGAATCCGAATCCCCATCTCGCGGATGATGTCGGCGACCTTGGCGACCGTCAAGAAGTAGGACGGCATGCCGAGCTGCTCCACGATCCGCATTTCGTGTTCGAGCGCCCGGTGCGCGTCTTCCAGTGAAGGCATCCCCGGCCGCGTGTACCGTTCATCGACGCCAGCACGCGCCCGCTCCCAGAGCGCCTGATGAGGATCTCCGCTGATGCCAATCACCGAGGCCTCCGGCATGCGCGGCTGCTTCCAGCCGACGTCGGACACGGGGTCGAGGGCGCACCGTTCGGCGAGGCGCTCAGTCTCGGTCAGTAGTCGTTGCACAGCCCCGTCATCGTGTGTACCGGCGCCGACGATCATCCTGGCGATCTGACGCATCTGTTTTGCGGGCTTCAACCAGGCCTGTCCGTTCACCTGCAGCTCGTTCACGTCGTCGAGCTCTGCCAGCGGACGCAAGAATCTCGCGGCGTCCGCCAAGTCTGCGGTGGCGGCCTCGTCCGGAAGCCCGTATCGAACGGCGTTGGTGAGCACCGCAGGGATGCCGGCGGACTCCGCGAGGCTGAGCATCCGAGTCGCGGCCGCGACATTGCCCCGCACCCCTTGATCGGTGAGGTGACAGACGACCTCGATCACAAGATGACGCGCTGGTAGCCGTTCCCGCCACCGATCGAGGGCCGCACCGGCGCCGGCGTGATCCCGGTGCTCGATCGCTTGCCCGACATCCGACTCAGGGCCGAGCATTACCGTCAGCGCGGGATCGTCGGCGAGGATCGCGGCGAGTTCATCGCGAAGGATCGCCGGTTTCTCGCGGCGACCATGCGCCGCGCTGACCGTCCGACACAGTTGAGCGAACCCAGCTCCACGATTCTGACCATGCGCGAGCAGGATGATTCGGCCGATCGGTTCCTGATGTTCATCGAGGACGGCGAGGTCGGCCCCCAGCCCCGGGGAGATGCCCGCAGCCAGGCACGCTCCGACGTGCTTCGGCCCTCCGTAGAGTCCGTCGCGGTCGGTCAGGGCGAGGAACGATGCCCCGTCCTCCGCTGCGAGACCGGCCAACGCGGCGCTCGACGTGACGCCGTAGTGCGCAGAGAGATGGGAGGCGACGTGGAGGTGGGAGAAGCTCACGTCCAGGCGACCGCGAGGGTCCATCTGCCCGCGGTGTCGCGGCGGAGGTCGTACCGGGTGGGCTCCTCGTCGCCTCGCGCTGCGTCGACCCGCCACGTCTCGATATCGATGCGGGCTGGCGAGGAGTCGCCTGTCCACCAGGCTTGGCGGGAGAACAATGCTTGCGGCTGGCCGACGACTCGGTGTTCGAACCGTTGCCACACGAACGCCAGCGGATCACCGTCCGCCGCGAGATCAACATCCACTGCTTCGTCAACGATCGTCGCCATGCCGCACCTCCGAGATTCGAACACGTGTTCGATGAAGCGAGTGTACGTCGTGTCAGCGACAATGGACGAACCCATCTGCCCAAACTGGCGATCACCGACACCCGGAAGCGTCAGATACTCGCTTCGGCTATGGCCCTCGTGCAGGCCGCGCGCTCAAGATCGACCCGCGCCGCGTGTCGACCGGCCTTCGCCGTCGCCTCCGGGGCATCGAGCGCGAGCGTCCCAGCGATCTGCTCACGGAGCTCGTGGACGCGCGGCGGCAGCACAAGTGTGTTCTGGAGCTTTCCGCGAGTGAGACCGACGTAGATGGCCGCGCCGTTCACCGCACCCGACGTGCGAGGTCTCACCCTAGGCGACGTGTGCAGTGAACGCGTAGGCCAGGTGAACGTGTTCAGCGATGTAAGCGATCGTCAGAGTGATCGGGTAGACGGGCAGCTTCCGGCTTATTGACGATTTCTGGATGCCACAAACTCCGGAAAATCGACCGGACCGATCCCCCCTGGGGCATAGAAGTAATCGACAAAAGCGGCGACTTTCGCCTCCAGCTCTTCCGTCGAGAACTCGCTGGATGAGGACGTCGACCCAATGGTGAAACCGTAAGAAGGTTCGCTAGGTCCGTTGATCCATGAGAAGTCATAGACTCGACGTCCGTCTGATCCTAGGCGCACCTCCAGAGAGAAGCGGTCGCCCTCAACGTCAATCATCATTGATCACCACGGTACGCCCTCATTGTGAGCGGACACCTCCAGCACGAACAAGTTCGCGTTCTAGTGGACAGCACGTTCAGCGTTACAGAAGGAGTTCGTCCGTGTCAGCGGCCAAGCGACGCTCGTACACGGTGTGGCAGCCGGGCCAACGAGTCTGGGCGAGCGAGACCGTTCGGTGATTGATGCCTGTGGCGATGTACACCACAAGCTCGCGTCTTTCAGAGCGCAAGTTGAGCCCCCTCTGCTTCTCGTGCGGCGCGGGCCAAGTCGACGCGAGCCGCGACCTGTGTCCGATTGACCGTCGGTTCCCCGGCATTGAGCGCCAGCGCCTCGGCGATCTGATCACGGAGGTCGAAGACCCTCGACGGGAGAACCAATGTGTTGTGGTGCTTTCCACGCGTGAGGCCGACGTAGATGGCCGCGCCGTTGACGGCACCGGACATATAGCTGACGTCCGCGGTCTCGCCCTGGGCACCATGCGCCGTGGATGCGTAGGCCAGGTGTACGTGCTCAGCGATGTAGCTCGCGGGGACGTTTCGAACACGGCTTGGGTCCGAAGCAGATTCGAGGGAGGCGTGCTCACCGGCGATGCTGCGGACTCGCCAGAGCTGACGGTTACTCAGGCCCAGGTTCCTCTCGTTGGCTCGGCTCTGGACGAGGTCCCCCTCGTAGATGGGTTGCGAGTCCTGCGCGAAGAGCACGGAACGCGGCTGAAGTTCGCCCCGCGAGAGTCGGAGTCGCTGGATCGTGTCATTGATGCGCTGCGCCTCCTCGTTCGTCGCCGTCACCAACGCAACACGCAGCCCTGCCGCGGTGTCTGCGAGATACCGTTCGGCGAGGTAGGCCGTCGGATCATGACCAGGCTCCAACTCGACGACATGGCCGCCGGCGATGAGGCCATCTGCCACGGCAAGCCGATCATCTTCGCTCCGTGCATCGCGCAGCGCGACCGTGAGCTGCGCGTACTCGAGGTCGATCGCTCCGTCTGGCTTGCGGAAGCGGTGCACGTCCTCGAGATCGACGCGTGCTGTCGCGGCCTCGGTCGCCAACAGCATCGCTCCCGAGTGTCCAACTGGGCGCAACTGCATCGGGTCGCCGACGAAGGCCAGGTCCACGCCGGTTTGCTCTGCGGTGATGCAGAGCGCGCGAGCGGCCTCGAGGTCGAGCATGCCGGCCTCGTCGACGATGACACGGTCATTGCGTCGGAGTCGGTAGCGCCGAGCGATCGGGTTCGCTGAACGTTCCCATGTCCAGACATCGCGGCCGGCGTCATCTGTATCCCAAGTCCAGCCGTGGGCTCGGAGCAGCTCATGCACACTCGCTGCATCTGCGCCCGTATCGGCACCAGCCACCTGCGCGGCTTTCCGCGTCGGTGCAAGCAGGAGCGGGCGGCGGCCGTTGCGACGGAGTAAGTCGCAGGCGACGCGCAGCATGGTCGTCTTGCCGGTACCTGCTGGGCCGGTCACGGTGACGAGCCGATCGTTGCCCGCCAGCGCTGCGGCGGCGGCTCGTTGCCCTTCATCGAGCGAGCGACCGGCTGGAAGGGACGCGCGCTCGGCGCGGAGGACCGCCTCTTCGGTCAGGGATCGTCCGGGGGACGCAAGTTCGACCATGCGGCGCTCGACATCCCGTTTGAGCGTCGCGGTGTGATTCGAGAGGTAGCCCTTCACCTGTGGCGGCACTTCGTCGGCGCCGAGCAAGTCCGTGCAGCCCTCGTCGACGGCGCGCTGAATCACCTGCTCGATCAGTGGCTCGAGCAAGGATCGCTCAGCGACCACCCCTGTTGTGGCGAGTGCCCGAAGCACGCCGGCGTGGACGTCGAATCGGCTGAATCGTCCTCCACTCGGGGTCGAGCGTTGGTCAGCATCGGCGACCGCCCGCCTCGCAAGCAGATCGATATCGAGATCGCCGAGGCTGCTCACCATCGGCGCGAAGGGGGCCCGCTGCTCAGTGAGTTGCGGATCGAGCTCGATGATCTCGTCTCGGACCAGGTTCAGCCAGTCGGCTTCGTCGATCGCGGCAGGCTTCGCCGGGCGTTTGTGCGCGTAGGCCCACTGGTCGATGGCGGTCAGGTCTTGCGGCGTGGGTTCAACGCCGGGGTGTTCGAGCCGCCATTGGTCGAGCCGGTTGGCGCGGTTCCGTTCGATCTGACGAGACCGCTTCGACAACGGTCGCACGATGTGAGCGAGATGCTCGATCTCGCCGTCGTCGCCGATACTGAAACCCCTCCTGGCGAGGGCAGCGATCCATTCCGGGTCCGTCCTCGCGGCGAGGTCGCCCTCCGCGTTGATGACGGTCTGGAAACGCAGCGCCACTCGGGAGTCGATGTTGCTCCAACGCCCGTCCTTTCCAAGCACCTTGATGTTGAGCCACAGGTGCCGGTGCTGGTGGGGATCGAGCGCACGCGAGCGGGCGTGGCGGAGCTCCACGATCTCGATGCGAGTCAGCGGCATGCGACGGTGGCCTGCTTTCCCGCGACGGGCGTTGAGCTCCCGTTGCCAGGCGAGGCTGATCCGTTCGCGGAGGCGATCCTGCAGTGCGTCGTAGGCTGCCGCGACCTCCGGATCGAGGATCGCCGCGACAGAGAACGACTTCGACGCGTTAATGGTCGCATCCAAGAGGAGATCCGCTCGAGGTGACGGGTTCAGGACGCCACGCATGACCTCGGTGCCGGGATCACGGCCGGCGACCCAGGCGGCGAGCTTCTGCCGGTCGAGCTGATCGGCGGTGATCTGTTCGTTCTCGACGATGAAGCGGGTGACGGTCTCGGGTGCATAGCCGAGCGCGCGGGCGATGCCAGCGGGTGTGCCGACAGTTGCATCGCAGGCACCACCGAGCGCGTAGTCGACGGCCTGCCTGACCCCTTGCGAAGTAATGCCTCGCTTCCACCTGACCATGCCGCCGCGCACGAGCACCTCCATGCCGAAGGCGGTCGTTCCGCCTCGCTAGCTCTTGCCGCTGGCGGACAGCCGACGCGGACGTGGCCACCCTGAGAATGTCAACCTCAGCTGGGTCCAGGGCGGCAATCTAAGCCAGACCCACTCTGTGTCTTCTGGGCTTGGGGATGAGTCCCGGTAGTATCCCGTTCATGAACTTCAACCGTTCCGCTTGGTGGTGGCTGCGATAGCAGCCGGTTGAAGTATGTTCACGGGCTGCGCGGCAGCTCGCGGAACGGCCCGAGTGCTCCGTGTAGCTCCCAATCATCGGGAGAGACAGTTGGAATCCTTCACCGCAACAGCGCAACGTTCGGCAGAGGTCGCCGCCCTCGTAGCCGAGCACCCGGAGAGGTTTCGGGTGCTCACAGGTGAGCGGCCGACCGGGCTGCTCCATCTGGGCCACTTCTTCGGCACTATCAGGGAACGGGTGCGCCTGCAGCAGGCCGGCGTCGAAATGTTCCTCGTGCTCGCGGACTATCAGGTCATCACCGACCGGGACACCACGGCCCACGTTCGAGAGAACGTGTATAGCGCCGTCCTCGACTATCTCGCTGCCGGCATCGACCCGGAACGGACGACGATTTTCACCCACTCGTCGGTGCCGGCGCTGAACCAGCTGATGCTCCCATTTCTGAGTCTGGTCACCGAAGCGGAGCTGCATCGAAATCCGACCGTCAAAGCGGAGCTCGCAGCGTCCGGCCGTGCATTGAGCGGGCTGCTGCTGACCTATCCGGTGCATCAGGCCGCCGACATCTTGTTCTGCAAGGGCACTCTAGTGCCTGTGGGCAAAGACAACCTCCCCCATGTGGAGATGACCCGAGTGGTCGCCCGCCGGTTCAATGAGCGCTATGGAGAGGTCTTCCCGGTTCCGGATGCGTTGATCACTTCGACCCCGGAGGTGCCGGGGCTCGATGGTCGGAAGATGTCGAAAAGCTATGGCAACGCAATCGCGTTATCGATGACACCGGACGAGACGGTCGCAGTGATCCGTCAATCCCGAACCGATCAGGACCGGCGGATCAGCTTCGACCCCGAAGGCCGGCCAGGCGTCTCGGCGCTGTTGTCGACGGCCGCGCTGTGCCTGGATGTTGAACCGGTCGAGTTGGCCGATCAGATCGGCGACGGCGGCAGCAGCGCCCTAAAAGCACTGACTGCGACAGCCGTGAACGACTTCCTCGAGCCGATGCGTGCGAGGAGGAAAGCGCTAGCCGCCGACGAGAGCCTCGTGCGGGCGATCCTTCGTCGCGGTAATGAGACGGCGAACACTGCGGCCGAGGTAACGCTCGGTCAGGTGCGCGAGGCGATGGGAACGATCTACTAGGACCGCGGGTCAGACGGAGTCGGTGAGCCGACGGGTGTGGGCGAGGCGGTAGGAGTCAGTGCCGGTCTCGATGATGCTGCCACCGAACGTGAGTCGGTCAACGATCGCAGCACAGAGCCTCGGGTCGGTGAAGGTCTTAGTCCAGCCCGAGAACGACTCGTTGGAGGCGATCGCGACGGATCTCCTCGAACGCGTCAATATGGCCCTCAAGGAACGCTTCCTGCGACTGAGTCGAATAGACCCGATGGATCGCTTTCCCCGAGTTGGAGAACCGGAACACGAACATGTGGCACTTCGTCTTCACCCCGGCCAGCACCACCCAAACCTCCCCGAAATCAACCTCTGCCTCCGCGCCGGGCGCGTGGTCTTGAGGGATGAAGACCTCCACTCGGCGGCCCGCGGCCGTGTCGATCTCGGGCCGGCGGAAACGCACGTAGTTGCGGACCGTTGAGTACGACAGTTCTGTGGCCCCGTGCTCCTCGATGAGACGATCCAGCACCCGAGTCGCGGTGTGGCGCTATTTCCTTGGGGCGGTCAGATCCTCCCGTAACATGGCGTCGATCGCGGGCTTGAATCGGTCAAGCCGCGGTGCAGACCTCACCCGCGTCTTCTTCAGCGGCGGTTCCGGCGAAGCCAACGCCCGCCGCACCGTCGCGCACCCAAAGTGATGACGGCGCGCGAGCTCTCTGATCGAGAGCTCCTCCACCCGCGAATCACGCCGGATCGTCGCGAACACATCCACCCGAGATCCCATCCCAAACCTCCACCATCAGCATCCGGAACAACAGTTCCGTCAACGGTGGAGGTGGGCCCGGCTCAGGCTTCCGTGGACACCCCGTCAAGCGGCAAGTGGTCTCCGCTTAGATTGCCCTGGTGGGTGTGACTTACGTTGCCATAGTCACCACCCCGGTGCCTGCGTGCATCCCTGACTCGACACCCCTGTCCATGTCGCCTCCGGCCCCGGGTCGGGGGCATGTGCTCCCTCCCCTCGTTGTCAGCGGCGGCTCCGTCATCGATACCCATCGCAGCCCAATTGGTGCCAACACTCTGAACCATGGCGGCCGTTCGAGGGCAAGGCGAGCGGAGCGAGGCGCGGCAGCCCGAATGCGGGACCGGAGATGTGCCCGCGCGCCGCCAGCCTCGATGGCGTTGGGGTCGAAGTGAGCCGACGCCGGACAGCGGCTGGAGTCGCAGGACGCGTCCGCCTGCTTGTCGTGCTCTCCGCAAGAACAGGAGGTGACGCACCTGCGTTCATCTCAACTCGCGCAAGCGACGGAAGGACACCATGGCAATGCCCCTCTCACTGCAGCTCGCTGCGACCGCGTTGAGTGCGACCGCGCTCGGTACGACCGGTCCAGCGATCCCCCTCAACGCGCCAGCACCCGCTGCCGTTACGGCCTCGGGTTCCGCAAGCCCGTCGGTAGCGGAAGTGGGCGACTGCGTCGGCTTCGCACTCGACGTCACTGGGACCCAGGACGGCATCGCGATCGAACCGATCACAGCAGCGCTCACCGGTCCCTACGGCGGCTGGCTCCCGGTCGGCTCGGTCGCCGACGCTGTGACGGTCGGCTCATTTTCTGCGACCTGGACGGGCTCCGAGTGGAGCTACGACGGCGACTGCGTGAGCGTCTCGGCCGCCGGTGGATACGCCTGGACGCTCGACAACCCGAACGATCCGGAAGGTCTCGACCTGATCATCCACGAGTCCTCCGTCGTCGATGTCACCGAACCGGCCGTCGTTGACCCGGAGGACGGCAAGGAGACCGAGCTACCCGTCGACGACGCGGATGAGGGCGGCGGGACCGCCATCGATGTCGTTGCAGACCGCTCTGGCGGGAGCGTCGGGACCAAACGTCCACAGCTCGCCGTCACCGGCGCGAACGAAGAACTCCTCATCGCCGGTGCTGCGGGAGGTCTGCTCGCGATCGCGGCGGGCGTGGCCCTCGCCGTACGGAGCCGACGAAGCCGAGCTCGGGTGGAGCAGGCCGCATGAGCCGCCGCCTCCTGAGCGCGGCCGGCGCATCGATTCTGCTTGCCACCACGCTGAGCTTGCCTGCCCTTTCGGCGAGCGCTTCGGTTCCCGCCGCGGAGGACACGTCGGCCGCTGCGGACAGCACCACTCCATCCCCTCGAGCCACCACCGCCTATGGCTGGGGCCAGCTCGTGAACTACGTCACCCCGGACGGATCGCTCGCGTACTGCATCGACGTCCAAGCCGACTGGCCATCAGGTGCGACCGGCGGCGGAACGCTCGTCGGCGGGATCGGAGCAACAGCCGGGACGCGCGACGTCGGCGGCACGGAACTCGCAATGCTCAACGCGGGCCTCTCCCAGTTCGGGCAGACCACGGACAACGACACCGCGGCAGCCGTCGCCGCGTTCGTCTACGCCTTCACCTCGCAGAACCACCCCGGCTACGACGGCGCCATCCACTACATCAGCCAGAAAGCCGACGGCCACGACGCCACCGTGACCGCAGCGTTCAACAGCATCTGGGCATGGGTCGGCAAGAACTGGGCTGCCGCAGCCGGCTCGAACACGGCGACCACAGCCATCACGATGACCGACAGCACCACCGGATACATCGACGTGACCGTCGACCCCACAGCAGCGACCGGCACGCTCGCCCTCACCGGCGCGCACGAGACCAGCACCGGCGCGACCTCGGTGGCCGTCGGGAACGGATCCCGCATCGACATCACCGGCGATCCCGCCGACGGCACCGCGGACTACGACATCCGCGCCGACGGTTCCTGGAGCACGCCCGGCGGCTACGCCTCCGAGGCCTGGATGTACGAGACGCCCGGTCAACAGCGCCTCGCCCGCGGCAGCGAGAACCGCTCCCCCATCCCGTTCACCTCCGAAGCCAGCATCACCGCCTCGACGATCTTCCAACCGATCGTGACGAGCGAAATGCAGCAGACCCTCGTCCCCATCGGCGGCACCATCATCGACCACGCAACCTGCGACCTCTCCCCCGACAGCACCAGCACCACCTGGCGACGCAACCGAGACGATGAAGGCGTCGAAGTCACCTGGGACGTCGCGATCTACGCCAAGCGCCCCGGCGAAGACAGCCTCCCCGAGGTCCCGGAAGGGCGGCCGGCGCTCGGCACGGCCACCGCCACCTGCGACGAGGTCGGCGACATCATGGAAGCCAGCTTCCCCCGCCCCGACGAGGCCGACGGGCCGATCACCGCAGTCTGGTCACTCGACCTCGACAAGCAGTCCGACACGACCAAGTCCGTCCTGCAGGGACCGTGGCACGACGCGTTCGGGCTGCCCGACGAGACCACGGTCATCCCCCGCGTCACAACGAAGGCCGTGCCGTCGGTGATGGAGGGAGAGCAGTACGGGGACACCGCCCACCACGAAGATGTCGGCCTCTACCCCGACACCGCTGTGCAGACTTTCACCGCCTACCGCATCACCGACGGTCAGCCCGTCTGCGACGCGACAACCGAATACCTGCCGGAGTCGGCGCCGATCCTGGTCAACGGCCGCAAGGATGTGCCCGGGCCGACATTCACTGCCACCCGCGACATGGGCACCGGGGTCAACTGGATCGAGCGTACGTATGCCGATGACTCGAAGCAGGTACTCCTCAGCGAAGGTGTCTGTGGGCAGGAAGGTGAGCAGACGCTCTTCCTCGACCGCCCCGGACAGAAGCTCGCGAGCACCGGCTTCGACGGCGCCACCCTCGCCGCAGGCGCTGCCGCCACGATGCTCCTCGGAGCCTCGCCCTTCGTCGTTCGCGGTGTCGTACGGCGTCGAGCCAGCCTGATCGACCTGAGCGAGGGGCTCGCAGGATGAGCGAAGAACAGACAGGCCCCTCGGGCGACCTGAGGGAGGAACAGCACGAGTGGGTGGCGATGTTTCGCCATGGGTTGCGATTCAGCAAGCCACAGCCGGACTATGACGACGTGCGCGACGACTACGAGGACATCCACGGCGACGACCCTCGGATGGAGGAGGAGATTCAACTCAGGATCGTTGAGGCTCAGATGGACCTGCTCCTCCGTTTCACCGGGGCGTCGGACTACGACGTCCACCCAGACCCTGACTCCTGGCTAGAGACGTACTATGCCTTGGCAGGCAAGTGGCTCGGTCGAGACACAGGGATCGACGAACAACTCGAGAGCGTCGACCGCATCCTTTCGCTGACCGGCGGTCCACTCTGGCGCCCGGACCTGTACCTCTCCCTGGCCAAGGTTCAGGAAGCTGCTGGGGACGCTGCACCCACGAGCCCCGCGCCTGCCACGCCGCTCTCCACTTCGAGCTGGCGAGATCCGCCACGCCTCATCGACTGGACTCCGGACGAGGACCCGGCTGCGGGGTACCTTCGGGAGCTCCACGCTAATCGCCAACATGCACGGGAATCGAGCGCGCCCGAACACTCCGTAGACGCACAGCCGCTCGATCAGAGCCGACGCTTCACCGAACTAGGGCGGAAGCTCTCCATGGGAATCCTGCGACCACGCTCAGACCAAGCCATCCGAGACGCCCATCCGCCGCATCGATCTGGATCCGAGGAAGGAATGCAACTCTAGAGTCATCCGATAACGCCTGACTCCTGCGAACGCCGCCATGAGCCTCGCCGTGGTCCTGAGGCGGCCGGATTGCGTTCCCGAGCTTTACATCGCTCGGGTACACAGCCCCGCGGCGTCTACCAGCGAACAGCCTCATGGAATGAGCTTTCGGGGAGCGACGGATGCGCGTTTAGTGCCACGCCGGGACTGCATTCCCGGTCAGGTAAATGCGGGGTCGGTGGATCGGATCAATCCAGGACACACCGCTTCCCGTAACTATCCGGTGAGCCTGTCGAGGCGTTCTTTAATGCTGCTGCCCTTGCGTCGATCTGGCGGGCAGTATGCGAGCCATCGCCGCAGAACGGAAGCTTCTTTGTCTCGCTGGCCGAGTTTGCGGTGGATGATCGCAGCCTGTTCGGTGTAAAAAGGTGCGGGTTCGAGCCCGTTACGCGCTCCCTCGGCGCCTTCGATTGCGGCGTAGCAGAGCACGAGGGCATCGTCGAGTCGGCCGTCTCGTTTGAGCTGTTTAATCGGTTCGACCAGCTGTAGGTAGTGCACTCCCCCGACCATGCCTCGGTGGAACGACTCTGCTCGATCACCTCCACCGGCAAGAGCGTCGGCGATCATCTGGTCGATGCTCGTTTGATGCGCGGCGGCCTTCGCGCTGGACGACATTGGAGGGCGCTCTGTCTCGGAGTACTGCCATTTCGCAGGTCCTCTGCCCAACCATGCCCACGCTTCAGCGCGCAGGCCCTTTGGCAGCAACTCAGTGAAGATCTGGATCTGGACAGCCCGAGCTCCACCGCTCGGGAGATCAATCGTCCTGGCCAGGTAGCCAGGCAGGTAGCCGACCTTTTCACCCTCAACATGGACTGCGATCGCGTGAGGATCAGCTGGGTTCTCGGGTTCGCGCTGGATGGTGCCGCCTACTTCTAGATATCCACCTGCGGCGATGCGGTGACGCTCGGCGAGCCGGGTGATCGCGTCCCTCGCGAACGTCGTCGTGCCGGTCAACTGAACACGATCCTGCGCGACCGCCATCGATACACTGACCTGGACACGTGGTTCCGACCTCACAGCGTGCTGTGGCGGCTGCGTCACAGAGTTGGACGTGTCGCCAGAGCTGCCGAATAGCTTCTTCAATATCCCCGCGTCCTGAATCCTGTCAGACAGATCAAGCATGCTTCCGGCCCTAAGCGCACGCAAGGAGGACGTCGTAAAGTCCTCTCCACAGCAAATGCCCCCGCATTCGACGGTGGGACCTATCCTCATCAGGACCCGGCCCGCGCTGGAGCGACGGGGCACAGCTCGACACACAGCCATTTGAGGACGTACGCGATAATGGCTGCCGGCAGCGACGCGATCTGATCAGTTCAGCTCGCTGCCCTCTGCGCGCTCAAGCAGGATGTCGTAGATCTCGGGCCGGTAGTGGTCCTTTACCCGGTGTCTGGTGCCTTGTCGCATCTCCGTGACGAGCCTCGACACTGAGGCGGCGTGACGGAAGGATCCGCCGACGGCGAGATACGCGCGGGTCCACAGTTCCGGGTCCACGGGGTGCCCGTGTTCAGCGAGCGCGCGAACGAGCTGAACGATCGTGGCCTTGCCGTTGCCGGAGGACAGCCCGTTGTAGTCCTCGCCCTTGATGGACCGTGCCGCCTCGAGCAGGACCGGAGCGATCGACTCGGCGGTGGTGCCGGTGTGGAGGTTGATCGCCTGCATCGCGTCGAGCCAAACGCGGATCGGGTACCTCTCGTGCTCGACGAGCACGAACACTCTGCCGAGGCGCTCCTCACGCACTAGACGGGCGAGAAGGTCGCAATCCGACTCCTCGAACGGCCGCAGCACGGTGATCGGGGTTGGGATCGTCGAGTCATCGTGGATGAGTTCGCGAAGCTGCTGGATCTCACCCACCCTCCGATCAGCGGCTCTCGGTGCGATATACCCCACGATCCTGCGATCCAAGCTGCCGACCTCGTTGTATCCCTTGGCGCTCGCAGCAGCGAAGAGATAGGGAACTTCACCCAGCCACTCCCTGATTCGGGCACTCTGCGGCTGCATACCCAAGCCGTTCTGGCCCCAGTCGGACAACGTCATGTAGGCGAGTTCGGTCACGTGATATCCTCAGCGCTCGGCGCGACCACGTGAGCGAGGACCGTCCGGCGCACCCTCAACCACCGCCAGAACAAGAACCCTGCCGGTACGACCAAGAGACATCCCAAGAGCACCTGTCCCAGAAGCGCCGCGATGACATACCCGAGGAACACGATGCCCGTGCTCGCGAAGAGCAGCGTCCAGTCCGTCCGGGTCGCCGAGCGATGCTGCTCAGGTGTGACGATGAGGGCGGGCAGCCATGCGAACGGGAACAGGATCTCTCCCCCAGATGCCTTCCAGAGGCTACCGTCAGCGGTCTGGAAAATGGTGCCAGGTCGAACGTCGGCGATGGGCGGAAGCTCCTCAGGGAGCTGATTGGTCGGGCGGTATCCACCGGACACGATGTGGCCCTGCGGGGCGACCTCATCTCGTTCCGGCTGGCCCGCGTGTTCGCGCTTACTCTGGCCATCGCTCATGTCGACTCTCCCCACTACCTTCCGGCGGGATCGTCCGACCGCACTGCTGGGCCGGTTTCTCCCCGTAGCTCTCACCCTCCCGAGCGCTACCGGCAACACCATATCGCGGCGCACTGAAGTGGACATTCGTAGATGTCAGGTTCATCCGCCACTTGCAGATCGAGCCGATGGTCCGCGCAACTGCTCCACCCCGTGCAAGAGCAAGCACCACAGCTCGTTCTCGGAGGAACCATGACTACGTACACGTCGACCGCGCCCTTGCTGGACAGCAAGTCGGTGGCCACCTTCCTGGGCGTATCCGAGGCGACGCTCTGTCGAATGAGACAAGACGGGTCTGGCCCCGCGTTCATCGACGTGCGGGGCCGTCCCAGATATCGCGAGGCGGCCCTGGCCGTGTGGCTCGACGATCAGGAGCGCCACACACGCACTGAGTAGGCCACTCCATCGATGATCAACAAGACAGGCTCCGGCAAGTGGCGTGTCCGAGTGAAGTCCAAGGGCGAAGTCGTCGCCGACCAGACGTTCGAACGGAAGGCTGACGCCGCTCTCTGGGAGGCAAAGCAAAAGCGCGCACTGATGCTCGGCGAATTCGTGGACCCGCGCGATGGTAAGGAGACGCTTGCAGCTGCCATCGACCGATGGATGACCTCGCGCGCCGGGTCCGTTGCATCCAAGACGCTACAAACCGAGGGCTACGCGCTTCGAGCGCATATCCCACCGAAGCTCGGCCACCGGCCGATCGCGTCCATCCATTCCGCCGACCTCGATGCCCTCTACGGCAACATGCTGCGCTCGCTCGCCAGACCGACCGTCATGCGATTCCGCAACACACTCTCATCGTTCTTCGGCTGGGCCGAGCGGAACCGGCTCATCCAGAACAACATCGTTCTCGAGTCGCGAGTCCCTCGAGGACGCGGGCAAGACCACCACCTTGAGGTCTTCCCATTCGACCTCGCCGGTCTGCGGCGGGTGCACCAAGCCACCGTCACCGCTTCACCAAGCCAAGGCAATCTCACCCTCGTGCTCGGACTCTCGGGGCTTCGTTGGGGTGAGCTTGTCGCGCTCCGAGTTCGCGATCTTCAGTCGCTGCCGTATCCGGTGTTCCGCGTGTCACGTTCAGCACCGGACGGCCAGCCGATCCGCACGTCGACGAAAGGTGGCGCGACTCGAACGGTCCCACTCCCGGGTGAGCTTGCCGAACTCGTCGTACCGCTCGCCACGGGACGCAACCCGAACGAACTCCTCTTCACTTCCCCCGCCGGCGGTCGGTTGAACGGCCCGAATTGGAAACGCGCAGTGGACTGGAGCGCGAACTGCGAGGGCAGGCGCGTCCATGACCTCCGCCACACCGCCGCTACCTTGTGGCTGACGAACGGTGTCGACCCGAAGACTGTGCAAGCCTGGCTCGGACATTCCACTGCGACCCTCACACTGGACACGTACTCACACTGGATCGGCACCGACGGGGACGCTGCGGCCGTAGCCCGAATCGACGCGCTCCTAGACCTCGGGCGTGCTGATGTTCGCGCCCCAAGGCCTCCGGATATCGATTTCTCCATGTGAGACCTCGAACGAGCGATGCGGGGTTGCCTGCAACACAAGCAACGAGACATGGCCGCTGCGGGCCGGAGCAACCTCAGGTTGGCTCTGCGCGGGGACGCCACGGGGACGTATCCAACACAGAGTGTCCAGCCGTGAGAGGAGCACGGTTGAACTAAAAAGCCCCGAGATGCCCATGATCTCGGGGAACTTCCTTCGGTGGGCCCTGCCGGGATCGAACCGACGACATCCACGGTGTAAACGTGGCGCTCTACCAGCTGAGCTAAAGGCCCGCGATCGGATGGAACCATCCGATGCGACTCGTCGAGTCTAGCCGGAGTCGCCGTCGGAGCCGGAACGCTCCACAACCAGGGTCCGCGCGCATCCGTCGCGACACCGGACGATCGGTCGGGCGCGGTGACGGTCGCTGGCCGTACGATCGAGGGGATGGATACGACGATCCCCACCCCGTACGAAGACCTCCTGCGCGACACGCTCGAGCACGGCGCCACCAAAGGCGACCGCACCGGAACCGGCACCCGCAGTGTGTTCGGCCGCCAGCTCCGCTTCGACCTCTCCCAGGGCTTCCCGCTCATCACCACGAAGCGGGTGCACTGGAAGTCCATCGCCTACGAACTCCTGTGGTTCCTCCGCGGCGACGGCAACGTCCGCTGGCTCCAGGAGCACGGCGTCTCCATCTGGGACGAATGGGCCGACGACCAGGGCGAACTCGGCCCCGTGTACGGCGTGCAGTGGCGGTCCTGGCCGACCCCCGACGGCTCCCACATCGACCAGATCTCGCAGGTCATCGACCAGCTGCGCACCGACCCGAACTCGCGCCGCATCATCGTCTCCGCGTGGAACGTCGCCGACATCCCCAACATGGCGCTCGCACCCTGCCACGCCTTCTTCCAGTTCTACGTCGCCGACGGCAAGCTCTCCTGCCAGCTCTACCAGCGCAGCGCAGACCTCTTCCTCGGTGTCCCCTTCAACATCGCCAGCTACGCGCTCCTCACCCACCTCGTCGCCGAGCAGGTCGGCCTCGAGGTCGGCGACTTCGTGTGGACCGGCGGCGACTGCCACATCTACGACAACCACCTCGAGCAGGTGACGGAGCAGCTCACGCGTGCCCCGTTCCCCTACCCGAAGCTGCGCATCAACACGAAGCGCGACAGCATCTTCGACGTGGAGTACGACGACCTCGAGATCGTCGACTACCAGCACCACCCCGCCATCCGCGCGGCCGTCGCCGTATGAGCCTGGCGCTCATCTGGGCCCAAGCCCACGACGGCGTCATCGGCGCCGACGGGGGCATGCCCTGGCACGTCCCCGAAGACCTCGCGCACTTCAAGGCGCTCACCGGGTCGGACGCGGTGATCATGGGGCGCCGTACCTGGGATTCACTCCCCCCGCGGTTCCGTCCGCTCCCAGGACGCCCGAACATCGTCGTCACCCGCGATCCCGCGTGGTCCGCCGACGGCGCGATCGTCGCGCACTCCCTGGAGGACGCGTTCGAAGCGGCGCAGCTCGCCGGCAACGGCCAGGCCTGGGTCACCGGCGGCGCGGGTCTCTTCACCGAAGCGCTCGCGCTCGCCGACCGGCTTGAGGTCACCGAACTCGACCTCGACGTCGCGGGCGACACCTTCGCACCGACCATCGGCGAGGAGTGGGTGCCGGTCACGATCGATCCGGCACACGGTTGGTCGGAATCCCGCACGGGTGTCCCCTACCGGTTCATCCGTTACGAGCGCGCACCCGAGGTCACGATCACCGGCTGAGACCCCGGGCGATCCGGAGCGACCACAGCGAGCCGCGGCTCAGGCCGGCTGACGCAGCTCTTCGAGCGCGGCGCGGTAGGCCGCGAGCGAGCGGGCTTCGCCCGGTGCCGTGATGAAGCTCTCACGGATGATGCCCTGCTGGTCGATGAGGAAGGTCGCACGGTTCGCGAACCCCTTCTCCTGCAGGAACACCCCGTACTCCTTGGCGACCTGGCCGTGCGGCCAGAAGTCGGCGAGCAGCTGGAAGCCGTACTGCTCCTGCTCCGCCCACGCGCGCAGCGTGTGCTTGGAGTCGACGGAGATACCGACGAGCGTGACCTGGTCGTCCGTGAACAGGCTGAGGTTGTCGCGCAACTCGCACAGCTCCCCCGTGCAGGTACCGGAGAACGCCAGCGGGAAGAAGACGAGGGCGACAGCCGAACTGCCGCGGAACTGACTCAACCTGACGAGTTCACCGAACTGGTTCGCCAGTTCGAAGTCGGGTGCCAGGGTGTCGTTCTCAAGTGCCATGAGGGTCCTTTCAGGCGGGTTCGCCTGCTCCGGATCGCCCGAGCGGTGGACGGGTCCGATCCGGTCACACATCCTAACCCCGCACCGCAGCTGCACAAACCCGGAGGGGTGCGCCGCTCGGTCACCGTTCCCTGGGGTGACCGGATAGGGTGAAAGGTGGCGCCCGCGTCCATACCCATCAGGACGCATGGAGTTCACCATCACAACCCAGGCACGATCTGCCACGAGAGAAAGGTCGACGGTGACTGTTCACGACCAGGATCCATACTCGTCCAACCACGTAGACGCCGATCCTGAGGAGACGTCCGAGTGGAATGAGTCCCTCGACGCCCTCGTCGACGAACGTGGCCGCGGTCGCGGCCGCGACATCATGCTGAGCCTCCTCAAGCGCTCGAAGGAGCTGCACCTCGGCGTGCCGATGGTGCCCACCACCGACTACATCAACACCATCGCCTCGGAGAACGAGCCCGACTTCCCGGGCGACGAGGACATCGAACGCCGCTACCGCGCCTGGATCCGCTGGAACGCGGCCATGACCGTGCACCGCGCGCAGCGCCCCGGCATCGGTGTCGGCGGACACATCTCCACCTACGCGTCGTCGGCCGCGCTCTACGAGGTCGGCTTCAACCACTTCTTCCGCGGCCAGGATGCCCCGGGCGGTGGCGACCAGATCTACATCCAGGGCCACGCCTCCCCCGGCACCTACGCCCGCGCCTTCCTCGAGGGCCGCCTCAGCACCGACCAGCTCGACGGCTTCCGCCAGGAGAAGTCGCACGCGCCGCACGGGCTCTCCTCGTACCCCCACCCGCGCCTCATGCCGGACTTCTGGCAGTTCCCGACGGTCTCCATGGGTCTCGGCCCGATCAACGCGATCTACCAGGCGCACCTCGCCAAGTACGTCACCAACCGTGGCATCAAGGACGCCAGCGACCAGCAGGTCTGGGCGTTCCTCGGCGACGGCGAGATGGACGAGGTCGAGAGCCGCGGCCAGCTCCAGGTCGCCGCGAACGAGGGCCTCGACAACCTCAACTTCGTGATCAACTGCAACCTGCAGCGCCTCGACGGCCCCGTCCGCGGGAACGGCAAAATCATCCAGGAGCTCGAGAGCTTCTTCCGCGGTGCCGGCTGGAACGTCATCAAGGTCATCTGGGGCCGCGAGTGGGACGACCTCCTCAACCGCGACACCGACGGCGCGCTCCTCAACCTCATGAACGTCACGCCCGACGGCGACTTCCAGACGTACAAGACGGAGGACGGCGCCTACGTCCGCGAGAACTTCTTCGGCCGCGACGAGCGTGCCCTGAAGCTCGTCGAGGGCTACACCGACGACGAGGTCTGGAACCTCAAGCGCGGCGGCCACGACTACCGCAAGGTCTACGCGGCGTTCAAGGCGGCCAGCGAGCACAAGGGCCAGCCGACGGTCATCCTTGCGCACACCATCAAGGGCTACGGCCTCGGCCCGAGCTTCGAGGGCCGCAACGCGACCCACCAGATGAAGAAGATGACGCTCGACAACCTGAAGACCTTCAGGGACACGATGCGCATCCCGATCACCGACTCGCAGCTCGAAGAGAACCCCTACCTCCCGCCGTACTACCACCCCGGTGAGAACGACGAGGCGATCCAGTACCTGCACGAGCGTCGCCGCGCGCTCGGCGGCTACGTCCCCGAGCGTCGCAGCAAGTACACGCAGCTGAACCTGCCCGACGACTCCGCGTACGCGGCAGCGAAGAAGGGCTCCGGCACGCAGGAGATCGCCACCACCATGGCGTTCGTCCGACTGCTGAAGGACCTCCTCCGCGCCAAGGACTTCGGCAACCGGATCGTCCCGATCATCCCCGACGAGGCACGCACCTTCGGTATGGACGCGTTCTTCCCGAGCGCGAAGATCTACAACCCGAACGGTCAGCACTACACCTCGGTGGACCGCGAACTGCTGCTCGCCTACAAGGAGAGCCCGCAGGGTCAGATCGTGCACGTGGGCATCAATGAAGCGGGCGCCGTCGCGGCCTTCTCCGCGATCGGAACCTCGTACTCGGTGCAGGGCGAGCCGCTCATCCCGGTCTACGTCTTCTACTCGATGTTCGGCTTCCAGCGCACCGCCGACGCCATCTGGGCGGCCGGCGACCAGATGACCCGTGGCTTCATGATCGGCGCGACCGCCGGTCGCACCACCCTCACGGGTGAGGGGCTCCAGCACGCCGACGGCCACTCGCTGCTGCTGTCCTCGTCGAACCCCGCGGTCGTCAGCTACGACCCGGCCTACGGCTACGAGATCGCGCACATCGTGCGCAGCGGTATCCAGCGCATGTACGGCGGCGAGCACGAGGACCCGAACGTCATGTACTACCTCACGGTGTACAACGAGCCGATGGTCATGCCCGTCGAGCCCGAGGGCGTGGACGTTGACGGCATCGTGCGCGGTATCCACCGCATCAGCACGAGCGACAAGCAGGGCCCGAAGGCCCAGCTCATGGCCTCCGGTGTCGCGGTCCCGTGGGCGATCGAGGCGCAGCAGCTCCTCGCCGACGACTGGGGCGTCTCCGCAGACGTCTGGAGCGTCACGAGCTGGACCGAGCTCCGTCGCGACGGTCTCGCTGCCGACCAGCACAACTTCCTGCACCCGCAGGAGGAGCGTCGTGTGCCCTACGTCACGGAGAAGCTGAGTGGTGCCGCAGGCCCGTTCGTCGCCGTGACCGACCACATGCACGCCGTGCCGGACCAGATCCGTCAGTTCGTGCCGGGCGACTTCGCGACGCTCGGGGCCGACGACTTCGGCTTCTCCGACACGCGCGCCGCTGCCCGTCGCTTCTTCAAGATCGACGGCCCGTCGCTCGTCGTCCGCACCCTCCAGCAGCTCGCTGCTCGGGGTGAGGTCGATGCGAGCCTCCCGCAGCAGGCGATCGACCGCTACCGCCTCCACGACGTGAACGCCGGCAACACCGGTAACGCGGGTGGCGAGAGCTGATTCCATCGCTACCACGGTGACGAAGACGAAGACGAAGGCCGAGACACTCGACTGGCTCCGCCGGATCTCGGGTGAGCTCGCGACCGCGACGCTCAAACGCCTCGAGGACACCCTTCCCTGGTACGCCGAGATGCCACCAGGCCGCCGCTCAGCGGTCGGCCTGGTGGCGCAGGCGGGCATCAGTTCGTTCATCTCGTGGTTCGACGATCCCCGGTCGACACCGTGGATCGCAGCCGACGTGTTCGGGGCGGCTCCTCGCGAGCTGCTCCGTTCCGTCAGCCTGCAGCAGACGCTGCAACTCATCAAGGTCACCGTCGAGGTCGTCGAGGAACGCGTCGCGTCCGGAAGCGTCGACCTCCGCGAGGCGATCCTCCTCTACTCACGTGACATCGCATTCGCCTCAGCCGATGTGTACGCTCGCGCGGCTGAAGCGCGCGGCCTGTGGGACGCCCGCCTCGAGGCCCTCGTCGTCGACTCGATCCTCAGTGGCGAGGCCGACGACGAACTGCCCAGCCGGATCGCCGCCCTCGGGTGGCACGGTCACGGCGAGGCCTGTGTCCTGGTCGGGACGACCCCACGGGTGCTCGATGTCGACATGCTCCGCCGGACCGCCCGACACCTCGACGCCGACGTCCTCATCGGCGTCCAGGGCAACCGGCTCGTGCTCGTCCTGGGTCGTGCTGAGCTGCCCAGCACCGAGCCCGGAGACGGCGAACCCGTCGACGAGGCGGAACAGGCCACCGCAGACGCCCGCACCAGCTCACAACTCACCTTCCTCGACATCGCCGCCAAGCTCGAGCACGGCTTCGGGCCGGGGCACCTGGTACTCGGTCACGCCGTGCCATCCCTCATCGAGGCGTCGCGCAGCGCGAAGGCCGCACTGGCCGGCTTCGCCGTGGCGAAGTCCTGGCGCCACGCACCTCGACCGGTCGCCGCGGACGACCTCCTTCCGGAACGCGCCCTCGCCGGCGACAACCTCGCGAAGACCACGCTCATCGAACGGGTCTACCGTCCGCTCAAGGACTACTCCGGTGAGCTCGTGACGACGCTCTGGTGCTACCTCGACAACGGCCGCTCGCTCGAAGCGACGGCGCGCGAGCTCTTCGTGCACCCCAACACGGTCCGGTACCGCCTCAAGCGGGTCTCCGAGGTCATCGGCTGGGACGCGACCGGTGCCCGCGAGTCGCTCATCCTGCAGGCGGCGCTCATCCTCGGTGCCATCGCTGAGCCTGAGCCGTCCCGACGTCGGCTGACCTCCTGACGCTCGCTGGGCCGCTCGACCGGTCGGCTTTGTGGACTCCACACAACACATTTTCCAAAGGTTCGTGGTGTTGCTCCACTGCTTGGCGTCTTCCGGTTGGCAGACTAGAGCGGTGATCGTCATCGCCTGCCCTGGACAGGGCTCCCAGACCCCCGGCTTCCTCGACCCCTGGTTGCAGGACGCCTCCGCGAAGGATGCGCTCGCCCGCTTCTCCGACGAAGCCGGACTCGACCTCGTCAAGCACGGCACCGTCTCCGACGCCGACACCATCCGCGACACCGCGGTGGCCCAGCCGCTCATCGTCGCTGCCGGCATCGTCGCCTTGGACGCCCTGCGGAAGGCCCTCCCCGCCGACGCCGCGCCGTTCGGCGGCATCGCCGGACACTCCGTCGGCGAGATCACCGCGGCCTACGGCGCAGGCATCCTCTCGGACAGCGACGCCATGAGCTTCGTGAGCGAACGCGCCGTGGCCATGGCCGAGGCCGCAGCCACCACCCCGACGGGCATGAGTGCCGTCCTCGGTGGCGACCAGGACGCCGTCGTCGCGCACGTCCGTTCCTTCGGGCTGGAGCCCGCAAACTACAACGGCGGCGGCCAGATCGTCGTCGCCGGCGCGCATGACGCCCTCGCCCGCCTCGCCGACGAGCCACTCAAGGGCACACGGGTGATCCCGCTGCAGGTCGCAGGCGCCTTCCACACGAGCTACATGGAGTCGGCCCGCGACTGGCTGGCCGGGGCGAGCCGCACGGTCGAGCCCCAGGACCCGACGCTCCGCATCTGGACGAACCACGACGGCACCGAGGTCGCCTCGGGTACGGCGTTCTTCGACCTCCTCATCGGCCAGGTCGCCTCCCCGGTACGCTGGGACCTGTGCATGGACGCGTTCAGCGCCGCAGGGATCACCGGACTCATCGAGCTCGCCCCCGCCGGGGCGCTCACCGGACTCGCACGTCGCGGCCTGAAGGGCGTGCCGACGGTCGCCATCAAGACCCCCGACGACCTGCCGGCAGCCCTCGACCTCATCGCCCAGCAGTAGCGCAGACGGAGAACCAGTCAATGACCACCCCCACCCTCAAGCAGTCGCGCGGTCCCGAGTTCACCCGCATCCTCGGCCTCGGCGCAGCTCGCGGAGACCTCAGCGTCCCGAACGACGACCTCGTCGGTCCGATCAACTCGTCCGACGAGTGGATCCAGCAGCGCACCGGAATCGTCACCCGCACGCGGGCGTCGGCCGACGTCAGCGCCGTCGACCTCGCAGCCGAAGCCGGCGCCGAGGCCATCGCGGCCGCGGGCATCTCGCCCGAGCAGGTCGACCTCGTCCTCATCGCGACGATCAGCAACGTCCAGCAGTCCCCGTCGATGGCGGCCGTCGTGGCCGACCGCGTCGGAGCGAACCCCGCTGCCGCCTACGACCTCAACGCCGCATGTGCCGGATACGCCTACGCGATCGCCCAGGCCGATGCCCTCATCCGATCGGGCGCGGCACACTACGCGCTCGTCATCGGCGCCGAGAAGCTGTCCGACATCGTCGACCCGACCGACCGGTCGATCTCGTTCCTCCTCGGCGACGGTGCAGGCGCGGCCGTCGTCGGTCCGAGCGACTTCCCCGGCATCTCCCCCACCGTGTGGGGATCCGACGGCTCGAAGGCCGACGCCGTCGGCATGAGCGGCACGCTCACCGAGTTCCGCGACGGCACGGCCGCCTGGCCGACCCTGCGCCAGGAGGGCCAGACGGTCTTCCGGTGGGCGGTCTGGGAGATGGCCAAGGTCGCCAAGCAGGCGCTGGAGGAAGCGGGCGTCGAAGCCTCCGACCTCGCTGCCTTCATCCCGCACCAGGCGAACATGCGCATCGTCGACGAGTTCGCCAAGCAGCTCAAGCTGCCGGAGACCGTCGTCATCGCGCGCGACATCGAGACCACCGGCAACACCTCGGCGGCGTCCATCCCGCTCGCCACCCACCGGCTCCTCCAGGGGCACCCCGAGCTCAGCGGCGGCCTCGCCCTGCAGATCGGGTTCGGTGCCGGACTGGTCTTCGGCGCTCAGGTCGTCGTCCTGCCGTAGCAGGACGCCCGACGCGACTACACTCGACTACGGTCAAACCTCACCCAAGGAGTAGAACAATGGCACTGTCCACCGAAGAAGTCCTCGCCGGCCTGGCCGAGCTGATCAACGACGAGACCGGCATCGCGACCGACACCGTCGAGCTGGACAAGTCGTTCACCGACGACCTTGACATCGACTCGATCTCCATGATGACCATCGTCGTCAACGCGGAGGAGAAGTTCGACGTGAAGATCCCGGACGAAGAAGTCAAGAACCTGAAGACCGTCGGCGACGCCGTCGACTTCATCGTCAAGGCTCAGGGCTAGTCCCAGCGCAGTGCTGAAGGGTCGGCCGGCAGTTGGCCGACCGGCCCTTCAGCGTTCGAGGCGGCTCGTCCGTCCGGACACGGGCTCGACCGCCGCAGGGCTCGGACCCCCTCGTCGTCTCCACAGAAGGTTTGACTGAATGACCACCAAACGCATCGTCATCACCGGCATCGGTGCCACCACTCCCCTCGGCGGCAACGCCACCGACTCCTGGGACAACCTCCTCGCCGGCAAGAGCGGTGCGAGCCGTCTCGAGCAGCCATGGGCTGAAGAACTCGAGCTGCCCGTTCGCTTCGCCGCGCAGGCCGCCGTCCCCACCGCGGACATCCTCGACCGTCGTGAGGTCAAGCGCCTCGACCCGTCGAGCCAGTTCGCCCTGATCGCCGCGCGCGAGGCCTGGCAGGACGCCGGCGCCCCCGAGGTCGACCCGGAGCGACTCCTCGTCGACTGGGCCACCGGCATCGGCGGCGTGTGGACGCTCCTCGACGCCTGGGACACCCTGCGCGAGAAGGGCCCCCGCCGCGTCCTCCCCATGACCGTCCCGATGCTCATGCCGAACGGCCCGGCAGCGGCGATCGGCATGGACCTCGGCGCCCGAGGCGGGGAGCGCACCGTCGTCTCCGCTTGTGCGTCAAGCACCGAGTCGCTCGCCAACGCATACGACCATCTCCAGGCCGGCCTCGCCGACATCGTCGTGGCCGGTGGCTCCGAAGCCGCCATCCACCCGCTCCCGCTCGCGTCCTTCGCAGCGATGCAGGCGTTGTCCAAGCGCAACGACGACCCCGCCATCGCCTCGCGTCCCTACGACGTCGACCGCGACGGATTCGTCCTCGGTGAGGGCGCGGCAGCACTCATCGTCGAGACCGAGGAGCACGCCAAGGCCCGTGGCGCCCGCATCTACGCCGAGCTCCTCGGTGGTGCGGTGACGAGCGACGCGTACCACATCACCGCTCCCGACCCCGAGGGTTCGGCTGCGGCCCGCGCCATGCGTGCAGCCGTCGAGAACGGCGGAGCGTCGCTCGACGACGTCGTCCACGTCAACGCACACGCCACGAGCACGCCCGTCGGCGACATCGCCGAGTACAACGCGCTGCGTCGGGTCTTCGGTGCCCACCTCGACGACATCGCCGTGACGGCCACCAAGGCCTCGACCGGCCACCTCCTCGGCGGCGCGGGCGCCATCGAGGCGGCCTACACGGCGCTCGCCCTGCACCACCGGGTCATCCCGCCGACCATCAACCTCGACAACCAGGACCCGGAGATCCCGCTCGACGTCGTCACGACGCCGCGTGAGCTCGGGTCCGGCGACCTGCTCGCCATCAGCAACTCGTTCGGGTTCGGCGGCCACAACGCGGTCGTCGCGTTCCGGAGCTACTGAGCCGTCCGCGACGGAGACGACGACGGGTCGTGGTGCATGCACCACGACCCGTCGTCGTCTACTGACCAGGGTGCCGCCGTTTCGTCACCTCGTGTCTGCCGGGAGTGTCACCGACCTCGCACGGTCCACGCCACGTGGGCACCCTGTCGTCTGTGAAGTTGTCTCGCGTGCGCGGTGCCGCCGCGCCGGCGGGGCCGGATCAGCCCACGTTGTGCAGCCAGATGACGGAGGACCCGTCGCCGGCGTGACGGAACGGCTCGAGTTCGTCGTCCCACGGCTGTCCGAGCGCGACGCGGAGTTCGCGCTGGAGTTCGGCGGCGTTCCCGGCGCCGACCTCCATGGCGTACCGGATGCGATCCTCCGGCACGACCACGTTGCCGATACTGTCGGTCTGCGCGTAGAAGATCCCGAGGTCGGGCGTGTGCATCCACCGGGCACCGTCGACGCCCTGGGCCGGGTCTTCGCTCACCTCGTAGCGGAGGTGCTCCCAGCCGCGCAGGGCTGAGGCGAGTGCGGCTCCGGTGCCATGCGGGCCTTCCCAGAAGACCTCGGCACGCTGCGCCCCGCGGAGGATCGGCTGGTCTTCCCAGTCGAAACTGATGGCACGACCAAGAGCGCGACCTGCCGCCCATTCGAGGTGCGGGCAGAGCGCGCGAGGCGACGAGTGCACGAACAGCACACCCTTCGTCATCGGTGTCGACATGATTCCTCCACTGCGTCCGGGTGCGTCTTCCCCAACGACCCATGCAGTGTGATCCATGTCGGTGTCCGGCTGACCGGACCTCCGTGTATGCAGTTGTTCGACTCGCGCCGATACGAGCATTATGCCCCATGACCTGGAGGAATGACAACCGTGTCGTTCCCAGTACGCTGGATCGGGAGCCGGCCCGGACTGACGGCCCTCCAGGATGGAGCGGTGATGCACGAGGCCCTCGCGATCGACATCGGCGGCACGAAGGTCGAAGCGGCCATCGTCGATGCCGAGGGACGGATCCTGCCCGGCACCCGGTTCCGCGGTCCGACGGGCGCCGCCGCCACCCGCGAGGAGCTCGTGGCGTCGATCCTCCAGACCGTCGAACGAAGCATCGCGGCCCATGGCGGGCCGGTGTCCGGTATCGGGATCGGTTCGGCGGGCCCCATCGGCAGGGCCGACGGCACCGTCTCGCCGATCAACCTCCCCCGACTCGCCGACTTCCCCGCCGTGGCAGAACTCCGGCGCTTCACGTCCGGTCCGGTGGAACTCCGACTCGACGGCACCTGCATCGCCCTGGCCGAGCACTGGCAGGGCGCACTCCGCGGAACCGAGAACAGCATGGGCATCGTCGTCTCCACCGGGATCGGTGGCGGGATCATCCTCGGATCCCGACTCGTCCCCGGCACCTCGGGCAACGCCGGCCACCTCGGACAGATGCAACTCCGCCGACGCGAACCGGATGCTGTCGGCACACCCTGGACGTTGGAGGGCATCGCGTCAGGCACCGCGACGGTCGCCTGGGCGCGCGCCCAGGGATGGACCGGCACGACTGGCGAACAGCTCGGGGCCGACTACGCAGCCGGAACGGAGATCGCGATCCGCGCCGTCCGACGTTCCGCCGAGGCCGTCGGCGAAGCCCTCTGCGGCATCACGACCCTGCTCGACCTGGAACGCGTCGCGATCGGAGGCGGCTTCTCGCGGGTCTCCCCCGACTACCTCGACCTCGTCCAGGAGGCCGCGACCTCCGCCGCACTGCACGCCTACGCCCGGGAACTCCGGGTGGTCCCGGCCGGGCTCGACGCCGACGGGCCGCTCATCGGTGCCGCCGCCCTCGTCCTCGCGGACTGACCGGTCCCTGAGCCACCCCGTCCCGGTCCCTGAGCCGCCCCATCCCGGTCCCTGAGCCTGTCGAAGGGCGCCCTTCGACAAGCTCAGGGACCGGAACCAAGGCTCGTGGGCCGGTTCTCGGTAGGGCGGGTGGGACTTGAACCCACGCATCGTTCGGTTATGAGCCGAATGCCTTCACCAGCTTGGCTACCGCCCCGTGCGGAACCCAGTGTACCGAGTGGCCCGCGGGGCGGGAGTCAGTCGCGGGATTCCTGGCGGTCTGCGGTCGCCGTGTGACGCTCGGTCGTCGGGTCGACGACCTGCTCGCCACGGTAGAGCGCTTCGAAGGTGTCGAGCGTGCGCTCGATGTCGTGTGCGGAGACGAGCTCCAACGAGGCGTCCTGCATCCGGCGGTACTCCTCGGGCGAGGCGCTGAGTACCGTCGCGAGCCGCTCGGCCAGGGCGTCGACGTTGCCCGGCTCGAACAGGTAGCCGTTGACCTGATCGTGCACGAGGTGGGGCAGGGCCATGGCATCGGCCGCGACCACCGGGAGACCGGAGGCCATGGCTTCCATCGTCGCGATGCTCTGCAGCTCGGCGATGGACGGCATCGCGAAGACGGTGGCGTTCGTGTAGGCCTGCTTCACCTCATCGTCGGACACCTTGCCGAGGAACCGGACGCGGTCGCCGATGCCGAGCTGCTGGGTCAGCTGCTCGAGGTTCTTCGCTTGGTCGCCGCCACCGATGACGTCGACGTGGGCGTCGAGTTCCTTCGGGAGTTTCGTGAGCGCGCGCAGAAGCACGTCGATCTGCTTCTCGCTCGTGATGCGACCCACGAAGAGGATGGTGTTGCGCTTCCGCGGTTCGAACGACGGCGTGTACTGCCCGGCCTCGATCCCGCAGGAGATCGCGTGCACGCCGGTCAGGCCCGTGAACTGCTCCAGGAAGTCGGCGGCCTTACGCGTCGGGGTCGTAACGGCGAAGGCACGATCGAAGACGCGACGGGCGGCAGCCCACTGCGTCCGGACGAGCCACTCCTGGGTGCGCTTGGGGATGACGGTGAAGTCGAGGATGTTGTCGGGCATGATGTGGTTCGTCGCCACCATGCGGATGCCGCGTTGCTCGGCCTCGATCGAGAGACCACGGCCGACCACGATGTGCGACTGCAGGTGCACGACGTCGGGCTTCACGCGGTCGAGGATCTTCCGGGCGTTCCGACGCATCGACCACGGCATCGCGAAGCGCAGCCAGTCGTGCGGGTACCACCGGAGGCTGAAGAGGCGGTGCGCCGTCATCGTCTGACCCTCGTGGGTCTCCTTCCACGTGCCGAACTTGCGTGAGCCCGCGGGCGCCACGATGTGGACGTCGTGGCCTCGGCGGACGAGTCCGGCTGCGAGTCGTTCGGCGAAGCGAGCGGCCCCGTTCACGTCGGGCGAGAAGGTGTCGGCACCGATGACCACCCGCAGCGGCTTGTGGGTGTCGGCGCTCGGCGTCGTGCTGGACGCCTTCGCGAGGTGCTGGTCGTCGGGAGAAGTCAAGGTATCGGTGATTCCTCTGTGCTTGGCCAGTGATGTGAGGGGGTGCGGGCGGTCGCTCACGACCCTGATGCGGCGCGGAACGCCATGCTCAAGCATACCTGCAGCCCGTTCGGGCTCCAGGGCTCAGGCGGGCGCGTCGCCGGTCGCGAGGGCCTTCGCGGCTGCTGCGGCCGCCGGCGTCTGGCTCACCTGCGGGTGGTGGCGGGCGAGCTGGAAGACACCCCACACGGCGATCGCTCCGGCCACGACGAAGCCGAAGCCTGCCCAGAACGGTGCATTGCTCGCCTCGCCCAGCACGATGATGCCGACGCCGACCGCGATCATCGGGTCGATGACCGTCAGACCCGCGATGACCAGATCGGGAGGCCCCGAGGAGTAGGCGGTCTGCACGAAGTAGCCGCCGAGCGCACTCGCGGCGACGAGGCCGAGCCCGCAGAGGATCGTGAGCCAGTCGAACTCGCCCTGCTGCAGCCGTCCGATGATGACCTTGGCGAGCGTCGCGACGAAGCCGTAGAGCACCCCGGTCCCGACGATGTAGAAGATGGCCGTGAAGCGGGAGCGGAACACCATGAAGCCGAGTCCGAACACGACGAGCACGACGCCGAGCATCACCAGGATCGTGACGAGCTCGGCCTCGGTGATCCGGTGCTCGCCCGTGAAGACCGCCGCGATCGTCACGAACAGGCCGACGCCGCCGACGCAGGCGACGATCGCCACGACCGATCGACGGTTCAACCGGACGCCGCTGATCCGGCTGTTCACCACCGCTGTGATGACGAGGGCGACCGCGCCCAACGGCTGGACGAGGGTGATCGGAGCGAGGGACAGGCTGCCGAGCTGGAGCACGATCGCGAGCCCGAGCATGACCGTTCCGGTCACCCAGGACGGCCGACTGAGCAGCGCCAGGAGCTGAGCGACGTTGAGCCCCGAGGTCGCGTCGGTACCGCTCGACGACTCGACCTTCGCCACACCCCGGTGCTGCAGCTGCGCGCCGAGTGAGAGGAAGACGGCACCGAGGAGTGCGAACGGGATGCCGAGGAGTTGAGAGGGATTCCGGGTGAAGTCGTCCGCGAGGTCGGCGATGTCGATGGCGGAGGGGATCACCCGTCGAGGCTACCCCGAGGCCTCGCCGATCCCGGCGCGCCAGGCCGAGCCCAGCGGATAGGCTCGAGCAATGGCAATTCTCGAGATCCACGTGACCGGTGACCCGGTGCTCCACTCCGTCGCCCGGCCGGTCACCACCGTGGACGACGACCTCCGGCGGCTCGTCGCCGACATGTACGAGACCATGGATCTCGCTCCCGGGGTCGGGCTCGCGGCTCCGCAGGTCGGCGTGCCGCTCCGCCTCTTCGTCTACAGCTACGAGGACGACGACGGCCAGCCCTGGCGTGGCGTCGCGATCAACCCCGTGCTGTGGATCAATCCCCCGCCGGTGGGCGAGCTCGACGAGGAGGCCGAGTCGGAGGGCTGCCTCTCCGTCCCCGGCGAGCGGCACCCGCTCCGTCGCGCGGAAGCGGCCATGCTCATCGGGACCGACCTCGAGGGCGACCCGGTCGAGCTGCGGGTCGTCGGCTGGCGCGCACGCATCCTGCAGCACGAGTTCGACCACCTCAACGGCGTGCTCTACGTGGACCGCCTCGAGCTGCCGCACTCGCGCCGAGCGGCGAAGGCGATCCGCAAGGCGGGCTGGGGCGTGCCCGGGATCTCCTGGCTGCCGGGTCGTGACGACCTCGAGGGCTGAACCACCTCGACGGACACGACGCCGGCACGATCGACACGGCATCACCTCGACAGGCGCAGGGTGTCCGGACATGCAACGAGGCCCGAAGAGTGGAGTCTTCGGGCCTCGTCCTCCAGTCTACGGCGTCCCTGCCGGTTTCGTGAAACCGGCCTCGAACGACGAATCCCCCGGTCCGTATGGACCGAGGGATTCTGTGCAGCTCCTCGAGTTGGACTCGAACCAACAACCTATCGATTAACAGTCGATTGCTCTGCCAATTGAGCTATCGAGGAATACGTGCTTCGACCGGCCGGACGAATCAGGCCTCTGCGTTGCAGCGCGTATCTACTGTAGCAAAGGATTCGCAGACTCCAAATCGACACGCGATCAATCGATGCCGACGGCCTCGGGCGTCTCGTACTGGGTCTCGGTGCCGCCCGACTGGGCGAGCGCCGCGAGGAACTCGTGCGGCGGATCGGCGAGCATCGCGTCGATCGGGCCGTAGCCCACGACCCGCGACTGGTGGAGCGCCAGGACGTCGTCGGTCACCTCGCGGAGCATCGCGAGGTCGTGCGTCACGACGATGACCGTGCCGCCGTCGCGTCGGAACCCGTCGAGCAACTCGGTCACCGTGTGCCGGACCGTGATGTCGATGCCGGCCGTCGGTTCGTCGGCGATGAACACCTTCGGGCCGAGGACGAGGGCCCGTGCGATGGCGATGCGCTGTCGCTGACCACCACTCAGCTCGTAGGGGTACTTGTCGAGGCTCGAGAGCGGCATCTGCACGGCGTCCAGCAGCGTGGCGACCCGGACGCCGAGCGCCTGCTCGCTGAACTTCTTGTCGCGCGCGAGGACCGGTTCCGAGATGAGCTCTGTGACGGTGAGTTCGGGCTTCAGGTGCGCACCGGCCTCCTGCTCGAGCAGGGACACCTCGAACGTGAGCTTCGTGAGCTCCCTACGGCCGACCTTGCGCATGGAGCGACCGAGCGTGCTCGCGTCGCCGCCGGACACGAACGGACGGGAGTCCGCTCCGGTCAGGTGGCGTCCGGACAGCACCCGCAGGAGCGTGCTCTTCCCCGAGCCCGAGCTGCCGATGACCCCGAGGGAGCCGCCGACGGGCAACTCGAAGCTGATGCCATCCAGGGCTCGGTTGCTCGGACTGACGCCGTGCGCGGCGTAATCGACGCTCAGATCACTCGCCCGGACCGCCGGTCCGTCCTGCTCTGGGTGCTTCATGAGACCTCTCCTTCCGGTGCACGGGGAGCCACCGGATCGCCATCGAGTGTATCCGGCGATCCCGGCGGGGCCACGTGCCACGCTCGGAGGAGGCCGCCCGCGTCAGGCCTCGGCGCGGAGCGCACGCCGTTCCGCCTCGACGTCCGCGAGCTGCCGGGTGATCTCCCGGTGGGACTCGTCGCGGGGGTCGGTGCGACGCAACGACCCGAGCAACGCCGCCTTCCGACCGAGGAGGTCGCGGTCGATCAGCGCCCGCGCGATGTCCCGGACGTAGCTCGGCAGTTTCTCCTCGTTCGTCTCGGGGAGCGGGGACACCCCGAGCTCACGCACCAGTCCGTCGAAGCCGGGTGGAACCTGCGCGATGACGGTCTCGAGCCAGGCGTTCGTCCCGAGGTGGTCCAGGCTCACACTCATGGCGTCGCGTACCACGGCGAGGGAACTGTTGGCGACCGAGCTCTGGACCGCGCGCTCCAGCATGGGGCGTTCGAGGTGCTGGGGCAGCTGCAGGATCGCACGGAGGGCGTCTTGCTCGAGGCGCGTCGACGGATCCTTGGGCAGGTCGTTGAGCGAGGCCTGGCGCTCGCGCGGCGGCTCGGCAGCTGGTGCGCCGGGGCCCTGCTGGCGGGCGTCTCGGGCGGAGTTCTGCGAGCCTCCTGCGGCGGCACCGCCAGCGGCCCGCACGGCGCGGGCCACCTCGTCGAGTTCCATGCCGAGCTGCTTCGCGAGCACCCGGGTGTACCCGGGACGGAGCGAGGGGTCGCGGATCTCGGCGACGACCGGCGCGGCCGCGCGGAGTGCGCCGACGCGGCCCTCGACCGTCTCGAGGTCGAAGCCCGCCAGCGTCCGCCGGATGATGAACTCGAACATCGGCTCGCGGCCGTCGACGAGCTTCCGGATGGCGCCGTCGCCGCGGTTGAGGCGGAGGTCGCAGGGGTCGAGGCCGTCGGAGGACACGGCGACGTACGTCTGGGCGGAGAACCGCTTCTCCTCGCCGAACGCACGCGTCGCGGCCTTCTGCCCGGCCTCATCGGGGTCGAACGTGAAGATGACCTCGCCGGTGGCGGAGTCGTCGCCCATGACGCGGCGGATCATCTTGATGTGGTCGACCCCGAAGGAGGTCCCGCAGGTCGCCACCGCGGTGGTCTCCCCCGCCAGGTGGCAGGCCATGACGTCGGTGTACCCCTCGACGACGACGACGCGCTTGCCGCGCGAGATGTCGCGTTTGGCGAGGTCGAGTCCGTAGAGGACCTGCGCCTTGTGGTAGATCGCCGTCTCGGGGGTGTTGAGGTACTTCGGCCCCTTGTCGTCTTCGCGGAGGCGCCGGGCGCCGAAGCCGAGCACCTGGCCGGTGGTGTCGCGGATGGGCCAGATGAGGCGCCCGCGGAACCGGTCGTAAACCCCGCGGTCGCCGCTCGACACGAGCCCGGCCGCGAGCATCTCCTCGTCGGAGAATCCGCGAGACCGCAGCGCCTTCATGAGGTGGTCCCAGCCGGCAGGCGCGAACCCGATCCCGAAGTGGTCGGCAGCGGCGGCGTCGAAGCCTCGTTCGCCGAGGAACCGCCGCCCGAGGTCGGCATCGCCGTCGTGGAGCTGCTGCTGGAAGTACTCGGCGGCAGCCTGGTTGGCGGCGAAGAGGCGAGCCCGGTTGCCGTGATCGACCTTGCCGCCGCCCTCCTCGTAGCTGAGCGGGTAGCCGATGCGCTGCGCGAGACGTTCCACCGACTCCGCGAACGTCACGTGGTCCATCTTCTGCAGGAAACTGTAGACGTCGCCGCTCTCGCCACAGCCGAAGCAGTGGTACAGCCCGACCGTGGGGCGCACGTGGAAGCTCGGGCTGCGTTCGTCGTGGAAGGGGCACAAGCCCTTCAGCGAGCCGACGCCGGCGGACTTCAGCGAGACGTAGTCGCCGACGACGTCGCCGATGTTGGTGCGTGCCTTGACCTCTTCAACATCGCTCTGTCGAATCCGTCCGGCCATGCTTCGATCCTAGTCTCGTGCGTCCATCGTCCATCCCTGAGGGCCTCCGCGCAGCGGAGTCGGAGGCCCGCTCCCGTGTGGAGGAGCGTCAGGCGCCGACGTGCCGCTCGTGCCAGGAGAGGGCACTCTGATCGGTCAGGCTCGCGATCTGGTCGACGACGACGCGTCGGCGCTCCGCATCGGACCCGGCTGCTCGCCAGTCCGCCGCGAAGCCGACGTCGAGGGCAGACTCCCCGAGCGCGAACACCGCGTCCGACAGTTCGATGAGGATCTCCCGCTGCCGGACGTACAGCGGCTGGCGGGAGTCGCTGTACATCACGAACGCGGCCACGATCCCCTTGAGGAGGGCGATCTCGGCCTGGATGCCGTGGGGCACCACGACGTCGGCCCCGAACCGCACGAGGCTGGCCTGCGGGAAGGCCTCCCGGGTCGCCGCAGTCGCCGCACCGGCGAACCGACCGATCATCTGGCTCGTGAAGTTCTTGAGCCGACCGAGGTCGCGCCGGGAGCCGTCCCAGGCGGTGATCCAGGTGTGCGAGGACTGCAGCCGGTCGAAGGCGGCGGCGAGGTCGTCGTGGGTGAAGTCGTCGCCGGCCCAGGACAGCGCGGTGTCGATGAGGCGGTCGTGTCCGGCGCGCGCGTTCAGGAACGCCGGGTCGATGTACTCCCCGACGACGGCGTCCTCGAAGTCGTGCACGGAGTAGGCGATGTCGTCCGCGAGGTCCATGACCTGCGCCTCGACGCAGCGGACGCGCTCGGGAGCGCCGGCTCGCAACCAGCGGAAGGCCGCAGAGTCCTCGTCGAAGAACCCGAACTTGGCGCGACCACCGGGATCCGGCACCGACTGGGCGGCCGGCCACGGGTATTTGCAGCTGGCGTCGAGGCTCGCGCGGGTGAGGTTCAGACCGTACGGCTCGCCGTCGGGACCGAAGACCTTGGATTCGAGGCGCGTCAGGATCCGCAGGGTCTGGGCGTTGCCCTCGAACCCGCCGATCGCGGCGGACCAGTCGTTGAGCGCTCGTTCGCCGTTGTGACCGAACGGCGGGTGACCGAGATCGTGCGCGAGGCACGCCGTGTCGACGACGTCTGGCGCGAGGTCGAGGCTGGCTGCCAGCTCGCGACCGACCTGCGCCACCTCGAGGGAGTGGGTCAGCCGGTTCCGCGCGAAGTCGACACCGCTCGTCGGGCTGAGCACCTGGGTCTTGGCGGCGAGTCGCCGCAGGGCGCTGGAGTGCAACAGCCGGGCACGATCACGTGCGAAGTCGGAGCGTCGCGTCGAGTGGTGCTCGGGCATCCAGCGTTCTTCGTCGTGCAGGGTGTAGCCGTCCCGGTCCATGGAGACGCTCCCCCGCTCGATGATGCTATCCGCCACTGTGGTCCAGTTCCGCTCCCGCGATCTCGGTCTGCTCGTCGGCACCCAGCGACTGCGAGTCGAGCCAGCCGTAGGGCAGTGCCGGTCGTTTCGGCGTACCGGCGCGTCCGCGCTGCCCTTCGGCCGCGGCGCCCGGGTAGGGAGCGGTCCAGTCGAGGGTCGCGAGCAGTTCGTCGAGCTGGTCGAGCGACTCCACGGTCGCGAGGCTCGCGCGGAGGTCGCCACCGACCGGGTAGCCCTTGAAGTACCACGCGACGTGCTTCCGGATGTCGCGGCAGCCGCGCTCCTCGCTCTCGAAGAACTCGGCTAGGAGCTCGGCGTGACGCCGGAACGCGGCCGCGACGTCGCCCAGCGACGGCTCCGCCTTACCACCCTCGCCGGCGAACGCCGAGCTGAGGTCGCCGAAGAGCCAGGGGCGACCGAGGCACCCGCGGCCCACGACGACGCCGTCGCAACCCGTCTCGTCGACCATCCGGAGGGCGTCCTCGCCCGACCAGATGTCGCCGTTGCCGAGGACCGGCACCGAGGTGACCGTCTCCTTGAGCTTGGTGATCGCCGACCAGTCCGCGTGGCCGGAGTAGAACTCGGCGGCGGTCCTGGCGTGCAGCGCGATCGACGCCACGCCGGCGCCCTCGGCGATCCGGCCGGCCTCGAGGTAGGTGAGGTGGTCGGAGTCGATGCCCTTGCGCATCTTGATCGTGAGCGGGACGTCGCCGGCGGCACGGACAGCGCCCTCGACGATGTCGCGGAAGAGCCCGGTCTTCCAAGGCAGCGCCGCTCCCCCGCCCTTGCGGGTGACCTTGGGCACCGGGCAGCCGAAGTTGAGGTCGATGTGGTCGGCGCGATCCTCGGCGACGAGCATGGTGACGGCCTCGGCGACCGTCTTCGGGTCGACGCCGTAGAGCTGGATGGAGCGGAGCGTCTCGCTCTCGTGGTGCTGGATGAGCCGCATGGTCTCCGGCGTGCGTTCGACGAGCGCGCGGGAGGTGATCATCTCGCTGACGTACAGTCCGGCACCGTATTCGCGGCACAGTCGACGGAACGCCGTGTTGGTGATCCCGGCCATAGGGGCGAGCACGACCGGCGAGTCGAGCACGATGGGCCCGATCGCGAGGCTCGGGCGCTGCGAGAGCGTGGTAGGAAGAGACATCACCCTCGATTCTCCCAGATGATCGGCGCTCCCGCGCCCAGTGAGGACCACATGTCAGACGCCGTCCCGCCCGTCGACCTCCAGCCGCCCGGCCGCGAGCGCGTCCGAGCAGCGGCCGCCGCACTCGGTCTCGACGTGGAGCTGGTCGAGCGACCGCCCGCGCGCAGTCTCCACGAGGCGGCGGAGCTGCTCGGCATCGAGCCCGCGGACATCGTCAAGACGATCGTCGTGAAGCGTCGCAGCGGCGACTACCTCTTCGCCCTCGTGCCGGGCGGCCGCAAGATCTCCTGGCCGCCGTTCCGCACGCTGCTCGGGGTGAACAAGCTCGCGATGCCGGACGCGGCGACCGCGTTCCAGGCGACCGGCTACGAGCGCGGCACCATCACCGTCCTCGGTGCGAGCGCTCCACTCCCCGTCTACGCGGACGAGCGCATCCTCGAGCGCGGAGGGCGCATCTCGATCGGCGCCGGCGAGCACGGGTGGAGCGCCTTCGTCGACGCGGCGGAGTACCTCACGGCCATCGGCGCCGTCACCGCGGACCTCACCGAGCCGGAGGACCCTCAGTCCTGAGCCGGCTCCGGCGGGAGTACGAGGCAACTGTCGCCCTCGCAGACGACGGCGTCGCCCCCGAGGAGTCGGAGCGCCGGCCGGATCGTCGCGGACTGCTGATCACCGACGCTGCGCTCAGGGGACGTCGTCTCCGCGCTCACGCCTGCACCGGCTCGGTGCTCGCGCGTTCCGTCCAGACCTGCTCGAGGACCTGCGTGAACGCGGCCGCCTCCTGCGCCCCGGACACCCCGTAGGCGCCGTCGATGACGAAGAACGGGACGCCCTGGATGCCATACCCCTGTGCCGTCGCCTGGTCCTCGCGGACCGCCTGCGTGTACTGGCCGGATTCCAGCGCCGAGACCACGGCGGACCGGTCGAGCCCCACCTCGACGGCGAGGTCGGCGAGGTCCTCGATGCGACCGACATGGCGGCCCTCGGTGAAGTAGGCCCGCAGGAGGCGCTCGGTCATCTCGAGCTGCTTCCCCTCCGCCTTCGCGAAGTGCAGCAGTTCGTGCGCCTTCACCGTGTTCGTGTGCTGGAGGATGCCGAAGTCGTACTCGAGACCGGCGTCCGAGGCGATCCCCGTCACCCGATCGAGCATCTGCTGCACCTGGTCGGCCGGCATGCCCTTGTGCTTCACGAGGAAGTCGATCTCGGTGCCGTCGAAGTCGACCGGGGTGTCGGGTGCCAGCTCGAAGGAGTGGTACTCCACCTCGACCTCGCGTCCGTCGCCGAGCTGCGCGAACTCCGCCGCACCCCGCTCGAACTTGCGCTTGCCGATGTAGCACCACGGGCAGGCGATGTCGGACCAGATGTCGATCTTGATGGGTTCACTCATGTCAGGGCCAACCACCGACACCCGTCGGTCATTCCCCCGAGGGCGCCGGGGCGTCTGGCACGTCGCGCGCCCCGCCGAAGCGGCGTTCACGTCCGGCGTACCGCTCGACGGCTTCCCAGAGCTGACGCCGCCCGAAGTCGGGCCAGAGGGTGTCGAGGAAGACCATTTCCGCGTAGGCCGACTGCCACAGCTGGAAGTTGCTGGTGCGCTGCTCCCCGGAACTCCGGACGAAGAGGTCGACGTCCGGAAGGTCGGGCAGGTAGAGGCGGCTCTGGACGAGACGCTCCGAGACGGCCGACGGCTTGATGCGGCCGGCGGCGACGTCGTCGGCGATGCTGCGGACCGCGTCGACGATCTCGTTGCGGCCGCCGTAGTTGACGCACATGGTGAGCGTCAGGCGGTCGTTGCCGCGCGTCAGCTCCTCCGCCGTCTGAAGCTCCTTGATGACCGAGGTCCACAACCGCGGCCGACGCCCCGACCAGCGCACGCGCACGCCCCACTCGTTCAGTTGGTCGCGCCGTCGATGGAGCACCTCGCGGTTGAACCCCATGAGGAAGCGGACCTCGTCGGGAGAGCGCTTCCAGTTCTCCGTCGAGAACGCGTACACCGACAGGTGCTTGATCCCGAGTTGCAGGGCACCGGCCACGACGTCGAGGAGTGCGGCCTCGCCCGCCTTGTGCCCTTCGACACGCGTGAGTCCGCGTCGGTTCGCCCACCGGCCGTTGCCATCCATCACGATCGCGACGTGCGACGGCACCTCGCCCTTCGCGAACTCGGGCGGGACCTCCCCCGTCCAGTCGATCGGTTTGAACGGCACCGCGTCGCGGTGGGTGTACGGCTTCGGGGTCACCCGCGGCTCCGATCCTGTTCGAGGTGCGCGAGCGACCGTAGGCCGCGCTCCAGATGCCATTGCGCGTAGGCGGCGGTGAACCCGCTCGCCCGTGAGGCCGTCTGCTCGGCGGCGGCCTCCGCGTAGTCCCAGTCGCCGGAGAGCAGCGCTCCGAGGAGCGAGAGGGTGTCGGCGTCGAGCCGAGGGCTGCCCGAGGGTGCGCAGTCGTCGCACACGACCCCGCCGAGCTGCACGACGACGTGCGAGTACTCGCCCTCCGTGCCGCACCTCGAGCAGGCGCCGAAGCTCGGTGCCCAACCGGCGAGCGAGAACGCCCGGAGCAGGTAGGAGTCGAGGGTGAGCCGCGGACCGTGCTCGTGCTTCGACAAGGACCGCAGGGCGCCGACGAGCAGCAGGTACTGCTGGAGGGAGCCCTCGGACTCCGTCAGGCGATCGGCCGCCTCGACCATCGCGCTGGCGGCCGTGTAGCTCCCGTAGTCGGCGCTGATCTCGGCGCCGTACGAACCGAGCGACTCGGCCTGGGTGATGGTGTCGAGGCTCCGGCCCTCGTAGAACTGGACGTCGGCGACCATGAACGGCTCGAGCCGGGATCCGAACTTCGAGCCGGTGCGACGGACACCCTTGGCGACCGCCCGGATCTTGCCCCTGCTGCGTGAGAGCATGGTGACGATGCGATCGGCCTCGCCGAGCTTGTGGGTCCGCAACACCACCACTTCGTCTCGATATACCGGCACGCATCGATTATCCCGCCTCGCACCGACAACGTGACCCGGGAACCGCCGTCGGGGATCGAAGGAGCGCCTGGAGAGATGAAGCCGTGAACGAGTTCCTCTTCGTCGTTCCGCTGTGGGTCGACCTCTCGGCGGTCGCGATCGGCGCCGTCCAGGGCGCGATGTTCGCCGCCAGATTCCAAGATCGTCAGCTCGACTGGCTCGGCGTCGCCATCATCGGCGTCGTCGTCGGTCTCGGTGGCGGTCTCATCCGCGACATCCTCCTCGGACAGGTGCCCGCGTCCCTCCAGAACAACTGGTACCTCCCCGTCGCCTCGGGAGCCGCACTGCTCGGGATGTTCCTGCTGCGCACCATCACGAGGCTCGGGCCGGTCATCATCGGTCTCGACGCCCTGACGATCGGCATGTTCGGAGCGATCGGCTCCACCAAGGCTCTGGCAGCCGGTCTGCCGGTCATCCCGGCGATCTTCGTCGGCACCGTCTCAGCCGTCGGCGGATCGGTCCTCCGAGACGTCATGCTCGGCGTCCCCGTCGCCCTCATGCACGTCGGCTCGCTCTACGCCGTGGCGGCCGCGGTCGGGACCGCCCTCCTCGTCCTCGCCGTGACCTTCGGTGCACCGCTCGGGATCGCGGCGATCGTCGGCGTCTCCTCGACCGCGGTGATCCGCCTCCTGGCCGTCCGGTTCGGGTGGACGTTGCCGGAGCAGCGCCAGATCGGCGGATGGCGGATCTGGCGCCGCTCGACGCGCGGCTGAGTCGTCTCAGTCGACCGCGAGTGCCGCGACGGGCGCGATCCGGGTCGCCCGACGTGACGGGGCCACCGAGGCCACAGCCGTGAGGAGGGCGGCGAGCACGACGATCACGACGACGATGGCCCACGGGATGACCGGGAAGATCAGCCCGGGCGAACCGTTGATCGCGCCGAGCATCGATTGGGCACCGGCCCAGCCGTAGAACGTCCCGAGGACCAGACCGACGACGACGGCCGCGATGGTCAGCTGCGCCGCTTCGATCACGATCATGCGACGGATCTGCGCCGCCGAGAATCCGAGTGCGCGCAGCAGTCCGAGTTCGCGGGTGCGTTGCAGGACGCTGAGGGAGAGGTTGTTGACCATCCCGACCGCAGCGATGAGCGCGCTCAGCCCGATGAGGGCGGAGAAGACGCCGACGGTCGTCGCGACCACGGCCTGCGTGCCCTCGTAGACCTCCGGATTCGCAGCCTGTGCGTTCAGCACGAACTCTTGGAAGTTGGCCGCTGCGACCGCGAACATCGTCACGAGGGTCACGCCGATCACCAGACCGATCGTGGTTCGTGAACTGCGCTCCGGGTAGCGGACGGCGTTCTCGGCGGCGAGTCGAGCCGTCGCGGAGGTGCCGAACAGCCGGCCGACCAGCCGCAAAGCCGGCGGCATCACGAGGTGCGCACCGAGCACGAGGCCGGAGAAGGAGACGATCCCGCCGACGATGCCGATGAGCACGCCCAGTGGCGACACGAGCCCGACGCCGACACCGGCGAGCAGGAGCAGGACGCCGACCACGAAGAGACCGATCGCGACAGCGTTCCGGGCGGGCCTCGCGGTGGCCTCCTCCCGGCTCAATTCCTGCGATCCTCCGATCGCCTGCATCGGGGTGACCGTGAGGACGCGACGTGCGCCGATCCAGGACGCGAGCCAGGTGGTCAGGACGACTGCGACGACGGGCAGGAGGACGGCCGGTTCGATGATCGCGTACGGCAGCTCGGGCAGCACACCGGTCGCGACCCCGATCCGCACGAGCGCGAAGGTCGCCAGGAGCCCGACGAGTAGCCCGGCTCCCCCGCCGAGCAGGCCGACGACGACGCCCTCCTTCGCGACGGCGCGACGCTGCGATCGCGCCGTCGAACCGATCAGGCGGAGCAGCGCGATCGTCCTCGTCCGCCCGGCGACGATCGTCGCGAACGTGTTCGCCGTGACGATCGCACCGACGTAGACCGCCAACGAGACGAACACGGCGGCCGCGAGGATGAGCATGATCACCACGGTGCCGCTGGACCCCGTGACGTCGTCGGCCAGGATGAAGGTGGAGAGCACACTCGTGACCATGAGCAACAGGACGCCGAACGAGGCGCTGAGCGTCGCGACGAGGAGACTCGCGCGATGCTCGCGGGCCCGGGGCCCGAGATCCGCCCTGCTCATGCCGCACGCTCCATGCCGAGCATGAGCGCTGAGATCTGCTCGGCGGTCGACCGGGGACGGTCCTCGACGACCCGGCCATCCGCGAGGAACACGATCCGGTCCGCGTAGCTCGCGGCGATCGGGTCGTGCGTCACCATCGCGATGCTCTGCCCGTATTCGGTGCTGGCCGCCGCCAGCAGGGCCAGGACGCTCCGCCCGGTGCGCGAGTCGAGGTTGCCGGTCGGTTCGTCCGCGAAGAGGAGCTCGGGTCGCGTCGCCAGGGCACGCGCGATCGCGACGCGCTGCTGCTGTCCGCCCGAGAGTTCGTGCGGGCGGTGCCCGAGTCGGGAGGCCAGTCCGAGCGTGCTCACGAGCACATCGATCCAGCTCTGCTCCTCACCGGTCGGACGGCGGGCGTCGAGCTCGAAGGGCAGCCGGATGTTGGCCGCGACGTCGAGCGTCGGCACCAGGTTGAACGCCTGGAACACGAAGCCGACACGACGCCGACGGAGGATCGTGAGCTGCCCGTCGTCGAGGTCCGTGATGTCCTGGTCACCGAGGCGCACCCGGCCAGCTGTGGCCTGGTCGAGGCCGGCCATGATGTGCATGAGTGTCGACTTGCCCGAGCCGCTCGGGCCCATGATGGCGGTGAACCGGCCCCGCTCGATCTCGAGGTCGACGCCGTCGAGGGCGACGACCTGGTTGTCGGCTGGTCCGTAGCTCTTCCTGAGTCCGTGGACGCTGGCGACGACGGACGGCTGTGCTGAAGTGGTCATACTCCGAAGCTACGGAGTGAGGTGCCGGGTGCGCGTCGGGCGCACGAGCGACCCTGGTACATCCTGGGGATGATCCTCGATCACTCCGCGGGTGCGTGCTGGACCGCGGTCAGACCAAGCCGTGTTCGAAGGCGAACACGACGAGCTGGACCCGGTCGCGCACCTCGAGCTTCGCGAAGATCCGGCTGATGTGGGTCTTCACGGTCGCCTCGCTGAGGAACTCGGCGGCGGCGATCTCGGAGTTGCTCAGCCCGCGCGCCGCGAGGAGGAAGATCTCGCGCTCGCGCGCCGTGAGCTCGGCATACCGCTGCGGTGCGGCCGGAGCGGCCGGCGCCTGCTGGAAGTGCTCGAACAGCTCGCGGGTGGCCGACGCGGCGATGACCGCGTTCCCGGCATGGACGGTGCGGATCGCTGCGAGCAGGAACTCCGGCTCCGCGTCCTTGAGCAGGAACCCGCTCGCGCCGGCTCGGATGGCCGTCGCGGCCGCCTCGTCGAGGTCGAAGGTGGTCAGCACGACGATCCGAGGCCGCTCGCCCCCGCGCGCGTCCGCCTCAGCCAGGATCGTCTTCGTCGCCTCGATCCCGTCCATGACCGGCATGCGGACGTCCATGAGGATGACCTGCGGACGTGTCCGTGCGGCCAGCTCGACCGCTTGACGCCCATCGGAGGCCTCGCCGACGACGCGGAGGTCCGGCTGCGAACCGATGAGCATGCGGATCCCGCCTCGGAACAGCGCCTGGTCGTCGACCAGCGCGATCGCGATCGCCCCCGCTGCCGTCGCATCACTCGGATCGGTCATCTCGTCACTCCCACCGTCGCGTACGGGATCGATGCGTAGACGGTGAAGAGACCGTCCACCAGGGTCGTCCCGAACCTGCCGCCTGCCAGCGTAGCGCGCTCGTTCATCCCGGCGAGTCCGTGCCCCGTGCCGGCCTTCGGCGGTTCGACCTTGACCCGGTTGACGACCCAGAGCTGCAGCTCGGGTCCGGTCCAGTCGAGGTGGACGTCGATCGGCCCCCGATGGTCGCCGTGTCGGAGCGCGTTCGTGAGCGCTTCCTGGATGATCCGGTAGACGGCGAGCTGCGAACCGGTCGCCACCGGTCGTTCCTGACCGTGGCTCTGGACCACCACGTCCAGTCCGGCTCCTCGCAACTGCTCGTAGAGCCGGTCGAGGTCGGCCATGACCGGCTGCGGGCCCTCGGTCTGTTGGAATCGCAATTGCGCGAGCAACACCCGGACGTCGGCGAGGGCCTCGCGGGAGATGCTCGAGATCGTCCGCAACGCCTGGTCGGCCGAGTCCGGGTCTGCGGCCAGCGCATATCGGGCACCGTCGGCCTGCGCGATGACCACGGCGAGGGAGTGTGCCACCACGTCGTGCATGTCGCGCGCGATCCGGTTGCGCTCCTGCTCGACCGCGACGTCGCGCTCGGCCAGGAGCTGCGCCTGTCGGCTCTCGCGGGCGAGCCGCCAGGTGCGCATGAGGACACCTGCGGTCCAAGCGAGGCCGAAGAAGGCGGCGAACGCGAGGAACATGAACAGCCCGACCGTCACCTGCGCGACCGGTGTCATGTCGTTCGCCAGACCGAAGGTGCTGATCTCGGCGGAGAGGTTGGAGGTCCAGCTCGGGACGACGATCACATAGAACGCGATGAGCGCGGCTCCGACGAACGCGGAGGCGAAGGAGATCCATCGCAGGGCCCGTCCGCCGTAACTCGCCGCCGCGTAGAGCACGACCGGGATCGCGAAGTTCGCGGGATCGGGTGCCAGGAGGAGCAGCATCTGCGCCAGCGCCGTGACCCAGGCGATGGCGAGGGAGATCCCGGGAGCCAGGCGGCGGAGGGCGAGCGCCACGCACATGCCGAGCAGGACGATGACGTACTGGGTCGGCCGAGCGGCGTATGCCGCGAACGTGACGAGGAACAGCACCGAGGGCAGCGCGATGTCGAGGGCCAGTTGGCCGGGTCGGAGCGAGCGGAGCATCCACTAACCGTACGACCTGGCGGCCGGTCACCCCGTCCTCGCGCGGGAAGATCATCCTCCGGGTGTACACCGGAGGACAGCGCTGCGCCGGGCCGACCCGAAGGCCGACCCGGCGCAGCGGGATCGTCAGATGGAGGCCAGTTCCCGCGCCTCGACCTGCGTGCGCACGGCCCGGTTGACCGCCGAGACGACGGCCTTGAGCGAGGCCGTGGCGATGTCGCCGTCGATGCCGACGCCCCAGAGGCGCTGGTCGTTCACCTGGAGCTCGACGTAGGCGGCCGCCTCGGCGTCGCCTCCGGCGCTCAGCGTGTGCTCGACGTAGTCGTACAGCGTGACCTCGATGCCGCGCCCGGAGAGCAGGTTGAGGAAGGCCGCGATCGGGCCGTTGCCGGTCGAGGTGCGCTCCTCGACCTGCTCGCCGTCGCGAAGGGCGACCTCGAGGACCACGGTGCCGGTGAGGTCGCTCGACGTCTTCGTGGACTGCAGTTCGAACCGACCCCACTTCGCGTCCGCGACCGTTGCCGGAAGGTACTCGTCCTGGAAGATCGACCAGATCTGGCCGCTCGTCACCTCGCCGCCCTCGGCGTCGGTCTTCGCCTGGACGACGCCGGAGAACTCGATCTGCAGGCGACGCGGCAGGTCGATCGCGTGGTCGGTCTTGAGCAGGTACGCGACGCCGCCCTTGCCCGACTGCGAGTTCACGCGGATGACCGCCTCGTAGCTGCGCCCCAGGTCCTGCGGATCGACCGGCAGGTACGGGACGGCCCATTCGAGGTCGGCGACGTCCTTGCCCTGCGAGACGGCGTCGACGGACATCGCCTCGAAGCCCTTCTTGATCGCGTCCTGGTGCGAACCGCTGAAGGCCGTGAAGACGAGGTCGCCCGCCCACGGGCTCCGCTCGTGCACCGGCAGCTGGTTGCAGTGCTCGGCCGTCCGCTTGACCTCGTCGATGTCGCTGAAGTCGATCTGCGGGTCGACACCCTGCGTGAACATGTTGATGCCGAGCGCGACGAGGTCGACGTTGCCGGTGCGCTCGCCGTTCCCGAAGAGGCACCCCTCGATCCGGTCGGCTCCGGCCAGGTAGCCGAGCTCGGCTGCCGCGATCGCGGTCCCGCGGTCGTTGTGCGGGTGCAGCGAGATGATGATGTTCTCGCGGTTGGCCAGGTTGCGGCTCATCCACTCGATCGAGTCCGCGTAGACGTTCGGCGAGGCCATCTCGACCGTCGACGGCAGGTTGATGATGACCTTGCGGTCGGGGGTCGCCTCGAGGACCTCGACCACCTGGTTGCAGATGTCGACGGCGAACTCGAGCTCGGTACCGGTGTAGCTCTCCGGCGAGTACTCGTAGTAGATCTGCGTCCCGGGGACGGTCGACTCCATCTCGCGACACTTCCGGGCGCCGTGGAGGGCGAGGTCGATGATGCCCTGCTTGTCGCTGCGGAACACGACGTCGCGCTGCAGGATGCTCGTCGAGTTGTACAGGTGCACGATCGCCTGCTTCGCGCCGCGCAGCGACTCGTAGGTGCGTTCGATGAGGTGGTCGCGTGCCTGGGTCAGCACCTGGATGGTGACGTCCTCGGGGATCGCACCCTCGTCGATGAGGCTGCGGACGAAGTCGAAGTCGGTCTGGCTCGCGCTCGGGAACCCGACCTCGATCTCCTTGTAGCCCATCTTCACGAGCAGGTCGAACATGATGCGCTTGCGCTCGGGGCTCATCGGGTCGATGAGGGCCTGGTTGCCGTCGCGGAGGTCGACGGCGCACCAGCGCGGGGCCTCGGTGATCCGACGGTCAGGCCACGTGCGATCAGGCAGCGAGACGTCGAACTGGTCCTGGTAGGCGCGGTAGCGATGGACCGGCATGCCTGATGGGGTCTGGGTGTTCTTCATGATCCTGGGATCTCCTCGTGGGATTGGGGGTGAGCCAATGACGAACTCCGCGACGAGGGAGGCCTGGAACTAGGACTCGTCGCGGCAGCTAAGGAGGAGCAGACCGGAGAACACGTCGTCAGCATAGCACTCCCCCGCGCGGCCGATCAGGTGACCAACGAGGCGAGGTCTCGCACGGACACGTCCGGGAGGTACGCGCGCCCGACCGCGATGCCGATCGCCGGCAGGGTCAGCGGGTCAGCGTAGCCGAGGACAAGCGGACGCTCCTCCGGCTGGAACTTCCCCTTGAAGGCGAGGAGCGAGCGGAACCCGTACACGGGTTCGAGCACGTTCCCGAGGTAGGTCAGGACGCGGTCGATCCCGTCCGTCTCCGGCTGCTCGGTGCTCCTCGAGCGGGCGAGTGGAGCCCCGGAGAGGCTCATCTCCTCGATGCCGTCCTCCTTGAACCGCGCGGCGGCCTCGGCGATGAGGAACTCCATGACGCCGTTCATGCCGTCCGTCCGACGCCGCATGAAGTCGAGGGTCCAACCGACCAGCTCACCGTCGCGTCGGACCGGGAGCCAGCTCGTGACACCGTGCAGCCGTCCTTGCTCGTCGACCGCGAGCAGGAGCCGGACCTCCTCGTCGACGAGCTCGTCGATCCCACCGAGGGTGAACCCCATCTCGGGCAGCTTCCGCTCGGCGACCCACTCCTCGGAGATCTCGGCGATCTGCGCCGCGAGCCCGACGCCGAGCGCCCCGTAGGTCGACCAGACAGCGGTGATCCCCGCACGATCGGCTCGGTTCACGGAGGATCTGATGTCCTGCCAGCGCTTGCCGACCATGCTCCAGCCCTGCGGGTGCAGGACCGTCTCCTCGGCGACCTGGATGGTGCGCCAACCGATCCGGTGGAGCGCTCCTGCGGTCTGCTCGTCCACGCTGTACAACGCCACCGTCAGGCCCGAGTCCTCACAGTGCTCGATGAACCGCTCGAGCACCCCCTGCTCGTGGCGGTGCATCCCGAAGAATCCGCCCGTGGTGACCGCGACCCCGGCGACGATCCGATAGGCGATGCCAGCGTTGCGCTCCGGGTCGAACCAGGTGAGGTTGCCCGGCCAGGTGGCCATGTGCCCGATGGAGTCGCTGCCCTCGGCCAGGAGCTCGCGCAGGCGGCGCTCGTCGGCCGGCGCGATGGCGTTCGCGACCCGGCTCAGCGGCCAGACCGCGCCGAGCAGGATGATGCTCCACCAGACGGGTCCGACGGCGTGGAACACCACGCCGGTGAGCGGCGCGACCGGCACGAAGCCCGGGAGGACGTTCCGCAGGTACGCGGCGGGGACGAAACGCTCCGGCGCCGCACGGAGGACCTCCCACACGTCGGGCCTCGGCGAGAATCCTCCGGGTTGCAGCAGGGCGACGACGACGAAGAGCGCGGCGAGCACGACCCACGACGCGCCGACCAGGGCGAGATACCCCCAGGCGCTGCGTCGGGTGGCCCGCACGGGGAACCCACGACGGAGCACGACCAGGAGCGCCGCCACGACGAGCGGCAGCAGGATCGCCGCCCACAGTGCTATCGCGATCTCGACGGACCGCTGCTGCGCACCGTGCCCCGTCCCGAGCAACGACGAGGGGTGTCCCGTCGGGTGGAGTCGCACCCCCGCCCCGAGCGACAGCGCACTCAGGACGGCGAAGGACACCATGATCGCCGTGGCGAACCAGACCGCGAACCGTCTGCCGCGGAGCAGGCCCCACGCCGCGAAGAGCAGGGCGATCATGGGGACCACCGACAAGAGCACCGCTCCGAAGCCGTCGACGCGCACCAGCGTGAGGTCGCGCAGGCACTGTGCTGACACGCCGACCGTGCGGCATTGCCCGATGACCCGTCCGGCGTCCGGGATGTTCTGTTCGAGCAGGAGCACGAGCGGCGCGAGCGGACCGAGGTGCCGGCCGGACAGGAAGGTGATGAGCGGTCCGACGCCCATCATCGCGACCACTGACGCCAGGAGTACCCGGGTCTCGTGGTGCGAGCTCCGCACGCGTCGCACCGACGGGGTGGCCCCGGCGAGCACGATCCCGAGCAGGACGCCGACCAGCGCTGCGAACAGTCGCGCGAGATCCTGCGGGAGTCCCGAGTACAGCAGCACGATCAGCGCACCGACGACGACGAACGCGCGGATCCGCCGACGCCAGAGCGGCCCGTGGAACGCACTCGACGCGGCGAGGGCGCCGAGCGCGCCGGCCACGGGGTCGAATGCCACGATGCGGGCGACCTCGCCGCTCCAGAACTCGCCGCCGAGCGTGCCCAGGAGTTGGAGCCCGATGGCGAGCGCGTTCCCGGCGACCGCGGTCAGCAGCACCGCCAGGAGCGTCTTGGCGGCGCCGAACCGTCGCTCGGCGAGCACCAGTGCGGGGACGCCGATCAGCAGGAAGGCGAGGAGGCCGAGCACCCCGTCGGTTCCCAGGGCACCGGTCAGGAGTGCCCACCAGTGCCCGTCGACCACGACCTGCTCGTACCCCACGCCCGCCGCCTCACGGATCGCCGACCGCCAGGCCGGCGTCGCCACCGGCGGCGTCCGCCACACGAACGCACTGACCACGAGCACCAGCCCCGTGATCCCGATGCTCATCGGCACCGATCGGATCACGCCGGTCACGAGTCGACCGAACGGCGTCGCCCTCCCCGCGCGCATCAGGCGAGCCCGAATCGTGCGGCGATCACGGGGAGCGCTCGCTCGAACACCGTGTGCACGGTGTGCCAGTCGTGCGCCGTCCCGTCGGAGACGAAGGTCGTCGTCCGCATGCCGGCGGCCGAGGCCATCGCGGCGACCCGCCGGACGCCGGGACCGTAGCGGCTGTCGTCGCTGCCGTAGCCGAAGACACCGACGGTGTCCGCGTACGGGGTGTGTGCGGCGAGGATCGCGGAGGGGGCTGCAGCCTCGTACGCCGTCGCCGACCCGCCGAAGCCCTGTGCGATCGTCGTCGGTCCGATGGACGGGACGACCTCCCCCGAGATGTCGAGGATGCCGCCGTAGCGTTCGGGGTGCGCGGCGCCGAGCTGGATGGAACAGGTCCCTCCCTGCGAGAAGCCGGCGATGAACCAGTCCGTCCGCGATGCGGACACCGGGAGGTGCGCCGAGATCCACGCGGGGACGTCGACCGTGAGGTAGCTCGCCGAGTTGCCGAGCGGCCCGTCGACGCACATCGGGTTGCGGTCCGGAGCACCGAGCTGGTCGGGCACGACCACGATCGGTGCGAGACCCGCATGCGAGGCGGCGAAGCGGTCGAGGATCCCGGCGATCCCAGCCGACGCGAACAGGTCGGCAGGCTCTCCCGGCTGACCGCTGAACGCCTCGATGACCGGCAGTGCCGGCGGGTGTGCGGCCAGGGCGGCCGGTGGCAGGTAGACGAGCGCGTCCCGGTGGGCGAACCCGGAGGTCGTCGCCGGGATGTCCACGTGTTCGACCCGCCCGCCGCTCGGCAGATCGGCGGGTCGTTGCCACGTCGTCGTCGTCCCCCGGGCGGCAGGCAGGGCCGAGAACGACTGGTACGGGCTGATCCCCAGAGCCGCCCGCACCGTCGCGAACTCACCGAAGTCCTGGTTCACGCCGACTGCCCCGATGAGCAGGAAGACCGGGACCGCGAGGCTTGCCACGACGACCCGCCACGCCCTGGTCCGGACGATCGCGGCGATCGCGAGGGCAGCACCGGCGAACCCGACCGCCGCCCACGCACGGGTGACCGGCGTCAGTTCGATCCCGAAGACATCAAGCACGTCACCGAGCAACCAGGCCGTGGCATAGGCGAGGAGCGCCCCACCGCTCGCCACGAGCAGCATCGTCAGCCAGCCGCGAACCGTTCGGCGCCCGGTCAACAGGATGATCGCCAGGAGGACGGCGGCACCGCCGACCCAGACGAGGAGCTCCGGACGATCCAGCCTGATGGCCAGCAACCAGTCGAACACTCGGACTCCTTCTCGCGACCCCGAGGAACAGTATGTCCGCGCGCTCGCGAGCCTGTCGGCCAGATGACGGGTTCCACAGTGGGCCCAAAGCAGACACGCAAGTCACGTTCAGGTAACGGAGACCCCCCGCACGGATCCGCACGGGCCCACAGCGCCGACGGTCGACCGGATCCGCGTCAGAATCCCAGGCGACCGAGCAGTTTCGGGTCGCGCTGCCAGTCCTTCGCGACCTTGACGCGGATGGAGAGGAAGACCCTCGATCCGACGAGTGGCTCGATCCCGGCGCGGGCCCGGGCCCCGACGTCGCGGAGCCTGGAGCCGCCCTTCCCGATGATGATCGCCTTCTGGCTGTCGCGCTCCACGAACACGTTCGCGTAGATGTCGAGCAGGTCGGTCCCCTCGCGCGGGATCATGTCGTCGATGGTCACCGCGAGCGAGTGGGGCAGCTCGTCCTGGACGCCCTCGAGCGCGGCTTCACGGATGAGCTCGGACACGCGGTCGACGACGGTCTCGTCGGTGGTGGCCTCGGTCGGGTAGAGGCGTTCCGAGAGCGGCATGAGCTTCGTCACCTCGGTGACGAGGATGTCGAGCTGATCGTCGGTCACCGCGGACAGCGGGATGACCGCGTCCCAGTCCCGGAGCTCCGAGATCGCGAGCAACTGCTCGGCGATCGTCGTCCGGCTGGCGGTGTCGGTCTTCGTGACGATCGCCACCTTCTTGGCGCGCGGGAAGCCGTCGAGCGACTCGTTGATGAAGCGGTCGCCGGGGCCGAGCTTCTCGTTGGCTGGGATGCAGAACCCGATGACGTCGACGTCGGAGAGGGTGGACTGCACGAGGTCGTTCAACCGCTGGCCGAGCAGGGTGCGCGGGCGGTGGATGCCGGGAGTGTCGACGACGATGAGCTGGCCGTGGTCGCGGTGCACGACCCCGCGGATCGCGCGACGCGTGGTCTGCGGCTTCGAGCTCGTGATCGCGACCTTCTCGCCGACGAGGGCATTGGTCAGCGTGGACTTGCCGACGTTCGGACGCCCGACGAAGGACACGAACCCCGCTCGGAAGTCGGACGGAGGGGTGGTGTCGTTCATGGGTGCTCCCGATGGTCGGTGGACGCCTGCTGGGCGTCCTGCAGCTGGTCGTCGCGCTGGGCGATGACGGTGAGAATGCGTCCCCGCCGCCCCTCGACGCGCTCGGCGGTGAGTTCGAGGCCGTTGGTCGACACCGTCGATCCGACGACGGGCAGCCGACCGAGGGCTTTCGCGAGGAGGCCGCCGACGGAGTCGACGTCGTCGTCGTCGAGTTCGAGGCCGAACAACTCCCCCAGCTCGTCGACGGGAAGACGCGCATCGACCCGGAACCGTCCGTCGTGCAGGTCGGTGATCTCGGGGGTGTCGGTGTCGTACTCGTCGGAGATGTCGCCGACGAGTTCCTCGATGAGGTCCTCGAGGGTGACGAGACCGGAGATGCCGCCGTACTCGTCGACGACCATCGCGATGTGGTTGGACTCCTTCTGCATCTGCTGCAAGAGCGAATCGGCCTTCTTGGACTCGGGTACGAAGCTCGCCGGCCGCAGGAGCGGCTCGATCGAGCCCACCTCGGTGACGCCGTCGCCACCGAACATCGCCCGCACCAGGTCCTTCAGGTACAGGATGCCGACCAGGTCGTCGATGTCGCCGTCGCTCACGGGCGCCCGCGAGATACCCGTCTCCAGGAACACCTCGAGCGCCTCGCGGACGCTGAGGTCGAGCTGCAGGCTCACGAGGTCGGTGCGCGGGATCATCACCTCGCGGACGAGCGTCTCGTTGAACTCGAAGATCGAGTGGATGAGCTCGCGGTCGTCCTCTTCGAGGACCGAGTGCGCGGCGGCCTCGTCGACCATGCTCAGCAGTTGCTCCTCCGAGGTGAAGGAGACCGATCGCGGCAGACCCGGGGTCACCCGGTTGCCCAGCGTGACGAGGACGTTCGCGACCGGACCGAGGACGACGCGTGCGGCACGGATGGCGGGAGCGCTGAAGCGCAACACCGCGCTCGCGTGGGTCCGGCCGACGCCGCGGGGGCTCGCACCGACGAGCACGAAGGAGGTGCCGGTCATGATGACGACCGCGAGGACGAGGACGAGCCACAACTCGTCGATCGACGACGCCAGCGCGAGGGTGACGAGCACGGCGGCCGTGGTCTCGGCCAGGATCCGGATGAAGTTGATCGCGTTGACGTGCGCACCCGGGTCGGCCGCGATGGCGCGGAGCGCGGATCCCGAGCGGGCGCCCTCTGCCAGGTCGAGGATGTCCGCGCCCGACTGGACGCCGATCGCGGCGTCGGCTGCGGCCATGAGGCCTGCGAACGCGACGAGCAGGAACGCGACGATGACGAAGACGGCGACGAGGGACATCAGCTGGTGCGTCGTCTCTCCTGGAGCGCGAAGGCGAGGAGGATGTCCCGCTGGATGCCGAACATCTCCTTCTCCTCGTCGGGCTCCGCGTGGTCGTACCCGAGCAGGTGGAGCACACCGTGGCAGGTGAGAAGCTGGAGTTCGTCCATCGTCGAGTGCTTCGCGGCGGCCGCCTGCGTCTCGGCGACCTGCGGGCAGAGCACGATGTCGCCGAGCAGCCCCGGCGGCGTCGGGTTCTCCTCGGTACCGGGACGGAGCTCGTCCATCGGGAAGCTCAGGACGTCGGTCGGTCCGGGCTCGTCCATCCACTGGACGTGCAACTGCTCCATGGCGCCCTCGTCGACCAGGACGATGGCGAGCTCGGCATCGGGGCTCACGTGCATCGCGTCGAGCGCGAACGACGCCAGGGCGAGGATGCGCGATTCGTCGACGGCGACGCCGGACTCGTTGTTGATCTCGATGGTCATGAGCGTCCTCGCTTCGGCTGGTGGTCTCTGGCTGCGCCGCGACGCTCGGCACGGTTGGCGAACTCGGCGGCCTGCTCGCGCTCGAACCGCTGCGCCTGCCTGACGGCGTCGTACTCGCCGTAGGCGTCGACGATCCGACCGACGAGGGTGTGGCGGACGACGTCCTCGCTCGTGAGCTGGGCGAAGTGGATGTCGTCGACGTCCTTGAGCACGCGGGTCACGAGTCGCAGACCGGACGCACCGGTCGGCAGGTCGATCTGCGTGACGTCGCCGGTCACGACGATCTTGGACCCGAACCCGAGCCGGGTGAGGAACATCTTCATCTGCTCAGGGGTGGTGTTCTGCGCCTCGTCGAGGACGATGAACGAGTCGTTGAGGGTCCGGCCACGCATGTAGGCGAGCGGTGCGACCTCGATCGTGCCGGCCGCGAGCAGCTTCGGGACGATCTCCGGGTCCATCATCTCGTTGAGCGCGTCGTAGAGCGGACGCAGGTACGGATCGATCTTGTCCGTCAGCGTGCCCGGGAGGTACCCGAGTCGCTCGCCGGCCTCGACCGCCGGGCGCGTCAGGATGATCCGGTTGACCTCCTTGCGCTGCAGAGCCTGCACCGCCTTCGCCATCGCGAGGTAGGTCTTGCCGGTACCGGCCGGGCCGATCCCGAACACGATCGTGTTCTCGTCGATCGCGTCGACGTACGCCCGCTGCCCGACGGTCTTCGCCTTGATCGTCTTGCCACGCGAGGTGAGGATGACCTGCCCGAGCACCTCCGACGGGGAGGCCGAGCCGTCCTGCCCGAGCATGCGGGCGGAGGTGCTGACCTCCGCCGGCCCCAAGTCGTGTCCTTCTCGGACCATGGTGATGAGTTCCTCTACGAGTCGTCTGGCGGCGTCGGCCTGCGGCGCCGGGCCGGTGATGGTGATCTCATTGCCGCGCACGTGCACCGAGACACCGGGGTGTTCACGCTCGACGGTCGTCAGGAGTCGGTCCTGTGGACCGAGGAGACGGACCATGGCGAGCCCGTCCACCAGGAGGACGTGGTCGACCTCCTCCGTCCGCGCCGCAGCGGGGCGGTCCGGGTTCGAGGACTCAGGCTCCGCCAAGGGTGCCCTCCTGCAGGGAGCCGCCGAGGACATGCGCGTGCACGTGGAAGACCGTCTGCCCGGCGGACTCACCGGTGTTGAAGACGAGTCGGAACTCGCCCCCGGTGTGCTCCTTCGCGAGCGACGACGCCACCTCGACCATTTCCGCGAGCAAGGAGGGGTCGCCAGCGGCCAACTCCACGACGTCGCGGTACTCGGCGGTCTTCGGGACGACGAGGAGGTGCACGGGCGCCTGCGGTGCGATGTCGGCGAACGCGATCACCCGATCGGTCTCGGCGAGGAGGGTCGTCGGGATCTCCCCCGACACGATGCGGCTGAATACCGACGGTGCTTCACTCATGTCCACCAGTCTAAGGTTCGTGGCGACCTCATGCGCGGGCTGGTGGATCGTCACCACCGACCGAGCAGCACGTTGAGCGCGGCGATCGCCGCCGGTCCTGCCGTCGAGGTGCGCAGGACGCCCGAGCCGATCCGGACCTCGATCGCGCCGGCCGCTTCGAGCCGCTCGCGCTCCGCCGGCGAGATGCCGCCCTCCGGACCGACGACGAGCACGAGTTCCTCGGCGAGCAGGGCCGACGGGTCGAGCTCCGAGAGGGCGAGTGCCGCGCTGGGTTCGAGCACGAGGACGGTCCGGCCGGCGACGATCGCCGTGAGTCCACGGGTGTCGACGACCTCGGCCACCTCGGGCACCCGGGCGCGGATCGACTGCTTCGACGCCTCGCGCACGATGAGCTGCCAGCGCGCACGGCCCTTGACCGCTTTGTCGCCCTGCCATCTCGAGATGCTGCGCTCGGCGCCCCAGGGGACGATCCGGTCGACACCCAGCTCGGTCGCCGCCTGGATGGCGAGTTCGTCGCGATCACCCTTGGCCAGCGCCTGCACGAGGACGAGTCCGGGACGGTTCTCCGGATGCACCACGACCGATTCGACGCGGATCTCCAACTCGCCCGGCTCGCTGCGCACGACCGGTCCGGTCGCGATCAGGCCCCGCCCGTTGCCGATCGACGTCGTCTCGCCGACCCGCAGCCGACTCACGGCTACGGCGTGCTTCGCCTCGGGACCGCGGAGGGTCACCGAGTCGCCGACACCGGTCGATTCGAGATCCTCGCGGAGGTACAGCGAACTCATCTCAACCGACGCCGTGGAAGCGGTCGCGGATCTTCGCGAACAGGCCCTGCTGGAACTGCGCGAGCGCCGGAGCACCCTGACGTCGTCCTGAGGCGAAGCTCTTGATCAGCTCGCGTTCGCGGTGGTCGAGCTTCGTCGGGGTGACGACCTGGACGCCGATCTTGAGGTCGCCCCGGCTGTTCCCGCGAAGGCGCGTGACGCCGCGGTCCTTGACCGTGATGACCTCCGAGCTCTGCACGCCCGGCCGCAGCTCGACCTCGACGTCGCCGTCGAGCGCGTGGACGGTGACCTGGCGGCCGAGGATGGCGTCGGTCATCGGGACCTCGAGCGTGCACAGCAGGTCGTCGCCGTCGCGGCTGAAGACGTCGTGGTGCTTGACCTTCATCTCGAGGTAGAGGTCGCCGTTCGGGCCGCCGGCCGGGCCGACCTCGCCGCTCCCCGGCATCTGCAGACGCAGACCGGTGTCGACGCCGGCCGGGATGTCGACCGACACGGTGCGGCGCGCACGGAGCCGACCCTGACCCTGACAGGTGACGCACGGGGTCGCGATGATCGTGCCGTAGCCGCGGCAGGTGCCGCAGGGTGCCGAGGTCATGACGTTGCCGAGCAGTGAGCGGACGGCCCGCTGGATGGAGCCGGTGCCGTGACAGATGTCGCAGGTCACCGGTGAGGTGCCCGGCTGGCAGCAGGAGCCGTTGCAGGTGCTGCAGAGCACGGCGGTGTCGACCTCGAGGTCGCGGTGGGTGCCGAAGATGACCTCGTCGAGGTCGAGTTCGACGCGCAACAGGGCGTCCTCGCCGCGTGCGCGGCGGGACTTGGGTCCGCGCTGCTGTCCACCCCCGCCGAAGAAGGTGTCGAAGATGTCGCCGAAGCCGCCGAACCCGGCGTCGCCGCCACCGAACCCGCCCGCCTGCGGACCGAGGTCGTACTGCTGGCGCTGCTTGGGGTCGCTCAGCACGTCGTAGGCGTGGGTGACCTCCTTGAACCGCTCCGAGGCGTCGGAACCCGGGTTCACGTCGGGGTGCAGTTCGCGTGCGAGGCGGCGGTACGCCTTCTTGATCTCTTCGGGCGTCGCCTCCTTGGCGACACCGAGTGCTGCGTAGTGGTCGGGGTAGTCAGCCACTGAGGGCCTTTCGTTCGAGGTGCGGAAGGTGTTGGGGGACGCGACGAGGATGCGTCACTCGGCGTCGAGGATGCGCGAGAGGTACCTGGCGACGGCGCGGACCGCAGCCATGTTGCTCGCGTAGTCCATTCTCGTGGGGCCGAGGACGCCGAGCCGGGCGATTTCGCCACCAGAGGAACGGTAGTTCCCGGCGAGGACGCTCGTGGTCTCGAGGCCGAACGACGCGTTCTCCCGCCCGATGCTGGCGACCACGCTGTCGCGCTCGGACTCCATCTCGCCGAAGAGCCGGAGCAGCACGACCTGCTGCTCGATGGCGTCCAGGACCGGATAGATGCTGCCGGGGAAGTCGTCTTCGGTGCGGGCGAGGTTGGCGGCGCCGGCCATGACGAGGCGGTCCTGGCGCTGCGCCGAGAGCTGCTCGCGCACCGCGTCGACGATGCGGACGGCCGCCGCGCGGTCGAGGTCGGCGATGTCGGCGGGGACGTCGCCGATCGCGTCGTGGGCGTCGAGGAGCGGACGGCCCGCGACCGCCTCGTTGCACAGCGAGCGGAGACGCGAGATGAGGTCGTCGTCGACCGGGCTCTCCGTCTCGATGAGTCGCTGCTCGACGCGGCCGTTGTCGAGGATGATGACCGCGAGCACACGGCTCGGGGTGACGCTCACCAACTCGAGATGCCGGACGCGTGCCCGGGAGAACATCGGGTACTGGACGAGCGCGACCTGGTTCGTCAGCTGTGAGAGCAGCCGCACCGTGCGGTGCAGGACCTCGTCGAGGTCGCCGGACGCGCCGAGGAAGGTCTCGATCGCCGTCCGTTGAGCGTTGTTCAGCGGACGGCGGTCGGCGAGGTGGTCGACGAACATCCGGTAGCCCTTGTCGGTGGGCACCCGGCCGGAAGAGGTGTGTGGAGCGGCGATGAGCTCTTCGTCCTCGAGCTGCGCCATGTCGTTGCGGATGGTGGCGGCGGAGACTCCGAAGGAGTGGCGGTCGACGATCGTCTTGGAACCGACGGGCTCACGCGAGGCGACGTAGTCCTGCACGATGACGCGGAGCACTTCGAGACCGCGATCCGACACCATCTCGATCTCCTCCCGTCATCCACCTCGGAGCACCGACCATCAGCACTCGAAGACCCTGACTGCCAATCATATCGTGGCCTCCGCGCAGCCGTCCCTTGCGCGGCCCCGTGCCGCGGGAATACCGTTGGCCGCAGGCGTGGGTCCCTGATGAGCAACACCTGGTGCGATACGCTCAGCTGGACCAATTGAATATCACTCTCCGTGAAAGGTGCGAAGATGTCCGATCCGAACGCTCAGCCGCCCGTCGACCCAGCGAAGGGCGGGTCGGTTCCGCCTGCAGGAGACGGCGCGACGCCCCCTCCCGCAGCTCCGCAGCAGCCGCCCGCAGGCGCTTACCCGCCCCCGCCCGCCGGTGGCTACGCGCCGCCGCCGCCCGCTGCCGGCTCCTACCCGCCGCCGCCCGCAGGCGCCCCGCAGTACCAGCAGCCGTACGCCGCCGCTCAGCCCATGAGCCCGTCAGACGAGAAGCTCTGGTCGACGCTCATCCACATCGGTGGGATCTTCTTCGGATTCATCCCGCCGCTGATCGGCTACCTGGTCCTCAAGGACCGCGGCCCGTTCATCAAGGCGCACACGCTCACCGCGCTGAACTTCCAGCTGACGATGCTGATCGCGCTCGTGGTCGGCTCGATCCTGACGATCGTCGTCGTGGGTCTGTTCATCATCATCGCCGTCTACGTCGTCGTGATCGTGTTCAGCATCATCGCCGCGATCAAGGCGAACAAGGGCGAGCTGTACAGCTACCCGCTCACGATCCAGTTCATCAAGGCCTGATCCGTCGAGTCGCACGAGAACAGCCCCGTCCGGTCCGCCGGGCGGGGCTGTTCCGCGCGTCGGGCAGCGTCAGTCGCCGACCAGACGACGGACGACCGCGTCGGCGAGGAGCCGTCCGCGGCGCGTGAGCTCCAGTCGTCCGAGCAGGGCTTGCCGTGCATCGACCAGTTCCTCGGCGATGAGCCCGGCGACCGCCGTGCGAGCCTCGGGGGCGAGCGTCCGGATCGGGATGCCGTCCCGCGTGCGGGTGAGCAGCAGGATGCGTTCGAGTTCCCGGGTCTCGTCGTCCAGCGTCTCCCGGCCGGCGGCCGGGGACTCCCCCGCCGCGATCCGCTGGGCGTACGCCGCCGGGTGCTTGACGTTCCACCAGCGCACGCCGCCGACGTGACTGTGCGAACCCGGACCGACGCCCCACCAGTCCTCGCCGGTCCAGTAGGAGAGGTTGTGCCGAGAGCGGTGCCGGTCGTCCGTCGCCCAGTTGCTGACCTCGTACCAGCCGTAACCGGCCTCGGTGAGGAGATCGTCTGCGAGCTCGTACATATCGGCCTGCAGGTCTTCGTCGGGGGTCCCCACCACGCCCGAGCGGATCTGGCGCGCGAGTTTCGTCCCGGGTTCGACGATGAGCGAATAGGCCGACACGTGGTCCGGAGCGCAGGCGATCGCCGTCTCGAGTGAGACGCGCCAGTCGGCCAGGGTCTCCCCCGGCGTCCCGTAGATGAGGTCCAGGCTGACGCCGAGCCCGGCATCGCGAGCCCACTGCACGACGAGCGGCACCCGGGCCGGATCATGCGTGCGCTCGAGGGTGGCGAGCACGCTCGGCACGGCGGACTGCATCCCGAACGACACCCGGGTGAATCCGGCTTCGGCGAGCGTGCGGAGGTAGGCGGCGTCGACCGAGTCGGGGTTCGCCTCGGTCGTCACTTCGGCGCCGGGAGCGAGGTCGAAGTTGTCCGTCACGCCACGGAGCATCCGGACCAGGTCGTCAGCGGGGAGGAGGGTCGGCGTCCCGCCTCCGAAGAACACGGTCGAGACCGGACGGTCGGGGACGGTCGATGACGCCAGGACCGACTTGCCGAAGCGGAGTTCCGCGACCGCCTCGTCGGCGTAGTCAGACTGCTTCGCGCCGCGGAGCTCGGTCGCCGTGTAGGTGTTGAAGTCGCAGTAGCCGCATCGGACCCGGCAGAACGGGACGTGCAGGTAGACCCCGAAGTTGCGTTCGTGGGCACCGACGGCCGCCGTCGCCGGGAGGAGTCCGTCGGACGGGGCCGGATCGGCGAGTGGAAGGGCGCTCGGCACGGTCCGTCGCTCAGACGCCGCGCGACGGCAGGAGCGCGCGGAGGTAGGCGTCGTTCATGGTCTTGCGGCGGCGCTTGGAGCCGACGAGCTTCGCGGCACCCTTCGTCGGGCGGAAGAACGAGCGCACGACGATCCAGACGGAGTCGTCCTCGCGCTGCTCGATCGTGAAGGACTGCTCGCCGCTCTCCGGATCGCCCTCCATCGTGCCGATGGCGAGGCTCACATGACCCGGCTCTTCGGTGACGGAGATGACGCGATGCGGCCCGACGAGCGGTTCTCCGCCGACGGTGCCGGCGAAGACGACCGTCGTGCCCGGCGTGATGAACGGCGTGCCGTCCTCGGCGAAGCGTTGCTCCTCGTGCGTCTCGATGGGCTCCAGCGGCGTACCGTCCTCGGCGAAGGCGATGCCGCCGTACTGCACGCCCGTCCCCGGGTGCACCTCGGAGATCTCCACGCCGCTCGAGCGGTGCAGTCCCCAGGTGAGGAGGGCGCTGCTCGCGAGGGCGAACCGCTCCTCGCCGCTCCCGAGGCGGAACTCGTCCTCCGACGGCACGTAGCCTTCCGGCGGGTACTGCATGAGGTCGGTCCGCTGGGTGGCACCGACGGCCGCGTAGTCGACCGCTTCGTCCTCGAACGAACTTCGTCGTGCGTTCACTTCTTGTCCTTCGTCTCCACGTCCCCGGAGAGCGCTGCGATGAACGCCTCCTGAGGCACCTCGACCTTGCCGACCATCTTCATCCGCTTCTTGCCCTCCTTCTGCTTCTCGAGGAGCTTGCGCTTGCGGGTGATGTCACCGCCGTAGCACTTGGCCAGGACGTCCTTGCGCATGGCACGGACCGACTCGCGGGCGATGATCCGCGCACCGATGGCGGCCTGGATCGGCACCTCGAACTGCTGGCGCGGGATGAGCTTCTTCAGGCGCTCGGTCATGAGCACACCGTAGGCGTACGCCTTCTCGCGGTGGACGATGGCGCTGAAGGCGTCGACCTGGTCGCCCTGCAGCAGGATGTCGACCTTCACGAGATCGGCGGCCTGCTGACCGGAGGGCTCGTAGTCGAGCGACGCGTACCCCTGCGTGCGGCTCTTCAGGTGGTCGAAGAAGTCGAAGACGATCTCACCGAGCGGCATCGTGTACCGCAGCTCGACGCGGTCCTCGCCGAGGTACTCCATGCCGAGCAGCGCACCTCGTCGGCTCTGGCAGAGTTCCATGATGGTGCCGACGTAGTCCTTGGGGGCGAGGATGCCCACCTTGACCATCGGCTCCGACACCTCGAGGATCTTGCCGGAGGGGAACTCGCTCGGGTTCGTGACGGTGACGACCTGCTTGTCCTCCGTCTTCACCTCGTAGGTGACCGACGGCGCCGTGGCGATGAGGTCGAGGTCGAACTCGCGCTGCAACCGCTCGGTCACGATCTCGAGGTGCAGGAGGCCGAGGAAACCGACGCGGAAGCCGAAGCCGAGGGCGACGGAGGTCTCCGGCTCGTAGTTGAGCGAGGCGTCGGAGAGCTTCAGCTTGTCCAGTGCGTCGCGGAGGATCGGGTAGTCGCTGCCGTCGATCGGGTACAGACCGGAGAAGACCATCGGCTTCGGGTCGGTGTAGCCCGGGAGGGCGTCGGTCGCCGGCTTCACCGCGGTCGTGACGGTGTCGCCGACCTTCGACTGCCGGACGTCCTTCACACCGGTGATGAGGTAGCCCACCTCACCGACGCCGAGGCCCTTCGTGGGCGTCGGTTCCGGCGAGCTGACGCCGATCTCGAGGAGGTCGTGCACCGCGCGCGTCGACATCATCTGGATGCGCTCACGCGGACTCAGCTGGCCGTCGATCATGCGGACGTACGTGACGACGCCACGGTAGGTGTCGTAGACGGAGTCGAAGATCATGGCGCGCGTGGGCGCGTCCGGGTCGCCCACGGGGTTCGGGATGCGCCCGACGACGCGGTCGAGGAGTTCCTCGACACCCATACCGGTCTTGCCGGACACCCGCAGGACGTCTTCGGGCTTGCCGCCGATGAGGCTCGCGAGCTCCTTCGCGTACTTGTCGGGGTCTGCCGCCGGGAGGTCGATCTTGTTGAGCACCGGGATGATCTCGAGGTCGTTCTCGAGGGCGAGGTAGAGGTTCGCGAGCGTCTGCGCCTCGATACCCTGTGCGGCGTCGACGAGGAGGATCGCGCCCTCGCACGCGGCGAGCGATCGCGAGACCTCGTAGGTGAAGTCGACGTGGCCGGGGGTGTCGATCATGTTGAGCGCGAAAGTCTCACCGTTGAGCGACCACGGCATGCGCACGGCCTGGCTCTTGATGGTGATGCCGCGCTCGCGCTCGATGTCCATGCGGTCGAGGTACTGCGCCCGCATGTCGCGGTCCGAGACGACGCCGGTGATCTGCAGCATGCGGTCCGCCAGGGTCGACTTACCGTGGTCGATGTGGGCGATGATGCAGAAGTTCCGGATGAACGCCGGGTCGGTCGATGCCGGCTCGAGGGCCTTCACTGCTTGGGGGCTCACGCGTTCCTCGGGGTCAGGGGTGGAATCGGGCAACCCTCATTGTCCCACGGCCGGGAGCACCAGCGCTGCGGTACCCTGGATTGCCAGAACTCAGCCCGACTGGTAATGTTGCCTGTTGGCTTGCGTGTGAGTTGAGACCACACGAGAACTCGCTTGAAGACGCCCTCTTCCGTCCGACGGCACCGAACATCATTTCCTCGAACCGAAAGTTGACCCAACGTGGCAAACATCAAGTCGCAGATCAAGCGCATCGGCACCAACAAGAAGGCCAACGAGCGCAACAAGGCCGTCAAGAGCCAGCTGAAGACCGCCATCCGCGCAACCCGTGAGGCCGTCGTCGCCGGCGACAAGGCTCAGGCCGAGTCCGCACTGAAGCTCGCCTCGAAGAAGCTCGACAAGGCCGTGAGCAAGGGCGTCATCCACGAGAACCAGGCAGCGAACCGCAAGTCGGCCATCGCCAAGCAGGTCAACGCGCTCTAAGCGACACCAGCTGCAAGGCCCCGGCGTTCCTCGGAACGTGCGGGGCCTTTCGCGTCGCCCGCTCGGTCCCTGAGCTTGTCGAAGGGCATCCCGCTCGCCGCCACGGCCCGCTCGGCAGGCTACCGCTCCGACAGATCGACCCCGCGTGCCGCGATGACGCCGACGAGCCGCTCGAGCGCGAACACCGGGTCGCGGCTCGCGCCCTTCACTCCGGCGTCGGTCTCGGCGAGCATCTGCACCACGCGGCCGATGCCGGCGTCGGTCCAGCCGGACAGGTCCCGACGGGCGCGGTCGACCTGCCACGGCGCGAGGCCGAACTGCTGGGCGATCTGCCCGGACCCGCCGCGTGCCGAGGACACCTTGGCCATCGTGCGGATCTTCATTGCGAACGCGGCGACGATCGGCACGGGGTCGGCACCCGAGTCGAGCGCCTGCCGCAGGGCGAGCAGCGCTTCCCCGTGTCGTCCGGCGATCGCGGCGTCGGCGACGTCGAACGCGCTCGTCTCGAGACGACCGCCGTAGTACTTGTTGACCGTCTGCTCGGTGATCTCCTCGGAGGCGTCGGCCATGAGCTGACTGCACGCGGCAGCGAGCTCGGCGAGGTCGTCGGAGAAGGCGCCGACGAGTGCACGGAGCGCCTGGGGCGTGATGCGACGACCCGCCGTCTTGAACTCCGCCGCGGCGAAGTCGGCCTTGTCGCTGTCCCGTTTGAGTTCGGTGCAGACGATCTCGACACCGCCACCGGTACCTGAGCGGATGGCGTCGAGCAGCTTCTTGCCGCGCACGCCTCCGTTGTGCCGCAGCACGAGGTAGGCGCCCTCCGGCGGTGCTTCGAGGTACCGGATGGCTTCGGTGAGGAACTGATCGGAGCACTTCTCGACCTGGCTGACGCGGACGAGCCGGGGCTCGCCGAAGAGCGACGGGCTCGCCACGGTGAGCAGCTCCCCCGGGGCGTAGCTGTCGGCGGCGACGTCGTTGACCTCGAGCGATGGGTCTTCGGAGACGAGGAAGTCGCGCAGTCGGCGGATCGCCCGGTCGGCCAGGAAGGACTCCGTGCCGGACACCAACACGATCGGCGCCGGTCGGATCTCCGACCAGCCGAGCTGCGGGATCGCCGCCGAGGCTTTGGCCGCCGTCTTGGCCTTGCCGCGACCGGCGGAACGTGGTGCAGCCACAGCGGCTCCTCTCGACCGTCCGAGTCTACCGGCGACCGCCGACGCCAGCCGGGCCGGGTGGGCGGCTCACCCACCACGTTCCGACCAGACGCGGAACCCGCCGCCGTCCCCCGGGCCGAGGACGATGGTCCCCGACTCGTCCGTGCGGAGGACCTCGGCCCCGGCGGCCTCGTACAGCTCGAGCGCTGAGCGCGTCGGATGCCCGTAGCCGTTGTCGGCCCCGACGGAGACGAGCGCAACGGTCGCACCGACCCGGCGCGCCAGGCGGTCGCTCTGATCGGCGGAACCGTGATGCGACACCTTGACGATGTCGACCGCGTCCCCGAGCGCGTGCCGACCGAGCAGCCGGTCTTGCGCTTCCTCACCGAGGTCGCCGAGCAGCAGCACCGATGCGGCGAGGAGGTCGAACCGGACCACCACGCTCGCGTCGTTCCCCGGTTCGACACCGCCTGCCGCGGGGTCCGGCCACAGGACTCGCCACGGCGCCGCCCTCTCTGGATCCCCCAGCACCCCCTGGTCCCCGGCGCCGGCCTGTCGCACCTCCGCACCGGCCGCTCGGAGCACTCGGGCGACGCGCTCGTCCTCCGGATCGTCGATCGGCCCGAGCAGCACCTCGTCGACCATCCCGACGACCGCGTCGAGGCCTCCGACGTGGTCGAGGTCGTAATGGGTGAGGACGAGCAGCTCGATGCGGGACACCCCGAGTTCGTCCAAGCACGCGCGGAGCGGTTCGGGGTCGGGCCCGACGTCGACCAAGGCGATGGCGGCGCCCTGTCGCAGGAGGACCGCGTCGCCCTGACCGACGTCGCAGGCGGCGACGATCCAGTCGCCCGGCCGGTGCAGGGCCGGGCCGAGTCCGTCACCGACCGCCCGACCGCACAGTGCCACGAGCGCCACGACCACCGCCACGCCGATCGTCGTCGACCACTTCTGGGGCAGGTCCCGACGGAACAGCAGGAGTGTGGCGATCAGGACCGTCGGCAGGGCGACGAGCACGACGCCCAGCGGCCCCTCCGGCCACGGCACCCTCGCGGCAGGGACGCCCTCGAACCATTGCGCCACCGCGGCGATCCACGTCGCCGGCACCCAACCGAGCCACGCGACGAGCATCGCGAGTGGTGGTGCGAACGGGACCAGCAGGCAGGCGAGCAGCCCGAGCATGGTCGCGGGCGCGGCGGCCGGACCGGCGAGCAGGTTAGCTGGGACACCGCCGAGCTGGATCGCGGGGTCGAGGAGGACGAGCATCGGCTGGCAAGCGAGCTGGGCGGCTGCCGGGATCGCGATGAGGGCCGCTATCCCCCGCGGCAGCCATCTGCCGAGTACATCCGTCAGCGGTCCGCTGAGCAGCAGGAGGCCGGCGGTCGCGAGCACCGAGAGCCCGAACCCGTACTGTCCGGCCAGCCAGGGGTCGGCGACGAGGAGGACGACCACCGCCAACGAGAGCGCGGCGAGGCCACGGATCGGCCGCCCGAAGCCGCCCATCACCAGGACGAAGGCGGCCATGAGTGCCGCCCGTTGCACGCTCGGTTGGGGCGTCACGAGGACCACGAAGGCGACGAGGCACAGCAGGGCACAGGCGATCCTGAGCTTCCGCCCACCGCCGAGTGCCGCGACCGCGGTGCTGACGAGCCACACGATGACCGCACAGTTCGCGCCGGACACGGCCGTCAGATGCGAGAGCGAACTGCGCTGCATCGACTCCGTGACCGCGTCACTCACCTGGCTGACATCGCCGATCGCGAGGCCGGGCAGCAGCTCCCCACCCGGCCCAGGCAGGTCGGACGCGAGCCCGACGAGGCCGGAACGGAGCGACGCCGACCAGTCGAGGATCGCCGGCGGCTCCTCCAGCAGCTCGGGTTCCTCCCGTGCGAAGAGCAGCGCTGCCCGCGCATCACCCGGCGCGTTCCACCGGAGGGAGGCGTCGACGCGCCAGCGCTCACCGATCCTCGGCGCCCGATCCGCCGGGACCGGCGCGAAGACGAGGACCGGGACCGAGAGTCCCTCCAGGGCTCCCCCGTCGTCCGAGACCGTCACAAGGTCGGCTGCGAACCGAACCGTGGGTGCAGCAGTGACCGACCCGCTAGGAACCGCGTCACCGGTCACCACGACCTCGGCATGCACGGGAGCGTTCCCGAGCGCTTGCAGCGCCTCCGGCTGCCGGTCAAGGGCGCGTGCGCCGATCGACGCGGCGACCGTGCCGAACAGCGCCGCGGAGCACGCGCAGAGCAGGAGTGTCGTGATGACGACAGACCCTGTCCGACGCTCCCCGCGGCGACGCTCCACGAGGCGACGCCGGACGACCGTGCTGCACCCGAGGCAGGCGGAGGCGACGAGGAACGCGACCAGTGCCGTACCCCAGGCCAGCGTCGGAGCCGCGCAGCAGACGGCAGCACCGACCCAGGTGACCGCCGCCGGGATGAGCAGGCGTGGGAACCGCATCGCTCGCTCATCGCGCCCGGATGTCGGTCCGGAGGCCTCGTGTGTGGTCACACCGTCGCCGCCGCGCGAAGCCCCTCGAGGGTCTTCGCGCCGATGCCTTCGACCGCGCTGAGGTCGTCGAGGGTGGCGAACGGGCCGTTCGTCTCCCGCCAGGCGACGATGCGTGCGGCCAGGGCCTCTCCGATCCGCGGGAGTGCGGTGAGTTCGGCCGCGGAGGCCGTGTTCACGTTGACGAGCTGCGAGCCGGACGGACTCCCGGCAGCCGACCCGTTCGCGCCTCCGCCAGGTGGCACCTCGCCGACCACGGGGACGTACAGCTGCTCGCCGTCGTTCACGAACCGTGCGAGGTTCACGGCACTGGTGTCCGCTTCCGGCAGGGCGCCGCCGGCGGATGCCACCGCATCGAACGCACGTGATCCGTCCGGCAGCCGGTAGACACCAGGGGCCGCGACCGCTCCGAGCACGTGGATGAAGAGCTCCCCCGTCGCCGAGCCGGCAGGTGCGGTCGCTCCCGGTGTCGCGACAGGCATGGGGCTCCCCTCAGCCGACAACTCCGCCCCACCGATGGTCCGCACCGCCCCGCCTGAGCTGAACAGCGAGACGAGGATGGCGACCACGAGCGCCGCGATCACCAGCACCACGACGGCCCCGGCACGGAACTCCGGGCGCGGTAGCTCACCGAGCAGACGGCGCGTCGACGAACGCGTGGATGGCACCGGGCGGGACGTGGGTTCCGGTTCGATGGTCATCCTCGAACGCTACGAGCCCGGACACCCCGAACCACACGCTCGCCGTCGCCACGGACACCGAAACCACCACGACCGCACCTGTGGAGCGCGTTCGCCTGGGATGCAGGATTCAGTCAGTTCGCCCAGCGCCTCGGTGTTGACCGGTCGTCTTGCGATCACGGGCGGTCAGGCCGTTCTGGCTGGCTCGTCCCGCTCCCGTGTCGAAGATCGCGCGAACCAGATCCACAGCGGGCGAGCCGTGGCGAGGATGAGCACCGCGAACAGGCTCTGACTGATGACGCCGAACCACGAGAGTCCGCCGAGCAGAACGAAGACGGACCAGTTCACGGCGATGTCGGCGACGATCACCGCTATGCCGAGCACGATGCCGGCGCGCCGTCGAAGGATGATCAGCACCGCGGTGATGGGGTCCAAGACCGTGAGCGTCACCCAGAACAGCCGGACGCCGGGCGGGAAGCCGCCGTAGACGTCCACTCCCCCGAGGATCAGATCCGCGGTGTGCGTGGTCGTTCCGATCAGGAAGCCGATCACCCACAGGATCTGGAACACGCGGAGCGTTCGTACTGATGGGGCGAGAGCGATCACCCGGTCATGCTACCGAGGAAGCACCGGCAACCGCTCGGGACCCGATCTGAGAACGGGTTGCCTTGGGCTGGGACACGTGGTCCGACTCGATGGTCGTGCCCGAGCGCTCCGAACGTGTTCGGGACGGGCCACCAGGGCCCGCCCCCAACCGCGTCAGCCCTTCGTGGCGATGCTCACCACACGCGGGGCACGCACCACGACGTTGACGATCTCGCGATCGCCCACGGAACGCTGCACGGCCGCACTCGCGCGTGCGAGCTGCTCCAGCTCCTCGCCGGAGATCTTCGGCGACACCTCGAGCCGGTCGCGGACCTTGCCGTCGACCTGGACCACCGCGGTCACCTGGTCCTCGACCAACAGCGACCGGTCGGCCTTCCGCCACGGCACCAGCGAGATCGACGGCTGGTAGCCGAGCTTGGCCCACATGTCCTCGGCGGTGAACGGTGCGAAGAGGTCGAGCGCCATGGCCGTCACCTCGGCGGACTCGCGCACGGCGGGGTCGCCCGCGCCGGGCCCGGCGTCGATCGCCTTGCGCGTCGCGTTGACGAGCTCCATGAGCCGTGCCACGACGACATTGAACTTGCCCGCCTCGATGAGGCCGGGAGCCTCCGCGAGGAAGTGATGCGTGACCTTCCGCAGCTTCTCGTCGCCGTCCTTCCAGGCGACGTCGGGCGAGCTCGTGACGTCGTGCGCGACCCGCCAGGCGCGAGCCAGGAACTTGGCCGAACCGGCCGGCGAGACGTCCGCCCAGTCGATGTCGTCCTCCGGAGGACCGGCGAACGCCATCGTGACGCGCAAGGCGTCGGCGCCGTACGACCGCAGCTCCTGGGCGAACTCCACCAGGTTGCCCTTGCTCTTGCTCATCTTCGAACCGTCGAGGATGACCATGCCCTGGTTGAGGAGCGCGCTGAAGGGCTCGGTGAAGCCGACCTTGCCGAGGTCGAACAGGACCTTCGTGATGAACCGCGAGTAGAGCAGGTGCAGGATCGCGTGCTCGACACCGCCGACGTACTGGTCGACCGGCGCCCACTTGTCGGCCTCCTTCGGGTCGAACGCGATCTCGTCGGAGGTCGGGTTCAGGAACCGGAGGAAGTACCACGAGCTGTCGACGAAGGTGTCCATCGTGTCGGAGTCGCGCTTCGCAGGCTTCCCGCACGACGGGCAGTCCACGTTGATCCAGTCCTCAGCCGCCGCGAGCGGGCTCATGCCCTTCGGACGCAGGTCGAGACCCGCGGCATCCGGCAGCCGCACGGGGAGCTGGTCCTCGGGGACCGGCACCTCGCCACAGGCGTCGCAGTGGATGATCGGGATCGGCGTGCCCCAGTAGCGCTGCCGCGAGATCAGCCAGTCGCGGAGACGGTAGTTCTTCGTCTTCGCGCCGAGGCCGCTCGATGCGAGCGCAGCCGTGACCTTCGGGATCGCGTTCGCCTTGCTCAGGCCGTCGAAGGGGCCGGAGTTCGTCAGGCGACCGTCGCCCGTCAGCGCGACACCCGTCTTGGCGGGATCGATCGACGGGAGGTCCTCCGGCAGCTCACCGTCGACGATGATCGGGATGGCACCGGTGACGGGCTGGGTGGTGTCCACCACGACGCGCACGGGCAGGTCGAACGCCCGCGCGAAGTCGAGGTCGCGCTGGTCGTGCGCGGGGACCGCCATGATCGCCCCGTGACCGTAGTCGGCCAGGACGTAGTCGGCCGCCCAGATCGGCAGGCGCTCGCCACTCAGCGGGTTGATCGCGTAGCGCTCGAGGAACACGCCGGTCTTCTGGCGGTCGGTCGCGAGCCGCGCGATCTCGCTCTCACCCTTGACGCTGTCGAGGTAGGCCTGGAAGCGTCCCTTGACCTCGTCGGAGGTGTCGGCGACGAGCTCGGCTGCGAGCTCCGAGTCGGGCGCCACGACCATGAACGTCACGCCGTACAGCGTGTCGGGGCGGGTCGTGTACACGGAGACCGGCTCGGCACGACCCTCGATGGAGAACGAGACGTCCGCACCGTTGGATCGACCGATCCAGTTCCGCTGCATGCTGAGGACCTTGGCCGGCCAGGTGCCCTCGAGCTGGTTGAGGTCGTCGATCAGGCGGTCCGCGTAGTCGGTGATGCGGAAGTACCACTGGGTGAGCTTCTTCTTCGTCACCTCGGCGCCGCAGCGCTCGCAGTGTCCGTCGACGACCTGCTCGTTGGCGAGCACGGTCTGGTCGTTCGGGCACCAGTTGACGGGGCTCGCCTTGCGGTACGCGAGGCCCTTCTCGAACAGCTGGAGGAACAGCCACTGGTTCCACCGGTAGTACTCGGGGTCGCTCGTGTGCAGCTCGCGGTCCCAGTCGAAGGAGGGGCCGTACTGGCGGAAGCTGGCCTTCTGCTGCGCGATGTTCGCGTAGGTCCACTCGCGCGGGTCGACGCCGCGCTGGATGGCCGCGTTCTCGGCGGGGAGACCGAACGAGTCCCAGCCGATCGGGTGCAGGACGTTGAAGCCCTGGTGACGCCAGTACCGCGCGACGATGTCGCCGAAGCCGAACGCCTCGGCGTGACCCATGTGCAGGTCGCCCGAGGGGTACGGGAACATGTCGAGCACGTACTTGCGCGGACGTTTGTCGGCAGGATCGCCCGCTGCGAAGGGCTTCAGCTCGTCCCAGACGGGAAGCCACTTCTCCTGGATCGCCTGGAAGTCGTACCGCTCGCCGTCTCGGCGGTCGTCGGTGTTGCGCTCGTCTGACACGTCACTCTCAATCACTGCAGGTGCTGGGGGTGGAATCCCGTGGGTTGCTCGCACGGCGCTCGGCCGCAGGATGGACGGGCTGGAGCGCACGACGGCGCTCCGTCCAACGGTCAAGCCTACCGGGATTCGGCAGGCGGACGTCCGACGCCGAGTGCCGCCAGCGGGGCCGCCGCCTTGGTCCACGTCTCCTCGAGCTCCTCCCGGGCGTCGGACAGCGCCGTGATGCCACCCCCCGTGCCGATCGACGCACCCTGCGGATCGATCACGATCGAGCGGATGACCATGGCGAGGTCCATCGATCCGTCCGCGGACAGCAGGCCGAAGGCGCCGGCGTACACCCCGCGCGCGCCCGCTTCGAGGTCGTACAGCAGCTCCATCGCCCGGCGTTTCGGGGCCCCGGTCATCGATCCGGCCGGGAATGCGACCTCGACGACGTCGAGCGCGTCCAGCCCTGCGCGCAACCGTCCTTCGACGGTGCTGACGAGTTGGTGCACCTGTGGGTAGCTCTCGACGTGATGGAGCGCCGTGACCGCAACGGAGCCCAGCTCGCAGACTCTGGAGAGGTCGTTCCGCATCAGATCGACGATCATGAGGTTCTCCGCGCGCTCCTTGGGACTCGCGAGCAGATCGGCGCGCTGACGGGCGTCCTCCTCGGGATCGGCACCTCTCGGCCGGGTCCCCTTGATCGGCTTCGTCCGGACGCGGCCGTCGGCCGAGACCTCGAGGAACTGCTCCGGAGACGCGCTCGCGAGACTGATCGAACCGAACCGGAGGAAACCGCCGTGGTGCGTGGGGCTCGTCCTGCGCAGCCGGAGATAGGTCGCAAGCGGGTCGTGGACCCCGTCGACGCGCAGGTGGTTCGTCAGGCACAGCTGATAGGCGTCCCCGCGGGTGATGTGCTCCTGGCACCGCTCGACGAGCCGCACGTACGCGGCATCACTGTGACGGGGCGCGCAAGCCCCGCCGGCCGCCTCGGCCGCGGGAGGAGGCTCGGTCGCCGTACTCAATCGCTCGACGGTCGTCGCGATCCAGTCGGGATCGTCCGACGAGACCGTCACCGTCCGCGCCGCATGGTCGAACCGCACCTGGTCGTCGAGGCGCAGGAAGAGCGCATCCGGGGAGGCGGCCGCGTGTGCCGGAACCCCGACGAGCCCCGCCCCCGACTCGTAGCCGAACCACCCGACCCAATCGCCGGGCTCGTCGTGCGCGCGCACGGTGCGGAGGGCGTCGAGCATCGTCGTCCGGTCGATGGAGGCGGCGACCGGGGTGACGCGCTCCACAGTGCCGAGCCGGACGTCCGCCACGAGGCGTTCCGTCCCGCGTCCGATGAGGCTGACGCCGGTCCGGGCGCCCTGTCCCGAATCCAACCAGGCTGCCCAGGGCTCGTCGGCGAAGACGCGTCGGTAGACGTCCTCCGGGTCCGACCAGGCCGGGAGGACGACCCGCCGGCGTGCTCCGGTGGATCGCATCAGCCGACGGCCGCGATCGGCGGCGCGACGATCCGGAGGCGACCGGTCACGAGGCTGTCGGGAACCGGCGTGTGCGAGATCACGATGACCGCACGACCCTCGGATCCCGCGACACCGAGCAGGTCCTCGAGCAGGGCGGTCGCGCGCTCGGGATCGACGTTGGCGGTCGGCTCGTCGAGCACGAGCACGGGGAACTCGCGGAGGAGCGCACGGGCGAGGGCGATGCGTTGCGCCTGCCCTCCAGATACGAGCGCGCCGTGCTCCCCCACCGGGCGGTCGAGTCCACCGCGTTCGGCGAGCCAGGACGAGAGCCCGACCCGCTCCAGCACGGCCTCCAGCTCAGCGTCGTCGGCCGTGTCCCTGGCGAAGAGGAGGTTCTGGCGGATGTCCGCGTCGAAGAGGAACGGACGCTGCTCGACGAGCCCGACCGACTCGCGCAACGTGTCCGGGCGGAGGTCGCGTGCCTCGACGCCGCCGACGCGGTACCCACCCTCGTACTCGAGGAAGCGGACGAGAGCGTGCGCCAGCGTGGTCTTCCCGGCTCCACTGTCGCCTTCGACGAGCAGCCGGTCGCCGGCCGACAGCCGGAAGCTGATCGGTGCGAGCGCCGCCGCCGTACTCCCGGGCCACCGTGCGCTGAGGTGCTCCGCCTCGAGCATGACGCCGTCGAAGGTCGGCGTGAGGATGCTTCCACTGTCCTCGTCCGGGATCTCGCGTGGGCGCTCGCTCGGGACCGCGTCCGCCACGCGCTCGGCACTCGCGACCGCTTCCCGCCAGGCCCCGAACGCGAGGGGCACCATCGCGCAGACCTCGAACACGGCGAGCGGGACGAGGACGATCACGGTGAGCGCGGGGCCGCCGATCGTTCCCGGCGCCGGCATGCCTGCCCAGAGCGCCGCGACGACGGACGCCCCGGAGGCCAGGGAGAGAACGGCGCCGGCAACCCCGGCGCCCGCGGCCCGCCGCACCATTGCGCGCGTGAGTGCCGCGTCGGCATGTTCGATCCGTGCCCGTGCGGCGTCGACCGCACCGTAAGCGGTCAGCACGTCGAGACCGGTCACGAGCTCGAGCAGGGCTTCCGACAGCGCACCGCGCAGCGGCGCGAGTTCGCGTTCGGCGCGGGCCGCCACCCGGCTCACGAGCAACCACGAGACGAGGAACGCCGCGATGAGGCAGACCGCGAGCGCGATCCCGGCGGCCGGGAGCAGCGCGGTCGTGAGGATGACGGAGGCTCCGGCGACGACACCCGACACCACCAGTGGTTGGACGACCCGCAACGGCACGTTCTGCAGCTCGTCCACATCGGTCACCAGGCGGGTGAGGAGGTCGCCCCGGCCGGTGAGCTGCAGTCCGTCGGGAGCCACCGGGATGACGCGTTCGATGATGCCGGAGCGCAGCTGCGCCAATTGACGGAATGCAGCGTCGTGACTGAGCAGGCGTTCGAGGTAGCGGAACGACGCCCGGGCCAGCGCGAACGCGCGCACCCCGACGACGGCGACACCCAGCTCGACGATCGAGGGCTGCTCGGCGGCCTTCGTGATGAGGAACGCGCTCGAAGCGAGGAGGGCGACGGCGGCCCCCGCGGAGAGGATCCCGGCGAGGAGACCAGGGACGAAACGGCGCGCCGGCGGCTGCGCCAGTCGGATGATCTGTCGGACGCGCTCATCCATGGAGCATCACCTCGTCGTCCTGGACGCGTTCTGACCGCACGCGGATCTCGAGCACGGCATCCGCATGTTCGACGATCGACGGTCGGTGGGTGATGACGATGACGGCCGCCCCGGCTCGAGCGGCGTCGCGCGCGGCGTCGATGACGAGCGCCTCGGACGCGGCGTCGAGCGCCGAGCTCGGTTCGTCGAGCAGCAGCACCGGCGTGCCGGCATCCGCCGGGGTGCGTCGCAGTCGGTACAGGGCCCTCGCGATCGCGATCCGTTGCGCCTGCCCACCGCTCACACCGTCGCCGACCGCGCCGATGGGGTGTCCGAGTGGCAGCGCGGACAGCCCGAGTGCCGACAACGCCTCGACGATGAGCGCCGCGTCGGGTGCGTCATCGCCCAGCGCGACGTTGCTGCCGACCGTCCCAGCGATGAGGACCGGACGCTGCGGCGCCCACGAGAGCCAGCGTCGTCCACCGGGCGTGGGTGACATGCGTCCGCCGTCGTGCAGGATCGATCCGGTGACGTCCACGAATCCGAGGATCGCCGACGCCATGGTCGTCTTCCCGGCTCCGCTGGCGCCGACGACAGCCGTCACCACGCCGGCCGGGAACGTCGCGTCGAGGTCGTCCAGCACCCGCAGCTCGTCGTACTGCACGCCGAGACCGTCGAGTACCAGGCCAGCCGTTCGGCGAGCGGAGTCGCCTGCCGTCGCCGGTGCGCCGAGCTGATCCGGAACGGACAGCGATTCGCGGACGGCCTTCGCCTCGTCGAGGATCTCGAAGACCTCGTCGGCGGCGGTGACCCCCTCCGCGGCCGCGTGGTAGTTCGCACCGACGTTCCGCAGTGGCAGGAAGGCCTCCGGGGCCAGGATCAGGACGAAGAGCCCCGTTCCGAGGAGGAGCGAGCCGTCGAGGAGACGCAAGCCGATGCCGACCGCGACCACGGCGACGGCGAGACTCGACAGCAGTTCGAGGGCGAAGCCGCTCACGAACGAGAACCGCAGGACCTTCATGGTCTCGACGCGGTACTCCTCGGTGACGGTTCGGATCCGCTGCACCTGCCGGTGCTGCCGTCCGAACAGCTTGAGGGTCGCCATGCCCGCGACGAGCTCCAGGAACCCGCGCGACAAGTGGGCCAGGGTCTCCCACTGGCGCCGCTGCACCGCCTGGGTCGCGAATCCGATGAGGATCATGAAGACGGGGATGAGTGGGAGTGTCACGATCACCGTGATGCCGCTGAGCGGGTCCTGGACGAAGATCACCGCCGCGATGATCGGCATGGCGATCGCCGTGAGGATGAGCTGCGGGACGTAGCGACCGAAGTACGCGTCCAGGGCGTCGAGCCCGCGGCCCGCCACGGTCGTCAGTGCGGCGGAGCTCCGACGCGAGACCCACCCTGGCCCGAGCGTCTCGAACGCGCCGGCGAGGGCCCGCCGCAACTGACTGCGGACGATCGCGGAGCCACGGGCGTTCACCGAGTCGGACGCCAGGACGGTCCCGGCACGCAGCACCACGATGCCGATCAGCAGCCAGAGCGACGGCAGGAGCTCCTCGACCGGATCCCCCGCGATCGACCGGGACACGAGCTGGGCCACGAACCAGGCGAACCCGAGCGTACAGGCGGTCTGGACGAGCGCGATGACCGCGCCGAGTCCGAGGATCGACCGGGCTCCGCGGGCATAGCGGAGCAGTCGCGGATCGAGGGGGCGCACGATGACAGGTTAGTGCGCGGCGGCTTCGATGTGCTTCCGCGTGATGCGCTTGCGGAACACCCAGTACGTCCACCCCTGGTAGGCGAGGATCAGCGGCAGGAAGATCAGGGCGGTCCACGACATCACCGTGAGGGTGTACTCCGTCGAGGAGGCGTTCGCGATCGTCAGGCTGTTCGCCGGGTCGTTGCTCGCCGGCATCACCGCTGGGAAGAGCGCGGTGAACAGGGTGAGCACGGCCGCCGCGACGGTCACGGCCATGAGCGCGAACGCACGGCCTTCCAGCCCACGGCTGTTCGCGAACCAGGCGCTGATGAGCGAGACCGCGGCGATGGCCGCGAGGATCAACACCGGGAGCGAGAAGTGCGCCAGGACGGTCCACCCGAGGAACGACGCGGCGAGCAGGATGGCGACGAGCCCGGCGCGGCTCGCGAGGCGGCGGGCGCGCTCGCGGATGTCGCCCTCGGTCTTCAGCGAGGCGAACACGGCTCCGTGGGCGAAGAAGAGCACGAGCGTCGTGAGACCGCCGAGGATGCCGTACGGGTTGAGCAGGGTGAAGAGCGTGCCGGTGAAGTTGTGGTCGGCATCGAGCGGGACGCCCTGCACGATGTTCGCGAAGGCGACACCCCAGAGGAAGGCCGGCAGGGCCGAGCCCACGATGATCATGAGGTCGAAGCGCCGTTTCCAGGAGGCTTCCGGCCGCTGGTGCCGGTATTCGAACGACACCCCTCTGATGATGAGTGCCAGCAAGATGAACAGCAGCGGGAGGTAGAAGCCGCTGAACAGGGTCGCGTACCACTCGGGGAAGGCGGCGAAGAGGCTCGCACCGGCGACGATCAGCCAGGTCTCGTTGAGGTCCCAGACCGGCCCGATGGTGTTGATGAGCATCCGGCGGTCGGTCTCGTCCTTCCCGAGGAACGGGATCGTCATGCCGACGCCGAAATCGAAGCCGTCGAGGACGAAGTAGCCGACGAACAGTGCGGCGATGATCCAGAACCAGAGAATCGTGAGGTCCATGATGCGCTCCTAGTAGACCGTGGTGGCGGGGGCGGCGGGCTTCTGCACGCCGTCCTCGTCGGGTTCGGACAGCTCGATCGGGTCGGGGCCGGCCTTGATCGTCTTCTTCAGGAGTCCGAACTCGACGACGAGCAGCGATCCGTAGACGACGGTGAAGGCGATCAACGAGATCAGGACGTCGAGGCCGGTGGTGTTCGGCGAGACCGCGTCCTCCGTCTTCAACAGACTGAAGACGATCCACGGCTGTCGGCCCATCTCGGTGAAGACCCAGCCCATGGTCATGGCGAGGAACGGCATCGGGACGGCCCAGACCGCGACGCGCCACATCCACCGCTTCGGCTCGCGGCCCTTGCGGGTGAACCAGAGGCCGGCGGCCGCGACGAGCATCGACGCGAGGCCGAGGCCGATCATCCAACGGAACGCCCAATAGGTGACCCAGATGACGGGCGAGTAGTCGCCCGGACCGTAGAGCTGCGTGTACTGCGCCTGCAGGTCGTTGATGCCCTCCACCGTGCCATCGAAGGTGTGGGTCGAGAGGAACGACAGGAGGTACGGGATGCGGATCGAGAAGAGCTCGTGGACGCCGTCGGGTGTGCCGAGGGTGAAGATCGAGAAGGAGGCGTCGGCACCGCTCGCCGTGTTGTACATCGCTTCCGCGGCGGCCATCTTCATCGGCTGGGTCTCGACCATGGCGAGGCTCAGCTGGTCACCGGCGAGCATGGTGGCACCGCCCGCCAGGAGCATGCTCCACGCGCCGACCTTGAGCGCCGGGCGCATCGCCTCGACGTGCTGGCCCCGGGCGAGGTGCCAGGCGGCAGCGGTGATGATGACGGCTGCGGAGACCATGAAGCACGCGAAGATCGTGTGCGGGAAGGCGGCCAGGGCGACCTTGTTGGTCAGCAGCTCCCAGATGTTCGTGAGCTCGGCGCGGCCGCGCTCCTCGTTGATCCGGAAGGCGACCGGGTTCTGCATGAAGGCGTTCGCCGCGATGATGAAGTAGGCCGACAGCACGGTGCCGAGTGCCACGATCCAGATGGTGGCGAGGTGGAGCTTCGGTGACAGCTTGTCCCAGCCGAAGATCCAGAGTCCGATGAACGTCGCCTCGAGGAAGAACGCGAGCAGGCCCTCGAGTGCCAGCGGTGCGCCGAAGACGTCGCCGACGAACCTGGAGTAGGTGGACCAGTTCATGCCGAACTGGAACTCCTGGACGATGCCCGTCACGACGCCCATGGCGAAGTTGATGAGGAAGATCTTCCCGAAGAATCGGGTGAGCTGCAGGTAGTGCAGCTTCCCGGTCCGGACCCAGGCGGTCTGGAACCCGGCGACCGTCACCGCCATGCCGATGGTGAGCGGCACGAAGATGAAGTGGTAGACGGTGGTGAGCCCGAACTGCCATCGGGACAGCAGTAACGGGTCGAGAAGATCGTTCACGATGATCACTCCATTTTTCGCGGCATCCAGGGAAGGCGGCGCAGGTGCGGCCCGATCGGGGTGGTCATCCCCGTGGCTTCGATCCATGTCGTCGAGACCAATGGTACAGGACTTCACGTCTGTGGTCAGACCACACATCCAAGGGTGTCCTAACAGGGGTTTCCGAGCCGCTCCCATACCCGCGGCAGTAGGCTCTGAGCCGTGAACGACGTGCTCGGCTGGCTGCTCGACCTGGTGCAGAGCGTCGACCCCGTGACGCGCACGATCCTCGCCGGCGTCGGCATCATGCTCGAGACGTCGGTCCTCGTCGGCCTCGTCGTCCCTGGCGACACCGTCGTCATCGTCGCCAGCACCGCCGTCGTCGGACCCGTCCAGTGGATCTCGATGATCCTCGTCGTCATCACCGGCGCGCTCATCGGCGAATCCGTCGGGTTCGCGCTCGGCCGCTGGTTCGGCCCCCGTATCCGTGCCAGCAGACTCGGCCGCCGCATCGGCGAGCGGCACTGGGCCCGTGCCGAGCGCTACCTCGACCGGCGGGGTGGCATCGCCGTCTTCATCTCGCGGTTCCTCCCGGTCCTGCACTCGCTGATCCCCCTCACGGTCGGGATGAGCACGATGAGCTACCGACGCTTCATCTCCTGGACACTGCCCGCCTGTGTCATCTGGTCCTCGGCCTACGTCTCCGTCGGAGCACTGGCCGCGGGCAGCTATCGCGAGCTGTCGGACCGCCTCCATTGGGCGGGCTACGTCTTCGTCGGCATCATCGTCGTCTTCGCCGTCGCGGTCCTCGTCGTGAAGCGACTCCTCCAGCGGAGCGAGGAGCGACACATGCTCGCCCAGGAGGACGCGACACCACCCGACGACGCCTCGCCGCCCGAGTAGCAGACCACCGTCATCGCCGCGAGACGGCGGGCCGGACGCACCGGCATGACAGACTGAACGGGTGAAGGCATCCGACGATCGTCCAACGGCCTCCTCCGACGCCGCCGAGCAGATCCGGCACTTCGCCGCACGGATGGAGGACGCCGTCCAGCTGCGCCGCCAGCGTCGTGCGAGGCGGCACGGACGTGAAGCGGCGATCATCCCCTTCACCGGCTACGGATCGACGTCGTGGATCCGTGTCCTGGCCAGGGTCGTCCTGGCGGAACCCGGCAAGACCGCCGTCCAACCGCAGCAGAAGGTACGGGGCTGGAAGAGCTTCTTCGCGCTGAGCATCGCCGACCCGACGGTCGAGGTGGAGGTCGACGGGCAGCGTCACACGGTCACGGGCGACCGAGGCGGAGTGGTCGACGCGGTGGTCCAGGTGTCACTCACACCCGGCTGGCACACCCTCCGACTGAGCTCCGAGGGCAGCGACCCGGTCGAAGCGCCGGTCTTCATCGTCGCCGACGACATCGAGTTCGGCATCGTGTCCGACATCGACGACACGGTGATGGTGACGGCGCTCCCCCGCCCACTCGTCGCGGCCTGGAACACCTTCGTCCTCGACGAGCACGCCAGGACACCGGTGCCCGGCATGGCGGTCTTCCTCGAGCGCACGGCGCGCGAGCACCCCGGTTCGCCGATCATCTACCTCTCCACCGGCGCCTGGAACGTCGCGCCGACGCTCACCCGGTTCCTCTCACGCAACCTCTACCCCGCCGGCGCCCTGCTCCTCACCGACTGGGGCCCGACGCACGACCGGTTCTTCCGCAGCGGTCGCGAGCACAAGCGCAACAACCTCGACCGGTTCGCCGAGGACTTCCCGCGTCTGCGATGGCTGCTCGTCGGCGACGACGGACAGCACGACGAAGCCCTCTACCGGAGCTTCGAGGAACGCCACCCCGACCGTGTCGCCGCCGTGGCGATCCGTCAGCTCTCCCCCGGTGAGGCGGTCCTCGCCGGTGGGCGCTCGAAGGTCGGCGCCCAGCACGAGGGTGCCCCCTGGGTCTACGCGGGGAACGGCGCAGAACTGCTCGACCAGCTCCACGACAAGCTCTGACGGTACCGATGTCCGTCGTCCCCGTCCTGCGCATCAGATCGCGGCTGCCCCTGCTCCAGGTGCTGAAGACGGCGCTGGCCGCAGTCGCGTCCTGGATCGTCGCGATCACGATCATCCCGGGCCAGCTCCCGGTCTTCGCGGCCATCGCGGCGATCCTCGTGGTGCAACCGAGCGTCAACCAGTCGTTCGGGAAGGCGCTCGAGCGCAGCCTCGGGGTCATCACCGGCGTCATCCTCGCGACAGCCATCGGGATCGTCTTCGGACACTCCGCCTGGATCGTGCTCCTGGCCATCGTGATCTCCATCCTGCTCGGATGGGTCCTCCGCCTCGGGCCCGGATCCGCCAACCAGATCCCGATCAGCGCGATGCTGGTGCTGTCGATCGGCGCTACGACCCCGGACTACGCGGTCGCGCGGATCGTCGAGACCGTGCTCGGTGCGGGCATCGGACTCCTCGTCAACGTCGTCCTCGTCGCACCGGTCCTCCTCGCTCCTGCGAAGGCGGCGGTGACCACCCTCGCGCTCGCGTGCGCCGACACCCTGGACCATCTCGCCACGTCACTCACGCGTGCGAACTCGGACGCGGAGCTCGTGGCGCTGCTCCAGGAGGCCCGGGCGCTGAAGCCGCTGCGAGACCGGGCGATCGCCGCGGTGAAGGAGGGCGATGACAGCCTGCTGCTCAACCCTCGTCGATCGAGGCACCGTGACGAGCTCGATCGTCAGCGCATGCTGCTGCGTCGACTGGAGCCCGTGGTCACGAGGACCCTCGGCATGGCGCGTTCGGTGCACGACCACGACGACCCGACCCTGCACGAGGAGCCGACGGTGGCGGACATCGCCGTCGAGCTCGCACGGGCGGCCCACGACCTCAGGCTGCTGGCGAACGATCGTGCCGCGTCCGACGAGCCGCCGACCGAGACCGCGGAGATCCCGGCGCTGACCGCTCCCCTCGTGATCGCCCGCCCGCACCCCCAGCACTGGATCCTCATCGGATCGCTCATGGAGGACCTCCGTCGCGTGCGCGACGAGATCGTCGGCGAGCCGACCTGAGCCGGCCGGATACACGAAGGGCCGGTGGAGCGCTGCTCCACCGGCCCTTCGACGTCCTGGGACTACGCCTGGTGCGCGGCCTGCAGTTCGATGGTGATCGTGACGTCGTTGCCGAGCAGCACGCCGCCGGTCTCGAGCGCCGCGTTGTAGGTGAGGCCGAAGTCCTCGCGGTTGATCTTGGTGGTCGCCGTGGCGCCGAACTTGTAGTTGCCGTACGGGTCGGTCGCGAAGCCGCCGAACTCGACGGTGAAGGTGACGGGCTTGGTCACGCCCTTGATCGTGAGGTCGCCGTCGACGAGGAAGTCGTCGCCCTTGGCGCGGGCGCCGGTCGAGACGAAGTCGATCGTCGGGTAGGTCTCGGCGTCGAAGAAGTCGCCGGTGCGGAGGTGACCGTCGCGGTCGGCCTGGTTCGTGTTGATCGATGCGACCTCGGCGGACGCGGTGATCTTCGTCTCGAGGGGGTTCTCCGGCGTGACGAACGTCGCGTTGAAGCGCTCGAACTTGCCCTTGACCTTCGAGACCATGATGTGGCGGATGCTGAAGCCGACCTCGCTGTGCGTGGCGTCGACCTCCCAGGTGCCAACCTTGTAGCCGGGAATCGTCAGGGTGTCGGTCATGCGGTACTCCTTGCGTCGATGTGCGGCGCGCTCGCGCCACGTTCTATTCAAACGCACGGACCTGGGAGCTATTCCCGCATCCCCGAGAAATTCTCCGCACCGACATCAGCGCGACATCGGCCGGAGCGACGGCAGGCCGAGCCGGGTGCGCAGCAGACGGTGCGCAGCATCGGCGATCCTCGACTCCGGAACCCTCCCGGATCGGACCGCGGCGGCGATGTCGGCCACGAGCACGGCCGGGTCGACACCGGTCGACGACGGGTCCGCACCGAGGACGTAGAGCAGCATCGTGTTGCCGGCGGCCACGGCGCGGATCGCGTTCTCCGAGGGGTTCTGGTACTCCGCCAGGCCCGTGTGCTGCAGCATGAGCATGTCGTCGGTGATCGTGATGCCGGTGAAGCCGAGGTCACTCCGGAGTCGCTCGTGCCAGGCCGCCGACAGCGTCGCCGGTGCGGCGTCGACCGCCGAGTAGACGAGATGGCCGAACATGACGACCTCGGCACCGGCGTCGATACCGGCGACGAACGGCAGGGCGTCCGTCGCAGCCCAGTCCGCGGCACCGATGGCCGTGGTCGGGACCGTCGAGTGGGAGTCCCCCGGCGCCTGTCCATGGCCGGGGAAGTGCTTCAAGGTGCTGAGCACCGCACCCCGCTCACCACGGACGGCTGCTGCGACGCGGTCCGCCGACGCGTCCGGTGTCGTCCCGAGGGCACGATCGTAGATGAAGGAGGCAGGGTCGGCCGTCTCGTCCGCGACGATCCCGAAGTTCACGGAGCAGCCGGCACCCGCGAGCATGGCGGCTCGCCCGCGGAACGCGTCCTCGCTCGCAGCGGGCGGTTGCGACTTCAAGGTGTCGGCTGCGGCGAAGGCATCCTCGTCGATGCGCCGGAAATCGCCACCCTCCTGGTCGATGCCGATGAGCAGGGGCAAGGTCGGGTCGGGGCTGAGAGCGCTCGTCACCGCGGGCAGCCCCGCGAGGCCCGGGACGTTGTCGCCCATGATGATGAACCCGCCCGGTCGATACCGCTCGACGAACGCGCGGAGCGTGCCCGGGTCGGTACCAGGGACATGGAGCATCAGCATCGATGCGATCCGCTGCTCGAGGGTCATCCTGGCGAGTTCGGCGGCCGCACGCTGGTCGGCGACAGCCGGAGTCGTGCTCGTGGGACGAATCGGCGGCTTCGGGGATCCGGGCTCCGTGCACCCGGACAAGCCGAGGACGGCACCCGCCGCCATCGAGGCACCGACCGCCAGAAACCCTCGTCGTCCCAGCTGCACCGGCCCACTCTAGGCTCGGATCTTCCACGCAGGCTGGGCGTCGCCCCGGTGTGGCAGGAGTGACGAATGTGACATCGGCGGCTACACTTGCGTGGGTGACAGCCAGGATGGACGCATGCGCAAGCCGCTGACAGCCCTCTCGCCCCGCTCGAGGGGCGTCTCGCGAGCCGCCGCCCTCGGAGCCGCGCTCGTCATCGCGGTGTCGGTCGCGAGCCCGGCGGTCGCCGTGACCCCCACCTCGTTCCGGACCGCCGACTACCCGAGCTGGGACGACGTCCAGGCTGCCAAGGCGAACGAATCGACCGCTCAGGCGGAAGCCGACCGGATCGTCTCCCTCCTCGACGGACTGCGCGACGAATCCGCCAGGCTCGGTGACGAAGCCGTCCGCCAGGGTGCGGCGGCAGGTGAGGCCAAGGCGGCGTTCGACGCGCAGGCCGCCGTCGCCGACACGATCAGTGCGCAGGCGACCGCCGCAGCGTCGGCAGCAGCGTCGAGCAAGCGTCAGGCCGGAGCGGTCATCGCGCAGATGACCCGCACCGGCGGCGTCGACCCGACGCTCTCCCTGGTCCTGTCCGGGGCGGCCGACGACGACCTCCTCTCCAAACTCAGCGCGATCAGCAAGCTGAGCGAGACCTCGGCTCAAGACCTCGCGTCCGCGACCGCCGCGAGCAACACGGCGACCGCGCTCGCCGAGCAGGCGACGGCGGCCGAGACCGAACGTCAGCGACTCTCGGAGGCGGCGGACGCCAGCTACGAGACAGCGCAGTCCGCGAGCGACGCCGCCGACGCGGCGGTCGCCGAACAGCAGGCCAACCGCGACCGGCTGTACCAGCAGCTCGCCGTCCTCAAGAACACCACCGCGGCGGTCGAACAGGCCTATGCGCAGAGCCAGGAGGCTATCGCCGCGGAGGAGCAGCGACGCAACGAGGCGACCGGTGGCGAGGGCTCCACGAGCGCTCCTCCGCCGGACCTCGCGGCCGACCCGGCCGGGGCGAAGGCGTACGCACAGTCCGCGATCGGTGCCTACGGCTGGGGCAGCGGAGAATTCCAGTGCCTGCTGCAGCTGTGGACCCGGGAGTCGAGTTGGCGCGTCAACGCCTACAACGAGTCCAGCGGCGCCTACGGCATCCCGCAGTCCCTGCCCGGGAGCAAGATGGCCAGCTCCGGCGACGACTGGCGCACCAATGCGGCGACGCAGATCAACTGGGGCCTGAACTACATCGACAGCCGATACGGCTCCCCTTGCGGCGCGTGGGCGCACTCGGAAGCGACCAACTGGTACTGACGCCCCGTCTCAACCGACCTGGGCCGCGCCGAGATTCGTCCCGGCCACCGCCAGCACCACGGTGACGAGCAGGGCGGCTCCGATGATCAGTCGGAACAGCAGACGGTCCGGCGTTCGGGTTCCGACGAGCACGAGCCCCCACACGACGAGCGCGAGGACACCGACGGCGCCCAGCACCCCGACGATCGGCGGTGCGGTCGGCTTGCCGACGAAGATCCCGCTCTGTCCGAGGACGGCGACCACACCTGAGACGCCGAGGGCGACGAAGGCCGTCCGACCGGCGGTCCGCGCGCCGAGCCGGTGCGGCAGACCGCGGATGCCGGTCCGCAGGTCGTCCTCAAGATCGGGCAGGGCGTTCGTGAAGTGGATCGCCACACCGAACAGTCCACCGACGGCGAGCGTCCACGCGGCCGGCACGACCGGAGGGACGGCAGCGAAGGTGACCACGGCGGGCAGTGCGCCGAACCCCACGATGAACGGGACGACCGACCAGGCCGTCGCCTTGAGACCCAGGTTGTAGGCCCATCCGCAGACGAGGAAGAGCAGGTGCGCGGCCGCCGACGCCCAGCCGAGGGATGCCGAGAGCGGAATGCTCGCCGCACCGGCCAGGAGTGCCGCCGCCCGGACTGCCGAGACGCTGAGGTCGCCGCGTGCGACCGGTTTGTCCTGCCGTCCCGAGCGACGATCGCGTCTGGCGTCGAGCCAGTCGTTGGACCAGCCGATGGAGAGTTGCCCGACGAACACCACCACGGCGAGCAGGGCCGTTCGGAGGGGTGGCAGCCCGACGGCCGATCCGAGCACGACGGCGAGCACGGTCACCGCGACGGTCGGCCCGGGATGCGAGGACGCGAACAGACGACGGACCATGGAGAACACCGCCTCAGCTTAGGGTGACACCCGGGCCACGGCGGTACACTGCAGCATGACCGTCTCCGTGAGGGCGATCGGCGTGGCCGTTCCTCAGACCATCCTTCATCAAGACGAGATCAGGGATGTGTTCCGCGACCAACCCGGGCGGACCCGGCTCGCCCAGCGTCTCATCGGTGCCGCCTTCGACGCGTCCGCAATCGACACCAGGCACACCGTCATCGACGCCTTCGACCACGAGGTCGAGACGACCACGGCCGCCTTCTACGACGCGGCGCAGCGGCAGGTGCTCTCCCCGCCCACCGGCGTGCGGAACGACGCCTACATCGAGCATGCTCCTCCGCTGCTCCTGGAGGCCGCACGGCGGGCATTGGACGCAGCCCCCGGTCTGACGGCGGCGGACGTCACCCACGTCGTGACCGCCTCCTGCACCGGGTTCTTCGCGCCCGGCCCGGAATACCTCCTCGTGCGCGACCTCGGGCTCGACCCGGGCACGGAGCGCTACCACCTGGGCTTCCAGGGGTGTTTCGCCGCGTTCCCCGCCCTTCGCGCCGCAGAGGCGTTCTGCACAGCCGACCCCGACGCCGTCGTCCTCGTGGTCTGCATCGAGCTCTGCTCCATCCATCTCCGTTCCTCCGACGACCCCGATGTGATCCTCGGTTCATCCGTGTTCGCCGACGGTGCCGCGGCTGCCGTCGTGACCGGTCGGGACACCGGTTCCTCCGCGCCCGTGCTCGAGTTCGACGGCTGGTCCACCGCGCTCGTGCCGGACGGCGAGACGGAGATGGCCTGGACGATCGGCGATCACGGGTTCGAGATGGTGCTGAGCGGCGCGGTGCCCAAGCTGATCGGCGAGCACCTCGAGATCGCCCTCCGCCCACTCCTCGCCGCAGCCGACGACGCCCCGGTCTCATCGATCGACCGCTGGGCGATCCATCCCGGTGGCCGGAGCATCCTCGACCGGGTCCAGCGCGGATTCGGACTCGACGACGAACTGCTGGCTCCGTCACGGACGGTGCTGCGCGAGTACGGCAACATGTCGAGCGCGACCGTGCTCTTCATCCTGCAGCGCCTCCTCGACGATGCGTCGGCCGACGCCGAGGAACGGGTGTGCGCCCTCGCCTTCGGTCCGGGACTGACGATCGAGAGCGCGCTGCTCCGGCTCCGGGCCGGCCGACCCTGATGCTGCCCGACCTCGGCCGCCGTGCGACGGATCTCCTCGAACTGATGGACGATCCCGACTGCGATCCCGCGCTGCTGGACGCGACCTACGCCAGGTTCGCGACGGTGAACCGGCTCGTCTCGGGCTGGCGTGGCCTGTACCGGTCGCGCATCCGTCCACTCCTCGACCCCTCCCGGACCACGACGATCCTCGACATCGGCTTCGGTGGTGGCGATGTCGCCGTGGCCATCGCTGATTGGGCGCAGGCCGACCATCTCCCCGTGCAGGTGGTGGGGATCGATCCCGACGAGCGGTCCGTGGCCTTCGCCCGTCGCCGATACCCCGATGGCCCCGTCGCCTTCCGCCCGGCGCACAGCAGCGACCTCGTCGCCGCAGGCGAGGCGGCCGACATCGTCCTGTCCAACCACGTGCTCCACCACCTCGATCCCGCGGGACTGTCGGGCTTGCTCACCGACAGTTCGCGGATCGCCCGACGACTCGTCCTGCACAGCGACCTCGAGCGCAACCGGCTCGCGTACGCGGTCTACGGTCTCGCCACCCGTGCAGGGCGACGGCGCTCCTTCCTCCACGTCGACGGCCTCCGTTCGATCCGTCGCAGCTATCGCCAGGAGGAGCTGCAGCGCGTCGTGCCGAACGACTGGATCGTCGAGCGCCGGTTCCCCATGCGACTCCTGCTGTCACAGGGCGTCCCGTCGGCAGCGGAGGGCCCCCGATGACCGAGGTGCTCGTCATCGGGGGCGGACCGGTCGGTCTCGTGACGGCGATCCTCCTCGCTCAGGCCGGCGTCGACGTGACCGTCTGGGAGCGACGGTCGGACTCCCCCTCCGGCACCCGGGCGATCGGGATCCACCCGCCGTCGCTCGACCTGTTCGAGGAGCTCGGCGTCCTCGACGAGATCCGCCGCGACGCGGTCCGGATCGACCAGGGCGAAGCCTGGAACGCGGGACGACGCCTCGGGTCGGTCGTGTTCAGCGATCGGCCCGTCCCACACCCGTATGTCGCCGCGCTCGAGCAATGGCGGACCGAACGGATCCTCCGTGCTCGACTCGAAGCCGTCGCGCCGGGATCGCTCCGGACGGGGACGAGCTGTACGCGGTTGACCCCGGCAGAGGACGGGGTCCTCGTGTCCGGCGGTGACGCCGATGGAACGGTGAGTACCCGCGCAGCCGTCGTGGTCGTCGCAGCAGGAGGACGCGCCACCGTCGCCGGGATGCAGGCTCCGGGGCCCGTGCACCGATATCGGGACCGGTACCTCATGGGCGACGTCGCGGATCGGAGTGGGGCCGGTTCCATCGCCAGGGTGCACCTGCACCACCGAGGCGTGGTCGAGTCCTTCCCGCTCCCCCACGGCATGCGACGGTACGTCGTTCACACCGGGTATTCAAACGATCAGGACGCGGCCCGCCCGGACCCCACCGCGTCCGACCTCGCGTCCCTCGTCGCCGCCCGCACCGGCGACGACGTGGATCCGGCGACGAACACCATGCTCAGCGCGTTCGGCGTGCTTCGTCGACGACGGAGGCGCGTGGTCGACGGTCGGGTCGTCTATCTGGGCGACGCCGCCCACGAGATCAGCCCGATCGGCGGCCAGGGCATGAACCTGGGCTGGTCCGATGCACGGGTCTTCGCGCCACTGATCGTCGGCATGACCAGCGGGCACCGCTCGACACGGCGGGACGTGGCCGCGGCCGTCTCCCGTCAACAGCGCGCGATCCGTCGGGCCTCATGGCAGGCGGAGCTCAACATGCGCCTGGGGCGTCCGTTGCCGGGCCCGCTCGTCGGGGTGCGGGACCTCGCGCTGCGGACTGCACTCAACGGCCCCGCGATGCCGATCCTCGCCGACGCCTACACGATGCGCTGGCTGCGCTGACGCCGTCGGAGGTCGTGCGTCTCAGTGGCCGACGTGCACGCCTGCCGAAGCCTGGTCCGTTCGCCGGATGAGGAACGACGCACCGATCGCGAGCAGCGAGAGCACGGCGCCGCACATGAAGGCCGCCTGCACGCCGGCTGCCGTCGCGTCGACCGCGGAGCTACCGACCACCGCACGAGCCGCCGCCGTGGTCGACATCATGGTGATGAACAACGCCGTCCCAGCTGCTCCGGCCAGTTGCTGGACCGTGCCGACGATGGCGCTGCCGTGCGGGTAGAGCTCGGGCCGCAGCGAACCGAGCGCTGAGGTCAGCAGCGGCGTGAACATGAACGCGAGACCGGCGCTCAGCAGCACGTGCACGGCGATGATCATCACGATGGCGCTGTCGACGCCCAGCATCGTCAGCAGCCAGAGCGCGGCGCTCACCGCGAACGCACCGGGGATCACGAGTGGACGCGGACCGAACCGGTCGAACAGCGACCCGACCAGCGGCGCGAGGGCAGCCATCGTCAAGCCGCCGGGCAGCAGCATGAGGCCGGTGGTCAGCGTGTCGACCTGGAGGACGTTCTGCAGGTAGATGGGCAGGATGATCAGCGAGCCGAACAGCGCCATCATGACGATCGCGACGAGGATGATCGAAACGGTGAACGAGCGGTTCGCGAAGGTGCGCAGGTCCATGAACGCCCGGTCGTCGCGCGCGAGGGCGCGCTGCCGGAGGACGAACCCCAGCAAGGCGAGGACACCGACCGTGAGTGGGATCCAGACGGGCATGAGCGCGTGTCCCTCGGCGGACTCGCCGATGCTGCTCAGACCGAAGATGAGTCCACCGAACGCGAATGCGGAGAGGACGAGCGACAGCACGTCGAAGCGGACCCGACGTGGCTCCGTCACGTTCCGCACGAGGACGGCGCCGAGGACCAGCGAGGCGACGGCGATGGGGAGGACGATCCAGAACATCCAGCGCCAGTCGAGCACGCTGAGGATGAGCCCGGAGACGGTCGGCCCGACGGCCGGGGCGACCGAGATGACGATCGAGATCGCACCCATCGTCCGGCCGCGCGCCGAGACCGGCACGACGTTGAGCACGGTCGTCATGAGCAGCGGCATCATGATGGCGGTACCGCTGGCCTGGACGACACGACCGAGCAGGAGGGTGCCGAACCCCGGGGACAGCGCGGCGATGAGCGTACCGAGGCTGAACAGCACCATCGCGGTGATGAACATCGTCCGGAGGGAGAACCGCTCCAGGAGGAACCCGGTCGCGGGGATCACGACGGCCATGGTGAGCATGAAGCCGGTGGTCAGCCACTGCGCGGAACTCGCCGTGATGTCGAGGTCCTCCATGAGCCGCGGCAGGGCGACACTCATGATCGTCTCGTTGAGGATGACGACGAACGCCGACACGAGGAGTAGCCCGATCAGGAGCTTGGACCCGGGTGGAAGGCGGTCGTCCGAGGGCTTCCCGGTCGTCGGGACGGAACCGGTCGGATTCGGCACGGTTTCAGTCGTCATAGCGGTGTCATCCTTCTCAGGCCTCGGCCGTCGTGCGGGCAGACGCCTGCCCTCTCGAAACACAAGCGTCATGTCGCCGCTGGTATTCCCATGCGTGTCGACCGGTTACGCGCAGGGCGAAGACCCGTTCCGGACGGACGGTTCCGGTGCCAGCATGAGGACATGACAGTTCCCACCATCACCCTGAACGACGGCCACACCATCCCTCAGCTCGGCTTCGGCGTCTTCCTCGTCGACCCGCAGGAGGCCGAGCGCATCGTCTCGGACGCGCTCGAGGTCGGCTACCGCCACATCGACACCGCGGCCATCTACAAGAACGAGGAGGGCGTCGGCGCCGCCATCGCGAAGTCGGGCATCCCCCGCGACGAACTCTTCATCACCACGAAGCTCTGGAACGATCGCCACCAGAAGGCGTCCGCGCACAGCGCCATCGACGAGAGCCTCGACAAGCTCGGGCTCGACCACGTCGACCTGTACCTGACCCACTGGCCGACCCCGGCCAAGGACGACTACCTCGAAGCGTGGCTCGCCCTCGAGGAGATCAAGGCGGCCGGCAAGGCGCGTTCGATCGGCGTGTCGAACCACCAGGTCGAGCACCTGGAGAAGCTGATCGCCGGTTCCGAGACGGTCCCTGCGGTCAACCAGATCGAACTCCACCCGGCGTTCGCCCAGCGTGAGCTGCGCGCCTTCGGTGCGGAGCACGGCATCCACATCGAGTCCTGGGGCCCGCTCGGTCAGGGCAAGTACGACCTCTTCGGCGAGCAGGCCGTCTCCGCTGCAGCCGAGGCGCACGGCGTCACGCCGGCGCAGGTCGTCATCCGGTGGCACCTGCAGAACGGGCTCATCGTCTTCCCGAAGTCGAACTCGCGCGAGCGCATCGCGCAGAACTTCGACGTCTTCGGCTTCGAGCTGACCGCCGACGAGATCGCGTCCATGGACGCCCTCGACTCGGGCAAGCGCGTCGGCAGCCACCCCAACGAGGTGAACTGACCTCAGGGTCTCGCCCAACACAGAGTCGTAACAACGCAGAAGTCCCCGTCAGCTGTTCGGCTGACGGGGACTTCTCGATGTTCGGGTGGATCTGAGGGGACTCGAACCCCTGACCCCCTGCATGCCATGCAGGTGCGCTACCAGCTGCGCCACAGACCCGTATTCAACTTGCTTGCCCCTGCTGTTTCAGCGGAAGCAACTTGAATAGGTTACTACATCTTGAGAGCAGTTGTGACCACTTTCGGTGCTCGGCACCGACGGGATGGTCAGTTCGCGGGCTGCGGTGCGGACGAGACCAGCGGAATCACCGGGCAGTCCTTCCACAGACGCTCCAGCGAATAGTACATCCGCTCCTCCTCGTGGAAGACGTGGACGACGACCTCGCCGAAGTCGAGCAGGATCCACCGCCCCTCGGACTTGCCTTCGCGTCGCAGCGTCTTCACGCCGCTCGCGTTCAGGCGGTCCTCGACCTCGCCGGCGATGGCGACGACGTTGCGCTCACTCCGACCGGTGACGAGGAGGAAGGCGTCGACGAACGGCAACGGACCGGAGACGTCGAGTGCGACGAGATCCTCGCCGCCCTTGGACTCGGCTGCGGTCGCTGCGAGCTGGACGGCGTCCAGTGTGGTGTCGGACAGGGTCATGTGGTGTACTCCTCTGGCGATCGCATGGTGCGCGATCGGATGAATGCCGGCAGGGCTAGAACGCTCCGCCGAAGAAACCGATGATGAGCACCGCGATCACGCCGGCGGCGAGCACCGCGGCGGCGATCGCGAGCGTCATCAGCAGCTTGTTGCTCTGATTGGTGGTGGCCGGGACGACGTCGCGGGTGGAACCGTGGCTACTGACCGCGCGGCTGGCAGCGACCGGGGACGCTGCAGTGACCGAGGCCGGCAGCTCGTCGCCCTCGATGAGTCGGTCGATCCCTGCACCGTCGAAGTGGTTCGGGTCTTGACCGGCAGAACCCAGTCCGCGGGGCAGATCGATGGTTCCGGTGATGAGGATCTCGCCCGTGGAGTTGGACGTGGCGCCCGCCTCAGCCTGCGCCGGAGCGACGGGGATGATGAGCGAGCTCGTGGTGATCTGCCCCGTGCTCGTCATGCCGCTTCCGAGGAGGTCCTCGAACGCGACCTCCTTGTCGGCCTGCGAAGCCTTCTCGGCTTCGAGTGCCGCCACGAGCATGGAGTCGCGCCCGAACCCCTTCGACAGGGTCGATGCAGGGTCCTCGGAGATGTCGTCGCGGTCCGAGACGTCGAAAAGCGAACCGGTGGCCACCGGCGCCGCAGCGGCGGGAGTCACGGGAGGCGTCGGCGCCTCGGCGGACCGGGCCTTGGCTGCGCGCTCGTCGGCGGCGGCCCGCTCAGCGGCCTTGCGTTCAGCCGCCTTGCGTTCGGCGGCCTGGCGTTCTGCGGCCTGCTGTTCTTCCGCCTTGCGCTCGGCGGCCTGGCGCTGCTCGGCCTGCTTGCTGGCCTCGGCTTCGCGGCGCTCCTGCTCAGCTGCAGCGGCAGCCTTGGCGTCCGCTTCCTGCTGCGCGAGCTTTGCGGCCTGCTGACGGGCCGCCTTGTTCTGCTTCTGAGGCGGAGCGACCACCTGATCGGGCGTCCGCGGCGGCAGGGCTACCGAGGGGACCGGCTGCTCGACCGGAGGAGCGACCGGCGCTGCCGGGGAGCCCACCTGCTCGATCGAGCCGGTGCGCTCGAGTTCTCGCAACTGACGGCGCGTGAGTCCACCGGTCGGTGCCGGAGCAGGTGCCCCGGATGCCGGAGCGCTCGACGACGGCGCGGGTGACGTGGACGCAGGTGTCGGAGCGCTCTCATCGCGCGACGTGGTCTGCTCGGGGATCGCTCCCCCGGCGACGGGATCGGATGTCGAGGCGCGTCGTTTCCGTGGCGCAGCAGCGTCCGTCGTCGCTTCGTCAGCGGACGTCGACGGCTGCTGGCTCGCTCGAGCCTGTCGCCTGGTCAGGGGCGCATCCTCTGGCAACGCGGTCATGTGGCTTCACTCCGATACAGGTGGTGCTTGGTGATGTACTGCACGACACCGTCGGGAACCAGATACCAGACCGGAAAGCCTTTGCTCACCCGGCTCCGGCAATCCGTCGACGATATCGCTAGGGCCGGAACTTCCAACAAGCTTACGTCGTGCTGTGGTAATCCGGAAACGTTCAAATCGTGTCCCGGTCTACTCACAGCGACGAAGTGGGCGAGGTCCCAGACCTCTCTGACGTCTTTCCAACTGAGGATCTGGGCGATCGCATCGGCACCCGTGATGAAGAACAGCTCGGCATCGGGACGCTTGCGGCGCAGATCGCGCAGCGTGTCGATCGTGTACGTCGGTCCGGCTCGGTCGATGTCGACCCGGCTGACGGTGAAGCGGGGGTTCGCTGCAGTGGCGATCACGGTCATGAGGTACCGGTGCTCGCTGTCGCTCACGCCCGACTTCCGGTACGGCATGCCGGTCGGGACGAAGACGACCTCATCGAGATCGAAGTGCTGCGCGACCTCCGAGGCGGCGACGAGGTGCCCGTGGTGGATAGGGTCGAACGTCCCGCCCATGACCCCGATCCGAGGACGACGGGTCGTCGTCTCGGTGACGGGCGCGCTCACGCCGGACAGCCTAGTGGCCGTGCTCGCCGTGAGCGGAGGCCGACTCGCCCTTGTCGGCATGGCGGTTGGCGACGTCGCGGTAGCTGAAGGTCACGGCGCCGAGGATGGCGAACAGCACGAGGGCGACCGCGCCGAACACCCAGGTCGGTGCGGCGAGTTCGACGGCGTGCTCCGACTCGGCCAGGACGGTGGCAGCCAATACGGACGCGGCAATCGACATGATCTCTCCTTCTGTGCGACGCCTCGTGACGCCCGTACCAGTCTAGCGACTACCGACGGGTGTGGCCCGAACCACGCACGAGCCACTTCGTACTCGTGAGTTCCGGCAGTCCCATCGGTCCGCGGGCGTGGAGCTTCTGCGTCGAGATGCCGACCTCGGCGCCGAATCCGAACTCGGCGCCGTCGGTGAAGCGGGTCGAGGCGTTGACCATGACGACGGCCGAATCGACCTCGGCGAGGAACCGGTCGGCGTTCACCACGTCGTTCGTGATGATCGCGTCCGTGTGTCCGGTGGAGTATCGGTCGATGTGCTCGAGCGCGGCGTCGAGGTCATCGACCACGCGCACCGAGAGCTCGAGCGACATGTGCTCGGTGGACCAGTCCTCCTCCACGGCTGGCACGACGTCGGCGAAGACCTCGCTGGCGCGTTCGTCCGCGTGGATGAGCACCCCGTGCTCGCGCAGGTCGCCGAGCACGGCGGGCAGCACGCGCGCGGCCGCCGCGCGGTGGACGAGGATCGTCTCCAGCGCATTGCAGACCGACGGGCGCTGCACCTTGGCGTTGCGGACGATGTCCACGGCCCAGTCGAGTTCGGCACTCTCGTCGAGGAACACGTGGACGACGCCGGCGCCGGTCTCGATCACCGGGACCGTCGATTCCCGGACGACCGTCTCGATGAGTGACGCGCTTCCCCGCGGGATGAGGACGTCGATCAGGCCTCTGGCGTTCATGAGCTGCTTCGCACCGTCGCGACCGAACTCGTCGACGGTCTGCACCGCATCCCCGGGAAGGCCGACGGATTCCAGTGCCGATCGCAGCAACCCCACGAGGACCGCGTTCGAGTGTGCCGCCGCCGACCCGCCGCGGAGCACCACGGCGTTGCCGCTCTTGATCGCGAGGGCGGCGATGTCGACCGTGACGTTCGGGCGCGCCTCGTAGATCGCACCGACCACACCGAACGGGACGCGTACCTGCTCGAGCTTCACCCCGTCCGGAGTGTTGCTTCCGCGGACCACCTGTCCGACCGGGTCGACGATCGCGATGACGTCGCGGACCGCCACCGCGAGCCCGTCGATGCGGCCCCGATCGAGGCGGAGACGGTCTTGCAGGCCGACACTGATGCCCTGCTCGCGTCCCGCGACGAGGTCGCGCTCGTTGGCCGCGATGACCGCATCCGCGCCCTCGACGATCGCGACGGCGATGGCCTCGAGGGCGCGGTTCTTCTGCGCGGTCGTCGCCTGGGCGAGGACCCGGGAGGCACGCTTCGCAGCAGTGAGACGATCCGCGAGTGGCAGCACGGTGGTGGTTGGCGACGACATGCGTCGATTCTACTCAGCGGCGTCTGGTGGACGCTCGCCGCGTCACGCCGGTTGGAACCAGGTGCCGAGGTGCTCACCGCGGAGGGCGGACGCGACGTTCGTCGTCGACGTCACGAGCACGGAGGTCCCCGCCTCGGCGGCCAACCGGGCTGCCGACACCTTCGTGCCCGCTCCCCCGGTGCCGACGCCAGCGGAGCCGATGTCGCCGAAGGTGACGCCCGAGAGGGTGTCTCCGAACGGGACCTCCTCGATGCGCTCGGCACCCGCTTCGTGCGGAGGGCGGGTGTACAGCGCGTCGACGTCGCTCAGGAGGACGAGGACGTCGGCCGCGACGAGGACCGACACGAGGGCCGCAAGGCGGTCGTTGTCGCCGAAGCGGATCTCGTGCGTCGCGACGGTGTCGTTCTCGTTCACGATCGGCAGGATGCGCAACCCGAGGAGGCGTTCCATCGCCCGCTGGGCGTTGCTCCGGTGGCTGGGGTTCTCGAGGTCGCCGGCGGTGAGCAGCACCTGGCCCGCGACGATGCCGAACCGGTCGAGGCTGTCCTGGTACCGGTAGATCAGCACGTTCTGCCCGACGGCGGCGGCCGCCTGCTGCGTCGCCAGGTCGCTCGGACGCGCGTCGAGCCGGAGGTAGGGCATGCCGGTCGCGATGGCGCCCGAGGACACGAGGATGACCTCGGTGCCTCGGGCGTGAGCCTCGGCCAGAGCCTCGACCAGCGCAGTGATCTGCCCGGCGTTGTCGCCACTGATCGAGGAGGACCCGACCTTCACGACGATGCGTCGCGCCGAGGGGATGCCACTGCGCTGGTGGATGGTCACCGGTCGTCGTCCTCCGTCGTGACACGCTCGTCCTGCTGTGCGTCGGCCGGCACGGAGCCGACCTCGAAGCCCTCGTCGTCGTTCCAGAGACCGGCCGCACGTTCGCGGAGCAGCTCGGCACGGGCCTCGGCCTTGGCGTCCATGCGCTCGAAGTACTCGTCGCGACGCTGGTTGCGCGTCGGGCGGTGGCTCGCGTCGAGGCGCGGGTCCGTTCCACGCGGCTGCGTCAGCAGTTCTGCGGTGCTCGTGAGTGTGGGCTCCCAGTCGAAGACCACACCGCCACCCGCACCGATCATCACGGTCGCGCCGGCGACGGCACCGGCCTTGAAGAGCGCCTCTTCGACGCCGAGCTTCGCCAGGCGGTCCGCGAGGAACCCGACGGCCTCCTCGTTGTTGAAGTCCGTCTGCTGCACCCAGCGTTCCGGCTTCGCGCCGAGGATCCGGTAGAGGTTGCCGTAGGTGCCACCCTCGACCGTGACGGTGAACTTGGAGTCGTCGACCGGCTTCGGACGCAGCACGATCCGGGGCTTGGCGGCCTCAAGGGCTGCGCGGGCGCGGCTCTCCTCGACGAGCTCGCTCAACGCGAACGAGAGCTGTCGGAGGCCTTCGCGTGAGACCGTCGAGATCTCGAAGACCTTGTAGCCGCGCGCCTCGAGGTCGGGACGCAGGAACTCGGCGAGCTCCCTCGCCTCCGGGACGTCGATCTTGTTGAGGGCGATGAGCTGCGGGCGCTCGACCAGCGGCGTCTGCCCCTCCGGCACCGGGTAGGCGGCGAGCTCGGCCAGGATGATGTCGAGGTCGCTGATCGGGTCGCGTCCCGGTTCGAGCGTCGCGCAGTCCAGCACGTGCAGGAGCGCGGAGCAGCGCTCGACGTGACGCAGGAACTCGAGACCGAGGCCCTTGCCCTCACTGGCGCCCTCGATGAGCCCGGGGACGTCCGCCATGGTGTAGCGGACCTCGCCGGCCTCGACGACGCCGAGGTTCGGGTGCAGGGTGGTGAACGGGTAGTCCGCGATCTTGGGCTTCGCCGCGGACATCGCCGCGATGAGGCTGGACTTGCCGGCGGAGGGGTACCCGACGAGCGCGACGTCGGCGACGGTCTTCAGCTCGAGGAGGACGTCGCCTTCCCAGCCGGGCGTGCCGAGCAGCGCGAACCCGGGGGCCTTGCGCTTCGTCGAGGAGAGTGCCGCGTTCCCGAGGCCACCCTGGCCGCCGGGAGCGACGACGAACTCCATGCCGGGCTCGACGAAGTCGACGAGTTCGACGCCGTCGACGTCCTTGACGACCGTCCCGACGGGGACCGGCAGGATGAGCGTCTCGCCCTGGAACCCGTTGCGGTGGTCGCCCATGCCGAAGCCGCCGGTGTCGGAGCTCCGGTGCGGTGACCGGTGGTACCCGAGCAGCGTCGTGATCTGAGGATCGGACACGAGCACGATGTCACCACCGTGTCCGCCGTTGCCGCCATCGGGGCCGGCCAGCGGCTTGAACTTCTCGCGCTTCACGGAGACGCAGCCGTTGCCGCCGCCGCCCGCTCGCAGGTGCAGTGTGACCCGGTCGACGAATGTGACCATGGACGCTCAGCCCCTCTCTGGATCATGGAACTCGGTTGTACGACAGCAGGGGGCGGGCCGAAGCCCGCCCCCTGCTGGAAAGACGTTGTTGCTACTCTGCAGCAGCGACGATGTTGACGACCTTGCGGCCGCCCTTGTTGCCGAACTGCACGGAGCCAGCCTCGAGGGCGAACAGCGTGTCGTCGCCGCCACGACCGACGTTGGCGCCGGGGTGGAAGTGCGTGCCGCGCTGGCGGACGAGGATCTCGCCCGCGAGGACGACCTGGCCGCCGAAGCGCTTCACACCGAGACGCTGTGCGTTGGAGTCACGACCGTTGCGAGTGGAACTCGCACCCTTCTTGTGTGCCATCTCTTCTTCTCCTCGATGCCTTACTTGATGCCGGTGATCTTGACGCGCGTGAGCTCCTGACGGTGCCCCTGACGCTTCTTGTAACCGGTCTTGTTCTTGAACTTCTGGATGATGATCTTCGGACCGCGGAGGTTCTCGAGCACCTCGGCCGTCACCGTGATCTTCGCGAGCGACTTCGCGTCGGAGATGATCTTCTCACCGTCGACGTGGAGCACCGCGGGAAGCTCGATGTTGCCATCCTTGTCGGCCTTGACCCGGTCCATCGTGACGATGGTTCCGATCTCGACCTTCTCCTGCCGTCCTCCGGCGCGCACAACTGCGTAAACCACTACGTACCCGTTCTTTGGGGAGCGAAACGCTCCGACTGACTGTTGCTGGAAGTTACTGCTCGGAAAGGCTCGAACACGTGGGACACCTTGATGGCAGAAAACCGTTGGGCGTGGCATTGAAAACTCAATGCACACCAACGGTCGAGTTTACTTCATCGTGCAGTCCAGGTCAAACCAGTGGGCACAGAACCTCGTGACCGAGGCTGTTCCTCACGGCTCCCACACCGGACGCACTCGACCAGTGTACCCCGGGGGCCCCTGAACGCCGGCCGGGTGCCCGGCGCGTCCGACCACGGACGGGAATCGCGATGGAGGCTCGATGGTTGGATGGAGGCATGACGGTGCTCATCGATCCCCCGCTGTGGCCGGCGCACGGCACGCTCTGGTCCCACGTGGTGAGCGACAGCTCCCTGGAGGAGTTGCACGCCTTCGCCGGACGCACCGGGCTCCCGCCGCGATCGTTCGACCTCGACCACTATGACGTCCCCGCCGAGCGCCATGCGTCGCTCGTGGCGGCCGGCGCCGTCGCGGTGACCGGCGGCGAACTCGTCCGTCGACTCATCGCCAGCGGCTTGCGCATCACCGCACGCGAACGGCGCGCCTCCCGAGGAGACGCGCCGTCCTGATGCGACCGGACTATTCGGCCTGACGCTGCGCGCCGTCCGAACCGACGGCCTGTCCGCCCGCGAGTGAAGCGGTCGACACCCGGCGGCTGCGGCCGCGGCCCTGGCCCGGCTGCTTCGGCTCGGGGAGCGCGTCGAGGACGGATTCGAGCAGGTGCTCGGGGTCTGCGACGGCTGCGCGACGCGGCTTGTCGGCGACCGGTGCGATCGGCAGATCGAGCAAGGCCAGCGCCGGTGCCGCGGATTCGCTCGGCGCCTCGACCGAGCGTTCCTCCGAGGCACCCCGGCGGGACCCGTCACCGCCACGACGGCGCGGCTCACGCTTCTCGCGCCGGCTCCGCCGACCGTCGTGCGACCCGGTGGACGATCCGGACTGATCCTCCGGCGACGTCGAGGACTCGTCCGCGACCGATTCCCCGGAACCCTGCGCCTCGGTGTGCTGCGACTGCGTGTGCTGCGCCTCGGCCACGACGGCGTCGGCCACTGCCTCGGCGGCGGCGAGCTCCTCGTGGTGGAGCGTGCGCGCCGCGATCAGGGCGAGCGCGTTCTTCGCGTCGTCAGTGATCCCGTGCGTCTGTCCGGCTGGCTTCTGCTGAGCGCTCTGGCCGTTCGAGGAGGGCTGGCCGCCCTGGGACCCACCCTTGCCGCGCCGGCGCTGCTGCTCCGGCTGCGGCGTCTGGCGGTGCTTCACGACGGGGTCGTGGTGCACGACCACGCCGCGTCCGGCGCAGACCTCGCAGGGCTCACTGAACGTCTCGAGCAGGCCGAGGCCGAGCTTCTTGCGCGTCATCTGCACGAGACCGAGCGAGGTGACCTCGGCGACCTGGTGCTTCGTGCGGTCGCGGCTGAGGCACTCCACGAGGCGGCGCAGCACGAGGTCGCGGTTCGACTCGAGCACCATGTCGATGAAGTCGACGACGATGATCCCGCCGATGTCGCGCAGCCGCAGCTGACGCACGACCTCCTCAGCGGCCTCGAGGTTGTTCTTGGTGACCGTCTCCTCGAGGTTGCCGCCGGAACCGACGAACTTTCCCGTGTTGACGTCGACGACCGTCATGGCCTCGGTGCGGTCGATGACAAGGGATCCGCCGGACGGCAGCCAGACCTTGCGGTCGAGCGCCTTCTCGATCTGCTCGGCGATGCGGTAGTCGACGAAGGAGTCGCCCGTGCCGTCGTACGGCTCGACACGCTCGAGCAGGTCCGGGGCGACGCCGCGCAGGTAGCTCTGGATGTCCTGCAGCGCGTCCGAGCCCTGGATGACGAGCTTGTGGAAGTCCTCGTTGAAGACGTCGCGGATGATCTTGATGAGCAGGTCGGGCTCGCTGTGCAGCAGTGCCGGCGACTGGACCGTCTCGATCTGACGGGAGATCTCCGACCACTGCGACTTCAGCCGAGTCACGTCGAGCGTGAGCTGCTCCTCGGTCGCGCCCTCGGCGGCCGTGCGGACGATGACGCCGACGTTCTCCGGGAGGACCTCCTTGAGGATCTTCTTCAGGCGGGCGCGCTCCGTGTCGGGCAGCTTGCGCGAGATGCCGTTCATCGAGCCGTTCGGCACGTAGACGAGGTAGCGACCGGGGAGCGAGACCTGACTCGTCAGGCGCGCGCCCTTGTGTCCGACCGGGTCCTTCGTGACCTGGACGAGGACCTTGTCGCCGCCCTTCAGCGCGAGCTCGATCCGGCGGGGCTGGTTGCCCGTCTCCACGGAGTCCCAGTCGACCTCGCCGGAGTAGAGCACCGCGTTGCGTCCGCGACCGATGTCGACGAACGCCGCCTCCATGCTGGGCAGGACGTTCTGCACGCGGCCGAGGTAGACGTTGCCGATGAGCGACGCCTCCTGGCTCCGGGCGACGTAGTGCTCCACGAGCACGCCGTCCTCCAGCACGCCGATCTGCGTCTTGCCGTTCTTGGAGCGGACGACCATGACACGGTCTACCGATTCGCGACGGGCGAGGAACTCGGCCTCGGTGACGACCGGACGACGACGACCGGCGTCGCGTCCGTCACGGCGACGCTGCTTCTTGGCCTCGAGCCTCGTCGAGCCGCGCACCTTCTGCGGTTCGGTGATGAGTTCCGGCTCACGCGGCGTGCGGACCTTGACCACGTTGCGGGTGTCGGGGCGCGAGTCGCCGCCCCGCTCGCCCTGCTCCGGTCCGTCCTCGCCGGCACGACGACGCGTGCGACGCCTCGACGAGCTGAGCTCCGCCTCGAGCGGTTCGTCGTCGCGGTGGACGATCGGCGGCAGGTCGGGCGCCTGGAACAGCAGCATGGTGGTCGGTGGACGCACCGGTGCGGCCGCAGTCTTCTGGTCGTCGGGCCCGGCCGCCTGGGCGTCCGTCTCGGTGCTGGTCGACTCGTCCGCCGTCTCGGGCGTCGTGAGGTGCTGGTCGGTCGGTTCGTGCTCGGTCCCCGGCGTGGCCGGATCCTCGGTGTGCTCTTTCACCATTCCTGGTGTACTCCCCTATGCCGGGTCGGTGGCCGCGCCACCCTCCGGTTCTTCGTCTCGTGCGTGCGGCCGCGGGTGCAGCCGTTCGCAAATCCTGTGTGATCGCTGGCTCTCGGAGCTCTCACGATCGTGCCGGCACGTGCCGGCGGGTCCTGGGCTCTCATTGCCCAACAAGCCTGTTGTGTCGTGCGGTCGAGCGCGGCTCGGGCACCACCCCACGATTATCGCACGAACAGGGCCGACGGTCCTGAGTACGGACCACCCGGGCATGTCCCGCCGCCGTTCAGGCGGGCGTGCGAGAATCAGGGCGTGTCAACTCCGGTCATCGACGCGCGCCCCAGGGGCCTCGCCATCTTCCTCATCGTCGCAGGTGTCATCGGGTGGATCGCGGCGTTCGCGCTCACCCTCGACAAGTTCCAGCTCCTGCAGGATCCGAACGCCCAGCTCGGCTGCAATCTGAGCATCCTCGTGCAGTGCGGGGTCAACCTGAACTCCTGGCAGGGCGCCATCCTCGGGTTCCCGAACCCGATCATCGGTCTCGCCGCCTGGATCGCCCCGATCGCCGTCGGCGTCGCGGTCCTCGCGGGTGCGCAGTTCGCGCGGTGGTTCTGGATCGCGTTCAACATCGGGTTCCTCGGTGCGCTGGGATTCGTCATCTGGCTGATCTCGCAGAGCATCTTCGTCCTCGGCACGCTGTGCCCGTGGTGCATGGTCACCTGGTCGGTGACGATCCCCTCGTTCATCGCGGTGACCGCGTTCACCCTGCGGAACGGCATCATCCCGGCGTCCCCCGCCGTCCGCCGCGTCGCCGGGGTCGTGTCCTCCTGGATCGTGGTGGTGACGCTCGGGTGCTACCTCGTGGTGGCGGTCATCGCCCAGCTGCGCCTCGACGTCCTCTCCTACCTGTAGCCGGTGGCGGCCTGAACGGCCGCCGGACGTGCACGACGAAGCCCGCCCCCGGAATCGGAGGCGGGCTTCGTCGTGCGGAGTCGGTGCGTCAGGCGAACCAGAGCGCGAGCTCGCGGGAGGCGGACTCGGGGCTGTCCGAACCGTGGACCAGGTTCTGCTGGACCTTGAGTCCCCAGTCGCGGCCGAAGTCGCCACGGATGGTCCCGGGCGCGGCGGTGGTCGGGTCGGTCGTGCCGGCGAGCGAGCGGAAGCCCTCGATGACGCGGTTGCCGGCGACGCGGATCGCGACGACGGGACCGCTCAGCATGAACTCGACGAGGGGCTCGTAGAACGGCTTGCCCTCGTGCTCGGCGTAGTGCGCGGCAAGGAGCTCGCGGTCCGGCTCGACCATGCGCAGGTCCACGAGCGAATAGCCCTTCGCCTCGATCCGACGGAGGATCTCGCCGGTCAGGTTGCGTGCGACGCCGTCAGGCTTCACGAGTACCAGGGTTTCTTCAACAGCCACGGTCAATCCTTCGCTTCTCGGTAGAGCGCCTGCTGACGCTCGATCTTGTCGCCTTGGACCATCGCATAGGTCCAGACGGCTGCGGCCATCCCGCCGACGAGGAACATCATCGGCACGAGCAGGCCGGTAGCCACGATAGCGGCTTGCACCGCCCAGCCCAGCCAATACCCCCAGCGGAATCGCAGGAGCGGGATCGTCGCGACGATGATCAGGCACAGCACCGCTCCGCCGATCAACGCGACCGGGGCCGGGAGCGCCTTCAACCCGAAGATGACGAGCGCGCCGAGGAACATGACGATCATCTCGAAGCCGAGGATGATCGATCCGAGGGTCTGCTTGATGCTCCGTGGAGCCCGGCTCCGTGCCATGCCGCTCATGCGGTCGCCTTCCATTCCCGGTCGTCGGCGACCTCGATCGCCTCGCCCACGAGGGTGATCGAGCCGGTGATCACCACCAGCCGGCGCGGCGCCTCCTCGGCCCAGCGCCGTGCGTCCTCCGCGGCCTCGTCGAGCGTGTCGGCGAAGGTCGACGCCGGCAGGTCGAGCGACGCGGCGAGGCGCGAGAGCTCCTCGGCCGGGATCGCCCGCTCCGACTCCGACTGGGTGAAGAAGAAGCCTGACGCGGCGGGCGCCAGGGTCGTCAGGATGCCGGCGGCGTCCTTGTCCTGGAGGATGCCGACCACGAAGGCGATCTCGTCGACGTCGAAGTAACTGCCGAGTGCGGCGACCAGTGACGCGGCACCGTGCGGGTTGTGCGCCGCGTCGACGAGCACGGTCGGTTCGGTGCCGATGAGCTGCAGACGCCCCGGGGAGGCGACCTCGGTGAGGCCCTCCGCGAGGACGTCCTCCGCGATCGGCTGGGTCGCTCCGCCGAGGAACGCCTCGACCGCGGCGATCGCGAGCGTCGCGTTCCGTCCCTGGTGGTCCCCGTAGAGCGGGAGGTACAACTCAGGGTAGGTGCCGGCGCGCCCTCGGACGGTGATGAGCTGTCCGCCCACCGCCACGGCGTCCTGCACGAGGGCGAACTCCTCACCTTCGAACACGGCCGGGTCGTCGACCGCCGCGGCGGCCTCGACGATCGCCTGACGCGCGTCGGGGTGCTGAGCGGCAGAGACCACCTGTGCTCCGGGCTTGATGATGCCGGCCTTGGTGCGCGCGATCTCGGCGATCGTCTTGCCGAGCCGCTGCACGTGGTCGAGGTCGATGGGCGTGAAGACGGCGACCTCGGCATCGGCGGCGTTCGTCGAGTCCCAGGCACCGCCCATCCCCACCTCGACGACGGCGACGTCGACGGGGGCGTCGCCGAAGCAGGCGAATCCCAGGACGGTGAGCGCCTCGAAGAAGGTCAGGGCGGGCTCATCGGCCGCCGTGAGCTCGGCGTCGACCATCGCCAGATACGGCTTGATGTCGTCCCAGTTCCTGGCGACGGCCTCGTCCGAGATCCGCTCGCCGTCGATCCCGATGCGCTCGGTGAACCGGACGAGGTGCGGACTCGTGAAGAGACCGGTGCGGAGCCCGTGGGCGCGGAGGATGCTCTCGATCATGCGCGCCGTGCTCGTCTTGCCGTTCGTTCCGGCGATCTGGATGATCGCGAAGGACGCCTCCGGGTTGCCGAGGAGCTCGAGCGCCCGCTTGGTGGCGCCGAGACGCGGCTGCGGCTGGGCCTCCCCCAGCCGTTCGAGGAGCTCGCGGTACACGGCGTCGGCGGCATCGGCCGAGGACAGCTCGTCTCCGGGGATCAGGTCATCGGACATCGGCGGTCTCCTCTGCGCGCGCGACGGTCACGGTGAAGGCTCCGGCGTTGCCGAACTTCCCGGCCGCGAACGACTGGGCGAAGCCCGACGCTCCAGCCTGCGCCTCGACGTCGGACCAGGTCAGGGACGTCGCCAGGGTGTCGCCGGCGAGGTCGACCACGTCGAGGGCGCTGCGCACCGCGCGTTCGTCGGCGTCGTCCTCGAATCGGAGCTGGAGCCGGATCCGGTCGCTCACCTGCAGGTCCGCCGCCTTCCGGGTGTCCTGTACGGCACGGATGACGTCGCGGGCGAGTCCCTCCGCTTCGAGCTCGGGCGTCAGCGTGGTCTCGAGCAGGGCGAAGCCACCCGAGGGCAGGAGCGCGAGCGCAACCCCACCGGCGGCGCCCGAGGATGCCTCCATGACGAGCTCGTACTCGCCGTCGACGAGCTCGATGCCGCCGGCCGTGACCGTGCCGTCGACCTCGGACCAGTCGCCGCTCCGAGCGCCCTTGATCGCCTGCTGCACCGTCTTGCCGAGGCGCGGACCCGCCGCGCGGGCGTTGATCGAGAGGCGCGAGGTGACGCCGAACTCGGTGCCGCTGGTGTCGGTCAACTCGGCGAAGGAGACGGCCTTGAGGTTGAGTTCCTCGCGGAGGATCGCCTCGAACGGCGCGAGCGACGCGGGGTCGGGCGTGACCACGGTGAGCGAGGCGAGCGGCAACCGGACACGGAGACCGGCCTGCTTGCGGAGGGCGAGAGTGACACCGGAGACCTCGCGGACCCGGTCCATCGCCTCGACGAGTGCCGCGTCCTCCGGGAACGCCTCGGGCTCCGGCCAGTCGGCGAGGTGCACGCTGCGCTCGCCCGTCAGGCCGGTCCAGATCTGCTCCGTGATGAGCGGGAGGAGTGGAGCGGCGACCCTGCAGTACGTCTCGAGGACGGTGTAGAGCGTGTCGAAGGCGTCGCGGTCGAAGACGCCACCGTCGGTCGACCAGAAGCGGTCGCGGGAGCGACGCACGTACCAGTTGGTCAGGACGTCAGCGAAGTCCCGCAGCGAGGCCGCTGCGAGGGTCGCGTCGAACGCCTCGAGGTGGTCGGTCACCGTGACGACGAGCTCACGCGTCTTGGCGAGGATGTAGCGGTCGAGGACGTCGGTGGAGTCCGTGCGCCACTCGGCGTCGTAGCCACCAGGCACCGCCGTGTTCGCGTACAGCGAGAAGAAGTACCAGGTGTTCCACAACGGCAGCATCACCTGGCGGACGCCCTCACGGATGCCCTCCTCCGTCACGACGAGGTTGCCGCCGCGCAGCACCGAGCTCGACATGAGGAACCAGCGCATGGCGTCGGAGCCGTCGCGGTCGAAGACCTCGTTGACGTCCGGGTAGTTGCGCAGCGACTTCGACATCTTCTGGCCGTCGCTGCCGAGGACGATGCCGTGGCTCACGACGCTCGTGAACGCCGGCCGGTCGAACAGCGCGGTCGACAGCACGTGCAGGAGGTAGAACCACCCACGCGTCTGGCCGATGTACTCGACGATGAAGTCCGCGGGGCTGTGCGAGTCGAACCACTCGCGGTTCTCGAACGGGTAGTGCACCTGGGCGAACGGCATCGATCCCGAGTCGAACCAGACGTCGAGGACGTCGGTGATGCGGCGCATCGTCGACCGGCCGGTGGGGTCGTCGGGGTTCGGCCGCGTGAGCTCGTCGATGTACGGGCGGTGCAGATCGGTCGGGCGCACGCCGAAGTCGGCCTCGAGCTCGTCCAGCGATCCGTACACGTCAATGCGCGGGTAGGCCGGGTCGTCGCTCTTCCACACCGGGATCGGCGAACCCCAGTACCGGTTGCGGCTGATCGACCAGTCGCGCGCACCCGCGAGCCACTTGCCGAACTGTCCGTCCTTGACGTTCTCCGGGACCCAGGTGATCTCCTGGTTGAGCTCCTCCATGCGGTCGCGGAACTCGGGCACGCGGACGAACCAGCTCGACACCGCCTTGTAGATGAGCGGCTGCTTGCAGCGCCAGCAGTGCGGGTAGGAGTGCTCGTAGCTCGCCTGACGCAGGAGGCGGCCCTGTGCCTTCAACAGCTGGGTGAGCGGCTTGTTGGCGTCGAAGACCTGGAGACCGGCGACGTCGGACACCTCGGGGAGGAACTTCCCGCCGTCGTCGACGGAGACGATCACCGGGATGCCGGCGGCCTCGCACACCTTCTGGTCCTCTTCACCGTAGGCGGGGGCCTGGTGCACGATGCCGGTGCCGTCCTCGGTGGACACGTAGTCGGCGACGAGGATGCGCCAGGCCTGCTCCATGCCCCACTCGGCGTCGGCGTAGTAGTCCCAGAGGCGGTCGTAGGAGACGCCTTCGAGCTCGCGCCCGACGATCGTCCGGGAGACGGCGGCCTGCGCCTCGGCCGCGGAGTCGTAGCCGAGGTCCTTCGCGTAGTTGCCGAGCAGCGCCGAGGCGATGAGGTACTCGCCGCCGAGGACCTCGGTGTCGGCGTGGGCGGAGCCCTCCTCGCGGAGCACCGTGGCGTCGGGGGTGCCGTTCGGGCCGGCTGGGACGACCGCGTACTCGATGTCGGGCCCGACGGCGAGCGCGGCGTTCGTCGGCAGGGTCCAGGGCGTGGTCGTCCAGGCGAGCGCGCGGACGGCGGTCAGTCCGAGGCTCTCGGCCTTCGGACCGACCAGCGGGAAGGTGACCGTGACGGTCTGGTCCTGGCGGGAGCGGTAGACGTCGTCGTCCATCCGCAGCTCGTGGTTGGAGAGTGGCGTCTGGTCACGCCAGCAGTAGGGCAGCACCCGGTAGCCCTCGTAGGCCAGGCCCTTGTCGTGGAGCTGCTTGAAGGCCCAGATGACCGACTCCATGTAGGTCACGTCGAGGGTCTTGTAGTCGTGCTCGAAGTCGACCCAGCGCGCCTGGCGCGTCACGTAGTCCTGCCATTCCTCCGTGTAGCGGAGGACGGAGTCACGTGCGACCTGGTTGAACGCGGCGAGCCCCATCTCGTCGATCTGGCGCTTGTCGGTGATGCCGAGCTGGCGCTCCGCCTCGAGCTCGGCGGGGAGACCGTGGGTGTCCCAGCCGAACCGGCGGTGCACCTGCTTGCCGCGCATCGTCTGGAATCGGGGGAAGAGGTCCTTGGCGTAGCCCGTGAGGAGGTGACCGTAGTGCGGGAGGCCGTTCGCGAAGGGTGGGCCGTCGTAGAACACCCATTCCGGAGCGCCCTCGCGCTGGTCGATGGAGGCCTGGAAGGTGCCGTCGGCGGCCCAGCGGGCGAGCACCCCCTCCTCGATCGAGGGGAAGCTGGGCGACGGCGTCACGCCGAACGCCGCGCCGTTCGACGCCGACTCGGTTGGGGTCGGTTCCTGGGACTTCGGGTAGCTCATCGTTCTCCTGGCAGGTCTCGTGGGTCCTGCGAGGACGCCGGCGTTGCCGACGCGGTACCACCCCGCTTGCCGCTCCACTGGAACGGCCGCTCTGCACCGGCTGTGACGGGCCTGACCCGCTCGGTTCTACTGGGCTGCCGCTGAGCGGTCGCTGTTCTGCCGAGGACTCCCCGGTGATGGCCGGATCGATGTCGATGGTCCCATCGTACAGCCTGCGGAGCGGCTCAGAGGAGGTCGGCTACGAGGAGCTCGGCCCGTCGATCCGGGCGAGGGCGCGGCCGTACCCGTCCACCACCGGAGCGATCGCGCGGCTGAGGTAGTCGCCGAGCTCGCCCCGGCCGACACCTGCGGCCGCCCAGGCCCCGGCGCCGGCGACGATCGCACCGGCGAGCGCCGCTGCGGCGGACCGGATCGTCAGCTCGTCGGCGCGGACGGCGAGGCGCGCGAGCGAGACCCGGAGCACGGCTTGGAGACGCAGCAGACGTTCGAGGCCGGACGCCTGCAGCTCCCACGCGGTGTCCATCAGCTCGATCTGCGTGAGCGCCCAGGGCACGGCGCCGTTCGAGCGCTCCTCGGCGATGCCCAGGAGGGCGGCTTGCAGTGACGGCATGACGTCGGCGACGTCCGTCGCGGGGGTGTCCCCGCCTGCGGCGAGCGCCCGTTCGAGTCCGGCGAGCGCGGCGTCGACGTCGACCCAGAGGACGTCGCTCTTCGAGCCGAAGTAGTTGAAGAAGGTGTTGCGGCTGACGCCGGCGCGGCTCGCAATCTGGTCGACGGTGGTGCCGGGGTATCCCTGTTCGAGGAAGAGTTCGGCGGCCGCCTCCTCGAGGACGCGTCGGGAGGATCGTCGGGGTCTGCCGACGGCGTTCCGTGCCGGTGGTCGTGCCATGCGGGCTCCTTCCGCCGCCTGTGAGCCTAGCCGTCGTGCGAGGGGTCGGGGCGTGGTGCCGAGGCTCTATGCTGGTTCCGAGACGGCGTCCAATAATTCGTCCGACGCCGCCACCGGGCCCTCAGCACCCGGTCGATCGCTTTCTGGAGTCCCTGTGCCCGCATCCCCCTCCCCTGCCCGTCGACGCCCTGCGTCCTCGCGTCGTCCGTTGCGCATCGCCGCGGCGCTCGTTCCGCTCGCGGTCCTGCTCGCAGCGTGTGCACCGGGGACGCCGGCCGCGTCGAGCACGCCGAAGGCCGGTGGGACGCTCGTCTACGCCAGCGGGGACGCCGAGCCCACGTGCCTCGATCCGCACGTCGGTGGCAACTACCCGCAGGCCCTGTTGAGCGCACAGTTCCTCGAGCCGCTCGTGTCGCGAGACGCGAAGGGCGAGATCATCCCGTGGCTCGCCGAGTCCTGGACGACCTCGGAGGACGGTCTGACCTGGGAGTTCACGCTGCGGTCGGACGTGACGTTCACCGACGGCACCCCGTTCGACGCGGCAGCGGTCAAGGCGAACATCGAGCACCTGCAGGACCCGGCGACGAAGTCGTCCACGGGTTACCTCGCGGTGGGCAAGGTCGCGTCGGTCGAGGCGGTCGACGCCACGACGGCCCGGTTCATCCTCTCCGCTCCCGACAGCGCGCTCCTGGAGTCGTTGTCGCAGCCGTGGACGGCGATGGAGTCCCCGACGGGGATCGCCCGCGGTGAAGCGGCGAACTGCGATGCGCCGGTCGGTACCGGACCGTTCGTCGTCGACGAGTGGGTGAAGCAGGACCACGTCTCGCTCGTCCGGAACGACGCGTACGACTCGGCACCGAGCGACGCCGCGAACGACGGGCCGGCGTACCTCGACGGCATCACGTGGCGCTTCATCCCCGACTCCGCGTCGCGCTTCGCGGCACTCCAGAGCGGCGACGTCGACATCATCGACAACGCGCAGCCCGACACGATCGCGCAGGCGAAGGACTCGAAGACGATCGTCGACCTGGACGCACCACGTCCCGGTGCCTCGAACCGCATCGAGCTCAACGCGGGACAGGCGCCGTTCGACGACCAGCGCGTGCGTGAGGCCTTCGTGCGGTCGACGGACGTGAACGCCGGCATCGAGTCCCTGTTCTTCGGCACGGCGAAGCGTTCCTACTCCCCGCTGTCGAGTGCGGAGGCGACCGCTTACTCCGACGAGAGCCTGTTCGGCTACGACCTCGATGCGGCGAACAAGCTCCTGGACGAGGCCGGCTGGACCGGGAAGGACGAGGACGGCGTGCGGACGAAGGACGGCGTCCGGCTGACCGTGCGGTTCCCGGTGAGCACGAACCAGTCGATCCCGGCCGAGCAGTCGCTCTTCGAGCAGATCCAGGCCGGAGCCGGTGACGCCGGCTTCGACGTGCAGCTCGAGCTGCTCGACCTCTCGAGCTGGTACGAGGCGCTCGGCTCCAACGCCTACGAGGCCGTCAGCGCTCCGTACACGAAGGTGGGACCGGACGTCCTCCGGGTGCTGTACGACTCCTCGGGCATCGTCCCGGCACCGAGCGGCTACTTCGCGAACCACGCCCAGCTGGACGACCCCGCGCTCGACGAGATCCTGAAGCAGGCGAGCGACACCCTCGATCCCGAGGAGCGGGCGTTCCTCTACGAGCAGGCGCAGCAGATCATCCTCGACGGCTACTACATCCTGCCGCTCTACGACCAGCAGAACCATTTCCTGCTGAGCACCTCGCTGCAGGGCGTCCGCGCGCTGCCGACGGTGTCGACGCCGGTCTTCGGGGACGCCTGGCTCGTGGAGTGACCTCCATCGGCCGCCCGGGACGCGACCTCCGCCGCCTGGCCGGGCGGATCGGGGCGCGTCTGGCCGGTGCGGTGTTCGTGCTCTGGGCGGTCGCGACGGTCACCTTCTTCGCGGTCCGGCTGATCCCCGGCGACCCGGCGCAGGCCTATCTCGGTGGCCCCGGCTCCCAGGCGTCGGCTGAGGCGCTCGAGCGGGTGCGCGAGCAGTACGGCCTGGACCAGCCGCTCCTCGTCCAGTACCTGGCGCAACTGGTCCGACTGGTCCAGGGGGATCTCGGCGAGTCGGCGTCCCTCCGCACGCCGGTTGCCCAGGTGCTCGCCGAACAGCTCGGCGGGACGCTGGTGCTGGCGACGGCGTCGCTCGCCGTCGCCTGGCTCCTTGCGCTCGGCCTCGCGATCTGGTCGACCCGTGGTGGGCGGGTGTCCGCGGCCCTCGGATCGGCCGTCGAGCTCGTGGCGGCGTCGCTCCCCCAGTTCTGGCTCGCGACCGTCCTCATCACGCTCTTCAGCACCTGGCTCGGATGGCTCCCTCCGGTGAGCACGGGTGATGCGGTCGGTCTCATCCTCCCGGTGCTGACCCTGGCCATCCCGGTCGCCGGGTTCCTGGCCCAGGTGATGCGGGAACCGTTGCTCGACGCGGGGGGCGCGCCGTTCGCCGTCTCCGCGGCCGCCCGAGGTGAGTCGACCACCGGCCTCCTGCTCAGACACGGCCTACGCCACGCCGCCGTGCCCGCGGTGAACCTGTCGGGATGGGCGTTCGGGTACCTCATCAGCGGCGCGGTGGTGGTGGAGACCATCTTCGCCCGGCCCGGTCTCGGACGGACGCTGCTCCAGGCGGTGACCGTGCGCGATGTCCCGGTGGTCACCGGCGTGGTGTTGAGCTCGGCGGTGGCCTACGTCGTCGTCATGTTCCTCGCGGACCTCGCGGCGGAACTGCTCGACCCGCGCGACCGGATCCGGCGGTCCGGTTCATGAGCGGGCTCGCGATCGCCCCGACATCCGGAAGCCCCGACGCCCGGGTCCGTCGCGGATGGCGCCGGTCGTCGGGATTCGGCGCTACCGAGATCATCGCGGCCGTGGTGGTGCTGTTCCTGCTCGGCTGCGCGCTCGCCCCCCAGCTGTTCGCGACAGCGTCGCCGACGGCGGTCGACCCGCGGGCCGCGTTCTCGGCGCCCTCCGTCTCGCACTGGTTCGGGACGGACGAGTCCGGCCGCGACGTCTGGAGCCGGGTCGTGCACGGTGCGGGGACCTCGCTCCTCATCGGCGTCGCCGCGACGGCCATCGGACTGATCCTCGGAGCAGTCCTCGCGACGATCGCCGCAGTCGGCGGCCGGGTCGCGGACTTCGCCGTGGGACGCGTCCTCGAGGTGCTCTTCGCGTTCCCCGGCCTGTTGCTCGCGCTCCTCGTGATCGTCATCGCGGGGCCCGGTCCCGTCACGGCGACGATCGCGGTCGGCCTGTCGACGGCGCCGGGCTACGCGCGTCTCATCCGCGGTCAACTGCTCCAGGTCCGCTCCTCCGACTTCGTCGAGGCCGCGCGAGTGCTCGGGCACGGGCCGGCCCGGATCCTGTTCCGACACATCCTGCCGAACGCCGTCGCCCCGCTGTTCGTCCTCGCGACCCTCGGCATCGGACAGGCGGTCGTCTGGGCGTCCGCCCTGAGCTACCTCGGGCTCGGGGCGCAACCACCCGCCCCGGAATGGGGTGCCATGCTCGCCGCAGCACGCACCTACCTCGCGACGGCATGGTGGCTCACGGCGTTCCCCGGTCTGATGATCGTCGCGACCGCCCTGTCCACCACGGTCCTCGGACGGGGTCTCCAGCGCCGATCTCGGGAGGACGGCCGATGAGCGACACCACGCCCCTGCTCCAGGTGGAAGCACTGACGGTCGGATTCGGTAGCGGGGACGCCGTCGTCTCCGGCGTCTCCTTCCACGTCGAGCGCGGCACCTGCGTCGCGATCGTCGGCGAGTCGGGCTCCGGCAAGAGCGTGACCGCCAGATCGCTCCTGGGCCTCGCCGGTGTATCGGCGCGGGTGACGGCCACTCGACTCGACTTCGACGGCACCGATCTCCGCGGACTCGGAGCATCGGCCTGGCGACGCCTGCGCGGACGTCGCATCGGGCTCGTCCTCCAGGACGCGCTCGTGTCGCTCGACCCCCTGCGACCGATCGGGCGCGAGATCGACGACGCACTCCGACTCGGCACCGACCTCGACCGGACCGCCCGCACCCGGCGGGTGCTCGAGCTCCTCGACTCCGTCGGCATGCCCGACCCGGCTTCTCGCATCGGCCAACGTTCCGGTGAACTCTCCGGCGGACTCCGTCAGCGCGCGCTCATCGCGTCGGCGATCGCACTGGACCCCGACCTCCTCATCGCCGACGAACCGACGACCGCGCTCGACGTCACCGTCCAAGCACGTGTCATCGGCCTCCTCGACGACGTCAAGCGGCGCGGGGCGGGCCTCCTCCTGATCAGCCACGACCTCGCCGTCGTCTCGTCGATCGCCGACCACCTCGTCGTGATGCAGCACGGTGTCGTCGTCGAGCAGGGGCCGGCCGAACAGCTGCTGACCAGGCCGACACACCCGTACACCCGGGCCCTCATCGCCGCGGTCCCCACCGACCGCGCTCGAGGGACACGCCTCAGCGCAGACCAGCCGGTCGACGCGGCCCCGGTGGCCGAACAGCCGGCGACGGGCAGCCGTCCGACGACGTCGGCCGGATCGGACGCACCCGCACTGGAGTTCCGATCCGTCACCCGGAGCTTCGAGCGTGGCCGCGGCGCCTCGGCGATCCTGGCGGTCGACGACGTCTCGCTCCGCCTGGAACCGGGGACGACCCTGGGCGTGGTCGGCGAGTCCGGTTCGGGCAAGACCACCCTCGCCCGCATCGCGCTCGGCCTCACCGCGCCGCAGTCGGGAACCGTGCTCCTCGGGGGCGAACCGTGGTCGGAGCTCCCCGAGCGGGCGCGTCGTCCACGACGGAACCGTCTGGGATGGGTCTCGCAGGATCCACTGAGCTCGTTCGATCCGCGCTGGCGCGTCGACGCCATCCTCGCCGACGCCGTTCGTGGACGCGAAGCCGCACCTCGCGACATCACCCGTCTCCTCTCGGACGTCGGCCTCGATCCCTCGCTGGCTCGCGCGCGCCCGCGGACGCTCTCAGGCGGCCAGCGGCAACGCGTGGCGATCGCCCGGGCACTCGCGAGTCGACCGTCGACACTCATCCTCGACGAACCCGTCTCAGCACTCGACGTCACCGTCCAGGCCAGGATCCTGGACCTCCTCGACGACCTGCAGCGACGCCACGGCCTGAGCTACCTGCTGATCTCCCACGACCTCGGCGTCATCCGACACATGAGCGACCGCGTCGCCGTGATGCAGCACGGACGGGTGGTCGAGCATGGCGACGCCGAGCAGGTGTTCACCGCCCCGGCCCACCCCTACACCGCCCGACTCGCAGCCGACGCTCCGCGCCTCATCGCGCCGGGTGCGGCATCAGGGCGCGACGGCGTTTGACTCCGGCGTCGGCATCCGGTCCAGCATCGCCTGGACGACGGGTGCGAGGGTCTCGGCGTACACCCAGCTCAGGTGGTGGTGATCGCGGTACGCGAGGACACCGCCGATCACCGGCGAGCACCGATCGGACGCGCACAGGGCGTCCGAGAGGTCGACGGGTCGGACCCGGGGGTCGGTGCTCGCGAGGGCGGCCTCGTACTGCGGATCCTCCGTGAGCGCGTCGCTCCGGTCCCGAGCGCATCCGTCCTCCGGATCAGCGTCGTCGCGGACGCACTCCAGCACGTCGTCCGACATCGTCGGGGTGTCGCGCAGGACGACGATCTGCTCGATCGTCGCGGGCACGAGCGCCCAGCGCTCCGCATAGGCTTCCGCGGCCACCTCCCGCCAGTCGCGGTCCCCCTCGGCGACGACCGGGTTCCGGGCGCGCGCCGAGACGACGAGCGTGTCGATCTCCGGTTCGTCCTGCAGCAGTTCGAGGGCGTCGCGGTTCCAGCTCTGGCACCCGGCGCGCATCTCGGCGAGCACCGCCGCGCTCGTCCCGGGCTCCGTGCGCTCGGCGTCGCTGAACGGGCAGGAGCTCTTCGCCGCGACGAGGAGCCGCCACCCGTTCGTCTCGGCAGCAGTCGCGAACGCCGGCAACCACTGCTCGGCGTGGGAGTCCCCGACGAGCGCCATCGTCCTCGTCGCCTGCTCAGCGCTGGCGCCGTAGGCGCAGACCTCGAACGCGGCAGCTCGGATGTCGGTGATGCAGCGGTCCGGCGGCAGGTCGGCCAGCGACGCATCAGGAATGACGACCCCGCGGGTCTCATCCCCGGGAGACGCCGAGGAACCGTCGCGCGAGGCCTGGCCACCGGAGCCCTCCGTGCCGTCCGATGATGCTCCGTCATCCCGCGGGCACGTTGCAGCATCGACGAGCTCCGCGGCACCGAGGCAGTTCGACGGGGTCGCGACCAGGGTCTCGATGCGCTGCTGTTCGGCGGCGATGCGTGCCTCGGCACCGGGGAGCACCCCGATCGAGGCGATCAACAGGACGCTCATCGCGAGCGCGGTCGCAGCGATGACCCGTCGTGGCCGCCAACCGGCGATCCGCCCGAACCGGATCGGGCGCTCCACGAACCGCGTCGTGACCTCCGCGAGGACGCCGGTGATGAGGAGGAGGGCGAGCTGTTCGGGGACAGTGGCCGACCGAGTGAGCACGATCCCTCCGAACACGATGAGGGGCCAGTGCCAGAGGTAGACGGCGTAGGAGCGGTCGCCGAGCCACTGGATCGGCGCCCGGGCGAGCAGCGCGGTCGGCGACCACCGGACGTCCGGGGCCCAGGCCGCCATCACGGCGATCGTGCCGCACACTGGCAGCGCCGCGGTCAACGCCGGGAAGGGCGTCTCCGCCGAATACCAGACGGCAGCCGCCCCGATCGCGGCGAACCCGAGCCAGGCGACGACCGCGCGCGCACCCGCCCGCAGCGCCCAGCCGCGCCGGGCCCCCTCGGCCACCAGGATCGCCGTCAGTCCCCCGGCGGCGAACTCCCAGGCCCTCGTCGTCGTCGCGAAGTAGGCCGGAGACGGGTCCTGCGCGGTGAAGACGACCGACCAGGCGGCCGACGCGATGCAGACGATTCCGATCGCGATCGCGACGCCCCGACGCCGCGCCGTCGGCGCTGCCGAGCGTCGGGCGACCCGCACGGCGAGCCAGCCGGCGACGAGGACCAGGATCGGCCAGACGAGGTAGAACTGCTCCTCGACCGACAGCGACCAGAAGTGCTGCACGGGCGACGGAGCATCCTCCGCCGCGAGGTAGTCGATCGCGGATCCGGCGAGCGCCCAATTCTCGATGTACAGGCCCGACCACGCGATCTCACGCAGGAACCGGGGCAGGTCCCCGAGCGGTGCGAGGTACCAGCTCGTGACGAGGGTCGCGGTGAGGACGGTGAGTGCGGCGGGGAGTAGTCGGCGTGCGCGCCGGGCCCAGAACCGCCCGAGTCGGACCGAACCGGATCGCTCGACCTCTGCGAGGAGGTGCGCCGTGATGAGGAACCCGGAGATCGCGAAGAACACGTCGACGCCGACGAACCCGCCCGGCATGAGCCCCGGCCAGAGATGGAAGACCACGACGAGCGAGACCGCCACGGCGCGCAGGCCTTGGAGGTCGGCTCTGACGGCGCCGGAGGCGGCTCTGGTCGACACGGTCCGATGCTATCGGCGGAGGATGACGGTCTGCGGTCCGGCGTCCTCCCGGTCCCCTGCGATAGCATGGGATGTTCCCACACACTCAGGCACGCAGACACGGTGCCGCACATATCAGCAGGAGATCGCCTCATGACCGCTGCCAGCATCCCGGACAAGCCGGCCCTCGAAGGTCTCGAGCAGAAGTGGGGCTCCTCCTGGGAGTCCGCGGGGACCTACCGGTTCGAGCGCGACGGCGCCACGCGTGAGTGCATCTACTCGATCGACACCCCGCCCCCGACCGCGTCCGGCTCCCTGCACATCGGTCACGTCTTCAGCTACACGCACACCGACGTGATCGCCCGCTACCAGCGGATGACCGGCAAGCGCGTCTTCTACCCCATGGGCTGGGACGACAACGGCCTCCCGACCGAGCGCCGCGTCCAGAACTACTACGGCGTCCGGTGCGACCCGACGCTCCCCTACGACGCCGACTTCACCCCGCCGTTCGAGGGTGGCGACAACAAGAGCACCAAGGCCGCCGACCAGATCCCGATCTCGCGTCGCAACTTCATCGAGCTGTGCGAGCGCCTCACCGTCGAGGACGAGCAGCAGTTCGAGGCCGTCTGGCGCGCGCTCGGCCTCTCCGTGGACTGGACCCAGAGCTACCGCACCATCGGCGACGAGTCGATCACGGCGAGCCAGCTCGCGTTCCTGCGCAATCTGGACCGCGGCGAGGCCTACCAGGCCATGGCGCCGACGCTCTGGGACATCACCTTCCGCACGGCGGTCGCCCAGGCTGAGCTCGAGGACAAGGAGCAGCCGGGCACCTACCGCCGGCTCTCCTTCCACCGCCCCGACGGCGGCACCATCGAGATCGAGACCACGCGGCCGGAGCTCCTCCCCGCCTGCGTCGCCCTCGTCGCCCACCCCGACGACGAGCGCTTCAAGCCGCTGTTCGGCACGACCGTGACCACACCCGTGTTCGGCGTCGAGGTGCCCGTGCTCGCCCACCACCTCGCCCAGCCCGACAAGGGTGCCGGCATCGCGATGGTGTGCACATTCGGCGACATCACCGACATCGTGTGGTGGCGCGAACTCGACCTCCCCAACCGCGCGATCCTCGGCTTCGACGGCCGCGTCATCTCGGAGGCCCCGGAGGCGATCACCTCCGAGGCCGGCCTCGAGGCGTACGCGCAGCTCGCCGGGAAGACCGTCTTCAGCGCCAAGCAGACCGTCGTCGACCTCCTCGCCGCCTCGGGCGACCTGATCGGCGAGCCGAAGCAGATCACCCACCCGGTGAAGTTCTTCGAGAAGGGCGACAAGCCGCTCGAGATCGTCTCGACCCGCCAGTGGTACATCCGCAACGGTGCCCGCGACGAACAGCTCCGCGGCCGCCTCCTCGAACTCGGCTCGGAGCTCGAGTGGCACCCCGACTTCATGCGCGTGCGCTACGAGAACTGGGTCGGTGGCCTGTCCGGCGACTGGCTGATCTCCCGCCAGCGCTTCTTCGGTGTGCCGATCCCCCTCTGGTACCCGCTCGACGCCGACGGCAACCCGGTCTACGACCAGCCGATCGCGCCAGACCACGCCGCTCTGCCCGTCGACCCGTCCAGCGATGCGGCACCCGGCTACGACGAGTCGCAGCGCGGCGTGCCCGGTGGGTTCATGGGCGAGGTCGACGTCATGGACACCTGGGCCACGTCGAGCCTCACCCCGCAGCTCGCCGGCGGCTGGGAGCGCGACCCCGAGCTCTGGGACCTCGTGTTCCCGTACTCGCTGCGCCCACAGGGTCAGGACATCATCCGCACCTGGCTGTTCTCCACCATGCTCCGCAGCGTCCTCGAGTACGACCAGAAGCCGTGGGAGCACGCCTCCGTGTCCGGCTTCATCGTCGACCCCGACCGCAAGAAGATGTCGAAGTCCAAGGGCAACGTCGTCACGCCGGCGGCCATGCTCGAACAGCACGGTTCGGACGCCGTCCGGTACTGGGCGGCCTCGAGCCGTCTCGGCACCGACGCCGCCTTCGACCCGCAGAACCCGACGCAGATCAAGATCGGCCGACGCCTGGCTATCAAGGTGCTCAACGCCTCGAAGTTCATCCTCGGGTTCACCGGTCGTGAAGACGCCCCCGTGACGGAGGCCGTCGACCTCGCCATGCTGCGCGTCCTCCGCAAGACCGTCGCCGACGCCAGCAGTGCGTTGGCCGGTTACGACCACGCGCGCGCGCTCGAGCTGACCGAGGCGTTCTTCTGGACGTTCTGCGACGACTACCTCGAGCTCGTCAAGGAGCGGGCGTACGGCGAGGAGAGCCCTGAGCAGGCTTCGGCGGTGGCCGCGCTGCGGATCGCGCTCTCGACCCTGCTCCGCCTGTTCGCCCCGTTCATCCCGTTCGCCGCCGAGGAAGCCTGGTCCTGGACGCATGACGGCTCCGTGCACCGTGCCAGCTGGCCGACCGACGAGGAGTTCACCGGACTCGCAGCGGGCGAACCGCAGGTGCTGCAGCTCGCGAGCGAGGCGCTCACGGGCATCCGACGCGCGAAGACCGACGCCAAGGCGTCCCAGAAGACCCCGGTCGACTCCGCGGTCATCGCCGGACCCGCCGCATCGATCGAGCTGCTCGCGCTCGTCGCCGACGACCTCCGCGCCGTCGGACGCATCGAGTCCCTCGAGTTCCGCACCGCCGACGTCCTGTCGGTCGGCGACATCGTCTTCACGCCGGCGGCCGACGCCGAGGAGGCACACGCATGAGCGTCACCATCCGTCCCGCCGTCGAGAGCGACCTGTTCGCCTGGCACGCGCTGTACTCCGGCTACGGGGAGTTCTACGGCAACCCGCTGACCGACGAGAAGGCCGTCCTCGTCTGGGGCTGGCTCAGCGACCCGACCCACCCGTTGACCGCGCTCGTCGCGGAGGATGCCCAAGGCGCCCTCGTCGGCCTCGCGCACTATCGGGTGTTCCCCCGTGCTCTCGCCGGTGGGACCGGGCTCTACCTCGACGACCTGTTCGTCGCCGAGGACGCCCGCACCGGCGGGGTGGGGACCGCGCTGATCGAGCACGTCCGCGACCTCGCGAAGGCGGACGGCCACAGCGTCGTCCGGTGGATCACCGCCGCCGACAACGAGCGCGCCCAGGCCGTGTACGACAAGCTGGCGACCCGCACGAGCTGGGTCACCTACGACCTGGAGCCGTGATGCAACTCGGGACCCGTTGGGCCGTCGGCGCCGAGCCACCGGAGAACGTGCCGACGCCGGTGCAGACGGCCATCGCCGCTGAAGAGCAGGAGTTGCTCGCGCAGGGTGTCGACACGTCCTCGTGGCGCTGGACCCTCACCTGGCTCGAACGCCGGCCCGTGGTCGAGCTCGACGACGGTACGACCATCCGTCAGCACGCGGACGGATCCGTCAGCCTCACCCGGCCGGACGACGACCACGACGACGACGAGGACTGAGCCTCCTCCCCGGCACGCTGGATAGGGTGAGGTATGGAATCACACACGAATCCGTTCCTCCAGCCGAGCGCGCTCCCCTATCAGCTGCCGCCGTTCGGCGAGATCCGCGAGGAGCATTTCCGCCCCGCCTTCACCGCCGGGTTCGCGCAGCAACTCGAGGAGATCGCGGCGATCACCGCGCAGGACGACGCGCCGACGTTCGAGAACACGCTGGTCCCGCTCGAACGGAGCGGCGCGATCCTCGGGCGGGTCGCAGCGGTCTTCTTCAATCAGAGCTCGGCGGACAGTTCCGCGTTCACCAATGAACTCGAGGAGGAGCTCGCGCCGCAGCTGGCCGCCCACGAGGACGCGATCCGGCTCGACCCCGCACTGTACGCGCGGATCGCGGCGGTCCACGCGAGTCTCGACGACCTCCAGCTGACGGCCGAAGCGACCTACCTGGTCCGGCGCGTGTACAGCGAACACACCCTCGCAGGTGCCGGTCTCGACGCCGAGGAGAAGCAGCGGCTCTCCGACCTCAATCTCCGCCTGTCGACACTGACCACCCGGTTCGAGAAGCAGCTCCTGGCTGACACCAACGAGCTCGCCGTCCACCTCACCGATGCCGCGGAGCTCGACGGCCTGAGTACGGGCGAGATCTCCGCTGCGGCCCAGGCGGCCGCCGAGCGAGACCTCGACGGCTGGCTCGTCACCCTCGTGCTCCCGACCGGCCATCCGGCGCTGTCGTCGTTGACGCACCGCGGCGTCCGCGAGCGGATCATGACGGCCTCCCGTGCTCGCGGCACGCACGGCGGACCGAACGACAACCGTGACCTCGTCCTCGAGATCACCCGCCTCCGAGCCGAGCGCGCCGCACTCCTGGGGTTCCCGTCGCACGCGGCAGTGGTCACCGCTGACCAGACCGCGGGGACGCCGGAGGCCGTCGCCGCGCTCCTCTCCCGTCTGGCGATCCCCGCCGCCCGGAACGCCGATCGGGAACAGCGCGAGCTCGAGCGGGTCGCCGGCCTCGAGACCGTCGAGGCCTGGGACTGGCCGTTCGCGACCGAACAGGTCAGGATCGACCGGTTCGATGTCGACACCAGCGTGATGCGCCCGTACTTCGAGGCGGAGCGGGTCCTGTTCGACGGGGTGTTCGCTGCAGCGACCAAGCTCTACGGCATCACCTTCGCCGAACGGACCGATCTCCAGGGCTACCATCCCGACGTCCGGGTCTTCGAGGTCTGGAACGAGGACGGCTCAGGCCTCGGCCTGTACCTCCTCGACCTGTACACCCGCGACAGCAAGCGCGGCGGTGCCTGGATGAACGCGCTCATCTCCCAGAACCGCCTGCTCGACCAGCCCACCGTCGTGGTCAACAACCTGAACGTCCCGAAGCCCGCCGAGGGCGAGCCGACCCTGCTGAGCCTCGACGAGGTCACGACCTTCTTCCACGAGTTCGGCCACGCGCTGCACGGCCTCTTCGCCGAGGTCGAGTACCCGCGGTTCTCCGGCACGAACGTCTTCCGGGACTTCGTCGAGTTCCCCAGCCAGGTGAACGAGATGTGGATGCTGTGGCCCGAGGTGCTCGCCGGCTACGCCAGGCATTTCGAGACGGGTGAACCGATGCCGCAGGAACTGGTGGCGAAGCTCCAGGCGTCCGAGGGATTCAACGAGGGCTTCTCGACGAGCGAGTACCTCGCTGCGGCGATGCTCGACCAGGCGTGGCACAGCATCGGTGCAGATGACCGGGTCGACGACGTCGAAGCGTTCGAAGCGGCGGCGCTCCGTTCCGCCGGGCTCGACAATCCGGCCGTCCCTCCCCGCTACGCGAGCACGTATTTCGCCCACACCTTCTCAGGTGGATACGACGCCGGCTACTACTCCTACATCTGGAGCGAGGTGCTCGACGCGGACACCGTCGACTGGTTCACGGAGAACGGCGGACTGACGAGGGAGAACGGCGACCGATTCCGCACCAAGCTCCTCGGGGTCGGCGGTTCGAAGGATCCTCTGGAGGCCTACCGAGACTTCCGTGGGCGCGACGCGGTCATCGAGCCGCTTCTCCGACGCCGGGGGCTCGAGGAGTGATCGACTGCTCGCGCGCATCGAGATGGCTGCGGACGGCGTACGCGACCACATGATCCGGGGTGGTGCCCGCGGTCGCCGCCTCGCGGGCGACCCGTTCAGTCAGCTCGCCGGAGAGCCGGACCCAGCCTGAAGCGGCAGGCTCGATCGGCGCCGAAGGCGTCACCGGTTTCTGGGCATCACGCAGGAACAGCGCCAGCACTGGCACAGTGATCGTCCCGAGGGCATCGAGAATCACTGCGATGCCGAACGCCCGCCAGAACGCGAGTGCCGTCTCCCCCGTGGGGATCCTGAACTCCGTCACGATGGGGAGCGACAGCAACACGGCCGTCAGGACGATGCAGCCGACCGTCGCGACCATTCCAAACCGGATGACTGGATGACCGCGGCGCGTGAGGAGCAGCAGCAGGTTCGCCTGCGCCAGGCTCACACTCCAGATACCCGCGACTCCGAACGCCCGGCACAGCTGTCCGAAACTCGCGCCGCTCCAGGAGACGCTCCAGATGAGGACGACACCGAGCGCGAGGGCGATGACGGCGACACCGATCGAGACGAGAGCCACGACCCTCAAGGCCCGGCCGGCAAGGGCGAGATCGCAGAGCGCCACGATGCTGAACCCGGCGACGAGCAGGGCGGTCGCCAGGATGCGCACCTGCACCTGGCCGAAATCACCGGTCACGAGCACGCCGATCCCGACGAGCGCCGTGACCGAGAGCGAGGTGATGATCGTGATCACGGCCGCACGTCGAAACCCCCGCACCGCCAGCGGACGCCCGGAGGCGTCGTGGTCGGTTGCAGGGGTGACGACAGGAGCGGCGGTCATCCGGAAATTCTAGTATACCGACGCTGGGTGATCAGGTCAGGCGGACTTCTCCTGGCGGCGAGCGGCACGCGGGACGATCGTCGGGGCCGCGTTCTCGACGACGGACTCCCGGGTGATGACGACGCGAGCGACTTCGTCCGTCGAGGGCACCTCGAACATGATCGGCCCGAGCACCTCTTCCATGATGGCTCGGAGCCCTCGGGCACCGGTCTTGCGGAGGACGGCGAGGTCGGCGATCGCTTCGAGTGCCGCCTGGTCGAACTCCAGCTCGACGCCGTCGATCTCGAACATGCGCTGGTACTGACGCACGAGCGCGTTCTTCGGCACCGTGAGGATCTCCATGAGCGCGTGCTGGTCGAGCGGCGTGACCGTCGTGACGACCGGGAGGCGACCGATGAACTCGGGGATGAGGCCGAACTTGTGGAGGTCTTCCGGCAGGACCTCGCCGAAGAGGTTCACGTCGTCGCCCTTGCTGTGCAGGGGGGCTCCGAAGCCGATGCCCTTCTTGCCCGCGCGGGATGAGATGATCTCCTCCAGTCCGGCGAAGGCGCCGGCCACGATGAACAGGACGTTCGTCGTGTCGATCTGGATGAACTCCTGGTGCGGGTGCTTCCGGCCGCCCTGCGGCGGTACCGAGGCGACGGTTCCTTCGAGGATCTTGAGGAGCGCCTGCTGGACGCCCTCGCCGGAGACGTCGCGCGTGATGGAGGGGTTCTCCGCCTTGCGAGCGATCTTGTCGACCTCGTCGATGTAGATGATGCCGGTCTCCGCGCGCTTGACGTCGTAGTCGGCCGCCTGGATGAGCTTGAGGAGGATGTTCTCGACGTCCTCGCCGACGTAGCCGGCCTCGGTGAGCGCGGTCGCATCGGCGACGGCGAAGGGGACGTTGAGCCGCTTCGCGAGGGTCTGCGCGAGGTAGGTCTTGCCGCAGCCTGTCGGGCCGATGAGGAGGATGTTGCTCTTCGCGATCTCGATGTCGTCGTGCACCGTCTCGGCGGGAGCGAGCGTGGCGCGGGAGCGGACGCGCTTGTAGTGGTTGTACACCGCGACCGAGAGCGCCTTCTTCGCGGCCTCCTGGCCGATGACGTACTCCTCGAGGAAGGCGAAGATCTCCTTCGGCTTCGGGAGGTCGAACTCGCTCACCGTCTCCTCGCTCGCTTCGGCGAGTCGCTCGGCGATGATCTCGTTGCACAACTCGACGCACTCGTCGCAAATGTACACGCCGGGACCAGCGATCAGCTGCTGGACCTGCTTCTGGCTCTTGCCGCAGAACGAGCACTTGAGCAGATCGGCGCTTTCGCCTATCCGTGCCATGTCTTTCCCTCTCCCTGGAGATTCGGTGCTCCGAGCCTAACCTGTCCCTGCGACAACTCGGCGCGCCACCCCGCTGGGATGACGCGCCGAGTCGTGAGCACGGGAGCCGTGTCAGGCCGTGATGGCCGCGACCGGGTTCTTCCGCGAGGTGAGCACCTGGTCGATGAGACCGTACTCGAGCGCCTCGGCGGCCGAAAGGATCTTGTCGCGGTCGATGTCCTTGTTGACCTGCTCCACCGAACGGTTGGAGTGGTGTGCCAGGGTCGACTCGAGCCAGCCGCGCATGCGGAGGATCTCGGCCGCCTGGATCTCGATGTCCGAAGCCTGTCCGTGGCCGGCCTCGCCGACGGCGGGCTGGTGGATCAGGATGCGGGCGTTCGGGAGCGCCAGGCGCTTGCCCGGTGTGCCGGCGGCGGTGAGCACGGCGGCGGCGGAAGCCGCCTGTCCGAGGACCACCGTCATGACGTGCGGACGGATGTACTGCATCGTGTCGTAGATCGCCGTCATCGCGGTGAACGAGCCACCGGGTGAGTTGATGTACATGACGATGTCGCGGTCGGGGTCCATGCTCTCGAGCACGAGCAGCTGGGCCATGATGTCATCGGCCGATGCGTCGTCGACCTGCACGCCGAGGAAGATGATGCGGTCCTCGAAGAGCTTCGCGTACGGGTCCTGACGCTTGTAGCCGTAGGCCGTGCGCTCTTCGAAGCTCGGGAGGATGTAGCGAGCACCCGGCATCTGCAGCGAGCGGCCCGCCGCACTGAACGTTGGAGTCTCCATGTGTTGCATTCCTGTCTGGTCGAAGCCGGGTTACTTGTCGCTGTCGACGGTTCCGCCGCCGCCGGCCACGTCGAGCGCGGACTCACGGAGGTGGTCGACGAAGCCGTATTCGAGCGCCTCTTCGGCGTTGAACCAGCGGTCGCGGTCGCCGTCGGCGTTGATCTGCTCGACGCTCTTGCCGGTCTGTGCCGCGGTGATCTCGGCGAGACGGCGCTTCATGTCAAGGATGAGCTGCGCCTGGGTCTGGATGTCGCTCGACGTCCCACCGAATCCGCCGTGCGGCTGGTGGAGGAGCACGCGGGCGTTCGGGGTGATGTAGCGCTTGCCCTTGGTGCCGGCCGTGAGGAGGAGCTGACCCATCGACGCCGCCATGCCGATACCGACCGTGACGATGTCGTTCGGGACGAACTGCATGGTGTCGTAGATGGCCATGCCGGCCGTGATGGAGCCACCGGGCGAGTTGATGTAGAGGTAGATGTCGCGCTTCGGGTCGTCCGCGGCGAGGAGCAGCAGCTTGGCCGCGATCTCGTTCGCGTTCTCGTCGCGGACCTCGGCGCCCAGCCAGATGATCCGGTCCTTCAGCAGGCGGTCAAAGACACTGGGCGAGAACTGTGGTTCGGCCATTATCGCTCCGTTTCGGTTGTGCAGTGGTTCGAATCTATCGGAGGCGACGCACCACCAACGCCCTGTTCGCCCTCGGCAGACTCCCGGGCGGCGGGGTTCGCCGGAGGCGGACGGCGAGCGGACTGACCGCGCGACCGTCGGGGCTCAGCGGAGCGGATCCGTCTCGAGTTCGTCGGCGTAGGCGCGGACCGACCGGTGGTAGCGCGGCAGGTGCGGCACGAGAGCCCGGAGGGCGACGGCCGTCGCTCGGCGCGGATCCCCCGAGCTGGCGAGCGCCAGCGCCAGGAAGGCCGCGGTCGCGTCCGCGTACGGACCGGTCGGGTCGTCCGCGAGCTGCTGTTCGAGCAGGACGACGCTCTCAGCGGTCCGGCCGAGGTTGCGGAGCGTGCTCGCCAGTTGGATGATCGCCTGCGGACGGTGCTCCTCGTCGAGCCCGGCCTCGAGGGCATCGCGATAGCAGGCCTCGGCCTCCACCTCATGGCCGGCGGAGTCGCGCGCACCGGCAGCCTCGAACGCGGCGCGGGCGTCACCAGCCGGACGCTCGGCGACCAGGGCGTCGATGGCCGCGATGCGCTGCTCGTCGTCGATGGTCTCGTCGGCCCAGACGGCCGCGACCCGGTCGTCCCAGTCGGTTGCGTCGGTCGTCGTCATGATGGCTCCCATTCGGCTGATGTGTCCGGAGACGACGACAGGGGCGGAATCGCTTCCGCCCCTGTCGTCACTGCTGGTGCTGTCCTACTCGGCAGCGGCCTCGTCGGCAGCGGCCTTCTTGGCCGGTGCCTTCTTAGCGGGCGCCTTCTTCGCAGGCGCCTTCTTGGCGGCGGCCTTCTTCGGCTCGGCCTCGGCCGGAGCCTCGTCGGCGGCGTCCTCGGCCGGAGCTTCAGTCGCCTCGTCAGCTGCAGTCTCGGTGGCGGCGTCCTCGTCCTCGACCACGGCGACGAAGTCGCTCAGGTCGACGGGCTTGCCGTTGGAGTCGACGACCTCGGCCTTGCCGAGCGCGATGGCGATGGCCTTGTTGCGGGCGACCTCGCCGACCATGGCGGGGATCTGACCCTGCTGGCCGAGCGCCTCGATGAACTCACCGGGCTCCATGCCGTACTGCGATGCGCTCTGGATGAGGTACTCGGTGAGCTCGTTCTGGTTCACCTGGACGTTGAGCGACTCGGCGAGGGCGTCGAGGAGGAGCTGCGTCCGCAGGGCCTTCTCGCTCGACTCGGTGACCTCGGCGCGGTGCTCGTCGTCCTCGAGGCGGTTCTCGCCCTCGAGGTGACGGTGCACCTCGTCCTCGATGACGCTCTCGGGCACGGGGATCTGCGCGGCCTCGAGCATGGCGTCGACGAGCGCGGTGCGTGCGTCGCGGCCCTGGGTGATGACCTGCTGGCGCTCGACGACCTCGCGCAGCTGCGCCTTGAACTCGTCGATGGTGTCGAACTCGCTCGCGATCTGAGCGAAGTCGTCGTCGGCCTCGGGAAGCTCGCGCTCCTTGACGGCGGTCAGGGTGACGGTGACCTCGGCGTCCTCGCCCTCGTGCTCGCCACCGAGCAGCGGCGAGGTGAAGGTGGTGGTCTCGCCGGCGGTGAGGGAGTCGAGTGCCTCGTCGATGCCGGTGAGCAGCTCACCCGAACCGATCTCGTAGGAGACGCCGCTTGCGCGGTCGACCTCGGCGTCGTTGATCTTGGCGACCAGGTCGAGCTGGGCGAAGTCGCCCGTCTTGGCCGGGCGGTCGACGGTCACGAGCGTGCCGAAGCGTGCACGGATGCGGTCGAGCTCGTCCTGGACGTCGGCTTCGCCGGCTTCCTGGGCGTCGACGGTGAGCTTGAGGCCCTCGTAGACGGGAAGCGTGATCTCGGGACGGACGTCGACCTCGATGTTCACGAGCAGGTCGCCCGAGAAGTCCTTCTCGTTCGGCCACTCGACGATGTCGGCCTGCGGGCGGCCGAGCGGACGGAGTTCGTTCTCCTCGAGTGCCTTGCGGAAGAAGCCGTCGAGGCCCTCGTTGACGGCGTGCTCGATCACGGCGCCCTTGCCGACGCGCTGGTCGATGATCGCCGGTGGCACCTTGCCCTTACGGAAGCCGGGGACGTTGATGTCCTCGGCGATGTGTCCGTAGGCGTGGGTGATGCTCGGCTTGAGCTCCTCGGGCGTCACCGCGATGGCGAGCTTGACGCGAGTGGGGCTCAGCTTCTCGACCGTGGTCTTCACGTGATTACTTCTCCTGTGTCGGGGATTCTGCCTCAGTTGAGGACGCAAAACGGAGTCGGGGCGACAGGATTCGAACCTGCGACCTCCCGGTCCCAAACCGGGCGCTCTACCAAGCTGAGCTACGCCCCGGATCGGCGACAATCCGGCCAGCCGGCCCGACCGACGAGCGGCGGGCGAAATGGCCTCGGTCAGTCTAGCCCAGAATCTGTGCGGCCCCTGTGCGGTTTCCGGGGCGGAACCGGCCTCGGGACTCGGAGCTGCACGGATGGGCGCTCGGGATGCAGTAGCATTACCGGGTGAGTTCGTCGCACTGCGACGCCTCGGGGATGTAGCTCAATGGTAGAGCCTCAGTCTTCCAAACTGATTACGCGGGTTCGATTCCCGTCATCCCCTCTCCAACCATCAGAACCAGGCAGCGCCGCGAAAGCAGGCGCGACGGTTCGGTTATCGCGCAGGGACTTCCTGACGCCGCGTCTCTCGACAGGCTCAGGGTCCGAAACTTCCCGAGCGAACCTCTCCCGGTCACTGAAGTGGCACGTGTCGAGCTGCCCTTCGACAGGCTCAGGGACCGAAACTTCCCGAGCGAACCTCTCCCGGTCACTGAGCTTGTCGAAGTGCCCACGAGTCACCCGTTGACACACTGAGACACCGAAGCGTTCCGGGCACACTTCTCCCGGTCACTGAGCTTGTCGAAGTGCCCACGAGGACGCCTTGTCGTTCGGAGCGAACCCCTCCCGGTCACTGAGCTTGTCGAAGTGCCCACGAAGACCCACCCCTTCGACAGGCTCAGGGACCGGTGGAAGCTGCTCAGGGACCGGGAGAAGATCACCGGTGCAGGAAGTCCCACGTGCGCCCTTCGACGGACTCAGGGACCGGAGGAAGTTGCGGGACCGGAGGAAGTTGCTCAGGGACCCGAAGAGGATCACCGGAGCGGGAGGTTCCTCGCTGACCACCTCGACAGGTCGCCGGGTGGGGAGGACGGAGCACGGGGTGCCCGACGCCCTAGGCTGAGCGCATGCGACTCGACGCGATCTGGCCCCACGTCTGGACGGTGGCCGGCGCACTCGTCTTCTTCGTCGGGGTGTACGCGCTCGCAACCGGCCGACTGGGCGTCGGACTCATCTGCATGATCGGCTGCGTCGTCTGCCTGTCCGGCTCGCTCGCCGCGCAGCGTCGCCTCAGGAAGCGCGACGCACGCCGTCGCTAGTCGTCGCCGACGGCTGCGGCGTGGACCGCTCTGAGGGCGACGTAGTGTGCGGCGTTCTGCCGGATCGCCTCCTGCTCGTCGGCCGTCAGCTCCCGCCGCACCTTGGCCGGGACCCCCGCGACGAGCGAACCGGGCGGCACGATCATGCCCTCGAGGACCACCGCTCCCCCGGCGACGAGCGACCCGGCACCGATCACTGCTCCGCTCAGGACCACGGAACCCATACCGATGAGGCAGTCGTCCTCGACGGTGCAGCCGTGGACGACTGCGTTGTGTCCGACGGAGACGTTGCGTCCGATGACCGTCGGGTGCCCGCTGTCCGTGTGCACGGCGACCCCGTCCTGGATGTTGGACCCTGCGCCGAGCGTGATCGAGTCGGAGTCTGCGCGGAGGACCGCGTTGTACCAGACGCTCGAATCCGCAGCGAGCGTCACGGCGCCCACCAACACGGAGCCCGGCGCCGTGTAGGCGCTCGGGTCGATGTGTGGCGAGCGTCCGTCTGAGAGTTTCCTGACCGTACCGTGCAGCGTCATACCGGCCACGCTATCGCAGGCGGCCGCGGCCGACGGGAACCCGCGTCGTTCCGGGGTGAATCGCCGGTACGGTCAGGCTTTCCTTGCTGAGTGCACCCTTCGTAAGCCGAGCCTCGACTTCCTTGCGGAATGTCTGCGGCTGAGTACCGTTGCATTCAAGCAGACCGACGAATCCGCCCGACCAGGGCCTCACTCGTCAACGAAGGGGAAACACCATGACCGACATCACCACCTCCATTCCGCAGGCCGTCGCCAACCCGGACGTCGCAGCAGGCACCGCGCAGTTCCTCAGCCCCGTCGTCGTCGACCTCACCGCCATCGTCGTCAACGGCAAGCAGGCCCACTGGCACGTGCGTGGCGCGAACTTCATCGGCGTCCACGAGCTGCTCGACGACATCGTCGACCACGCGCAGGAGTGGGCAGACCTCGCCGCAGAGCGCATCGTCGCCCTCGGCCTCCCGGTCGACGCACGCCTCAGCACCGTCGCCGCGAAGACGAGCACGCCCGAGCTGAGCGAGGGCTTCCAGCAGTCCGACCGCACCATCGCCGAGGTCATCGCCCTCATCGACGCCGCCTCCGCCTCGGTCAACACCGCGGTCGACGAGCTCGACGAGCTCGACCAGACCAGCCAGGACATCGCGATCGAGATCGCCCGCGGCCTCGACAAGGACCGCTGGTTCCTCTTCGCCCACCTCAGCCGGTAGGACTCCGGCGGGGCGACCCGCTCGCATCACCCACGAAGGGGCAGTCATCCGTGACTGCCCCTTCGTCGCGCGTGTCACCCTTCAGCCGTTGCGCTGGAGCAGGGCGAGGACCGCGAGGACGCGTCGGTGGTCGCTCCCGGAGTCCTCGAGACCGAGCTTCTGGAAGATGGCCGAGATGTGCTTCTCGACCGCACCGACACCGACCCGCAGGCGTTCGGCGATCGCCGTGTTCGTGCGACCCTCCGCCATAGCGGAGAGCACCTCCGTCTCACGTGGGGTCAGGCCGGCCAACGGGTCGCGCTGTGCTGCGAACAGGGTGCGGACGACGTCGGGGTCGAGGACGGTCCCTCCCTCGACCAACCGGTGGATGGCGTCCTGCACCTCCTCCAGCGAGGCGACCCGGTCCTTGAGCAGATAGCCGATCCCGCGCCCGCCGTCCGCGAGCAGCTCCCGGGCGTAGACGGTCTCGACGTACTGACTGAGCAGCAGGACGGGGAGGTCGGGATGAACAGTACGCAGTGCTATCGCTGCGCGGACCCCTTCGTCCCGGAACGTGGGCGGCATGCGGACGTCCATGACGATGAGGTCCGGTCGGTCCGCCGCGAGTCCGTGCTGGAGCGCCTCCGCATCGGCGTACGCGGCGACCGTGACGAAGCCGGCTTCGTCGAACAGTCGTATCAATCCCTCGCGGAGGAGTGTCGAATCCTCGGCGATCACGATGCGGAGCGGTCCACCACCGGCATGGTCAGGGCTGGTCACCAGTTCAGCCTACGGGGAGCGAGATCGAGACGGCGCTGCCGTGTGCGACGCCGTCCCACACCGGGGCAGGCTCGATCACCAGTTTCCCGCCGAGGCCCTGTGCCCGTTCCGTCAGGCCTTCGAGGCCGTGGCCCGGTTCCAGGTGCGCGCCGCCCCGACCGTCATCCGTCACGCGGAGGGTGAGCCGCGAACCCAGCTGCTGGTCGACCGTCACGTGGGCCTCGACGCTGGCGCGCCGCGCATCCGCATGCTTCGAGACGTTGGTCAGGAGTTCGGCGACGACGAAGTAGAGCCCACGTTCGGTCTCTCGAGGCAGCGTCACCGACGAGACGACCGCCAGCTCCGTCCTCGTCGGCACCGGACACCGTGCGGCGAGGTCGTCGAGTGCGGCGACGAGGCCGCGGTCCTGCAGCAGTGGCGGCATCAGGCCCTTCGAGAGCGCACGGAGTTCGTCGAGCGTCTCGGCGGCCTGGGCGCGCGCCTCACCCAGGAGCGAGCGTGCCGAGGCGGGATCCGTGTCGAGGCGTCGTTCGGCGGCCGCGAGATCCATCTGCAGCCGGACGAGTCGCTGCTGCGGACCATCGTGGATGTCCCGTTCGAGCCGCCGCACCGCGCCCGCCTCAGCCGAGACGGCGGCACCGCGCGCACGCCGCTCAGCCAGCAGCTCGGCTCGCAGCTCCTCCTGTGGCCGCGCTCCGAACAGCCCGGAGGCGATGGAGTGGTGCAGCAGCACCAGCACCCGCAGGACCAGCGGGAGCGTCACGAGGAACACGACACCGAGCGCGAGGTTCCAGAGCTTGTCGGCGAGCAACGCGTCCGATGGGTCCAGCGTGGGAGCCAGCAACTCCGCGAAGCCCGAGGACGAACCAGCCGAGAGCCGGTCCGCCCAGATCCAGTACGTCGTGCCGGCGACGGCACCCACGGTCCAGGTGATGGTCAGTCCCCAGGTGACGCTCCCGACGATCGGGTTCACGACGACCGCGTGCAGGGCCGCCAGCCACCAACGCGGTCCGGCGAGTGGAGCGAGCACGGCACCCAGTGTCGTCTCGGTCCCGATGGACGACCGCCAGGCTCCTCCTCGGATCGGCGGGAGCCCCGTCGTGCGGAGACGCGCGACCTCGAGTTCCACGAACGCCCGCGAGACCCAGAGACCTCCGACGACGATCACGAGACCGACGCCCAGGATCGCGAGCCCGAAGCCGAGGGAGAGGATCGTCACGGCGATGACGCAGCCGGCGATGACGATCGGCAGGTTCGGCAGCAGGAACAGGAGCGATCCGGGGACGTCCCGCCAGAGCCGACCGTATCGCCATGCGCCTCGGCTGGAGGGATCAGGCTTCGCCGACGCGTCGAGCGGCCGGCCGATGGCGGTGGTCATGAAGGAGGTCCTTTCGACGGAGCGGTCCCGGCTTTCGCACCCGGCTCACCTCAGTCTGTTCGGCTCCGTCGACGAACGGCATCCGGTGGACGCCCCGTTCCGATCGGGGGTTATCCCCCGGCCGGGTGGACGGATGGAGCCGCCGTCAGGCGCCCACCCAGCATGGTCGCACGGACCGGCATGGTGCGCAGGGCCTCCGGTGCACAGGAGAACGGGTCGAACCCCACGACGACGAGGTCGGCGGGGCGTCCGACGGCCACCACGTCGTCGTCTCCTCTGGTCGACGCCGCCAGTGCCTCCTCGACCGTGATGGCCTGCTCCCCGTGCCAGGCCTCGCGTCCATCGCGGCTGCGCGTCACGGCGGCGGCGATGGAGACCCAGGGGTCGAGCGGGGCGACCGGGGCGTCGGAACCGAGTCGGAGCGTGGCGCCGGCGTCGAGAAGGCTGCGGAGCACGAAGGCACGGTCGGTGCGCCCGGCCCAGTGGACCTCGGCGACGTCCCGATCGTCCATCGCGTGTTCCGGCTGGACACTCGCAGCCGTTCCGGTCCGGGCGAACCGCTCCAGGTCCGACGCCCGGAGCAGCTGGGCGTGCTCGATCGTGCCCCGCGCGCCGGTCGTCTCGATCGCGTCGAGCGCGAGGGTGTTGGCGCGATCGCCGATGGCGTGCACCGCGCAGTGGAGGCCGTTGGCGGTCGCCAGGGTGAGCAGCGCGGTGAGTCGCTCCGGCGGGACGTTGAGCATCCCGTGCGCGTCGGTTCCGGGAGCCGAACCCGGATAGGGCGCTTCGCAGCAGGCCGTCCGGGTGTTGAGGGATCCGTCGGTGATGACCTTGAACGGCCCGACCTGCACCAAGCCGTCCGTTCCGGCGAGCACTCCGCCGGTCACCAGCCCGGCGTCGATCGCACGCTCGAGATGCTCGGCGTACACACCGAAGGAGATGCGGAGCGCACGAGTCCCGTTCCCGACCCGACGGACCCAGTCAGCGGCGTTCCAGCGCATCTCCAGGTCGACGACACCGACGACGCCGCGGGATGCCGCCTGATCGGCTGCGGCGTCGACCCAGCGGTCGGAGAGTTCGTCGGCGACCTGGTCGAGCTGTTTGAGGACGGCGAACGACTCCTCCTCCCGCAACAGGCCGGTGGGATGGTCGGCGAAGCCCGTGGCCCGGAGCGCCGCGCTGTTCAGCCAGCAGCAGTGGAGGTCGGCGCTGACCAGCACGACCTCGCGGTCCGGTGAGATCGCGTCGAGCAGCGCGAACGTCGGCGTGTCCGGCCAGAGGGCGTCCCGGAACCTCGCGCCCTCGACCCAGCCGTCACCGTCGGCCTCGTGGGCGATCCGCTCAGCGACCAACTCGACCGCCTCGGCGGCGGATGCAGCCGAGGACAGGTCGACGCGCCTGGCGGTGCGCGCCCACTGGGTGAAGTGCACGTGGTGGTCCCAGAGCCCGGGCAGGAGGTAGCCGCCACCGCCGTCCAACACACCGGGGTCGGAGCGAAGCAGGACCTCGGGGTCGGCGGGTCGGATCGCCACGATCGAGCCATCTTCCAGCAGGACGTCGACCCGTTCGGCGTCGGACGAGCCTCCGCGGCGCGGTCCGGACAGGTGGACGTCGGCGATCGTCGTGACGAGGTCGCCGTCGGTTCCAGGGCGGTGCTCGGTCATCACATCGGTCCTCGTCGGTTGGGCAGGCGGGTTCGGTTCAGCGCTGACAGTTCGGGCACCAGTACAGCTTGCGGGCGCCCATCTCCTCGAGGAGGATGTTCGTCCCGCAGACCCGGCACGGCAGTCCCTCCCGCTTGTAGACCCAGTGGCGATCAGAGCGGTTGGCCATCGCGAGGCGGTAGTCGGCCGCCGACAGGTCGTCCATCGTCATCATCTGGCCGGTCTCGACCCCGATCGCGAGCAACCGCGTCCAGTCGAGCCAGATCTCGCGAAGCGTCTCGACGGGGACCGTCTTCCCGGTGCGGTGCGGATCGAGACGCGCGCGGAACAGCAGTTCGGCGCGGTAGACGTTGCCGATCCCGCTGATGATCTGCTGATCCATGAGGAGCAGGCCGATCGGGGAACCCTTGCGGTGCGCACGCGACACGAACCGCTCGCCCGCCTCCGCGCTCGGGTCCAGCAGTGGATCCGGTCCGAGCCGATCGATGACGGCCTGCACGCCGGCGGCGTCGATCACCTCGCAGGCGGTCGGCCCGCGGAGGTCCGCCACGGTCGTCTCGGTCAACAACCGCACGCGCACCTGACCCACCGGTTCGGGTGGGAACCGCTCGTCGATTTCGGCGAGTGGACTCGACTGCTCGGACATCCGGACCCGGGCCCGGCGCGGTGCACCGATGCTGTGCAGGGAGTTCTCGCCGTCCGCATCGTGGATCGGCGCATCGTCGTCGTCGAGCACCGTGCCGCGCTGGTTCGTCTGCCCCATGCGGCCGTTCGAGGCGGCGATGGTCGGGTCCGACCGGATCTCACCGGCGAAGTCCCACGCGCCGTACAGACCGAGGTGCACCCGCAACCACAGTCCGTCATCGAACTCGAGGAACATCTGCTTGCCCACGGCCTTGGCGTCGGTGACCGTCCGGCCGTCGAGCACGGCGGCACCCTCGGCGAAGCGCCCCTGGGGAGACGACACGACGACCCGGTGTCCGACGAAGTTCTGAGCGAACTGTCGGGCGATGCGATGGACGGAGTGGCCCTCGGGCATGGTGACTCCTCACTCGGTGGGGGCGCGATCCGGCGCGCCGCGCGGTGGCGGTGGAGGACGCGTCAGGCGTCGACGTGCTTGCCGGCGATGGTGCCGGTCGCCTCGAATTCGGCGAGCTGGGCGATCCGACGGGCGTGACGTTCCTCGAGGCTGAACGGCTCGGCGATGAACGCGTCGATGAACGACACCGCTTCGTCGGTGCTGTGCTGGCGCGCACCGATCGAGATGACGTTGGCGTCGTTGTGCTGCCGCGCCAGTTGCGCCGTGCTGCGGTTCCAGACGAGCGCCGCGCGGACACCGACGACCTTGTTCGCGGCGATCTGCTCGCCGTTGCCCGAGCCGCCGAACACCACGCCGAGGGCGTCCACACCGGCCTGCTGGTCGCGCACGACCGCCTTCGCCGCGTTGATGCAGAACGCCGGGTAGTCGTCCAACGCGTCGTATTCGGCCGGGCCGTGGTCGACGACGTCGTGACCGGCTGCGCGCAGGTGGTCCTGCAGGAACTGACTGAGCTCGAGACCGGCGTGATCGGTGGCGATGTGGATGCGCATGTGGAAAGTCTAGGGTTCCGGGCGCCGGCGTCGCGTCAGTCGAAGATCGGGTCCGCCGTGCGGCTGCGCTTCAGCTCGAAGAAGCCCGGGTAGGCGGCAGCGGCGACGACACCGTCCCACAGTGCGAGCGCCTGCTCGCCCTTCGGCGCCGGCGAGATGACCGGTCCGAAGAACGCCACGTCGTCGATCGCGATGACGGGGGTGCCGACGTCCTGGCCGACCCGTCCGATGCCGTCGAAGTGGCTCTCGCGCATGGGCCCGTCGTAGGCGTCCGTCGTCGACGCTTCGGCGAGCGCCGCCGGGAGCCCGGTCTCGGCGAGGGCTTCGGCGATCACGGCGTCGACGTCCTCCGCGCGTCCGCCGGGGTGGATCCGCGTCCCGAGCGCGTCGTAGAGCGGCTTGACGACCGCGTGTCCGTGTTCGGCTGCCGCAGCGGCGACGAGCCGCGTGTATCGGAGCGCCCGGGGGAAGAAGGCCCGGTAGTCGTCGCTGACGTCCTGGTCCTCGTTGAGGACGGCGAGGCTCATGATGTGCCAGTGGACGTCGAGGTTGCGGGCGTCGGTGACCTCGTCGACCCAACGTGAGGTCATCCAGGCCCACGGGCAGGAGGGGTCGAACCAGAAGTCGACGCGGGTGGTGTCTGCAGCGGAAGTCGTCATGTCGTCACCCTACGCGCCGATCCCCGTCGACTCCCCCGAAACGGACGGACGGCGGGTCTAGGCTGGTTGACCGTGCCGCGGTCGTCACGAGCGACCACGTGCAGTTCACACGTCACGTGTCCATCAACACCAGGGAGCAGTTGTGCCAGGAGAGAACCTCACCCGAGTCGAAGCCCAGGAGCGCAGGGCGCTCGTCGACACGTCGAGCTACGAGGTCGTGCTCGACCTCACGACCGGTCCCGAGGTGTTCCGCAGCACCACGACGGTGCGCTTCACCGGTGAACCGGGCGCCTCGACCTTCATCGACGCCATGACGCGCACCGTCCACTCCGTCACGCTGAACGGCGTCGAGCTCGACCCGTCGACCGTCTCCGACGGCGTGCGCATCCAGCTCGACGGCCTCGCTGCGGAGAACGTGCTCGTCGTCGACGCGGACGCCGAGTACACCAACACCGGTGAGGGCCTCCACCGCTTCGTCGACCCCGTCGACGGCGAGGTGTACCTGTACAGCCAGTTCGAGGTGCCGGACTCCCGTCGCGTGTTCGCGGTCTTCGAACAGCCGGATCTGAAGGCGACGTTCACCTTCACGATCACGGCGCCCGCGGCCTGGCAGGTCGTCAGCAACTCCCCCACGCCTGAGCCGGTGGCGGCGCACGACGGCGCGGCGACCTGGAGCTTCGCACCCACGCAGCGCATCTCCTCCTACATCACCGCGATCGTGGCCGGCCCGTACGACGTGGTGCGCAGCGAGCTCACCTCGAGCGACGGCCGGACCATCCCGCTGGGCGTCTTCGCTCGCAAGAGCCTGGCTGAGTACCTCGACGCCGACTACATCTTCGAGAAGACGCGTCAGGGCTTCGCGTACTACGAGGAGAAGTTCGCGTACCCGTACCCGTTCGAGAAGTACGACCAGCTCTTCGTCCCCGAGTTCAACGCGGGCGCGATGGAGAACGCCGGCGCGGTGACCTTCACCGAGACCTACGTGTTCCGCTCGAAGGTGACCGACGCGATCAAGGAGCGCCGGGTCGTCACGATCCTGCACGAGCTCGCCCACATGTGGTTCGGCGACCTCGTCACCATGAAGTGGTGGAACGACCTGTGGTTGAACGAGTCGTTCGCCGAATGGGCTTCGACGATCGCCACCGCTGAGGCCACCGAGTGGACCGAGGCGTGGACGACGTTCAACGCGATGGAGAAGACCTGGGCGTACCGCCAGGACCAGCTGCCGTCGACGCACCCCATCGTCGCGACCATCAACGACCTCGAGGACGTCCAGGTCAACTTCGACGGCATCACCTACGCCAAGGGCGGCTCCGTCCTGAAGCAGCTCGCCGCCTGGGTGGGCATCGAGGCGTTCTTCGCCGGCGTCGGCAACTACTTCCGCAAGCACGAGTTCGGCAACACCGTGCTCGACGACCTGCTCGTCGAGCTCGAGGCGACGAGCGGCCGCGACCTCCGCGAGTGGTCGAAGCTGTGGCTCGAGACCGCCGGGGTCGGGACGTTGAGCCCGGAGTTCACGGTCGACGCTGACGGCGCGTTCACCGCGTTCGCCGTCCGTCAGACGGTCCCCGCGGACTACGACACGCTGCGTCCGCACCGCCTCGCCATCGGCCTGTACCGGCTGCAGGACGGCAAGCTCGTCCGCACCCAACGCGTCGAACTCGACGTCGACGGGGCGCTCACCGAGGTGCCGGAGCTCGTCGGTGAGACCCAGCCCGACCTGGTGCTGCTGAACGACGACGACCTCGCCTACGCGAAGATCCGCCTCGACGAGCGGTCGCTCGCGACGGCGATCGGCCACCTCGCCTCGATCGAGGACCCGCTCGCACGCTCGCTGGTCTGGGGCGCTGCCTGGGACGCGACCCGCGACGCCGAGTCGAGCGCCTCCGACTACGTGGAGCTCGTCCTCGGGAACATCGCCACGGAGACCGAGTCGACGACCCTGCGCACCACGCTCGGCCAGCTCGGTCTGGCCGCGCGCAACTACGTCGCTCCGGAACGCCGCCTGGCGACCATCTCCCGGGTCGGCGACGCGCTCTGGACGCTCGCCCAGGAGGCGGAGGCCGGTTCCGACGCGCAGTTCCAGTTCGTGAAGTTCTTCGCCGCCCTCGCCTCGACCCCCGAGCACGGCGAGCACCTGCGTGCACTGCGCGACGGCTCCGCGGCACTCCCGGGCCTGGAGATCGACACCGACCTCCGCTGGGAGCTGCTCGAGGGCCTGGTCCTCCTCGGTCTCGCGGACGGTTCGGACATCGATGCGGCGCTCGCCGAGGACAACACGGCCAACGGTGCGCAGGCGGCCGCTCGTGCACGGGCGACGATCCCCACCGTCGAGGGCAAGCGCGCAGCGTTCGACTCGGTCGTCGAGCACGACGACCAGCCGAACGCGATCGTCCGGAACGTCGGTCTCGGGTTCGGGCACGTCATCGACCCGGCCGTCCTGCAGCCGCTCGTCGAGCCGTACTTCGCCGCGCTCACGTCGGTCTGGGAGTCGCGCAGCTACAAGATCGCCGAGTACATCGTCGAGGGACTCTACCCGGCGGCGCTCGCCTCCACCGAGCTCCGCGACCGCACCCGCGCGTGGTTGGACGCCAATCCCGACGTCCCGGCACTCCGACGCATGCTCGTCGAAGCCCTCGCCGGGGTCGAGCGGGCGCTCGCGGCACAGGCACGGGACGCCGCGTGACCCACTCGGCCGGATAGCACTCCGGTACCAGGATCATCTGGTGAGAACCCCTCCACGGCACGACCCGCTGTGGAGGGGTTCTCCGTATCCTGGAGGGATGCGCGGCCCAGTGAACGACGACCGACCCACAGGGTCGTCCTCGTCGTGACTACTCGGAAGCCCTCCTCCGACCGGGACCGGGCCGCGACGGAGGCCGCGCTGATGCTCCCACGCCCACCCGGGGTCGTCCGACGCTGGTGGTCGAGGCATCCGTGGACCGCCGACTCGCTCATCGCCGCCGGGTACCTCCTCGTCGCGCTCTCGGTCAGCACCGTCGAGTGGTTCGACGTCGACCTGGCGGCTCAGCCCGGTCGCATCGCCCTCGCCGTCGCGATCGTGGGCATCACGACGCTCGCCGTCCTGCTCAGGCGACGGCGCCCGCTCGCGATGACCGTGCTCGTCATCGCCGTCGGGCTCGTCTCGGTAGCGCAGACGGTGGGCGTCGACGCGTTCGCGGTGCCGATCCTGCTCTACTCGGTGGCCGTGTACCGGACCGTCGCGCTCGGTTGGCAGGCGTTCGCCACCGCCGCGGTGGTCGCCGTCCTCGCCCCGTTCCTGCCCTGGGCCGCGCCACATGAGCCGGGAGAGCCGCAGCAGACCATCATCTCGGTCGTCCTCTTCGCGCTCTTCGGGCTGCTGATCGGGATCAACGTCGGCAATCGCAAGCGGTACGTCGAGGCCCTCGTCGATCGGGCGGCGCAGCTGGCCCGCGAGCGCGACCAGCAGGCCCAGCTCGCCGCCGTCGCCGAGCGGACCCGCATCGCCCGCGAGATGCACGACATCGTCTCCCACAGCCTCACCGTCATCGTCGCGCTGAGCGAGGGGGCCCTGGCGACGAAGGACCCGGCGGCGTCACGGTCCGCCATGACCGCCGTCACCGACGCCGCCCGGGGCTCCCTCGTCGACATGCGACGCATGCTGGGCGTCCTCCGCGAGACCGGCAGTGCACCCCTCGCACCGCAACCCGACGCCGCGTCGATCCCCACGCTCGTCGAGACCTTCCGCGGGCTCGGTCTGCCGGTCGCACTCACCGTCTCGGGGCCGTCGACGGACGACCCGTCGATCCTGCTCGCCGTGCACCGCATCACGCAGGAGGCACTCACGAACGCGCTGCGGTACTCGGAGCGGCCGAAGCGCGTCGACGTCGTCATCACCACCGACGACGAACACCTCGAGCTCATCGTCGAGAACGACGGGTCCATTCCGGACGCGCCGTCGCTCGGCGCCGGCCAGGGGTTGCTGGGCCTCCGCGAACGCGTCGCGTTCCAAGGGGGTCGGGTCACCGCCGGAGCCGTCGGCGATCGGCTCTGGCGCGTCCATGCCGTCCTCCCCCTGGAACCACGCCCGACGAGAACGTCCCCGCCGACCACCGAACCACGAGGAACCACACCATGACCGATCCCGTCCGCATCCTGCTCGTCGACGACCAACAGCTCATCCGGCTCGGATTCGGCCTGGTGCTCGGCGCGGAGGACGATCTGGACGTGGTCGGTGAGGCTTCGAACGGCGCCGAGGCGATCCACCTCGCCGCCACCCTGCGGCCGGACGTGATCCTCATGGACGTCCGGATGCCGGGACTCGACGGGATCGAGGCGACCAGGAGGATCGTCGCCGCGAACCCCGACAGCCGCATCATCATCCTGACGACTTTCGACCTCGACGAGTACGCCTTCGGAGCGCTGCGGGCCGGCGCGAGCGGCTTCCTCCTGAAGGACGCCCTGCCGAACGAGCTGACGTCCGCGATCCGCGCGGTCCACGCCGGCGACGCCGCGGTCTCGACCCGCATCACGAAGCGGATGCTCGAACTCTTCGCGACGGCCCTCCCCGGCACACCCGCGGCCGCCGAGGACGGCTCGGCGGCAGAACTCGCCGAGCTGACACCGCGGGAGCACGACATCCTCGTCGCCATGGCGGAGGGGCTGAGCAACGCGGAGATCGCCGCCCACTTCGTCCTCTCCGAGTCGACGGTGAAGACGCACGTCGGTCGCGTGCTCATGAAGCTGCAACTGCGCGACCGCGTGCAGGCGGTCATCTTCGCCTACAAGCACGGACTCGTGCGTCCGTGACCGTTCACGCAGGCACCGTCCGGCTCGCACTCGGGCGGCTCACACGGTTCACTCCGGGTCGCTCGATACACTGAGGCCCATATGAACTGGGATGAGATCTGGCCTGACGTGACCGCCTTCCTCTGGACGGCGGGGTGGAAGATCATCGGCGTGGTGGTCGTGATCGGCCTGGCGTTCGCCGCCGCATGGGTACTCCGATTCGTCATCCGACGCGTCGTCGGCCGCATCGTGAGTGGCGTCAAGAAGAGCGCCGACGTGACCGACACGCAATCGCTGCTCGCCTCGCCGCTCGCCGCCGTCCGACTGGTCCAACGCACGCGGACCCTCGGTACCGTGCTCAGCAACATCGTCAACGTCACCATCGTCATCGTCGCGGCCATCCTCGTCGTCAACGTCATCGACTCGAGCATCATCGGCTCCTTCGCCCTGCTGACGGCCGCGGTCGGTGCCGGTCTCGGTTTCGGCGCGCAGAACATCGTCAAGGACATCCTCAACGGCCTGTTCATGGTGGTCGAGGACCAACTGGGCGTGGGCGACGTGGTCGACCTCGGACCCGCCACCGGCGTCGTCGAGACCGTCGGCATCCGGATCACCCAGGTACGCGACGTCAACGGCACGCTCTGGTTCGTCCGCAACGGCGAGATCCTGCGGGTCGGCAACATGTCGCAGGGGTGGTCGCGGGTCATCATCGACCTGGCGATCCCGTACGACACCGATGTCGAGGCCGTCCAGGAGCGCATGCTCGACACGGCGAACGAACTCGCCCACGACCCCAAGTGGCGCTCCCGCATCCTCGAGAAGCCCGAGCTGTGGGGTCTCGAGTCGATCTCGGGCGACGCACTCGTCATCCGCTTGGTGATCAAGACGCGCACGAGTGCCAAGGACGACGTGGCTCGCGAACTGCGGATGCGGTTGAAGCGGGCCGTCGACGAGATGGACGTCAAGCTGCCGTCGCTCAACAGCATCGTCCTCTCTGGCTTCGAGGGTGCCGCAAGCGTGACCGGTTCGCGTCCCCCGCGCACCCACCCGACCACGGTGGTCCCTCCACGGGCGCCGAAGACCAAGCGACCCCCGAGAGGGCAGCAGTGACCGACTCCCAGGCACCAGGCATGTCCTTCTACGAGCAGGTCGGCGGACACGCCACCTTCAAGGCCCTCGTGGACGAGTTCTACCGCGGCGTGGCCGGCGACCCCGTCCTGAAACCGATGTACCCCGAGGAGGACCTCGGTCCGGCGGCCGACCGGCTGATGCTCTTCCTCGAGCAGTACTGGGGTGGGCCGGGCACCTACAGCGCCGAACGCGGCCACCCGCGTCTCCGGCTCCGACACCAGCCCTTCCACGTGAACCCCGACGCTCGCGACCGCTGGCTGCTGCACATGCGCGCCGCCGTCGACAGCCTCGACCTCGCGCCGGTGCACGAGGCGACGCTCTGGGACTACCTCGAGCGGGCAGCCCACGCCATGGTCAACACCTTCGACGAGGATCCGGGGGGACCGCGCCGCAGTCTCCTCTGATTCCGGCCGCGCGGTCGTAGGATCGGACGCACGTCCGTGCCGAAGGAGTCAGCAGATGCCAGCAGCCGTCCCTCCCAACCCGTCCGCCGATCGAACCGAGGCCGACGCGATCGTGATCGGCAGCGGGCTGGCCGGGCTCGTCGCCGCCGCGGAGCTGATCGACGCCGGCAAGCGGGTCATCCTGCTCGAACAGGAGCCGGAGTCGAACCTCGGTGGCCAGGCGCACTGGTCGTTCGGCGGCCTGTTCCTGGTCGACTCCCCCGAGCAGCGCCACCTCGGCGTCCGTGACTCGCTCGAGCTCGCGACCCAGGACTGGTTCGGCGCAGCAGCGTTCGACCGTCCCGAGGACCACTGGCCCAAGCGCTGGGCAGAGGCGTACCTCGATTTCGCCGCTGGCGAGAAGCGCGCCTGGCTCCACGACCAGGGCGTGCGGTTCTTCCCGGTCGTCGGCTGGGCGGAACGGGGCGGTTACGGCGCCATCGGCCACGGCAACTCCGTTCCCCGCTTCCACATCACCTGGGGCACCGGACCCGGTGTCGTCGCACCCTTCGTCCGACGGGTCAACGCCGGCGTCGAGGACGGCACGGTGTCGGCTCACTTCCGGCACCGCGTGGACGAGCTGCTCACCGAGGACGGCGCGGTCGTCGGCGTACGAGGCTCGGTGCTCGCCCCGTCACATGCCGAGCGCGGGGCCCCGAGCTCGCGCGAGGTCGTCGGCGAATTCTCGTGCAGGGCGCCCGCGGTGCTCGTCGCGAGCGGCGGCATCGGAGGGAACCACGACCTCGTCCGCGAGCAGTGGCCGGCTCGGCTCGGGACGCCGCCGACGACCATGCTCTCCGGAGTCCCTGCGCACGTCGACGGACGCATGCTGGCGATCAGTGAGCGTGCGGGCGGGCGTCTCATCAACGGCGACCGGATGTGGCACTACGTCGAAGGCATCACCAACTGGGATCCGATCTGGCCGCAGCACGGCATCAGGATCCTACCGGGGCCGTCGTCGCTCTGGTTCGACGCGACCGGGAAGCGGCTCCCGGTGCCGCTCTTCCCGGGCTTCGACACGCTCGGTACCCTCGCGCACCTGCGTGCCACCGGCCACGACCACAGCTGGTTCGTGCTGACCCAGCGGATCATCGAGAAGGAGTTCGCGCTGTCGGGGAGCGAGCAGAACCCCGACCTCACCGGGAAGGACCTCGGGCTCCTCGCGAAGCGCATCGGCCCGGGAGCGCCCGGGCCGGTCGAGGCGTTCAAGGAACACGGCGCGGACTTCGTCGTCGCCGACACGCTCACCGAGCTGATCGCCGGCATGCAGGAGCTCAGCCCGGAGACGCCGATCGACGCGGCGAACGTCATCGCCGAGGTGGAAGCGCGCGATCGCGAGATCGACAACCCGTTCACGAAGGACCTGCAGATCACGGCGCTCCGCGGTGCCCGCTCCTACCGGGGCGACAAACTCATCCGCGTCGCCGCACCGCACCGGCTCCTCGATCCGAAAGCCGGACCGCTCATCGCGGTGAAGCTGCACGTCCTGACCCGCAAGAGCCTCGGTGGGCTGGAGACCGACCTCGCGAGTCGGGTCCTCGGCCCGGACGGGAACCCGGTGCCCGGCCTCTACGCCGCCGGTGAGGCGGCTGGCTTCGGTGGTGGAGGGATACACGGCTACCGCGCGCTCGAGGGAACCTTCCTCGGCGGGTGTCTGTTCAGCGGTCGGACCGCCGGCCGCGCGATGGCAGGCGCCTGAGGATCAGGACACGGCGCCCGCGAGCACATGCCCGCGTCGGGTGCTCAAGCGCACCCATCCGCCTGAGCGGAAGACGGCCGCGCGCTCCGGCTCGGCGATGAAGCCGAGGGCCACCGCGGCGAACGCCGCTCCGGTCGGGAGTCCGTGGCCGTCGCCGAGGGGCCGGGACCAGACCTGCGACCGCACCTTCTGGACGATCTGATCGCCCACCGCCGTGGGGAGCGTCTCGGCGATCTCCGCGGCCCCCGTCCTGGCGACGAGTTCGAGCTCGATGGTGTCCACGTCGCCCGCCCGTTCCCAGCCGCCACGGGGCGGTGCCTGTCCGACCCACGGGGCCGTCCTCGTGGACGGCGGCAGCTCGAGCGGCACGGTCTCGCGGGCATCCGCCATCAGGTCCTCGGCAGCGACGCCGCCGAGCGTTCGGACGATGCGGTCGATGAGTTCACGCGGGGTCGCGAGGACGTCGGCCGTGGCGGGTTCGGCGAGTGCGAACGTGCGCATCCCGATGATCGTCGGACTCCGGTCGAGCAGACCCTGCGGGTGCAGCACCGGGGCGGAGACCGCCAGGACGTCCCCGGCAGCCAGGAGTCGTACACCGGAATCGTCGATCCGGGCGGCGCGTGCGAGGAAGGTGCGGAGGTCGGCGAGCGAGGTGGCATCGAGGAGCTGCAAGGTGGTGGACATCTCCTCTCAATCTACGCCACCGCCGCGTGCGCTCCGGCACCGCGTCGCCAGGGCCTGGATAGACTCGGCGGGTCGGGTCGGGCATCGACGACCGAGCCTCGACCCTCGGATGAAAGGCGTGTTCGCGTGAAGGAACCGATCCACTCCCTGCTCACCGCGCTGGATCTCAGTGCTCCCGGTGTCCGAACCGACGAGGACATCTTCACCGGTCCGTCGCAATGGATGCCGCAGGGGCGGGTCTTCGGTGGTCAGGTGCTCGCCCAGTCCGTCGTCGCCGCGACCCGGACCGTCGACGCCGAACGCATCATCCACTCGATGCACGGGTACTTCCTCCGACCAGGCGACGTCGACCTGCCGATCACCTTCGCGGTCGACCGCATCCACGACGGACGCTCGTTCGCCACCCGACGCACCCAGGCCTATCAGAACGGGGTGCCGATCCTCTCGATGATCGCGTCCTTCCAGACCCAGGACGAGGGCCCGGAGCATCAGATCGAGCTGCCCGACGGGATCCCCGACCCGGAGACCCTCCCGTCGGCCGCCGAGCTCCTCAGCGGGATCGACCACCCGGCGGCCGAGGCCTGGGCGACGGGACGCCCCTTCGACCTCCGACACGTCGGCTCCCCCGTCTACCTCCGAGTGGAGGGCGAGCGGACCACCCGGCAAGCGGTGTGGTTCAAGACGATCGAGGACCTGCCCGACGACCCGGCGCTGCACCGTGCCGCGCTCGCCTACGCGAGTGACTACACGATCCTGGAGCCGGTGCTCCGTCGTCACGGCGTCCCGTGGGCCACCCCGGGCATCAAGATCGCCAGTCTCGACCACGCCATGTGGTGGCACCGACCCGCCCGCGTCGACGAGTGGCTGCTCTACCTGCAGGATTCCCCGAGCGCCACCGGCGGACGAGGTCTGTCCCTCGGGCGCATCTACGATCGGGCGGGTCGCCTCGTCGCGAGCGTCGCCCAGGAGGGCATGGTGCGGTTCCCGACGCCTCGATGACCGGCGTCGCTCAGCGCCGCGAGAACTCGATCGGATCCTCGACGAACGGCTCCCATGCGGCACGTTCGACGTCCGAGATCCGGCGCGGCTTGAGCGTCTTGGCGTCCACCATGACGACCGTCGTTGAGGCTCGGGCGTACAGCGTCTGCGATGCCCCACCCAGCGGCGAGTAGACCTCGTACGCGACCTGCAGGCTGGCTCCGCCGATCTTGCCCATCCAGAGCTGGACGTCGAGAGGATCGCGCTGGTACGGGATCGGGGCCAGGTACTCGATCTCCTGGTGCGCCACGAGCGTCAGCGTCTCGGCCTCGAGGCTCGCATCGATGACCGCCGTCGGCGGGACGTCCTCCGACGCCAGCGTCGGGATCCAGAAGACGCGGACGCGCGCTTCCTCCAGCAGCTTGAGCATCGAGGCGTTGTTGACGTGGTTGAAGGCGTCGAGGTCGCCCCACCGCAGTGGGATCGGCACGTGGAGTCTGGTCATTGCTGGGCCCTCCGTGGGTCGGGGACGTACGGGTCGTGAACGGACGACGGCCCACCGGCAGAAGCCGATGGGCCGTTCGCACGGGTCCTAGTCGCGTGTGAGCTTGCGGTACGCGGAGCGGTGCGGCTTGGCCGCGTCCGGTCCGAGGCGCTTGATCTTGTCCTCTTCGTAGGACTCGAAGTTACCCTCGAACCAGTGCCAGTTCGACGGGTTCTCCTCGGTGCCCTCGTACGACAGGATGTGCGTCGCGATGCGGTCGAGGAACCACCGGTCGTGGGTGATGACCACGGCACAACCCGGGAACTCGAGGAGCGCGTTCTCGAGGCTCGAGAGCGTCTCGACGTCGAGGTCGTTGGTCGGTTCGTCGAGCAGCAGGAGGTTACCGCCCTGCTTGAGGGTCAGCGCGAGGTTCAGTCGGTTGCGCTCACCACCGGAGAGGACGCCGGCCTTCTTCTGCTGGTCCGGCCCCTTGAACCCGAAGGTCGACACGTAGGCGCGGGACGGGATCTCCTGGTTGCCGACCTGGATGTAGTCGAGCCCTTCGGACACGACCTCCCAGAGCGTCTTGTTGGGGTCGATGCCCCCACGGGACTGGTCGACGTAGGAGAGCTTCACGGTCTCGCCGACCTTGAGCTCACCGCCATCGAGCGGCTCGATGCCGACGATGGTCTTGAACAGCGTGGTCTTACCGACACCGTTCGGGCCGATGATGCCGACGATGCCGTTGCGAGGCAGGCTGAAGGAGAGGTCGTCGATGAGGACGCGTCCGTCGAAGCCCTTCTCGAGCTTCTTGGCCTCGAGGACCGTCGAGCCGAGTCGCGGACCGGCGGGGATCTGGATCTCCTCGAAGTCGAGCTTCCTGGTGCGCTCGGCCTCCGTCGCCATCTCCTCGTAGCGAGCGAGACGAGCCTTCGACTTCGCCTGGCGGCCCTTCGCGTTGCTGCGGACCCACTCGAGTTCGCTCGCGAGTCGCTTGGCGAGCTTCGCGTCCTTCTTGCCTTGGACGTTGAGACGCTCGCCCTTCTTCTCGAGGTAGGTCGAGTAGTTGCCCTCGTAGGGGTACAGGCGACCGCGGTCGACCTCACAGATCCACTCTGCGACGTGGTCGAGGAAGTACCGGTCGTGGGTGACGGCGAGCACGGCGCCCGCGTACTGGGCGAGGTGCTGCTCGAGCCAGAGCACGCTCTCGGCGTCGAGGTGGTTGGTGGGCTCGTCGAGGAGCAGGAGGTCGGGCTTCTGCAGGAGGAGCTTGCAGAGTGCGACGCGACGCTTCTCACCACCGGAGAGGTGGGCGACCGTGGCGTCGGACGGCGGGCAGCGCAGGGCGTCCATCGCCTGCTCCAGCTGCGAGTCGAGGTCCCAGGCGTCAGCGGCGTCGATCGCCTCCTGCAGCACGCCCATCTCGGCGAGCAGGGCGTCGAAGTCGGCGTCGGGCTCGGCCATCGCGAGCGAGATCTCGTTGAAGCGGTCGATCTTGCCCTTGATCTCGCCGACGCCCTCTTGGACGTTCTCGAGCACGGTCTTGTCCTCGTCGAGTTCCGGCTCCTGCATGAGGATGCCGACGCTGAAGCCCGGCGTGAGCTTCGCCTCACCGTTCGAGGGGGTGTCGATCCCCGCCATGATCTTCAGGATCGTGGACTTACCGGCACCGTTCGGGCCGACGACGCCGATCTTCGCTCCGGGCAGGAACGCCATCGTCACGTCGTCGAGGATGAGCTTGTCGCCGACCGCCTTGCGGGCGCGGACCATCGAGTAAATGTATTCAGCCATGTCGCCGTCCAGTCTACGGGCGGACCCTCCGTTTGCGCTGCACGACGACGCCCGCGATGACGGCCGCCGCCGCGATCGCGCAACTCGTCGTCACCTCGAGGAGCCGGGCGGGCCCGCCGAAGAACATCGACACCAGCAGCGCGACGAGCGCGACGACGACCACGACGGTGAGCCACGGGTGTCCCCACATGCGGATCCCGCCGACGCGGTCGCTGCTCTCCGACGGCGAGACCTGATCGAACCGTCGGCTGCGCAATTGAGCGACGGCGATCACGATCCACACGAAGATCGCGATCGCGCCGGTGGAGTTGACGAGGAACGTGAAGACCTCGTCCGGTGCGAGGTAGTTCAACAGGACGCACACGAGCCCGACGACGGCCGAGCACAGGATCGCGACCGCCGGAGTGCCGCGCCGTGTCGTCGCGCGGACCGCTCGCGGGGCCTCCCCGCGGCCGCCGAGCGAGAACAGCATGCGCGATGCCGTGTACAGCGAGGCGTTGAGCGTCGACAGCAGGGCCGTGAAGACGATGATGTCCATCGCCACCCCGGCACCGGGGATCCCGGCGGCGTGCAGCATGGTGACGAAGGGACTGATCCCCGGCGTGATCTCCGTCCACGGCACCACGATGAGGACGACCAGGATCGAGCCGATGTAGAACAGCAGGATCCGCCAGACGACCGAGTTCACCGCTCGCCGGACGGCACCCTTCGGGTCCACCGATTCTCCCGCCGCGATCGTGGCGACCTCGGCACCGAACATCGAGAAGATGATCGGCAACAGCGCCGCCAGGACGCCGCCGATACCGAACGGCAGGAAGCCCCCGTCGGTTGGAGCGAGGTTGGCGACGGTCGCCGTCTCGGTCGGGATGACGCCGACGATGATGAGCGATCCGAGCGCGATGAACAGGATCACGGCCGCGATCTTGATCGACGAGAACCAGAACTCGAACTCACCGAACGACTTCACGGAGACGAGGTTGGCGGCGAGGAATGCGACGGTGATCACGAGCGCCGGGATCCACTGCGGGAGACCGGGCACCCACTGGCTGACGATCTGCGCTGCGGCCGTCGCCTCGATGCCGACGACCACGACCCAGAACCACCAGTAGAGCCATCCGATCGCGAGACCGGCCCAGGGACCGATGAATCGCGAGGCGTAGGCGGAGAACGACCCGGTCTCGGGCGATGCGGAGGCCATCTCCCCCAACATGCGCATGACGAGCACCACGACCACGCCGGCCAGGGCGTACGCGAGGATCACGCCGGGCCCTGCTGCGAGGATCGCCGTGCTCGACGCCACGAGGAGCCCGGCGCCGATCATGCCACCGAGGGCGATCAGCGCCAGATGACGAGGCTTGAGCGTGTGCGCGAGCGCCGTCGGCGCCACGGCCAGACGTTCGTCGGCCAGGAAGACGGCCTCGGTGGCAGGTTCCCCGCCAGGTGATGGGTTGGCGGTCATGCAGTCCCTCGATTCCGGATCGAGCCACCCAAGAGGTGGCAACATCTGAAATTTCAGGTTATGGCATGCCCACGACTTGCACCAGTCCGGAAGCGGTCGGCGGCTCTACCAGTCGATCACGCGGGTGACCCCGACGAGGCATCGACCGGTGTCGAGCTGTGACACCACCGACGAGTGGTACCCCGTCGCCGGCCCGTTCTGCCCGAGGATGCACTGCCCTTGCCACCGGATGGCGAACTGGATCGAGTCGGCCGGCTCGCCGATGCTCGTCGTGTCCGAGGAGACCTCCATCTCCGCCTTCGGGAAGCCGGCGGCGACGAGACCGTCGATGATCGCCTGGCCGCCTGCGGCGGGGTTCGCGGCGAGCGTCGCGGCATTGACGGCGTCGAAGAACGGCAGGTTGTCCGTGGCGGTGCCCTCGGGGAGCAGCACCGGCGCCGCCGGAGCGGTCTCCGTGGCGGTCGGCGTCTGGCTCGGCGTGGCCGTCGGCTCGGGAGCGGTCTGGGTGCAACCGGTCACAACGATGCCGAGCAGGCCGAGCACCACGCCGGCCCGGACGCCGGCGATCGACGAGCGGCGACGGATCGAGGTGACGGCTGAGACGGGGCGGTCGCGGAGGCTCTTCTGCACGCCGAGCAGTCTACGCGGCGCGTCAGAACGGCGTGTCCTGCGGCGGTGCCGACGCCCATTCCCCGGTTCCGGAACCGGTCGACTCGGATGCGGCGGGCGCCGGGTTCGCCCCCGCTCCGATCGGCGACTCACCGGACCCCTTCGGTTGCCAGCCGATGTCGGGCCCGATGTGATCGGCTTCGATGTCGACCGACGTCCCTCGTCGCTCACCCTGCTCCCAATCGCGGATCCGCAACCGACCGAGCACGATGACGCGCTGTCCTTTGACGAGCGATGTCGCGGAGGCGGTCGCCAATCCGCGGAAGGCGCTCACCGTGTACCAGTTCGTCTCCTGCGCGACCCAGGAACCCTGCTTCTGGTCGTACCGACGTTGCTGCGACGCCAGGCGGAAACTGGTGATGTCCAGCCCGGACGTCGTGCGATGGTGCTTGGGGTCTGTCGCGACATGTCCGCAGACGGTGATCTGGTCGTTCATGGGTTCCTCTCCTGTCGGTCCGACGATCCTGGCGGTGGATCGCGGAAGCGTCCGGGGCGGGTCCGTGCCGATCGCCACCCCGGACGCGCTGCCAGCCTCACCGATCCCGGAGGCCCCGTGTCGAGCCGGTCGGCCCTCGTCGATGTCCACAACCGCGCACTTCGCTGTGGAGGACCCTCGCTCCGCTCCGACCAGGGCCGATGTCGGTGGCCCCGCATACGCTGACGAGTACCAGCCGGCAGTCCCAGTCCGGCATCGCCCCACCAGCGCACGAGGAGTCCCATGCCCAACGCCCTGAGCATCCGTCCCGGCTACTGGCGCGTCACGACCCCCGACGGCCGCGTGCTCGGCAACATCGAGGCCGTCGGAGCGGACGGCGTTCCGGAGTACCGGGCCAACCGGTTCCGGCCGGCCGTCCTCGGGTATGCCCCTCTGGGCAGCTTCAGCGATCTCGCGGTCGCCATCGACGCCTTCCGCAACTGAGTGACGACCCTCCCGCCGTTCCCGTCGAACCCGGTGCGTCGCCCGAGTTCACGCCCGAACGAGGGGTAGTCTGCGGCCCATGCAGTGGTGGAATGACTTCGTAGAGTGGGTGACCTCAGCTGAGGTCCGCCCCATGCTGTTCGCTGCGGCCCTCTTCATCGTGGCCGTCGTGGTTTCCTCTCTCGTCGCCGCCGGCGCAAGCCGTCGTGCGCTGCGAGCCATCGTGGACCAGCGCGATCGAGAGCAGAAGAACGTCGCGATCCTGGCGCTCGTCGATGCCGCCACCGAGGCCAGCGTCTGGAACTCGCTCACCCCCCAGGAGCAGGTGCTCAGCGATCGGGCCGTCGCCCAGGCCGACACGCTCGTGCGACTGAGCCCGATCAAGGGTGCGGCCGTCGCTGCGGACTGGGCGAACCACCAGCTCCACGAGATGAAGCGCAACTCCGCCACGTTCGGGTACGAGTTGGACCCGGTCGTCGAGGAGTTCCGCGACCGCCTCGTCGAGTGGTCGAAGAAGCCGGCACGCGCTCGCAAGGACTTCGAGGGCGACCTCCGTCGCTGGCGCGCGGAGTCCACGGGATCGGAACAGGCGCTCGTCGCAGAGCAGGAGTCCTGGGTCGCCAAGCAGCACCACGAGCAGTACGCCGAGGTGAAGCCCGCGTCCACCGCGCCGGCATCACGGCCCGGCGACATCACCCGCTCGACGGGTGGCACGATCAACACCAGCACGACGCAGCGCATCATCGACGACGTCGCGGTCCTGGAAGCCGAACGCAAGCAGTCCAGCGTCAGCTGACCACCGAGACTGACAGACGGCGGCCCGATCATCCGATCGGGCCGCCGTCTTCGTGTCAGGGGTGCGTTGTCAGCGCCACCAGGTGTCGAACTTGCTGACCGGGACCTGTCGCTTGTGCTCCGTCGCCGCGTACCGGGCCTCGATCGCTTCAGCGGCCACCGGATCGATCTCGCTCCCCTCGAGGAAGTCGTCGATCTGCTGGTAGCTGAGCCCGAGGTTCTCCTCATCGGTCTGGCCGGGAGTGCCGTCGAGGAGATCGGCGGTCGGCGCCTTCAGGTACAGACGTTCCGGAGCATCGAGCGACTCCAGGAGCGCCCGCCCTTGACGCTTCGTCAGGCCGCTGAGCGGGAGCACGTCGGCCCCGCCGTCGCCGAACTTCGTGAAGAACCCGGTGACCGCCTCGGCCGCGTGGTCCGTCCCGACGACCAGGAGCCCCTGCTGACCGGCGATCGCGTATTGCGCGACCATCCGTGCCCGCGCCTTCGCGTTGCCCTTGACGAAGTCGCTGAGGGGTTCACCGGTCGCATCCGCGTACTCGGCTTCGAACCCGTCGACCGCACGTTGGATGTTGAACACGACGGAGTCGTCCGGGCGGATGAACGACAGCGCCAACTGGGCGTCGTCCTCGTCGTGCTGCACCGCGTACGGCAGACGGACGGCGACGAACCGGGCCTCCCCACCCTCGGCTCGGACCTCTTCCGCCGCGAGCTGGCACAGGCGCCCGGCGAGCGACGAGTCCTGTCCCCCGCTGATCCCGAGCACGAACCCCTTCGTGTGCGTCGCCCGCAGGTACGACTTCAGGAAGTCGATCCGGGAACGGACCTCGGCCGCCGGGTCGATCGTGGGGCTGACATGGAGTTCCGCAATGATGCGGGCCTGGATCTCGCGCATGTCCCCAGGCTACTCGCTCACCGGAGGCGCACCCGGAACTCCGAGGCACTCGCAACACACCGGAAACACGGCTCGGTGGGCGAGGCGGGTCTCAGGCCCAGCCGAGCTCGTGCAGTCGCTCGTCGTCAATGCCGTAGAAGTGCGCGATCTCGTGGACCAGGGTGGTGTGGATCTCGTCGGCGAGCTCGTCGAGGGTCTCGCACGCCGCCAGATGCGGCTCGCGGTAGACGATGATCCGGTCGGGCATCTCGCCGAAGCCGTAGCGGTCGCGCTCCGTCAGGGCGACGCCGTCGTACAGCCCGAGCGTGTCGAGCGTGCCGTTCTCAGGGCGGTCCTCGACGACGAAGACGACGTTGTCGAGACCGTCGACCATCTCGTCGGGCAAGCGGTCGAGTTCGTCCACCACGAGGGCTTCGAACGCCTCGGTGTCCAGCTCCAACATGCCCGCTCCCCGGATACGACAGAAGCCGGAGGGATCCTCCGGCTTCTGTACGACATGGGGTGAGTAACGGGGCTTGAACCCGCGACCTCCTGGACCACAACCAGGCGCTCTGCCAACTGAGCTATACCCACCATGCGACCTGCTCCGCGGAGACCGCGTCACAAGCGACTGGATGAGTCTATTACATGTTTGGGGCGTACCGTGACACGACCGCTTCCGAAACCTGCTTCGCGTCGTCGGAGGACGGGCCGGGGAGGTCGACGAACAACGCTCCGCGGTAGTAGGCGAGCTCACGGATCGACTCGAGGATGTCCGCCAGCGCGCGGTGTCCGCCGTGCTTCGACGGGGCGTTGAAGTAGACCCGCGGGTACCACCGACGGGCCAGTTCCTTGATGGAGGAGACGTCGACGTTGCGGTAGTGCAGGTGGGCGTCGAGCCGCGGCATGTACCGCGCGAGGAATCCGCGGTCGGTCCCGATGGTGTTCCCGGCCAGCGGCGCCTTCGACTCGTCGGGGACGAAGCGCTGGATGTACTCGATGACCTGGAACTCGGCGTCCGCGACGCTCACGCCGGTCGGGATCTCCTCGAGCAGCCCCGACGTGCGGTGCATGTTCGTCACGAACTCACCCATGTTGTCGAGTGCCGACTGGTCGGGCTTGATCACGACGGAGTAACCCGGGTCGAGGATGTTCAGTTCGAAGTCGGTGATCACGACGGCGATCTCGACGAGTTCGTCGACCTCCAGCTCGAGTCCGGTCATCTCGCAGTCGATCCAGACCAGACGGTCCCCAGCTGTGCTCATGGGTCGAGTCTACTCAGCACGACCGACGCCGCCGGTTCCGTAGACTCGAGCGGTGATCATCGCCATCTCCGTCCTGCTGCTCGTCAACGGTGTCTACAACGTCGTCGTCTGGCCCCGCTTCCTCAAGCGGATCGTCGCCGACCCGCGTGCCCGCGACGATCAGGGACGTGCGACGACGTTCCTGCGCGTACACGTCATCCTCATCAGCATCGCCCTCGTCCTCGCAGCCCTGTCGCTCGTCTTCGGTGTCCTCGGCCTCCTCGGCGTCGGCGCCTGAGACACCGCTGCGGTATCCTGGACGACGCCCGCCTCCGTAGCTCAGGGGATAGAGCAGGAGCCTTCTAATCTCTTGGTCGCAGGTTCGAATCCTGCCGGGGGCACACCACCCGACATCGCGGAGCCTTCTCATCTCTTGGTCGCAGGTTCGAATCCTGCCGGGGGCACCACCCTTCGACAAGCTTCGGGGACCGGGAAGCCGGACCTTGGGTTTCAAGAACGGAGCCAGGGGCTCCAGCGTTTCGCTTCGTCGCGCGCAAGGGTGTCGAGGACGAGGGATGAGACCTGGTCCGCGGCGCCGGTCGCCTCGATTCGGAGAGCGGCGTCGAGGTCGGGCCGCTCCCGCTCGATGAACGCATCCTCCTGGAGGGTCCATCCCGCGAGCCAGTCGACACCGTCACCGCGCCCGATGAGGCGGTCGGTGCGCTGCACCACCGGCGCGTCGAGCCACAGCACCGTATCGGCGAGCACCCGCGAGGATCGCGACGACGACCCGCAACCCTCGACGATGAGTGGACGGTCGCTCGGCACGAGGTGCGCCTCCGCGCGGTCGGACCGTTCCCAGTCCCAGCGCCGCCACTCCCCCGCGCGCCGCTCGGAGAACGGCTTCAGGATCCACTCGACGAGGAGTCGAGCACCCTCGTCGAGCCCCTCCCACCCCGGATACAGGTCGTCCATGTGGACGACCGTGCTGGCCGTCAACGCGGACGCCACCGAGGAGGCGAGCGTCGTCTTCCCGGTGCCCGACCGACCGTCGATGAGCAGGACCGGCGGAACCGCGCTCACTGACCCACGACCCGGAACGTACCGGCGAGGACCGCCGTGGAGAGCGCGAGAGCCATGATCACGATCGTCACCAGCACAGCCAGGAGATCGGCCCGGCCCAGGCGGGACGGTCTGGCCCAGGTGCGTTCGATCGGTGCCCCGAACCCCCGCGCCTCCATCGCCGTCGCGAGTTTGCTCCCGCGGCGGATGGCGAACACCAGCAGGACGAACGCCATGGACGCGAACCGACGGACCACTCCCCGGTCCCCCAGCCCACGGGCACGACGGGCGAGCGCGAGACTGCGCCAGTCGTCGATGAAGAGTCCGAGCATCCGCGCTCCAGCGAGGATCCCGAGCACGAACCGCGACGGCAGCTTCGCGATCTGGGACAGCCCGTCGGCCAGATCGGTCGGATCCACCCGCGCGAAGAGCAGGATCGTCGGGAGACCGAGCGCCAATACGCGGATCGTCACGGCGACCGCCAGCGCGATCGAGTTGTCCGTCACCCTGACGAACCCGAGCGACAGGTACTCCGTCCCTCCCGGCTTCGCGTACAACAGCATGCTGATCCCGCCGACGGGCGCGAAGACGAGCACCGGCAGTGCCCGCTTCAGCAACGCGGTGAACCGCAGGCCGGAGAGCGGGAACAGCATCACTTCGAGCAGCACCGCCGTGCTCGCACTCACCCAGTCGATCGTCAGCAGCAACGGGACGGACAGGATGAGGACGGCCAGCACCTTCGTCACCGGATTCACCCGGTCGAGTGGCGGTCGATGGTGCAACACCGTCGAGCGCTCCGCTGCAGTGACGCTCGTCATGCGGCCCGCCTCCCGAGCTCCAGCGGTTCGAGGAGGATGTGATGGTCGCCCAGATGTTCGACGACCCCCGCGTCATGCGTGACGGAGACGATCGTCGCGCCGCGCTCGAGCTCCTGCTGCAGCAGGCGGACGAGTGACAACCATGTGCGTCGATCCTGCCCGAACGTCGGTTCGTCGAGGACCATGACCGCCGGTCGGGCCGCGAGGACGGTCGCCACCGACAACCGGCGCTTCTGACCGCCCGAGAGACTGAACGGGTTCGCTTCGGCCAGACGCCCCAGTCCGAGCGCCTCGAGGATCTCGGAGACCCGCTCGTCGATGGCGGTCCGGGGCCAGCGGAGCGCCTGCAGGCCGACGCCGAGCTCGTTCCGCACGGTCGACGAGACGAACTGGTGCTCGGGATCCTGGAAGACCGTCCCGATGCGCGTGAGCAACTCGGTGGACTTCCAGCGGATCGGCCGGGACCCCAGCCTGCCGGCGAGCTGCGGAGCGGCGGTCACCGTCCCCGCGATCTCCGGCAGCAGTCCCGCCAGCGTGAGCGCGAGCGTGGACTTCCCCGCGCCGTTGGGGCCGACGATGACGGTCGCCGCGCCCTCGGGCACCGCGAGGCGCAGGTGCTCCTGCACCGGCTGGGCGCGCGTCCGACCGATCGCCAGGTCGTCGGTCGTGATGACCGCCGCTGATGGACCGGACACCTGACGAGGGGCCAACCCCAGCGGGATGCCGGGCACCCAGACGCCCGCGTCGGCCAGGCGCTGCCCGACGTCGTCGAGGACGAGGTCGGGTGGCCCGTCGGCGAGGACACCGCCGTCGGCGTCGAGCACGACGACCCTGGTCATCAGCTCACGCCAGACCTCGACGCGGTGTTCGATGACGACCAGGGTGGACGAACCGTCATCGACCAGCCGAGCGACGGCGTCTCGCACCTCGGCCACCCCGGCCGGGTCGAGGTTCGCGGTCGGTTCGTCGAGCAGGAGGAGCGAGGGGTGCATGGCGAGCACCCCGGCGAGGGCCAGCCGCTGTTTCTGACCGCCGGACAGCGCCGAGGTCGAGTGGTCCAGCGGCAGGTCCAGTCCGACGGCCTCCAGTGAGGCGTCCACGCGGCGCCAGATCTCCTCGCGCTCGACGCCGAGGTTCTCGCAGCCGAAGGCGACGTCGTCACCGACCTTGGACAGGATCACCTGCGAGTCGGGATCCTGCAGCACGAGCCCGATGCGACCCCTCGCCCGTTCAGGCGGAACGCCGTCCACGAGGAGCGAGCCGTTGGACTCCCCCTCGTCCGCGCCGCCGAGGACGCCGGCCAGTGCGTGGATCAGCGTCGACTTGCCGGCACCGGACGCCCCCAGGAGGAGGACCCGTTCGCCCGGTTCGATCACGAGGTCGAGGTCGCGCACCGCCCAGGCCTTCCGACCGGCATGACGCCACCCCCAGTCCCGCGCGACGACGCGCGCCGGACCGGTCGCAGCCGTTCCCGGCACGATCAGACCTCGCGCCGAGCGTCCCGCCCCGACGCGAACCGACTGAGCGCTCCGGTCGACGCGAGTGCCCTGACGAGTGCCCAGCCGACGACACCGGCGAGGATCGCGCCCGAGACGAGCAGCGAACCGAGGTAGATCGCGTTGAACTCGACACCCTTCTCGAGGTTGCCCGACATCACGAGCTCGAGGAGCCACGCGCCGGCCCCGGCTCCGGCACCGGCGAGGATCGCCGGAACGAGGCCGAAGCGCTTGTACGCGAGCGCCGCGAACACCAGCTCGGCCCCCAGGCCCTGAGCGAGGCCGGAGTACACCGTCGTGACACCCCACGCGTTGCCGATGAGGGCGGAGACGATTGCTCCGATGGTCTCGACGAGGAGCGCAGCGCCGGGCTTCCGGATGATGAGTCCGCCGAGCACCCCACCGAGGAGCCATATCCCGACGGCGATCCCGCCGAAACCGGGCGTGACGGCGCTGGCGCCCGCGTACCAGAGTGATCCGAGCGTGTTCCACGCCCAGAAGATGAGGCCGGTCGCGACGCCGAGCACGGCGACCACGACGATGTCGACGACCCTCCAGCGCAAGGTCCGCGACGCAGCGCGTTCAGAGGGTGAGATCTTGGTCGATGCTGACACGATACGTGCCCTTCCTGTAGACGGAAAAGAGCACGGGATAGCGAGAAATGGTCTCCCTGCGCTGGCATGATCCAGATCAGGTTCGACGGTCGAAGGCGAATACCTTCCTCTCAGCCCGGTTCACCGGACTCCCGTGGTGGCACGAGTCTAACCCCTGCCGTGCGCAGTCGCACGACAGGGGTTCGACGGGGAGCGCTACTTCTTGAGGGCCTTGATGAGGCCGGCCAGAGCCTTGCCGCTCACCCAGATGAACGGGATCGCGACGGCGATGAGCGAGATGAGGTTCGGGTCGAAACGGAGACCCTCGGCGGTCTTGATGTAGGCGCCGACCGGGATCGAGACGCCACCGCCGCCACCGCCGCTCGGGGCGTCGTCGCCGTCGCCTTCGGAGCCGCCGCCGAAGCCGTAGTACGTCAGTGCGACGGGCACGAGCTTCGTGCCGTCGACGTCCTGCTGCTCCCCATAGGCTGCGGACACGCCGAGCCCCTTCGCCTGTTCTGCCAGCTTCTCCACGAGATTCGTCATACCGCGAGGCTACCGCTCGGTATCCACCGGTCCAAGGGGTTGATCCGTGCTCCCAGCACCCTGCGAGTCTCCGCGACTGCCGAGTCCGCGACGCCTCGGCTTGCCGAGGAGGGAGGCGGGAGCGATCGCGAGATCGCCGAACCGGCTCGCGACCCGGTCGATCGTCTGCTCGGCTTCACGCCACTCCTCGTCCGGGTCCCAGAGCCCGGCACCGGCCTCATCGGCGGGGACGAGTTGGTCCACCTTCACCCCGACGAGGCGCACGAGGCGTCCACCGCGATCGAGGTCGTCGAAGAGCGACGCCGCCTCGTCGTAGACCCGGCGCCCGACGTTCGTGGCCTCGCCGATGGTGCGCGACCGGGTGACGACGCTGAAGTCCGCATAGCGGACGCGGATGCTGATCGTCCGTCCGGCGTAGCCGCCCTTCCGGAGCCGGATCGCGACGAGACCGGCGAGGTTCAGCAGCTCGCGCTTGAGGATGGTCGGGTCGGACACGTCCGTCGGGAAGGTCACCTCGTGGCTGACGCTCTTCTCGCGTCGTGCCAGCTCGATGCCGCGCGGATCGATCCCGTTCGCGAGCTCGAGGAGTCGGCGACCGGAGGCCTCACCGACCGCGCGCTGGAGCATCGACAGCGGGGTGGACGCGAGCTGACCGATGGTCCGGATGCCCCGGTTCGTCAGCTGCTCCTCCGTCCGCCCACCGACGCCCCACAGCGCACCGACCGGCAACGGGTGGAGGAACGCCAGGGTCTCGTCGGCCGGCACGACCAGCAGACCGTCGGGCTTCGACAGGCCGGAGGCGAGCTTCGCGACGTACTTCGTCGACGCGAGGCCGACCGAGCACGGCAGGCCGGTCGCGTCGAGGACCCGCTGCTTCACGAGTGCGGCGATCGTCCGTGGGCTCCCGAGCAACCGGACCGCACCCGACACGTCGAGGAACGCCTCGTCGATGCTCAGTGGCTCGACGAGCGGCGTGACCGACTCGAACACCTCCATCACCCGGTCGGAGTACTCGCGGTACCGGCCGTGGTGGGGCGGCAATACGACGGCGCTCGGACAGAGGCGCATCGCCTGGGACACCGGCATCGCCGCGCGCACGCCGTACCGGCGTGCCTCGTAACTGGCGGAGGTGACGACCGACCGCCCCTCCTTGTTGCCGACGATGATCGGCAGACCGCGCAGCTCGGGCCGTTCCAAGAGCTCGACCGAGACGAAGAACGCGTCCATGTCGACGTGGAGGATGGGGGTACCGCTGTCGTCGGCATCGTGCGCCGAGACGCGACGAGACGCTCCATCCTGCCGACTCATGACTCCATTGTCGCAGTCGCCTCCGACACGCTCTCCACAAGGGCCGAGGCGGGAGGGCTCGGCGGCGCTAGGCTGTCCGGCGATGAGCACGCCAACGCGGACCGGGTCGGCCCCGGCGGTCCCAGACCTCTCCGGGCGGGACCTCGCCCTCGACCTCGTGCGCGTCGCGTGCGTCATGACAGTCGTCATCGTCCACCTCCTGATGGTCGCGGTGGCGGTCGAGCCGGACGGCACGATCGGCATCTCCAGAGCGTTGGAGCAGCAACCCTGGTTCGACACGGGTACCTGGTTCGGCCAGATCATGCCGCTGTTCTTCATCGTGGGCGGCTTCGCGACGATCACCGGCTGGCGCAGCACCGTCCGACGTGGTGACGGGACCAGGGACTTCCTCCGGTCCCGGGTCTTCCGACTCGCCCTGCCGACGATCCCGGTCCTGCTCTTCCTCGCCGCGGGGCTGTGGCTCGCCGGGGCGCTCGGTGTCGACCCCGCCATCATCGAGGCCGTCGCCGCAGGCGTCGGGTCCCCGCTCTGGTTCCTGGCCGCCTACCTGCTCTGCCAGGCGGTCGCCCCGTTCCTCGCCACCTGCCACGACCGCCACCCCGTCCTGACCTGTGCGGCACTGCTGGCCGGCGTGATCCTCGTCGACGTCGTCCGGTACTCGACCGGCCTCCTGGGCATCGGTCTCGTCAACCTGGTGTTCGTCTGGCCGCTGCTGCAGCAGTTCGGGTTCTTCCTGGCCGACGGTCGTCTCCGCACCGTCCCTCGCCTCGTCCTCGTGGCCGTGGTGCTGGTCTCCTACGGTGCGCTCGTGCCGATCACGACCTGGCTGCCGTACTCGACCAGCATGCTCGGCAACCTCAACCCACCGACCCTCCCCCTCGTCGTCCTCGGCGTCGGGCAGCTCGCCCTGCTCGCCCTGGTGCACCCACTGCTCACCGCCATCATGCGGACCCGCGCCGCGCGAGCGGTCGTCTTCCTCATCGGGTCCCGGCTGATGACGGTGTACCTCTGGCATCTCCCCCTGATCATCGCGGTCGCCGGTCTCCAGCTCGCCCTCGGCATCCCCTTCGCGGAACCGCTGAGCGCGGCATGGTGGTGGACCCGACCGGTCGTGCTGCTCGTCGTCGCGGTCCTGCTCGCGGGCGTCGGCACACTCCTCGGCCGTGTCGAGCACCCCCGCAAGCTGCGCCTCGACCCGGAGCGCAAGCCGGCACACGTCGCCGTGTGGATCGCGCTCGCGAGCGCATTCATCATGCCCTTCGCGGAGATCTCCCACCCGCTCACCGCCACCATGGCGGCTGCAGGTGCTCTCGGCTCGATCATCGCGGTCGTGCTCCTGAACCCGACCCGTCGGCCGGTCGAGGGCGTCGCGAGCGGATCAGACCAGGCCGTGGACCAACGGTCGTAGCCACTCGCGGAAGGCCTCCCGGTCGTCCCGAAGCGACTCACTGACCACGATCGTGTCGGGCGCGACCACCCAGGCCCCCGGTCGGCAGATCGGGAGCACCTCGAGGTCCAACCGGAACGAGCTGGATTGCCGACGCAACTCGAACTGACGCTCGCGGATGAGTTCGTAGACGTCGGTGAGACGGCTCGGCGATCGACCTGCGAGCGCGCGTTCGTACTCGCGGATTCGAGCCGACGCCCATCGGTGCGCCTCGTCGTACGCCCGGTAGGCGAGCTCCTGCAGGTCGAGGGCTCGATCGAACACCTCGAAGTGTGGTGGACGGACCTCGGCCATGAAGAGGCGCGTGTCGCGACGGGCGATCCCGGTCCACCATCCATCGAACTGGACCGCGAGCGCGTCGAGGTCGAGGCCGGCGACGTCGACCCGCTCCAGCCCCGGTGTGACTGCGGGAAGCTGCGCGACGCATCGCTCCCCGAGCCCTGCCATGTCGCGGAACGCGAGCGCCAGCATGAGGGCCATCGGAGCGTCTTCCGTGACCTGCCACCGCATGGTGCCTTCGACCAGCATGGCGGAAGTGTATGCCGGGCCAGCAGTCGGCACCAGGGCTTCCCCTGGCCGACGACATCGGGCCCGAGCCGCCGTCGTCGACGGTGGCTCGGGCCCGAGGGTGCAGCAGTGACCGCTACTGCGAGGCGCGCTCCAGGACGAGTTCGCGCACACGCGCCGCATCGGCCTGTCCGCGCATCGCCTTCATCACGGCGCCGATGACCGCGCCGGCGGCCTGGACCTTGCCGTCGCGGATCTTGGCGAGGACGTCCGGCTGAGCGGCCAGTGCCTCGTCGATGGCGGCGATCAGCGGACCGTCGTCGGAGACGAGCGCGAGACCGCGAGCGTCGATGACCTCCTGAGGAGTGCCCTCCCCGTCGATGACGCCCTCGAGCACCTGGCGCGCGAGCTTGTCGTTGAGCGTTCCGGCCTCGACGAGCGCCGCGAGTGCCGCGACGTGCTCGGGTGACACGAGGCTCGTCGCCTCGACGTCGCGCTGGTTCGCGATCCGCGAGATCTCGCCCGTCCACCACTTCCGTGCGGCGGCCGGAGCGGCGCCGGCCTCGACGGTGGCCGTGATCTCGTTCAGCAGACCACCGTTCACGACGTCCTGGAACTCCAGGTCGGTGAAGCCCCACTCGCTCTTCAGCCGTCGGCGGCGGACGGCCGGCTGCTCGGGCAGGGCCGCTCGGAGTTCCTCGATGAGTTCGGGCGACGGCACGACCGGGAGCAGGTCGGGCTCCGGGAAGTACCGGTAGTCGTCGGCATCGCTCTTGGGCCGGCCGGCGGACGTGGCACCGGTGTCCTCGTGCCAGTGCCGCGTCTCCTGGACGATGGATCCGCCGTCCTTGAGGATCGCCGCCTGCCGCTGGATCTCGTAGCGGACGGCGCGCTCGACGGAACGCAGGGAGTTGACGTTCTTCGTCTCGGTGCGCGTGCCGAGCTTCTCCTGGCCGCGCGGGCGCAGCGAGATGTTGGCGTCGCAGCGGAGGTTCCCGCGCTCCATCTTCGCGTCGGAGATGCCGAGCGCCACGACGATGTCGCGGATCGCGGAGACGTAGGCCTTCGCGATCTCGGGTGCCCGGTGCTCGGTGCCGTAGATCGGCTTGGTGACGATCTCGACGAGCGGCACACCCGCGCGGTTGTAGTCGACGAGCGAGTACTCGGCACCCTGGATACGGCCGGTGGAGCCGCCGATGTGCGTGAGCTTGCCGGCGTCCTCCTCCATGTGCGCGCGCTCGATCGGCACCGTCACGATGGTGCCGTCCGCCAGCTCGACGTCGACCGAGCCTTCGAACGCGATCGGCTCGTCGAACTGCGAGATCTGGTAGTTCTTCGCGAGATCGGGGTAGAAGTAGTTCTTCCGCGCGAACCGGCTCGAGGGTGCGATCGAGCAGCCGAGGGCGAGCCCGAGGCTGATCGAGTACCGCACCGCCTGCTCGTTCACGACCGGGAGCGACCCGGGCAGACCGAGGCAGACGGGCGACACGTTCGTGTTCGGAGCGTCGCCGAAGCCGTTCGGCGCCGAGGAGAACATCTTCGTCTTGGTGTTCAGCTCGACGTGCACCTCGAAGCCGAGCACCGGCTCGTACAGTTCGAGGGCTTCTTCGTAGGAGAGGAGCTTGTCCTTGGCCATGGGTTACCGACCTCCGAGAGCGGGTGCCTGCGAGATGAGGGTGTGCCCCCACGTCGATTCGAGGAGCGCCTCGAGGGCGGCGCCGACCCGGTAGAGCCTGGCGTCCTCCCGCGCTGGCGCCATGAACTGGATGCCGACGGGCAGACCGTCTTCCGGAGCGAGACCGATCGGCACGCTGATGCCGGGCACGCCGGCGAGGTTCGCCGGGATGGTGGTGACGTCGTTCAGGTACATCGCCAGTGGGTCGTCGATACGCTCGCCCAGCTTGAACGCCGTCGTCGGGGCGCTCGGGCTCACGAGGACGTCGACCTGGTCGAACGCCGCCGCGAAGTCGCGCTGGATGAGCGTCCGGACCTTCTGGGCGCTGCCGTAGTAGGCGTCGTAGTAACCCGCGCTCAGCGCGTACGTGCCGAGGATGATCCGTCGCTTAACCTCGGGACCGAAACCGGCCTCGCGCGTCGCGGACATGACCTGCTCGACCGTGCCGCCGCCCTCGGGCGTGACCCGCATACCGAAGCGCACCGAGTCGAACTTCGCGAGGTTGCTCGACGCTTCGGCCGGGAGGATGAGGTAGTAGGCGGCGACGGCGTACTCGAAGTTCGGAGCGGAGACCTCGACGATCTCGGCTCCGTTCGCCTCCAGCACCGCGAGCGCCTCCTGGAAGCGGCTCTTCACACCGGCTTGGAAGCCCTCACCGTTGAGCTCGGTGACGACGCCGACCCGGAGGCCGCGCAGCACGTCGCCGCGCGCTCCCTCGCGGGCCGCAGCGGCCATCGACGGCCAGGCGTCGCGGAGCGAGGTGGAGTCGAGGGCGTCGTGCCCGGCGATGACGTCGTGGAGGAGGCCCGAGTCGAGGACCGTGCGGCTGACCGGCCCGACCTGGTCGAGCGAGGAGGCGAGCGCGATCGCCCCGTAGCGGCTGACCGCGCCGTAGGTGGGCTTCACGCCGACCGTGCCGGTCACGTGCGCCGGCTGGCGGATGGACCCGCCGGTGTCGCTGCCGAGGGCGATGGGCGCCTCGAACGCGGCGACCGCGGCAGCGGAGCCACCGCCGGAACCGCCGGGGATGCGGTCGAGGTCCCACGGGTTGTGGGTCGGGCCGTACGCGGAGTGCTCTGTGCTCGAGCCCATGGCGAACTCGTCCATGTTCGTCTTGCCGAGCGGCACGAGACCGGCGGCACGTGACCGGGCGACCACGGTCGCGTCGAACGGTGACAGGTATCCCTCGAGGATCTTGCTCCCCGAGGTGGACGGCATGTCCGTCGTGACCAGGACGTCCTTGATGGCGAGCGGGACGCCCGCCAGCTCGCCGAGGTCTTCGCCCGCGGCACGGCGTGCGTCGATGTCGGCGGCGACGTCGAGCGCGTGGTCCGACACATGGAGGAATGCGTGGACGTCGCCGTCGACCTGCGCGATGCGGTCGAGGTGCGCCTGGGTCGCTTCGACGCTGGAGACCTCGCCAGCGCGGAGCTTGCTCGACAGCTCGGCTGCCGTGAGACCGATCAACCCGCTCACTGCTCCTCCCCCAGGATCGCCGAGACCTTGAAGCGACCGTCGGCCGACTCCGGCGCGTTCTGCAGCGCCTGCTCCCGCGTGAGCGTGTTGCCGACGACGTCGTCGCGGTACACGTTCTCGAGCGGGATCGGGTGGCTCGTCGCCGGGACGTCAGGTGTGGCCACCTGCTGCACCTTCTGGATGTTGTCCACGATGGAGTCGAGCTCCGTCGTGAGGTGGGCGATCTCGTCCTGGCTCAGGGCGATTCGAGCGAGGTTCGCGAGATGCGCGACCTGCTCGGTAGTGATTTCCGACATGCGTCTCCCGTACGTGTAGCGGTGGCGGTCGCTCCAGTCTATTCGCCAGGGACGTGGTCGTCCGTCGGGCTCCGCCCCTACAGTGGGACGGTGACCCAGAACGACTCGAGCAGCCGTCCCCGTCCCCCGCACGAGCGTCCCTGGCTCGCGAGCTACGCCGCCGACGTGCCGGACGACATCCCCGAGCAGACCGGCAGCCTCGGCGATCTCGTCGAAGCCTCCGCCGCGAGCTACCCGGACGCCGTCGCGCTGGAGTTCTTCGGGTCGACCACCACCTACACGGAGCTCGAGGCGCTCATCGCCCGTGCCGCCGCCGGCCTGCGCGCACTCGGTGTCCGGGCGGGAGACCCCGTCGCCCTCATGCTCCCGAACTGCCCGCAGCACATCGTCGCGTTCTACGCGGTCCTCAGGCTGGGCGCCGTCGTCATCGAGCACAACCCGCTCTACACCCCTCAAGAGCTCCGCCACCAGTTCGAGGACCACCGCGCGACGTTCGCGATCGTCTGGGACAAGGTCGCCGAGCACCTGCAGGACTTCCCGGCCGATCTGGCGGTGCACTCGCTCGTGACGATCGACGTGACCCGGGCGATGCCGCTCCACATGCGCGCTGCTCTCCGTCTGCCCATCCCGAAGGCGAGAGCCTCACGGGCCCAGCTCACCGCGCCCGTGTCGGGCACCGTGCGGTGGGAGCAGCTCCTGACCTCGGGGCCGCTGCCGGCGAGCCACCCGAAGCCCGCGACCGACGCCCTCGCACTCATCCAGTACACGAGCGGGACGACGGGTTCGCCCAAGGGTGCCGCACTCACCCACGGCAACCTGCTCGCGAACGCGGCGCAGTCCCGCGCCTGGGTGCCCACGGTCAAGCGTGGGGAGGCCGTCGTCTACGCGGTGCTCCCGATGTTCCACGCCTACGGCCTGACGCTCTGCCTGACGTTCGCCATGAGCATGGGCTCGCGCCTCGTCCTCTTCCCGAAGTTCGACCCGGCGCTCGTCCTCAAGGTCATGAAGAAGCGACCGCCGACCTTCCTGCCCGCCGTCCCGCCCATCGCCGACCGACTCCTGACCGCGGCGACCGAGCAGGGCGTGTCACTGCAGGGCACCGAGATCGCCATCTCGGGCGCGATGCCGCTACCGCACGACCTCGTCGTCCCGTTCGAAGCCGCGTCCGGCGGATTCCTCGTCGAGGGCTACGGGCTCTCCGAATGCTCACCGGTCATCTCCGCGAACCCGGTCTCGACAGCGCGGAAGCCCGGGACCATCGGCCTCCCGCTGCCGAGCACCGAGGTGCGCGTCGTTGATCCCGACGACCCGGCGACCGATCGTCCGGCCGGCGAGGCGGGCGAGTTGCTCGTCCGCGGCCCGCAGGTCTTCCACGGCTACTACAACAAGCCCGAGGAGACCGCCGCCGTCCTGCTCCCAGGAGGCTGGTTCCGCACCGGCGACATCGTGTCCATCGACGAGGAGGGGTTCATGACCGTCGTCGACCGGATCAAGGAGCTCATCATCACCGGCGGGTTCAACGTGTCGCCGAGCGAGGTCGAGCAGGTGCTCCGCGGGCACGCATCGGTCGCCGACGCCGCCGTCGTCGGGCTCCCCGATCCCCACTCCGGCGAGCAGGTGGTCGCCGCTGTCGTCGCGGCTCCCGGTGCCACTGTGGATCCGGATGCGCTCCGAGCCTGGGCGCGGGAGATCCTCACCCCGTACAAGGTGCCGAAGCGGGTCGTCGTCGTCGACGAACTCCCCAAGTCGCTCATCGGCAAGGTGCTGCGGCGCCAGGTCCGCGACGAGCTGCTGCAGGCCGACGCGGACTGAACTCAGTCCGTCGGCGCCTCGTCGGCGGACGCTGCGCTCTCGGCCTCGGCCACATCCTCAGCCGGGGCGTCCGGCTCGCCGAGCGCCGCCGGGCCCTCGGAGACGAGCAGGGCGAACTGCTCGGCGTCGATGATCCGCAGACCCAGTGCTTCGGCCTTCGCGAGCTTCGACCCGGCACCCGGGCCGGCGGCGACGAAGTCGGTCTTCTTCGAGACGCTCGACGCTGCCTTCCCGCCCGCCTGCACGATCGCTTCCAGCGCACCCTCCCGGGTGAAGCCCTCGAGCGAACCGGTGGCGACGACGGTGACACCGGACAGCACACCACCGGCCGCGACCGCCGCGCCAGGCCCAGGGTGTCCGGGTGTCGCCCACTGCACGCCCGCCGCAGTCCACTCCTCGACGATCTCGCGATGCCAGTCGACCTCGAACCAGGCGATGAGCGCGTCGGCGATGATCCCGCCCACGCCGTCGACCTCCGCGAGCTCGTCGCGGGTGGCCGCACGGATGGCGTCGAGCGAACCGAAATACTCCGCGAGCGACCGGGCGGCGACCGGGCCGACGTGGCGGATGTTCAGTGCCACGAGCAACCGTGCGAGCGGGCGGGTCTTCGCGCCGTCGAGGTTGGCGAGGAGTTCGATCGCGTTCTTGGACGGCACCGAGGACTCGTCGCCGTCGAACTCGGCCGCGACCGGATCGTGCACGCCGTCCTTCTTGGCGCGTCGGCGGCGGAAGGGTGTGACGCGCTTCTCGGATCCGTCCTCGTTGAGCTTGGGCAGCCCGGTCTCGTTGTCGCGGACGATCACCGTGACCGGGAAGATGTCGGCCATCGTGAGCGAGAACAGTCCGGCCTCGGTCGTCAGCGGTGGTTCCGCGGGCTCCACCGGCTGGGTGAGCGCCGCTGCCGCCACCTCGCCGAGCGCCTCGACGTCGAGCGCGCCACGGGAGCCGATGTGCTCGACGCGTCCGCGCACCTGCGCCGGGCAGCTCCGCGCGTTCGGGCAGCGCAGGTCGATGTCGCCCTCCTTCGCGGGGGCGAGGGTGGTACCGCACTCGGGGCAGTGCTCGGGCATGACGAACTCGCGCTCCGAACCGTCGCGGAGCTCGACGACCGGGCCGAGGACCTCGGGGATGACGTCGCCTGCCTTCCGGAGGACGACGGTGTCGCCGATGAGCACCCCCTTCGCCTTCACGACGTCCTGGTTGTGCAGGGTCGCCTGACGCACCTCGCTGCCGGCGACGAGCACCTTCTCCATGACGGCGAACGGGGTGGCGCGACCGGTGCGCCCGACGCTCACGACGATGTCGAGGAGCTTCGTGTTCACCTGCTCGGGCGGGTACTTGTAGGCGATGGCCCATCGCGGAGCACGACTCGTCGCGCCGAGCTCGCCGTGGAGCGCGAGATCGTCGACCTTCACGACGACGCCGTCGATCTCGTGCTCGACGCTGTCGCGGTGGGCGCCGAAGTACTCGATGAACTCCGCCGCACCGGTCGCCTCGTCGTGGACCCGGTAGTGCGAGGAGGTCGGGAGCCCCCAGCTGTGCAGCAACTCGTAGACCTGTGACTGCCGGGCGACGGGCGGCTGTTCCCACGCGCCGATGCCGTGGACGAGCATCTGCAGTCGGCCGAGCCGGTCGTGCATGAGTGCGAGCTGGGCCGGGTTCTTGCTCTCCGCCTTCTGGCGCAGGGAACCGCTCGCCGCGTTGCGCGGGTTCGCGAAGACCCGTTCACCGGCCGCCGCCTGGTTGGCGTTCAGTTCGCGGAAGGCCTCGACCGGGAAGAAGATCTCGCCCCGGACCTCGACGACCTCCGGGAACTCGACCCCGGGGTCGGACGACGTCAGTCGCTCGGGGATGGAACGGATGTACCGCACGTTCTCCGTGACGTCCTCGCCGACGACGCCGTCGCCGCGCGTGGCCGCGCTCACGAGGCGGCCGCGCTCGTACCGGAGGTTGATGGCGAGGCCGTCGATCTTCAGTTCGCAGAGGTACTGGACGGACCCTCCGGCGTCGCGCTCGACCTTGGCGGCCCAGGCGAGGAACTCCTCGATCGAGAAGACGTTGTCGAGGCTGAGCATGCGCTCGAGGTGCGTGACCGGGGCGAACAGCGTGGTCTCGGCACGCCCGCCGACAGTCTGGGTGGGGCTGTCCTGGCTCTGCAGCTCGGGGAACAGACGCTCGAGTTCCTCGAGCCGCCGGAGCATCGCGTCGTACTCCTCGTCGGAGGCGAGCGACTCGTCGCGCTCGTAGTACGCGTCGCGGAGCTCGAGGATGCGCGAGGTGAGTTCCTCGGCCTCGGTCGATGCCTGCTGGAGGGTCTGTCCGGTGCTGTTCGCCACGGCGTCCAGTCTACGAGCGGCGTCCGACACCGGCGGGCGCTTGACACCCGGCACGTCCTCCCAGATGTGCGCAACGGGGTCGGGACGGGTCGCATCGAGGAGTAGGGTGTCGCAGTGCCGCAGGAACCATGCGCGCGGAATCGGAGGAACCATGTCCCAGTCCAGCAGTCCGGGAACGGGGGCAGCTCCTACCAGCAAGCAGCTGACCGCGCGCGTCATCGGCATCTCCGTCTCGGCCGCGGTCGGTGGCTTCCTCTTCGGGTTCGACTCCTCGGTGGTGAACGGCGCGGTCGACGCGATGCAGGACCACTTCGCGCTCAGTGAGGCGCTCATCGGCTTCGCGGTCGCGTCAGCGCTGCTCGGTTGCGCGCTCGGCGCCTACCTCGCGGGCCGGATCGCCGACAGCCGCGGCCGCATCTTCACGATGCTGCTCGGTGCCGGCCTGTTCTTCATCTCCTCCTTCGGAGCCGGTTTCGCCTTCTCCCCCTGGGACCTCGTCATCTGGCGCATCGTCGGCGGGCTCGGCATCGGTATCGCCTCGGTCGTGGCTCCGGCGTACATCGCCGAGATCGCGCCGAGTGCCATCCGCGGCCGTCTCGCCTCGCTGCAGCAGCTCGCCATCACGCTCGGCATCTTCGCCGCGCTCCTGTCCGACTCCGTCCTGGCGGGCGCCGCTGGCGGCGCCTCGAACCCGCTGTGGTTCGGCGTCGAGGCCTGGCGCTGGATGTTCATCGCCTGCGCGCTCCCGGCCGTGGTCTACGGCGTGCTCGCGATGCGGCTCCCCGAGTCGCCCCGGTTCCTCGTCCGCAAGGGCAAGTCGGACGAGGCCCGTCGCATCTTCGCGACCGTCTGGCCACAGGAGGAGGTGGACCGCGCCGTCAAGCTCGCCGAGCAGGCGGTGAAGGACGATGAGCAGCAGAAGAAGGCGACCCTCTGGGGCGGACGCTTCGGCCTCCTGCCGATCGTCTGGATCGGCATCATCCTGTCGATCTTCCAGCAGTTCGTCGGCATCAACGTGATCTTCTACTACTCGACGACGCTGTGGAAGGCCGTCGGATTCCAGGAGTCCGACTCGCTCCTCATCTCGGTCATCACCTCGGTGACGAACGTCGCGGTCACCGTCGTCGCCATCCTGCTCGTGGACCGCATCGGTCGACGGCCGATCCTCCTCGCGGGTTCCATCGGCATGACGGTCTCGCTCGGCGCGATGGCGATCGCGTTCACGCAGTCGGTCACCGACAGCGCCGGCGAGGTGTCGCTGCCCCAGCCGTGGGGCACGATCGCCCTCGTGGCCGCCAACGTGTTCGTCGTCGCGTTCGGCGCGTCGTGGGGACCGCTCGTCTGGGTGCTCCTCGGCGAGATCTTCCCGAACCGCCTGCGCGCGAAGGCACTCGGTGTCGCGGCGATGGCGCAGTGGATCGCGAACTTCCTCATCACGGTCAGCTTCCCGGCCCTCGCCGCGTTCTCCCTGCCGGTGACCTACGGCATGTATGCGCTGTTCGCGCTCCTCTCGTTCGTCTTCGTCCTCGCGAAGATCCCTGAGACGAACGGCCTGACGCTCGAGGAGGCGGAGACCCTCTTCGTCAAGAAGCCCAAGAAGTCCAAGGCGGGCGCACAGACCCGATCCTGACGACCGACGCGGAACGCCCGACGAGCCTGGCTCGTCGGGCGTTCCGTCGTTCCGGGGTCCTCAGGCGGAGGCGGCGGCTCCGACGGGCACCGCACTGACGGTGCGGTCGATCGTGAACTGGCCGAGGACCCGCGTCCCGCTGTACAGCACGGCGGTCTGGCCGGGAGCGACGCCGTCGAGCGGCGTCTCCGGGTGGACGACGAGCTCGCCGTCGACGAGCGTCAGTGCGGCAGGAACCGGGTCGGCGTGCGCGCGGATCTGGACGTCGCACGGGATCGGTGCGACACCGACCTCCGGAGCCCTCCCCGCCCAGGTGAAGCGCGAACCGGCGATCTCGCCGATGGCGAGCGCCTCCTTCGGCCCGACGACGACCGTGTTGTCCTTCGGTCGCACCTCGAGGACGAAACGCGGACGTCCGTCCGGCGCCGGCACGCCGAGGTGCAGGCCCTTACGCTGGCCGACGGTGAAGGCGTGGGCACCCTCGTGCGAACCGACGACGGCTCCGTCGCGGTCGAGGACCTGGCCGGTCTCGGTGCCGACCCGCTCCCCCAGCCAGCCCTTCGTGTCGCCGTCGGGGATGAAGCAGATGTCGTGGCTGTCAGGCTTGTTCGCCACGGTGAAGCCGCGCTCCGCGGCCTCTGCACGGACCTCGGCCTTCGACGGCGTCGCGCCGAGCGGGAACATCGAGTGCGCGAGCTGTTCGGCGGTGAGCACGCCCAGGACGTACGACTGGTCCTTCGCCCAGGCACTCGCGCGGTGCAGCTCGCGATCGCCCTCGGGGCTCGTGACGATCGTGGCGTAGTGGCCGGTCACGACCGCGTCGAACCCGAGGTCGAGCGCCTTCTCGAGCAACGCCGCGAACTTGATCTTCTCGTTGCAACGCATGCACGGGTTCGGGGTCCGGCCGGCGCGGTACTCGGCGATGAAGTCGTCCACCACGTCGAGCTTGAAGCGCTCCGAGAAGTCCCACACGTAGTAGGGGATGCCGATCAGGTTCGCCGCACGCTGGGCGTCCATCGAGTCCTCGATGGTGCAGCACCCGCGACTGCCGGTGCGGAGCGTGCCCGGCATCCGGCTGAGCGCCAGGTGGACGCCGACCACCTCATGGCCTGCGTCGACGGCGCGCGCCGCTGCCACGGCGGAGTCGACTCCGCCACTCATCGCTGCCAGAACTTTCACCGGGCAAGTCTACGCGCCAGCCGCCGGACGGCCACCCGCAAGCGGTGACGGGACGTCTGCTCAGGGACGAGCGCCCAGCGCCGTGTCGCGGTCGGCGGAACCAGCCCGACTCGCCTGTGCGTACGCGCGCGGCAGGGCCCGGAGGAAGTCGTCCACGTCCGTCTCGGTCGTCGTCCGACCCAGCGTGATCCGGAGGACCGATCGGGCCTCCGTCTCCGGGCGACCCATCGCGAGGAGGACATGCGACGGTTCCGGGACGCCGGCCTGGCAGGCGGAACCAGTCGAGACCGCCACCCCTGCGAGGTCGAGGAGGAAGAGCATCGAGTCCCCCTGTGCGCCGGGGAACACGAAGTTCGCGTTCGACGCGAGTCGCTCGCTGGGATCACCCGTCAGCTCGGCCTCCGGAACGGTCGCCCGCACGCCGGCCACGAGTCGGTCGCGCAAGGTGCCGAGACGCTCCTGCTCCGCGGTCCGCTCGAGCGCCATGAGCTCTGCGGCGACGGCGAACCCGACGGCTGCCGCGACGTCCTGCGTGCCGGAGCGGAGTCCGCGCTGCTGTCCGCCACCGTGCTGCAACGGCTCCACCACGGCTGCGCGGCTCACGACCAGGGCTCCGATCCCCACGGGACCACCGATCTTGTGCGCGGAGACGCTGAGCGCGACGAGACCACTGGCACCGACCGATCCGGATGCGGCGCGAAGGTCGGCGAGGTCGATGGGGAGGTGTCCGTAGGCCGAGACCGCGTCCAGGTGGAACGGCACCTCGGCCGCTGCGGCGAGCGCCGCCAGCCGGACGACGGGCTGGATGGTGCCGACCTCGTTGTTCGCCCAGAGCGCCGTCGCCACGGCGATGTCTGGGCCGTGGTCGGCGAAGCGCTCGGCCGCCGTGGCGAGTGAGACCCGGCCGAGGTCGTCGAGCGGGATCCAGAGCGGGGCTGCACCCTCGTGGCGCTCGAGCCATTCGACGGTGTCGAGCGTGGCGTGGTGCTCCCCCGCCGGTGCGAGTACGGCGGCGCGGCGTCGATCCTGCTGGCGGTGCCAGTAGAGCCCCTTGAGGGCGAGGTTGATGGATTCGGTGCCGCCGGAGGTGAAGACGAGTTCGATGGGGTCGCACCCGAGGGTCGCTGCGACCCGCTCACGTGCCTCTTCGAGGAGGCGGCGGGCCTGTTGCCCGGGGCCGTGGATGGAGGCCGGGTTGCCGACGGTCGCCATCGCGGACGCGTAGGCCTCGATCACCTCGGATCGCACCGGGGTCGTCGCGGCGTGGTCCAGGTACACCACCATGCCGCTCCTCCCCTCGCCGCGGTGTCCGCGGATCTTCGCGCACTCCCGCACTCACTACTGTAGAACCCATGAACGCTGGTGACCCCTTCCACGATCTCGGCGTCCGCCTCGGCCCGTCCGGTGGTGAGCTCCGTGTGTGGTCCGAGCACGCGGATGCCCTCGAACTCGTGATCTTCGACGACAAGGATCTGAACTGGATCACCCACTCGGTCGAGATGACCCGAGACGACGATGGAATCTGGAGTGGGAGTTCCGAGGAGCTGGTGCTCGGCCGACGCTACGCGGTCCGCGCTTCCGGGCCGTCCTCGCCGAACAACGCTTTCGACCCGAGCCTGCTGCTGCTCGACCCCTACGCCCGCGGCCTCGCCCGGGTGTCGGCCGAGCAGTGGCGTTCCGTCGTCGTCGACGACGCGTTCGACTGGGGCGGTGTGCAGAAACCCCGTGTCCCGCTCGACAGGACCGTCGTGTACGAGGCGCACGTCAAGGGGCTGAGCAAGCTGCACCCGGATGTCCCGGAGGAGCTGCGGGGCACGTATGCGGGCCTCGCCCACCCCGCGATGATCGCGCATCTGCACGATCTCGGCGTGACGAGCGTCGAACTGCTGCCGGTGCACGCGTTCACCTCTGAGCAACGTCTCATCAAGCAGGGCCTCGTCAACTACTGGGGCTACAACACCCTGAACTTCTTCAGTCCACACGCCTCCTACGCGACGAAGACGGCTCAGGCGGGTGGAGCGGACGAGGTCCTCCGCGAGTTCAAGGGCATGGTGAAGCTGCTGCACCAGGCCGGCCTCGAGGTCATCCTCGACGTCGTCTACAACCACACCGCCGAGGAGGGCCCCGGCGGCCCCCGCACGAGCTTCCGCGGCATCGACAACGCGACCTACTACCGTCAGGACGCCACCGGCGCCTACATCGACGTGACGGGCTGCGGCAACACCGTGGACTTCGGCCACCCGGTCCCGCAGCAGCTCGTACTCGACTCGTTGCGGTACTGGGCGGACGAGGTGCAGATCGACGGCTTCCGCTTCGACCTCGCCGCGACGCTCGGTCGGAACGAGGCGGTCGAGTTCACGCCCGACCACCCCCTGCTCGAAGCGATCGTCCACGACCCGTCGCTCGTCGACGCGAAGATGATCGCCGAGCCCTGGGACGTCGGCATGGGCGGCTGGCAGACGGGGAACTTCCCCGCCGGTTGGCACGAGTGGAACGACCGGTACCGGGATCGCGTCCGGAACTTCTGGCTCTCCGACATCGACTACGCGAGGCGGGCGGACGCCCCGGTCGGGATCGGCGGGTTCGCGACCCGTCTGGCCGGATCGAGCAACACCTTCTCCGCTGAGCGCGGTCCGTTGGCCTCCGTCAACTTCATCACGGCCCACGACGGGTTCACCCTGGCCGACCTCGTCTCGTACGACGTCAAGCACAACGTCGGGAACGGCGAGTCCAACCGCGACGGGACGGACAACAACCGTTCCTTCAACCACGGTGCCGAGGGCCCGACGGACGACCCCGCGATCCTCGCCGCTCGTCGCAAGGCGATGCGGAACCTGCTCGGTACGCTCCTCCTCTCGGCAGGTGTCCCGATGCTCACGGCGGGCGACGAGTTCGGGCGGAGTCAGCGCGGTAACAACAACGCCTACTGTCACGACTCCGAGCTGACGTGGGTCGGATGGACGAGGGAGCCCTGGCAGGACCAGTTGCTCGCGCACAGCCGTCGGCTCCTCGAACTCCGGCGCGAACACCCCGCCCTCCGACCGGAGCACTTCGCCGCCGCCGGGACGACGGTGCCCGGCGCGAGCGTCATGGACTGGTTCGACGCCTCGGGCGCGACCATGAGCACCGAGGACTGGACGAGCCCGCGGAACCGGACGTTGCAGTTCTTCTCGACCAGCACGCCGGAGTCAGAGGACCTCGACCGCGTGCTGCTCATCGTGCACGGCGTCGAGCAGCCGGTCGAGGTCACCCTGCCCGAGCACGAGGGCGTGACCGCGTTCGTGCGCATCTGGAACTCCGCGGACGACGCACCGATGTCCGAGGAGGAGCAGTTCCTCCCCGGCCAGACGGTCCCGGTCTCGGCCACGTCGATGCAGCTCTTCCGAGCCGTCTGACGATGGCGAAACGCAGGGCCGAGGGTGGCGGCACCCCGGCGACGGTGACGTTGACCTCGCTGGGCATCCCCTTCACCCCGCGGTCCTACCACCACGACCCGTCGGTGACGGCCTTCGGTCTCGAAGCCGCCACGGCGCTCGGGGTCGACCCGCCCAGGGTGTTCAAGACCCTGCTGGCGGAGGTGGACGGGTCGCTCGTCGTCGCGATCGTCCCGGTCGCCGACCAACTCGACCTCAAGGCGCTCGCGGCGGCCCTCGACGGGAAGCGGGCGACGATGGCGGATCCTGCCGTCGCCGAGCGGAAGACGGGCTACGTGGTCGGCGGCATCAGCCCGATCGGGCAGCGCACCACGCTCCCGACGGTGCTCGACGAGAGCGCCTTCGAGCACGAGACGGTGTTGGTCTCAGGTGGTCGGCGCGGGTTCGACCTCGAACTCGCCCCGTCCGACCTCGGAACGGCCGTCGCCGCCGTCGTCGCGCGGATCGCCAGATAGTCGGATCCCTCGACGCACCGGTCCGAGGGTCGCACCGGCGCGTCGGAGGAGATCGCCCTACTGGTCCGCCACGGCGACGAGCCCGAGTTCCGCGGGGGTGAGGAGCAGCTCGTGTCTCGGCACGATGCGCACCGTGTAGCCGAACCCGCCGGCCCGATCGAGGGGAAGCGTCCCGGCGTACTCGAGCGTGTGCTCCGGCCGACTCGTCGACGGGGACTGCTGCTGCTCGAGCGGCTGCGTCCGGATGTCGAGCAGTTCTCCCCCGGCACCGGGTACCCCGCAGACCACCTCGACGGTCACGTCCTCGGGTGACAGCGATCCCAGCTGGACGTAGGCGCGCAGCCGCAGCACGTCACCGACCTGCGGGACCGCGTCGACGCCGCCGCTCTCGACATGGGCGACCGCCAGCTGCGGCCAGGCCTCGCGGACCCGCTGCTTGTAGGCCGCCAGCTCGCGCGCCCGCTGCTGATCAGACGCGTTCAGCTCGCGCTCCATCGCCGCCGCCGGGAGGTACATGCGCTCCGTGTACTCGCGGACCATGCGGTCGGCGCTGAGTGGTTCGGACAGCGTCGAGATCGTGTGTCGCACCATCTGCATCCAACGCTGCGGCAGACCGTCGTCCCCGCGCTCGTAGAACCGCGGCACCAGCTGGTGCTCGAGGATCTCGTACAGCGCTGTGGCCTCGAGGGCGTCGCGTTCCTCGTCATCCGCCGCCCCGTCCGCCGATGGGATGACCCAACCGTTCTCGCCGTCCGCGTACTCGTTCCACCATCCGTCGAGGATCGACAGGTTCAGGGCCCCGTTGAGTGCGGCCTTCATGCCGGACGTTCCGCAGGCCTCGAGCGGACGCAGCGGGTTGTTCAACCACACGTCACAGCCGGGGTAGAGCGTCTTGGCCATCCCGATGCCGTAGTCCGGCAGGAAGACGATGCGCGATCGGAGCTCGGGATCCTGGGCGAACTGCACGAGGCGCTGGATGAGCCGCTTGCCGTCGTCGTCCGCCGGGTGCGCCTTGCCCGCGACGACGATCTGGACGGGCCGTTCGGGGTGGAGCAGGATCGCGCGCAGTCGATCGGGATCGCGCAGCATGAGGGTGAGCCGCTTGTAGCTCGGCACGCGCCGGGCGAACCCGATCGTCAACACCTCGGGGTCGAGCAGTTCGTCGATCCAGGACGGGAGCACCGCCTGCGGGTTCTGGCTCCGATACCCGTCGGCGATCCGACGCCGCACGTCGGCGACGAGGCGCTCCCGCATCCCGTGCTTCCGCGACCAGAGCTCGGCGTCCGAGAGCGACGGATCGGACCAGTCCGCTCGACTCGTGTCGGTCGTCCCCCACCGGTCCACGGCGAGGTCGACGAGCGACGGATCCGTCCAGCTCGGGGCGTGGACTCCGTTCGTGATCGACGTGATCGGCACGTCCGAGACGTCGAAGCCGGGCCAGAGGCCTCGGAACATCGCGCGGCTCACCTCGCCGTGCAACCGACTGACGCCGTTCGCGCGCTGCGCCAGACGCAGGCCCATGATCGCCAGGTTGAACACGTCGGCCGAGCCGCCGTTCGCCGTCTCGTCGCCGAGTGCGAGGACGTCCGGTGCGGCGACGCCCGGGAGCAGGTCACCGCTGAAGTAGCGCGTGATCACCTCGCGGTCGAACCGGTCGATCCCGGCCGGAACGGGGGTGTGCGTCGTGAAGACGGTCCCGCCCCGCACGAGCTGCAGCGCCTCATCGAAGGAGAGTCCGTTCCCGACGAGGTCGCTGATCCGCTCGAGCCCCAGGAAACCGGCGTGGCCTTCGTTGGAGTGGTAGACCTGCGGCAACGCGTGGTCGGTGAGCTCGCTCCACTGCTTGATCGCTCGGACGCCGCCGATGCCGAGGAGGAGTTCCTGCAGCAGTCGATGCTCGCCGCCACCGCCGTACAACCGGTCCGTCACCCCGCGCAGGTCGGCGACGTTCTCGGGGATGTCCGTGTCGAGCAGCAGCAGTGGCACCCGACCGACCTCGGCGATCCAGACCCGTGCCGACAGGCTCCGGTCGTCGGGGAGCGCCAGGGTGACGGTGACCGGTGTCCCGTCCGGTTCCCGGAGCACCGTGACCGGGAGTCCGTCGGGGTCCTGCACGGGATAGGACTCCTGCTGCCAGCCGTCGTTCGTGATCGACTGCGCGAAGTATCCGGAGCGGTAGAGGAGACCCACGCCGACGAGCGGCACACCCAGGTCGGACGCGCTCTTCAGGTGGTCGCCGGCGAGGATGCCGAGGCCGCCCGAATACTGCGGCAGGGCCGCGGCGATACCGAATTCGGGCGAGAAGTAGGCGATCGTCTGCGGTTTCGGGTCCGGGAGGCCCTGGTACCACCGCGGCTCTTCCAGGTATCGGCGGAGGTCGGCGTGCAAGGCGTCGGCCCGGCCGACGAAGTCCGCGTCGGCGGCGAGTTCCGCCAGTCGCTCCGGTGTCACGAGTCCGAGGCCGCTGATCGGATCGTGGTCGGACTCGCGCCAGACGTCCGGCGCGATCTCGTCGAACAGGCGCTGCGTCGGCTCGTGCCACGACCACCGCAGGTTCGCAGCGAGGGCGGTGAGCGAGGTCAGGGACTCGGGGATGAGCGCGCGGACGGTAAACCTGCGGATAGCCTTCACGCGCTCACTCTATGGCAACCGCGGAACGCACCCGAACGCTCATCGGGCGGTCGCCCGGGACACGGCAGCGCCCGAGGCCTTAGCATGACGCGCGACACCCCGCGCGCCCCTTCATCGGTGGTCGTTTCGCGGTACGGTCGGACCAGTGGCACCGAAGGAGATGGAACGCACTATGCCGAAGTCAGTACCGCAGTCCTCCACCGTCGACGACGCCGTACCGGTGTCGCTCACGCTGTCCCCGAGCATCGGGCGCATCCCGATCCTTAATCCGACCCCCTCGGTCGAAGGTGGCCGCTGGCCGGCCAAGGCGTTCGCGGGCGAGGTGGTGCCGTTCGGTGCGACCGCGTTCCGCGAAGGACACGACCTCATCGGTGTCGAGCTCCTGCTCACCGATCCGCGCGGGAAGACGGTCGCGCATCGGATGGCTCCGGGCGCCCCGGGCACCGACCGCTTCGAGGTCGAGGTCCAACTCGCGACGGAGGGCACCTGGCGATACCAGGTCCGCGCCTTCGCCGACGAGTTCGCGACCTGGGAGCACAACGCCCGGGTCAAGATCGAGGCCGGTGTCGACGTCGAGCTCATGTACCTCATCGGCGCGGAACTCCTCGAGCGCGCCGCGTCGGACAAGCTCCGCCCGGCGAAGGACCGCCGCTTCCTCACCGCCGCCGCCAAGCTCCTCCGCGACACCGACGCCAAGCCGGAAACCCGGTTCGCGGTGCTCGACGACCCCGAACTCCTGGCCATCGCCGATCGCCGACCGTTCGCCGGCCTCACCAGCGCGAGCGACGAGCGGGTGGTCCGCGTCGAGCGCACCCGGGCCGGCGTCGGTTCCTGGTACGAGTTCTTCCCGCGGTCGGAGGGTGCCGAGCGGAACCCGGACGGCTCCTGGACGTCGGGCACCTTCCGCAGCGCAGCCGGGCGGTTGCCGGCCGTCGCCGCGATGGGGTTCGACGTCCTCTACCTGCCGCCCATCCACCCCATCGGCGTGACGTTCCGCAAGGGACCGAACAACACCCTCACACCCGGCGAGCACGACCCGGGCTCCCCCTGGGCGATCGGTGGTGCCGCGGGCGGTCATGACGCGATCCATCCCGACCTCGGCACGGAGAAGGACTTCGTCGCCTTCGTCCGCCAGGCGAAGAAGGTCGGCCTGGAGGTCGCCCTCGATCTCGCCCTCCAGGCGTCGCCGGACCACCCCTGGGTGACCGAGCACCCCGAGTGGTTCACGACCCTCCCCGACGGCACGATCGCGTACGCCGAGAACCCGCCGAAGAAGTACCAGGACATCTACCCGGTCAACTTCGACAACGACCCCGAGGGCATCCGGGCCGAGGTGTTGCGCATCGTCCGCCACTGGATCTCGCTCGGCGTCCGCATCTTCCGCGTCGACAACCCCCACACCAAGCCGCTCGACTTCTGGGAGTGGTTGCTCGCGACCGTCAACCGGACGGACCCCGACGTCGTGTTCCTCGCAGAGGCCTTCACCCGTCCGGCCCTGCTGCAGGGTCTGGCGAAGGTCGGGTTCCAGCAGAGCTACACCTACTTCACCTGGCGCAACACGAAGGAGGAGCTCGAGGAGTTCCTCGGTGCGGCAGCGACCGAGACCGCCGACTTCCTCCGGCCCAACCTGTTCGTCAACACCCCCGACATCCTCACCGAGTACCTCCAGTTCGGTGGCCGGGCGGCGTACAAGGTGCGTGCGGCGATCGCCGCGACCGCCGCGCCGACGTGGGGGGTCTACGCCGGGTACGAGCTCATCGAGAACGTCGCCCGTCCCGGTGCCGAGGAGAACATCGACAGCGAGAAGTTCGAGTACCGTCCGCGGGACTGGGCCGCTGCGGAAACCGCCGGCACCTCGCTGTCGCCGTACCTCACTCTGCTCAACCAGATCCGGCGTGCGCATCCCGCCCTCCGGCAGTTGCGCAACATCAGCTTCCACTGGAGCGACGACGACCAGATCCTCGTCTTCAGCAAGCATCTCGATCAGCGGTTCACCGGCACCGGTGAGCACGACACCCTGCTCGTCGTCGCCAACCTCGATCCGCACTCGGTCCGACAGACCATGGTGCACCTCGACCAGACCGTGTTCGGTGGTGTCCCGGGCGGCAGCTTCGACGTCACGGACCTCGTCACGGGAGCCGAGTGGATCTGGTCCGACAGCAACTTCGTGCGCCTCGACGCCTTCACCGAGCCCGTGCACATCCTGAGCGTGAGGATCCGACCATGACGACCAGCCCCGTGACCCCAGACGGAGCCGCTGCACCGAAGCGCTCCGGCCGTCGAGCCGCACCGATGCCGGTCGACGCCACGCCGGCGCCCCGGGAGCTCCCGCTCCCCTCCGTCGAGGACTGGATCCTCGACGCCGTCGCGGAGGGCCGTTACCACGATCCGCACGAGATCCTCGGCCAGCACCTGGTCGACCTCGGCGGAGTGAGCGACCCCCTCGTGGTCGTCCGCGCCAGACGCCCGCTGGCCGAGCAGGTGACGGCGGTGCTCGCCAACGGAGCGCGCGTCGAGCTCGCGCACGTCCGCGCCGGTATCTGGCAGGGGTTCCACGTCGACGGCATCATCGACTACACGCTCGACGCCCGCTACAGCGACGGGTCGATCTGGAACGCCGACGACCCGTACCGCTTCGCGCCGTCGATCGGCGAACTCGACCTGCACCTCATCGGCGAGGGTCGCCACGAACGACTCTGGGACGCCCTGGGCGCACACGTCACCGAGCTGCGTGGGGTCGCCGAGTCGGTCGCCGGCACCGCGTTCGCCGTCTGGGCACCGCACGCACGCGCGGTCCGGGTCATCGGCGACCTCAACTCCTGGGACGGCACGGCGCACGCCATGCGCAACATGGGTGCGACGGGTGTCTGGGAGCTGTTCATCCCCACCATCGGCGCCGGCGAGCTGTACCGCTTCGAGATCCTGACCCAGCGCGGCGACTGGGTCCGTCGGTCCGACCCGATGGCCCGGTTCACCGAGCGCTCCCCCGCAACCGCGTCCGTGACCGGTGTCAGCGACTACCGCTGGACCGACGAGGCGTGGCTCGATCGGCGCGCCGCGAGCGACCCGCACAACGGACCCATGAGCGTCTACGAGCTCCACGTCGGCTCCTGGCGTCCCGGGCTCGGCTATCGGGACCTCGCGGACCAGCTCATCGAGTACATCGCGGAGCTCGGCTACACGCACGTCGAGTTCATGCCACTCGCCGAGCACCCCTTCGGCGGCTCCTGGGGCTACCAGGTCACCGGCTACTACGCACCGACGAGCCGCTTCGGTTCGAGCGACGACCTCAAGTACCTGATCGACCGTCTCCACGGCGCGGGGATCGGCGTCCTCATGGACTGGGTGCCCGGCCACTTCCCCAAGGACGAGTGGGCCCTCGCGAACTTCGACGGTCTGCCCCTCTACGAGCACCCCGACCCGCGGCGTGGCGAACAGCCGGACTGGGGCACCCTCGTCTTCGACTTCGGGCAGCCCCAGGTCAAGAACTTCCTCGTGGCCAACGCCCTCTACTGGCTCGAGGAGTTCCACGTCGACGGCCTGCGCGTCGACGCCGTCGCCTCGATGCTGTACCTCGACTACTCGCGGAAGGACGGCGAGTGGCTGCCGAACGTCCACGGCGGGCGCGAGAACCTCGAAGCGATCAGTCTCCTCCAGGAGGCGAACGCGACGGCCTACCGGCGGAACCCCGGCATCGTCATGATCGCCGAGGAGTCGACGAGTTGGCCTGGCGTCACCGCGCCGACGAGCGAGGGCGGACTCGGGTTCGGCCTGAAGTGGAACATGGGCTGGATGCACGATTCGCTCCAGTACATCGAGCACGACCCGCTCTACCGGTCACACCACCACGGCGAGATCACCTTCTCGATGGTCTACGCCTTCAGCGAGAGCTTCCTCCTGCCGATCAGCCACGACGAGGTCGTCCACGGCAAGGGGTCGCTCCTCGCGAAGATGCCCGGTGACCACTGGCAGCAGCTCGCGAACATGCGGGCCTACCTCGCCTTCATGTGGTCCCACCCCGGCAAGCAGTTGCTCTTCATGGGCCAGGAGTTCGGTCAGCCCTCCGAATGGTCGGAGGAACGCGGTCTGGACTGGTGGATCCTGGACCAGCCGAGCCACCGGGCACTGCTCGGCCTCGTGTCCCGGCTCAACGCCGTGTACACGGAGCACCCGGCCCTCTGGGCCCTGGACCACGACGCCGCCGGCTTCGAATGGCTCGACGCCGGGGACGCGCAGAACAGCGTGCTCTCCTTCCTGCGCTGGGACGACGACGGCAACGTGATCGCCGCGCTCGTCAACTTCTCCGGCGCCCCCGTCGGCCCGTACCGGGTCGGTCTGCCTCGCGCGGGTCGGTGGGAGGAACTCCTCAACACCGACGCCGTGGAGTACGGCGGATCCGGCGTGGGCAACTACGGATCGATCGAGGCGTCGGCGTCACCGTGGGCAGGCCGCCCGGCTTCCGCCGAGCTCACGCTCCCCCCGCTCGGCATGATCTGGCTCAAGCACGTCAGCTGACCAGGCTTCCGGAGCACCCGGATGCACGACGAAGGCCCGCCTCCCTCAGGAGGCGGGCCTTCGTCGCGTATCGGTCAGTAGAGGAGGCCGGTCAACCGGGCCCTGGCCTTCATGACGCGCGGATCAGTGACGCCGGCGACTTGGAACAGCTCGAGCAGGCGCGTCCGGACGGTGTCCTTGCCCGACTGATCGAGGTCGGGGAACAGCGTCAGCAGACGGTCGAAGGCGTCCTCGAGGTGTCCTCCGGAGAGGTCGAGGTCGGCGACGGTCAGCTGGGCGTCGAGGTCGTCGGGAGCGGCGGCCGCTCGCCCGCGGATCTCATCGAGGGTCTTCCCCGTGAGGCGGTGCAGCAGACGGACCTGGGCGAGGCCGGCCACGGCCATGTCGTCCTTCGGGTTCTGCGCGATGGCCTTCTCATACGCGGCGATGGCCGTCGGGTAGTCGGCGCGCTCGATGGCCTCATACGCCTCGGCGTGGAGGGGCGGCAGCGGCTCTTCCACGGGCTCGACGGGGGCTGCAGCGTCACCATCGGCGACGACGGCCCGACCGGAGACCCCGTTCTGCTCGGCCAGCTGCAGCAGCTGCTCGATCACGTCGCGCACCTGCGACTCCGGGATCGCGCCGTTGAACATCGGCACCGGGCGTCCGCCCACGACGGCGACGACCATCGGGATCGACTGTGCCTGGAAGGCCTGGGAGAGCTGCGGGTTCGCGTCGACGTCCACCTTGGCGAGCACGAAGCGGCCGGCGTATTCCGCGGCCAGGCGCTCGAGCACCGGCGAGAGCTGCTTGCACGGTCCGCACCATTCGGCCCAGAGGTCGATGACGACGGGCACCACGGAGGACAGCTCGACGACCTGACCGAACCCGTCGTCCGTCGCGTCGAAGACCAGGGACGGGACCTGGACGGTCTGGTCGGTCGTCGCGCCGGGCGCTTCTGCAGGCGCGCCTGGCTGGGCCGGCGCACCGGCGGGCGGCGCCTGGTGGCGACGCGCGAGGCCGGAGAGGTCGACGGCACCGCGCAGGTGTGCTGCGCTCGGCTCCGCGGCACTCACGGGAGCTCCGATGCGGCGATGAGGGACTGGGTGAATCCGAGCAAGGTGATCTTCTCTCCGGAGTTGACGGCTGGCACGTAGAACAGGAGCTGGTCGCCGTAGGTGGCCTGTGTCCCCTTCGCGCTCTCGGTGATCCCGGAGAGCGCGGCGACCGCACCCTGAGGTTTCACGGTAGCACCGGCTGTGACGACGGAGACCACCTCGCCCTCCTGCACGTTGACGGCGACGATCGCGCCGGAGTCGTTGGTCGCCAGCGCGACGTTCGGGCCGGTGCCGGCAGCCGCCGAGAAGGCGATGCTCGCCGTCGTCGGCAGGTTGGCGGCCTTCGTCGCGCGGTCCGCGGCGACCTGCGTCCGGAAGACGTCGCCGTCAGCGTTGAACAGACCGGCGAAGGTGCTCGCGTCGCCGTTCGTGATGATGTCGGCGTACGCCGCGGCGATCTCCTCCGGCGGCATGACGAGCAGCTTCGAGTCCGGCGGGACGCTCGCGGCACCGATGGTCGCGGGCGCGACGTTCTCGAGTCGGGCGCCCTCGAGGAGCTTCTCCGCGTAGACGACCTGGTAGTTCGACCGTGGGTCCTGCTGGGTCATCACGAGGACCGTCGGCGACACCGTCTCGTCGGCCTTGTCCTGGATGGCGGTCATGACCGTCCGAGGCCAGGCGTCCGTCGCCTGAGGCAGCGTGAGCGTGACGGGCGACGCGGGGATGGGCGTCGCGCCAGCGGCGTCGGCCACCTTCGCGCGGAGGGCGTAGTTCGCGGTGCGTTCCTCGAGCGCCGGCCCGGAGAACCGGACGGCGGCGGCGGTGCCGTCGAGCGCCGCATCTGCCTCTGAGGCCGCGGTCGAGATCCGGGACACGATCCGCTCGACCTGTGGCACGGTGACGACGGGCGCCGCGAAGTCCTGGTCTTGACTGTCGGCCGGCAGGTCCGTCGCGGTGACGGTGGGCGTCGGTGACGGCGCTCCGATGGTCGGCCAGTAGTCCTGGGAGCAGCCACTCAGGCCGAGCGTGCCGATGAGGACGAGCGGGACGCCCACGACGAGGGAGCGGCGGAGCGGGGAGCGCTTCGTCTTGCCGGCTCCGAGTTCACGGGGGCGACGCGGTTTCGGTTGTCTCGACATCTTCGTGATGCCCTTCTGTCCTTGTCCCGGACCCTTGCGACGCGGGCCTCGTGAACGACGCATGCGCTGGATCCCCGAGAGGTAGAGCACGATGCCGGCGAGGAGCACGAGGATGCCACCGGCGATCAGCGGACCGGCCCACGGGGTGGCGTTGTCGAGTGGCCAGGAGAGGCGGAGGGAATCCGGAGCGGCGGCCGTACCGTCGGTCGCGATGAGCACGTCGATGTCCTTCGGCAGGTTCATCGTCGCGATGACCGCGCCCGCTTCGTCGTACTCGCCGAGCCAGAGGTCGGATCCGCGCGGGTCCGGGCCCTTCTCGGAGGTGGTGGTGTCGTCGGTGGCCTCGGGGGCCGGCGTCGCCGACGGCTCCGGGCTCGGGGTCGCCCCGTCGTCGGTGGCGTCATCCTCGGCGGTGACGGTCGTGGACGTCAGGGCGGTGCCGGCACTGTTTACGCCGACGCGGCTGTAGGGCTCGTCGCCGAGCCAGGCCGCGATGTCGTCGGAGCGCCCGTAGCTCATGAACACCTGTGTGTCGCCTCCGCCGGCGCTCGCCACGATGGACTGCGCTCCCGGCTGCGACTGCAGCACGCTCCCGGGGATGACGATGAACCGATCGCCGCTGTCGACCGTCGTGGACAGGCTGAAGGTGCCGGGCGGGAGGAACACGGTCCGTTGCGCGATTCCCGTCACGATCATGACGGCTGCCACGACGAACGCGGCGATGGCGAGAACGAAACGCACGGATTACTCTCCTCTGGCGTCGGAGCGACGCGGGTGACCCTGCGTCCGACGGGATCCGGCTGGTCGGGCCGGCAGGAGACGCAGGTGGTTCAGGATATCGGAAGTGACTGGGAGGCGGCTAGACGGCCGCTGGGAGGCCGGGGGCCGGCCAGTGGGTCGGGAGCGGCAGCGCCTCGGGACGCACTGCAGCGACGATCTCGGTGAGCACGCGTCGGGTCTGGCTCTCCCCCACCCACAGGTGCTTGGCACCGTCCACCGGGACGAGGGTGGCCCCGGGGAGGACGCCGAACCGCTCCGCCGCTTCCGCGGGGCGGAGGTAGTCGTCGAACTCGGGCACGAGGACGACCAATGGCCGTTCGTCGCCGGCCCACGCCCGGAGCTCGTCCTCCGTCGTGCGGTGCAGCGGCGGAGAGAGGAGGATCACGCCGTCGACGACCGGGTCGCGACCGTACTTCAAGGCCAGCTCGGTCCCGAACGACCATCCGACGATCCACGGATGCGGAAGCCCGCGCTCGGCCACGAACGCCAGTGCGGCCTCGACATCGGCCCGTTCGCCGACGCCGCCGTCGAACGCGCCGTCGCTCGTCCCTCGAGGAGACGAGGTGCCGCGGGTGTTGAAGCGGAGCACCGCGATCCCCGCGAGTGCCGGCAGGCGCGCCGCGGCCTTCCGGAGCACATGGGAGTCCATGAACCCGCCGGCGGTCGGCAGCGGGTGGAGCGTCACCAGGGTCGCGACGATCTCGCCGTCGGCCGGCACCGCGAGCTCGCCGACGAGGGTCAGGCCGTCGGCCGTGTGCAGCTCGATCTCCTCTCGGACGGCGGGGAGCTCGGCGCCACCACGGATCTCGATGGTGTCGGTCATGAGTCAGTCCTCCGGGGCAGTGTGGTCGGGTCGATCCGCGGCGTCCGGGCGTTCACCGGATCCGCCAGCAGTGGGAGTGCCAGTGCCGTCGGGCAGCGATGTCGGCCTGGTCGCCCAGGACCCCGTCAGCGCGCCACGTCACCACATGGGCGGTACCGGGCGGGATGGACTGTCCGCATCCAGGACACACATAGGTCTTCTGCGCACTGGAACCGCTGACGGGCTGGACGAACCAGGATCCGTCTCGATGGTCCTCGGTGCGTTTCCACCCCGCCATCAGCCGCTCGAGACCGTTACCCTCGTCGTCGCCGGGCCGTGGCCGGTGGCGGTGGTGTCGGGGCATGGGTCAAGTCTAGGCTCAGCCTCCACGACCGTGTCGGGAAGCGGTCCCGGTCAGTACCAGCCGTTGGACTCCGAGTGGGCCCACGCGCCACACGGCGTGCTGTACCGACTCGTGATGTATCCGAGACCCCAGGTGATCTGCGTCGCGGGGTTGGTCGCCCAGTCGGCTCCGGCCGAGGCCATCTTGGAGCCGGGAAGCGCCTGCGGGATGCCCGTGGCGCCGGAGCTGGCGTTGTAGGCGTACACGTTCCAACCCGACTCGCGGTTCCACAGGGAGACGAGGCAGCTGTACTCGCCCTCGCCCCAGCCGTTGGCCATGACCATGTCGTAGGCGATGGCCTGAGCCGTACCCGGGTCGGGCGTGCCTGCCGCGGGAGCGCTGCCCGTGGACGAAGAACCGCCGCCGGTCGCGGCCGGCGTCGCCACCGGGGGCGGCGGAGGCGGAGCGACGACCTCGTAGCTGTCGCGGGCGAAGGTGTACTGGTAGTTCGAGCTCGCGACGACCGACTGCGCGGCGTTGCCACCGAACTGCGCCTGCTTCTCCGCATAGGAGGACGCCACGACACTCGAGGTCGGGTCGACCATCGTCACGGCCACGAAGCCGAACGCAGCCGTCGCGGCGAAGATCCCGAGGACCTTCTTGCCGCGAGAGCGCGGCCGACGGTAGGGCTGAACCGCCTTACCGGTGTTCGGCTGGGCTGATGGTTTCCACGGGGTCACGTCAGTTGAGTCTTGAGGCACGATGCATCGATGGTAGCCGAGAATGCCTGATCAGGCCACCTGGTCGCCCGACGCTCAGCGAACCGCCAGCATGACGTCCACGACGCTGTCGAGCAGGGCGTCGACCTGCGACTCGCGGTATCCGGCCCACTCGTTGCGGAACACGGCCGTGCGGACTCGGTCGACGTTGAGTGGTGTGCCGTCGTGGAAGTAGGCGACGAGGCGATCCGCGAGGGCGTCCACGTCCTTGCGGCTGTATCCGCGGGCGAGCAGGCTCACGCGCTGGAACCGCTGGCCCTCGGGCCTCGTCAGCCGGTTGAGGATGACCTGTGCGGTGCCGCGGGCGTCGCGGAGCCACTCCTTGGCGCCGCGCTCCTCGACCGACCGCTCCCGCTCGCGGAGCGAGAAGGCATCCTCGAGTCGCTCGAGCGCCGCGTCGACGTGCTCGGTGCTGTAGCCGCCCCGCACGAGTCGGAACGCCACGTGCCGGATGTCCTCCGCGCTCAGGATCGCGTCGGCGTCGGCATCGGTGTCCTGCCCGTAGGCGGCGCGAGCGCGGTCGAGGAACTCGTCGACCTCGGCCGGATCGTAGCCACGCTTCGAACGTTTTGAGGTGGGGAAGATCGTGCTCACCGGACCATTCTCCCCCATGAGGGGCTGATCAGGCGAAATCGGACCGATGTCGGACTCAGACCGCGAGTCCGCCGAACAGGAGGTAGACCACGTAGGCGACGACCGCCGACGGCAGGATCGAGTCGAGCCGGTCGAGGAATCCGCCATGTCCCGGCAGCCACGAACTCATGTCCTTCACGCCGATGTCGCGCTTGATGAGCGACTCCGCGAGGTCGCCGACCGTGGCACTGCCGAGGAGCAGCAGACCGAGCAGGACACCGACCCACCACGGAACACCGAGCATGAGGATCGCGAGCAGCACGCCGGCCACGACCGAGACGACCCCTGCCCCGGCGAAGCCCTCCCAGGTCTTGTTCGGGCTGATCACCGGCGCCATCTTGTGCTTCCCGAACGACAGGCCGCTCACATAGGCGCCGACGTCGACGCAGATGACGAGGATCAGGAACGCCAGCGTCCACCACTCGCCCTCGGGCTGGGCGACCAGGAACACGGCGAAGGACGCGAGGAAGGGGACGTAGACCTGGATGAACGTCCCGGACGCCAGGTCGCGGACGAGGGTGGGAAGGTCCGTCCGCTTGGAGGCGGTGGCCTGCTCGGCGACGCGCCAGACGATGACGAGCAGGATGCCGAGCAGGACGACGGACCATCGCCAGACGTCGTGGAGGAAGAACGCCGCCGGCTGCATCGCGACGGCCGAGATGACGGTCGGGATCGCCGGCACCCTGCGCCCGGTCTGCTCGAGGGCCTTCCGCAGCTCCAGCGTGGCGAACGCCACCACGGCCGAGGCCAGGACGACGAAGATCACCTTGAAGATGATCAGGCTCACGAGCATGATGCCGCCCGCGGCCACCCCGATGAGGATGGCGTTCACGAGGTTGCGGCCGACCCGCGCCTCGATGCGTTCGTTCGTCGCGTCGAACTGCGCCTTCGTCGCCTGGACCTGCCGTTCGATGTCGGCACGTTTGGCGTCGACCTGCCGCTCGAACTTCGCGCGGCGGTCCTTCAGCTGGGAACGCAATTCCTGCGAACCCGACTTGCCGGACCGGCCGGGTTCGGGCTTCGACGGATCGCTCGATCGCCCGGGAGCGACATCGTCTTCCACAGGTACCTCCAGCGGGCGTGCCGTCGGTCGAGGGACCGGTCGGCGAACGGAATCAGCGGTGGGACAGCGGCTCAGATGGAGAGCAGCTCGGTCTCCTTGGCCTTCAGCGCGGCGTCAAGGGCGTCGATGTGCGACTTCGTGACGGCTTCGAGCTCCTTCTCGCCGCGTGCGACGTCGTCATCGCCGACCTCGCTCTTGAGCGCCTCGAGGTCGTCCTTGCCCTTGCGACGGATGTTGCGGATCGACACCTTCGCGTCTTCACCCTTGCCGCGGACGATCTTGACGTATTCCTTGCGACGCTCAGCGGTCAGTTCGGGCATGGTGACCCGGATGACGGTGCCGTCGTTCGTCGGGTTGGCGCCGAGGTTCGGGATGTCGCGGATCGCCTGCTCGATGTCGCGCAGTGCGGACTTGTCGTAGGGCGTCACGACGATCGTGCGAGCTTCCTGGTTCTGCAGGGAGGCGAGCTGCGCCAGCGGCGTCGGCGTGCCGTAGTAGCTCACCAGGACCTTCTGGAACAGCTGGGGGTTGGCGCGACCCGTACGCACCGTGGCGAAGTCATCCTTCGCGGCCTCGACGGCCTTCGACATCCGGGTACCAACATCCGAGAGGACATCCGCGATCACGAGCACTCCTTTGATTGCATTACTGGGTTCAGTCTAGTCGGGCGGCGGGCCTCGGCCTGGCCGCCCTGCCGCCTAGGCGGAGGTGACGAGGGTGCCGATAGCGGCACCGCGGATGGCCGCCGTGACGTTGCCGGCCGGCTCCATGCCGAAGACGCGCATCGGCATGCCGTTGTCCATGCAGAGGCTGAAGGCCGTCGAGTCGACGACCTTGAGGCCGCGCTGGAGCGCCTCCTGATAGGAGATGGTGTCGATCTTCGTCGCCGTCGGGTCGACGCGGGGGTCGGCGGTGTAGACGCCGTCGACGCCGTTCTTGGCGACGAGGACCTCGACGGCTCCGATCTCGAGCGCGCGCTGCGCCGAGACGGTGTCGGTCGAGAAGTACGGGAGCCCGGCGCCCGCTCCGAAGATGACGACGCGACCCTTCTCGAGGTGCCGCTCGGCACGGAGCGGGATGTAGGGCTCGGCGACCTGCGTCATGGCGATGGCCGACTGCACGCGCGTGGCGGCGCCGGCCTGTTCCAGGAAGTCCTGGAGCGCCAGGGCGTTCATGACCGTTCCGAGCATGCCCATGTAGTCGGCTCGGCCGCGGTCCATGCCGCGCTGGCTGAGCTCGGCGCCGCGGAAGAAGTTGCCGCCTCCGACGACCACTGCGACCTCGACCTCGGCGGTCGCTTCAGCGATCTCGCGGGCGATGGACCCGACCACGTCGGGGTTGACGCCCAACTGGCCGCCTCCGAACGCCTCACCTGACAGCTTGAGCAGTACCCTGCGCTTCTTCTCCGGCATCCGCCTGTCCTTCCTCGTCCCTCACACAACTTAGCGCCAGGAGCCGCCCGCTGTCCGCGACAGCCGTCGACTCGCTGGCTGGATCGTCACCGATCCCACGTGCACGGGTATGCCCGCGCACGCAAAGGGGTCCGGATCGCCACTGGCGATCCGGACCCCGTCACAACTGCTACGCGCCGACCTTGAAGCGGGCGAACCCGGTCACGGTGAGGCCCGCGTCAGCGAGCACCTTCTGCACGGACAGCTTGTTGTCCTTGGCGTAGTCCTGCTCGAGGAGCGCGACCTGCTTGAAGTACGAGGTCACGCGGCCCTCGACGATCTTCGGCAGTGCAGCCTCGGGCTTGCCCTCGTTCTTCGAGATCTCGGTGACGATCTCGCGCTCCTTCTCGACCTCGTCGGCCGGGACGTCGTCGCGGCTGAGGTAGGACGGGTTGGCGAACGAGATGTGCTGCGCGATGCTGCGAGCCGTCTCCGCGTCGTCGCCCGTGTAGCCGACGACCACGCCGACCTGCGCGGGCAGGTCCTTGTTGGTCTTGTGGAGGTAGACGGCGAAGTGCTCACCGTGCACCACCGCGAGGCGGCGGAGCTCGAACTTCTCACCGATGATCGCAGCGGAGTCCGCGATGACCTCGGCGACGGTCTTGCCGTCGGCCGGAGCCGCGTTCCCCTCTTCGACGGTGGTCGCGCCGGCGGCGACGACTGCGTCGAGGACGAGGTCGGCCAGGGCAAGGAACTTCTCACCCTTCGCGACGAAGTCGGTCTCGCAGGCGAGCTCGATGAGCGTGGCGGTGTCGCCGTTCTCCTTCGCGGCGACGAGGCCCTCGCTCGTGGAGCGGTCGGCACGCTTCGCGTTGCCCTTCGCACCCTTGAGACGCAGGATCTCGGTCGCCTTCTCGACGTCGCCATCGGCTTCGACGAGTGCGTTCTTGGTGTCGACCATGCCGGTGCCGAGCTGCTCGCGCAGCACCTTCAGGTCAGCGAGAGAAAAGTTGGCCATTGCTGGTGTCCTCCTTGATTACTTCTCGTCGGCGACGACGGCGGCAGCTGCGCCCTCGGCGTCGGCGGCGGACTCGGTTGCAGCGACCTCGACGTCTTCGACAGCCGGGGCTGCCTCGACGGCGTCGGTTGCGGCGATCGCCTCATCGGCGACCTTCTCGGTCTCGGCGGAACCCTGCTCGCCACCCTGGAGCAGCTCCTGCTCCCACTCGGCGAGCGGCTCGGCCGGGGCGTCGCCCTCGGTCGGCTTCTGGTGGCGCTGGATGAGACCCTCGGCGGCGGCGTCGGCGATGATGCGCGTCAGCAGGCCGACGGAACGGATCGCGTCGTCGTTACCCGGGATCGGGTAGGTGACCTCGTCGGGGTCGCAGTTGGTGTCGAGGATGCCGATGACCGGGATGCCGAGCTTGCGCGCCTCGTCGATCGCGAGGTGCTCCTTCTTGGTGTCGACGACCCAGAGCGCCGACGGCGTCTTCGAGAGGTTGCGGATACCACCGAGCGACTTGTGGAGCTTGTCCAGCTCGCGCTTCTTGATGAGGAGTTCCTTCTTGGTGAAGCCGCTCTTGGAGGCGTCTTCGAAGTCGAGCTCCTCGAGCTCCTTCATGCGGGCGAGTCGCTTCGACACCGTCTGGAAGTTGGTGAGGAGGCCACCGAGCCAACGCTGGTTGACGTAGGGCTGGCCGACGCGCGTCGCCTGCTCGGCGATGACTTCCTGCGCCTGCTTCTTCGTGCCGACGAAGAGGATGGTGCCGCCGTGGGCGACCGTCTCCTTGACGAAGTCGAAGGCCTGGTCGATGTAGCCGAGCGACTGCTGCAGGTCGATGATGTAGATGCCGGAACGCTCGGTGAAGATGAAGCGCTTCATCTTCGGGTTCCAACGGCGGGTCTGGTGCCCGAAGTGCACGCCGCTGTCGAGCAGCTGGCGGATGGTTACGACGGCCATGAGCCGTTCTCCTGTTCTGCGCTCGCCACCGCACCGCTGACGCGGACGGGTGGGAGTGCCTCGGTTGTCTGACGGACCGGATGGCCTCGTCCCTGGTGCCCGGCGCACGTCCGCCACGCTCCGGAGAGCGAGGACCGATTGGAAGTGGTGGCCGAAATGGCACGCGTAGTCACCCCGACGAGCGAGGTGCTCCGTTCAGCATAGCATCAGGCCACCGTGATGACGGCGCTCCACAGGCCGTCCGACCACGTCCGCCTCCCCGCTCCGAAGCGCCCAACTGCCTTCGCTTTCCCGAGCCCGCCAGGCTCGGATCATGATGACCTCGATCGCGAGCCGGTTCCTCATCTCCTGCCTGGTGTTCCTCGCACCCGTGAGCACGTCTCGGGCTGCGCCGGCCTGGAGCTGGCCGATCGCTCCCCCGCACGTCGTCACCGAGCCGTTCGTCGCGCCGCCCGACCCGTACAGCGCCGGCCACCGGGGTGTCGACATCGCGGCATCGCCCGGTCAGCCGGTGGCCGCAGCAGCCGCCGGCGTCGTGACGTTCAGCGGGACGGTGGTCGACCGCCCACTCGTCGTGATCCGGCACGACGACGGACACCTTTCAAGCATCGAGCCGGTGATGGGTTCGGTCGAGGTCGGCAGCCGCGTGACCCGCGGGGCACCGATCGGGACGGTCGGCGTCGGCGGGCACTGCGCCGACAGCTGCGTGCACTTCGGGGTGCGGCTCGACGGCGTCTACGTCAATCCGATGCTGCTGCTCGGCGAGGTGCCACCCGCCGTCCTGCTCCCGCTGACCGCGACAGCGGCGGCTCAGGCCCGCGGGTGGGCGTTGCGGTAGCTCTCCTTGATGCGTTCGACGGAGACGTGTGTGTAGATCTGCGTCGTCGCGAGACTCGCGTGGCCGAGGAGTTCCTGGACCGCGCGGAGGTCCGCTCCCCCGTCGAGCAGGTGCGTCGCGGCGGTGTGCCGCAGGGCGTGCGGCCCTGCCGGACCACCACCGGGCACGGCGTCGAGGAGCCGGGCGACGAGCGTGTAGACCGCGCGCGGGCCGAGCCGCCCTCCGCGCGCGCCGAGGAAGAGGGCTGCGCCGGGCGTCGGCCCGCGGTCGTTCGCGGCTGCACGGGCGACCAGCTGCGGGCGGGCGCTCGTGAGGTAGTCGACGATTGCCGACTGAGCAGGGACGCCGAACGGAACGACCCGCTCCTTGTCACCCTTGCCCGTGACACGGACGGTGAGTCGGTCGAGGTCGAGGTCGTCCCGGTCGAGTCCGCACAGCTCGGACACGCGAAGGGCTGACGCGTAGAGCAGTTCGACGACCGCGAGGTCGCGGAGGGCGTTCGGCTCCCCCGATGCGGCGCGGTCCTCGAGCCCTGCGAGGAGGTCGTCGAACGGGCCCCGGCTGACGACGCGTGGCAGAGTCCGCCCCGTCTTCGGACTCCGGAGACGCGCCGCGACGTCCGAATCGACCCTGCCGGTGCGCAGGAGCCAGGCGCTCCAGGCCTTGGCCGTGGCCGTGCGTCTGGCGAGTGTCGCCTTGGACGAACCGGCTTCCGAGGCCGCCCAGAGCCAGTCGCGGAGGAGGTCCAGCGTCACGCCGTCGACGAGCTCGACGTCGCGTCCGGTGGCGAAGTCGGCGAGCTGCCGGAGGTCGGATGTGTAAGCGCGAACGGTCTGCGGCGACAGCCGACGCTCGGAAGCGAGGTGCTCCGAGAACCCGTCGATGCTGCTCCAGATGTCCACGTGGACAGCATGCCCCACGCCTCCGACGCCGTGGTCTTCCCCCGCCGACCGATCACCTCACGCCCGTCCCCCGACGAGCACCCACCCCCGTTCACGTTCCTCGACGACCCCGGCCAGATCGAGCGCACCGAGCAGTCCGCCGACCTCACGAGGACTCAGACCACTGGCTTTCGCAAGGGCCTCGACGGTGCGCGGCGAGCGCGCGCTCATCACATCACGGACCCGGCGTTCCTCTGGTGAGGCGAACGCCTGCGCGTCCGCGTCGAGCGCGGTCCACCCGGCGAGCTCCGCCATCTGCTCGGCATTCGTCACGCAGGTGGCGGCGTACTCACGGATCAGGCGGTGACAGCCAGCCGACGACGGACTCGTGACCGGGCCGGGCACGGCTCCGAGCGGACGCCCGAGGGACGCAGCGTGTCCGGCCGTGTTGATCGACCCGGAGCGGTCTCCGGCCTCCATGACCACCGTCGCAGCCGCGGCTGCGGCGATGAGTCGGTTCCGCTGCAGAAATCGCCATTTGGACGGCGTGGACCCGCACGGTGATTCGCTGATGACGGCTCCGCCGGACTCGCGGATCCGACGGATGAGCGCATCGTGACCGGCTGGGTACGGCCGATCGACCCCGCCTGCGAGGTAGGCCACGGTCACACCTCCGCTCCCGAGCGCGGCTCGGTGCGCGGCGCCGTCGATGCCGTACGCGGCACCAGACACGATCACGAAGCCCCGATCGACGAGCCCGGCCGCCGCCTCGAGGGTGACGTGCTCGCCGTAACCGGACGCAGCCCGGGCCCCGACCAACGCGATGGCGCGTCCTCCCGCAGGCGCGTCGGGAGAACCGCGCAGCCAGAGGGCGTGCGGCGCGTGCACACCGAGGTGGTCGAACCCCGCATGCCAGCCCGGAACGCCGGGCAGGAGTAGTCGAACGCCGACCTCGATCGCCGTCTCACAGGCGGCGACGAGGTCAGCCGAGACGAGACGGGGGCGCCAGCGTTCCAGCGCACTTCCGAGCACGCGTGAAGCGGGCATCGCGGCGGGATCCTCGGACTCGGCATCGGCAGACGTCGAGCCCGAGCCGCTGGACCACTCGCTGCCGAGGATGCGGCGCTGCAGTTCGGTCGGCCCCACCCGTTCCAGGACCGCTGAGAGCGCGCCCGCTGGGCCGAGCGCACCGACCACGAGCCCGGCGACGCCGTCACCCGGTTCAGCGATCATCGTCCAGGCTGCCCGAGCGAAGGCCGCCCGTATCCCGGCGGTGCCGACGTTCTCGTCGGCCTCTGGGACGTGCTCGGCACCTCCATCTGCGCGAGGATTGCCCGCGGCCTCGGCCGACTCCAGGCCGCCGAGTCCTCGGACGAGGCGTTCGATCAACTCGCGGTCCAAGCCGAACCACGCACTCATGAGATGCCCTTCCGCAGGAAGAGGGCGCGCCCCAAGTGCTCGGCTGTGGGGCTGCCGGCCCCGTCGAGGTCGGCGAGCGTCCAGCTCAATCGGAGGATGCGGTCGTAGCCGCGCATGGTGATCCCTCCCCGCTCGAGGGAGCGGTCCAACGCGCTGGTGACGGATCTGGGCAGCCGCATCCGAGGGCTCCTGAGCCAGGTGCCGCTCGCCTGCGCGTTCGTGGTCCAGCCGGTGCCGGCCAACCGCTCGGCACTCGCGGCCCGCACCGCTTCGACGCGGGAACGAGCCTCAGTGGTGGAGACACCGCCCTCCTGCGAGAGACTCGTCAGTGCCGAGGTGATCCGGTGCACCCGGACGCGGATGTCGATCCGGTCGAGGAGCGGCCCCGAGATCCGCCCGAGATAGCGTCGACGGGCCTGCGGTGGACAGGTGCAGACGCCGTCCGCCGTGCCGTACTGACCACAGGGGCAGGGGTTCGCAGCGAGGACGAGTTGGAAGGCGGCCGGGAACGTCGCGCTGCCGTGTGCACGATGCACGGTGATCACGCCGGCTTCGAGTGGCTGACGCAGCGAGTCGAGGACGTCGGCGCGGAACTCCGGCGCTTCGTCGAGGAAGAGCACGCCGTGCGCCGCGCGCGCAGCTGCCCCCGGCCGGATCTGGCGCGAACCACCACCGATGATCGCCGCTGCCGATGACGAGTGATGTGGGCTCTCCCACGGTGGTCGTCGGGCGAGCGTGCCGTCAGGCGGCAGACCGATGAGCGAGCGGAGGCAGCTGACCTCCACCGCGGCCTCGGGCTCGAGGTCGGGAAGGATCTCGGGGAGCCGGGCGGCCAGCATGGTCTTGCCGGCACCGGGAGGTCCGACCATCATGACGTGGTGCCCGCCGGCCGCCGCAGCGACCATCGCGTCGACCGCCTCCGGTTGTCCGACCACGTCCGCGAGATCGAGCGGGTCGGGCGTGGGTAGCCGGTCGACGCGTTGCCGGACGGGTTCGAGGTCGATCGCGGACAGTTCTGCACCGTGCCAGATGGCCGCATCGCGCAGCGAGGTCGCCCCGATCACCGTGACGCCGGGCACGAGCTGCGCCTCCTCGACATTGGCCGTCGGCACCATCACCGCGTCGTAGCCGGCGCGGGCGACGGCGAGGACGGCCGGCAGCACCCCGACGAGCGGACGGAGCCGACCGTCGAGCCCGAGCTCACCGAGATGGACGACCCGCTCGGCGGACTCCCGGCGGACCAGGCCGCCCACGGCGAGACAGGCGATCGCCATGGAGAGGTCGAAGGCGCTCCCCTGCTTGGGCAGCGACGCGGGAGACAGGTTGATCGTGAGCTTGCCACCGGGCAGCTCGCAGCCGGAGTTCGCCGTCGCACTCTTGATGCGGTGCGCGGCCTCACCGAGCGACTTGTCGGGAAGGCCGACGATCGCCATGCCCGGTACGGTCGCGGCAGCTGACGCCTCGACCTCCACGATCGCGCCCGTGAGGCCGGCGAGCGCGACCGACCAGGTGCGTGCGACGGCCATCAGGAGACTCCCCGCAGGTGCTGGAGTCGTATGTCCCCTTCGGAGGGCAGCACGATGCCGACGACGTCGACGCGCATGCGCCTCGAGCGCGGTCGGTGCTCAGCGCACCAGGCTCCGGCGAGGCGACCGATCCGGGCCAGTTTGCTCAGCGTGACCGCCTCCGCGGGATCACCGAAGCCGACGCCCGAACGCGTCTTCACCTCGACGAAGACCAGCGTGCCGTGGTCGTCCGCAACGAGGTCGAGTTCGCCCTGCGGGCATCGCCAATTGCGGTCGAGGATGCGGTATCCGCACGCCTCGAGATGATCCGCCGCCAGTTGCTCGCCGCGTCGGCCGAGCTCGTCCTTCCGTGCCATGTGCACCTCCTGGCATCCAGCCAAGCGTGCAGACGAGGCGCGTTACCCGGAGGTGAGTCTGTCGTCGACGAGCGCGTGAAGAAGCGCGCCTGTGGAGCGCTGTCGATCGCGGGGACTGCGCCCTACTCGTCGAGCGTGAGTTCCTTCGGGAGCTCGAAGTCACGCGAGGACAGCTGCTCGACGTTGACGTCCTTGAAGGTGAGCACTCGGACGCTCTTGACGAACCGGTCGGAACGGTAGACGTCCCACACCCAGACGTCGGTCATGGAGAGCTCGAAGTAGAAGTCGTTCGCCGTGTCGCGTCGCACGAGGTCGACCTCGTTGGCGAGGTAGAACCGGCGCTCGGTCTCGATCACGTACTTGAACTGACCCACGACATCGCGATACTCGCGGTAGAGGGCCAGTTCGACCTCGCGGTCGTAGTCTTCGAACTCGTCTTCGTCCATGGTCTCTCCAGTCTACGTGTAGGCGGGCAGCCAGCTGCTCCGGTGGTGGAGGGTCAGGCCGTGCTCGGAGAGGGCCGACAGATGATGCGCCGAGCCGTACCCCTTGTTGCCCTCCCACCCGTACTCCGGCAGTGCCTCGTGCAACTCGATCATCAGTCGGTCGCGGTGCACCTTGGCAAGCACGGACGCCGCGGCGACCGACGCGCAGTCCCGATCCGCTTTTACCCTCGTGGTGATGGTGAGCGGTCGCTGGAGCGCCCGGCTCAACCAGTCGCTGTTGCCGTCGAGCAGGACGGTCGATCCCGTGACGTCCGCGCCGACGGCGTGCAGTTCGAGCAGCGCCCGACGGCCGGCGAGTCCGAGGCACGCGGTGATGCCGAGCTCGTCGACCTCCGCGGGGCTCGCGAGCCCGACGGCACCGTACAACACCCACTCGCGAGCCAACGGTTCCAGGCGGGTCCTCGCTCGCTCGCTCAACAGCTTCGAGTCGCGGAGTCCCTCAGGGAACGGCCCACACGCCGGGGCGACGACCGCAGCGCCGACGGCCACCGGGCCGGCGATCGCCCCGCGGCCCACCTCGTCCATGCCGATGACCGACGGGACACCCGCAGCGAACAGTCCGTGCTCGACCTCGAGGGTCGGTTCGCTGACGGCCATCACTCCTCTTCTGGGGCGGGGATGCCCTGGAAGACGGACGGGTAGTTGTCGAGCCAGGCCCAGTTGCTGGACGGCCAGGTGATGACGAACGCGCGCCCCACGACGTTGTCGATCGGGACGAAGCCCCCACCGGGGGTGTCGCCGTTGTACCGGGAGTCCTTCGAGTTGTACCGGTTGTCGCCCATGACCCAGAGCGAGCCTTCGGGGACGACGATGTCGAACGCGTCTCCGGACACCTTCTCAGTGCCGGCCGGGAGCTTCACGTACGGTTCGTTCAGCGGCACCCCGTTGACCGTCATCTGCCCGAGGGGGTTGCAGCACGACACGTGGTCGCCCGGCAGGCCGATGACGCGTTTGATGAGGTGGTCGTCGCTGTCGGGAGCGACGAGGCCGAAGATCGACAGCACCCATTCGACGGCTGCGGTGACGGGAGGCTGCGGAGCCTCGACCGTCTGCGGGAGCCAGCCGCCCGGATCCTGGAACACGACCACGTCGCCGCGGTTCAGCGAGACCACGTCGGGGACGAGCTCGTTCACCAGGATGCGGTCCTGGATCTGCAGCGTGTTCTCCATCGACCCGGACGGGATGTAGAACGACCGTACGAGGAAGGTCTTGATGAGGAAGGAGACCAGCAGCGCGACCACGAAGATGATGAGGAGGTCGCGAAGGAAGAGCAGCGCTCCGCGTTTGCCGCGGGGGCGCTGCTGGTGGTCGGGCGACGCGTCTGCCGCCAGGGAATTGTCTGTCATTTAACCGCCTGAGCTCCCCACCAGCTTATCCGGTGGGGAGCTCAGGAATGATCGCGGACGGCGACCGGGAGGACGACTAGTTGTCGCGCTTCTCCTTGATCTTCGCCTTCTTGCCACGGAGTTCGCGGAGGTAGTACAGCTTCGCGCGACGGACGTCACCGCGGGTGACGACCTCGATGTGGTCGATGTTCGGGGAGTGGACCGGGAAGGTACGCTCGACGCCGACCTGGTAGCTCACCTTGCGGACCGTGAAGGTCTCGCGGACACCCTCGTTGGAGCGGCCGATGACGACACCCTGGAAGACCTGGATACGGGACTTGTTGCCCTCGATGATGTTCACGTGCACCTTGACGTTGTCGCCGGCGCGGAAGTCGGGGATGTCCGACTTGAGGGATGCTGCATCGACTGAGTCGAGAATGTGCATGATGATTCCATCTCTGCGACCGCCACAGGTCGACCGCTGAATACGTTCGGAAGGAAGGGTGTGCCCGATGCCGGCGTTCCCCTGTGGCAGAACTGCGGAGGCACAAACAGCAATTGTGTCATGAAAGGGCCCCGGATGGGAAACCGGGCCCCGGACGGCACAGGCGTCAGCGGTGGATACGACCGCTCAGCGGCGCTCGTCGGGCTTCGACTCCTCGATCACGATGAACTCGCCGCCGTCGATCGGACCGGGATCGAACCGCGGCTGCGGCGGGATCGCCGATCCGGGGACCGTGCCCGGACCGGCTGCAGCGGCCATGCGCTCGAACTCGGCCATCGTCTCGCGGGCGCGGCGCGCCGTCTCGGAGATGAGTTGCGCGATGACACCCCAGAAGGCGGCGAGGCCCGCGACGACGCCGAGGACCGCCCAGAGGGCGACGCCCGAGCTGAAGGAGCCGAAGCAGATGATCGTGATGTGCCAGAGCGTAAGCAGGCCGACGTCTGTCCAGGACACGAGCTTCGTCGTCCGGACGCTGGCCCTGGCGGAGATGAGGAACGCGATCGCGGCGAGCGCGATGGCGAGGATCGGCATGGCGATGAAGAGTCCGAACAGGCTCCAGCCGCTCTCGCCGAAGAGTCCCCATCCGACGAACGGCCAGGCGGGCAGCACGAAGATCGCGGCGAATCGCCAGTAGTAGAACGCCCGACGGATGATCATGTCTCTCAGGCTACCGCCGGGCTCCTGAGCGCGCACTGGTCGTTCGCTGTCGGCCGATGTCGGTCCCGGCCCGAGTGGTCAGAGGAGCTTGCGCTGCAGAGCCCAGGCGGCGAGTTCGTGGCGCGAGGACAGCTGCAGCTTGCGCAGCACGCTCGACACGTGGGTCTCCACGGTCTTCACGGAGATGAACAGCTCCGTCGCGACCTCCTTGTAGGCGTAGCCGCGGGCGATGAGGCGCATGACCTCCTGCTCACGGGCGGACAGCCGGTCGAGCTCGTCGACGGACTCCGCCGTCTCCCCCGTCACGGCACCGAAGGCGTCCAGGACGAATCCCGCGAGCCGGGGTGAGAAGACCGCGTCGCCGTCGTCGACCCGCCGTGCGGCCTCCGCGACCTCGGCCCCAGAGGAACTCTTCGTGATGTACCCACGGGCGCCGGCCCTGATCACCCGGACCACGTCCTCGGCGGCGTCCGAGACGCTGAGCGCGAGGAACCGGGTAGCAGGCGCGATCGACACCGACCCGGCGATCACGTCCGCGCCACCGCCGCCGGCACCACCCGGCAGGTGGACGTCGAGCAGCACGACCTGAGGGCGCGTCTCCCCGATCACCCGGATCGCCTCCTCCACGTCGCCGGCCTCCCCCAGCACCTCGATGCCGGGATCGAGTTCGCTGCGCAGGCCGGAACGGAAGATCGAATGGTCGTCGACGATCACGACGGTCAGTGGTCGGTCGCTCATGGTCGGCTCCTCGGAACGGTCGGGACGGGGTCGGGCTGCGGCGCGGGCGGTGCGGTGTCGTGGACGGGCAGGATGAGACGGACCTCGGTACCTCGTCCGCCGGGCCCCGAACGGATGGTCGCCTCGCCACCGATGCGCTGCATGCGGCCGATGATCGACTCCCGGACCCCGAGGCGGTCCCGCGGGACCTGTTCCAGGTCGAAGCCGGGGCCGCGGTCGGAGATCGACACCTCGATCCGCTGCGGCGCCGTCTCCAGATAGACGGAGACGTCGCCACCGGCGTGACGTGCCGCGTTGAGCACCGCCTCCCGTGCGGCGGCGAGGAGCGGCTCCGGAGCGTCGTCGATCGCACGCCCGACCGCTACGACGTCGACGCGCACCGCGTGGTCGGCCTCCACCGCGGCCGCGATGGTCCGCAGCTCGGTCGCGAGGTCGCCCGTCGGAGCAGTCCCGCCGGAGAAGAGCCAGTTCCGCAGCTCGCGCTCTTGCGCCCGCGCGAGACGGGACGCCTCACTTCCCGGACCGGCCTGCTGCTGAATGAGTGCGAGCGTCTGGAGCACGGAGTCGTGCAGATGCGCGGCGATCTCGGCGCGGTCGGCCTCGCGCATCCGCGCGGCGCGCTCGTCGGCGAGGTCGCGGTTGAGCTGGAGCGCCCACGGGGCGATGACCACGGCGACCCCGAGGAGCACGGCGATCGCTGCGACGATGACCGTCCACATGTTCGGGCGGTCACCGGTGACGAAGAACAGGAGGATGCCGAGGACGACGAGGACGAGCGCTCCGAGCACGCGGATCAGGAGGGCACGTGAGCCCTCCCCGCGACCACGCTCGCCGAACTGCCGCCACGCGAGTGCGGCTCCCGCGAGGACGACGATGACGGGGATGACGGCCTCGAGCGGGATGTCCAGCCCGGTCCGGGTCGCGATCAGCGCGGTCCCGGCCGCGAGCAGGGCGATCCCGAGCAGCACCTCCGTGATCGGCGCGCGACGGGGGCCGTCGAGGTCGCCTCCGTCATCGGTGGAGGCCGGCCGGAGCAGGTGCTCCCGGGGATCGAGCGGTGCGTCCGCGCCCTGCGTCGGCGTCATGACCCACAGCCACACGTAGAGGAGCAGGCCCGCTCCGCCGCAGCACGCGAGGATGACCGTCGCCGTCCGTACCGCGGCGACGGGGAGACCGGTGTGCTCGGCGAAGCCGGCGCAGACACCGCCGAGCAGGCGGCGCCTCGGACGGATCATCACCTCGGTTCCCATGGAGCCATCCAAGCAGTTCGGGGTGCGGTCGGCACCCTGGGACGGCAGGATCAGGGTGCACTCAGGGTCATACCGGATGGGCCCGACCCGGACGCTTCGCCAGAATCGGACCATGACGAACCACAGCACGCCGCCCACCGGAGCAGAACCGGGGACACCAGCCCCGCAGGATCCGACGACCCGCTTCTTCGACTGGTGGCGGTCCACCGGTCTCCGTCGCTCGAGCGACTCGTGGCTCGGCGGTGTCGCCGGTGGTGTCGCGGCCCGGCTCGGCCTCGATCCGATGATCGTGCGCGGAGCCCTCATCGTCATCGCGATCCTGGGCGGGCCGGTCCTCTTCGTCTACGCCGCGGGCTGGGCGCTCATCCCCGACCAACAGGGTCGGATCCACCTCGAGCGTGCGATCCGGGGCGTCTTCGACCCGGCGATCGTCGCGATCGGCATCCTCGCGGTCCTCACCGTCGTGCCGTTCATGCGCGGCCTCTGGTGGGACGGCGTGCCGCATGCGTGGAACCTGCCGGGGTGGCTGGAGTCGACCATGACCGCCGGTTGGGTGATCGCCTTGGTCGCCGCGGCGGTCTGGCTGATCGTGATGTTCTCCCGCCGCGACCCTGGGCGGGCGACTCCACCTGAGACACCGCCGCAGCGCGACCCGTGGACCAGCGACGCCTCGATCCCGAAGCCGACGGCACCATCGCCCACGGCCTCCCCCGCGGGCCCTACCGGCCCGGCCCCGGCGTCCCCCGGTGCCGCGAACCCGGTGTCGCTCGCGAAGGCCGACGGTTCGCCTGGTGATGCGAGCGCGACCGTCCCACTCCCTGGAGCCACCACCGCCACCGCGTGGAACGGAGCTCCGAGCCACCAGCGCGGCTGGACGAGTCAGGAGTTCCGGGATGAGATGAGCCGCCAGCGAGCCGAGCAGCAGGCCGAGCGCGAGACGAAGGCTCGAGAGCGTCGTGCGCAGCGTCCTGGAGCGGCCTTCGTGGCCATCACCCTCGGGCTGGCACTGCTCGCCGGTGCCGGCGCGGCCGTCATCGCGGCGAGCGCCGGGTTCTCGATCCCGGTCGTCGTGGTCATCGGGCTCGCCGCAGCGCTCGGTGCGCTCGCTGTCGCGACGATCGTCGCAGGCATCAGCGGACGGGAGAGCGGCTGGCTCGGACTGTTCACCTGGGCCGCCGTGATCTCCTTGCTCGCCACCGGGGTGTTCCCCCTCGGCTCCTCCTTCCTGCCGGTCGGACGCACGACCTGGACCGTGACGTCGACGGATGCGGACGACCGACGCGGCTACGTGATGATCGCCGGCCAACCCACGCTCGACCTCGGCGAGCTCGCCGACGACGACGCCTTGCGCGGTGGCACGATCGACGTGTGGATCCTCGCAGGAGAGGTCGACGTGCTCATCCCCGAGGACGTGCCGGTGATCGTCGAGTTCTCAGCGATCGCGGGCACCCTCGAGACGGGACGCGATGGTCGGGACCGGACGGACCGCCGCGGCGGAGCCCTCTTCCAGGATGAGGCACGGTACGGACGTACGGCGTCAGGAGACACGACGCGGGTACGGGTGTGGACGGTCGCCGGCAGCGCCGTCGTGACCGAGGAAGCGGAGGCGGGACGATGAGCGAACAGGACGACCGGACCGGAGCGACGAGCATGTCGTTCCCAGTCGACGCGGCGACGGAATCGGCTCCGTCGGCGACCGATCAGACGGCCGCCGTGGAGTCGGACGACACGCGACCGACCACTGCACAGCCGGCCACAGCGCCGACGGCCGGTGAGCCGAGGGCCGATGTCGGCACGACGGATCGAGGTGGTCGGGCGCCGCGCTTCGGCACGATCCTCTGGGGTGTGCTCCTGCTCGTCTTCGCCGGGGCCATGCTCGTCACCAATCTCACCGAGGTGCGCATCGACCCCCTGGGGTGGATCACCGGGGCGATCATCGCGACCGGGGCCGTCCTCGTCGTCGCCGGCATCGCCGCCGCCGTGCGACGTCGGCCCTGACAACCGTCACGCACAGGACCCCGGCGCGCTCAGGCGTCGGGCCCGTCAGCGGGCAGCAGATCCGGGCGGACCTCGCGGGTCCGCTCGATCTGCTGCTGACGACGCCAGGTGGCGATCGCACCGTGGTTGCCGCTCAGCAGCACCGGCGGTACCGGGAGTCCTCGCCACTCGGCGGGCTTCGTGTAGCTCGGGTACTCGAGGAGCCCGTCTTCGTGCGACTCCTCGACCAGACTCTCGGGGTTGCCGACGACCCCCGGGACGAGCCGACCGATCGCCTCGATCATCGCCATCACGGCGACCTCTCCCCCGTTGAGGACGTAGTCGCCGAGGCTCACCAGGCGGACCCGCGCTCGGCTGGCGGTGTGGTCGAAGACGCGGTGGTCGATGCCCTCGTACCGGCCGCAGCCGAAGACGAGGTGCGGCTCGGCCGCGAGCTCGCGGGCCATGGCCTGCGTGAACACCTCACCCGCAGGAGACGGGAAGATGACGAGCGGCTCGTCCTCGGTGTCGTCACCCAGGATGCCGTCGAGCGCCTCACCCCAGGGCTCCGGCTTCATGACCATGCCGGCTCCCCCGCCGTACGGGGTGTCGTCGACGGTGCGGTGACGGTCGTGCGTCGAATCCCGCAGGTCGTGGACGTCCAAATCGATGAGCCCGCTCTGCTTCGCCTTGCCGAGCAGCGAGAGGTCCAGGGCATCGAAGAAGGTCGGGAAGATCGTGACGATGTCGATGCGCATGAGGAGCAGTCTATTCGCGCGACGGTCGTCGTCCCGGTCGCGTCGGTCAGCCCGACAGTCCGGCCGAAGCCTCCTCGTAGCGGTCGACCACGAGGTCGACGATGCCGGGATCGGGAACCTCTCCGAGGTGGAGGAGCGGCGGCGTCACGAGGTCCGCTCCCGCCTCCTCGAGCAGCCTCGCGAAGTAGCCGGGCGCCAGCAGGTAGGTGGCGATGATGACCCGCCCTCGCGGTCGGCTCGTTCGCGCCGCCGCCACCGCGTCGGGCACCGACGGCTGAGCCGCGGAGACGAACGCCGTCTCGACCGGCACACGCAGTCGCGATTCCAGCCGACGTCCCATGTCGACGCAGTCGGCGACGGCCCTGGCGTCGGTGGACCCGGCCGCTCCGAGCACGATCCGATCATCGGGCGTCACGTGCAGCGCCTCCAGTCGCCTGGCGAGGACCGTCACGAGGCGGTCGTCCGGTCCCATCGCCCGCCCGAGTGCCGTCGGCCGATCCGTCGCCTCGAGGTCCTCGACGAGGTCGACGTGGACGTGGAACCCCGCGGACAGGAGCAAGGGCACGACCACCGCGGGCCGCTCGGGCTCGATCGAACCGAGGGTGGCCGGGACGTCGGGCTGCTGGACGTCGACGAAGCCGCCGGCGACGTGGAGGTCGGCACGCGCCCGTCCGACGGCGTCGACGAGCGCGGCGACGGAGGCCTGTCCGATCGGGCAACTCGTCCCGTGGGACACGGCCAGGAGCGCCGGACCCGTCCGCGGACGCGTCTGCAGGCGGCGAACCGCGGCCTCGAGCAGGGTCATGCGTCCTCCCCCAGCTCGATCTCCACGAAACCGCCCACGATGCGGGTGCGGAAGGTCTGGAGGAAGAGGTTCGGGTCGGTGAAGCACTCACCCGTGCCGAGGTCGTACACCTGCTTGTGCAGCGGTGACGCGATCGTCGGTCGCTCCCCTCGGGAACCGACGATGCCGCGAGCCATCACCGGCGCGTCCGTGTGCGGGTCCCGATGGTCGACGGCGTAGACCTCATCGGCCCCGATACGGAACACCGCGATCTGCCGGGCTCGGAGCAACGCCACCTCGCCCCAGGAGAGCTCGAGGTCGTCGATGGCGCAGACGCGTCGCCACTCGGCGAGCGCCGTCCGCCCGGTGTGCTCCTGCATCGTGATGCTCATCGTCGGCCTCCTGGTCGTGCGTCGGAGCACCGACGCTACGGGTGGGGTGTTTCGTCGGATCACCCGTGACGTTTCCGTGAGGTGAAACCGACCTCACATCCGCCCGGGCGTCGTGTGCGGTCCTGGACGCGTTCGGGACACATGCGGGCAACGGTCCGGAAACGCCGCGTCAGTACGCTCGCTGGAACACGAGCCGAGGGGGCCCATGATGATCGATCCCACCGCAGGAGATCTGCCGCGTCGCGTCGTCGTGGTCGGTGGCGGCCCGGCCGCGCACCGTCTGGTCGACGCCCTGCACAGTCGCGATGCCGGGCGCACGATGCACATCACGGTCGTCTGCGAGGAGCTCCACCGTCCCTACGATCGTGTGGCGCTGAGCAAGCGTCTCGACGATGCGGCGATCGACCTCACGCTCGCGCCGACGGGCGTCTGGGACGAGCAGCACGTGTCGCTCCTGCTGGGCGAACGCGCCGAGCGGATCGACCGCGAGGCCCGGACGGTGCACACCTCCCTGGGGCGGGTCGTCGCGTACGACGAGCTGGTCCTGGCGACCGGCTCCTCGGCCCCGGTGCCCGAGATCGATGGTTCGGAACACGCCCTCGTCTACCGGACGATCGACGACGTGGACCTGCTGGTGTCGGAGATCGAGCGAATCGGCTCCCTGCGAGGTCGTCCCGCCCGGGTGATCGTCGCCGGCGGCGGGTTGCTCGGGCTCGAGGCTGCCGGTGGTGCGGCACGGCTCGGTGCCGAGGCGAGCGTCGTGCACTCCGGGTCGTGGCTCATGTCCGCCCAGCTGGACGAGGGAGCCGGTCGAGCCCTCGGGCGCATCATCGGCGGCCAGGGCATCGGTCTGCACCTGGGGACGAGGCCCCGGTCGATCCTCGTGGACGAGCAGGGCGGTGTCTCGGGCGTGAAGTTCTCGAGCGGCCAGCAGGTCGACGTCGACATCGTGGTGTTCGCGATCGGTATCCGCGCCAGGGACGAGCTGGCCCGCGATGCCGGGATCGAGCTCGGTGACCGCGGCGGTGTCGTGATCGGGACCGACTGCAGGACGTCTGCGCCTGGTGTCTGGGCCATCGGCGAGGTCGCGTGCTTCGACGGTCGATGCACCGGTCTCGTCGCGCCGGCGAACGCGATGGCCGAGGTCGTCGCGGATCGGCTGCTCGGTGGCCAGGCGGAGTTCACGATCGTCGACGACGCGACGAAACTCAAGCTCTCCGGTGTCGACGTCGCGAGTTTCGGCGACGCACTCGCGCGCACCGAGCACAGTCTCGAGATCGTGTACGCGGACCCGGCGCGCGGGCTGTACCAGAAGCTCGTCATGACGGACGACGCCAAGACCCTCCTGGGCGGGGTCTTCGTCGGCGACGCCTCGCCCTACGCCTCGCTGCGTCCGCTCCTCGGCGCTGAGCTGTCGAGTGAGCCGGCCGCCTACCTGTCGGCCTCAGGGATCGAGGCACCGGCCGGGGACGAGCTCCCCGACGCAGCGCTCGTCTGCGCATGCAACGCCGTCACCGCGGGGACCGTCCGCGACGCGATCGCGGGCGTGCACGGCGAGGCGTGCACCGAGCTGGGGGCCCTCAAGACCTGCTCCCGTGCCGGGACCCAGTGCGGCTCCTGCGTCCCGCTCGTGAAGAAGATCCTCGAGACGGAGCTGACGAAGTCCGGCATCGCCGTCTCGCGGGCACTCTGCGAACACTTCGAACTGTCCCGCCAGGAGCTGTTCGAGACCATCCGGGTGCTCGGCCTCACCTCCTTCGACGAGATCCTCGCGCGCTACGGCACCGGCCGCGGCTGCGACGTGTGTAAGCCGGTGGTCGGTTCCATCCTGGCCAGCCAGCAGGGTGGGTACATCCTCGACGGCGGTCGGGGGACGCTGCAGGACACGAACGACCGTGCGCTCGCGAACATGCAGAAGGACGGCACCTACTCCGTGGTCCCCCGGATCCCCGGTGGCGAGATCACACCGCAGAAGCTCGCGGTGATCGCGCAGGTCGCCACCGACTACGGGCTGTACACGAAGATCACGGGCGGTCAACGCATCGACCTGTTCGGCGCGCGCCTCGAACAGCTGCCCGACATCTGGCGCATCCTCGTCGACGCCGGCTTCGAGTCCGGACAGGCGTACGGGAAGTCGCTCCGCAACGTGAAGAGCTGTGTCGGCTCCAGCTGGTGCCGCTTCGGCGTGCAGGACTCCGTGGGCATGGCGGTCCACCTCGAACTCCGGTACCGCGGCCTCCGGGCACCGCACAAGTTCAAGTTCGGGGTCTCGGGGTGCGCGCGCGAGTGCGCCGAAGCACGTGGCAAGGATGTGGGGATCATCGCCACCGAGCAGGGCTGGAACCTGTACGTCGGCGGCAACGGAGGGTTTCAGCCGACCCACGCGCAGCTCCTCGCCGGAGACCTCGACGACGAGACGCTCATCCGGTACATCGACCGCTACCTCATGTACTACATCCGGACGGCGGATCGACTGCAGCGCACCGCCAGGTGGATGGAGGATCTCGACGGCGGACTCGACCACGTGCGGGAGGTCGTCGTCGAGGACTCGCTCGGACTCGCCGCCGAACTCGAACAGGCCATGGCCGCCCATGTGGACGGGTACGAGGACGAGTGGGCGGCGACCCTCGCCGACCCGGAGCGCCTCCGCCGGTTCCGGTCCTTCGTCAACGAGCCGGGCGACGCCGAACCGCGACTCGCGCGGGTCGCGGAGCGAGGCCAGTACCGGCCCGCGACGACGGAGGAGATCGAGCGCGGCGAGGCCGTCTATCTCGCAGGGCCTACCATTCCAGTGAGGGAAGGGGCATAGATGTCGGGTCCAGGCAGGGTCACGCTCGTCGGCGGCGGACCGGGCGATCCCGCGCTGCTGACCGTCGCCGCCGTCGAGGCCCTCCGCGACGCGGACGTGGTCCTCTACGACCGGCTCGCACCCCACGACGCCCTCCCCGAGCTCGCCCCGAACGCGCTCCTCGTCGACGTCGGCAAGCGCCCCGGCCATCACCCGATCGGCCAGGACGGCATCGAGACGGTCATGGTGCGACACGCGCTCGACGGCGCGGCGGTCGTCCGGCTCAAGGGAGGCGACCCGTACGTCTTCGGGCGCGGCAGCGAGGAAGTCCTGGCCTGCCACCGCGCGGGCGTCCCCGTCCGCGTGATCCCTGGCGTCTCGAGTTCCGTCGCCGTGCCCGCGGCGGCAGGCATCCCCCTCACCCACCGGAATCTGAGTCACCTCTTCACCGTTGTCAGCGGTCACGCGCCGCTCTCCGACGAGGAACACCGTCACCTCGCCGGACTGGGCGGGACGATCGTCGTCCTCATGGGCGTCGGCACGCTGCCCTCAATCTCCCACGGGCTCCTCACCTCGGGGCTCGCCGCCGACACCCCTGTCGCGATCATCGAGCGCGGCTACAGCGAGACCCAGCGCACCACCGTGGCAGACCTCGGGACGATCCTCCACGTCGCCGCAGCCGCCGGTGTGCGGTCACCGGCGGTCATCGTGATCGGCCACGTCGTCGCCTTCGCCTTCGACGGTGACGCCGAGGCCTCGGAACTGCTGGCGCGGGCCGAACGTCTGGGGGCATCGGCGTGACCGACACCACCCCGCCGGCCGCTGACGCCGGCCCGGACGTCACGACCCCGGTTCCGGGATTCCGCGCGGACCAGCTCGAGGGCTTCCGGATCGGGGTGACGAGCGACCGTCGATCGCAGGACCTCATCGACGCCTTCGAGCGGCGCGGTGCCACCGTCGTGCACGCACCGACCCTCCGGATCGCGCACGCACAGCATGACGAGCCCCTCATCGACGACACCCGCGACATCATCGCCGCACGCCCCGATGTCCTGCTCGCCACGACCTCGTACGGCATCCGACGGTGGTTCGAGGTCGCGGACGCCGCTGGACTCGGCGACGAACTCCTCGAAGCGCTGGCCGAGACGGCCATCCTCGTCCGTGGGCCCAAGGCACGCGGTGCCATCCGAGCGGCCGGCCTGAACGACGTGGGCATGAGCGACCGCGAGACCACCGCCTCCCTCGTCGACAAGGTCGTCGCCGACTACCCGGCTGGTCTCCGCGTCGCCGTTCAGCTCCACGGGTACACCGACGAGCGCCAGCTCGAACGGCTCCGTGCCGTCCACCAGGAGGTGCACACGGTCGCCCCGTACCGGTGGACGGACCCCGACGCGACCGACGAGCGCGTGCGGCGACTCGTCGAGGCGATCGTGAGCGGCTCGCTCGACGCGGTCACCTTCACGAGTGCCCCGTCGGTCGTCGCCCTGTTCACGGCCGCGGAAGCACTCGGTCAGGAGGACGCCGTCGTCGACGCCTTCCGTCGCGACGTGCTGTGCGCAGCGGTCGGCCCGGTCACGGCGGCCCCACTGCTCGCTCAGGACATCCGGCCCATCGTCCCCGAGCGGTTCCGCATGGGGGCGCTCATCCGGCTGCTGTGCGAACACCTCGAGCAGCACGCGATCCTCCGAGCCGAGACGCTGCACGGCCCGATCGCCATCCGTGGCGCCATCGTGGAGCTGCCCGGGTCCAGGGTCCGGCTCCCCCCGAACTCCCTCGCGCTCCTCCGCGCCCTGGTCCGCGCGAACGGAGCCGTCCTCTCGCGCTCCGCACTGGCCGACGCGCTGCCCGCAGCCGCGGACCATCACGCGCTCGAAGTGCAGATGAGCCGCCTCCGCCAGACGCTCGGCGTCCCCGGACTCATCAACACGATCGTCAAGCGCGGCTACCGCCTCGACGTCTGACGGCGGCCGGTCCGGTCCCTGGACCGCGCGCGGTCATCCGCCTCACCAGGGTGATGAGTGCCTGTGAGCAGGCGGTTATCCAGGTGTTACCTCGCGGGTGGGGCACCGAAACACGGCGTCGGTAGCTTCGGAGACAGCACACGTCCCGTCCCGCTTCACCGAACGCTCGGAGCAGCCATGACCACGAACCTCGAAGCAGCCGACGCCCCACCGACCACGGCGACACCGACCGTCACCCCGGTCGCCCTGACCCACCGACCCGGTCGTTGGATCGACGGGTGGAACCCCGAGGACAGCGCGTTCTGGGACCGGGAGGGCCGCGGCATCGCCGGGCGGAACCTCCGGTGGTCGATCTTCGCGGAGTTCCTCGGCTTCGTGGTCTGGCAGCTCTGGAGCATCGTCGTCGTCATGCTCCCGACGGCCGGGTTCTCGTTCTCCACGGCCGAGACCTTCTGGCTCATCTCGATGCCGAGCCTCGTCGGTGCGACCCTCAGGTTCCCGTACTCGTTCATGGTCCCGCGCTTCGGCGGGCGGAACTGGACGATCATCTCGGCGGGGCTGCTCCTCATCCCGTCCATCGCGCTCGCGCTGTGTGTGGGCAATCCGGACACCCCGTTCGGCGTCATGCTCGTCGTCGCCGGGCTCGCCGGCTTCGGCGGTGGCAACTTCGCCAGCTCCATGTCGAACATCACCTACTTCTACCCGCAGCGGGAGAAGGGCTGGGCGCTCGGGCTGAACGCGGCGGGCGGCAACCTCGGTGCAGCGGTCGCGCAGTTCGTCGTCCCCATCGCGGTCACCGTCGGAGCCGCCGCCACTCTCAACCTGAGCCTCGCCGGATGGATCTGGGTCCCCTTCATCCTTCTCGCGATGTTCGGCGCCTACCGATACATGGACAACCTGTCGTCAGCGAAAGCGGACCTCCGCGGATCCGCCGCCGCGCTCCGGGAACCGCACCTCTGGCTCCTCGCACTCCTGTACATCGGCACCTTCGGCTCGTTCATCGGCTTCGCGAGTGTGTTCCCCAAGCTCATCGCGGACCAGTTCCCCGACTTCTCCTCGTTCGCCGTCGGTTCGGCATCGATCTCGCTCGCGTTCCTCGGAGCCCTGATCGGCTCGCTGGCACGACCCTTCGGTGGGCGTCTCGCCGACCGCTTCGGTGGGGCCGTCGTCACGATGAGCGCGTTCGCCGTCATGGCCCTGGGGGCGCTCGCGGTGCTGTGGACCCTGCCGCTGGCGAACTTCTGGCTGTTCCTCGGGTGCTTCCTGCTCCTGTTCGTCGCCGCCGGTGTCGGGAACGGCTCGACGTACCGCATGATCCCGAGCGTCTTCGCGGCGCGATCCGGCCTGCGCGACGCCCACCACCGCAGCGGCGACGTCGGGACGCAGCGCAAGGCCGCCGCCGCGCTCGGGCTCATCTCCGCGATCGGTGCCTACGGCGGCTTCGTGATCCCGCAGATCCTCGGGCTCTCGCACGGCGCGACCGGCAGCTACTCGGCCGCGTTCATCGGTTTCATCGGCGCGTACGTCGTCCTGTTCGCGGTCACCTTCCTCGTCTACTTCCGCAAGAACGCGTCGCTCGCCGGCCAGCGACTCTGAGCCGGCGCTCCACCCGCTCCTGATCGAAGGACAACGCATGCCTCGTCCCACCGCCCCGGTGACCGACACCCACTGCCCGTACTGCGCGTTGCAGTGCGCGATGTCCCTCACCCGAACGGCGGCGGTGGACGGGGTCGCTCCGAGGCTCCCGGTCGACGTCGCCGGGCGGGACTTCCCGACGAACCGGGGCGGCCTCTGCAAGAAGGGGTGGACGTCGGCCGAGCTCCTCGCGCGGGGCGATCGCCTCACGACCCCCTTGGTGCGCGACGCCACCGGTGCGCTGGTCGAGACGAGCTGGGATGCGGCCCTCGATCTCGTCGCATCGACCATCCTCCGCATCCGCGGTGAGCGCGGGGCGGACGCGATCGGGGTCTTCGGAGGCGGTGGCCTCACGAACGAGAAGGCCTACCAGCTGGGCAAGTTCGCGAGGATCGCGATCGGGACGAGCCGGATCGACTACAACGGTCGGTTCTGCATGTCGTCCGCCGCGGCAGCGGGCAACCGCGCGTTCGGGATCGACCGGGGGCTGCCGTTCCCACTGGAGGACCTCGACGACGCGTCGACCATCCTGCTCCTCGGATCCAACGTCGCGGAGACGATGCCCCCGTTCATCGGTCATCTCGTCGGTGCTCAGGCCGCCGGTGGCCTCGTCGTGGTCGATCCGCGCCGCTCGGCCACCGCGCGACTCACCGAGACCGGTCGTGGACTCCACGTGCAGCCCGCGCCCGGAACGGATCTGGTCCTACTCCTGGGGCTCACGCACATCGTCCTCGCCGAAGGACTCGCCGACGAGGCCTACCTGGCCGAGCGCACGACCGGGCTGGACGGCCTGCGCCGCAGCGTGAGCGCATGGTGGCCGGAACGCGTCCAATCCGTGACCGGCGTGCCGGCGCCGGTCCTCCGAGACGTGGCTCGTCGGCTCGCCGCCTCGGACGGCACCTACATCCTCACCGGTCGCGGCGTCGAGCAACATGTCGACGGCACCGACACGGCCACCGCCGCCATCAACCTCGCACTCGTGCTCGGACTGCCGGGCCGGCCGGGATCGGGCTACGGCACGCTCACCGGCCAGGGCAACGGCCAGGGCGGCCGCGAACACGGTCAGAAATGCGACCAACTGCCCGGGTACCGCAAGATCACCGATCCGGAAGCCCGCAGTCACGTCGCCGAGGTGTGGGGTGTGCCGGTCGAATCGATCCCCGGTCCCGGGCTGCCGGCCGTCGCCCTCTTGAACCGACTCGGTGAACCGGACGGTGTGCACGCGCTCCTGGTCCACGGCTCGAACGTCGTCGTATCCGCTCCGAACGTGCAGACGGTCCGGGACGGACTCCGACGCCTCGAGCTGCTCGTCGTCTGCGACTTCTTCCTGTCGGAGACCGCCGTACTCGCGGACGTCGTCCTCCCGACGACGCAGTGGGCGGAGGAGGATGGCACCATGACCTCGCTGGAGGGGCGTGTGATCCGCCGCCGGCGGGCGCTCGATGCCCCGGTCGGCGTCCGCAGCGAGCTCTGGATCATGCACGAACTCGCCCGTCGTCTCGATGCTCCGGGCCGATTCGAGCTGGACCCGTCGATCGTGTTCGACGAGTTGGCGGCCGCATCCGCCGGAGGCCTCGCCGACTACTCGGGACTGAGCCACGCCCTGCTCGACACCGGGCTCGCCGCGCACTGGCCGTTCCCCGTCGGCAGCGTCGGCACGCCCCGGCTGTTCACGGAACGGTTCGCACACGACGACGGTCTCGCCCGCATCGTCCCGGTCCGCCCCGCGAAGGTCTCGGAGTCACCGGGGACCGGGGAGGAACTCACCCTGACGACCGGACGCCTTCTCGAGCACTACCAGTCGGGCACCCAGACCCGCCGCGTCCCCGAGCTCGACGACGCCCGTCCCGAGGTCTTCGTCCAGGTCCACCCCGCGACGGCGGCACGACTCGGGATCGTCGAGGGCGGACTGGTCGAGGTGTCGAACCGTCGGGGCACGCTGACGGTCCGAGCCCGTGTCGACGGCGACATCCGTCACGACACCGTCTTCCTGCCGTTCCACTACCCGGGGGACGCTTCGGCGAACCTCCTGACGCAGGACGCGGTCGATCCGATCTCGGGGATGCCGGACTTCAAGCGCGCGATGGTGCGGCTGCGCCCGGCCGCTGGCGCACCACTGCCGGAAGCCACAGCGACCGGAGCCCTCCGATGAGTCCGCGACCAGGTCGCGCACTGCGCATCGTCGTGGTCGGATTCGGCCCGGTCGGTGCGCGATTCGCCGAGGAGGTCGCCCCCGGCGTGCGGGACGGCTCGCTCCAGGTGACCGTGGTCGGGCAGGAACCGGTCGACGCGTACAACCGGGTGCTGGTCGCCGATCACGCGGTCGGCTCGACCGGACTCGCCGACATGACGCTCGTCAGTGCCGAGGACCTCGCGCTGGACGGTATCCATGTCCTGCGCGGCACGACCGCGATGCAGATCGATCGCGAGACGCGGACCGTCGAACTCGACACCGGGGAGACGCTCCCCTACGACCGCCTCGTCCTGGCGACGGGTGCGCGCGCCAACGTTCCGACGCTCGACGGCGTCGATCGACGGAAGCGTGACCGCCCGGCGCTCGAGAAGTACGGACGGTCGTTGCTGCTGTCCGACCACGACCTCCCCCGGGGCGTCTGCACCATGCGTGATCTCGCGGACGCCGACACCGTCGCCGAGGTCGTCCGGTGTGGCGGCCGGATCGTCGTCCTGGGTGCCGGCGTCCTGGGACTGGAGCTCGCGCTCTCCGCCGCTCGCGCCGGCGCCGACGTGGTCGTCGTCCACCACGGAGCCACCCCGATGCCCCGGAACCTCGACCGCGGCGGCGGCTCCGTGCTCGCCGCGGCGCTGCGGACAGCAGGAGTGGAGGTCATCGCACACAGCCGCGCCGAGGCGGTCGGTCATCGGGACGACCCCGCGGGCGGGAGGCACTTCGACGCGCTGATCACCGCTGACGGGAAACGGATCACCGGCGATCTGCTCGTCCTGTCGTGCGGGGTGAGCGCACGCTCCGATCTGGCGATCCTCGCCGGGGTCCGTGTCGGGTCCGGGGTGCTCGTCGGCGAAGACCTCAGCAGCTGGTCCGACGAGCGGATCTTCGCCATCGGTGACTGCGCGCACGTGCTGGCGCCGACACCGGACCTGCGCCGCGAACGCATCGTCCCGGGCGGCCCGTCGGGGCTCATCGGCCCAGGATGGCGGCAGGCCGAGTGGCTCGCCGCTCGATTCCTGGTCGAGGCCGCGGCCGGCGGACCACCGCTCGAGCTGGCTCCGCCACCGGTCGAGCGGGCGAGCACCGTCGCACTCAAGGCCGAGCGGGTCGACGTCGTCGCGGTCGGCGACGTCCAGGCGGAGCCCTGGGACCTCGAGCCGACGACCGCTGACGCGTGCGGCGTGCATTCGCCTGCTCCGCGCAGCGTCTCGGTGTGGGCGGACCCCGACCACGGCCGCTACGTCAAGATGATCACCCGCGCCGGGGTCCTGACCGCCTTCGTCTGCGTCGGCATGCCACGCACGGCGGCCGAGCTGACGCTCCTGTACGACGCGGGCGGCGAGCTGCCGGCGGATCGCTCGGTCCTCCTCCGGCTCGACGGGCCGGACGCGACAGGCGGTGCCTCCGCCGATGCGTTCGCCCCTTCGACCACCGTCTGTACGTGCAACGGCGTGACGGTCGGCAGGATCATGGATGCCGCGCGATCTGGCAACACCACGGTCGCCTGCATCGGCAAGGCGACCCGCGCCGGTACTGGCTGCGGTGGGTGCGCCGGCCGGATCGCCGCGGTCCTCGAGCGGGTCGCGGACGGTGACCGTCAGGGCGAGCCCGTACCGGCGTGATCGGCCGGAAACGACGACGGAGGCGCCGGTTGCACGCAACCGACGCCTCCGTCATGGGTGTTCCGAGCCGGGAGGACCGACTCGGAACGAGTACTACTGCTCCGGCTGCGACGCTCCGGTGTCGTCCTGAGCCTCGTCGGAGGCCTCGGACTCGACTGGGCCGGCCGGCGTCGTCTCGGAGGCGTCGTCGGCCTCCGGGAGTTCCTCGAACAGGCCGGTGGGTGGCGTGACCGTCACGATCCCGGCGGCGATGTCGACCGTGGGGACGATCGCCTTGACGAACGGGACCATGACCTCGCCGTCGCCGGTCTTCACGATCAGGAGGTCCTGAGCCGGGAAGTGGTCGACGCGAGCGACGGTACCGACGGCGACGCCGTCGCGGTGCACGGCCAACCCGACGAGCTGGTGGTCGTACCACGCGTCGTCTTCGACCGGCAGCTCGGTGGGATCCTGCTCGACCCAGAGGATCGCTTTCACGAGGGTCTCCGCCTCACTGCGATCGGAGATGCCGACGAAGAAGGCGACCGGCTGGCTGTTGTACCAGCGCAGTTCGATGAGCTCGAGCGTCTTGCCGCGCCACTTCGATCCTGCGGGGACCTGGAGCGTGAACGTCGAGCCCGGGGTGAACCGGTGCTCCGGCTCATCCGTGTAGAGCTCGACCTTCAGGGCGCCCTTCAGGCCATGGGCTTTCGTGAGCCGACCGACCCGCAACTGGGTCTTCGGCTCCGTCTCGTCCGCCACCTACGCGCTGGCGCCGGAGGCGTCCGTGTCGACCACGTCGACTCGGACCCGCCGACCGTCTGCCAGCGCTGCCACGAGGGTGCGCAGGGCTTTGGCCGTCCGGCCGGCACGACCGATGACCCGGCCGAGGTCCTCGGGGTTCACACGAACCTCGAGGACCTCGCCACGGGCGGAGTTCTGTGCCGTGACGCGAACGTCATCCGGGTGATCCACGATCCCCTTGACGAGATGTTCGAGCGCGGGAGCGAGCAAGACTACGCCTGCTCTGCTTCAGCGGCGTCGGCAGCGGGCGCCTCGGCCTCGGCCGGTGCAGCCTTGGCCGCGGGGGCCTCCGCCTTCGGCTTGAGGACGGGCTTCTTCTTCTCGTCGGCGACGAAGGCGGCCTTCGGCTCCTTGACGCGGACGGTGCTCACGGCGTCCTTGTCGCCCTTGAACTTGCCCCAGTCGCCGGTGAGCTTGAGGAGTGCTGCGACCTGCTCGGTCGGCTGGGCGCCGACACTGAGCCAGTACTGCGCACGCTCGGAGTCGACCTCGATGAACGAGGGCTCCTCGGTGGGGTGGTACTTGCCGATCTCCTCGATGACACGACCGTCGCGCTTCGTGCGCGAGTCTGCGACGACGATGCGGTAGTACGGCGCACGGATCTTGCCGAGACGCTTGAGACGGATTTTGACAGCCACGATTCTCCTGAATGATGTGATGTTTGATGTGCTCGCTGCCGAAAGGTGGGGCCACACGCTCGACGCGAAAACTGTGGTTGCTGCGGGCGTCGGATAGAGGGTCGAACTCCGCGCAGACTCAACTCTCTATTCTGCCAGACATCGGGCGATCTGGGTAATCCGGCGACACCGATACCGAACGACCCCTCCACCCCGTGTGAAGATGGGCTGGCGCGTGGCATCCGGCCGCGCCCTGCGGGAGGTCGACGCCAATGCCCATCGAGTTCGCCAGATCCGAGCGTTCGACCGTCGGCCTCGAATGGGAGGTCGCCCTCGTCGACCGCGACACCGGCGATCTCGTCGGCGCAGCGGACACCGTCCTGTCGGAACTCCGCCCGAGCGACGGTTCCGATCATCCGCAGATCACCAACGAGCTCCTGCTCAACACCGTCGAACTCGTCTCGGGTGTGCACCACACGGTCCCCGAGGCGATCGCGGACCTCGAAGGCCAGCTGGCCGAGGTGCGGGCGATCACGGACCCGATGGGCGTCGAACTCATCTGCAGCGGTTCGCACCCGTTCGGCCAGTGGTACGACCAGCAGGTCACCGACAAGCCCCGGTACCACAAGCTCATCGACCGCACCCAGTGGTGGGGTCGCAACATGATGATCTGGGGTGTGCACGCGCATGTCGGCGTCGAGACGGTCGACAAGGTCCTCCCGATCATGAACGGGCTGCTGACCTATCTGCCCCACCTCCAGGCGTTGTCGGCGTCCAGCCCGTACTGGGGCGGGGTCGACACCGGGTACGCGTCGAATCGCGCGCTCATGTTCCAGCAGCTCCCGACGGCGGGCCTCCCCTACCAGCTCTCCGACTGGGAGCAGTTCGAGGCCTACGTCGACGACATGACGGTGACCGGCATCATCGAGGACCACACCGAGGTCCGCTGGGACGTGCGACCGTCGCCGCAGTGGGGCACAGTGGAGATGCGTGCGTGCGACGGGGCGTCGACCGTCGCGGAGTTCGGGGCCCTCGCCTCGCTCATCCACTGCCTCACCGAGCACCTGTCCGACCGCCTCGACGCCGGAGAGCGCCTGCAGACCCTGCAGCCGTGGTACGTCCGCGAGAACAAGTGGCGTGCGGCGCGGTACGGCATGGACGCCGAGATCATCCTCGACTCCTCGGGCCACGAGCGCCTCGTGACCGACGACCTGCACGACCTGCTCGACACCCTCGCGCCGGTCGCCCGTCGGCTCGGCTGTGCGGACGAACTGGCGAGCATCGCCACGATCATCGAGCACGGCGCGAGCTACCAGCGGCAGCTCGCCGTCGCCCACGCGAACGGCGGCAGCCTGCAGGCGGTCGTGAGCTCGCTCGCGAAGGAGCTTCGACACGGGGTCCAGCCCTCCGCCTGACGAAGCGGCGTCACTCGGCGCGGTCGAGCGTCCCGATCCGCGTGCCGGCGTCGTCGGTCAGGGTCAAGCGCCCGCCGTCGTCCGAGAGCGTCGCCTCTGCGATCCCCCGCAGCCAGGTGTCGACGCCCGGGCATGCCATCAGGGTGCTCGCGACATCGGAGACGACGACCGCGTCGTCCTCGGCGCGCCAGGAGCCGGAGAGGCTGTTGCAGCCGTCCGAACCGCTCACGCGGCCGTCGTCGGCGAACACCAGGTGCGGGTCGGCGGCACCGGTGCCCTCACCCCAGGTGCCCAGGACGCGTTCGCCCGGAGACGGCGCGGAGCACCCGGCGAGCATGCCCGCGGCCAGCACGACTGCGACGACCGAAGCCGCCGCCCTCAGCGCGCGCATACCGCCTCCGCTCGGCTCAGCGACCCAGGAACTTCTGCAGCTCGGCGAGCTCCGCCTCGGTCGGGGCTGCCGATCCCGACGACGGACCGCCGCCGAGGCCGAATCCAGCGCCCGTAGCGGCAGCCGGCGTCTCGACGGCGCCGGCGTTCTCCGCCGCGCGCTTGGCCGGGTTGCCCGAACGGGAACCCTTCTTCTTGGCCTGCGGCTTCGGTCGGTTCGTCCGCGCACCGGGGACCGGACCCATGCCGGGGATGTTCGGCACGCCACCCTTGGCCACGGTCTTCATCATCTTGGCCGCCTGCTCGAAACGGTTGACGAGGGCGTTGACCTCGGTGACGGTCATGCCGGAACCCTTGGCGATGCGCAGGCGACGGGATCCGTTGAGGATCTTCGGGTTCGTGCGCTCGGCCGTGGTCATCGACTGGATGATGGCCTCGGTGCGGACGATCTCGCGCTCGTCGAAATTCTGGAGCTGCTCTTTCATCTGCCCCATGCCGGGGAGCATGCCCATCATCTTCTTGATGGAACCCATGCCGCGCAGCTGCTGCATCTGCTTGAGGAAGTCGTCGAGCGTGAAGGAGTCGGTCGCGAACTTCTCCGCGACCTTGCGCGCCTCCTCCTCGTCGAAGTTCTGCTGCGCCTGCTCGATGAGGGTGAGGATGTCACCGAGGTCGAGGATCCGGCTCGCCATGCGGTCGGGGTGGAACGGCTCGAAGTCGTCGAGACCCTCACCGGTCGACGCGAACATGATGGGGCGTCCGGTGACCGAGGCGATGGAGAGTGCCGCACCACCGCGGGCGTCGCCGTCGAGCTTGGAGAGCACCACGCCGGTGAAGTCGACGCCGTCGAGGAAGGCCTTGGCCGTCGCGACCGCGTCCTGACCGATCATCGCGTCGATGACGAAGAGGACCTCGTCGGGGTCGACCGCCTTGCGGATGTTCGACGCCTGCTTCATGAGCTCGGCGTCGACGCCGAGTCGTCCGGCGGTGTCGACGATGACGGTGTCGTAGAGCTTCTGCTCGGCGAACCGGACACCGTCGCGGGCGACCTTGACCGGGTCGCCGACGCCGTTTCCGGGCTCGGGAGCATAGACGGGGACGCCCGCCTGCTCACCGACGACCTGCAGCTGGTTGACGGCGTTGGGACGCTGGAGGTCGGAGGCGACGAGGAGCGGCGTGTGGCCGTCCTTCTTGAGCCACTTGGCGAGCTTGCCGGCGAGTGTCGTCTTTCCGGCACCCTGGAGTCCGGCGAGCATGATGACGGTCGGCGGCTTCTTCGCGAACTCGAGACGGCGCTGCTGCCCGCCGAGGATCGTGACGAGCTCGTCGTTGACGATCTGGACGACCTGCTGCGCCGGGTTGAGGGCCTTGCTCACCTCGTCACCCAAGGCGCGCTCGCGCACGCGACCCGTGAAGTCCTTGACGACGTCGAGAGCGACGTCCGCGTCGAGGAGGGCGCGACGGATCTCGCGGACGGTGCCGTCGACATCGGCCGCGGAGAGCTTGCCCTTGGTGCGGAGGTTCTTGAACGTATCCGCGAGGCGGTCAGAGAGTGTGCCGAACGTTGCCATGATCCCTCCAGTTTAGGGCAGACCGCGGCGCGACCCGGTCGATCGCCGCCGCGATCGGAAGACGAGTATTTGGACGCCGTCCAACAATGCTATCGTGGCGGCCATGACACAGCTCCTCATCGCCGGGCTCGCGCCCGCATTCGTCCCGTACCGCGAGGGTTGGGCGCTGCAGCGTCAGATCCATGAGGCGGTCGTCAGCGGAGCAGGGCCGGAGCACCTCATCCTGTGCGAACACGAGCCCGTGTACACGGCGGGCAAGCTCACCCGCCCACACGAGCGTCCCGACGACGGCACGCCGGTCGTCGAAGTCGACCGCGGAGGCCGCATCACCTGGCACGGACCCGGACAGCTCACCGGTTACCCGATCGTCCGCCTCCCGGAGCCGGTCGACGTCGTCGCCCACGTCCGCTTGCTCGAGGAGGTCATGCTGCAGACGATCACGGAGCTCGGCGTCACCGGCCGCCGGATCGACGGACGGTCGGGCGTCTGGGTCGACCCGGTCGCCGGCGGACCGGCCGCGAAGATCGGCGCCGTCGGTGTCCGGGTGCAGGCGGGGGTCACGCTGCACGGCTTCGCGCTCAACTGCGACAACTCCCTCGAGCCCTTCGGCCACATCGTCGCGTGCGGTATCGCCGATGCCGGGGTCACCACGATCAGCGCCGAGCTCGGTCGACGGATCACGCCGAGCGACGTCGCCGAGCGCGTCTCCGAGATCTTCGAAGCGCTCCGGCCGGGTTGGACGGCCGCGTCCGTGACCACGATCGGAGCGGCCGCGTGAGCGGCTGCGGCGCACCGGCACCCGCTCCCGCGGCGGACACCGGCGGACGGAAGCTCCTGCGGCTCGAGGTCCGGAACGCCCAGACCCCCATCGAGCGGAAGCCCGACTGGATCAAGACCCGCGCGACGATGGGACCCGAGTACCGACAGCTCCAGGCGCTCGTGCAGGAGGAGGGCCTCCACACGGTCTGCCAGGAAGCCGGCTGCCCGAACATCTTCGAGTGCTGGGAGGACCGCGAGGCGACCTTCCTCATCGGCGGGTCGCAGTGCACGAGGCGCTGCGACTTCTGCCAGATCGACACCGGCAAGCCGGCCGACTATGACCGTGACGAGCCACGGCGGGTGGCCGACTCGGTGCAGCGGATGCGGCTGCGTTACGCGACCGTCACCGGTGTGGCGCGCGACGACCTCCCCGACGAGGGGGCGTGGCTGCACGCCGAGACCGTCCGGCGCATCCACGAGACGAACCCGGGGACGGGGGTCGAGATCCTCGCGACCGACTTCTCCGGGAACCCCGACCTCCTCGGCGAGGTGTTCGCCTCCAAACCGGAGGTGTTCGCACACAACGTCGAGACGGTCCCACGCATCTTCAAGCGGATCAGGCCCGCCTTCCGCTACGAGCGCTCCCTCGACGTCCTGACCCAGGCGCGTGCCGCCGGCCTCATCACGAAGTCCAACCTCATCCTCGGGATGGGCGAGGACCGGAGCGAGATCAGTCAGGCGCTCGAGGATCTGCACGAGGCCGGCACCGACATCATCACCGTCACCCAGTACCTCCGGCCGACGCCTCGACACCTCCCCGTGGACCGCTGGGTCAAGCCGCAGGAGTTCCTGGAGATCAAGGAGGAGGCCGAGGAGATCGGGTTCCTCGGTGTGCTCGCGGGTCCGCTCGTCAGATCGTCCTACCGTGCCGGACGCCTCTGGGCGCAGTCGATGACCGCGAAGGGCCGCGAGGTCCCCGAGGGACTGCAGCACCTCGCAGACGCCTCACTCGGCTTCGCCCAGGCGGTCTGAGGCAGACGCCTCGACCTGCCGGGCTCAGTCCTCGCTCGTGACTCCGGTGACCTCGCCGTCGGAGGTGTACGCGACCATGAGCACGCCGTCGAGCTGGTCCGCGTCGAGCGAGTACTCGAAGATCGCGAACGCCTCGTCGCCGTTGTGCTGATGTGGCGCGAACCCGACGCTCAGCAGCGTCATCGACCGGATGACGTCCACGTCGCGGTCTCCGGACTCGTCGACCAGGACGTCCGGCAGGGACTCCCCCAGCTCCTCGACGGCCTGGATGATGTACTCGGTGACCTCGGAGGTGCGGTCGTCGACCTCGCTCAGCATCGCCTCGCGCGAGCGCAGGTCGAAGCCCTCGAGGGCGAGGATCATCGCGGCCGCCAGGTCGAGCGCGTCCGCCGGGATGTCGTCCTCGTCGGGGGCGCTCAACGAGATGGAGACGGACTGCTCCCCGACGTCGATGTTGTCGGACCAGTAGACGCCACCACCAGGCTCGGTCGCGATGATGCCGAAGTAGTCGTGTTCGATCGCCATCAGCTGCCCACCAGGTTCTGTGCGAAGACGTGCGGCGTGAAGCCGGTGAGGTCGCCGATGCCCTCACCCTGACCGACGAGCTTGATCGGGATGCCGGTCTTCTCCTGCACGGCGAGGACGAACCCGCCCTTCGCGGAGCCGTCGAGCTTCGTCAGGACGAGCCCGGTCACCCCGGCGTGCTCGATGAACGCCTGCGCCTGCGACAGACCGTTCTGACCGGTCGTCGCATCGAGGACGAGGAGGACCTCGGCGATGGGCGCCTGCTTCTCGACGACGCGACGGATCTTGGACAGCTCGTCCATGAGCCCGCCCTTCGTCTGCAGCCGACCGGCGGTGTCGATGATGACGATCTCGGTGCCGGTCTGCTTGGCGTATTCGATCGTCTGGAAGGCGACGGACGCCGGGTCCTGCCCCTGCTGCTGGGGGCGGACGATCTGTGCGCCCGCGCGCTCCGCCCAGGTCGCCAGCTGCTCCACGGCAGCGGCACGGAAGGTGTCCGCGGCCCCCACGACGACGGTGCGGTCGTAGTTGCGCAGGAACTTCGCGAACTTGCCGATGGTGGTCGTCTTGCCGACCCCGTTGACGCCGACGACGAGGACGACCGCCGGACGCTCGCTGAGCTTCAGCGTCGTGTCGAACTTCGACAGCCGCTCCTCGACCTCCTCGCGCAGCATGCGCTGGAGGTCGCGCGGGTCGGTGGTGCGGTAGCGGTCGACGGAGGCGTGCAGGCCCGTGACGATCGACTCGGTGACGTCGGGGCCGAAGTCCGCGCCGATGAGCGCGTCCTCGAGGTCCTCCCAGGTGGTCTCGTCGATCGTCGGACGTTGGAACATGCCTTTGAGGGCACCGGAGAGTGACCAGGGTGTGCGTGCAGCCATGGTCTCAGCGTAGCCGTCGGCGACGCGGTCCCGTCGCGTGGGGACGAGACCGGATCAGCTCGCGCGTTCTGCTGCCACGCGCTGACCGACGACGGCCGACACCCCGTCCTGGCGCATCGAGACGCCGTAGAGGGCGTCGGCGATCTCCATGGTGCGCTTCTGGTGCGTGATGACGATGAGCTGGCTCGTCTGACGGAGGTCCTCGAAGATGGTGAGGAGCCGCCCGAGGTTCGCGTCGTCGAGGGCCGCCTCCACCTCGTCCATGATGTAGAACGGGCTCGGTCGGGCTTTGAAGATGGCGATGAGCAGGGCGACCGCGGCGAGCGAGCGCTCCCCGCCCGACAGGAGCGACAGGCGCTCGATCTTCTTGCCGGCGGGTTTGACCGACACCTCGATGCCCGTGGTGAGCATGTGTTCGGGGTCGGTGAGCGAGATGCTGCCGGTGCCGCCCGGGAACAGGATCGGGAACACCTCGGTGAAGGCGGCTTCGGTGTCGGCGAACGCCGAGGCGAAGATGACCTCCATCTTCCCGTCGATGTCCTCGATGATCGACAGCAGGTCGGCGCGGGTGCTGGTGAGGTCGGCGAGCTGTTCGGTGAGGAAGCGGTGGCGCTGTTCGAGTGCCGCGAACTCCTCGAGCGCGAGCGGGTTGACCCGGCCGAGTTGAGCGTAGGTGCGCTCCGCCGCGGCGAGGCGCTTCTGCTGCTCGGCGCGGACGTAGGGCGTCGTCGGCACGTCGTCCGACTCCTCGGTGGGTTCCTCCACCGGCTCGACGTCCGGCGTCACGGAACCGTCGGCAGGTGCCTCGGGTGCCTCGTCCGAGTCGGGCGTCGTCGTCTCGGGCGAGTCCTCCGGACCGGTGTCGTCCGCCGGTCGCACGGTCGAGCGGGCGGTCGCGCGGGGTGTCGGAGGGTCGACGGGAACCGGAACCTCGGGCCCGTACTCCGCGACGAGCACGTCCTCGACGAGCCCCAGCTCCGACCCGGCGCGCTCGAGCAGCCCGGACAAGTGGAGCTTCTTCTCGTAGATCTGGAGTTCGAGGCCGTGGACGCTCTCGGTGACGACCTGCAGCCGCTGCCGGAGCGTGTGCTCCTCGCCGCGCAGTCGCACGAGTTCGGCGTTCCGACTGGACCGCGTCGCCTCGGCTGCCGCGAGCGCGACGCGGGCCTCGGTCACCGACCGGTCGACCGAGTCGAGGACGGGCGGGAGCGCCTCCGTCACGGCGGTGGCGGCCGCGGCCTGGCGCGCACGGATGACGGCACGCCGAGCCGCTTCCTCCGCTGCCGCCTGGTCGGCCTGCCGCTGCCGCTCGAGGCTCGCGACCGCGAGCTCCTCCGCCCGTACGCGTTCGCGCGCGGTCTCGAGGAGGAGGCGGTGCTGCACTTCGGCCTCGCGCGCCGCGTCCAGTTCAGCCGAGAGCCCGTCGCGTGCCGACACGTCGAGGAGCGGTCGTGGACGCGCGCGAGCGGTGTCGTGGTCCAGCTTGGCCCGCTCCACGGCGGCAGCGGCGTCGGCGACGGCCGTCTGCGCCGTCCCGGCAGCTGCGAGGAGGCGGTCATGTTCGGCCTGCGCGGATTCGTACCGGACCGTGACCCGGTTCACGCGCTCGGCCTGCGAGGCACGGTTGGCGTCGAACTCGCGGAGGGCGCTGAGCGCCGCCTGCGCGGTCTGCTTCGCCTCCTGCAGGATCGTGCGCTGCTCGGCCAGCGCGAAGCGCGCCCGTTCGATGAGCGACTCGACCTCACCGTGTCGATCGGCTGCCGCATCGCGTTCGGCCAGCAGTTCGATGCGACTCTGCGCTCCGCCGCTCCCGGCGCGGACGATGCTGTCCGTGACGACCGCGCCGTCGCGGGTCACGAGGGTGAACGCGCTGAGCGACGGGCCGAGTCGGTCGTACGCCGCGATCGCGTCGTCGAGCGAGTCGACGACGAGGACCGATGCGAGGATCCCCAGCACGCCAGGAGGGGCCTCCACCAGCTCGGCAGCCGAGGTGAACCCGGCGGGCGCGTCCGGGACGTCTCGTGCAGCGTCGGCGATGACGATCTCGACCCGGCCGAGATCCTGGTCGGCCGCGTGATCGAGCGCCCGACGGGCCGCGTGCCGGTCGACGGCGACGGCGGCCTCCGCAAGCGTGCCGAGCGCTGCGGCCACCGCCGACTCGTGGCCGGGTCGGACCTGCACCCGGTCCGCGACGATCCCGTCGATCCCGTCGAGACCGCTCGATGCGAGTTCGGCCGAGCCGGTCTTGAGGTCGAGGGCGCGCGAGAGTGCGCTGGTCTTGGCACCGAGCGAATCGCGTTCACGTTCGAGGGTGTGGAGCTGCTCGCGCAGGCCCTCGATCTCCCCCTCGGCCTCCGCCGCGCCGCGTTGGGCCGCCTCGTAGGCGTCGTCGAGTCCGGAGTCGGCGACGTCCGCCACGGTCGGGTCGTCCTCGAGCGCCTCGTACTCCAGCCGCGCGGCGTCCAGACGGAGGGCAGCGGCGTCGATCGCGTTCTGCTGGCGCAACGCCTCGCCACGGACCGCGGCGAGTTTGGACCCGGCGGCGTCGACGGCGCCCGCGAGCTTGGAGAGCTCCAGGTCGTGTCGTGACACAAGCGCGCTCTGCGCTGCGATCTCGACGTCCACCGAGTCGAGTGCGGCGCGCTTCGCGCGGGTGTCCGCCTGCGCCTCCTGCAACGCGCGCTCCGCGTCGGCGACCGCCGCCCGCAGTCCGTCGATCTCCGCGGTCGCGTCGGCGACCATCTGCTTCGTGATCCGCGGTTCGGCGGCCGTCGTGTCCGTCGAAGAACCGAGGAGCGCGAGCCGCTGGTTGGCGAGCGTGAACAGGTTCCGGAGGCGCTCCTGCACGCTCTCGAGCTCGAAGGTGATCCGGCGGGCGTCGTCGACCGCGTCGCCGAATTGCGCCTGCTCGATCCGGTTGATCCGCAGTTCCGCCTGTTCCAGCTGCTCCTGGAGGACGAGGCGTTCGCTGTGGCGCTCGCTCTCCGAGCGGTTGTGCTCGTCGAGCGAACGCCGGAGGCCCACGACGTCGTCGGCCAGCAGTCTGGCGCGGGCGTCCCGCACGACCGCGGCGATCGTCTGCGCCTCACGGGCGATCTCCGCCTGACGACCGAGCGGCTTCAGCTGCCGTCGGATCTCCCCGGCGAGGTCGCTCAACCGCGTGAGGTTGGTCTGCATCGCCTCGAGCTTCCGGAGCGTCTTCTCCTTGCGTCGGCGGTGCTTCAGGATGCCGGCCGCCTCCTCGATGAAGCCGCGTCGCTCCTCGGGCGTCGCCCGCAGCACCGCGTCGAGCTGCCCCTGTCCGACGATGACGTGCATCTCGCGGCCCAGACCGGAGTCGCTGAGGAGCTCCTGGACGTCGAGCAACCGACACGTGTCGCCGTTGATGGCGTATTCGCTCCCGCCGTTGCGGAACAGGGTGCGGCTGATCGTCACCTCGGTGTACTCGATGGGCAGTGCGCCGTCGCTGTTGTCGATGGTGAGCGTGACCTCGGCTCGACCGAGCGGTCCCCTGGTCGACGTGCCGGCGAAGATGACGTCCTCCATCTTGCCGCCGCGGAGGGTCTTCGCCCCCTGCTCGCCCATCACCCAGGCGAGCGCGTCGACGACGTTCGACTTGCCGGAGCCGTTGGGACCTACGACGCAGGTGACGCCCTGCTCGAACGCGAAGGTGGTGGGGTGCGCGAAGGACTTGAACCCTTTGAGCGTCAGGCTCTTCAGGTACACGCGCACCTCCTCTCCCGCGTCGCGGATGCTGTGCACTACGGTAGCGAATCCGCGGACGGACGAGGGACACCACGCTGTGCCGGCCCGCCGGGGCGGTCGTAGCATGGACCGCATCACCCAGGACGGTCTGGTGTGGGAGGGAGGCGACGATGCGCGTCACGATCGACGAGGTGGAGATCCCGGCGTCAGGGAGCTCAGCCGTGTTCGACGCGGTCCAGGAGGTCGCGAACACGCTCGAAGCGGAGATCTGGTCCACCGACGACTTCGCCCTGACCTCCGCCATGACCCTTCCCGAGTACCGCGACCAGCGGTTCCAGCGACGCGTCCTGCTCGCCGCCGTCCTCGACGGCCGTGTGGTCGGTCGCGGCTGGCTCGGGTACGGCACCGAGGCCGACGCGGTGACGGCCTCCCTGGACGTCGGTGTCCTCCCAGACGCGCGTCGTCGTGGGATCGGCACAGCGCTCCTGCTGGAGCTTGAGCGACGGGCCCTCGCGGCCGGTCGCCCGACGGTGACCGCCTTCACCCAGCACGCCGTCGACGACATCCCGGTCGACGAACCGCTCCTCGGTGCGAGCGTCGGCGAACGGGCGATCCCTGCGAACGCCGCGGCGAGCCGCTTCATGCTCGATCGTGGATACGCCCTCGCGCAGGTCGAGCGGACCAACCGCTGCGACCTCGCCACGACGCTCGGGGAGCTGCCGGACACCGTCGCGACGTCAACCGCCCGAGCCGGGCACGAGTACCGCCTCGTGCACTGGGTGGACCGCACCCCCGACGAGCTGCTCGGCTCGCTCGCCACGGCCCGCGAACACATGGCGACGGACATCCCGGCCGCAGATCTGGAACTCGACCCCGAGGTCTGGACGCCCGAGCGGGTCCGCGCCCGCGAGGATCAGCTGGCGGCGTCGGGCGACCACGCGATCGTCGTCGCCGCCGTCCACCGCGACAGCGGCGCGGTCGCCGGGTACAGCGAGCTCGTCCTCGGCGAAGGCAAGGAACACGCGGAGCAGTGGGACACGCTCGTGCTCGCCGACCACCGCGGGCACGGCCTCGGACTCTGGATGAAGGCGGCGAACCTCCTCGCACTCGCCGATCAGGCACCCGAGCGGACCCGGATCTACACGTGGAACGCCGACGAGAACGCACACATGCTCGCGATCAACGACCGACTCGGGTTCCGCATCGTCGGCTACTCGGGTGAATGGCAGCGCCGACTCCCCCGCGATGCCTGATCGTCAGGTGCGGCGCTGGCACACGGGACAGCGGTGCGAGCCCCGGTTCATGAACTGCTCGCGGACGATGAGCGTGCCGCAGCGCGCGCACGGTTTGCCCTGCCTGCCGTAGGCGTTCAGGCTGTGGGCGAAGTACCCCGCCTGACCGTTGACGTTCACGTACTGGGCGTCGAAGCTCGTCCCGCCCTCGGCCAAGGCCTTGGCGAGCACGGCACGGACCTCCTCGAGCAGCCGGCCGGCGCGCCCGAGCCCGAGACGGGCGGTCTCCTGCTCGGGGTGGATGCGCGCCGCCCAGAGCGACTCGTCCGCGTAGATGTTGCCGATCCCGCTGACCAGGGTCTGATCGAGGAGCGCCCGCTTCACACCGGTGCGTTTCTCGCGCAGTCGTCGGAGGAAGCCTGCGTCGTCGAAGGCCGGGTCCATCGGGTCGCGGGCGATGTGCGCGACCTGGTCGGGCACCATCGCGACCTCGTCGCCGAACCCACCTGCGGCTCCGTCCGTCGTCGGGACGAGCGCGGTCACCGCCATGGAGCCGAAGATCCGCTGGTCCACGAAGTGCAGCCAGAGCTCGCCGTGCTCGGGGTGTTCCAACTGCAAGCGGATGCGCAAGAGTCGGTCGGCGTCGTCGCCAGGTGACCGGAGCAGCATCTGCCCGCTCATGCCCAGGTGACCGACGATCGCCTCATCGTCGTCGAGGGGGAACCAGAGGAACTTCCCGCGTCGGACGGCCGATCGGATGGTCCGTCCCGTCAGCCGTGCGGTGAAGTCGGCGACACCACTCGCGTGGCGACGCAGGGAGCGTTCGTCGAAGACCTCGACGCCGGCGATCGTCGCGCCGCTGACGGCGGGCTCCAAGCCGGCGCGGACGACCTCGACCTCAGGGAGTTCCGGCACTGATCCTCGACCAGGCTTCCAGGGCCGCCGCCATCTCGGCGTGCTTCTTGCTCGTGCCGGAGCCCGTCGCTGTGACCGCGGTGCCCACGGTGACCGTCGCGACGAATCGTCGGTTGTGGTCGGGGCCGGAGCTGGCGATCTCGTAGACGGGCGCCGGCGCACCGATGGCCGCGGCGGCCTCCTGGAGGCTCGTCTTCGGGTCCATCGCCGCGCCGAAGCGCTCAGGGTTCTCGAGGAGGGGGTTCACCAGGCGCAGGACGAGTGCCGTCGCGGCGTCGGGACCGGCCGACAGATACGTCGCGCCGATGACAGCCTCCATCGTGTCGGCCAGGATGGACGCCTTGTCGCGGCCACCGGTCTGGTCCTCGCCCTTGCCGAGCTTGATCCGCTCGCCCAGCCCGATCGAACGTGCGACCTCAGCGAGCGCGATCGTCGACACGAGGCTCGCACGTCGCTTCGCCAGCTGCCCCTCGTCAAGGTGCGGGAAGTCGCGGTAGAGCATGACGGTGACGGCCTGCCCGAGGATCGAGTCGCCGAGGAACTCGAGGCGCTCGTTGTGCGGGAGTCCACCGTGCTCGTAAGCGTACGAGCGGTGCGTCAGCGCCAGGTCGAGCAGCTCGTACGAGACGTCGACACCCAGTTGCCGTGCGAAAACGACCACACCGGGATCGGTCTCCGATACGGAGCCGATTCCGGTGTGGTCGGAATGATTCGTGTTCACGCTGTTCGAACGCGGACGTTCAACGCGCGGATCAGACGTCTGCGACCTTGCGGCCCTTGTACTCGAGGTACAGGGCGGTGCCCTGCGAGTCCTCGACGACCTTGGCGCGGTGCGGCAGGCTGTACGTGACGCGGCCGTTCTCCACCGTCTTCACGAGCGTCGGCACGGCGGCCTTCCACTGCGAGCGACGCGAGCGGGTGTTCGAGCGCGAGACCTTCCGCTTCGGGGGGTTTCCAGCCATGATCTATCTCTCTTCTGTGTCTGCAGCGGCGCGCTGGGCGCTGCTGGCGTCTGTGTCAAGTACGGAGTCTGAGGACAAGCCCGCGAGCGCAGACCAGCGAGGATCTGCGACGTCGTGAGGGTGTCGTTCCGGACGTTCGGCCAGCCGCTCACCGGTCTCGGGGTCGAGTCCGGGGCAATCCGGCTGGCACACCGGCTGAAACGGTAATGCGAGAACTACCGCATCTCTGACCAGAGGTTCAAGATCCACGTGGTCGTCGTGAACCTCGAAGTCAGACGCTTCCGAATTAGGATACGCGAAAAGTTCCTGAATCTCGACTTCGACAGGCAGTTCGATGTCGCGGAGGCAGCGTCCGCACTCGCCGGTCGCCAAAGCATCGACGTCGACGGTCACGAGGATCCCCTCGTGCACGGACTCGAGACGCACCTGCTCGGAGAGCGTGGTGCCCTCCTTGACGGCGACCAGTCCCTCGCCCCAGCGCTCGGCGAGCACCACCTCGAGGTCGTGCTCGCGCATCTCCCCGGGACGGTTCACCAGATCGCGCACGTTGACGCTGAACGGCGAATTGTTCGTTCTCTTCCTAGTCACGATCGACGATTCTACGCCGAACCCGACCGGGAGGACGCCCTAGCCCTCCTGGAGGAAGGTCGCCACCACCTGCGGGACGTACGGGCTGACATCGCCACCGAGCGCGGCCACCTGCCGGACGAGCGAACTGGAGACGTGCGCGTGCGCCGGATCAGGCAGGAGGAAGACCGTCTCCACGCCGGCGAGGCTGCGGTTCATGATGGCCATGGGCGTCTCGTACGCGACGTCGACCTGCGAGCGGATGCCCTTCACGAGCACGCTCGCGCCGACGTCCGTGCAGTAGTCGACGAGCAGGCCGACGTTCCACTGCGCGACGACGATGTTGTCAGGCAACCCGCCGTCGGCAATGGAGCGCTCGAGCAAAGACACCCGCTGCGGCATCGGCAGCAGCGCGGACTTGTCGGGGTTGTGCACGACCAGCACGTGCAGTTCGTCGAAGATGCGCGCCGCCCGCTCGATGACATCCAGGTGACCGAGGGTGACTGGGTCGAACGATCCGGGGACGACGGCGATCCGCTTCATGCCGCCAGCCTATCGGTGCTCAGTTCTTGGCGAGCGCGGCGCGGTCGGATTCGTCGAGGCGCCGACGGAGCGCTTCGGCCAGCACCGGGTGGTCGGCGAGGTCGGGATCTGTGTCGAGGAGCTCGGCGGCATCCGCGCGCGCCTCGATGATGACCTCGCTGTCGTGCACGACCCGGAGCAGCTTGAGCGAGGACCGCCCGCCCGACTGCATGCTGCCGAGGACGTCGCCCTCACGCCGCAGCTCGAGGTCGACCTGGGCGAGGTCGAAGCCGTCGAGCGTCGCCGCCACCGCGTCGACGCGCTCGCGTGCGGTGCTCTCCGCCTCCGCCGCGGTGACGAGCAGACACAGACCGGGGACGCCGCCTCGACCGACGCGTCCTCGGAGCTGGTGGAGCTGCGACACCCCGAAGCGCTCCGCGTCGAGCACGACCATCGTCGAGGCGTTGGGGACGTCGACGCCCACCTCGATGACCGTCGTCGCCACGAGCACGTCGATCTCGCCGGCGGCGAAGGCCCGCATCGTCCGGTCCTTCTCCTCCGCGCTCATCCGGCCGTGGAGGACGTCGATGCGTCGGGACGCGAGCAGTGGGTGGGTACGCAGCTGCTCCACCGTGGTGAGCACGGACGCGATCGGGCGCGCCGGGTCGGCGTCCTCCTCGAGTTCCTCACCGGGCTCGACCTCCTTGGCGTCGATCGCCGGGCACACCACGAACCCCTGCCGCCCCTGCGCGAGCTCCTCGGCGAGGCGCTCCCAGACACGGGATATCCACCGCGGGTGATCGGCCAGGGCGACCACGAAGCTCTCGATCCCCTGCCGGCCGCGCGGCAGCTCCTCGATGATGCTGACGTCGAGATCGCCGAAGACGGTCATGGCCACGGTCCGTGGGATCGGCGTCGCGGTCAGCACGAGGACGTGCGGCGGTGTGCGTCCCTTCTGACGGAGCTGGTCGCGCTGCTCCACACCGAAGCGGTGCTGTTCGTCGACGACGACCATCCCCAGATCGGCGAAGGTCACGGCGTCGCCCAGCAGGGCGTGCGTCCCGATCACGATCCGGGCCTGGCCGGCGACGATCCGCAGCAGCGCCCGTTTGCGATCGGACGTCGGCAGCTGGCCGGTGAGCAGCGTCGGCATGAGCTCGGCCGAGAGGTCGGGCCCCAGTGAACGGACGATCGACCGCAGGTGCTGCGCCGCGAGGACCTCGGTGGGCGCCAGCAGCACCGACTGTCCCCCGCTGTCGGCGACGGCCGCCATGGCCCGGAGGGCGACGAGCGTCTTGCCCGAGCCGACCTCGCCCTGGACGAGCCGGTTCATCGGATTGGGCTGCGCGAGGTCGCCCGCGATCTCCGCGCCGACCGTCTGTTGGTCGCCGGTCAGCTCGAACGGGAGCGCGGCATCGAGGCGCTCGAGGTAGCCGCCGGCTTTCGGCACGCGGGGTTCGGCCGCCAGGGCACGGGTGGCCGCACGCTGCTGGAGCAGGGCCGTCTGGAGGAGGTACGCCTCCTGGTACCGCAGGCTGCGGCGACCGCGCTGCCAGTCGCGGTCGACCGTCGGGCGGTGGACGGCACGGATGGCGGCGTCGAAGGAGAGCTCACCCCTCGCCGCCCGGACCGACCGCGGGACGGGGTCCTCCTGCGGCGGCAGGGCGTCCAGAACCAGCTCGACGGATTGTCTGAGGTTCCAGCTCGTGATCGTGCTCGTCGCCGGGTAGATCGGGATGGGGGCCTCCGACCACGCCTTCGCCTGGGCGTCGGCGAGCGCCGGGGCTTCAGCGTCGTCGGGGAAGATCTGGTACTGCGGGTGGGCGAGCTGATAACTGCCGCGGTAGTCGCCGACCTTGCCTGCGAAGATGCCGCGGAGTCCCGGCCGGAGTTCGTTCGCGCGCCAGGGCTGGTTGAAGAAGGTGAGGTTGAGCCGACCCTGACCGTCGGAGATGACGACCTCGAGGATGGAGCCCTTGCGTTGCTTCATCTGGCGGTCGCGGACCTCGAGGACGTCGGCGACGATCGTCACGTCCTCGCCGAGCGGCAGCAGGCCGATGACCGTCAGCTCGCCGCGCTTCGCGTAGCGACGCGGGTAGTGCTCGAGGAGGTCGCCGACGGTCTCCACGCTGAACGCCTTCTGGAGTGCCGTCGCGGTCCGTCCGCCGAGGACACCACCGAGCTTCGTGCCCAGCTCGATCCCCGTCATGCCGTCGATTCTATTCGGGACCTCGGACACCGCGGTTCGCTCGGCTTCGCGCAGCCTGCGAGGATGGGACCATGGCCGGCATCAGGATCATCTCGGGTTTCGCCGGATCACGCACGATCCGGGTCCCGGGCAGCGGGACACGACCGACGAGCGATCGAGTCCGCGAGGCACTCTTCTCCGCGTTGGAGGCCCGCGACGTGATCGCCGGAGCCGAGGTGCTCGACCTGTACGCCGGCTCGGGGTCGCTGGGGCTCGAGTGCGCCAGCCGGGGTGCCGCCGTGGTCACCCTCGTCGACCGGGGGTCGGAGGCCGCGAAGCTGTGTCGTGACAACGCGAGGATCGTGACCTCGGCAGCACCTCGCGGAGCGGCGCCACGCATCACCGTGCACGCCAAGTCGGTCGGTGCCTACCTGTCCGGGGCGACGGTCCGGTCCGACCTCGTCTTCATCGATCCCCCGTACGACCTCCCCGAGGCGGAGCTCACGGCCAACCTCGCCGCGCTCGTCGGTCTGGTCACCGACGACGGGCTCGTGCTCGTCGAGCGGAGCTCACGCTCGCCGGAACCCACCCTTCCCGCCGCGCTCGAGGTCCTGCGGAAGAGCACCTACGGCGAGACCGTCGTCTGGTGGATCACGCCGGTCTGAGTCACCGCGTCACCGTCACCGCGTCACCGCACGGTCCCCGCACCACGGCGGCCGGGAACACCGCTCAACCGGACGCATCGTCCCAGTCGCGGTAGGGATCCCAGCCGGCGCGGCCGTCATAGGCCACACCGTCGACGAGGACCCCGGCACCGGTCCGGGCCGTGCCGATGGTCCGGAAGCCGGCGGGGATCGTGGTGGCGGCCGGGAACGTCGCCAGGAGGGAGTGGTCCTCGCCGCCGGCGAGGGCGAGCGCCACGTCGGCCCCCAGGTCCTCGGCCCGCAGGTCGATCGCGACCCCGCTCGCCCGGGCGAGGCGACCGGCGTCGAGCGCGAGCCCGTCCGACAGGTCGAGCATCGCCGTGGCACCGGCGACGGCGGCGACGACGCCGGCCGCGATCGGTGGCCGGGGTGCGAGCTGTGCCTCCACCTCGACCCGGTGATCGCGTCGCAGGCCGGCCGCTGCCTCGGCCGAGGGCACGCCGTCGGCGTCGACCCCACGCGAGAAGAGGAGTCGCAGGCCTGCCGCAGCCGAACCCAACTCCCCCGCGACCGCGACCACGTCGCCGGATCGCGCTCCGTCGCGTCGGACTGGGGCACGACCCTCGAGGTCGCCGAACGCCGTCACCGCGATCATGAAGACGTCGGACACGGCCAGATCGCCGCCGACGACACCGCAGCCGGGCGCGAGCTCGGCACAGGCGTCGCGCAGTCCGTCTGCGAACCCGTCGAGCACGGCGACCGGCAGGTGCTTGGGCATGGCGAGTGCGACGACGAGTGCCGTCGGACGCGCCCCCATCGCCGCGACGTCCGCCAGGTTGCTGGCCGCAGCCTTCCATCCGAGGTCGTGGGCGCTCGACCACGCCAGCCGGAAGTCCGGCCCGTGGATCATCGTGTCCGTCGTGACGACGAACCGACCGTCCGGCGCCAGGACGACCGCGGCATCGTCACCCGGCCCGAGGAGTTCGGCGTCGGCGTGCGGCAGGCGAGGGAAGATGCGCTCGAGCAGCTCCCCCTCGGCGAGGTCCCCGACACAGGGCCCGACCGTTCCGTGATCGTCGGACGCGCTCCCAGACTCGTTCATGTGATCAACGGTAGCCTGGTGGGCGATGTCCCCGATTCGTGTGCTCCTCGCCACCGCCCTCGCCGCAGCCGCAACCCTGGCCCTGGCCGGCTGCGCGCCCGCCGTCGCGCTCGAACCCGCCGCCGATGCGAACAACCCGCAGTGCGCGGAGGTCACGGTGCGGCTGCCCGACGTCGTCGCCGAACTGCCCGAGCGAGGGACCGACGCCCAGGCCACCGGCGCCTGGGGCGATCCCGCGACGGTCCTCCTGCACTGCGGCGTCGCGATCCCCGGCCCGACCACGCAGCAGTGCCAGTCGGTGAACGGCGTCGACTGGATCATCGACGACGCCGACGCACCGAACTACCGGTTCACCACCTTCGGACGCACGCCCGCGGTCGAGATCGTGCTCGACGGCGACGCCGTCGCCAGCAGCACCGTCCTGGCCGATCTGGCGCCTGCCGTGTCCGTGCTCCCCGTCACCGGGAAGTGCACCGCCCTCGGCGACGCCGAGCTCCCGATCCCCACAGACGGCTGACCGCTCCCGGCGCCACGCCGTTCAGGATCGGGCGCGCGCGACCTCGATCAGCTCGGTGATGAGCTCGGGGTAGCTGAGCCCCGAGGCCAACCAGCAGCTCGGGAACATCGAGATCGGGGTGAACCCCGGCATGGTGTTGACCTCGTTGACGACGAAGCCGTCCGCGGTCAGGAAGAAGTCGACCCGGGCGAGGCCGGCACAGCCCAACGCCTCGAACGCCCGACGCGCGAGGTCCTGCATCTCCGACAACTGCTCGGGACGAAGGTCGGCGGGGCAGACGAGCTCGATACCGGGGGCGTCGAGGTACTTCGCCTCGAAATCGTAGAAGTCGCGTCCGGTCACGACGACCTCGCCGGCCACCGAGACACGAGGTGCCTCGCCGGGGAGGGACTCGAGGACCGCACACTCGACCTCGCGGCCCACCAGACCGGTCTCGACGAGCACGGTCGAGTCCTCGGCGAGGGCCAGTTCGATCGCCGCATGGAACGCGTCCGGCGTCGACACCTTCGACACCCCGACGCTCGAACCGGCTCGCGCCGGCTTCACGAACGCCGGTGACCCGAGCGATCCGAGCGATGCGAGCACCTCCTCGGGTGCCGTGGCCCACTCATGGGCGGTGAACCGCACCCACGGCGCGACGGCGATCCCGGCGGCCTGGAGCACCGTCTTCGTGAAGTGCTTGTCCATGCCGAGGGAGGACGCGAGGACGCCGGAGCCGACGTACGGGAGGTCGACGAGCTCGAGCATGCCCTGCACGGTGCCGTCCTCGCCGAACCGACCGTGGAGGATCGGGAAGACGATGTCGATGGGACCGAGGGTGAACGGGACGCCGTCCTCCCCGACCACGGTCAGCTCACGGCTGCCGACGCGCTCAGGCCAGCGCACGGCCGGCCGCGAGGGGTCGACCTCCGGCAGGTGCGCGGGGTCGAGCGCGTACCGGCTCGGGTCGTCGACCTCGAGGACGTACGAGCCGTCGTGGGCGATCCCGACCGGGTAGACGTCGTACCGTTCGCGGTCAATCGCGGCGAGGACGCCGCCCGCCGTTGCGCAGCTGATCGAGTGCTCGCTTGAACGGCCTCCAAAGAGCACCACCACTCCGGTCTTGTGCGTCATCGTTGCTTCTCTCCCCCTGGGGTTCGTCGTCGTCGGTCGTGAGGTGCGGTGCGATGTCCTTCGGGTCGAGCGTGCCGTCGAGCACCTGCTTGACCTGTTCGACGATGGGCATCGCGACCCCCTTCGCCTTGGCAAGCTCGAGCACCGGGGCCACGGACGCGAGTCCCTCCGCGGTCTGCTGCATCTGTTTGACGACGTCGTCGAACTGATATCCCTGACCGAGCAGACGCCCCGCCGTGTTGTTCCGTGACAGCGGCGACTGGCACGTCGCGATGAGGTCGCCGAGCCCGGCCAGGCCTGAGAGGGTCTCCGGCTGCGCGCCGTGGGCCACCGCGAAGTCGGTCATCTCGACCAGCCCGCGGGTGATGATGGAGGCCTTCGTGTTCTCGCCGTAGCCGACGCCGTCGACGATGCCGATCGCGACGGCGATGAGGTTCTTGAGCACACCGCCGAACTCGGTACCGATGACGTCGGTGTTCACGAAGCTGCGGAAGTACCGGTTCCGCGCGAGGAGCGCGACCGTCTGCGCCGTCTCGAGGCTCTCCGAGGAGATCACGGCGGCCGTCGGCTGCTCGCGGGCGATCTCGAGCGCGAGGTTGGGGCCGGAGGCGACGGCGATGCGTGACGGGTCGATGTCGAGGGTTTCGCGGATAACCTCGCTCATCCGGGATCCGCTGCGACGCTCGACGCCCTTCATGAGCGAGACGACGAGCGTTCCGTCCTCGAGGTGCGGGCGGAGCGCGATGAGGTTGTCGCGCAACGACTGGCTCGGGACCGACAGGAACACGACCGAGGCACCGCGCACGGCGTCGACCATGCTCGCGGTCGCCGTCATCCGCATCGGCAGATTGATGCCGGGCAGGTAGTCGCTGTTGCGCTTGGCCTCGGTGATCTCGCGAGCGAGCTCGGGCCGTCTGGCCCACATGACCACGTCGGAGCCACCGTCCGCGAGGATCTTGCCGAACGTCGTGCCCCAGCTGCCCGCTCCGAGCACGGCGACCCTCGTGGCGGCCGGTGGTTGCGGAACGTTCCTAGGACTCAAAGCGGCCTGTCTCCTTCTGCTGGTGTTTCGAGGGATCCCAACGCTCCGTGGGAGCTTGGGCACCGCGCAGTTCCTCGCAGAGGGCGGTGATGGCCTGCATGACGACCTCGGTCGCCTCGTTCAGCGTCTTCGAGTCTAGCTGCCGCCCGGCGAAGGCCGAGAGGTCCACCGGCTCGCCGATGGCGACCTCGACGCGCTTCCGCAAGGGGAACACCCGCAGCTTGCCGTACCGGGGCATGACCTCCTGCGTGCCCCAGTGCGCAGCGGGGATGATCGGCAGGCCGTGCGTGAGGGCGATCCGGACCGCGCCGGTGCGCCCGCGCATCGGCCACAGGCCCGGGTCGCGGGTGAGCGAGCCCTCCGGGTACACGACGACGCCCTGACCGCGTTCGGTCAGGTGTGCTGCAGCGCTGACCGGGTCCATCCCGCGGGCGGAACCCTCGCGCTCGACAGGGATCTGTCCGGACTTCCGCAACAACCACCCGACCACCGGGACCGTGAACAGACTGCCCTTCGCCATGAAGCGCGGCTGTCGCCCGAGCCGCCAGACGGCCACGCCCATGATCAGCGGGTCGAACTCGCTGTCGTGGTTGGGCGACAGGATGAACGGCCCCTCCTGCGGCAGGCGTTCGCCGTGCCGGACGCGGAGCTTGACGAGAGCACTGAACGGCGGGATCGCGATCGACGACAGCAACCAGTAGATCGACGGCCTCGACCGTTCCACCCCCACGGCGGACTACTTCGTTTCGAGGACGAAGTCAGCACCGAGCTGCTGGAGCTTCACGATGAAGTTCTCGTACCCACGGCTGATGATGCCGACGTTGCTGACCGTCGACTTGCCCTCGGCGGTGAGCGCGGCGATGAGGTGGCTGAAGCCACCGCGGAGGTCGGGTACCTCGATGTCCGCACCGTGCAGCGGCGTCGGGCCGTTGATCACGGCGGCCTGCTCGAGGTTGCGCCGCGGCACCCGACGAGGCGTACCCGACAGCCCGTTGGGGTGCACGACGATGTTCGCGCCCATGGTGTTGAGCGCGTCCGTGAAGCCGAACCGGTTCTCGTAGACGGTCTCGTGGACGATCGACTCGCCCGTCGCCTGTGTCAGCGCGACGATGAGGGGCTGCTGCCAGTCCGTCATGAAGCCGGGGTGCACGTCGGTCTCGATGACCACGGGCTTCAGCTCCTCCTTGCGGTAGAACCGGATGCCGTCGTCGGTGATGTCGAACCCGCCACCGGCCTTACGGAAGATGTTGAGGAACGTCATCATGTCCTGCTGCTTCGCCCCGCCGACGAAGACGTCGCCGTCGGTCGCGAGCGCGGCCGACGCCCAGCTCGCGGCCTCGTTGCGGTCGCCGATGGCCGTGTGGTCGTACCCCTCGAGCTTGTCCACGCCCTCGATGAGGATCACGCGGTTCGGCTCATAGGAGATGATCGCGCCCATCTTCTGGAGGACGGCGATGAGATCCATGATCTCCGGCTCGATCGCCGCACCCTTGAGCTCCGTGGTGCCCTTGGCACGGACCGCCGTGAGCAGGACCTGCTCCGTGGCGCCGACGCTCGGGTACGGCAGATGCACGGTCGTCCCGTGGAGACCGTTCGGAGCCGAGAGACGGATGCCCTGCGGGAGCTTCTCCACGACCGCGCCGAACTTGCGGAGCGCGTCGAGGTGGAAGTCGATGGGGCGGTCGCCGATGCGGCAACCTCCGAGGTCGGGGATGAACGCCGCCCCGAGGCGGTGGAGCAGCGGCCCGCAGAACAGGATCGGGATCCGGGAGAAGCCGGCGTGCGCGTCGATTTCCTCCATGTGGGCGGACTCGACGTTGGTCGGGTCGAGGCGGAGCTCGTTCGGGTTCTCGCCCTCCGTCACGTCCACGCCGTGGATCTCGAGCAGGGAGCGGACGACCCGGACGTCGCTGATGTTCGGCACGTTGCGCAGGACGCTGACGTTCTCGCCGAGCAGCGACGCCACCATCGCCTTGGTCACGAGGTTCTTGGCACCCTTGACCTCGATGCGGCCTCTGAGCGGGATACCGCCGTTGATCGTGATGCGGTCGACATCGAGTCCGACCGACGAGCCTGCCGCCTGTGACGCCTGGACGAGTGAATTCAAACCGGTACCTACTGCCTTGCTACTTGACGGGAATGGTGCGGGGCAGCCAGGTCGGCCGCCGGGCCTCGAACGCGGTGATCTGCTCTTCGCTACGGAGCGTCAGCCCGATGTCATCGAGTCCTTCGATGAGCCGCCACCGAGTGTAATCGTCGACCTGGAACGAAACCGTGAGATCGCCGACCGTGATGGTGCGGGCGATGAGGTCGACGACGGAATCGGACCCGGGAGCGGCCTCGATCGCAGCCCAGAGCTGCTCGAGCTCCTCCTCGCTGACCTGGGCGGCGAGGAGACCCTGCTTCCCGGAGTTCCCGCGGAAGATGTCGCCGAAGCGGGACGACACGACGACCTTGAACCCGAAGTCGCGCAAGGCCCACACGGCGTGCTCACGCGACGAGCCGGTGCCGAAGTCGTGCCCCGCGACGAGGATGCTGGCACCCTGGTAGACGGGCTGGTTCAGGACGAAATCGGGGTCCTGACGCCATCCCGCGAAGAGCGCGTCCTCGAAGCCGGTCTTCGTGACCCGCTTCAGGTAGACGGCGGGGATGATCTGGTCGGTGTCGACGTTGGAGCGCCGCATCGGAGCGGCGACGCCCGTGACGGTCGTGAACTTGTCCATCAGGCGTGTACGCCTTCCTGCTCGGTGGCCGCGTGTCTGCCGGGCTCGACCTCGAGGTCCGCCGGGCTCGAGAGCGTTCCGCGGATGGCCGTCGCCGCGGCGACGAGCGGTGAGACGAGGTGCGTGCGGCCACCCTTGCCCTGGCGACCCTCGAAGTTGCGGTTCGACGTCGAGGCGCAGCGCTCCCCCGGAGCGAGCTGGTCGGGGTTCATCCCGAGGCACATGGAGCATCCGGCGAACCGCCACTCCGCACCGAAGTCGGTGATGATCTTGTCGAGCCCTTCGGCCTCCGCCTCGATCCGAACCCGGGCGGAACCCGGGACCACCATGACCCGCACACCCTCGGCCTTCGTGCGGCCCTCGATGACGGATGCGAACGCCCGCAGGTCTTCGATCCGGCTGTTCGTGCAGGAGCCCATGAAGACCGCGTCCACCGGGATCTCCTTCATCGGGGTGCCGGCTTCGAGTGCCATGTACTCCAGGGCACGCTCGGCGGCGGACCGCTCGTTCGGGTCGGTGATGGCCGCGGGGTCGGGCACGTTCTCACTCAGCGAGACGCCCTGGCCAGGGTTGGTGCCCCAGGTGACGAAGGGTTCCAGCGTGTCGGCGTCGAGGAAGACCTCGGCGTCGAAGGCGGCCCCTTCATCGGTCGCGAGGGTGTCCCAGTAGGCGACGGCCTCGTCCCAGTCGGCTCCGGTCGGAGCGTGCGGGCGACCCTGCAGGTAGTCGTAGGTGACCTGGTCAGGGGCGACCATGCCGGCCCGGGCCCCGGCCTCGATCGACATGTTGCAGATCGTCATGCGGCCCTCCATGGAGAGCGCACGGATCGCCGAGCCACGGTACTCGAGGACGTAGCCCTGCCCGCCGCCGGTGCCGATCTTCGCGATGACGGCGAGGATGATGTCCTTCGCGGTCACGCCCGGCCGCAGCATGCCCTCGACGGTGATCGCCATGGTCTTGAACGGCTTCAGCGGGAGCGTCTGCGTCGCCATGACGTGCTCGACCTCGCTCGTGCCGATGCCGAAGGCCATGGCCCCGAAGGCGCCGTGGGTCGAGGTGTGCGAGTCACCGCAGACAACCGTGATCCCGGGCATCGTGAGGCCGAGCTGCGGCCCGACGACGTGCACGATCCCCTGATCGAGGTCGCCGAGGGAGTGGATGCGCACCCCGAACTCGGCGGCGTTGCGACGGAGGGTCTCGATCTGCGTGCGGCTCGTGAGGTCGGCGATCGGCTTGTCGATCGCGAGCGTCGGGGTGTTGTGGTCCTCGGTCGCGATCGTCAGGTCGACGCGACGCAGCGGCCGGTCGGCCAGGCGCAGACCGTCGAAGGCTTGCGGGCTCGTCACCTCGTGGACGAGGTGCAGGTCGATGTAGATGAGGTCGGGCGTGCCGTCCTCACCCTTGACGACGAGGTGGTCGTCCCAGACCTTCTCGGCGAGCGTGCGCGGGTGCTCGGGAATGCTCGGGACGGACGGATCGGCGTTCAGCTGCGACATGTCGTGGAATTCCTTCAAACGATGAGTGGTCAGGCGTCAGCGACCTCCGCGACGAGGGAGCCTGGAACTAGGCCTCGTCGCGGCTGGGAAGGAGGAGCAGCCCGGACAACATTCGCCCAGCGTACCACCCGGTCCGTGGCGGAGACGTCGGCACCGTCGTCGCTCGCGGGGACGCCGGTGCCGACATCCCAGCTACTTCGGCGCGTCGATCCCGACGCGGTACTGCCCCTGGTCGTTGATGACCTCGACGGCCACCGGGTAGCTCTTCGCGTTGTACGAGAACGTGCACTCGAACTGGGTCCCGGTCGTGGCCGGCTGGTCACTCGGGCACTCGACCTTCTCGACGTCTGCGAGGCCGAAGTCCTGCTTGAGCACCTCGGCCACACCGGTCTGCACCGAGCCGCGGTCGAGCATCGGCGTGAACAGGCGACCGACCGAGAGGAGGGTGAGCGGGACGGCGATGAGCGATGCGGCGACCGCACCGATGAGCACGCCGATCCAGAGCTTGCGCCCGAGCGGCTTCCGGGCGGGTTTCCGGCTCGCATCAGGCTGCTTGCCCGCGACGCCGTACTCGGGTCCGGGACGGAACGGACCGGTCTGCTGTGGACCGGACTGCGATCCATGCTGCTGTGGGCCTGGCTGGAACGGGCCGTTCAAGTGCTGCGCCTGTCCCGGGCCGAAGGGCTGTGGCCCGGTCGGGCGTGCCTGACCGTAGGGCGGCTGACCCTGCGGCCCCTGCGGCTGGCCCTGAGGTCGGCCCTGAGGCGCGCCGAGCGGGCGTCCCTGTGGAGCCTGGCCAGGGGCCTGACTCTGCTGAGGACCCCCGGGCGCGTGACCGGGCTGACCATTCGATGTCGGGGGCCGGAACCCGTCCGGACCGCCTGGCCGCCCCTGCTGCTGCTGGTTCGGACCTGCGTTCGAGGGCCGCTGCTGCTGCGCCCACGGCTGCCCACCGGGCGCGCCGGCGAACGGCGCTCCGGGCTGGGGGTGCGATTGCGGCGCAGGGCCGTTGGACTGCTGCCCTGGGGTGCTTCCCTGCGGACGGGGCCCTCCACCGGTCTGACCAGGCGCGGACGGCTGAGACGGACCGCTCTGTGACAGGACGCCCTGCGGTGCTCCGTTCTGACCCTGCGGAGCGCCGTTCTGGGGTGCACCGTTCTGCGGCGGCGTCTGACGCTGCGGGCTGCCCGGTCCGAACTCCAGGCGGGGTGCGTCCGGGTCGGGGAATCCCGGCGGCTGCTGGTCGGGGCGCAGGGGGCCGCCGACCGGGGGCTTTCCGAGGTCCTCGGGTTTCTGGTCGTCGGTCATTTCCTCAACTCCTCGATCCGATCCCAGAACGCGGCCTGATCGGCCGCCGGGATCACCGTCACGTCGAATCCTGATGGTGCGGTCGGCAGGTCTTCGAGCGTCGACGTGCCCGACACCTCGAAGCCGGCCTGCAGCTGCAGCTTGGTCTCGCTCTCGACCGTCCCGCTCAACTCCATCTTCACGAGGCCACCTTCGGCGTTCTGGAAGATCGTCACCGGCAGGAGGGTCGCCAGGTCGTCCTCGCTGAACGACGACACGAGGTCGTCCGGGAGGTCGAAGAGCGTCCCGACGGCCAGCACGCTCTCGAGGCTCGCGCTTGTCGAGATCTGTGAGGAGCCGTCGTTCCGCATCGAGACCACGACGCTGCTGAGCGCGCCGTCCCCCGAGCTGCGTGTCGTTTCGACCGCGGTGTAGATGTCGCAGGCGATGGAGATGCCCGGGTAGACGCAGGCGGGTCCGAGTGAGCCCTCGGCGTCCTCCTCGGCCACGTACTGCGTCTGGACGGCCACCCACTCCGTCGGCGCGAGCTCCTTGAGTTCACCGCCGAGCAGCAGGAGGTCGTAGTCGACCCCCGCCTGGTGATAGATGTCGACGGTGTCGCCGTCGGCGGAGCCCTTGTCCTGGCTGAACGAGGCGGTCGGGTCGCCGAAGAGGACCACCGAGTCGTTCTCGTGCGACTCGAGGTCTCCCGAGACGGCGTGGACGTATGCCGACCCGATCACGTCCGGCGCCTGGCCGATCTGGGCCGACAGCAACTCGAACCTCGCCTCGGCGAGATCCTGCATGTAGCTCTGCTGGGCGGCGGCGTCGGGGAACGCCGATCCTGGCGTCGTGCAGGCGCTCAAGACGAGCGCGGCGCTCCCGGCCAGAGCCAGGGCACCGATCCGCCGTCGCGTCATGCTGGTGCGGGCGGTCATGACCCCTCCGCCAGAGCGTCGTTGTACAGCGTGAGCGCCCGCTGTCCGAGGACGGGGCCCTCGAGCCAGGAACCGTCGCCGCGCGAAGTGACCGAGGTGACGTACCCGGCACCGGTGGCGGGATCCAGCCGGGTGAGCCAGCCGCCGCCCGAGCAACCCGGGGTCATGAGGCAGTCGACCCGGTATCCGGCATAGCCCTTGGTGGCGGCCTGGCTCGCGCAGTAGCGCTGCGACTGTCCGTCGAACGGGGCGGCGGACGGGTAGCCGATCACGGTGATGCCCTCAGGCGGGGTACCGAAGGAGATGCCCTGACCGCCGGTCACCTCCTGGATCTTCTGGCCTGCAGCGTTCGGGGCGAGGCGGATGAAGGCGAAGTCGTAGGCCCAACCGTTGCCGCTCGTCGCACCGCTGGCGTCCGAGGTCGCCTCACTCGTGAACTCGTCGGGGACGTAGGTGCTGACCCCGGCCCACTGCCCGTAGGGCTGGGTCTGGCCGTTGGCCGCGTCGGCCGGGATGAAGATGATGTTCTCTGCGAGCTGTTTGCCGTACGTGTCCCAGACGCAGTGGCCTGCCGTCAAGACGAGGTCCATGGTCGGGGCATTGACGACGCTCGCGGAACAGACGTAGGTGGCGCCGCCGATGGAGAAGTACAGACGTCCCTGCGTGGCCGCCGCCAGCCCGGTCGCCGGGTACGGGTCGCCCGCCGCTGTCGGAGCGATGGCCTTGACGTCGACGTCGGGACCGACGCCGGTACTCGGGTGCACGACCACGCCGGTGGCCTGGTCGCCCGTGAGCGTGTCCTCGCCCGGCTTCAGGTCCGGTGCGGTCGCTCCCCCGAACTTGTCGTCGGTCCAGTAGTCGTTGACCTCCTGGGGACTCGCGTCGAAGTCCTTGCGCAGGGTGTCGTCGGTGCCGCCGGCGACGTCGACGACGGGGCCGGCACCGCCGGCTACGGGCTCCCCCGTCACCGGGATGGAGCACCCTGTCAGCAGGGCGGCGAGGATCAGGACTGCGGCTGTCGCCGGAGCGCGGCGCTTCTGCTTCACGGTCACCCGGCCAAGCTAGCACGCAGCGGCACTCGGCGAGATCGGTGCGGGCCCTGCCTTCCGCGCATCCCGGAGAGCCTGCGTGGACCTCCCGGGGCACGCTCGAGCCGCCAAATGAACGAAGCCCCGCTCCCTGATGACTCAGGAGAGCGGGGCTTCGTTCGGTGTTGTGACCCCAACGGGATTTGAACCCGTGCTGCCGCCGTGAGAGGGCGGTGTCCTAGGCCGCTAAACGATGGGGCCGTAAGCAACGGATATGAGTATGCCATACGATTTCGAGCCGTACAAATCGAGGCCACCAGCGGCATCCGACGGGCGTGTCGCGCGGTGGCCGCGGTCGGGCGAACCGGCTCAGGCGAGCACGCGGAGGGCACCCGGGACCACGTCGATCGTGACCGGCGGCGGACCGATCCGCTCCCCGTCGGCATAGGCGGTGACACCGTCCGCGGCGATCGAGACCGAACGGACCCGAGACAGTCGCACGATGTCGAGATCCGTGTGGGCACCAGAGAAGACCTTGGGGAACAGCCGGAGGAACCGGAACCGTGACACGGGTGCGACGATGAGCAGGTCGAATCGGCCGTCGGCGAGGTCCGCCTGCGGCGCGATGAGCATGCCACCACCGATCGAGGTGTTGTTCGCGACGGCGAGGAGGACGGCATCGACCGTCTCCGGCGCCCCGTCCACGGTCAGCTCGTACCGGCGAGACCTCAGGGCCAGGAGCTCCCGGAGGATCGCGATCGTGTACCGGCTGCGCCCGCGCGGACGTCGCATGCGGTTCGCCCGCTCGTTCACGAGGGCGTCGAAGCCTGCGGACACCGCACCGACGAACCAGGTCGTCCGCTCGCCGTCCGTCACCGTGCCGGCGTCGATCACGCGCGGCTCGCCCTCGAGCGCACGGAGCAGGGACGCGATCGCGGCCGCGGGATCACCCAACGGGATCCCGAGTCCCCTGGCGATGTCATTGCCCGTACCGGACGGGACCACGCCGAAGGGCAGGCCCGAGTCGCGTACCGCCTCGACGGCCAGACTCACCATGCCGTCGCCTCCGACGACGACGAGCGCGTCCAAGCCTGCCTCGATCGCAGTCTGCACCGCGCTCCGGAGCTGCCCGACCGTCTGCTCCTGCAGGCGGACGGCGCGGTGCCCGGCCTGCTCGAGGGCGTCGAGCACCATCGGGCCCACGGCTCGGGTCGATCCGAACGACGCGGTCGGGTTGATGGCGACGCCGATGCGTCGGGGCTGCGTGGTCACCTGCCGATTCTGACAGGCCTACAGCGGGTGGACACCCGGACCACCGGGTTGCCCCCGGCGCTCCCACGGTATTCACTCGTCCTATGAGACTCACGAAGTTCGAACATGCAGCATTCCTCCTCGAGACGGACGGCGCCAAGCTGATCGTCGACCCGGGTGCGTTCACGTCCCCGATCTCCGATGTGGAGCACACCGCGGCGGTCCTGATCACGCACCTGCACCCCGACCACTGGACCGCGGAGCACCTCGACCGCATCCTCGCCGCGAGCCCGGAGGCCGTCCTCTACGGACCGGCCGGTGTCGCCGCCGCCGCGGACGGCTATGACATCACCGTCGTCGCCCCGGGAGACGTGGTCGAAGCCGGGCCGTTCACGCTCCGCTTCTTCGGCGGGACCCACGCGGTCATCCACTCGTCGATCCCGGTGATCGACAACGTCGGCGTCCTCATCAACGACCTCGTCTACTACCCCGGCGATTCCTTCACCGTCCCGGAGGGCGTCGACGTCGACCTCCTGGCCGCGCCGGCGGGTGCACCGTGGATGAAGATCTCCGAGGGCATGGACTTCGTCACCGCCGTCGCACCGAAGCGCGCGTTCGGGACGCACGAGATGGTGCTCTCCGGGCCGGGGCAGAGCATGTCGCACGACCGCCTGCAGTGGGCGACCGAACAGGGCGGCGGGACCTACTACCCGCTCGCCCCGCTCGACACGCTCGAGGTCTGAGACCGGTCGACTACCGGCGGCGGAAGTTCGCCGCCGCCGGGCAGTCGAACGGGTCGCGGGCTGAGAGGCCGACCCGGTTGAGGTACTCGATGACGATGGCGTAGGACTGCAGCAGGGTCGTCTCCGTGTACGGCACCTGCTGGGTCTCGCAGTGCTCCCGCACGATGACGCGAGCACGGGCCAGAGCAGGGCGAGGCATGCTCGGGAACAGGTGGTGCTCGATCTGGTAGTTGAGGCCGCCCATGAAGGTGGCCATGCCGAAGCCGCGGACGTTGCGCGAGGTCAGCACCTGCTTGCGGAGGAAGTCGAGCTTCATGTCGGCCGGGATGATCGGCATGCCCTTGTGGTTCGGCGCGAAGGACGCCCCCATGTAGACGCCGAAGACCGCGAGTTGGACGCCGAGGAACGCGAACGCCATGCCGACGGGCAGGAAGAGGAAGATCGCTGCCAGGTACAGACCGACGCGGGCGACGATCATGCTGATCTCGGCGGCGCGGCCGTCCACCTTGCCCGGACCGAAGAGGGTCTTGAAGGACAGCGCGTGGAGGTTGATGCCCTCCAACATGAGGAGGGGGAAGAAGAGGTAGCCCTGCTTGCGGGTGATCAGCGCCTGCAGGCCCTTGGCCTTCGCCGCGTCCTCCTCGATGAAGGAGATCGTGTCGATCTCGATGTCGGGGTCCTTGGTGACCTGGTTCGGGTTCGCGTGGTGGCGCGTGTGCTTCGTCATCCACCACGAGTAGCTGATACCGACGATGCCCGCCGCGAGGAAGCGTCCGGCGCGGTCGTTCGCGCGGCCCGACTCGAAGACCTGACGGTGCGAGGCCTCGTGGGCGAGGAAGGCGAACTGGGTGAGGATGATGCCGAGCGCGCCGGCGATGAGCAACTGGAACCAGGACTCGCGGAGTAGGACGAACCCGGTGACGCAGCCGAGGAGCGCGATCACGAGGAACGAGAACGTGAGGATGTAGAACGTGCGGTGGCGGCGGAGGAGCCCCGCTTCGCGAACCGTCTTCAACAGCGACGAGTAGGAGCTGGTGACGTTCGCAGCGCCGGGCTTGCGGGGGCTCGTGGCACGAACCGGGCCGAGGATGGCTTCAGTTGACATGGGCACTCCGGAGGAATCGTGTCGACTTCCCAGCCGGGGCGATGAGCGGATGCTCGGACGAGCGCGAGCTCTGCAGATGGCCACAGCCTACGGTCGGTGTCTGAAGAATCACCCCACATCACGACATCCGACCCCAGATCAGGCCGCTTACCCGCCAGATGTCGAGAAAAGACGCAGAATTGGCCAATCCGTTACGTGTTCGGCTGCCGTTTCGAGCCGAGATGGGCTAACGTGGATCGAAGTTGTTGTGTTGCGCAGGTATTTCAAGCCGCGTTTCCACCGATGGATACGCTGCTTTTCTGAGGAGCGAGCAAAGAACACCGCGACGAACGGGCCCGAAAGTCGGGAACGGTCACTCATGAAAGAGGAAATACATGTCAACTGGAACTGTGAAGTGGTTCAACGCCGAAAAGGGCTTCGGATTCATCACTCCTGACGACGGCAGCGCCGACGTCTTCGCACACTTCTCCGCCATCGCGACGAGCGGCTACCGCTCGCTCGAGGAGAACCAGAAGGTCGAGTTCGAGACCAACCAGGGCCCCAAGGGCCTGCAGGCCGAGAACATCCGCCCCCTCTGATTCTCTGATCAGTCGGAGCTGACGATCCGAGCGGCCGGTCATTCCAGCCCTCGCGTCTGAGACACCGAGAACCGCCCCTGACGTTCGCGTCAGGGGCGGTTCTGTGTTTTCGGGCCAGCCCCCGGTATCCCCGGGGCAGTTCGGTGCCTCCGGGCGACGCTCCTCCTGCGGCTACTCCTGGACGGGGAGGATGAGCTCCGGTCCATCACCCTGCAACGGCGCCACCCGGTGGAAGACGAGCTGCTCCGCGACGTCGGTCGCTGCGGACACCATCTCGTCGACCTCGTCCTGATCGGCCTCGTGGTGCGGATCGAGCCAGGCGTCCCAGCATTCCGGAGGCAGCGTCACCGGCGTCCGTGGGTGCAGCTCCTGCAAGGGACCGACCGCCGGCCGCGTGAGGATGGTCGCGCTCAGCACCCAACGGCGCGGGTCGTCGTCCGGTAGCGAGCGGTCGCGCCACCACGAGTAGAGGGCCGCGAAGACGATCGGTTCACCACCCGCGGTCTGCACGTAGTACGGGGTCTTCGTCGCACCCTCGGTGTGCCACTCGTAGTACCCGGCGGCAGGCACCAACGCGCGCTTCTGTTTGACCGATGGCGCGAACGTGGGCTTGGTGGTGACCTCCTCCGCGCGAGCGTTGAAGGTCGGGTACTGACTCTTCAGCTCGGTGGCGAACGACGGCACGAGTGACCACCGCGCCGATTCGAGCCGGCGGACCACCGGCCCCGTCTTCACCGAGTCGAGGATGATCGGGATCTGCTCGGTCGGGCGCACGTTGTACGAGGGCCCGGGCAGCTCGGCAGCCGCGTGGTCGATGTCGAAGAGCTCGATGAGTTCCTCGGTGGATTCGGTCACGACGAAACGTCCGCACATGGGCCCAGCGTACCGGGCGCCACTGACACCGCGGACCGCGTGTCGGTGGGATGCGGGACCATGGTCGAGTCATCCGTCAGTCGTCGTCGAGACCGGATCGAGCCGGTTGACTTGTTCGAAGATATGTTCGAATATTGAGCCATGGCCCTCCGCGCACTCGTCGACTCCCCCGTCAGGGCGGACACCGCGACCGAGCTGCACGAACTCCAGGGGCGCATCAAGCGGATGCAGGGGACGCGCCTCGACACCCGGTCCCTGCCGACCGCTCCTGAGCTCTCCCGGCTCCTGCCCGGTGGCGCTCTCCAGGCCGGAGGCAGCTACTCCGTCCTCGGCTCCACGGCACTCGCCATGTCGCTCATGGCCGGGCCGTCCGCAGCAGGGACGTGGTGCGCCGTCATCGGTCTCCCGTCGTTCGGCGTGGAGGCGGCGGCCTCCATGGGCATCGACCTCGAACGGCTCGTCCTCGTCCCCCAGCCCGGTCCGGACTGGCTCACGGTCACCGCGGCCATGGCCGACGTCGCCGGCGTGCTCATCACCGCGCCTCCCGGACGGATCGCCCCGAGCGACGCCGCCAGACTCGCGGCTCGCCTCCGGCAGCGCGAAGCCGCACTGATCGTCCTCGGTTCCTGGCCGCAGAGCGATGCGACGTTGCGCGTGACCGAGAGCTCCTGGAGCGGCCTCGGGGCGGGGCACGGACATCTCCGGCATCGGCGGCTCACCGTCAGCTCGATGCTCGGCCAGGGGGCCGCTGGTCGGCCCCGGACCGCGCACCTGACGCTGCCCCTGGGATCGATCGAGGATCGCACCACGCAGCTCGCCGGCTCCGGCCTCATCGACGACGACACGGTCGTCCGGCTCCCGATGGTCGTGAACCGATGACGACCGAACCGCCTGCGGGACCGGTCGAGCGCACCATGGTCCTCTGGTGCCCCGACTGGCCGATCGTGGCGGCACGACTCTCCGGGACGCTGTCCGAGGACACGACCGACGCTCCGCTGGCCCTGGTCGAGCATGGTGAGGTCCTGGCCTGCGACGCCAGCGCACGTCGAGCAGGAGTGCGGCGAGGACTCCGTGTCCGCGAGGCTGAGGCCCGCTGTCCGGAACTGGCGACCGCCGACTACGACCCGGTCGTCGACACCCGCGCCTTCGAGCCGATCCTCCTCGGCATCGAGGAACTCATGCCGGGCGTCCAGCCCTTCCGGGCCGGGCTCTGCGCCATCCGATCCCGAGGACCGAGCAGATACTACGGCGGCGAGTCGGCTGCGGCGGAGGTGCTCCTGGCCCGTCTCGACGAGCTCGGTGTCCCCGATGCACGGATCGGCATCGCCGACGGCCCGTTCGCCGCGGAGCAGGCTGCGAGGTCCACCGCGTTCCAGCAGGACGGTTCCCGGATCATCGTCATCCCCTCCGGAGCCTCTCCCGCCTTCCTGGCCCCGCTCCCCCTGTCCACCCTCGGGCGCCCCGAACTCAGCTCACTGCTCCACCGGCTCGGGATCAGCACCCTGGGAGCGTTCGGCGCACTGCCCGCGACCGAGGTCCGCGACCGCTTCGGCCCCGACGGCGCCCGAGCGCACCGCCTCGCAGCCGGCGCGGACGCCCGAAGCGTCGTCCCTCGCGTGCCACCCACCGAGCTGGCCGTGTCGATAGCCTTCGAGCCCCCGCTCGACCGCATCGACCAGCTGACCTTCGGGTTCCGACAGTCCGCGGAACGGTTCATCTCGGGCCTGGCAGAGGCCGGCCTCGTGACCACCGCGATCACGATCAGCATGCGGAGTGAGCGCGGGGAGCGCTCCACCCGCACCTGGCTCCACCCACGCTGGTTCACCGCCGGCGACGTCCTCGATCGCGTGCGTTGGCAGTTGCAGGGCGCGTCCAACATCGATCACGGACTCGCCTCCCCCGTCGAACTCGTCGAGGTCGTTCCGGAGACCCTCGACGACGCCGCGGAACACGAGGAGGGGCTCTGGGGCAGCGGACCGGACGAACGCATCCACAGCGGACTCGCCCGCGTCCAGAGCATGCTCGGTCACGACGGCGTCGTGACCGCGGTGCCGTCCGGCGGACGCCTCCTCCTCGACCGCCGCATCCTCGTCCCCTGGGGCAGTGTTCCACCGGGTGGTGAGGCGGCCGTGGCCGAACGCCGGAACCGACCCTGGCCCGGGACCATCCCGGGAGCGGCTCCGTCGACCGTCTTCGACACCGCCGTGCCGGTCGAGGTCGTCGACGCGACGGGGCTGGCCGTGACGGTCGACGAGCGCAGCACCGTGAGCGCGGCGCCCACACGGTTCTTCGCCCTCTCGGACTGGCACGTCATCGACGGCTGGGCCGGCCCCTGGAGCATCGACGAACGCTGGTGGGACGACGACGGCCACCATCGCGTCCACCGTCTCCAGGTCCTCGACGACTCGGGTGAGGCCTGGCTGCTCCTGTTGGAGGAGCAGCACTGGAGGGCCGAGGCCCGCTACGACTGAACCGCATCACGTCCGCACCGCACCGCATGACGAAGGAGCCCAGCATGGGATGGAACAACCCCCCGGTCTCATGGTCGGAGTTCGAGCGCCGTCTGTCCGACGCGAGCCGACCGGCCACCCTGCCGCTGGGAGCCGACGGCGGGGACAGCCCGGCCTGGTCGCGGAAGCGTCAACCGTATGTCCCCGAACCACCAGAGCAGCGCCCGCCGACGACGCGGGTCCCCTATGCGGAACTCCACGCGCACTCGAGCTTCAGCTTCCTCGACGGCGCGAGCCCGCCGGAGCGGCTCGTCGAAGAGGCTGCGGCACTCGGCCTGCACGCGCTCGCGCTCACCGACCACGACGGTTTCTACGGCGTCGTCCGGATGGCCGAGGCGGCGGAACGGTTCCCCGACCTCCGGACGGTCTACGGTGCCGAACTGTCCATCGGCCTGGACCGGCCGCAGAACGGCGTCCCCGACCCTGTCGGGCATCATCTGCTCCTGCTCGCCCGTCGAGCAGAGGGGTATCACCGTCTGGCCGGCGCGATCACGGACGCACAACTCGCCGACGGTGCCGAGAAGGGCCACCCGATCTACGACCTCGAGCGGCTCGCCGCCTCCGTCGCCGGCCACGTCACCGTGCTCACCGGGTGCCGCAAGGGGTTCGTCCGCACCGCGCTCCGTGAGAACGGTCTGGAGGCCGCCGCCGCTGCGGTCGACCGACTCGTCGCCCTGTTCGGTCCGGAGCACGTCGTCGTCGAGTTGAGCGACCACGGCCACCCGGAGGATTCGGCGGAGAACGATGCACTCGCCGAGATCGCGGCGTTGCTCGACCTCACCGTCGTCGCCACGGGCAACGTCCATTACGCCACGCCCGAGCAGCATCGACTCCAGACCGCGCTGGCGGCCGTCCGAGCGCGACGCAGCCTCGACGAGCTCGACGGATGGCTTCCCGCCGCCGGAACCGCGCACCTGCGGAGCGGAGCCGAGATGGCGGACCGGTTCGCCAGATACCCCGGAGCGGTGGCACGGAGCGTCGAGCTGGCCGACGAACTCGCCTTCAGCCTGCGGGCGGTCCGCCCGAAGCTCCCGCGACAGCGCGTCCCGGAGGGCCATACGCCCATGAGCTGGCTTCGGCATCTCGTGCTCGAAGCCGTCCCCGTCAAGTACCCCGACGCCACTCCCGAACACCTCCGACGCATCGAACGGGAGCTCGAGGTCATCGAGCAGAAGGACTTCCCCGGGTACTTCCTGATCGTGCACGACATCGTCAGCTTCGCCCGCGGCCGGGGCATCCTCTGCCAGGGACGCGGTTCCGCCGCGAACTCGGCCGTCTGCTACCTGCTCGGGATCACCGCCGTCGACTCGATCTTCTACGAGCTGCCGTTCGAACGGTTCCTCTCCAGCATGCGGGAGGAGGAGCCCGACATCGACGTCGACTTCGACTCCGACCGGCGCGAGGAGGCCATCCAGTACGTCTACGAGACCTACGGACGCCGCAACGCCGCTCAGGTCGCGAACATCATCAGCTATCGGCCGAAGTTCGCCGTCCGCGACACCGCCAAGGCGCTCGGATACAGCCCCGGTCAGCAGGACGCCTGGTCGAAACAGGTCGAGCGCTGGGGCGGGGTCATGTCGAGTACCGACCACGACATCCCCGAGCGCGTCGTCGGCCTCGCGCAGCAGATGCTCACCCTGCCCCGGCATCTGGGCATCCACTCGGGCGGCATGGTGCTGACCGATCGCCCGGTCGGCGAGGTCTGCCCGATCGAGCACGGACGCATGGACGGTCGCACGGTCCTCCAATGGGACAAGGACGACTGCGCCTGGATGGGTCTCGTCAAGTTCGACCTCCTGGGTCTCGGCATGCTCTCGGCCATCCAGTACTGCTTCGACCTCGTGGCCGAGCACACCGGAGAGCGCTGGACCCTCGAGACCATTCCGAAGGACGAAGCAGGCGTCTACGACCAGCTCTGCCGGGCCGACACCATCGGGGTCTTCCAGGTGGAGAGTCGCGCGCAGATGGGCATGCTGCCGCGTCTGCTCCCCCGCCGGTTCTACGATCTCGTCATCGAGGTCGCCATGATCCGCCCGGGGCCCATCCAGGGCGGCGCGGTGCACCCCTACCTGCGCCGGAAGACCGGCCAGGAGCCCATCACCTACCTCCACCCGAGTCTCGAACCGGTCCTCGAACGCACGCTCGGCGTGCCGCTGTTCCAGGAGCAGCTCATGCAGATGGCGATGGCCGTCGGTGGGTGCTCGGCCGAGGATGCTGACCTCCTGCGCCGGGCGATGGGATCGAAGCGCGGCGAGGAGAAGATCGAGAGCCTCAAGGACACGCTGTACCTCGGCATGGCCGGTAACGGCATCGTCGGTGCAGACGCCGATGCCGTGTACGCCAAGATCCAGGCCTTCGCCAACTTCGGTTTCGCCGAGAGCCACTCCCTGAGCTTCGCCCTCCTCGTCTACGTGAGCGCCTGGCTGCGCCTGCACTACCCGGGGGCCTTCCTCGCGGCCCTGCTCCGGGCACAGCCCATGGGGTTCTACTCGCCGATGACCCTCGTCGCCGACGCCCGCCGACATGGCGTCTCCGTCCTGCGTCCCGATCTGCATCGCTCCGGCGCACAGGCCGGCCTCGAAGCGCTCGACCCGGAGGCCGCCCCCGGTGCCCCGGTCGCTCCCGGCGGGCGCACGCGTTGCCTCGAACACGAGCAGGGACCGACCGGGCTCTTCGATCCGCTCCTTCCCGACGATTCAGCAGGACACCGGCGCGACGGCGCACTCGCCGTCCGGCTGGGACTCTCCTCCGTCCAGGGGATCGGTGAGGAGCTCGCGAAGCGGATCGTCGCCGAACGGGAGTCCGGAGGGCTGTTCACCAGCCAGGCCGACCTGGCCAGACGGATCGGCCTGAGCTCCTCGCAGTTGGAGTCACTGTCGGCGGCGGGCGCCTTCGACGGATTCGGCCTCACCCGTCGTGAGGCGATGTGGGGCGCAGCGCAGGCCAGTCGGCATCGTCCCGACCAGCTCGAGGGGACGTTCACGACCGTGCAGCCGCCGTTGCTCCCGGTTCCGACGGCCGCCGAACAACTCATCTCCGACATCTGGTCGACCGGGATGTCGACCGATGACCACCCCATCCGCCACGTCCGTGCCGAACTCACACGACGAGGTGCGCTGCGGTCCGACGAACTCCTGACGGCGCAGACGGACCGTCGCGTGGAGGTCGGGGGTGTCGTGACGCATCGGCAGCGGCCGGCGACGGCGAGCGGCATCACCTTCATGAACCTCGAGGACGAAGCGGGACTCGTCAACGTGATCTGTAGCGTCGGCGTCTGGAACCGGTATCGCCGCGTGGCCAGGGAAGCCCCGGCGATGGTGGTCCGCGGCATGCTGGAGCGATCACCGGAGGGCATCGTCAATCTGGTGGCGGATCGGTTGGAAGCGCTCCGGATCGGGGCGAACACCCGTTCGCGCGACTTCCAATGACCGGTCACGACCAAACCGCGGCGGGCGCCTCCTCCGAACACCCTCTACAGCACAGCACGAGACTCATGGGATTCCCAGGCAGGCCCCGGGAAGGAATGACCGGGAGCCACCCGGCGTTGTCCCCAGTGTTGAGTAGACCAGAAGGGGGTCACCCATGGCGAGAGTGTACGAAGAGATCGAAGGCCGGACCGGCGAGGTGGAGCGGTACCGTCACCACCCGAACGGCAAGGGCATGGTCGCAGCTCGTGCACTGATCGATCCGTCGGCGTTCATCGAACGCACCACGTTCGTGGAGGCTGACGCGGACATCCGTGCCAACGCCTGGATCGGTGCCGGAACCTGGATCGACCGGTCCGCGGTGATCGGTGAAGGCGCCTTCATCGGCGCGAACGTCCACATCGGAGAACGCTGTGTGATCGGACGCGGAGCGCGGGTCGGAAGCGACGCCCGCCTCGGTGCCGACGTCCAGGTCGCCCACGGCGCGAGCGTCGATCGGGACGCCAGGGTCGCAGACCGCACCGTGGTCGGCAATGAACGCCCGGTCATGACCGAACCGACGGTCCGTCAGACGAACCGCGCACCGCGCCGACCTCGTGCGAACGGCACCGACCGGTTCGGGAAGGCCGCCTGACCAGCGGACCACCCACCATCGCACGCAGGGCCCGGACTCGAGAGTCCGGGCCCTGCGTCGTCTCCGTCGTGCAAGACGCACATGTCAGACGACTAACATATCAGGATGGACCTGAAGGACTACCTGCGCATCCTCCGCCATCGCTGGCTGCTCATCATCGCGATCACCGCGGGAGCAGCGGCGCTCGCCCACGGGTACACCCTCATCACCCAGCCCGTATACCAGTCGACGGGCCAGCTGTTCGTCGCCGTCACCGGCGGCGACTCCGTGGGCGACCTCAATCAGGGCAACGCCTTCGCCCAGAGCCGCGTCGCCTCGTACGTGATCCTCGCCACCGGTTCGACCGTGCGGTCCACGGTGGCGGAGCGCCTCGACCTCGACCCCGCGTCGCTCATCGGGACGATCTCAGCGTCCAATCCCGCGCAGTCGGTCCTGATCAACATCTCCGCCGTCGACAGCGATCCGGTTGCGGCAGCCCGCATCGCGAACACCGCAGCCCAGGTGCTCGTCGACCTCGTCGACGACGTCGAGAGCGCCAACGAGGTGGGCTCCACCGGTGCGCTGGGTGATCCGGCCCCGGTCGGGCTGACGATCGTGGAAGAGGCCTCTCCACCCCAGTCCCCCGTCGCGCCGAACGTGCTGCAGAACCTCGCGGTGGGCATCCTCACCGGCCTCGCTCTGGGCGTCGGGATCACACTGCTCATCGAGGTCCTCGACACCCGCCTCCGCGGTCGCTCGGCGATCGAGAAGCTCACGGACACGAGCATCCTCGGCGCCTTCCACACGGAACCCACTGACGCGGCCCAACTCATCCTCGGATCGACGGAGAGCTACAGCCGGCGCGCCGAGAGCTTCCGGCAGCTTCGGACGCACCTCCAGTTCGCCTCCATCGACGGCGGACTCCGCAGTGTGATGGTCACGTCCTCGGTCCCGGGCGAGGGGAAGAGCACCACCTCGGCGAACCTCGCGCTCGTCCTCGCAGAAGCGGGGAACTCCGTCCTCCTCGTCGATGCGGATCTGCGCCGACCCCGCCAGCACGAGCTGTTCGGTCTCGAGGATGCGGTCGGGCTCACGACCGTGCTCACCGGCAGGATCAGCCTCGGCGATGCCGCGCAAGCGGTCAACGGGGCGGGGCGTCTCGCTGTCCTCACCTCCGGCGAGCTGCCGCCGAATCCGAGCGAACTCCTCGGATCAGCGGCGATGGAGCGCGCGCTCTCGGAGATGGAACGCGCGTACGACGTGGTGGTCATCGACACACCCCCGCTCATCAACGTCTCGGACCCGACAGCCCTGTCGACCCTTGCGAGCGGCGTCCTGCTCGTGGCATCGGCCGACGGGCGGCTGCACCGCGACCAGCTCCGGCAGTCACTCGAGAACCTCAGCTTCGTCCAGGCGAAGCTCCTCGGGGTCGTCCTCAACCGTGTCGAGGTCGCTCGGGGAGAGCAGTCGTCGTCCTACGCCTACTACCACCGGACCGATCCGACGCGTCGACCAGGACGGACCACGGTATGAGCACCCCGCTCGATCCGCCTCCGACCCGGATCCTGATCGTCTGCACCGGCAACATCTGTCGATCCCCGTATGCCGAGTTCCTCCTCGGCGGCGGGCTGTCGGAGGTCGACGCATCCGGCTTCGAGGTGCGGAGCGCCGGGACAGGCGCGCTGCGCGGCCACCCGATCGACGCCTCGAGCGCGGCGTTGCTCGGTCCACTCGACACGACGGCAGCCGGCTTCACCGCGACGCAGCTCACCGCCGGCCTCGTCAGGCAACAGGACGTCGTCCTGACCATGACGCGGGAACATCGCAGCGCCGTCCTCAGATCGTGCCCGGAGGCGCTGCGTCGGACCTTCTCCTTGCGTGAGTTCGCCCGGCTCCTCGACACCGTCGACTCGGGACGACTCCCCCGCGCGCGAGCAGCGCGCTGGATGCGTCTTGCACCCGAGCTGGCGGCCAACCGGACGAGCGCCCGACTCCTCGATCCGACCCAGGACGACGTCGTCGACCCGTTCGGTCAGGGCCCAGAGGTCTTCCGTCGGATGTCGTCGCAGATCGTCCCGGCGGTCGAGCGCATCATCGCGTTCGAGCGCACGGCCGCCGAGGAGGATTCGGGTCCCCGGTGAGGACGTCGGTGTGGCACCGTGTCCACCGTCCCGCTGACGGGCCGATCGCGCCGCAAACGACGAAGGCCCGCGAGGTGATCGCGGGCCTTCGTCGTGATGTTGCTGTCTGGCTGGGGTACCTGGACTCGAACCAAGAACAACTGAACCAGAATCAGTCGTGTTGCCAATTACACCATACCCCACTGTCAGAACCGAAGCCCCGACCGAAGAACAACACTAGCCTACGGAGCCGGCCGTCTCAAATCGAAGTGTCCCGGGCGCGTCGCGGCTGGCTCAGCTGGGGACGCCCGCGAGGTCACGGTTGAGTGCTCTGGACACCCGAGCGCCGTTCCCTGCTGCGACGATGAGCTGCTGCGGACCGGGAGGCGTGATGTCCCCGGCGGCGTACACGCCAGGCACGGACGTGCGACCCCAGGCATCGACCACGACATAGCCGTCCGTGTCGCGATCGAGCGCGAGCTGTTCCAGATATCCGAGCGGCACGGCCCACCGCGGCCGCACGAAGCCCCCGGAGCGCGGGATGAGTGCACCGTCGGCGAGGCGGACACCGGTGAAGCCGTCGCGGCCACCCTCGAGCTCCGCGATCGCACCGCGCTCGACCCGGATGCCCGCGGAGGCGAGCGCGGCCTCCTCGGGGCCGGTGACGGTGTCGGTACCGTTCGTGAAGACGATGAGGTCCGACGACCACTGTGCGATGAGGATCGCCCATTCCGCCAGGTCCGTCGTCTCGCCGATGAGCGCGAGCGGCGCGTCGGCCTTCTCGTACCCGTCGCACTCGACGCAGCTGTGCAGATCCGTTCCGTAGAAGGCCCGCAGGTTCGTGACCTTCGGCAGCGTCTCCGTGAGGCCGCTCGCGACGACGACCGTCCGGGTCACGACGTCGCGATCCGGCTCGCCGCGGACCCCCTGGGCGACGACGTGGAAGCCGTCAGTAGTCGGCTCGATCGACTGTACGGACGCGAACTGGACCTCCGCGTTCGCGTACGCGGCGACCTCCTCGCGCCCCATTCGCCGGAGATCCAGCGGAGCGATGCCGTCGCGGGTGAGGAAGCCGTGCGAGCGCAGCGTCGCAGCGTGCCGTGGTCGATTGCCGTCGAGCACGAGGATGCGCCGACGCGCGCGCGCCAGGTTCAGCGCGGCCGAGAGTCCCGCGGGTCCCCCGCCGACGACGACGACGTCGTACGAGTCGCTCATGACGCGAGGTGCGCGGAGAGCCGATCGAGTCGCGTGATCGATTCCGTCTTCCCGAGGATCTCGAGCGACTCGAAGAGCGGCGGGGAGATCCGACGCCCGGACGCCGCGACGCGGAGCGGACCGTAGGCGATACGGGGCTTCAGCCCGAGGCCCTCGATGAGCGCGCCGGCAAGCGCGTCCTGGATCGAACCAGCCGTCCACTCCGACTCGGGGACGAGCTCGAGCGCGCCGATGGACGCGGCGAGCACCTCGCCCGCGTTCGCCGGAAGACCCTTCAGCGCGTCCTCCTGGTACTCGAGCTCCGCGGCACCGCGGAACAGGAAGCCGAGGAGCGCGGGGACCTCGCCGAGCAGCGCGATGCGCTCCTGGACGAGTGGGGCGGCCTGCTCGAGCACGGCCCGCTGCGCCTCGGTGACGGGCTCGCTCACCACACCGGCCTCGACGAGGTACGGCGTGATGCGGCCGAGGAAGTCGGCCGGCTCCAGCAGTCGGATGTGGTCGCCGTTGATCGACTCCGCCTTCTTGAGGTCGAAGCGCGCCGGGTTCGGGTTGACGTCGACGACGTCGAACGCGGCGATCATCTCGTCGATCGAGAAGACGTCGCGGTCGCCGCTCAGCGACCATCCGAGCAGCGCGAGGTAGTTGATGAGCCCCTCCGGCACGAAGCCGCGGTCGCGGTGGTGGAAGAGGTTCGCCTCGGGGTCGCGCTTCGAGAGCTTCTTGTTGCCCTCGCCCATGACGTACGGCAGGTGACCGAACCGTGGGACGAAGGTCGTGAGGCCGATGTCGATGAGCGCGTGGTACAGCGCGATCTGCCGCGGCGTCGACGGCAGCAGGTCCTCGCCGCGGAGGACGTGGGTGATCTGCATGATGGCGTCGTCGACGGGGTTCACGAGCGTGTAGAGCGGCTTGCCGTTCGGGCGCACGAGGACGAAGTCCGTGAACGACCCGGCCGGGAAGGTGATCTCGCCGCGCACGAGGTCGTCGAAGCTGAGGTCGTCGTCGGGGACCCGGAGACGGAGCGCCGGCTCGCGGCCCTCGGCTCGGTACGCGGCGCGCTGCTCGTCGGTGAGGTCGCGGTCGAAGTTGTCGTAGCCGAACTGCTTCGGCCGGCCGGCCGCCTCGTTGCGCGCGTCGATCTCGTCGGCGTTCGAGAAGCTCTCGTAGAGGTGCCCGGCAGCCGTCAGCCGCGCGATCACGTCGGCGTAGATGTCGCTCCGCTCCGACTGCCGGTACGGCGCGTGGGGTCCGCCGACGCCGACGCCCTCGTCCCAGTCGAGCCGCAGCCACGTGAGCGCGTCGACGAGCTGCTCGTAGCTCTCCTCGCTGTCACGAGCGGCATCGGTGTCCTCGATCCGGAAGACGAGCTTGCCCCCCGTGTGCCGGGCGTACGCCCAGTTGAACAGCGCCGTGCGGACGAGACCGACGTGCGGCGTGCCGGTCGGCGACGGGCAGAACCGGACGCGGACGTCGGTGCCGGAAGCCGTGGAGAAGGGGTGCGTAATCGTGTCAGACATCGCCTGTCATCTTAGTCGCGCCGCCCAGGGACGCGGCGATCCGCAGGAGTGCCGCGACGGCGGGGATACGGTCCGCGTGCTCGGCGCTGACGAGGTGGAGCGCCCGGTCGTCGTCGTTGCGCGTCGGCAGCACGACCACCTCGGTCGGCAGCTGCGCGGCCGCGAGCGCGAGGGTCGGTAGCAGGGCGACGCCGAGCCCGGCCGCCACCAGGGCGGTGACCGCGATCGCATTGTCGGTCTCGTGGGCGATGACGGGCTCGAAGCCGCTCGACCGGCAGAGACCGAGGAGATGACCTCGGCAGCGCGGACAACCCGCGATCCAACGCTCACCGGCGAGGGCCGCGAGGTCGACCTGTCGATCACCGGCTCGAGCGTGGCCGACCGGGAGCACGAGACGCATCGGGTCGGTTCCGAACCGGCGCACGCGGAGTCCGGCCGCGCTCTCCCGATGCGGGTCGTCCGGATCGTCCGGGTAGCTGAAGGTGATCGCGACGTCGGCTTCACCGGCACGGACCGCGGCGACGGCCTCCGGCGGTTCGGCCTCGACGAAGGAGACCCCGATCCCCGGATGCTCGTCGGCCAGGCGAGCGAGGAGCTGCGGCACGAGCATCGACGACGCCGAAGGGAAGGCGACGAGGCGCACCCGCCCACTCCGCAATCCCGCGAGTGCCGCGACCTCCTCGGAGGCCGCACGCACCGCTCGGTCCACCGCCACCGCGTGTCCGGCGAGGATCGCACCGGCCTCGGTGAGGCGGACGCCGCGACCGACGCGCTCGACGACCGGCATGCCGAGCCGACGCTCGAGCCGGCGGAGATGCTGGCTCACCGCCGGTTGACTCGAGCCGAGCGCGTGCGCGGCGGCCGTGATCGACCCGGTCGAGGCGATGGCGCCGACGACGAGGAGGGAACCGGCGTCGAGGGCCGATGACGAGGGCTGCGGTGAGAGGGTGGACACGCTCGAAGCATAATCCCTCATTATGATTCTCATCGAGAGTCGGTCCTTGTCGTATGGATACCCGGTGAAGAGACTGGATGCATGAGCACCCTCAGCCTCCAGGAAGCCAGCGGATCCTTCCCATCCGCACCCGGCTACCTGGCCGCCTGCACGCTGGGACTGCCGACGATCGGCACGACGGACGCCATCATGGCCGACCTCTCCGCCTGGCAGGCGGCTCGAACCGATGCAGCCGCCTACGGCGCAGTCGTCGAGCGGGTGCGCGGCTCCTTCGCCGAGCTGGTCCACGTACCGGTCCGCTCGGTCGCGATCGGATCCCAGACCTCCGCCATGGTCGCCATGGTCGCGGCGTCGGTGCCGGACGGCGCCGAGGTCCTGTGCGTCGAGGGCGACTTCAGCTCGCTCGTCGCCCCGTTCCTCATGCAGGCGCACCGCGGTGTCCGTGTCCGCCACGCGCCGCTCACCGAACTCGCCGCCCATATCGACGCCTCGACCTGGCTCGTCGCCTACTCCGCAGTGCAGTCCGCGACCGGCGCGGTCGCCGACGTGGTCGCGATCCGGGAGGCGGCGGCTGTGCACGGCGCGCTGACGCTCAACGACCTCACACAGGCGGCCGGGTGGCTCCCCGTCGACGCCTCGGCCGACGACATCACCGTGTGCCACGCCTACAAGTGGCTCTGCGCGCCACGAGGCGTGGCGTTCATGACGGTGCGCGACGAGGTGATGGACCACCTCCGGCCGAGCCAGGCCGGTTGGTACTCGGGTGACGACGTCTGGTCGTCCTGTTACGGCCCGTCGTTGCATCTCGCCGAGAGCGCACGACGGTTCGACGTCTCCCCCGCCTGGCAGGCCTGGGTCGGCGCCGAGCCCGCCATCGCCCTCTTCGCGGCGGTCGACACCGTCGCCGTGTACGAGCACGACACCCGGCTCGCCGCGGCGCTCCGCGCGGGCATCGGCGAGAGCCGGTCACTCCTGACCGGAACGGCCTCGGCCATCGTGACGTGGACGGATCCCGATGGACACGACCTCCGGGCGCTGCAGTCGGCCGGGATCACGGCATCGGGTCGCGCAGGCCGGGCGAGGGTCGCGTTCCACCTCTGGAACACCGACGACGACGTCGCAGCTGCGCTGACCGCTCTCGGCCGGCGCAGCTGAAGCGGGTCAGGGTCGGCGGCCGGTGTTCCGGAGGATGCCGATGCCCGAGACCTCGACCTCGACGACCTGGCCGTCGGTGAAGGGTCCGACGCCGGCGGGCGTCCCGGTCAGGATGACGTCGCCGGGAAGGAGCGTCCAGACGGCGGACGCGTACTCGACGATCGCGCCGATGGAGTGCACCATGTCGGAGAGCGGGGCGTGCTGCCGGACCTCACCGTCGACGCGGGTCTCGATCGTCGCGCCGTCGAAGGAGAACTCCGTCTCGATGTAGGGGCCGAGCGGGCAGAACGTGTCGAAGCCCTTCGCCCGGGCCCATTGGCCGTCGGACTCCTGGAGGTCGCGCGCCGTGACGTCGTTCGCGATCGTGTAGCCGAAGATGACCTCGTCGGCACGCTCCGCGCTGACGTTCTTGGCGACGCCACCGATCACGATGGCGAGCTCACCCTCGAAGTCGATGCGCTCGGACTGCTTCGGGAAGACGACGGCGTCTCCCGGCCCGACCACGGAGGTGTTGGGCTTCAGGAAGAGCAGCGGCTCGGTGGGAGCCTCTCCGCCCATCTCGGCGGCGTGGTCGCGGTAGTTCTTGCCGACGGCGACGACCTTGGAACGAGGGATGACCGGCGCGAGCAGGACCGCATCCGCGAGCGGGACGCGCTCCCCCGTCGGTTCGAAGCCCGAGTAGAGCGGATCGCCGTCGAGGACGACGAGATCCGCATCGTCGATGATGCCGTAGCGGATGGCCTGATCGTGACTGAAGCGAGCGATTTTCACCAGGCCAGCCTATCCCGAGGTGCCCCGACGACACGGAAGCCCCGCACGAGGTGCGGGGCTTCCCAGGCTGCTCGGAGGCTACTCGGCGTCGAGACGCGTCATCCAACCGTGACGGTCGGGCAGACGGCCGTACTGGATGTCGGTCAGTTCCTGACGCAGCGACATCGTCAGTTCGCCCGCCGGAGCGTCGGCGTCGCCCACGGTGAAGTCCTTGGCCTTCAGCTGCGCGATCGGCGTGACGACCGCAGCCGTCCCGCAGGCGAACACCTCGACGATGTCGCCGCTCTCGACGCCTTCGCGCCATTCGTCGATCGTGACCCGGCGGCGCTCCACCCGGTGTCCGCGGTCCTCCGCGAGCTGCAGGATGCTGTCGCGGGTGATGCCCTCGAGGATCGAGTCCGACTCCGGCGTGACGAGCGTGCCGTCGCGCTTGACGAGGACGACGTTCATCCCGCCGAGCTCCTCGATGTAGGTGGCCTCCTGGGCGTCCAGGAAGAGCACCTGGGCGCAGCCGTGCTCGTACGCCTCAGCCTGCGGGAGCAGGGAGGACGCGTAGTTGCCGCCGGTCTTCGCCGCCCCGGTGCCGCCCTTGCCCGCGCGGCTGTAGTCGGTGGACAGCCAGATGGACACGGGGGTGACGCCGCCGGTGAAGTAGGCGCCGGCCGGGCTGGCGATGACGTAGTAGTTGACCTTCTTCGCCGGGCGGACGCCGAGGAAGGCCTCCTTGGCGAACATGAACGGCCGCAGGTACAGGCTGGTCTCCGGCGCGGATGGCACCCAGGAGCCGTCGACGGCGATGAGCTGCTTGATCGACTCGACGAAGTACTCGACCGGGAGCTCCGGCAGCGCGAGCCGCTTGGCCGAGCGCTGCAGGCGGCGACCGTTGGCGTCGGGGCGGAACGACCAGATGGAGCCGTCGGCGTGACGATACGCCTTCAGTCCTTCGAAGATCTCCTGGGCGTAGTGGAGGACTGCGGCGGCCGGGTCGAGCGAGATCGGACCGTACGCCTGGACCCGTGGGCGGTGCCATCCACCGCGCTCGGACCAGCAGATGTCGACCATGTGGTCGGTGAAGTGCTGCCCGAAGCCCGGATCGGCGAGGATCGCGTCGCGCTCGGCGGCGGGGACGGGCTGCTCGTTGGGGGTCACGGTGAAGGCGAGTTCGCGCTGCGCCATGGGGAGGTTGATCGTCATGATGGTGTCTTCCGTCGTGATCTGCGTGTCTGGTGGGCGTCTACCGGTTCGCCGCGAGGGCCGCGATCGCATCGCCGACCTCGGTCGTCGTGCGTGCTGCGCCGGTGCGGGCGGCGATGTCGGCGGTGACGGCAGTGGCGACTCGCGCCGCCTCCGTCTCGAGGCCGAGATGCGACAGCATCAGGGAGACGGAGAGGATGGCGGCGGTCGGGTCGGCCAGCTGCTTCCCGGCGATGTCGGGCGCCGATCCGTGGACGGGCTCGAACATGCTCGGGTACGTGCCGTCCGGGTTGATGTTTCCCGAGGCCGCGAGTCCGATGCCGCCGCTGATCGCGCCGGCCAGATCGGTGAGGATGTCGCCGAAGAGGTTGTCCGTGACGATGACGTCAAATCTAGCAGGATCCGTGACGAGGAAGATGGTGGCCGCGTCGACGTGCAGGTAGTCGACGGCGACGTCGGGGAACTCCGCGGACACCGCGTCGACGACGCGCTTCCAGAGCGACCCGGCGAAGACCAGGACGTTGGTCTTGTGGACGAGGGTGAGCTTCCCCCGACGCGCCGCCGCGGCGGCGAACGCGTAGCGCACGACCCGCTCCACCCCGTAGGCGGTGTTGACCGACACCTCGTTCGCGATCTCGTGCGGCGTGCCCTGGCGGATCGCTCCGCCGTTGCCGACGTACGGCCCCTCCGTGCCCTCACGGACGACGACGAAGTCCACGTCGCCGGGCTCGCTCAGCGGGCTCGGTACGCCCGGGTACACCACGGTCGGGCGCAGGTTGACGTAGTGGTCGAGGCTGAACCGGAGTTTGAGGAGCAGCCCACGCTCGATGTTCGCGTTCGCGAGCCGGGGGTCGCCGGGCACGCCGCCGACCGCTCCGAGGAGGATGGCGTCGTGCGAGGCGATCGCGGCGAGGTCCGCGTCGGTCAGCACGTCGCCCGTCTCGAGGAACCGTGCGGCACCGAGCGAGAAGGGCGTCTGCTCGAACCGGACGCCGCCGCCCTGCACCGCCGCATCGAGGACCTTGAGCGCCTCGCCGACGACCTCGGGACCGATCCCGTCGCCGGGGATGACTGCGAGCTTGACGGTGCGGGACATACGACTCCTGAGGATGCGACGACGGTGTGCGCCCAGCTTAACGCCTCCGACCTCGGGCGGATCGTGCCACCCGTCCCCGGGTGGCACGATCGACGGAGCCCTACCGGACCCGGCGCAGACCGATCGCTGCGACGAGCATGGCGGCCACGATGAGGCCGACGCCGATCCACGCTGCGACACCGACACCGCTGTCGAAGGCGTGCCGCGCGGAGTCCATGAGTGCACCCGCGAGGTCGCCGGGCAGCTGCTGGGCGACGTTCGCCGCACCACCCAGGGTCTCCCCCGCCGCCTGCTGCTGCGCAGCGGTCAGTCCGTCCGGCAGGACGACCGAGGAACGGTAGGACGCGGTGAGCACGGTGCCGAGCGTCGCCGTGCCGAGCACAGCGCCCAGCTCGTAGGCGGTCTCGGAGACACCGGACGCCGCACCGGCCTTCTCCGGCGGCGCACTCGCGATCACGAGCTCGTTCGACACCGTCTCGGCGGAGCCGATGCCGAGCCCGAGGGCGACGAACGCGAGGCCGATCCCGAGGGCAGACACGTCTCCCCCGGTGATCGCGATGGAGGCGTAGCCGACGGCGGAGACGACGAGTGCGATCGGGACCACGATGCCCGGACGGACCCGCTTGGAGATGGGCACGATCACGAGGCCGGCGATGATCATCACGATGAGCCCGGGGAGCAGGACGAGCCCGGCGTCGAGCGGCTGCAGGCCCAGCACCAGCTGCAGGTGCTGCGACACGAAGAACAGCCCACCGACGAGCGCCGTCACGCTCAACAGGTTGATGACCACGGCGCCGCTGAACGAGGCCCGCCGGAACAGGCTCAGGTCGAGCAGCGGGTGCTCGAGGCGGAGCTGACGGCGGATGAACAGGACGCCACTGACCACGCCGACGACCATCGAGACGACCGTGAGGACGTCGAAGCCGGCTTCCGCCAGGTGCTTGATGCTGAACACGAGTGGCGTCATCGTCAAGAGGATGAGCAGGATGCTCGGGACGTCGATGCGTCCCGGGTTCGGGTCCTTCGACTCCGGGATGAGGAAGGGCGCCAGGACGACGAGCGGCAGGAGGACCGGGACGGCGAGCAGGAACACCGCGCCCCAGGCGAAGTGCTCGAGGATGATCCCACCGACGATCGGCCCGAGCGCACTGCCGGCGGCGAACCCGCTGGCCCAGACGGCGATGGCGAACCGTCGCTGGTCGCGGTCGAGGAAGATGTTCCGCAGCAGCGAGAGCGTCGACGGCATGAGCATCGCTCCGAAGAACCCGAGCGCCGCCCGCGCCGCGATCAGGAGCTCGGCGCTGGGCGCGAACGCCGCGGCGACGGAGACGACACCGAATCCGATGGAGCCGATGAGCAGGAGGCGACGACGACCGATGCGGTCGCCGAGGCTACCCATCGACACGAGCAGGCCGGCGAGCACCAGCGGGTAGATGTCGACGATCCAGAGCAGCTGCGTCCCGGTCGGGGTGAGCGCGCTCGAGATCGCGGGCAACGCGAAGTTGAGGACCGTGTTGTCGACCGACACCAACAGGACGGGGAGCATGAGGACGGCGAGCGCGAACCAGGCTCGCCGACCGGCACGGGGAGCGGCGACGGCGGTGGGTTCGGTGGCGGTGGACACGGTGACCTCTTTCAAAACGTGGAGAACGGCGCCGGTCGGGCGCCGCCCGCTCGACTATACCGTCCAGCCGGTATAGTATCAATCCGAATCCGACGACCCGAATACGATGGAGCCATGGCGAAGCAGACCGCAGCCCGAGAACGCGTCCTCGACGCCTTCGCCGAACTCCTCATCGAAGAGGGCGAACGCGCCGCCACCCTCGACGCCGTCGCCGCGGCGGCCGGCGTCTCCAAGGGCGGACTGCTCTACCACTTCGGCAGCAAGGAGGCGCTCGTCGACGGCCTCATCGACCGGCTCTCGGAGATGAGCGAGGCCGACACGGCGCGGATGCTGGCGGCCCCGGAGGGCGTCGTCGAGTACTTCGTGCGCACCTCCGTCGACTGCGGCACCCCGTTCGACCGGACGATCATCGCCGTCGCGCGGCTGGCGCAGGGGCAGCACGCCCAGGCGAGCGGCGCGATGGCGGACATCCGCCGGAGCTGGTTGCGCACGGTGGAGGATGCCGTCGGCGACCCGGACACCGCCCGCGCCATCGTGCTGATGTGCGACGGTCTCTACGCCAACACGGGGCAGCTCGGCATGGGGGTCAGCGATCCCGATGAGGGCAGCGACGAGTCGATCGAGCGGCTCCTCGCCGTCATCGCGCGATTGCTCCCCGCCGACGGGCGCTGAGCCGAGACACCCCGCCGGGCGCTCCGGAACAGCCTCGGCGTCTCGGCCTGCAGACGACGATGCCCCGCACCGGTCGGCGCGGGGCATCGGGTCGGAGCAGGGGTCGGGCTACTGCTCGGTGATGTCGATCTCGCGGAGCAGCGTCGCGTCGATCGTCTCGCGGATGACCTCGAGGACGTCATCGGCGACCGGCGAGTCGACCGTCAGCACACTGAGCGCCGGGCCACCGGCCTCGTGACGGGCGATCTGCATGCCCGCGATGTTGATGCCCGCCTCGCCGAACCGCTGGCCGTAGACGGCCACGATGCCGGGCCGGTCGGTGTAGACCATCACGATGTGGTGCTTCGCGAACGGCACCTCGACGTCGTAGCCGTTGATCTCGACGATCTTCTCGGTCTGCTTCGTTCCCGTCAGCGTGCCCGACACCGAGATCTGCGATCCGTCGCTGAGGGCTCCACGCAGCGTGATGACGTTGCGGTACTCCTCGCTCACCTCGTCCGTGAGCAGGCGCGTGACGACACCGCGCTGTTCGGCGAGCAGCGGGGCGTTCACGTACGAGACCGTCTCGCTGACGATGTTCGTGAAGATCCCCTTGAGCGCGGCCAGCTTCAGCACGCTGACGTCGTAGCCGCTCAGCTCGCCGTGGACCTCGACGTCGACGCTGGTGAGCGACGAGGTCGACAGCGCGGCGAACACCTGCCCGAGCTTCTCGACGAGCGGGATGCCGGGACGGACGTAGGGGTCGATCACGCCGCCGGCGACGTTGACCGCGTCCGGGACGAGTTCGCCGCCGAGCGCGAGGCGCACGGACTTGGCGACCGAGACGCCGGCTTTCTCCTGCGCCTCGTCCGTGGATGCACCGAGGTGCGGCGTCACGATGACGTTCTCGAGCCCGAGGAGCTTCGTGTCGGTGGGCGGCTCGCTGACGAAGACGTCGAGGCCGGCACCGGCGATGACGTTGTTGGACAGCGCCTCGTACAGCGCGTCCTCGTCGATCAGGCCGCCGCGGGCGACGTTGACGACGTAGGCCGTCGGCTTCATGAGCGCGAACTGCGGACCGGCGATCATGCCCGTCGTCTCCGGCGTCTTCGGCATGTGGATGGTGATGAAGTCGGACTGCGCCAGCAGCTCGTCGAGCGTGACCAGCTGCACCCCGAGCTGCTGTGCACGAGCGGACGTGATGTAGGGGTCGTACGCGATGACGTTCGTGCCGAACGCCTGCAGACGAGCAGTGATGAGGGCACCGATACGGCCGAGGCCGATGATGCCGATGGTCTTCTCGTACAGCTCGGTACCCGTGTACTTGGACCGCTTCCACTGCCCCTGGGCGAGCGCGGCGTGCGCGGCCGGGATGTGACGGGCGAGGCTCAGGATGTGCCCGACGGTGAGTTCGGCCGCGGAGATGATGTTCGACGTGGGAGCGTTGACGACCATGACCCCGGCCGTCGTGGCGGCCTTGATGTCGACGTTGTCGAGACCGACACCCGCGCGCGCGACGACCTTCAACCGGGTGGCCGCCTGGATGGCCTCCGCGTCGACCTTGGTCGCGGATCGGACCAGGATGGCGTCGGCGTCGGCGATCGCCGCGAGCAGAGCCGGGCGGTCCGTCCCGTCGACGGAGCGCACGTCGAAGTCGGGCCCGAGGGCGTCGACGGTTGCTGGTGAGAGTTCTTCGGCGATCAGTACGACCGGTTTCGACACGGAACGGTTCCTTCGCAGTAGCAGTGGGGTGGGCAGCGCGTCGGTGTCCGGCGGCCATCGCAAGCCTATCGGAGGCGCACCGGGCGGTTCGTCGTGTGACGAGGCGGCGGCCGGGTCAGGCGGAGAGGTCGATCAACTGCTGGGCGCCGAACATCGCGAGGACCGACAGCGAGATCGCCGCGACGACGCACAGGGCGACGAGGTAGCGCACAGCCTGCTCGCCGAGTGACCGGTCGCGACCGGTCCAGAAGGCGATCGCGAAAGCCACGATCGGCAGGAGCAGGCCGCCGATGAGGACGACCCAGCCGAGCGGCAGGACCGGCACGGCGAGGCCGTTCGCCGTTCCGACGATGCCGACGAGGTTGCCGACGGCTTCGAAGACGTCATAGGCGAAGAACAGCCCGAAGAGGACGGCGATGGACCAGCTGATCCAGCCCGGGCGCTCGGCGGCGGGCTTCGACACGGGGTCCGCGGTGGTGGAGGGCATCGGGGTCACACTCCTCGGAGGAACGGCCAGGGCAGGATGAGCACGACACCGAGCAGGAGCATCGCGATCCTGACCACCGGTCTGCCGCCACGCGTCAACCAGAGCGTCGCGGCCATCCACACGGGTCCCGCGGCGACCGCGAGCCCCTGTCCGAGATCGAACATGAACCGGCCGACCGCGTCGCTCGGGACGGCCGCGTCAGGACGGAACGCAGAGATCAGCCAACCGACGCTGTACAGCAGGAAGACCCCACCGAAGATGCCGAGCGTGACGAGCATGACCGAACTCATCTGCTCGCGCTCGCCGGCGGCAGCCTCGTCCGTGACCCGGTCGGTCGGCTTCGCGACATCGACCTCGACAGGAGGAGTCATCGGTTCCGCGACCGGACCGGCAGACCCCACGGCCGGCTGGACCGACGAGGTCGCCCGACCACGCGTGATCGGCTCCTGCGACGCGGGATCGAGCGTGGTCCGGTCGCCGGAAGCCGAGGCGTCGAGCGTCGGATCGTCGTCGCCCGCCCAGCTCAGCGCGTCTTCGTCCCGCGGCTCAGTCATACCGCCAGCCTATCGCCGCCGGGCCGACCACCGAGTGCGGCGATCCGGACGCGACGGAGCAGAATTGCCTGGTGAACCCGTTCCCGCTCCTGCAGTCCATCCTGACCGTCGTCCTTGCGATCATGTTCATCGGCATGGGAGTCCTCCACTTCCTCCCGGGACCGGCGAGGACCATGGCCGCGATGATCCCGGGACCCCTGCGGGGCAACGTCATCACACCGCGGATGCTCGTCGTCTTCACCGGTGTGTGCGAGATCGCGGGCGGCGTCGGCCTGCTCGTCCCACCCGCCAGGCTCGCCGCAGTCGTCTGCCTGATCGTGTTCCTCGTCGCGGTGTTCCCGGCGAACGCCGCGGCCGCGCGCCAGCCCGAGCGGTTCGGTCGCCTCGCCGTGCCGTTCGTCCCACGACTCATCGGTCAGCTCGTGCTGATCCTCGCCCTCGTCATCGTGGCGCTCTGATCACCCAACCGGACCGGTCGACGATCCCGTCGGTGCCGACGGATCTCAGACGGCGACGGCAGCGCGCCGGGCCGCGGCCACCGCGCGCGCGACGGTCGTCGCGTCCGTGATGTCGTAGCTCGGCGAACCTCCGCCGGGGCCGGTCTCGGTGACCCGGCCGGCACGACGACGAGCGGAGAGGTGCACCGCGTCGACACCTGCCCGAGCGAGGGCGGGGATCGCATCGATCGTGACGCCGCCACCAGCCATGATCTGCATCGAGCTGTCGCCCCTCGAGGCCATCTGCGCGAGCTTCTCCGCGCCGTCGATGCTCGCCCGCGCGCCGCCGGACGTCAGCAGACGGTCCACACCGGCGTCGCGCAGCTGGTCGGCGGACCGGACGGGGTCGGTCGTCGCGTCGACGGCCCGATGGAAGGTCACCGCGAGCGAGCCCGCAGCCTGACGCAGCTGCGCCAGCGCCTCCAGGTCGATCGTCCGATCGGACCGGAGGGCACCGACGACGATGCCAGCAGCACCCGCGGCCTCGAGCGCGAGGATGTCGCCGGACATGACGTCGATCTCCGCGGGCGAGTAGACGAAACCACCCTCTCGCGGCCGCACGAGGACGTGCACGAAGTCGCTGAGCCCGGCTTCGTCCGCAGCGCGGACCGCCGCCATGACCAGTCCGATGGAGGGGGTGAGCCCACCGGTGCCGAGGGCCTGGCACAATTCGACCCGCTGGGCTCCCTCGCGGATGGCGATGCGGACCCCCTCCACGTCCTGGACGGCGATCTCGACGGCGATTGGCGACTGGAGGCTCATTGGACCCATTGTTCCAGTGATCCGCTCGGGCCGAGGACGCGCACGCCGCTGCGCTACTTGTCCGTGCCCTGCGACACCGAACCCTGCAGCTGGCGCTGGAAGATCAGGTACACGATGAGCACGGGGACCACGGTGATCACGGACGCCGCGAAGAGCGCACCGAAGTCCACCGAGTACCCGGCCTGGGCGGCGAACGACGCCATCCCCTGCGTCAGGACGTAGTTCTGCGGGTTCGAGTTGAGTGCCACCGGCAGCAGGAACTGGTTCCACAGCCCCACGAAGTTGAGGATCGCGACGGTCGCGAGCCCCGGCCTCGCCATGGGCAGCATCACCTGGAAGAAGGTCCGCCACTCCCCTGCTCCGTCGATCGCGGCCGCCTCCGCGATGGAGACCGGCAGCGACTTGAAGAACGAGAACAGGAAGAACACCGTGAACGGGAAGGCGAACGCCGCGTACGTGAGGATGAGTCCCGGGAGCGAGTTGAGCAACCCGAGGCTCTGCAGCACGAAGAACAACGGCACGATCGCGAGGAACACGGGGAACGTGAGGCCGGCGAGCATCAGGTAGTAGATGGCCCGGCTCCCGAAGAAGCGGAACCGCGCCAGCACGTACGCACACATCGAGCCGAACAGCATGGTCACGATGAGGGCGCCGAACACCACCACGATCGAGTTCAGGAAGAAGCTCCCGATACCGGCGGTCGTCCACGCGTTCACGTAGTTGTCGAAGCTCCACTTCGACGGCAGCGAGAACGGCGAGGCGAAGATCTCGGAGCTCGTCTTGAACGACGACATGACCGTCCAGAGCAGCGGGACGACGACCACGATCGACCAGATGATGAGCACCGTGTGCGATGCCGTCCCGACGACGCGGTCGCCCGTGGTCGGCTTGCGACTGGCCGGTGTGCGCGTGCCGGTTCCGACGACCGCCGGGTTCGCGGTCGTCGCCGTGGTCTGGACGGTCATTCCGCCACCCCTTCATCGTTGCCGCCGGTGAGTCGGCTGACCAGGAAGACGACGCCCGCGAACATCAGGGTGACGAGCGCGAGCACGACCCCCATCGCGCAGGCGTAGCCGAACTGGCCCTTGGTGAACGCCGTCGTGAACAGTTGCTGCGACATCACGAGCGTCGTGTTGGACGGGCCGCCGCCGGGATTCAACGCGGCCATGTACACGAACGCGTCGAGGGCGAGGATGCCCATGTAGATGTACGCCGTCTGGATGTTGTCCCGGATCAGCGGGATCGTGATCGTGAGCGCGGTCCGCAGGCGACCCGCACCGTCGATCCGTGCCGCCTCGTACACCTCGGCCGGCACGCCCTTGATCGCCGCGATGAAGAGCACCGTGTAGAACCCGATGAGCCCCCAGACGATGACGAACATGGTCGCGATCATCGCCGTGTCCGGTGAACCGAGCCAGGCGAAGGAGGCGAACTGGTCGAGCCCGATGCCGGTCAGGAAGCCGTTCAGCAGCCCGGACGACGGGTCGTAGATCTGCTTCCAGATGAGGCCGATGACGATGGCCGGCACGACATACGGGAAGAAGGTGATCACGCGGTACACGCTTGAGTTGCGGAGGCCACGGATCGGACCGTTGCTCGGCCCGCCGATCGTGATGAGGGAGGCGAAGAGGAACGCGATCCCGAGGGTCACGAGCGGCAGGACGATCGCGAGCGCGACGCTGTTGCCCATGGACTGGAGGAAGGTCTGGTCCTGGAAGAGCTTCGTGTAGTTCGAGAACCCGACGAAGTCCATGCCCGGGGAGAACCCGGACCAGTTCGTCAACGAGTAGTACGCCGCTTGCGCGAACGGCGAGACAACGAAGACGACGTACCCCACCACCGGCACGATCAGGAAGACCAGGAAGAACGAGACCCGGTCGAACGTGAAGTCCCGGCGGCGCAACCGCCGGGCGGCGGGAGGGGTAGCCCCTCCCACCTTCCCGATCGGCGTGCCGACCGCCGTCATTTGACGGTGACCTTGTCCACGGAGTCGTCGTTACGGACCTTGTCGGAGATGTCCTGCATGCCCTTGGTGAGCGTGGCGACGTCGGAACCACCCTGCAGGAACGTGTTCCAGAGGACGAGGAGGTCCGTGTTGAGCCCGTACAGGTCGATGAAGCTCCACGAGAACACATCGGTGCCCGCGTCGTTCAACATCTTCACCTGGGACACGAGCGCCGTCGAGCCGAAGCCGTCCTCGGGGATCGTGTCCTTGACGATCGTCGACGAGAAGGTCGTCTTGGCGAAGTTCACCGCGGCGTCGTTCGACAGCATGGCCCGCAGGAACTCCTTGCCACCGCCGACGTTCTTGCCCTGCGACGGGACGATGAAGCCTTCACCCGCGGTGCTGTGGAGCGCCGAGTACGGCAGGGCGGAGTCGGCGGAGACCGTCGGCTCGGGCGCGCCGGTCATCTTGAAGCCGTCCTTCGTCTGGGTCTTCATCTCGTTCTCGATCCAGCCGCCCGAGGGGTAGAGGATGAAGTCCTCCGAGTTGCTCCACTGCGCCTGCGCAGCGGTGAACTGCGTTCCGGCGCCACCGGGCTTGACGTACCCGGCGTCGATGATCGCCTTGAGACCCTTGAGCACGTCCTGGACGGCCGGCTTCGACCAGCAGTCCGCCTCGAGGTTCTCGAGCGCCAGACGGACCTCGTCGCCACCCTCCTTGATCGCGGACGCGATCGCCATCGTCAGGTAGTAGGTGGCCGCCTCGGTGCCCCAGCCGAACAGGTACTTGCCCTGCGCCTTGGCCTTCGCACCGAGATCGAGCGCCTCGGCCCAGGTCTTCGGGGGCGTCCAGCCGTTCGCCTCGAAGAGCGCAGCCGAGTACCAGACCGCGTAGACCGTCAGCACGTAGTTCAGCTGCACGAACTTGCCGTCGAAGGTGCCCGGCTCGACGACACCCGGGTAGAGGGTGTCCTTGATGACCTTGCCCTCGTAGTTCTTCGCCTCGATGACGTCCGTCAGGTCGGCGAGCTGCTCGCGGATGGTGTTGATGCCGATGAGGCCGGCGCCGCTGTTGTCGATGACGTCCGGCGGGTTGCCGGCGACGAACCGCGGCTGGAGGGTCTGCGCGATGTTCGTCGCGGCCGTGACCTTGACGGTCGAGCCCGCCTGCTGCTTCTCGACGAGCTTCCCGGCGAACTCGGTGTACTCGATGCCGTACCCGCCCTTGAAGATGACGGCGTCGACCGTCGAGTTGGCGGCCATGCCGAACGGGTTGTCGGCCGAGACCGGCCCGCCGGTGGTGGTGGCCCCGCCTCCGCCGCCGACACAGGACGCGAGCGTCCCGCCCAGCGGGAGGAGGATCGCGGTCGCGAGTGCTCCTCGCAGGAAATCGCGGCGTTGGAGCGTTGCTGGCTGCTTGTCCATCGGTCTACCTTCCAGTGATTCGAGTGTTGCCCGGGTGTGGTGCTGTCGGGGTGGTGGTGTCGGGTATGTGGTGCGGGTGGTGCGACGCCTCGGGTTCAGGCGTCACGTCTGATCCGGCCTCGGTAGCGGTCCTCGAGCACACTGTTGTGCTCGTCGCCGCCCGGGATGTTGGCCGAGATGTAGAGCGGTGGGGTCTCGCCGGTCGCCGCGATCCTTGCCGCGACGCCGATGGTGAGGAGCTGCGCGAGGTAGGCCGCTGTGATCGAGGACACCGCGCCGACCGGGACGCCGTCCTGGACCTCGATGGTCGCGTCGCCGAACGGAGCACGGTTGTCGAGCACCACGTCGGCCACCTCGGAGAGCCGCAGCCCGCTCGGGTGCTTCGGCTCGACGCGCGAGGTGTGCTCGAGCGAGGTCACGGCGATGACGGGGTGGCCGTGCTCCTTGGCGATCAGGGCGAGTCCCACGATCGACCCGTTGACGCCGGAGTTCGACGCGATGATGAACACGTCGTCCTCCCCCACCGGTGAGATCGCGAAGAGTTCCGCCGCGACGTCGCCACTGCGCTCCAGCGCGGCACCGCCGAGGTCGTCGACGGACCGTCCGCCGCGGAGGACGACGTCCCGAAGGGCGATCTTGTTCGTCGGGATCAGCCCGCCTGCGCGGCCTGCGATCTCCATCGCGAACGCCTCCGAGTGGCCGGTGCCGAAGGCCTGGATGACCGCACCGCGTTCGAGGGCCGCGACCAGCAGGTCGATCGCGGGGTCGAGTTCGCCGGCCCGTGCCGCCTGGGTGATGTCCGCGAGGCGCGAGGTGACCTCATCGGTGTACCGATCGACGTGATCGGTCCAGGTGGTGGTGGATGTGGTGCTCATTCGGTTCCTCTCAGACGCCCACGGGCGAGGCGGTCTCGGACAGGGCTCCGGCCTTGGTGGGCCGGCGGTGCGGGGCGACCGCGAGGGCGGAGGCCGCGAGGCGCTTGGTCGTGCGCTCGAAGTTCTGCTGCGCGACGAACAGGTACAACAGATCCAGGACGAACAGCTGACCGTGCTTGGCGGAGAGGTCGTCGGGCTGCAGGAACCGCTCATGGGCCGAGGTGATGATGGCCAGCGTCGATGCGGCGACGAGCGGGGAGTCCGGGTTGTTGCTGATCGCCACGGTGAGCGCGCCCGCGCGACCCGCCTGGCGGAGCATCTGGATGGTCTCCTCGGTGCGCCCGGTGTTGCTGATCCCCAGGGCGACCGAGTCGGGGCCCTGGATCGCCGCGCTCGTGAGGCCCGCGTGGACCTCCGACCAGGCGTGCGTGCTGATGCCGATCCGGTACAGCCTGGCCTGCATCTCGTCGGCGAGCATCGCGCTGCCGCCGACACCGTAGATGTCGACGTTCCGGCTGCGCGCGATGGCGGCGGCGATCTCGAGCATGACCTCGAGGTCGATCACGTCGGCGGTCTCGCGCAGCGTCCGCGTGTGGGCGTTGAGCAGCGTGCTCAGGACGTCCGGAGCCGAGTCGTCGGGGCCGAACGCCCGGCCGATGTCGGTCTGCCAGGAGTCGCGAGCGGTGCTGCGACCGAAGTCCTTGGCGAGGTCGACCCGGAACGGTGCGTAGCCGGTGTATCCGATGATCCGGCAGAAGCGGGTGATGGTCGCCGCCGAGACGCCCGAATCGGCCGCGAGCTCACCGATCGTGAGGGTGAGGGGCGCGTCGGGGTTCTCCAACAGGTAGTCCGCGATACGCAGCATGACTCCGGACATCTCCGGCATCCGCGACCGAATCCGGTTGGTCACGCCGGTGGCGTGCTCGACCGGTGGGTCGGTGCGGATGGAAACAGTCATGGAAATTCCTTTTCTCCTTCGTTGGAGTGACGCGAAACTGATTCTTACAGTACGTTGTGGCCCACGGCAACATGTTTCGAGATGATGACGATGATGAAAACAACTCTGGCGGTCGACGCCGGCGGCACCTCGTCCCGCGCGGTGCTCGTCGACGCCTCCGGACGTCGCCTCGGTTCCGGGCGCGCGGGCGGCGGGAATCCGACCTCGTCCGGCGTGGACAGCGCTGCCACGCAGATCGCGCTCGCGGCTCGTGCCGCACTCGACCAGGCCAAGACGACGTCGTCCACACCGCCCCTCCCGTCCGGGTCGCCCGTGGTGATCACGCAGGCGGGGCAGGTCTCCGACGCCTACCGACGCGCCCTGGATGCGCACCTCGTACCGCTCGGACTCGGACCGGTCGTGATCGAGCCGGATCTGCTCGGCATGTACGGCTCCGGCTCGGCGTCGCCGGACGGCGTCGTGCTCGTCGCGGGGACGGGGAGCGTCGCGGGACGGATCAGGGACCGTCTCGTCGTCCGGGAGGTCGGCGGTGCCGGCTGGCTCCTCGGCGATGGCGGCTCCGGGTTCTGGATCGCCCGACGCGTGATCCGCGCGGTCGCCGCCGACCTCGACGGCATCGGACCCCGCACGGGGCTCACCCCGCTGCTCTCCCAGGCGGTCGGGTTCACTCCGGACCCGTCCTCATCCGGTGACGCGGACCACCGCCGGTCCCCGGCGCTCGACACACTCATCCGGTCGGTGAACGACGGTCCTCCCATCGCCATCGCCCGACTGGCGCCGCTCGCCTTCCAAGCCGCGGACGACGAGGTCGCGCGGTCCATCCTCGACGCTGCCGTCGACCGCTTGGCGGTCCTCGTGGAACGGGTGCTGGCTCCGGATTCGGATCACCGAGAGAGCACGCTCGTCGTCGGCGGCAGCGTGCTCGTCGACGGACTCCTCCCCTCCGTCCCCTCGGCCGCGGAGCGCCTGTCATCGGCTGCCGCCGGGGCCCGGCTCGTCCCGGTCGCCGACGGCCTCGTCGGAGCCGCCGCCCTGGGCATCAGGATGCTGGGCGGGGACGTCGACGACGCGACCCTCAGCCGCCTGCGCGTGGACCTCGCTGCTAGGGCGACGCGGTGACGGCGGACCGGATCGCCGTCATCGGCACCGGTGCCATGGGGCTGGCGCACGTCCGCGCGCTCGCCGGACTCGGTGCGGCGGACCGGATCGCCTACCTGTGCTCGGCCCGGTCGCCGAGAGCCATGGCGGAGGCGCCGGCCGCACGACTCACCACCTCGGTCGACGAGGTGCTCCTGGATGCCTCCGTGGGGATCGTCGTCATCTGCTCGCCGACCGACACCCATCGGGATCTCGCCGTCAGGGCGCTCCGTGCCGGCAAACACGTCCTACTGGAGAAACCGATCGCCCTGACGCTCGCCGACGCCCACGCGATCCTGCGGGCCGCCGACGGGTCCGGCCGGACGTTCATGGTCGCGCACGTCGTCAGGTTCTTCGGCGGGTACGAAGCGATCGACGACGCGGTGCGGGCCGGGGCTGTCGGCATACCCCTCGCCGTCACGGCCGAACGGCTGAGCTCCCCCGCCGCCCCGTCACCGTGGTGGCAGGACGAGCGACGATCCGGCGGCCCCCTCGTCGACTTCGCGATCCACGACTTCGACCAGCTGAACCAGCTCCTCGGTCAGCCGCGATCCGTGTCAGCGCGACGCACCGGCACCGGTCGCCCGATCGAGACCACGGTCGACTACGCCGACGGCGGCATCGGGCGCGTCCTCACCTCCATGGAGCTCCCGCCGGACTTCGGATTCAGCTCGGCCATCGAGGTGCTCGGCAGCACCGGGCTCATCGCCCACCGATTCGTCGGCGCGTCCCCGACCCACGCACCGCCGCTCGCGGTCGACGCGCTGGGATCGGCCGCCGCGCACGGCCCCTACGATCTCGACGAGACCGATCCCTACCGACGACAGATGGCCTCCTTCCTCGACTGCGCGGAGCGAGACGTCCAACCGTTCCGAGTGACCGGCCGGAGTGCCATCGCCGCCCTGACGGTCGCGTTGGCGGCGAAGGTGTCACTGGACACCGGCGTGCCCGTGCAGGTCTTCGAACCCCACGACGCCTGATCCGTCGACGCGCAGCAGGTCCGACGTCCTGACCACGCCGGACCACCGGACAGCAGACATCTGACCTTTCGTGTTAGCCTGCCCCCGCACCGCCGTGAACCCACTCGACGATCGAAGGGCCGCCGTGACCGAGACCACCATCCCCCGACCCGACACCGCCTGGTTCGACGAGGCGAGATTCGGATTGTTCCTGCACTGGGGCCTCTACGCCCTCCCCGCACGCCATGAGTGGGTGCAGACGCGGGAACACCTCTCGGCCGAACATTACGAGCGCTACCGCGAGCACTTCGACCCCGACCGGTTCGACCCCCGCGCCTGGGCCAAGCAGGCCAAGGCGGCCGGCTTCCGGTACGCGGTCCTCACGACGAAGCACCACGACGGATTCTGCCTGTGGGACTCGGCACTCACCGACTTCACGTCCATGCACACGCCCGCCGGCCGTGACCTCGTGGCGGAGTTCGTGGAGGCGTTCCGCGCCGAGGGGCTCCGGATCGGCTTCTACCACTCGCTCATCGACTGGCATCACCCCGACTTCACGGTCGACGGCATCCACCCGCGACGCGACGACCCCGAGGCGCTCGCAGCGAACGCCGACCGGGACTCGTCCCGCTACCGGGGCTACCTGCACGGCCAGGTGCGCGAGCTGCTCACCGGTTACGGGCCGATCGACTACCTCTTCTTCGACTTCAGCTATTCGCAGGGCGTCGAAGGTCTGCCGGGCAAGGGCGCCGCCGACTGGGGCTCGGAGGAACTCGTCGAGATGATCCGCGGGTTGCAGCCGGAGATCCTCATCAACGACCGCCTCGAACTCCCGGGCGACGTCACCACCCCGGAGCAGTACCAGCCCGTGGTGACGCCGGTCGGTACCGACGGCGAACCCCTCCGGTGGGAGGCCTGCCAGACCCTGAACGGCAGCTGGGGGTACGACCGCGACAACCTCGACTACAAGTCGCCGGAGCTGCTCCTGCGGATGCTCATCGATTCGGTCTCGAAGAACGGCAACATGCTGCTGAACATCGGGCCCACCGCGCGCGGGACGATCGATCCGCGGGCGATCGAACGACTCGAGGTCCTCGCCGACTGGTTCGCGCTCCACGAGCGGGCGATCCGAGGGTGCGGCCCGTCGGAGTTCAGCAGTCCGAGCGACGTCCGGTACACGCAACGGGGCGACCGCCTCTACGTGCACGTCTTCGCCTGGCCGTTCGTGCACCTGCACCTGCCCGGTCTCGGCGGCCGGGTGCGCTACGCGCAGCTGTTGTCGGACGGCTCCGAGGTGCCGTTCCAGGTGCATCGCCCGGAGCACGATCTCCCGAACCAGCACACCCAGCCGAAGGGACTCGGTCCCGACACGGTGACCCTGCATCTGCCGATCGGTGAGCCCGGCACCCCGATCCCGGTCATCGAGATCTTCCTCGAGCCGGGCACGACCGGAGCAGCGACGGCCTGAGGCTCCCGCAGACGGCGGAACGCCCGCCCCGACGGATCGGGGCGGGCGTTCCGGCTCGGTGCCGCTGAGCGGCTGGACGAGCGGAGACTAGCGGGCGACGCTGCCGTCGACGTAGTCGTCGTCGTTCGAAGCGTTCCACGCGAAGAGCTTGCGCAGCTCGCGACCGGTGGCCTCGATCGGGTGGTCCTCGCCCTTCTTGCGCAGCTCGAGGAACTCGGGCGCGCCGGCGTCCTGGTCGTCGATGAAGCGCTTGGCGAAGGTGCCGTCCTGGATGTCCTTGAGGACCGCCTGCATGTTGGTCTTGACGCTCGGGTCGATGACGCGCGGGCCGGAGACGTAGTCGCCGTACTCAGCCGTGTCGGAGACGCTCCAACGCTGCTTGGCGATGCCACCCTCCCAGATGAGGTCGACGATGAGCTTCAGCTCGTGGAGCACCTCGAAGTAGGCGATCTGCGGCTGGTACCCGGCCTCGGTGAGGGTCTCGAAGCCGTACTGGATCAGCTGCGAGACGCCACCGCACAGGACGGCCTGCTCGCCGAAGAGGTCGGTCTCGGTCTCCTCGGTGAAGGTGGTCTTGATGCCACCGGCACGGAGGCCACCGATCGCCTTGGCGTAGGACCAGGCGAGCGCCCAAGCGCCACCGGTCTCGTCCTTCTCGACGGCGACGATGACGGGGACGCCGCGGCCGGCCTCGTACTCGCGACGGACGGTGTGGCCCGGGCCCTTCGGGGCGACCATGAAGATGTCGACGCCCTCAGGAGCCTCGATGTAGCCGAAGCGGATGTTGAAGCCGTGGCCGAAGACGAGCGCCTTGCCCGGAGCGAGCTGGTCCTTGATGGACTCGGCGAAGATCGTGCGCTGGTGCTGGTCCGGAGCGAGGATGACGATGACGTCGGCCCATGCGGAGGCGTCGGCGACGTTCTTGACGGTGAAGCCCTGCTCCTCGGCCTTCGCGATCGACTTCGAGCCGTCCTTCAGGCCGACGACGACCTCGACACCGGAGTCGCGGAGGTTGAGCGCGTGTGCGTGGCCCTGCGAGCCGTAGCCGATAACGGCAACCTTCTTGCCCTGGATGAGCGACAGGTCTGCGTCCTGGTCGTAGAAAATCTCAGTCACTGGTGGTTCTCTCCTTGGTTGTGGTTTCGCAATATGTCGCAGATGCGACTAGTTCTTGAAGACGCGTTCGGTGATGGACTTCGAGCCGCGCCCGATGGCGAGGAGACCCGATTGGGCGATCTCCTTGATGCCGTAGGGCTCGAGCACCTTGAGGAGCGCGGTCGTCTTTCCGGAGTCGCCCGTGACCTCGATCACGAGGGCATCGGTCGCCACGTCGACGACGCGGGCCCGGAACAGGTTGACGGCTTCCAACACCTGGGAACGGGTGGAGTTGTCGACGCGGACCTTGATGAGCAGGTGCTCGCGCTGGACGGACTGCGCCGGATCCAGCTCGACGATCTTGATGACGTTGATGAGCTTGTTCAGCTGCTTCGTCACCTGCTCGAGCGGGAGTTCCTCGACGTCGACGACGACCGTGATCCGGGACAGACCCTCGATCTCGCTGTGGCCGACCGCGAGGCTCTCGATGTTGAAGCCCCGGCGGGCGAACAACCCGGCGACGCGGGTCAGCAGACCGGGCTTGTCCTCGACGAGGAGGCTCAGGACGTGGCTGCTCATGCTCAGGCCTCCTCATCGAACGACGGACTGTGGTCCTTGGCGTACTGGACGTAGCTGTTGCTGACACCCTGCGGCACCATCGGCCACACCATCGCGTCGGCACTCACGACGAAGTCGATGACGACCGGACGGTCGTTCGTCTCCAGGGCGAGCTTGATGGCGGCGTCGACCTCCTCCTCCTTCGTCACGCGGATCGCGAGGCAACCGTAGGCCTCGGCCAGCTTGACGAAGTCGGGGATCCGGATGGTGTCGTGCCCGGTGTTCAGGTCGGTGTTCGAGTAGCGACCGTCGTAGAAGAGCGTCTGCCACTGGCGGACCATGCCCAGCGAGGAGTTGTTGATGATCGCGACCTTGATCGGGATGTTGTTGATCGTGCAGGTCGCGAGTTCCTGGTTGGTCATCTGGAAGCAGCCGTCGCCGTCGATCGCCCACACGTGGCGATCGGGCTGGGCCACCTTGGCGCCCATGGCCGCGGGGACCGAGTAGCCCATGGTCCCGGCACCGCCGGAGTTCAGCCAGGAGTTCGGACGCTCGTACTTGATGAACTGCGCCGCCCACATTTGGTGCTGGCCGACGCCCGACGCGAAGACGCCCTCCGGACCGGTGATCTCGCCGATGCGGGAGATCACGTGCTGTGGCGAGAGCAGACCGTCGGTCGGCTCGGCGTAGCCCAGCGGGAACTCGTCGCGGAGACCGTCGAGGTAGGACCACCACTCGGCGATGTCGGGGGTGACCTCGCGGGCGGCTGCCTCGAACGCCGACTGGAGGTCGACGATGACGTCCTTCGCGTCGCCCACGATGGGGACGTCCGCGATGCGGATCTTCGAGATCTCGGCCGGGTCGACGTCCACGTGGACGACCTTGGCGTTCGGCGCGAAGAGCGAGGCCTTGCCGGTCACGCGGTCGTCGAACCGGGCACCGAGCGACACGAGCAGGTCGGCCTCCTGCAACGCGAGCACCGCCGGAACCGTGCCGTGCATGCCGGGCATGCCGAGGTGCTGCGTGTGCGAGTCGGGGAACGCCCCGCGAGCCATGAGCGTCGTCACGACCGGAGCTCCGGTCGCCTCGGCCAGCGCGAGCAGTTCCTCGGAAGCCTTGGAGCGGATCACGCCGCCGCCGACGTACAGCACCGGCTTCTTGGCGTTGACGAGCAGCTGCGCAGCGGCCTGGATCTGCTTGCCGTGCGCCTTCGTCACCGGGCGGTAGCCGGGCAGGTCGACCTTCGGCGGCCAGATGAACGGCGCTTCAGCCTGCTGGGCGTCCTTCGTGATGTCGACCAGCACCGGTCCGGGACGGCCGGTACCCGCGATCTCGTAGGCCGCGGCGATGGCCGCCGGGACCTCCTCCGGGGTCTTGACGAGGAAGGAGTGCTTCGTGATCGGCATGGTGATGCCGACGATGTCCGCTTCCTGGAACGCGTCCGTGCCCATGAGGGTCGAGAACACCTGACCGGTGATCGCGACCATCGGCACCGAGTCCATGTAGGCGTCGGCGATGGCGGTGACGAGGTTCGTCGCGCCGGGGCCGGACGTCGCGATGCACACGCCGATCCCGCCGCCGGCGGCCGCGTATCCTTCGGCGGCGTGGCCGGCGCCCTGCTCGTGTCGGACCAGGATGTGACGGAGCTTCGTCGAGTCCATCAGCGGGTCGTAGGTCGGCAGGATCGCGCCGCCGGGCAGACCGAAGATGTCGGTGACCCCGAGGAGCTCGAGCGATCGGACGATCGCCTGGGCTCCCGTCAGGATCTCCGGTGCGGCCGGGGCCGCAGGTGTTCTGGGATGAGGCACGGGTTGGGATTCCGTGGGCATGATGATTCCTTCAGCGATGAGATGCACGAACGAGATGCTCGGTTATCCCGTGATCGCGCCCTCCGCTGCGGAGTGCACGAGACGAGAGTACTTTGCGAGAACGCCACGGGTATAGCGCGGGGGAAGAGGCGCCCAGCCGTCGCGGCGGGCTTCCAGCTCTGCTTCGTCGACGAGTAGGTCGAGCGAGCGGCCAGCGATATCGACCCGTATCAGATCACCATCGCGCACGAAGGCGAGTGGACCTGCGTCCACCGCTTCGGGTGCTATGTGGCCGATGCACAGTCCGGTTGTGCCGCCTGAGAATCGACCGTCCGTCAACAGTAGTACATCCTTGCCGAGTCCGGCGCCCTTGATGGCGGCCGTGATCGCGAGCATCTCGCGCATTCCCGGCCCACCCTTCGGGCCCTCGTAGCGGATGATGACGACGTCGCCCTTGTTGATCTTGCCCTCGGTGAGCGCGTCCATGGCTCCGCGTTCACGTTCGAAGACCCGCGCCGGTCCTTCGAAGACCTCGGCGTCGAAGCCTGCCGTCTTCACGACGGCGCCCTCGGGCGCGAACGACCCCTTGAGGATCGTGATGCCGCCGGTCGCGTGGATCGGGTTGTCGAGCGTGCGGATGACCGTGCCGTCGATCGGGTCGGGGTTGATGTCGGCGAGGTTCTCGGCGACCGTCTTGCCGGTGACCGTGAGGCAGTCACCGTGCAGCAGACCGGCGTCGAGCAGCGCCTTCATGACGACGGGGACGCCGCCGTGACGGTCGACGTCGTTCATGACGTACTGGCCGAACGGCTTCAGGTCGCCGATGTGCGGCACCTTGTCGCCGATGCGGTTGAAGTCGTCGAGCGTGAGGTCGACCTCGGCCTCACGGGCGATCGCGAGCAGGTGCAGGACCACGTTCGTCGATCCGCCGAATGCCATCGCGACGGCGATGGCGTTCTCGAACGCCTCCTTCGTCAGGATGTCGCGAGCGGTGATACCGAGTCGGAGCATGTTGACCACGGCTTCGCCCGAGCGGTGCGCGAAGTAGTCGCGACGGCGGTCGGCCGAGGGCGGCGATGCCGAACCCGGGAGGCTCATGCCGAGCGCCTCGGCGACCGACGCCATCGTGTTGGCCGTGTACATCCCGCCGCAGGCACCCTCGCCCGGGGCGATGGCGCACTCGATGCGCTTCAGGTCCTCTTCGCTCATGTTGCCGGCCTTGCAGGCCCCGACCGCCTCGAAGGAGTCGATGATCGTGACCTCCTTCTCGGTACCGTCGGAGAGCTTGACCCAACCCGGCGCGATCGATCCGGCGTAGAGGAAGACCGAGGAGAGGTCGAGCCGCGCGGCGGCCATGAGCATGCCCGGCAGCGACTTGTCGCAGCCGGCGAGCAGGACCGTGCCGTCGAGGCGCTCGGCCATGACCACGGTCTCGACGCTGTCGGCGATGACCTCGCGCGAGACGAGCGAGAAGTGCATGCCCTCGTGGCCCATGGAGATGCCGTCGGAGACGGAGATGGTGCCGAACTGCAGCGGGTATCCCCCACCCGAGTGCACGCCCTCCTTGGCCCCCTGCGCGAGGCGGTCGAGCGAGAGGTTGCAGGGCGTGATCTCGTTCCACGAGCTCGCGATGCCGATCTGGGGCTTGTCCCAGTCCTCGTCGCCCATGCCGACGGCGCGGAGCATGCCGCGCGAAGTGGTCGCCTCGATCCCGTCGGTGACGGCACGACTGCGTGGTTTGATGTCGATCTCTGGCATTTTAAGAGTCTACGGCTTCCTTGTTGCTTCGATATTCCGCGAGCATGCCGAGGACGCGCGCGATCTCGGAGGGTCCTTCGACCCTGAAGTCGGCGGCGGTCACGCCGGTGCCGCTCTTCACCCCGAGGTCGCCGGGGCCGAGTGCTCCGAACGCGTCCTCGTCCGTGACGTCGTCGCCCGCGTAGAACACGGCATCTGCTTTGGTGTACCGCCGGAGGTGTTCGACGGCTTCGCCCTTGGTCGCGCTCCTGAGCGAGAACTCGAGGACGTTCTTGCCCTCTCGAACCGTCAGGGCGCCGAACTCGTCCTTGGTGTGGGCGAGTGCTTCGAGGTGGGCGATCCTGGAGTCTTCTTCACTGGCGAGCCTCGTGTGCAGGGCGAACCCTGCCGGCTTCCGCTCGATCCAGACATTATCGTAACCCTCCGCGACGTCCTGGAGGATCCGTTGGAGGGTCTCCCGCTGTTCGCGTTCCTCGTCGTCGAGGGCGAGGGCGTCGTCGGGGTTGTCGAGACGGATTTCGACGCCGTGCGAGCCGGCGAACAGGGCGTGGTCGGGCAGCTCGGCCACCGCCACGAGACTGTCGATCGCGCGCCCGGACACGAGTGCGACGCGCGTCCCTGGCAGGTCCATCAGCGCCAACACGGCCTTGCGAGCCGCGGGCAGCGCGCGCGCCTGGTCCGGGTCGTCGACCTCGGGTGCCAGCGTGCCGTCGAAGTCCAGGGCCACCAGGAGCTTCGGGACGTCGGCCAGGCGGCGGAGTTCCGCACGCAGTCCGAGGGGAAGCCCCCCGAGGGTGTCGGTGGGCTCGTCGGTGGTGCTCATGACTGGGTGGTGCTCCCCTGCTCGATGGTCGGTGACTGGTCGCGCACACGCTGCAACTCGTCGAGGAAGGACGCCGACCACCGCGCGACGTCGTACTCCATGACGCGCTTGCGCAGCGCCCGCATGCGCCGACCACGCTCGGCCTTCGTCATGTGCACGGCCTGGAGGATCGCCGACTTCATCCCCTCGATGTCGTGCGGGTTGATCTTGAGTGCCTGCTTCAGCTCGTCGGACGCGCCGGCGAACTCGCTCAGCACGAGGACGCCGTCGTTGTCGTAGCGAGCGGCGACGTACTCCTTCGCGACGAGGTTCATGCCGTCGCGCAGGGCCGTGACGAGCATGACGTCGGCAGCGAGGTAGAGGGCAGCCATCTCCTCGCGGGGGTACCCGTGGTGCAGGTACTGGATCGCGGTGTGGCCGATGGTGCCGAAGTCGCCGTTGATCCGGCCGACCGTCTGCTCGATGTCGTCGCGGAGCTGACGGTACGTCTCGACGCGTTCGCGGCTGGGGCTGGCGACCTGGACGAGGGTGACGTCCTCGACCGCGAGCTTGCCCTGTGCGAGGAGTTCGCCGAAGGCCTTGAGTCGGTGCCCGATGCCCTTGGTGTAGTCGAGGCGGTCGACGCCGAGCATGATCGTCTCCGGGTTGCCGAGCTCCTCGCGGATCTGCTTGGCACGGGCGATGATCTCGGGGCGCTGCGCGAGGGCCTGGTACCCCTTGCTGTCGATCGAGATCGGGAAGTGCCGGGCGATCACCGTGCGGTACGGGGCGCCGCGCTTCGAGGCGACCGGAGCCGCGTCCGTCGTGACCGACACGAGTGCCGCATCGAGCGGGACCTGGATCGCGGCCCCCTTCGTCTCGTACCCGAACAGGCGGCGGACCGCCCGGGAGAAGTTGCCCGCGTCCGCGACGCGCTGGAAGCCGATGACGTCGGCGCCGAGCAGTCCCTCGATGATCTGGCGTCGCCACGGGAGCTGCGAGTAGATGCCGTAGGCCGGGAAGGGGATGTGGTTGAAGAAGCCGATCGTGAGATCGGGTCGCAGCTCACGCAGGATCTTCGGCACGAGCTGCAGCTGGTAGTCCTGCACCCAGACCGTCGCGCCGTCGGACGCGGCCGCTGCGGCCGCCTCCGCGAACCGTCGGTTCACGGCGACGTAGGAGTCCCACCACTCGCGGTGGTAGCTCGGCGGAGCGATGACGTCGTGGTAGAGCGGCCAGATGGTGTCGTTCGAGAAGCCCTCGTAGTAGCGGGCGATCTCGTCCTCGGACAGTGGGACCGGGATGATCCACATGTCGTCGTTGTCGAACGGCTCGATCTCGAGGTCGGCCGAGCCGGCCCATCCGATCCAGGCGCCGTCGGCACCGCGCATCACGGGTTCGAGGGCGGTCACGAGTCCACCGGGTGAGGTCCGCCAGCTCTCGGCACCGTCTGCATCGACGACGCGGTCGACCGGCAGCCGGTTGGATACCACGATGAAGTCGAAGGTCGACGCTGATCCGCCGTCAGGCGCGGAATATCTGGTGATGATGGCCCTCCCGGGGTACTCGGGTTCGCTGTTCAGGCTAGCAGCGTTCCGCATGGCGAAACCGCGTGTTCAGACGGCGAGCATATGCTTGCGCTGATGATCCGCCATGGCATGAGCACGTCCTGCGTCTACCCGCTGGGAACCCGGCGCGCGTTCGAGTTGGCCGCCGAAGCCGGCTACGACGGCGTCGAGGTCATGGTCACCCAGGACCGCGTGACGCAGGACGCCGACGCCCTCCGCGCCCTCGCCGCCGAGACCGGGCTGGACATCCTCTCGATCCACGCGCCGGTCCTGACCCGGACCGCGTTCGTCTGGGGCCGCGACCATCGGGAGAAGCTCCGCCGCTCGGCTGAGCTCGCCGTCGCCGTCGGGGCGTCGACCGTCGTCGTCCACCCGCCGTTCCGGTGGCAGCGGCGCTATGCCAACGCCTTCGTCGACCTCGTCGCGGAGCTGACCGAGACGCACGGACTCGAGCTGGCCGTCGAGAACATGGCGTGCTTCCAGAGCCGCGGGCTGCGGGTGCAGCCGTTCGCCTTCGGGTACGACCCGGCCCCACTCGCCTGCGCCGCTCTGACGCTCGACTTCTCCCACGCGGCCCTCGCGGGTGAGGACTCGCTCGAGATCGCGACCCGCTACGGCGACCGACTCCGACACGTGCACCTGTGCGACGGGACCGCGCCGTCGCCGCGGGGTGCCTTCCTCGACGAGCACCTCCTCCCGGGCGACGGTGAGCAGCCGGTCGCCGAGGTCCTCGAGCTGCTGCGCGCGGCGGACTGGTCGGGAAGCATCGTCGCGGAGGTGCACCTGCCCGCGACGGGTGGCGACGCGCTCCGCCTCACCCAGCTGCGCGCCTCACTGGCCTTCGCGAAGCGCGCGTTCGCTAGCACAGGCGAGAACCCGAAGGAAAGCCCGGATGCGGGGGGCCTCCCCTACCGGCTAGCGTGAAGTCATGCGCAAATTCCTCTTCAACGGCAGCATGATCTCCACGGTCTTCGGCGGGATCTCCGCCCTCCAGGCGACCCGACAGGGACCACGGGACTGGAAGCTCGCCCTCCTCTGGGTGAGCTGGGGCATCTCGCTGGCCCTCGCGATCAGCTCGGTGCTCGACGACAGCAAGCAGGCTGAGATCGGCCGCTGAGGTCGCGCCACCCGCGCTACCACGACCGCCCGGAAAACCCGAGAATTGGGGCGCTCGCCCGCGTGTCTCCGCGTCGTTCCGCGCCTCGTGATCGACAATGAGGGCAGTCCAGCCTCACGGATGATCCGCTTTCGATGAAGGGCCCGCCATGTTCGGTCGCCGACGCCACGCAGCACCAGTCTCCGCATCGAAGCTGACCGAGAAGCAGCTGTTCGACCTCGTCCACGCTCGACTGGCGAGCGAGCTCGGCGCCAACGGCGCCTGGGTGCTGTCGCGCCGCACCCCGAGCTCCGGCGACGAGATCTTCCACGAGGTCTACGCCCAGCAGCTCGCCCACGACATCGCGACGGACATCGACCTCGAGCAGGCTGCGGTGACGGTCCGTGCCGAAACCGCTCCGCCCCGTGGATGGCGCCTCTGGTCTCGCGGCCAGGAGGAAACCGCCGTCGACGCCGCCGACGAGGTCGAAGCGGTCGAGGTCATCGAGCCGACCGTCGCCGAGGAACCTGCCGCCATCACCGAGGCGATCGCCGCCCCGTCCGAGGCGCTGGCCGATGACGACCGGTCCGAGGCGGCGGCAGACGACACCGAGCCGACGCTCGTCGAGCGGACCCTCCTCGAGCCGCAGCACTACCCCATCACCGTCTGGGCCGAACCCGAGTTCATCGACGCGAGTCTCGTCAACCCGATGCCGGCCCGCCGCAGCTCGGTCGCCTGACCGACGACGCACATCGAGAACGGCCGTCCACTCCGGTGGGCGGCCGTTTCGTCGTACCAGGCCGCTGAGCGGGCATGACGCCTCATCGAACCCGAATCGATGAGGCGTCACGGCGCTGGTGGGCACGAATGCCCGACCGTCGCTCTGCTCCGCGCGGTGGGGTGACCACGCGAAGGCTTCCGCCGGCAACGGCAGGACCCGATCCCGCCATGCTGCCGACCCTTCCAGGGTCTCATGCCTGAGGCCTGCTCCGCCCCGATGACGCGAATCGGACGGGAGCTGTCGCGAAACGTCCCTGGAGCGTTTCGTCGGGCCGCAGGCTCGCGCGAGTCGAGCCGAAACGCAGAACGGCCCCGTCCGAAGACGAGGCCGTTGCTGGTGTGGTGCACCCCCCCGGACTTGAACCGGGAACCCACTGATTAAGAGTCAGTTGCTCTGCCAATTGAGCTAGAGGTGCGTGGTTTCGGAGTGTTCCGAACCGAGATATGACACTAGCACCCAACTGGCCCGGGTGCGAAATCGAGCCGGTCGGCGTGTCGCGGAGGCACGTCTGCGGGCCCTCGAGCGTCGTTCGATCAGGCCCGCGCGACCCTATCCTGGAGAGGTGACCGAACCCGTGACCGTCTCCCCCGCCGACCTCGATCTCGCGCTCCGGCTCGCCGACGCGGCCGACCGCATCGCGATGGACCGCTTCGAGGCTCGCGACCTCGAAGTGTCCACCAAACCGGACCGCTCGCACGTCACCGATGCCGACCTCGCCGTCGAACGCGCCATCCGCGGCATCCTCGAGACCGAGCGCCCGGACGACGGCGTGTTCGGCGAGGAGTACGGCGCGCAGGGACCCACGGATCGCCAGTGGATCATCGACCCGATCGACGGGACGGCGAACTTCCTCCGCGGTGTCTCGAACTGGGCGACGCTCATCTCCCTCGCCGTCGACGGCGTGCCGGTCGTCGGCGTCGTGAGCGCACCCGCCATGCACGCCCGCTGGTGGGGTGCCATCGGGCACGGTGCGTGGGGCGTCAGGTTCGGCGAGACCACCCCGCGTCGGCTGTCCGTCTCGGGGGTCTCCGACCTCGCCGACGCGTCCTTCAGCTTCCAGAGCATCGCGCAGTGGGCCTCGGTCGGGCGGATCCCCCAGCTGCTGGCCCTGTGCGGCTCCCTGTGGCGCGATCGGGCCATCGGTGACATGTGGCCCTATATGCTCCTCGCAGAGGGCTCGATCGACGCCGTGGCCGAATTCGGCGTGCAGGAGTACGACCTGGGCGCCCACGTGCCGATCGTCCTCGAGGCCGGCGGTCGCTTCACGGACATCGACGGCATCGAGACCATCTCCACGCGGAGCTCCCTCGCGACGAACGGGCGCCTGCACGACGCCTTCCTCGCCGAGTTGCCACCCGTCGGCTGACACGAGCGCACGGCACGGCGCAAGCCCGCCGAACGGGATCCGGCCGCGTCGTACGCTGGGCGGATGGTACGACTGAGGCGCAGCGACGTGAACGGACAGGGCATCCGACGGGTTCGATCCGGGCGCGGTTTCAGCTACCGGTTGCCGGACGGCTCGCTCCTCGACGATCAGGAGATCCGAGCCCGGATCGACGGCCTGGTGGTCCCTCCCGCGTGGAACGAGGTCTGGATCACCCCCTACGCGAACGGGCACATCCAGGCGACCGGGATCGATGCGGCCGGGCGACGGCAGTACCTCTACCACCCGTCCTGGCGCGAGCGTCAGGACCGGAGCAAGTTCGACCGCGCCCTGGCCCTCGCCGAGGCACTCCCCGCCGCGCGAGGTCGGGTCACGCGGGACCTCCGGCTCGAGGGCTACCCGCTCGCACGGGTGTCAGCCGGCGCGTTCCGCATGCTCGACACCGGCTCCCTGCGCGTCGGCGGTGAGCAATATGCGGAGGCCAACGGCAGTCACGGCCTGTCGACCCTCGAGGGTGCGCACGCTCGCGTGAGCGGCGACACCGTCGCGCTGAAGTTCCCGGCGAAGAGCGGACAGCCCTGGGAGTCCGACATCGTCGACGCCGACCTGGCCTCACTCATCCGCTCCTTGAAGCGCCGTGGACCGCACGCCCGCCTCCTGGCCTGGAAGGACGGGAACCGGTGGCGCCACCTCCAGGCGAGCCAGATCAACGACTACGTCCGGGCGCAGACGAACGGTGAGTTCACCGCGAAGGACTTCCGGACGCTGCACGGCACCGTGGCGGCCGCGGAGAGCCTGGCGAAGGCCGGACCCGTGCAGAGCAAGACGGCACGCTCGAAGGCACTCACACAGGCCATGCGCGACGCCGCAGCGGTCCTCGGCAACACCCCGGCGATCGCGAAGTCCAGCTACGTCGACCCGCGGGTCGTCGATCGCTACACGCACGGCGAGACGATCCCACCGGACGGTCGCGGCTCACCGGAGACGGCGCTCCGTGTCCTGCTCGTGGGGACGGACGACCCGTCCTAGTCGTGGTCCTGGTCGTGGGACTCGGTGCCCGCATCGCGCGACGCCCCGTTCCCCGCGAGGTGCCCCTCGACCTCGGACTCCGGGATGAGCTGCAGCCCTCGCGGGGTGTGCGATGAATCCGAGAGGACCTCGAGCCACGCGCGGTTGAGTTCCGGCGGGCGGCTCCCGAAGAAACGGAACTGCAGCGGGATGCTCGGGGACAACCAGAGCGAGCGTCGTCCCGAACCGTGTTCGGGATCGTTCGCCCAGCTGAGGAAGAAACTCTCCTGTCGGCGCAGCTTCGCCCCGATGACGGCCTTCAGGTGCGCGAGCGCGCGGTCTTCGATCTCGTACTCGTCGCCAGACCCGTAGATGAGCATTCCCATGGGGACATTGTGCCGCTATTCGGGCGTGTGGCCGGGATGTCGTTCCTCGCCGAGTTCTTCGCGTCCCGCGAGCTCGTCGCGGACGAGGATGGCCGCGTCGAAGTTGCCGCTCCGGTACGCCGCCCGGGCGACCATGTGCGCGGAGATCGGCGCGGTGAGACTCTGGAAGACGATGATCGCGATCGCGATCGTGATGGTCCCGACCGTCGGGCTCGAGACGGCGACGTCCGCCATGATCGCGATGACCCCGAGGATCTGCGGCTTGGTGGCCGCGTGCAGGCGGGACAACACGTCGGGGAAGCGCAGGAGCCCGACGCCGGCGGCAAAGCACATGATCGCCCCGACGAGCACGAGCGCACCGGTGACGATGTCGCGGATCAGCTCGCCGGTCATGCGTCGTCCTGCTTCGACATGAAGCGGGCGACGCTGACCGAGCCGACGATCGCGAACATCGCGAGCGCCAGGAGGACCGGCAGTCCGTCCGTGTGACGGTTGATCGCCATCTCGGCCCCGATCGCGCACATGACGGTGGCGACGAGCACGTCGGAGGCGATCACGCGGTCGAGGAGGCTCGGCCCGCGGATGATCCGGTAGACCGCTGCGAGGGCCGCGGCACCGAACAGCACGGAGACGATGATGATCACGACGAGCATCACTGCCCCCTTCCGATCGAGACGTGGTCATGGTCGTGGCGGAGGGCGTCCGCCTCGGCGCGGGAACCGATCGCGAGGATGAGCCGTCGCTCCGTTCCGAGGACCTCGGCGACGACCTCGTCGATGTCGGTGTCGTCATGCACGTTCAGCGCGTGCAGGTAGAGCGTCGAGGCCGTGCGGTCGAGGTCGACCACGATCGAGCCGGGGACGATCGAGACCGCCTCGGCCGTCCAACTCATGATGAGGTCGGAGGTCGTGCGCAGACGGACCGCGATCACCGCGTTACTGGAGCGGAACCTCGGCTTGAGGACGAGCCACGCGATCTCCGCACTCGCCCGCACGATGTCGACGAGGAGCTTGCCCAGGAAGATCGCTGTCCGCCAGAGGTTGATGCGGCCGCTCAGCTCGACGGCCGGCAGGTAGAACAGGAACGACACCAGCAACGCGACCCCGAGGCCGGTCACGAGGGTGAGCAGGTCGAACATGCCCCAGAGGAGACACCAGAGCAGGATGAGCCCGGCCAAGAGGAGGGCCTGGCTGAACAGTGCGCGACGACGTGACGGTTGCATTACTTCAGGTGCTCCGTTCCGTCGGGGAAGACCGCGGTGATGTAGTTGTCCGGGTCCTCGATGTTCTCAGCCGCCCGCGTGGCCAGTCCGAAGAGCGGCCCCGCGAAGACCGTCAGGGCGAGCGTCAACGCGACCATGCCGGTCGTGGCGCCGATCATCGGGCGCGAGATGGTCTTGGTGTCGACCGAGCCCGAGTCCTCGGGGCTCTCCGCGAGCTGGTCGAGCAACGGCGAGGAGTATCCGGCGACCTCGTCCTTCCCCCGCCAGAAGCCCATGTTCCACACGCGCGCCAGGGCGTAGAGCGTCAGGAGCGAGGTCGCGGCTCCGGCGGCGATGAGGATGTACGACAGCGGGTCCCCCAGGGCGACACCTGCCTGGAACAGCCCGATCTTGCCGAGGAAGCCCGAGAACGGCGGGATGCCGCCGAGGTTCATGGCTCCGATGAAGAACAGCACGCCGACGATCGGCGAGGCCTTCAGGATCCCGCCGAGCCGGGAGATGGACGTCGTCCCGCCGATCCGCTCGACGAGACCGGTGGTGAGGAACAGCGTGGTCTGGACGACGATGTGGTGGACGATGTAGTAGATCGTCGCTGCGGTCCCGGCGACCCCGCCGACGGCGATGCCGAAGATCATGTAGCCGATATGGCTCACGAGGGTGAACGACAACAGTCGTTTGATGTCGGCCTGGGCGACCGCGCCGAAGATGCCGATGAGCAGGGTCAGGAACGCGATGACCATCAACGGCGTCGCCAGCGGCACGTCCTTGAAGATGAGCGTGTCGGTCCGGATGATCGCGTACACACCCACCTTCGTCAGCAGGCCTGCGAACACCGCCGTGACCGGTGCCGGCGCGGTCGGGTAGGAGTCGGGCAGCCAGAACGACAGCGGGAACACCGCAGCCTTGACCGCGAAGCCCAGCAGCAGTGCGGCGCAGAGGATCGCCTGCACCTCCATCGGCAGGTCGCGCACGCGGTCCGCCACGAGGGCGATCGTCACCGTGCCCGTCGCGCCGTAGATGAGGGCGATCGCGGCGACGAAGAGCAGCGACGACATGAGGCTGATGACGATGTACGTGACGCCGGCGCGGATCCGCGCTCCGGTGCCGCCCAGGGTGAGGAGGACGTAGCTGGAGGCGAGCAGCATCTCGAAGCCGACGTACATGTTGAAGAGGTCGCCCGCGACGAAGGCGTCGAACAGCCCCGCCGCCAGGACCAGGTAGGTCGGGTGGAAGATCGACACCGGCGTCTCGCGATCGCCGTCGACGATGCCCTGACCGATGGCGAAGATGAGGACGCCCAGCAGCATCAAGGCGGCGACGAGCAGCATGATCGCGGACAGCCGGTCCACGACGAGCACGATCCCCCACGGCGGGGACCAGCCGCCCAGCTCGACGACGATCGTGCCGCTCTGGTCGACGGCCGCGAGCAGGATCGCGCTGATCACCGTCACCGCGGTGAGCGCGATGACGCTGATCGCCACCTGCGTCTTGCGGCGGTTGCGGAACATGAGCGCGATCGCCGAGCCGATCAGCGGGATCATGACCACGAGCGGGACGAGTGCGTTCATTCGCCTGCCCCCTTCCTGGTCGTGTGGCTGTCGTCGCCGTGCTCGTTGCTCTCGTCGAGGACCCGTTGGATGGCCTCGTCGTCCAGGTCGACCTGGTTGAAGACCGCTTCCGTCGCCGCCTCCGTGTCGTCGGCGTGCTCGTCGCTGAGGGTGTCGCCCTCGTCGCCGAGCTGTGCCAACCACCAGGTCCGGTAGATGAGCGCCAGGATGAAGGCGGTCACACCGAAGTTGATGACGATGGCCGTCAGCATGAGCACCTGTGGCACCGGATCGACCATGCGGTCGTCGGACGCGGTGCCCGTGACGAGCGGTGCGGTGCCGCTCGGGCCGCTCATGATCAGGATGAGGAGGTTCGTCGCGTTACCGACGAGCACGAACCCGATGAGGAACCGCGTGAGGCTCCGCTCGAGCATGACGTACACCCCGGTGCCGTACATGACGGCCATCAGGACGACGAGGGTCAGTGAGGCGCTCATTGTTCAGCCTCACTCGCCGAGAACTCGTCCGTACTCTGCTCGTCGATGTCGGCTTCCTCCTGTTGACGGTCGACTTCGGCCCCGAGACTGCGCAGGATGTCGAGCGCCAGCCCGACGACGACGAGGTATACGCCGATGTCGAAGATGCTGGACGTGCCGAACGAGAGGTGCCCGAGGATCGGGACGTCGGCCGAGAAGTACGCGGACTGGAGCGCCTCACCGCCGAAGAACAGGGAACCGACGGCCGTGCCCACCGCGAGCAGCAGTCCGACGCCGAGCACCTTGCCCGCGTCGATCGGCACGGCTTCGCCGAGCTCGTAGCGCCCGCCGGCGAGATACCGCATCACCAGCGCGAGGCCGGCGAGCAAACCGCCCGCGAAACCGCCGCCCGGCTCATTGTGTCCGACGAAGAGGAGGAAGACGGAGACGACGATCGCGGGGTGGAAGAGGAGCCGTACGAGGACCTCGAGGAGGATCGAACGGTTCGCCTCGGCGATCGCCCGGCCACCGATGAGCCATGTGTGCCGCCCCACCGCGTCGCGAGGTGCTTCCATCTCGCTGTCCGCGAGGTGGGGGTCCGACACGACCTGGGATCGGAGGCCCGGGATCCGTCGACGCCGCGCACCGCTGAGGCGCGGGACCTCGGCGCCCCGCTGTGAGACGAAGAGCAGGCTCGCGATACCGGTGGCCACCACGACGAGCACGGAGATCTCGCCCATGGTGTCCCAGGCTCGGATGTCGACGAGCATGACGTTGACGATGTTCTTGCCGTGGCCCTCCTCGACGGCGAGCCGTGGCAGCTCGGTCGCGATGCTCTCTGCCTGTCGCGCGCCCAGGGCGATGACCCCGATGAGCCCCATGACCAGGCCGGTCAGCGTGCCGATGACGACCCGACGGACGCGGTGGACCGGCGCGTTGCGCTGGGCGATCTTGGCCGGGAGCCGGCGGAGCACGAGGACGAACACCACGATCGTGATCGTCTCGACGAGGGCCTGGGTCAGCGCGAGGTCGGGAGCGCCGTGCAGGGCGAACAGGGCGACGAGCCCGAAGCCGGTGACGCCGACGAGCAGCACGGCGGCCATGCGCTGCTTCGCCCGGGCGGCCGCGATCGCCGCGGTCGCCATGATGAAGGCGATGGCCACCTGGGCGGGGTAATCCCACAGCCGGATCTCACTCGGCCAGGCGCGCCCGAGGAGGGCGATCGTGCCGAGGGTGAGCACGAAGACCACGAGGATGGTGGACAGGTACTGGACGAGCCCGCCGCGCTGGGCGAACAGGGTGACCTTCGCGGAGAGACGATCGATGCCCTGGGTCGCCGACCAGTACCCCTTCGAGGAGTCGATGAGGGGTGGCAGGCGGTCCTGGAGACGGGCGACCGGGAGCCTCCAGCGGAAGAGCAGCAGACCGAGCAGTACGACGACGGCCGAGATGCCGAGCGCCGGCTCGAGGCCGTGCCAGAGCGCGAGGTGGTAGTCGCCCTCCCCCACGGAGTCCGCGTAGGGCGCGAGCACCGTGTCGATGGGCTTCGTCGCGAAGCCGAGAGCGATGGTCGCGACGGCGAGGATGCCCGGCGCGATCATGATCGTTCCGGATTCGGCATGCAGTTCGGTCGGCGCGGCGCCGCGTCGGTCTCCGAAGGCGCCCCAGAGGAACCGGGCGCTGTACGCGACGGTCAACACGGACCCGACCGCGGTCCCGATGATCGCGACCCATCCCCACACGTCGCCCTCGAGCGCGCCCTCCAGCAGCGAGGTGAAGACGGCCTCCTTCGCGACGAACCCGAAGAGCGGTGGGATGCCGGCCATCGACGCGACCGCGATCGCCGCGATGACGGCGAGCACCGGAGTCTGACGCCCCAGACCGGAGAGGTGCCGCCAGTCACGCGTCCCAGCGCGGTGGTCGATGATGCCGACGACGAGGAAGAGTGCCGCCTTGTAGATGGCGTGGGCGAGCAGGAGCGCGACGGCGGCCAGGGCCGAATCGCGGGTGCCGTACCCCGAGATGACCATCAGGAAGCCGAGCTGACTCACCGTCCCGTAGGCCAGGACCAGCTTGAGGTCGTACTGACGCAGCGACCGCCAGGCACCGGCGACCATGGTGAGGACGCCCAGGCCGACGAGCATCGCGTCCCAACCCGGGGTGTCGGCGTAGCCGGGTGCGAGTCTCGCGACGAGGTAGATCCCGGCCTTCACCATCGCCGCAGCGTGCAGATAGGCGCTCACGGGCGTCGGTGCGGCCATCGCCGCGGGCAGCCAGAAGTGGAACGGCACGAGCGCGGACTTCGAGATCGCGCCGACGAGGATGAGGAGGATGGCGACGGTGGTCGCGGGGCCGGTCAGACCCTGCTCGACGATCGAGACGAGCGAGGTGCTCTGCGCCTGCACGGAGATCATGATGACGCCCACGAGCATGACGAGCCCGCCGAAGGTGGTCACCAGGAGCGCCTGGAGCGCGGCACCGCGACTCTCCTTGCGATCGGTGTAGTGCCCGATCAGCAGGTAGGAGAGCACACTCGTGATCTCCCAGAACATGAACATGACGATGATGTCGTCGGCGGTCACGAGGCCGAACATGGTGCCGGCGAAGGTGAAGAGGAGCGCGGCGAAGCGACCGAGGCCGGGCTCGGTCGAGGAGAAGTAGCGGCCGCAGTAGAGCAGCACGAGGGCACCGACGCCGGTGACGACGAGGGATAGCAGCCAGGCGAGCGTGTCCATCCGGAACGAGAGCGCGATGCTCAGTTGCGGGATCCACTCGATCGTCTCGACGACCGTACCGCCGGACGTGACCGTGCCCGTTTGGAAGAGTGTCCAGACGAATGCCGCCGCGGGCATACACGCGATGACGTAGAAGACCTTCGTCGACAGCACTCGAGTGAGTGTGGGCGTGGCGACGGCGATCGCAGCAAAAACAAGCAGGATTGTCGCCATGCAGGTCTCCCGGGTGGTGGCGGCCTCTGGACTCCCAGGTTAGCAGCCCGTGGGTACCCGTCCGACCCCAGGAACGACGACAGGCCCCCACCGGAGCGAGGGCCTGTCGTCGACTCGGCAGCGTGTGACAACGTCCTGAGTGGAGATGGGGGGAATTGAACCCCCGTCCACTGCTGTGATTCTGCGCCTTCTACGGGCGTATCCCTTGACACGTTCTACTCGGCCCCGACCATTGACAAGGGCATCTTGGTCGACGGGCCCAGCCGAAGAAAAGTCCCGGATGACGTCGCGGCTCCGTCATCCAGCAAGTCCCCTAGATGACGCCAGGATCCGAGACGGGGACACGCTCGGTCTGACGGACTATCGGGCTCGCTTAAGCAGCGAGGGCGAAGTCAGTGCGCTTAGAGTTGGCACTTGTTGTTTTGCAGAGATCGTTAACGAGATAACCCTGCATCCTCGACCCGCTTCTCGCAGTTTCGCAGGCAATGTCGAAACCGATCATCCCCATGGACTCAGCGCCTCGGAGAACGAGGCGAAGAGGGTCGTTGTCACACGCTGTCGAATTGTCAATCCACCGCGAGCGGCGGACGAGCACCTTGCGGTGCAGCTTTCAAGTGTACCGCGCCGAGGTGGCGCCTGTCACCTATTCGCCGAGACGGTTCCTGGTGGCCATCGCACGCGCCGCCTCACGGGTGTCCTGCTTCTCGCGCAGGGCATGCCGCTTGTCGTATTCCTTCTTACCCTTCGCCACGGCGATCTCCACCTTGGCCTTGCCGTCCTTGAAGTAGATCTTCAACGGCACGAGGGTGAAACCGCCGGGGGCGATCTTGTGGGCGATCTTGTCGATCTGCTCGCGGTGCAGCAGCAGCTTGCGCTTGCGCCGCGGCGGGTGGTTCGTCCACGTGCCCTGGCCGTACTCGGGGATGTGCACCGCGTCGAGCCACGCCTCACGGCGGTCGATGAAAGCGTACCCGTCCACGAGCGACGCCCGCCCGGCTCGCAGCGACTTCACCTCGGTACCCGTCAAGACCATGCCGGCCTCGTAGGTGTCCTCGATCGTGTAGTCGTGGCGGGCCTTGCGGTTCGTGGCCACGACGTTCTCGCCCCGTTCCCTCGGCACGGTGTACTCCTGACGTTCTGGTTCGGATCCATCGGAACGGACCGGCCGCGATCGCGGCAGCCTGTCAGTCTAACGCAGAGCGAGCGGTGCGGTGGCCGCACTGCCTCCCCGCTAGACCTTGAGGTACCGCGAGATCGCGAAGTTGGCCGAGATCGCCGCCAACAGCACGCCGACGAGCAGCAGGATCGGGAGGACCACGAAGGCGTCACCGAGATCGACGAAGTTGACGTACCGCATGCGGTCCGCCAGGTATCCCTGGACGAACACCTGGACGATGGTGATCACCGCCCCGGCCGCGAGGATGGAGCCGATGAGCGCGGCGAACACACCCTCGAGGATGAAGGGTGTCTGGATGAACCGGTTCGATGCACCGACCAATCGCATGATGCCGAGTTCCCGGCGTCTCGAATAAGCCGACAATCGGATGGTCGTCGCGATCAGCAGGGCTGCGGCGACCAGCATGAGTGCCGCGATCCCGATCGCCGTGTAACTGGCGATGTTCAGGACCGAGAAGATCTGGTCGAGGTACTGGCGTTGATCAGTCACCTGCTCCACGCCCGCGACGCCGGAGAACGCCTCGACGAGCACGTCGGACTGCGAAGCGTCTTTCATGTTCACCCAGAAGGTCTCGGGCAGCTGGTCCGCCGTGACGAACTGTGCGATGTCGTTGCCCTTGAACTGCTCTTGGAAGTTCGTGAACGCCTGCGCCTGGTCCTCGAAGTAGAACTTGTCCACGAAGGGCGCGAGGGTCGACGACTCCAGGGCGCTCTGGACGGCGGCGCGCTGCTCTTCGGTCGCGGCGCCGGCGGCGCAGGTGTCGCCCGCGCTGTCGGCGGTGCAGAGGTAGATCGCGACCTGCGCGCGGTCGTACCAGTAGTTCTTCATCTGGCCGATCTGCATCTGCAGCAGGACGGCCGTGCCGACGAAGGTGAGCGAGATGAACGTCACGAGCACGACGGAGACGACCATCGAGACGTTGCGACGCAGGCCGTTCCAGACCTCGGACCAGATCAGTGCGAGTCTCACTTGGTGGGCCCCACGTTCTGCTCTCCGTCTTCAGTGCCGCGTGCCGCGGCACGCAGGCCGAGTCGCTCAGCGAGCGACAGGTGTTCGACCTCGATGGGGTCGATCTCGTTGCGTGCCGGGAGCCCGATGGGGCCCGTGGCGTTGCTCAGGCGTTGTGGAGGCGCGACCTCCGGGACCGCAGCCGCCGGTGGCACGGCGGGCTCCGCTTCCGGCGTCGTCGGCTCGGCCTCGGGTGCTTCCGGGGTCGATTCCTCGACCCGCGTCGCCGGGGTCTCAGGCTCGGCGACGGGAGCCGCGGCCGATTCCTGGATCGGCGTCGAGCCGGACACGCGGGTGACGACCTCGTCGGTGTCGGCCTGCGGCGTGGTCTCGCGTGAGGCCGCGGCGGGCGCGGTCGGTGCGGCTGGAGCTGTCGTCGTGACCGCGGTGGCGGCGACCGCGGCTGCGGCCACGGCACTCGTCGTGGGCTCGGAGCTGGCAGCGACGGATGAGGTCGTGGTCGTCACCGGAACCGAAGAGGTCTCGACGGCGGGAGCGACCGGGGTCGAGGCCGTTGCGGGAGCGGTCTGTGCCGCCGGGGCGGCAGCCTTGGAGGATCCTCTGACGAGACCCGGGATGGCCGCGGTCGTGCCGTATCCACCGTGGCGTTCGTCACGGACGATCTGACCGTCCTGCAGCTCGATCACCCGGCGCTGCATCTGATCGACGAAGCCGGCCTCGTGCGTGGCCATGACGACCGTCGTCCCACCTGCGTTGATGCGCTCCAGCAACTGCATGATGCCGGCGCTGGTGGCGGGGTCGAGGTTACCGGTCGGTTCGTCGGCCAGCAGGATCTGCGGCTTGTTGACGATCGCGCGGGCGATGGCGACGCGCTGCTGCTCACCGCCGGACAGCTCGTGCGGCAGGCGCTGCGCCTTGCCGTCGAGTCCGACCATCTTGAGGACGTCGGGGACGGCCTCCTGGACGAAGCCGCGCGACTTGCCGATCACCTGGAGGGTGAAGGCGACGTTCTGGTAGACCGTCTTGCTCGGCAGCAGTCGGAAGTCCTGGAACACGACCCCGAGGCTGCGCCGGAAGTACGGCACCTTGCGGTTCGAGATGGAACCGAGGTCGTGGCCGAGCACATGGATCTTGCCCTTGCTCGGCTTGTCCTCCTTGAGCATCAGGCGGAGGCAGCTCGACTTCCCCGACCCCGAGGCACCGACGAGGAAGATGAACTCTCCCCGGAGGATCTCGAAATCGACGTCGTTGAGTGCGGGACGCGAGGTTCCCGGATACTTCTTGGAGATGTGATCAAACCGAATCATGGCTCCTTGAGCTTAAGGAGCGACCTGCCGATTACGGGCAGGACACGCCCGCGATCCGTACCCTGTACGAGGGCTGGGCGAACACTATGCCGCGCTGCGCTACTCCGGCTTCGACATCGACCGCCAGCGGATGCCCGCGGCGATGAACCCGTCGAGATCGCCGTCGAACACCGCTGCGGGGTTCCCCTGCTCGTGCTCCGTCCGCAGGTCCTTGACCATCTGGTACGGCGCGAGCACGTAGGAGCGCATCTGGTCGCCCCAGCTCGCCGTGATGGTGCCGGCCAGCTCCTTCTTCGTCGCGGCCTCCTGCTCCTTCTGGATGAGGAGGAGTCGCGACTGGAGCACGCGCATGGCCGCGGCGCGGTTCTGGATCTGGCTCTTCTCGTTCTGCATCGAGACGACCGTGCCGGTCGGCAGGTGGGTGATGCGAACGGCGGAGTCGGTGGTGTTGACCGACTGGCCGCCAGGGCCGCTGGACCGGAAGACGTCGACACGGATGTCCGACTCGGGGATCTCGACGATCTCCGTCTCCTCCATGAGCGGGATGACCTCGACGGCGGCGAAGCTCGTCTGTCGCTTGCCGGCGGCACCGAAGGGGCTCATGCGCACCAGGCGGTGCGTGCCCGCCTCGACGCTCAGCGTGCCGAAGGCGTACGGTGCGTCGACCTCGAAGGTGGCCGACTTGATGCCGGCCTCCTCCGCGTAGCTCGTGTCCATGACGGTGACCGGGTACTTGTGCTGCTCGGCCCACCGCAGGTACATGCGGAACAGCATGTCGGCGAAGTCGGCGGCGTCCACACCGCCGGCACCGGCGCGGATGGTGACGACGGCGGGGCGCGGGTCGTACTCGCCGCTCAGCAGCGTCTGCACCTCGAGGTCGCCGAGCACCTTCTGCAGGCTGATGAGCTCCTGGCGGGCCTCTTCGGCCGACTCCTCGTCCTGGGCGTCGGTCGCGAGTTCGATGAGCACCTCGAGGTCGTCGAGCCGGTTCGCGATGCTGGTGATGCGGGCGAGCTCGGACTGACGGTGGCTGAGGGCGCTCGTCACCTTCTGCGCGTTCGTCGTGTCGTCCCAGAGATCCTGGGCACCCGCCTGCTCGCTCAGCGTCGCGATCTCGGCTTCGAGACGGTCGACGTCGACGACGGTGCGGATGTCGTCGAAGGTCGAGCGGAGGGTACTGATCTGTGTGGAGAGGTCCAAGTCAAACATTTGGCTTCAGCCTACCGCGCAGGGCCGCGGGCGTACGATCGAGGGGATGACTTCCGACGAACGCCCGTTCCAGCTGCGCTCCGTGGCCGTCTCGGTCTTCCTCCCCACACTGTTGTTCTCGATCGGTGAAGGCGCCATCATCCCGATCATCCCGGCCGTCGCCGGGAACCTGGGGGCGACGCTCGCCGTCGCAGGCGTCATCTCCTCGCTCATCATGCTCGGCGAACTCGTCGGCGACGTCCCGTCCGGGTGGATCGTCAGTCGGATCGGCGAACGCTTCGCGATGATGTGGGCGGCGCTGCTCGCGGTCGTCGGGGTCGCGACGGCTGCCATCTCCCCCAACCCGTTCGTCCTCGCCGTGGGCATCTTCTGCATCGGGCTCGCGACCGCCGTGTTCGGGCTGGCCCGGCACGCGTTCATGACGACGTACGTGCCGATGCGGTACCGGGCGAGGGCGCTCTCCTCCCTCGGCGGTGTCTTCCGCGCCGGCACGTTCATCGGACCGTTCCTGGCCGCAGGCGTCATCCACCTCACCGGGACGTCGCAGGCGGCGTTCTGGGTGATGGTCATCTGCTGCGCTGGCTCCGCGATCACCCTGCTCGTCCTCCCCGACCCGGCGGAAATGTTCGGGCGACCGCCGTCGACGCGCACCGCCGACGGCGAGGAGCGGACCGAGGGCGAGGAGCTCGCGTCCGAGGAGTCGAGCGGCCTCATCGCTTCGATCCGAGCCCACGGCGCGGTGCTCGCCAGGATGGGGACGACCGCTGCACTCGTCGGCGCCCTGCGCTCGTGCCGCGCGGTCCTGCTCCCGCTGTGGGCCGTGAGCATCGGCGTCTCGGAGACGGACACGGCGCTCATCATCGGGGTCGTCGGCGCGGTGGAGTTCGCTCTTTTCTATGCCAGCGGTCAGGTGATGGACCGTTGGGGGCGGATCTGGACCGCCGTCCCCTCGATGATCGGGCTGGGCTCCGGGTTCATCGTCCTGGCCTTCACGCACGACCTCGACGAGGCGCGGGTCTGGTTCATCGCCGTCGCGCTCGTGCTGGCACTGTCCAATGGGCTCGGTAGCGGCATCCTCATGACCCTCGGCTCCGACCTCGCGCCACCGGACCGTCCCGCGCCGTTCCTCGGCGCCTATCGCTTCCTGGGCGACGCGGGCACCGCCGCCGCTCCCCTGGCGATGTCCGGGATCACCGCAGCGGCGTCGATCTCCCTCGCCGCCGGCACCATCGGCGGTGTCGGGCTCATCGGCGCGTTCCTCCTCTTCCGGTTCATCCCCCGCTTCATCGACCGCGGCACGCGCCCGTTCCCCTGATCGTCGGCAGGTCCGTCCGCCCTCACCAGAAGACACTGCGAGCACTCGCGGTCGCCTCGATCCGGAGGCCCTGCGGCACGAACAGCGTCAGCATCGGCGGTCGCCAGTCCGACGCCAGCGAGACCTCTGCGCTCCGGCCGTCCGGGGTCCGCGCCGCGACGATCTCGACGCCGGTGAGCGCACCCGCACCGCCAGTGATGAGGTCGTCGCGTGCACTCGAACGGACCGAGTCGTCATCGAGGACGGGTCGGACGGTGCCGTCGGGCTGCATTGTGACATCGTCGATGGAGAAGGACTCCGCGGCGGTCGCGGCCAGGCGGTCGGCGAGGTCGAGGAGCCGCTTGTGCTCCACGTACAGGGACGTGGCGGCGCTCCCGACGAGGACCACGGCGAGCGCCACGACGGCGAATCCAATCGTCAGGAGCATGGTGGAACCGTCCTCCTCGCCGACGTCCGGACGTCGGCGTCCGCCCGGAACCCTCATTCCGCCTCACTGAACCGGTCGTCGAACCGGGAGATCGGTGCCGTCGCCGCGCCGGTCACGGGGACCGCGGCCTGGACGCCGAGGATCTCGGGCATCAGCGGCAGGACGACGAGGATGTCGACGGTGACGGTGACGGCACCGCCGCGCTGCCCGCACGGGAGACCGGCTGGTGCGCAGTCGAGCGTGACGGACGACTGGGACCGGTCGAGCCCGAAGTCCTCGAGCGCGAGTGCGAGCGAGTCCTCGACGCGGTCGCGACCCGTGGCGTCGTCGTCGGCCCGCGCGTAGAGTTTCGCCGCCTGCGCCGCGGCCCCGCCGGCCGCGAGCACCGCCGCCTGCACCTCGGCGAGCGCGACGATGAGATAGACGATCGGCACGAGGAGCACCAGACCGACGGTGATGAACTCGAGGGAGGCCGAACCGTCGTCGTCCCGTGCGGTCGGTCGGTGACGCAGCTCATCACTCGAGCGTCTCGAGGACCGCATGACCCTCCACCTCCAAGACGCCGGGCAGCCCGATCAAGCCCACGATCGGGAGCGGCGCGCGGACGGTCACGGTGACCATGTCGGCTCCGCGATGATCGGCCAGTGTGGCGCTGACGTCACCCGTGTAGCCGTTCCCCACGGCGACGGCGATGAGCTGGCGTGCCCGGTCGGCGCCGTCGAGCAGTTCGGTGTCGGCCAGTGCACCGAACCGGGCTCCCTCCGCCGCCGCGTCGATGAGCGTGTTCCGGACGTGGAGGGCGAGCGCGAGCTGGACCACGGACATCATCAGGACGGTGAGGATCGCTCCGACGAACACGAACTCGGCGACGGCTGATCCATCCTCGCCGCGCAGCAGTCGCGTCCGCCATCCGCCGATCCCGGGCTCAGATGCCGGAGACACGGTCGATGGCCTGTTCGAACACCTGCGTGAGCGCCGGGCCCGCGACACCCCAGATGAGGAGGACGAGCCCGGCCGTCATGAGCGTGATGAGGACCCAGCCGGGGACGTCGCCGCGCTCCTCGGCGAGGAGGGAGCGGCTCCGGTGGAGCGCGCGATCGAGGAAGGAGGGGGAGGACATGTGGAACCTTTCGTCAGAAGCCGGTCCGGAGTACGAACGCTCCGGGGAAGACGGCGATGATGATGGACAGGGGCAGGATGAGGAAGACGAGGGGCACGAGCATCGCGACCTCCTTCTTCCCGGCGGATTCGAGGAGACGGCGTTTGGCGGTGTCGCGTCCGTCGTGTGCGTGGTCGAGGAGCACGGCTGCGACCGGTGTGCCGCGTTCGAGCGCACCGAGGATCTGGTCGACGCATCGCGACAGCATCGGCATCGCGAGTCGGGCCTCGAACTGCCGGAGTGCGGTGGCGAACGGGATACCGGTGGAGACCTCCGCCATCACCCGGCGGAACTCTCTGCCGAGTTCCCCGCTGGACCCGATGCGCGCAACGCGGTCCATCGCGTCCGTGATCGCCTCGCCCGCCGCGAGACTCAGACTGAGGAACTCGAGCACCGTCGGCAACTCCTCCTCGATCCGCGCGAGGCGGCGACTGGCGGCGAGCGCCAGCAGCTGGTCGCGGAGGACGATTCCGGCCACCGCCCCGACCGCGGGAAGCGGTGCGGCGAACGGGAGCGGGAGCCGACCGTTGCTGAAGGAGAACACGGCGAGCGCCGCCGCGACCGCGAAACCGCCGAGCCCCCAGAGGAGTTGCAGCAGTCGGTACCGCTCCAACGTCGGTCCCCCGGCTTGACCCAATCGACGGATGACGAGTTCCTGATCGGCGCCGACCAGGCCGAGCGACCATCGAACCGCGCGGAGGACCGGGACCAGCAGGGTCCCGAGGACCGGTAGCGGGTCGGTCGAGCGGCGCGCGGCTTGCGAGCGGGCGTCGCTGGAGAGGTCGGCGACATAGGGGGCGATGCGGTCCGCGAGCCGTGGTCGCCCGAGTGCCGGCAGGAGCATCGCGAGCGCCCAGAGGCCGACCCCGAGCACCGCTCCGAGGCTGAGGGCCCACGCTCCGTCTGCACTCACCGGAACCACCGTCGTTCGGGCTGGAGCCGTCCGACACGGAGCATCGCCTGGTAGGCGAGAGCGGAGACCACGACGCCGGCGATGATCAGGACCGCTCCTTCACGGGAGTTGTAGGCGGCCGAGGCCTCCGGCCGGGACGACAGGAGCAGGAGGATCGCCCAGGGTGCCGCGACGCCCAGCCTGGCGGCGTTCACCACCCAGGACTGCCGCGCCTCGGCCTCGGCTCGGATGGCCGACTCCTCACGCAGCCCCGCGGACAGCGCTCGGAGCACCGCCGGCAGTTCCGTGCCACCCACGTCGCGGGCCATGCGCACCGTCTCGAGAATGCGGTCCGCGACCGGGTCGGCGAGCGCGGTCTTCAGGTCGTCGATGCAGTCGGCGAAGCGGCCGGCAGCCCGGTAGTCGGCGCTGAACGCGGCGAACGCCGGACGGAGCGGTGCGGGTCCGACGGTGTCGAGCGCGGCCACCGCATCCGGGAGCGAGAGCCCTGATCGGATCGCGGACAACAGATGGTCCACGACATCCGGCCACAGTCCCCGCTGCAGGCGACGTCGAGAGGTGGCGCGGGCTCGGAGCACGATCACCGGGGCGACGAGTCCGGCGACGACGACGACGGCGCTCAACGGCAGGACACGGCAGAGCGCCTGGACCACCGCGCCGGCGACGAGTCCGGCGAGGACGGAGACCACGATGGCGGCCGCCCAGTACCGACCGGGCAGACCGGCCAGGATCAGGAGTTCGCGGAGCGCAGCGACCGGCCTCCACCGCTCCAGGGTGTCGCGCAGCGGCTCAGGGTCCGGCCACCACCAGGGTGCGACGGTGAGGAGGAGGCCTGCGGCGAGGACCGCTCCGACGACGAGACTCATCGCTCGCCGACGGCGAGGATCGACGCGAGCGAGATCCCGGCCGCACGGTACTTCGCGTCGTTCAGCGGGAAGCGACCGGTGGCGCGGAGCTCTCCGTCGCGCTGCTCGAAGAGGGTGGAGGCCTCGATCGTGTGGGACTCCCCGCTCCCGCCGACCGCGATGATCTCCGCCACACGTCGGCGTCCGGACCGGTCGAGCTCGCAGTGCACGACGAGGTCGACACATGATGCGACGGCCGGGCGCACGAACCCCGAGTCGATGTTCCGGCCCGCCAGCAATGGCAGCGTGCAGAGCTTGCCGATCGCGTCGCGCGCGGAGTTCGCGTGGATACTGCAGAGCCCGGGCAATCCGCTGTTGAGGGCGATCAGGAGGTCGAGGCTCTCCGCCTCCCGGACCTCGCCGACGACGATGCGGTCCGGCCGCATCCGGAGCGCCTCCTTGATGAGCCGACGCAGCGTGATCTCTCCCGTGCCCTCGAGACTGGCCTGCCGGCACTGCATCGCGACGACGTCGCGGTTGCCCGGCGCCAGCTCGAAGGTCTCCTCGACGGTGACGATGCGGAGGGCCGGGTCCAACGAGGCGATGAGGGCACCGAGCATCGTGGTCTTGCCGGCCTGCGTCGCGCCCGACACGAGCAGGTTCGCCCCCGCGGTCATGCTCGCGCGCAGGAACTCGGCGGCCTGATAGCTGATCGACCCTGCGGCCACGAGCTGACCGAGGTCGCGGATCCGCGCGGAGAACTTGCGGATGTTGATGGACATGTGCCGACGCGTGACGTCTGGGATGACGACGTGCAGCCGCGAGCCGTCCGGAAGCGAGGCGTCGACGAAGGGGTTCGCGAGGTCGACCCGTCGACCGGTGGCGCGCAGCATCCGCTCCACAAGGTCGCGGACGTCGCCCTCGCCGAGGACCACGTCCGTGAGCTCCGACACCCCACCGCGGGCGACGAACACCTTCGTCGGCTCGTTGATCCAGATCTCCTCGACACCCGGGTCGTCGAGCAACGGCTGGATCGCGCCGAACCCCGTCACCGCGGCGAGCACCTCGCTCGTCATCCCGTGCTCATCGTCGATCAGCGGCGTCGTGTCGTTCAACGCGCGCTCGTTGTAGCGACGCACCTCCTCACGGGCGATCCGCCCCGCTCCCCCACGCCGACCAGGCTCTCCGAACTCCTCACGCACCCGGTCGCGCACGCGCGCCGTGATGATCTCTGCCGCTGTCCCCATGCCGCCATCCTGACGAACACCGGCCACACCCCGCAGAAGTTATCCACAGCACCACCCGCTCGACGCGTCACCGACCGGTCACTAGGCTCGGGGACCGTGCCGACCACCTTCCGCATCGACGGCTCCCGCATCCACGACATCTCCTCGTTCTACGAGGTGATGAACGAGCTGCTGATGCAGGACGAGGACTGGGATCTCGGCCCCAGCCTCGACGCCCTCGACGACGTCCTCTACGGCGGGATCGGCTCGCTCCGCGATCTCGACGACATGCACTTCGTCTGGACGGACCACGACGCGAGCCGCACCGCACTCGGCGTCACGGCCACCCGCGCTTGGTTGCAGGAGAAGCTCGAGCGGGGCGTACCGTTCGACACGGCCCGGATCACCGCGCAGCTCGACGACCTCGACGCCGGCCGGGGTAAGACCTACTTCGACCTCCTCCTCGAGGTCTTCGCCGGCCACCCGGACATCCGACTCGAACTCGCCTGACCAGGTGCGGAACCGGCGCCCGCGCTCAGGCCGTCGCGAACCGCTTCGCCGAACGCTCCTTCGCCTTCTGCGCCTCGACCTCGCGGTCCTTCGGCGGGGCGGTCGTCACGAGGTCTTCGAGCAGATGGCGGGTGATGTGGGCGATCTCCGCGACCGCTCGGTCGAAGGCCTCAGCGTTCGCCTGGGACGGCTTCGTCGACCCGCTGATCTTCCGCACGTACTGGAGCGCCGCGGCCCCGACCTCGTCGTCGGTCGCGGCCGGCTCGAAATTGTGAAGGGTGTGGATGTTCCGGCACATGCAGGCATGGTAGCCCCGGCGCACGCCAGGATCCAGAGGCGATTCGGGAGCTGGCGCCGCGCCGCAACCGCTTGCGGCGGTCGACCCGAGCCGGAAGAGTGGGCGCCATGATCAACGGCTACACCGCAGACCAGGTCCGAGCCGCAGAGGCACCACTCTTGGACGCCGGGGAACCGCTCATGGCGCGAGCCGCCCACGGCCTCGCCGAAGAACTCCGGACGGTCCTCGCCGATCGCGCGGCGGGCCTCGAGGGCGAGGCACCCGATGTCTGGAAGATCCTGCTGCTCGTCGGGTCGGGCGACAACGGCGGCGACGCCCTCTTCGCAGCGGCGGACCTCGCCGGCACGACCGGTCCGGACGACGTCCCGCTCGACCTCGTCGTGGCCAGGACGGGTGACCACGCGCACGAGGCAGGCTACGCCGCGGCGGTCGAGGCCGGTGTCCGCTTCCTCATGAACTCCCCCGCCGAACCGGACGACACCGCCGACGAGGCCAAGGGCGCCGCGATCGTCGTCGACGCGGTCTTCGGCATCGGGGCAAGCCGGAACCCCACCCTGCGCGGTGCGCCGAAGGCCATCGTCGAGGCGGTCCTCCCGGTCGTGCAGAACTCCGGCGGACCGACCGTCGTCGCCGTGGACGTCCCGAGCGGCATCGACCCCGATGAGGGAAGCGTCCCCGAGGGTGCCGTCCTGCCAGCGGAGGTCACGGTCACCTTCGGCGCGGTGAAGGCCGGGCTCCTCATCCCACCCGGCTCGGCCTACGCCGGCGACGTCCGCCTCATCGACATCGGTCTCGGACCGCAGCTGGCCGACGTCACGCCGTTCACGACGCTCGACCAGGCGGACGCCTGACGAGCAGCCACGCACGGTTCGCCACCTGGGCGGTCGGCATCACCGACCGTCCAGGCGGTGCATGACGTTCAGGAGCCGACGACAGCAGCCGACCGTCCGGACGCGACACCCGCGAGCGCGTGACCCGCGAGCGACCCGAGGGTCCGGAGCCCGTCGCGCGACAGCACCGACTCGAGGTGCCCCTGGACCGACGCGAACCCGCGACCACGCATCGCGAAGACGTCGCCGGACGCCGCATCGGCAGCGATCTCGACCCCGCCGACCGGAGCCTCACCCGCCAGCCGTGCGGTGAAGGTGTTGTAGAACCCGATCAACGATTCCTCGCCGAAGAGGTCGAGGTCGAGCTGCAAACCCTGTCGGGGCGCGTCGAGGCGTTCGATCGGCAGCCCGAGCTGGATCGCCAGCACCTGATGGCTCAGGCAGACGGCGAGCAGCGGCGCTCCGGCGGCGAGACGCGCGGATACGATCTCGTGCATCCGACGGACACGCGGATCGGCGAGGTCGAGCGGGTCGCCCGGACCCGGACCGGCGACGAGGAGGTCGACGTCCACGAGCGCGTCAGTCACCGCCGACCAGTGCTCCACGCTGACGGTCATCCCGAAGTGGCGCAGCTGGTGGGCGAGCATCGCGGTGAACTCGTCCTCGGCGTCGACGATGACCGCGGTACGGCCCGACAGCGAACCGACTGGCGCCGGGTGCTGCGGCTGCAACCAGAAGGACGCCAACCGCTCGTTCCGCGCTCGGAGCGCGTCCTGCACTCCGGGTTCCGCCGCGAGGTCGACGGTCGGGCCGAGTTCAGCGGGTGCCATGACGCCGAGCGCGGTCAACACGCCTGCCGCCTTCGCGGCCGTCTCGGCGACCTCCGACTCGGGGTCCGAGTGACGGACGAGCGTCGCACCGGCGGGAACGCGGACGAGGCCGGTGTCGTCGACATAGGCGGTACGGATGAGGATCGGTGCGTCGAGTTCGTAGTCGCCGTCGCCCACCGGGGTGAACAGCGCGAGCACGCCGGAGTAGTAGCCGCGCGCGTTCCGCTCGTGGCGGGCGATGACCGAGCACGCGTTCTGCATGGGCGAGCCGGTGACCGTCGGTGCGAACATCGTCAACCGCAGGACCTCGCGGACGTCGAGTTCGCTCGTCCCGGCGAGCAGGTACTCGGTGTGGGTGAGGCGCGACATCTGCTTGACGTAGGGGCCGAGGATGCGTCCACCGGAGGCGCACACCCGGCTCATCATCTTCATCTCCTCGTCGACGACCATGAAGAGCTCTTCCGTCTCCTTGACGTCGCCGAGGAACGCGCGGAAGTCGTCGCCGGTCGCCCCGGAGCGCGGGTGGCGGAAGGTGCCGCTGATGGGGTTCATGGTGACGGTGCGTTCACCGGTCGACGCGTCGCGGGCGACCGCGACGTGACGCTCGGGCGTCGCACCGGCCATCGAGACGCCCGGCGTGTGCACGGCGAAGGTCCAGTAGGCGCCGGTCTCTCCCGACAGGAGCGCCCGCAACCAGGCGAGGACGGCGCGCTCGGCCGGCACCTCGGTCGTCGCGGTGAACTCGCGGCGGATGACGAAGTTGGCGCCCTCGCCGCGTCCGATCTCATCCTCGATGACGCGGCGCACGATCGACGCGTAGTCCTCGTCGGAGACGTCGAACCCGCCGTCGACCAGCGGGACCGCGTCTGCGGGGAGTCGTTCGAGCACCTCGTCGAGGGTCACCGTCTCGCGCTCGCTCACCACGAGGCAGCGCAGCGGAGCGCCGTCGTCCATCGCCGCGAAGCCGCGCTCGCGCACCTGGCGGTAGGGCACGAGGGTGAGGACCTCGGGTTGGTGGTCGTCGCCGGTGGATCCGAGCGGGATGTCGGCGAGCGACTCGACGTCGACGACGTCGCCCGTGTAGAGGTCGACGGTGTCGCTGCCGTGTCGGCGGAGCACCGCGAACGGGAAGTCGGGGCCGGCGTGCAGCACGCGGTGGAGCAGGGTGGTCATGGTGGTGTCCTCAGGCTGGGACCGATCCGACAGGGCCTCCGAACGAGAACGACCGCCCTGTCAGGCGGTCGAGTCGTCGTGTGTGCACGTGCGCGGTCCGCCTAGGAGGCGGGCCACCAGCTCGTTGCACACGTCGTTCGCATGGAGCCGAGCATACACGGGCCGACCCGGGCTCCGCTGTCCATGGCTCCTCCCCCGAAGCTCAGGACGTTCCCGACCTCGCTCCCGTAGACTGAGCGGGCCGCGGGAGTGGTGGAATTGGCAGACACGCAGGATTTAGGTTCCTGTGCTTTCGAGCGTGAGGGTTCAAGTCCCTTCTCCCGCACGCGACATCGTCGTACGCCGTTCCATCCCTCCCCCGACAGCAGGAGCTCCGCATGGTCCACACCGCCCTCATCCCCTGGCTCGACCCGGAGGGCATCATCACGGCCGTCGGTCCCTGGGCCCTCGTCGTCGTCTGCGCGATCGTCTTCGCCGAGACCGGTCTCCTCGTCGGATTCCTGCTCCCCGGCGACACCCTGCTCGTCATCACCGGTCTCCTCGCGTTCGGCTCCGCCCGCGTCATCGAGATCGACATCTGGTGGGTCTGCCTCGCGATCGGGTTCGCCGCGTTCCTCGGCGGCGAGGTCGGATACCTCATCGGGCACAAACTCGGGCCGAAGGTGTTCGAACGCAAGGAGTCCGGCCTCTTCAGCATCAAGAACGTCGAGCGGACGAACGCCTTCTTCGAGCGCTTCGGCGCCCTCGCGGTCATCCTGGCGCGCTTCGTCCCGATCGTCCGGACCTTCGCCCCGGTCGCGGCCGGCATCGGGCACATGAACTACAAGAAGTACTCGCTCTACAACCTCATCGGCGCGCTCATCTGGGGCGCAGGGCTCACCTTCTTCGGCTACCTGCTCGGGTACATCCCCCCTGTCGCCACCTTCGTGCAGAACTACATCGACGTCATCCTCATCGGGGCCGTCGTCCTCACCCTCATCCCGACCACCTGGCACTACATCCAGTCCAGCCGGAAGGCGAAGGCTCTGCAGGGCACCATCACCGAGGAGGAGCGTCGGGCCGCGGCTTCGAAGCTCGCCGACCAGGACGTCTTCAAGCGCGACCGCGGGAACGACACGGTCTGATCACCGGTGTCGACGCTCGCACGAGCGGTTGCGACAACCGGACCGCCCACGCGTCAGCGGTGGTGCGACTCCTCGTGCGAGGCGTGTTCCTCGGGTTCCAGCTGGAACGTCGAGTGCTCGACGTCGAAGTGGTCGTGGAGGCACGAACCGAGACGGTCGAGCAGCTCCCCCGTGCCACCATCGGCGAACACCTCCTGTTCGACGACGACGTGTGCCGAGAACACGGGCTGTCCGGACGTGATCTGCCAGACGTGGACGTCGTGGACGGCCACGACGCCGTCGGTGCCGAGCAGGTGGTCCCTGATCTCCTGCACGTCCGTGTCGGACGGTGCGGACTCGCTGAGGACGTGGACGACGTCGCGGAGTAACGACCATGCCCGCGGCACGATCATCGCGGCGATCGCGAGCGACGCGATGGCATCGGCCTGAGCGAAACCCGTCACCATGATGACCACCGCGGCGATGATCACGGCGATCGAACCGAGGAGGTCGCCGAGGACCTCGAGGTACGCACCGCGCATGTTGATCGACGTGTCACGGCCGCCGCGCAGCACCTGGAGGGCGGCGAGGTTCGCCACGAGACCGATGACGGCGACGATCAACATCGGAAGGCTCTTGACCTCCGCGTCCGCCGGCTCGACGAGGCGGGACACCCCCTCGATGAGGACCGACACCGCGACGGCGATCAGGATGAGCGCGTTGATGAGTGCGCCGAACACCTCCGCGCGCTGATACCCGAAGGTCTGGCGGTCGGTGGCCGGTCGGGCGGCGACGATCGTGGCGACGAGTGCGATGATCAGTCCGGTGAGGTCGGACAGCATGTGCCCGGCGTCGGCGAGGAGGGACAGCGAACCGCTCACCCAGGCGCCGACGAGTTCGACCACGAGGACGGTCGCGATGATGGCGATCGCCACCGCGAGTCTCCTGCGGTTGGCGGTGCCGGCGTGTGCGTGATCGTGACCCATGATGCATCAACCGTAGGAGCTTCCCAGCGCCCGCGGAAGGGTTCATGCCGAGATAGGAATGGTCCTGAGTATCATGCTCAGCTGGCGGTCGACGCGGGCCCCTCGGGCACGAGCCGCTGCAGCACCGGGACGAGTGCTCGGAAGGCGAGCGCGCGGTGGCTCAGCTCGTTCTTCTCAGCCGGTGACAGTTCCGCCGCCGTCCGCCGCTCGCCGTCCGGGATGAACGCCGGGTCGTATCCGAAGCCGTTCGTCCCGCTCGGCTCCGTCGCGAGTGCTCCGCGCCAGGTGCCGACGGCGACGTGCTCGAACGGCTCCGTCCCATCGATCCCCGGTGGCACCACGAGGGCGAGGTGGCAGGCGAACCAGGCGGCACGATGCTCCTCGTGCACGTCCTGCAGCTGGTCGAGGAGCAGGGCGAGGTTCGCGGTCGAGTCGTGCTGCGAGCCGGCCCAGCGCGCCGAGAAGATACCCGGTGATCCACCCAGGATCTCGACGCCGATGCCGGAGTCGTCGGCGAGCGCGATGGAGCCGGTGTGCGCGGCGGCGACCCGCGCCTTGATCAACGCGTTCTCGCTGAAAGTCGTGCCGTCCTCGACGGGCTCCGGGCCGTCGTAGGCGAGGACCGTGATCCCGGGGACGTCGCGGCTGACGAGCCGCTGGAACTCCTCGACCTTGTGCTGGTTGTGCGTCGCGAGGACGATCTCGACGCTCATCAGCGTCCGAGGGCCTCGAACTGGATGGCCTTGAGCGACGCAGCGCCACCGACGGCGAGGTCGAGCAGGGAGTCGAGTTCGCGGCGGTCGAACGGGGCGCCTTCGGCCGTCCCCTGCACTTCGACGAACGATCCGCCGCCGGTGACGACGACGTTCATGTCGGTCTCGGCACGCACGTCCTCGACGTAGGCGAGGTCGAGCATGGGCACGCCGTCGATGACGCCGACCGAGACGGCCGAGACGCTGTCGGTGAGGGGCGATGCCTTCTGCGAGATGAACTTCTTGCCGCGCGCCCACTCGATCGCGTCGGCGAGGGCGACGTAGGCGCCGGTGATCGCCGCCGTGCGGGTGCCACCGTCCGCCTGCAGGACGTCGCAGTCGATGACGATCGTGTTCTCGCCGAGGGCCTTGGTGTCGATCACGGCGCGGAGGCTCCGACCGATGAGTCGCGAGATCTCGTGGGTACGACCGCCGATCTTGCCCTTGACCGCTTCACGGTCCATCCGCTCGTTGGTGGAACGGGGCAGCATCGCGTACTCGGCGGTGACCCAACCGCGACCCTTGCCGTTCAGCCAGCGCGGCACGCCGTTGGTGAACGAGGCCGTGCAGAGCACCTTCGTCCGACCGAAGCTGATGAGTGCCGAACCCTCGGCCTGCTCGCTCCAGCCGCGCTCGATCGTGATGGGACGCAGCTGGTCGTTGGTGCGGCCGTCGGCGCGCGCGATGTCACTCATGGATGTGCTCCTCGAACTGGTGGGATGGAAGGTCGATGACGCCGGTCTGGACGAGCGAGACGGTGGAGATCTCCCGGCCCATCAGACGGTTGGCGAGGGCGATGAAGTCGTCGGCACTGCTCCCGGTCGCCTCGTACCGGTGGGTGGCAGGTTCGCTGCTGTCGCGCAGCAGGTCACGGGTGACGAGCACGCGGTAGACGTCGTTCGCGGTCTCGGTGTCGCTCGAGACGAGCGACACCTGCGGACCCATCACGTAGCTGATCGCTCCCTTGAGGAAGGGGTAGTGGGTGCATCCGAGGACGACGGTGTCGACGCCGGCGTGCCGGAGCGGGGCCAGGTACTCCTCCGCGGCCTCGAGGAGGTCGGGGCCGGTCGTGACGCCGGCCTCCACGAACTCCACGAACCGGGGGCAGGCCTGGCCGAACACCGTCAGCTCGGGATTGACCTCGAACAGGTCTTGATACGCCCGCGAGTTGATCGTGCCCTCGGTCCCGATGACGCCGATGCGCCCGTTCCTCGTGCTCCGGACCGCGGTCCGCACAGCGGGCTGGATCACCTCGACCACGGGGACCGAGTAGCGTTCGCGGGCATCGCGGAGCATGGCCGCCGATGCGGTGTTGCAGGCGATCACCAGCATCTTCACGCCCTGATCGACGAGCGAGTCGAGGACCTCGAGCGAGTAGCGCCGCACGTCGGCGATGGGCTTCGGGCCGTAGGGCGAGTGGGCCGTGTCGCCGATGTAGATCACGGACTCGGCGGGGAGCTGGTCGCTGACCGCTCTCGCCACCGTGAGTCCGCCGACGCCGGAGTCGAAGATGCCGATGGGTGCGTCGTTCACGATGACCCAGCCTACCGCCCCTGCCGATGGACGTCGCTGACCGACCGATCACCACGTTCCGAGCACGCTCGCGGCTAGGCTGAACGGGTGCACGAGTCCTCAGCTCTCCTCACCGACCGATACGAACTCACGATGCTGGACGCCGCCCTCCACCGCGGCACCGCGGATCGGGAGTGTCTGTTCGAGCTGTTCGCCAGACGCCTCTCCGGCGGCCGCCGCTACGGCGTCGTTGCCGGCACGGGCCGGTTCCTCGAACTGCTCAAGCACTTCCGCTTCGGCGAATCGGAACTCGAGTGGCTGCGCGACGAGGGCGTCGTCAGCACGACGGCGCTCGACTGGCTCGCCGACTACCGCTTCTCGGGATCGATCTGGGGCTACCGCGAGGGCGAGGCCTTCTTCCCCGGTTCGCCGATCCTGGTCGTGGAGGGCACGTTCGCCGAAGCCGTCATCCTCGAGACCCTGGCGCTCAGCGTGTTCAACTACGACAGCGCGGTCGCCACGGCCGCCGCGCGCATGACCTCTGCGGCGGGCAGCCGCCCCCTGGCGGAGATGGGCTCCCGTCGGACGGGCGAGCGGTCGGCGATCGCCGCAGCCCGGGCGGCGTACATCGCCGGCTTCAGCGCCACCTCGAACCTCGAGGCCGGACGCAGCTGGGGCATACCGACGATGGGGACGGCCGCGCACTCCTTCACGCTCCTGCACGACTCCGAAGAGGACGCCTTCCGAGCCCAGATCGACACGATGGGCGCCGGGACCACGCTGCTCGTCGACACCTACGACATCGAGGAGGCCGTGCGACTCGGCGTACGCCTCGCCGGCCCGGAACTGGGAGCCGTACGCATCGACTCCGGTGATCTGCCGATCGTCGTCGACCAGGTCCGCCGCCTCCTCGACGAGCTCGGCGCCACGTCGACCCGCATCACGGTCACCAACGACCTCGACGAGCACGCCGTCGCGGCCCTGGCCGCGTCCCCGGTCGACTCCTACGGCGTCGGCACCTCAGTGGTCACCGGCTCCGGCTCCCCCGCCATGGGCATGGTCTACAAGCTCGTCGCGCACCGCGACGACCAGGGCGACTGGATCAGCGTCGCGAAGAAGTCGGCAGAGAAGGCGACCGTCGGCGGCCGCAAGACCGCCGCCCGCGCCTACGACCGGCACGGGGTCGCCCGCGAGGAGCGCATCTACCTCGGGGACGGGCCGGCAGGCGAACACGAGGGTGCGGCCGACGCCGCTTCGGAACGCCCGTTGATGGTCCAGCTCGTCGAAGGCGGACTCGTGGACGAGCAGTACCTTGGTGCTGCAGGCACGCGTCAGGCCAGGGAACACCGGGCACAGGCGGTGGCGGAATTGCCGCCCCGGGCCGTCAGCCTCACCCGCGGCGACCCCGTGCTCCCGACCGTCTACCTCGAGGGCTGACTGCGGCGACGCGTCTCAGCATCGGCCGCGGTGCGCTCCAGCGTCAGTCGCGGAGGAGCTTCTCGTAGATCTCCTTGCAGGACGGGCAGATCGGGAACTTCTCGGGGTCGCGACCCGGCGTCCACTTCTTGCCGCAGAGCGCCTTCACCGGCTTGCCGCTCAACGCCGACTCGAGGATCTTCTCCTTCTTGACGTAGTGCGAGAAGCGCTCGTGATCGCCCGGCTCGATGTTCTCGCTCTCGATCAGCTCCTCGAGCTCACGATCCATGATCGCCGTGCTCCCACCGTCGGGCGTGCCACCGGGATCGATCGTGCTCATCTGCTGCTTCGTGCTGTCATGCTGCGCCATGGCTCCATGGTACCGCCGGACGGCACCCGGATCTCCTGCGGGGCGATCCGGTCGCCGACGTCGGTCAGTGCGAGCTGGCGAAGCCGACGATCTCGGGGCTGCGGCGGTCGAAGACGCGACCACCGGCGAAGATCCCGATCGCGAGGACCAGGATGCCCGTACCCGCACCGACCGCGAGTGCCCCGAAGTTCCAGTTCGGCTCACCGGTGAGCCCGAGCACGGCCAGCCAGCCGGCGGGGATCGTGAGGAGCACCGTACCGAGCAGGCTCAGGAACTGTGCGGACATGCCGCTGCTGCCCGGGACCTGCGGCTGCTGGAACGGGCTGTCGCCGGGAAGCGACGTCGGGTACGGGAACCGCGCGGACACGAAGCTCGCGATCCCGGCACCGCTGAACAAGAGGCACGTGCTCACCCCGATCATCGACGGCAGGGCGTCCCAGTCGCCGTAGAACAGGATGCTCAGCGTCGACCCGACCGCGATGAGCGGGATGCCGATGAGGAGCACCGGGAAGAGCCGGCCGATCCGATCTGATCGTCCGCGGACCCCCGAGGCGACGTGCAACCAGACCGCGGTCGAATCGAAGGCGAGGTCGTTGTGCAGGAGCCAGCCGAGGAACCAGCACACGACCGGAAGGGGGACGAGTGCGAGGACGTTCATCGGGATGCCGGCGACGAGCATGGGCACGAAGAAGATGAAGGGCGCGATCGGGATGATCACGAGGGAGACGAGGTACCGCGGATCGCGCAGCCAGTAGGTCATGCTCCGAGCGGCGATGGCTCCGGACGGCGAACCGGGGAGCAGGTCGAACCAGCCCAGGCCGGTGCTGTCGCGGCCCGTCCCGAGGCGTTCGGGTGCGACGAGCAGTCGTGCGACGAACGCCTGCCAGGCGAACCAGAGCAGGGCGATGGTCGCCGCGGTGAGCAGCAGCTTGACGACCGCCGGTGCGATGCCGCCGAGTGCGGCATCACCGGGGAACGACCAGACGGCGCCGAGCGGCGTCCAGCTGAGGATGTCCGCGACCCGTCCGAGGACGGCGAATCCGTCGCGCTTCCAGTCCACCGTGGTGAGGGCGATGATCGCCGGAGCCACGGCGATGATGAGCACCAGCCCGAGGACACCCATGACCTCCTTGGCGCGACGCGTCGAGAGGAGGCTCGCGGAGATCGAGGTCGCGATCCGGGCCAGGAGTGCGCAGAGCAACACGCCCAGGACGGCGGAGACCACGGCGAGGACGGCGGGCAACGGCGACCGCGACCAGGTGACCACCGACGAGGCCGCGAGGACGGCGAGGACGAGCGACGGCACCGACACGAGGGCTGCGACGAGCAAGCCGGCCGACAGGGTGCGGTTGGGCAACCCGAAGAGGGAGAACGCTCGCGGATCCAGCTGATCGTCGACGCCGAAGACGAGCGGCAGGATGACGAACCCCAAGACGACGGCCGATCCGGCCAGCACCAGCAGGTTGCGGGTGACCTCCGGATCGCCACCACGCAGGGCGACGAGACCGGTGCTCGCGAGCACGACGATCCACACGCCGACCGCGATCGCGAGGACGAGCCCGACCAATCGCCAGGGGCTGCGGCGGAACGCGTTGAGCGTCAGCTGCAGTTTCAGTCGGAGAAGCTGTGCAACCATTCCATTCCCTCTGCCGACTTGCGGCCCCCGGCGAGCTCGACGAACCGCTCCTCGAGCGTGCCCGTTCCGCGCACCTCGTCGACGGACCCGGCGGCCAGCACCTTGCCCTGCACGATGATGGCCACGTGATCGCACACGCGCTGAATGAAGTCCATGCCGTGGCTCGAGAGCACGACGGTTCCGCCGTTGGCGACGTACCGCTGGAGGATCTCGATGACGTTCGCCGCGGAGACCGGGTCGACCGATTCGAACGGCTCGTCGAGGATGAGGAGACGCGGCGAGTGGATGAGTGCGGCAGCCAGCGCGATCTTCTTCGTCATGCCCGCCGAGTAGTCGGAGACGAGACGACCGAGCGCGTCGTCGAGACCGAAGGCACGAGCCAGATCGGCGGTCCGCGACTTGACGGTCGCCGGGTCGAGCCCGCGCAGGACGCCGGAGTAGTACAGGAGCTGGCTGCCGGTCAGGCGGTCGAAGAGCCGCAGCCGGTCGGGCAGCACACCGATCGCCCGCTTGGCCTCGGCGGGATCCTGCCAGACGTCGACGCCCTGGACGGTGATGGAACCCGCGTCGGGACGGAGCAGACCCGTGACCATGGACAGCGTGGTGGTCTTGCCGGCGCCGTTGGGACCGACGATGCCGTAGAAGGAGCCCCGGCGGACCTCGAGATCGACGCCGTCGACGGCGACCGTGTCGCCGAACTGTTTGACGAGTCCTGAGATCGACAGGACGACGGGATGTGCGCCGTCGTCGGCTGCATCGCCGCGCTGCGGCGTCGTCGCTGCGGGCGACGAGGTGGTGGCGGACGGCCGGGTCGAAGCGGTACGGCCGACAGGACGCTTGGGCGCTGCCGCCGGAGCGACGACCTCCTCCTGCGGAGGCGTCACCGACACGGACTCCGACGGCGCGGGTGTCGTCTGGCGGGCCGTGTCGTCCGTGGTCTTCTCGGCGGTGGACGAAGCGGTCGTCGGGGTCTCGCTCTGCGTGTCGTCGGCCCGAGGCTCGTCGACGGCGATCCGGTCGACCGATCCGGGTGCGCTGACCTCGTCGAGGACACCGGCGACCGCGGCGGCCGTCTGTTCGGTCTGCTTTGCGGCGCTGGTGCGTGCCGGTGTGCGCTTGGCCGGCGTCCGGGCCGTCGTGGACTTCGTCGTCGAGGTCCGGGCGGTGGTCGTCTTGGCGCCCGCGGCCTTGGTCGCCGGCTTCGCGGCTGCGGGGCGCGCCGTCGTCGACCTGGGCGTCTTCGGGGCGGTGGTCGTCTCGGCCGACTCAGTGCTCTCCGCAGTACCGGCTGCAGCAGCCGACTTCGCGGGCGTGCGCTTCGCGGCGGTGGTGCGCGCCGTCGTCGACTTGGTGGCCGTGGTCTTCGCCGCTGAGGTCCGTGTGGTCGTCGAGCGTGCCGTGGTCGTCTTGGGTGCCGGTGTGGTCGCGTCCCCGGACTCCCCCGAGGTCTCGCTCGCCGATGTGGTGCGGGTGCGTGGTGTACTCGGCCGCTTCGCCGGGGCCTTCGCCGTTCCGGTGGCCCGAGGCGTCGTCGAGCGGGGTGCGCGCTTCGGTGCCGTCGGCGCCGCAGAGCCCTGATCGTCGGAGGGGGTCGTCGGCGCAGGTGCACCAGCGGCGTCGGCGGGGTTCGGCGCGCCCGGACTCGTCGACGTGCCGTCGGCAGGCGCGGGCTGCTGAGCGGGATCTGGCGGAGTCGTGGAAGTCACCAAGCAAACCTACCAACAGCGGCGGCCGCAGCGGACAGCGGAGTCTCAGGATGAACGGTTGACACATCTCCCCCAAGCTGTGTAAACGCCGGGTGGTCGATCACAAAACGACAACGGACCCTGGGAACCCCTGACAGACGGAGTTCACCGCGGCTAGCCTGTATTTTGGCATAACGGAGTGTCTTTCAATGCACGTCTTGGTTAATCCTCGGTGAATCGTCCACAGCATCGTGGCACCGCGTGATTCCATACCCACACTGAGGAGAACAACGTGACCACCCAGGTAGTGATCCTTGCCGCAGGGATGGGCAGCCGTCTCGGCCGCTCGCTTCCCAAGCCCCTGACCGAGCTCAGCGACGGCCGCACCATCATGCAGCAGCAGTTCGACAACATCCACCACGCGTTCGGAGCGAGCGCCAAGGTGACCATCGTCGTCGGCTACAAGCTCGAGCACATCATCGAGGCCTTCCCCGACGCGTCCTTCGTCTACAACGAGCAGTACGACCAGACCAACACCTCGAAGAGCCTCATGCGCGCCCTCGCGGCGTCTCAGGCCGGCGGCGTGCTCTGGATGAACGGCGACGTCGTCTTCGACCCGGCCGTCCTCGATCGCGCTGCCGCGATGATCGCCAAGGACCGCTCCTTCGTGACCGTCAACACCTCCAAGGTGTCCGACGAAGAGGTCAAGTACACGACGAGCGCCGAGGGCTACATCAAGGAGCTCTCGAAGACCGTCGTCGGCGGGCTGGGCGAGGCCGTGGGCATCAACTACATCTCGTCGCAGGACAAGACGATGCTGCACCGCTACCTGACCAAGGTCGGCGACCAGGACTACTTCGAGCGCGGCATCGAGCTGGCCATCGAGCGCGAAGGCATGCTCGTCGAGCCGGTCGACATCTCCGACCTCTACGCGGTCGAGGTCGACTTCGCCGAAGACCTCGAGCGCGCGAACCTCTTCGTCTGAGGGTCCCGTCCACATCACACACGAACGCCGTCCCGACGCTGAGCGTCGCGGGCGGCGTTCCTGCGTCGCCTCGATAAGGTTGGTCACGTGAGTTCTTCTGCTGAGACGCGGCCAAGGATGTCGCGTTCGGCGAGGTATCGCCACGCGCTCTGGATCCTGACCGTCCGAGACCTGCGTGTGCGCTACTCGACGAGCGCGCTCGGCTACGTGTGGTCCATCCTCGACCCCCTCGTCATGAGCGGGATCTACTGGTTCGTCTTCACGCAGGTGTTCCGGCGCGACGTCGGCGAGGAACCGTACATCGTGTTCCTCCTCGCCGCCCTGCTGCCGTGGATGTGGTTCACCGGATCCGTGTCCGACAGCACCCGCGCCTTCCTGCGCGAGGCGAAACTCGTCCGTTCGACGACGATCCCCCGGACGATCTGGGTGAATCGGATCGTGTTGTCGAAGGGCATCGAGTTCCTCGCGGCGCTTCCGGTCCTCGCGGCCTTCGCGATCTTCAGTGGCGCCCAGGTGAACCTCGACATCGTGCTGTTCCCACTCGCCATCGTCATCCAAGCCGTCCTGACCATCGGGCTCTGCCTGATCGTCGCTCCGCTCGTCGTGTTCTTCCGCGACCTCGAGCGAGCCGTCAAACTCGTCCTGCGGTTCATGTTCTACGCGACGCCGATCATCTACAGCACGACGGCGCTGCCCGACAAGATCGAGCCCTTCGCGGCGTTCAACCCGCTCAGCGGCATCTTCGCGCTGTACCGGTCCGCATTCTTCCCGCAGGAGCTCAACTGGCACCTCGTGGGTGTGTCCGCCGCCATGTCGGCAGTGATCCTCGCGGTCGGTCTCCTCGTCTTCAAGCGCTGCGAGCGCTCCGTGCTGAAGGAGATCTGATGCCCACAGGCAACGCAACCGCTGGACGGCCGGCGATCTCGGTCGCCGACGCAGGTATCCGGTTCCGGCGTAACCGTGGCGGTCGGCGGAGTTTCAAGGACCTCTTCGCCGGTCGCGACCGTCGCTCGAAGCCGGGCGAGTTCTGGCCCCTCCGCCACGTCTCCTTCGATGTCGCCCCCGGCGAGGCGATCGGCGTCGTCGGTCGGAACGGTCAAGGCAAGTCGACGCTGCTCAAGCTCGTCGCCGGCGTCGTCCTGCCCGATGAGGGCACCATCGGTGTGCGCGAGGGTGTCGCGCCGCTCATCGAGATCACCGGCGGCTTCGTCAACGACCTGACTGTCCGCGACAACGTGTACCTGACGGCCGGCCTCCACGGCATGTCGCGCCGCGAGATCGACGGACGCTTCGACGACATCATCGCGTTCGCCGAGATCGCCGACTTCATCGACACCCCGTACAAGCACCTCTCGAGCGGGATGAAGGTGCGCATCGCCTTCGCGGTGATCGCGCAGCTCGAGGAGCCGATCATCCTCGTCGACGAGGTCCTCGCCGTCGGCGACCGGGCGTTCCGCGAGAAGTGCTACCGGCGCATCGAGGAACTCCTCGAGGGCGGGCGGACCCTGTTCTTCGTCTCGCACAATGAGAAGGACCTCAGGCGGTTCTGCACGAGGGGGCTCTACCTCGACAAGGGAGCGCTCGTGCTCGACGCCCCGATCGACGACGTGCTCGACCGCTACAACGCCGACTACAACAGCTGAGCCCCTCCAGCAAGCGTCAGTCGACCCGCAGTGGGTCGACGTAGACTGGCCGCCCCGCCCACGAGGAGGTCGTCATGACCGGACCGCAGCAGGGACCCGTTCCGGGTCCCGCCCAGTTCCCCACCACCGCAGCACAGCAGCCCGTGCTGCCCGAGCCGGGATGGGTGCGGGCGCTCGACCGACTGCTCTGGGTCCAGCGACCGGTGGTCGTGGCGCACATCCGGTCGATCCGGCGCATGTATCCGAACGCGACGGCCGACCAGCTCATCCGCGTCCTGGAACGCCGATACCTCACGACGGTGACGACGACGGGAGCCGCCGTCGGCGCGACCGCTGTGGTCCCGGCGATCGGGACGGCGACGACCCTTGCGCTCTCCGGTGTCGAAACGGCCGGGTTCCTCGAGGCGACCGCCCTGTTCGCCCAGTCGGTCACCGAGGTCCATGGCATCGCCCTGGCGGATCCGATGCGATCCCGCGCGCTCGTCATGACCATGATGCTCGGCAAGGCCGGAACCGACCTCCTGCGCAACTTCGGATCCCAGGCGGCAGGCAAGGGAGTCCCGCGGCAGGCGTTCTGGGGCCAGACGATCACCCAGGGTCTGCCGTCGATGATCGTGGGCCCCGTCGCCGACCAGTTGCGGGTGCGCTTCGTGAAGCACTTCGCGGCGAGCGGCAGCGCCGGCGTCATCGGCAAGGCGCTCCCCTTCGGCGTCGGAGCGGCCGTCGGCGGTATCGGCAACCACATGCTCGGCCGTCAGGTCGTCCGTGCCGCCCGCCAGGCGTTCGGACCGGCGCCGTTCGTCGTCCCCCTCGACCTCGAGCCGCGGATGCGGGCCGTCTCCGGCCGGTCCGGCCTCGGGAAGATCCGCGACCAGGTGTTCCGTCGCCGGAAGCACCTGGCCATCGAGTCGGGCGGCGAGACCGCCGGCGGCGAGCCGATGGGCGGAGACGGGCCCGAGCAGCGTCCCTGACCGACCGCGGCGCGCTCGGCGTCACCGCCGACGGGGCCGCTCCGGATGCGGCATCCCTCCAGGTCCATCGCGTACCGTCGGAGGGTGAGACTTCCATTTCTGCGCCGTCCCCAGAAGCCCTTCCCGGAAGGCCGCCACTTCGCCGTGACCTGGGGTCTGTCCGACGACTTCGGCGGCATGACGGAAGCGATGCTGCAGCGCTCGCGCGCGTTCATCCGTTTGGCTGACACCCCGGTCGACGTCCTCACCTTCGACCACCGCGCGGACTACCCCGAGTTGGAGGCACGGCTGCGCGCACGCGGAGACCTGATCGACGGACTCCGCGTCGTCAACCTCTGGGACTGGCTCCGTGACAACCCGCTGGCGGGTGGGTCACTCGACCTCACCCGCCACGGGTTCACCCCGCTCCCCCTCGAGGACGACGGCACAGAACGACGCCGCGGCGATGCGGTCCTCAGCCGCGAGCGACACGACGAGTCCGGTCAGATCCTGCAGGTGGACGTCTATCGGACCGACGGCACCCTGCTCCTGTCCGACCGCCGCGATACGCGCGAGCGGGGCGTCAAGGGCGGCCGGTCCGTGGTCCTCTGTGACGATCAGGGCCGTCCCGTCCGATCCTGGGGGCGCATCTGGTCCTTGTACCGCGCCTGGTTCGACACGCTCACCGCAGGTGCTCCGGCCTGGATGATCGTCGACAGCAAGACCATCGCCCCGTTCGTCCTGAGCTACCGGAAGCGTAACGTCGTCACCGCGCATGTCGTGCACGCCTCGCACCTCCAGGGCACGGAACGACCACACGGTCGATTGCGGGAGACACGGCGAGCGGTGTTCGAGGCGCTCGACGACTTCGACCTCGTCGCCCTGCTCAGCGACCGCCAGCTCGCGGATGTCACGACGATGCTCGGCGAGCACTCCTCACTCACGGTCATCCCGAACTCGCGCGAACTCGTTGCACCGGACGTCGCGCGTGCACCTCGGCCTCGCAGCCGCGGGATGTTCCTCGGGTCGCTCACGGCCCGGAAGCGGCCGGCAAACGCGATCCGCGCCGTCCTCGCCACCACCTCAGTGGATGGGCCTCCCCCGACGCTCGACGTCTACGGCGGCGGGGAACTGCTCGAGGAGCTGCAGACGCTCCTCGCCGTCGAGGACCCGGAGCACCGGGTCGTCCTCCACGGCTACGACCGCTCCGCCCGGCAGCAGCTCGGCTCCGGTTCGTTCCTCGTCATGACCTCGACCTCGGAGGGCTTCCCGCTCGTGCTCATCGAGGCGATGGCAGCCGGGTGTCTTCCCATCGTGGTCGACGTCCCCTACGGGCCGGCCGACATCGTCCGCGACGGTTGGAACGGGTTCCTCGTGCCGTCCGCGGAGCCGGCCGTCGTGTCGGCAGCCATCGAGCGTCTGCTCGCCCTCCCTCAAGCCGAGGTCGACGCGCTGCGTCGCCACGCCAGAACGACCGCGGAGCAGTACGACGACGAAGCCGTCACCCGTCGGTGGGCTCAGGAGTTGCACTCGGCCGCTCGCCGGAAGAAGCGGAACGCGCTCGTCCCTCGCGTCGGCTGAGCATCCGGGAGCGCACCGCCGCGACCCCCGTCTGCACCCCTCGGCCGACGCGGCGCGCCAGGCCATGGGACGGACGCTCGACGAGCTGGAAGAACCCGGCGGCGATCAGCAGGCTGAGTGGCACGCCCACGATGCCGACCAGCCACCAACGCTCGTCGCCGAACATGAAGGCGAGCGTGGCCAGGATGGGGGCATGCACGAGGTACAGGCTGAACGACACCTTGCCGAGCCAGAGGACGGGCGGGGTCTCGAGGAGCCGCCGGGCGAACGGGCTTCCGATGGCGACGACGATGAGGCCGGCCGCGCCCACGCCCGACAGGCCCCAGAGCGCCTGACCCAGCGTGGAGGAGGACTCGACGTATGGTCGGGAGAGCCAGCTCGCGACGAGCAGGAGCGCGGACCCGCCCGTGAGCAACGCCCACTGCAGCGGGCGGGACCGGTCCGCAGCCCAGGCGCGGAGGTCGTCGAGCCTGACGGCGATCAGCGTACCGATGAAGAAGGCCGGCAGGTACACGGCGGCGTCCATCCCGGCGACCCGCCCGAGCACCATGACCACGGCCATCACTGCGGCGACCGGCCACGCCCAGCGACGCAGCAGCCGAGCGAGCAGGACGGCGAACGGGAGGAGGAGCGTGAAGATCAGCTCCCAGCGCAGCGACCACAGGGTGTTCACCAGGTCATAGCTCACCGGCGTCAGGGTGGCCTCCGTCAGGAGGTGCAGCGGGTCGACGCTCGTCGCGTTCGCGTTCGCGATCCACTCGCCCGTGGTCACCGAGGCGGGATCCCTCGGGATCAGCAGGATGAGTGCGGCGGCGAACAGCAGTGAGCCCCAGACGGGGAGGTAGAGGCGCACGAATCGGGCGGCGAAGAACCCTGGCCAGCTCGCACCGCCTCGCAACAGCGGAAGCGCGACGACGAGACCGCTCAGGACGAAGAACACCTGCACGGCCTCGGTGCCGGCGAAGAGCAGCTTGAGTGGTGTCTCGGTCGCGATGTCCCAGGCGGGCTCTGAGATCCGGCCCGTCGCGAAGGGTCGTGCGAGCAACGACACGTGGTACAGCACCACGACGACGCTGGCGACACCACGGACTCCGTCGAGGGAGGCCAGTCGCCCGGAGGACGGATTCACCTGCCCGACCCTACGCGGCTCTCCTGGGCGCGGACTCAACGGCTCGTGGTGCCTCGGGCGCGATCCTCGTCGTCGCCCTCGTCTTCGTCCTCGTCGTCCTCATGCTCGTCGAGCTCAGGCCGGCCATCGGCGTGCGCGAGGGCGAACCGTTCCCACTCCGACATCAGATGTTCGATCGCGCTGTGGAACCTCGCCGTCGTCACCCCGGGCGTCGTGTCGCCGAAGTAGTACTGGACCCAGTGCTGCAGTCGAGCGACCGTCTCGGGATCACCGAGGAGCCGGTCGACCCCGTCGACGATGTCCGCGGCGTCCGACGCATCGAGCCATTCGCACGCCGAGAGGTACCCGCCGGTGTCGATCTCGGCCTCCGGGTTCACGGGACGGGTGATCATGAGCGGCTTCCCGCTCGCGAGGCGGTCGTAGACCATCGCGGAGATGTCGACGATGGCCGCGTCCGCTGCCGCCAGCTGCCAACCGAGGTCGGCACCCGTGTCGACGACGTGCTGGGCGGAGGCGTCCGCACGGTTCGCCTCGTGGAGCGCAGCCATGATCTCGCGGTTCGCATTCGCGTAGGCCGGATCGATGACACCGCTCCTCGGGTGCGGACGGTACACGACGCGGTGCCGCCCGGTCGCGATGAGTGCTCGGACGAGGGTCACGCCGTGGCTCGCGATCGAACCGTATGCCGCAGCCGCGCGGTCGCCCTCCCAGGTGGGCGCGTACAGGACCACGGTCCGCTCATCAGGCGTGTAGGGCAGCTCGCCCGAATAGTGGTCGGCCTGCGGACGGCCGATCATGATCGCGCGCTTGTCGAAGTCGTAGTCCCAGAGCACCCGCTCCAGCCGGTTCCTCGCCGCTTGGCCGGCGATGAGGCTGTAGTCGTAGGCCTTGAACTGGTTGGTGGTCATGTACATCTTGTCGCTCTCGCCGTGGTTGACGAAGACGTGCCAACGGGAGCCGTAGCGGAACATCTGGAAGTTCTTGGCGTTCTGGTTGACGTACAGCACGACCCGGATGTCCTGTTCGGCCAGCGTGCGCTCGAGAGCGACGACCGTCCGGACATAGGCCGTCGGGATCGGCGACTCCTCGAAGAGTTTCGCCGCTGCGGTCGCTCCCCGGCTGAGGATCAGGACGGGCCACCGCTCGGACAACTCGGCGAGCGGGCGGTACCACTGACGGATCTGGTACATGTTGACCGCGCCGTCCGCGAAATACACGGCCACCTTGTAGCGCCCCGGCTCGATCACGGGAGCCGCCTGCATCTGCGCCGCGAGGACGGCTCTGGCCCGGCGGTTGGCGAGCAGGTCCTTGGCGAGCGTGATGGCACGACGACCGTCTCTGATCAGTCCCATGTCAGCTCCAGCATCCGTCAAGCGTAACGACGCCAGGTCACGGTGGGATCACGACGGGTGTCCGCAGCTCAGATGACCGGAGGTCGCCCTGCGCGCGTCATCCGCCAGACCGTCCGCCAACGCAGTGGGCGACGTTCGCCGGGGTCCGTGCGCCAGCCCTCGCGCCAGCCGCCGAACCAGGGGCGGAGGGCGTCCGGCTTCCGCCACCACCGGATCACCTGGATCGCGGTCCACGAACCCACGTACAGCGGGATGAGCGGCACCGGGAGGTTCCGGCGTGCGAGCCAGACCCGGTTCCGAGCGTTGAGCCGGTAGTAGGCGGTGTGCCTCGTCGGTTCGGTCACCGGGTGGTTCGCTTCGAGGGACGCCTCGTACCAGGCTCGCCTCCCCTGGTCCCAGACCCGCCAGGCGAGCTCGATGCCCTCATGCGCGTAGAAGAACGGGTCGGCCCATCCGCCGACGGCGTCGAACACTGGCCGCGGCAGCAGGACTGCCGCTTCGAGGCAGGAGAACACGGCGCTCGAATGCCCCGGGTCCTTGTCGCGGGTGCGCGGCACCCAGCGGGACGGCGTCGCTGCACCGTCCGCGTCGGCGAGCCGGGGCTGGATGAGACCGATGGAGCGGTCCGCGTCGAGCATCGCGATGGCGTCGCGGAGGAACGTGGTGGACGGGATGGTGGCGTCGTCGTCGAGGAAGAACACGAACTCCCCCTGCACGGCGTCGGCACCACGGTTGCGGCCGGCCGGGATCCCGAGGTTCTCCGACAGGGCCAGGCCTCGAGCGCCGTCCGGAAGTCCGGTCGGCTGCCAGCCGTTGCCGACCACGACCACGTCGAGCTCCACCGCTTGCTGGGCGAGCACGCTCTCCACGGCTGCGGTGAGCTCGACCGGGCGGCTCCCCTGCGTCAGGACCACGACGCCGACGGAGCGCGTGACCGGGATCGGGCCGGACATCACGCGTGGAGCCGCTTCGACGAGACGATCGCGATGAAATGCCCGACGAGCGTCAGGAACGCGAGCGGCACGAGGATCGCGAGCACCCAGCGCATCGCCTCCACGTCGCCGACGAACAGGCCGACCACGGACGCGGCGAAGATCACCATGGTCAGTTCGACCGAGTGGAACAGCCGGTGGAACGGCAGGAACCGCGCCACCGTCCGCGCCGTCGCGAGCAGTCCCCCGCGCGGCGCCGACTCCTCGGTCGAGTACGTGAGCTTCGGCGCCCCGAACCCGGCTCGGGCGACCCGCACCATGTCGTTCAGCGCCTTGTTGAGCACGACGAACAGCGCAAGTGCGAATCCGAGGGTGATCCAGACGAGGTCCTCGGGCGCATCGACCGGCCACGCGGCGGCACGGATGCCGAGCGCGATCGCGATGAGCGACTCCGTGGAGTAGTGGCCGACGGAGTCCAGGAACGCACCAGCCGGACTCGACGTCCGCCGCCAGCGCGCGACCTCACCGTCGCAGCAGTCGACGAGCATCTGCGTCTGGCCGAGCACGAGTGCGAGAGCCGCGCCTCCGAACCCGGGGATGAGCAGCGCGGCGGCCGTCGCCCAGCCGGTCAGGATCATCAGACCCGTCACGCCGTTCGCGCTGATGCTCGTCCGGAGCAGCAACCAGGTGACGTACGGCGACAGGTCTCGCAGGTAGAGGTCGGCGGTCCAGTGCTCGGCGTTCTTCCGCGCGCGGACCTCCGGCGGTTGCGCCACGGCACGGAGTTCGGCGATCGTCCGCGGGGGCGTGAGCCTCGGCCCGCTTCCGGCCGTACTGGGATCCGACATCTAGACCGCCTTCGGTGGATTGCGCAGCGCGGAGATGCCCTTCGCGAGCGAGCCGTAGCCGAGCACGAACCCCGTGCCCCAGCAGAAGTGGATGCACGGCAGGACGGCGAGCATCCAGAGGCTCGTCCGCACCCCGTCCCGCCCGGTGACGACGATGCTCGCGAGCAGCACGATGGCCGCGTAGGCGATGGGGGCCGCGAACCCGAGCAGCAGCCACGGCGTCGCTCCCACACCCAGCTGGACCAGGCCTCCGAGCCCGAGCAGCGTGCCGAGCACGATGCCGAGCACCAGGACCGGCGGAGCGAAGTAACGGAGCGTGCCGCGGGTGGGGAAGCTCCGGCTGAGCTCGCCGCGCCAGAGCCCGGTGGAGAAGAACTGTCGCGCCAGGGCCCGCATGCTCGCACGCGGGCGGTAGACGACGCGCAACGCCGGCGTGAACCAGACGAGGCCGCCGGCCTGCTTGATCCGGCGGTTGAGCTCCCAGTCCTGTCCGCGTTTGATGCGCTCGTCGAACATGCCCACCCGCATGAGCATCTCGCGGTCGAAGACCCCGAGGTAGACCGTGTCGGCAGGCCCCTCTCGACCGCCGACGTGGTGGGGTGTGCCCCCGAGTCCGACGCGCGAGCCGTACGCCCGCGCCACCGCCGTCTCGAAGCTCGTACGCCCCTGGGCGTCCATGATCCCGCCGACGTTCTGCGCCCCGGTGCGGAGCATGGTCTCGACCGCGAGACGCGCGTAGTCGTCGGGCAGCTCGGAATGGGCGTCGACCCGGATGACGATCGGATGCGTCGACGCGGCGATCGCCAGGTTGAGTCCGGCCGGGGTCGACCCGACGCGGTTCTCCAGCACATGGATGCGCGGGTCGGCCGCTTGGAGCTCTCGGACGAGCTCGGTCGTGCCGTCGATGCTCGGTCCGACGGCGATCGTGATCTCCACGTCGCCGGTGTAGTCCTGCGCCAGGAGGCTGTCGACGGCTGCCCGGACGTGTCGGACGTCGTTCAACACCGGCATCACATAGGAGACTCCGGGCGACGACGGTGCGTCGGCCTGGCCTGTGTCGTTCGACATGGGGGTTCACTCCGTGTTTCGTTCGATCGAGCCTAGCAGCCGGTCGTCGGGGTGGCCCGGACGCGGAGGACGCCCGCACGGTGGCCGTGCGGGCGTCCTCCGGGGCATGACGCCCCGGGTGTCAGAGCGCGAGTTCGCCGAGCGTGACGTCGGCGGTCTGCGAGTCGTTGCCGCGGGTGAAGGTGAGCTTCGCCGTCGCCCCGGCCGCGAGCGCCCGCACCTGAGCGGTGAGGTCGTTCGCACCCGTGACCGGGACGCCGTTGAACTCGGTGACGATGTCCCCGGACTTCAGACCCGCGGCCTGCGCGGCGCCGTTGTCGGTGACCTTGTCGACAAGTGCGCCGGCGACCGTGCTCTTGGCGTCGCTCGAGGCGTCCTTCACGGTCGCGCCGAGCAGGCCGTGGGTCGCCTTGCCCGTCTTGATGATCTCGTCCGAGACGCGCTTGGCGATGTTCGCCGGGATGGCGAAGCCGACACCGATGCTGCCGCTCTGCGACGACGAGTCGGTGCTTCCGGCGCTCGCGATCGCGACGTTGACCCCGATGAGCTTGCCGGTGCCGTCGACGAGTGCGCCACCCGAGTTGCCGGGGTTGATCGCCGCGTCGGTCTGGATGACCGCGATGGAGATCGAGGAGGTCGGCGCGGTCGGGGTGGTCTGCCCCGGCACGTCGAAGTTCCACGGGCTCTGGTTGTCGCCGTTCGAGTCGCCGGACCCGCCGTCGTCGCTCGATCCGGAGTCCGGAACGGCGGAGGAGGCGACGGTGATGCTCCGGTTGAGGGCGCTGACGATGCCGTCGGTGACGGTCCCCGCCAGTCCGAGCGGCGCACCGATCGCGACGGCCGTCTCGCCGACGTTGAGCTTGTCGGAGTTCGCGAACTCCATCGGGCTGAGACCCGAGGCGTCCTCGAGCTTGATGACCGCCAGGTCGTAGATCGGGTCCGTGCCGACGATCTTGGCGTTGTACAGCTTGCCGTTCGCATCGGTGACGCGGATGGTCGGGTCGGCGACCTGGCCGTCCAGGGTCACCACGTGCGTGTTCGTCAGGACGTAACCGTCCTTGCTGAGGATGATCCCCGAGCCGGTACCGGCGCTCTGCCCGCCCTGGACCGAGAGGGTCACGACGCTCGGCCCGGCCGTCGCGGCGATGGCCGTGGTCAGGCTGACGTCGGCGTCGTCGTTGATGGTGAACGCCTTCGAGCCCGCCTCGTTGCTCGAGACGCTCGACTTCGTCGCGTTCGTGACCCAGAGCGTCGCCCCGGCGCCGGACGCTCCTCCGATGAGGGCGCCGACGGCGAGCATCGCGACCATGCCGGCCAGCGGGCGGTTGGTCTTCTTCGTCCGCGCTGCCGGTGGCGTCGGGACGCCAGGGTGCTGCCCGGTCGGCTGCTGGGCGTAGGGGGACGCTCCGTAGGGACCGTGCTGCTGACCGGGCTGCGGCTGAACCGTGGGCTGCTGACCGGTGGGCTGCTGGTACGCGGCGTACGGGTTCGGCTGCTGCTGACGGGAGAAGGCTGCGGACGGGTGCTGCGGCGCCTGCTGATACGGCGAGCCCTGCTGGGCCGCGCCGTAGGGCTGCTGCGTCGGCTGACCGGCGGGCGGTGCGGCCGGTGGCATCGCGGTCGGGGGCGGGAAGTACGCTCCTGAGGTCGACGGCCGTGCCTCGCCCGCGGGAGGCACTGTGCCGCCCGCCTGCTCAGCGGGTGCGGACTGCGGCGCGGTCTCACCGTTCGGGGTGGACTGGGGGTGTTCGGCGGGCTGCTGTCCGTCTGCGGTGTCGGTCATGGCGATTCTGCTCCTTCCAAGCGCAGTCAGCTTCCCGTGCTGAGCTGAGTGTTTCATTCGCGCCCGCTGTGCGCCGGCTAGGGCTTCGCCGCAAGGACCTGCGCACGGTGTCCTAGATTGGGAGCGGCCCGCGCCCGCGGCCACGGAGGGAGATCGACATGGTGGTTGACGGACCCTGGCGGCGCACTGCCGAAGGCGCCGGCCTCGTCGACGAGGACGGACACGTCTCGTCGACGATCTTCGCGGAGATGAGCGCGCTCGCGCTGCAGACCGGAGCCGTCAACCTCGGCCAGGGGTTCCCCGACGAGGACGGACCCGAGGCGGTCCTCGCCGAGGCGGTCGCGGCCATCGAGCGCGGCGAGAACCAGTACCCACCCGGCCCGGGCACCCTCGACCTCCGCACCGCGATCAGCGAGCACCAGCGACGGTTCTACGGTCTCCAGCCCGACCCGCAGGGAGAGGTGCTCGTCACCGCCGGAGCGACCGAGGCGCTCGCCGCGACCCTGCTCGCCCTCGTCGAGCACGGCGACGAGGTCGTGACCTTCGAGCCGTTCTACGACGCGTACGGCGGACTCATCGCCCTCGCCAGCGGCCGGCACCGGACGGTCAAGCTGCGCGCACCCGACTTCCAGCCGGACCCGGACGAGCTCCGCGCCGCCGTCACCGACCGGACCAGGGTCATCCTGGTCAACACCCCGCACAACCCGACCGGCACCGTCCTCGACCGCGCGACGCTCGACCTGATCGCCGAGTTGGCGGAGCGCCACGATGCGATCATCGTGACCGACGAGGTCTACGAGCACCTGACCTTCGACGTCCGGCACGTCCCCATCGCGACCCTGCCGGGTGCCGCCGGACGCACACTCACGATCTCGTCCGGTGGCAAGACATTCAGCACGACCGGCTGGAAGATCGGCTGGTTGAGCGGACCCCGCGAACTCGTCACGGCCGTCACGACGGTCAAGCAATACCTCAGCTACGTCAACGGCGCACCGTTCCAGCCGGCGATGGCGACCGGACTCCGACTGCCCGACGCCGCATTCACGGCCATCGCCGACGGCCTGCGCGGCAAACGGGACCTCCTGAGCGCGGGCCTCTCCGCCGCCGGTTTCGACACCTTCCGACCGGACGGTACCTACTTCATCGTGGCCGATGCGACCCCGTTGGGCTTCGACGATGCTGCAGCGTTCTGCCGGGCACTGCCCGAGCTCGCCGGTGTCGTGGCGGTGCCGATGTCGGCGTTCTGCCTCGACCGGCACGACCCGGACTACGCGTCACTGGTCCGGTTCGCGTTCTGCAAGCGCGTCGAGGTGCTGGAGCGGGCCGTCGACGGCCTCGCCCGACTCCGCGGCTGACGCCCTGATGCACAAGACAACGGGCACCGGATCGCTCCGGTGCCCGTCGTCTCATCGATCCGCTACTTGGTGAGCGAGTCCACGTACTCCTGGTTGTCGCTGATCCACTGCTTGACGACGGGCGCGTAGTCCTTCGAGTCACCCTCGTTGAACATCGCGTTCTCGAGCGAGAACAGTCGCTCCGAGTCGAAGTCGAAGTCCTTCAGCCACCCGGCGAGCGTCGGGTACTCGTCCGCGAAGTCGGCCTTGCCGAAGCTGTGGATGCCTTCGGCATCTCCGAGGGCGCCCTTCGGGTCCTCGAGGTCCTTGATCGGGAACGCGTCGTAGGCCCAGTGCGGACGCCACAGCGTGACGGCGATGTTCTCGCCGGCGTCGGTCGCGGCCTTCAGCTCCGAGAGCATGGCAGGAGTGCCCGAGGTCAGGAACTCCCAGTCGTCGAGGCCGTACTCGGGGATGACCTTGTCCTGGGTGGCCTCGGTCAGTCCGGCACCGGGGTCGATGCCGACGAGGCGACTGTCGAAGAGGTCCGCGTTGGCCGCGAGGTCCTCGAGCGAGTCGACAGGGGCGTCCTCGTTGACGGCGATCGTGAGCTTGGCGTCGGTGTTCCAGGCGCCGAGGTCGACGACGTCGTCACCGAACTTCTCGATGTAGCTCGCGTGCGTGGTCGGCAGCCAGACGTCGAGCGTCAGGTCGTAGTCACCGGTGCTGAGGCCGGAGAACACCGGGGCGGGCTCCGCCTCCTCGAGGGTGACGTCGTAGCCCTGCTCCTCGAGCACGGCCTTCCACAGCTCGGAGGCCGCGATGCCCTCGTCCCAGCCGCTGAACACGGCGATGGTCACCGCCTGCTTGTCGCCGTTCTCGAGCGTCTCGTCCGAGGCGCCCGCGGAGCAGCCGGAGATGGCGAGCGTCGCCGCCGCCCCCGCTGCGATGGTGGTTGCGATCTTCGTGCGGTACTGCATGTTCGATGATTCCTTTCGTCCCGCGTGACGCGGGGATCGGTGTCGTCGGATGGAAGCTGTGTGCCGGTGGGTCACCGCACGGTGGTCGGCGACTCGGCGGGAGTGCGCTGCTCCTCACCGGAGGCGGTGCTGTCAGTCGTCGTGGTGCTCGAGGCAGGCGCCGGTCGGATCCCGCCGGGCGAGGACGGGGCAGCCTTCGTGCGCTTCCCGCGCTGCTTGCGACCGCCGCCGAGGGAAGCCGTGAGACGGTCCAGGAAGATCGCCAGGATGACGACCGACAGGCCCGCTTCGGAGCCGAGCTGGATGTCGATCCGGGAGAGGCTCTTGACGACGTCGCCACCCAGGCCGCCGGCGCCCACCATGCCGGCGATGACGACCATCGAGAGCGAGAGCATGATGACCTGGTTGACACCGGCCATGATGTTCGGCATCGCGAGCGGCAGCTGGATCTGGCGGAGGATCCGCCAGGAGGAAGCGCCGAACGCGTTGCCGGCCTCGACGACCTCGCGGTCGACGTTGCGGATCCCGAGTTCCGTGAGACGGACGGCCGGGGCCAGCGCGAAGACGATCGTCGCGACGATGCCCGGGACGACGCCGATGCGGAACAGGATGAGCGCGGGGATGAGGTAGACGAACGCGGGAGTCGTCTGCATGAAGTCGAGCAACGGCCGGATGATCGACGACGCGACCTTCGAGCGCGCCGCCAGGATGCCGAGTGGGATCCCGATCACGATGGCGATGAGTCCGGCCACAAGCACGAGCGAAAGCGAGTCCATCGCGTTGTCCCACTGCTCGACGCCGACGATGATCAACAGCCCGACCGCGGAGCCGATGGCGAACACCGGGCCCCGTGCGACGAAGGCCAGCAGGGCGGCGACGATGATGATCACCCAGAACGGCGGACCACTGAGCACGAGGTCGACGCCGTCGTACAGCCCCTGGAAGACGCTCCGGATGACGTCGAAGACGGGCTGGAAGACGTCGGTGATGAAGTCGACGAAGGCTTCGACCCACGCACCGATCTCGGGGCGGGTGATGGCGTCCAGGAACCCGGACGACTGGAGACGGATGCCGTTCATCGGACACTCCCTTCCGGCAGGCTCGCTGCCGGTTCGGCGGCGCTGGTCTCGATCGACGAGGTCACGTCGTCGGGGTGCTGCGGGTCCTCCGCGGTCGACCGCAGGGTCGCCGTGATGAGCTCGACGGGCACCGTCGCCGGCGGCCCGACGAGGCTGATCTCGTCCGTGTTGGTCGGGACGTTGCCGACGGCGGCGAGCAGGGTCACCCGCGGGACGACGCCCAGCAGGCGCGTCCGCTCGTCCACGACGGCGACGGGCAGGGCACTCTCGACGGCGGACTCGAAGAGGTCGACGAGCGCCGCCTCCGGCGAGACCGTGGCGAGGTCGGCGGTGATGACGCTGCCGAGCTCGTGGTCGCCCGCACGGACGAGGCGCAGCACGTCCTTGTCGCGGACGACGCCGAGGAGCTGCCGACCCGGACCGACCACGAAGGCGGTCGAGGTCTGCAGGTCGCGCATGATGCGCAGGGCGGCCCGAGGTCCGGCGGACGCGGAGACGACGGAGCGCGCGGGTTCCATCACACCACCGGCGGTCAGGACGCGGGCGCGGTCGACGTCCTGCACGAACTGGGCGACGTAGTCGTTCGCCGGGTCGGTCAGGATGTCGTTCGGGGTGCCGACCTGGACGATCCGGCCGTCGCGCATGACGGCGATCCGGTCGCCGAGGAACATCGCCTCGTTGAGGTCGTGGGTGATGAACACGATGGTCTTGCCGAGCTCGGCCTGCAGCTCGACGAGCTGCTCCTGCATCTCGCGGCGGATGAGGGGATCGAGCGCGGAGAACGCCTCGTCCATGAGGAGGATGTCGGTGTCCGAGGCGAGTGCGCGGGCGAGGCCGACGCGCTGCTGCATCCCACCCGAGAGCTGGCCCGGGAGCTTGTCCTCCCAGCCTGCGAGCCCGACGCGCTCGACGACGGCCTGGGCCCGCTCGCGTCGTTCAGCGGCCGGCACACCCTTCACCTCGAGTCCGTAGGCGGCGTTCTCGAGCACCGTGCGGTGCGGCAGCAGGGCGAAGTGCTGGAAGACCATCGAGATGTTGTCCTGTCGGACCGTACGCAGCTGCTTCGAGGACACCCCCGAGATCGGCTTCCCGGCGATGGTCACGGTGCCCGCCGTCGGTTCGAGCAGGCCGTTGAGCATCCGGATCAGCGTCGACTTGCCCGAGCCGGAGAGGCCCATCACGACGAAGATCTCGCCCTGTTTCACCTCGAACGAGGCGTCGATGACAGCTGCGGTGGTCCCGCCGGAGGCGAGTTCGTCACGCGAGGCACCGGCCTGCAGGCGTTTCACGGCTTCCTTCGGCTTCCTGCCGAAGACCTTGTACAGTCCCGTCGCGGAGACGGCAATCGTTTCGGTCATGTGTTCTCCTGGAAGCGCACGCGGAACCGCGGTGCGCTCTTCCTGTCGATCGTCAGGCCGGGTCGAACGGCTCTCGATCCGCCCCATCGGCGCACTGATGGACAGCGCGCGGGCTCGGATCACGTGGGGCGACAACGGCTACCGCGTGGCGTTCGACCGTACGTCCAGCACGCCGTCACGGGGCGACAGGGGGCGGGACGCGGTTACGTAGGTCAGCCCTTGCGGGCCGTCGACAACGCTAACGAAACTCACAGCTGCTGGCTAATCGAGGATCCCCCAAAAGGCGGACATCGCGCACGGCCTCCCTGGCAAAACCGAACATGGTCAGGGTTTTCCGCCGAACTCCTTCGTTATGCGTTCGTGACCTTCGCCCGGCCGGTACCGGCGTGGATCGCCCTCACTCCCCCACCGCGACGCCGATGAACGAGTGATCGAAGACCAGGCTCGTGCGGGTCGAGGCGACCGTCGGATCGGCCGACAGATGCTCGACGACGAAGTCGCGGATGTGGGCACTGTCCCGAGCCGCGAGATGGATGACGAAGTCCTCGGAGCCGCCGAGGAAGAACACCTGCACGACCTCCGGGAGCTGTCGGATGCCGGCGCTGAACTCGGCGATACGGGCGCGAGCCCCTGCCCTGATGTTGACGCTGATGAGCGCCTCGAGACCGAGCCCGACCGCGACCGGGTCGATACGCGCCGAGAACCCCGTGATCACGCCGCGATCGACGAGCGACCGCACCCGGGCGACGCACGTCGAGGGGGCGATGCCGACGAGCTCCGCCATGCGGGCGTTCGTCATGCGCGCGTTCTCCTGCAGGAGCCGCAGCAGTGCGTGGTCGACGTCGTCGAGGTCCGCCCGCCCGTGCAGATTGTTCGTCATCCTGCGCCCACTCTCCTCTTCAGCCGAAGCATCATCGAATACAGACATGAATTCCGCGAAAGCTGCGGTGTTCATCCGGCTGAAACGCAGCAACCTCAGAATAGTCGCACACCGTCCACCGACGAGCGGGAGAGCCGAGCCTTGGCCCAGCCTGCGAGAGGAACCAGCCATGCGAATCGGCATCCCCACGGAGATCAAGAACAACGAGAACCGGGTCGCCGCGACACCCGGCGGCGTCCACGAACTCGTCCGGCACGGCCATGAGGTCATCGTCCAGGCGGGCGCCGGCCTCGGGTCCGGCAATCACGACGAGGCGTATCGCGCCGCTGGGGCGACCATCGCCGCCGACGCGGCCTCCGTCTGGGCGGCAGGCGACCTCCTGCTCAAGGTGAAGGAGCCCGTCGCCGCCGAGTACGGCTACCTCCGTGCCGACCAGACGCTCTTCACCTACCTCCACCTCGCGGCGGACCGCCCGCTCACCGACGCCCTGCTCGCCTCTGGGACCACCGCGATCGCCTATGAGACCGTGCAGCTCCCCAATCGCTCGCTGCCGCTCCTGCAGCCGATGAGCGAGGTCGCAGGACGATTGTCGACGCAGGTCGGCGCCTACCACCTCATGCGCGCCACCGGTGGACGCGGGATCCTGCTGGGCGGCGTGCCCGGAACCCCCAAGGCGAAGGTCGTCGTCATCGGCGGCGGGGTCGCTGGCGAGCACGCCGCAGCCAACGCGCTCGGCATGCAGGCGGACGTCACGATCATCGACATCTCCATCCCTCGCCTGCGCGAGCTGGAGAACCGCTTCAGCGGACAGATCCAGACCAGGCCGTCATCGGCGTACGAGATCGCGGAGCATCTCCGCGACGCCGACCTCGTCATCGGCTCGGTGCTCATCCCCGGGGCCCAGGCCCCGAAGCTCGTCACCGACGCCATGGTGGCGGACATGAAGCCCGGCTCGGTGCTCGTCGACATCGCGATCGACCAGGGCGGATGTTTCGAGGGCTCCCGGCCGACGACGCACGACGACCCGACGTTCCGTGTCCACGACAGCCTCTACTACTGCGTGGCCAACATGCCCGGCGCCGTCCCGGAGACCTCGACGCGCGCGCTGACCAACGCCACCCTCCGGTACGCACTCGCCATCGCCGACCAGGGCACGGGAGAAGCGGTGGCGGCCGACGCAGCGCTCCGCGCGGGCGTCAACATCCACGCGGGTGCGGTCACCAACGCCGGCGTGGCCGCGGCGTTCGGCCTCCCCGTCGCGACGATGGGCTGACCCACCGCTCGCCGACCGCGGGCGGCCATCCCCCGAAACGACGAAATCCCGGTCTCGAGGAGACCGGGATTTCATCTTTTCTGTTGCAGGGGCAGGATTTGAACCTACGACCTCTGGGTTATGAGCCCAGCGAGCTACCGAACTGCTCCACCCTGCGGCACAAGAGATAAACCTAGCATGCATTCTGAGGGCGCGCAAATCGCGTGCCGTCAAGCACTCCGATTCCGGCCGAATCCCTCCTCCTGGAACGCCGAACGGCGCCGCCCGTCAGGGCGACGCCGTTCGGATTGCAGGCTCGGAATCAGCCGTTCAGCAGTGCCAGCGCCTGCGCCAGTGCGTCGGAGATCTTCTTGTCCGCCACCCCGTAGGCAGCCCAGTCACCGCTCGCCATGGCCGCGTCCTTCTCGACCATCGCGGCCTTCGCCTGGTCGAGCAGCGTCTTGATCTGCGCGTCCACCGTCGGGTCACCCGTGCTCGGGGTCGAGCCGGTGTCGGTTCCACCGCCGGTGTCCGTGCCGTCCGTCGGGGGCGTCGTGCTGTCTCCGGGGACGTTGGTGTCACCCGCATCCGCACCCGAGTCGCCGCCGAACAGGACGTCGAGCGCCTCGTCCAGCGTGTCTTCGAAGGCGATCTGGTCGCCGAAGGCGACGAGCACCTTCTGCAGGAGCGGGAAGCTCGTGTCGCCGGTGGACTTCACGTAGACCGGCTGCACGTAGAGCAGACCGCCACCGACCGGCACGGTCAGCAGGTTGCCGTTCAGCACCTCGGTCTGGCCCTGCTTCAGGATGTTGATCTGGCTCGACACGCTCGGATCGGAGTCGAAGGTGTTCTGCACCTGGCCGGGGCCCGGCACGGTGTCGTCCTTCGGCAGGGTCAAGAGTCTGATCTTGCCGTAGTCGGAGCTCCGCTTGCCGTCCTCGGCGCCGGCGTTCGCATCGACCGCGAGGTAGCCGGTCAGCACGTTCCGCGACTGCTCACCGCCCTGACGCGGGATGAACGTGGAGTACAGGGAGAAGGACGGCGCGTCCTGCTCGGGCAGCTGCATCGTCAGGTAGTACGGCGGCTGGTACTTCTTCTCCGTGTCGGTCGACTGCGGGTCGTTGGGGGTGACCCACGCGTCCTCGCTCGAGTAGAACGAACCGGCGTTGGTGACGTGGTACTGGCCGAGCACCGAACGCTGGACCTTGAAGAGGTCGGCCGGGTACCGGACGTGGCTCATCAGATCGCCGGACATGTCCGACATCGGCTTGACCGTCGACGGGAACACCTTCTGCCAGGTCTTGAGGATCGGATCCTGGTCGTCCCAGCTGTAGAGCGTCACCTTGCCGTCGTACGCGTTGACGGTCGCCTTCACCGAGTTCCGGATGTAGTTGACGTCGTCGAGCGCGTAGTTCTGCGCCGGCGTGACCGAGTCGGAGATCGTGTCGGACAGGCTCACGGTCTTCGAGTAGGGGTAGCTGGCGCTCGTCGTGTAGCCGTCGACGATCCAGACGATCTGACCGTCCACCACAGACGGGTAGGGGTCGGAGTCGAGCGTCAGGTAGGGAGCGACCTTCTGGACCCGGGTGAGCGGGTCGCGGTCGTAGAGGATCTGCGACTGGCTGTTCACGGAGTCGGAGAGGAAGATCTGCTCCGACTGGAACTTGAGCGCGTAGACGAGCTTCTTGAAGACGTTGTCGAGCTTGGGCCCGCCATCGCCGTCGAAGGTCGTGTAGGTCTGCGACTCACCCTGCGTGCCCGACGGGTAGTCGAGCTCCACCGGGTCCGCGCCCTTGGGAGCGCCGACGATGGAGTAGTCGGGCGACTGCTCACCGAAGTACACGCGCGGTTCGAAGTCGCCGAGCGCGCCGGTGGTGGGGATGCCCGACTCGAGGAAGACCGGCTCACCGGAGGCCGAGCGCTGGTTGCCGTACGCGGCGACCAGACCGTACCCGTGGGTGTACACGACCGTGTTGTTGATCCACGACTGCGAGTTGTCGAGGCCGGCGACGTTCAGCTCGCGGACCGCGACGACGGCGTCCTGCGTCTTGCCGTCGATGTTGTAGCGGTCGACGTCGAGCTGCTTGTCGAAGGAGTAGAACTGCTTGAACTGCTCGAGCTGCGCGACCGAGGCGCTCACGAGCGACGGGTCGATGATCCGGATGTTCGCCGTGGTCTCGGCGTCCTGACGGAGCGCTCCGGGCGTCGCGTCGGTGGTGGCCGCGTACTCCTCCTCCTCGACGTCGGCGATACCGTAGGCGTCACGGGTCATGTCGATGTTCCGCTTGATGTACGGCGTCTCGAGGCTCTTCGCGTTCGGCTCCACCTGGAAACGCTGGACGATCCACGGGTAGAGGCTGCCGACGATGAGGGACGCGACGATGAGCAGCGCGGTACCGACGAGCGGCAGACGCCAGCGGCCGGTGAACGCGGTCACGACGAACAGGACGGCGACCATGAGCGCGATCCCGGCGAGGATGACGCGACCGGGGATGGTCGCGGCGACGTCGGTGTACGAGGCGCCGGTGATCAGCGTGCCGGTGTCGTTCAGTGTCGTGTACTGGTCGAGCCAGAGGCTGACGGCCTGCAGGATCAGGTACAGCGCGGCGAGCACCGAGATCTGCACGCGGGCCGCCATGGAGATCCAGACCTCGCGGCTGACCACCCGGATGCCTCCGTAGAGGTAGGTGACGACGGCGGTTGCGATGAGGGCGATCAGGACGACCGCCGAGGAGAAGGCGACCACGGCCTGGAAGAACGGCAGGTCGAAGAGGTAGAACGACACGTCGAGGTTGAACTGCGGGTCCTTGGTGCCGGACGGGGTGCCGTTCATCCACAGCAGCACCAGCTGCCAGCGCGAGGCCGCGGCGACACCGCCGAAGAGCCCGAAGAGCGCCGGGATCCCGTAGGTCGCGAGTCGGCGGAGCGGCTCGACCACCTGCTGGTAGCGGTCGACCTGCGAGCTGAGCTTCGCGTAGACCGGACGGGTCCGGTAGGCGATCTCGATGGCCAACCAGACGGGGAGGGCCATCCCCACGAATCCGACGAGGAACATGGCGATCGCCGCGATCCACTGCGTGGTCAGGACCTCGGTGAAGCCGAGCTGTTGGAACCACAGCAGGTCGGCGTAGAACCCCGAGAACATGAAGAACCCGATGAGGAGCGCGGCGATGATCGCCACCGTGATCGCGATCGGGGCGCGTCGGCGCTGAGTGGACAGGGGCTTCTCTGCTGCTGCGGATGTCACGTGTGGCCTCTTCAGATAGGGGTCGTCCCACCCATCCTAAAGCGGCCGGGCTGGGAGAGCGCCCGAAGTGGTCAACCGGCCGAGCAGGTGGGCAGCTTGCTCGTGTCGGCTCCGTCCGCGATGGCCTTGAGCGCCGCGATCGAATCGTCGAGGGTCTTCACAGCGAAGACCGTCAAGCCGTCCGGGACGTGTCCGGCGACCTCGTCGCAGTTGCTCTCCGGCGCCAGGAACCACTCGGCCCCGGCGTCCTTCGCGCCGAACAGCTTCTGCCGGATGCCGCCGATCGCGCCGACGTTCCCGTCGGCGTCGATCGTCCCGGTACCGGCGACGTCCTTCCCGCCGTTGAGCTCACCCGGGGTGAGCAGGTCGATCATGCCGAGTGCGAACATCATGCCGGCGCTCGGGCCGCCGACGTTGTCGAGCTGGATGGTGATGTCGACGGGGAGGTCGTAGGTGGTCTTGGTACCGATGCCGATCACGGTCGAGGTCGTCCCGTCGGACGCGGTCGCGGTCGTCGGCGTGATCTCGACGGTGCTCGCCGCTCCCCCACGCATGATGTCGAGCGTGACCGGCTTGTCCGTGCCGTTGGCGTTGATCGCGTCCCGCAGGCCGGCCAGGCCGGTCACCGGCGTGCCGTCGACCGCGACGATCTCGTCGTCGAGCCGCAGTACACCCTGCGCGGGAGCACCCTCCGCGATCTGTGCCACCACGATGTGCTCGGGAACCTCGTACCCGAGCTCGCGCAGCGCCGCCGCGACCGAGTCCTGCTGCGAGTCGACCATGAGGGTCGCGTTCTGCTCGTCGCGCTGCTCGGTCGTGACTCCGGGCGGGAAGTAGAGGTCCATCGGCACGACGGCGCGGCTCGGGTCGAACCAGGCCGAGACGATGTCAAGCCAGCCCGGGCTCCGTTGCGGATTCCCGACCAGCTGGACCGTCAACATGTCGAGCGTGCCGCCCGTGTCGTAGGTCTGCTCGTCGTGGACCTCGATCAGCGGGACGTCGCCGTCATCGCCCTCGGTCGTACCCAGCACGTTGAACACGGGACCCGGCTGTTCGATGACGTACGGCGCGGGTACCGCCGACAGCACGCCGAGGAGGACGAGCGAGAGGCTGAGCACGATCCACCCGAACCGGGCGCGACGGTTGCGACCCTGACCGGTCGGCGCCGAAGCGGTGGGAGCCTCATCGGCGAAGAGCGACATGCAAGCCTTCCGGAGTGTTCGCGGTGGGCGGAAACCCGACCAACCATACCCCGGCGATTCTTCAGCGAGGTGCGACTAGCGTAGAAGGCCCAGCACCGAGCTATCTGAGAGGCGGCTGACGTGCCAGAGGATTCCGACAAGAGTCCGGAGGACGAGTTCCGCGACATGCTCCGCGAGCTCCTCTCCGGCAACGGTTCGTTCGACCCGAGCCAGCTCGCCGGCGCCGCCGGCCTCCCCAGCGATCCGGCCAGTCTCGCTGCGCTCATGTCGCAGCTCCAGGGTGCACTCCACTCCAGTGGCGACGGCATCAACTGGGACACCTCACTCCAGCAGGCGAAGACCATCGCCGGAGACGGCGCCCAGGACACGACGCCCGAGCAGCGTGCGGCGTTCGAGCAGGCGTTCCACATCGCCTCCCTGTGGCTCGCCGACGTCACCGACGTCGCCGAGCTGTCGAGCGAACCGGCCCTGTACACGAGGACGCGCTGGGCCACGAAGACGATGCCGTTCTGGACGCAGCTCGCCGAGCCGGTGGCCACGAACATCGCGAACGCCCTGACCGGCGTGCTCACGGAACGCGCGCCCGAGGAGCTGTCGAGCATGATCGCGAACGCTGGACAGCTCGTCCGCGGGATCGGCGGCACGCTCTTCGCGATGCAGCTCGGACAGGTCGTCGGTCAGCTCTCCAAGGAGGTCGTCTCCGGCGGCGACATCGGCATCCCGCTGCTCGACGACAACGAGGCCGCCCTGGTCCCCCAGAACGTCGCCGACTTCGGCGAGGGCCTCGACATCCCGGCGGATCAGGTCCAGATCTACCTGGCGGTCCGTGAACTCGCCCACGCACGACTCTTCCGCCACGCCCGCTGGCTCCGCCTGCACCTCATCTCCTCGATCACCGACTTCGCGCGCGGCATCCGGATCGACACCGAGCGACTCGAGGAGCTCGCCGAGAGCTTCGATCCGTCGAACCCCGAGGAACTCCGGGAGGCCATGACGAGCGGGGCACTCATCCCCGCCCGAACCGAGGCGCAGGATGCGAGCCTCGCTCGACTCGAGACGACGCTCGCCCTCATCGAGGGCTGGGTCGACGTGGTCACCGCGGCAGCCACCGAGCGTCTCCCCCGCTCCGCGGCCATCGCGGAGACCGTCCGCCGACGCCGCGCCGCCGGTGGGCCGGCCGAACAGGCCTTGGGCGCGCTCGTGGGACTCGAGCTGCGACCCCGCCGCCTGCGCGAGGCTGCGCAGATGTGGCAGCAGGTCACCGACGCCGTCGGTACCGCGCAGCGCGACGCCCTGTGGTCGCACCCCGACCTCGTGCCGACCGCAGCCGACATCGACGCCCCGGAGGCGCTCATCGCGCGCCTCGAAGCGGAGGCCAGGGGCGAGCGTCCCGAGCAGGACGAGATGGATCTCGCGCTCGAAGACCTCCTCCGTGGCGAGGAACGCGGCGACCAGCACGACGACGAGCCCGGTTCGGAGCCCTCCGGCCCGAACGGTGCCGGCGGTCCCCCGGTCTGATCCACAGCGACGCTCCACAGCCGGCCCTTCCGGGCGGGCTGTGGAGAGTGCCGACGCGACCGGTCGTCGAACCGCCATCATCGATGGATGACGACGCGCCTCGATCCCAGGAGACCACTGCTCTGGCGAACCCCGCACAGCCTGCAGGTGGGAGTCGATGAAGCGGTCGTGCTCGACAGCGTCCGGACCGAGACCGAGCAGGTCGTCGCGGCACTGCGTGCCGGCTTCCCGGCTCTGGTCGAACGACGACTGCCGGACGCCTTCGACGTCCCAGCCCAGGAGTTCGATCGCGTCCTCGCGACGCTCGACCCGGTGATCGAGCACGACGGCCCCACCTCCGGACCCGCTGTGACGCACCGGGTCGTCGTGGACGGCGCGAGCCCGGCGGCCGAGCTCCTCCGACGCCTCCTCACCGAGCAGGAGGCGGTCGGACTCCTGCCGCCGGAGTCCGGGTCGACGTCGACCGGGTCGCAGCGCGGCCACGTCGACGTCGCCGTCCTCTTCGCCGACTTCGTCATCCCGCCGAGCCGGTACACGCGTTGGCTGCGCGACGACGTCCCGCACCTGCCGGTCGTCTTCAGCGACCGTGTCGTCCGGATCGGACCGTTCGTGACACCCGGTTCAGGGCCGTGCCTGCACTGCGTCGAGCTGCACCGCACCGACGACGATCCGGCCTGGCCGGCCGTCGCATCCCAGCTCCTCGGGCGCCGCTCACCACTCGACACCCAGCTCCTCGGCGCGGAGGTCGCGACCCGCGTGACCCGCTTGGTGCTCCGACACCTCGACGCGTCCCAGCCCATCCTCGCGAGCACCCAGCTGGTGGTCGACGCCGCGACCGGTGGGGTCAGGCGCCGCGTCGTCCGGGAGCACTCGAGGTGCGCATGCCGAGCTCTGCCAGGAATCGCGACGGCTCGCGTCGACCCCCACGTTGCTGCGTCTCGGACCAGGACAGGTTGAGCAGCCGCTTGGCGCGCGTGATGCCGACGTAGAGGAGCCTTCGCTCCTCGTCCGCCTGTTCGAAGTGTTTCGCGTAGGAGATCGGCAGATACCCCTCGGAGAGCCCGATGAGGTGCACCGCCTCCCACTCGAGGCCCTTCGCCGAGTGCAGTGTCGCCAGCGTGACCGCCTCGACCGTCGGCTCGTGCTGCGCCGCCTGCCGGAGTTGCAGCTCATCCGTGAAGGCCCGGAACGAGGTCCCCTCCGGCGCCTGGTCGACGAGCCCCATGATCGCGTTGAGCGACTCCCAGCGGTCGCGCACCGCGCCGCCGCCGTCGGGCGGGTCCTGGCTCCAGCCGAGCGACCGGAGCACGTCGCTCACAGACTTGAACAGGGGCTCACCGCTGATCGAGACGGAGGCCGCGCGGAGCTGGAGCAGGGCCTGCCGTACCTCGGGCAGCTCGAAGAAGCGCTTGGAGCCGTGCATGACGTAGGGGATGCCCGCTTCGCCGAGGGCCGTCTCCAACGCCGCCGCCTGGACGTTGATCCGGTAGAGCACGGCGATCTCCGAGGCCGGGACGCCCGCCTGCAGCTGCACGAGGATCTCCGAGGCCACGCCTCTCGCCTCGGACAGCTCGTTCGGGTACTGCCGCAGGCCGACCGCCGGCGTCTCGGGCCGTGCGGTCTGGGTGCCCTCGTCGTCTCGTGCGGTTGCCGCTGAGAGGTGCAGTGCCCCCGGGCGACCCCGCATGAGGGTGTTCGCCGCGGCCACGACCGGCGGGGCGGAACGGTAGTTGCGCTCGAGCCGGACGACCGTGGCATCGTGGTACCGGGTCGGGAAGTCGAGCAGGTAGTCGGAACGGGCACCGGCGAAGGAGTAGATGGTCTGACTCGCATCGCCGACGACGCACACGTCCCGTCGTCCGCCCAGCCAGAGTTCGAGGAGTCGGTGCTGCAGCGGCGAGACGTCCTGGTACTCGTCCACGACGAAGAAGCGGTACTGCTCGTGCACCTGCATGGCGACGGCGGGCTCGGTCTCGATCATGCCGGCGCAGGCGAGCAGGACGTCCTCGAAGTCGATGCGCCGGCGCTCGTCCTTCAGCTGCTCGTACGTCTCCTGGAGCGAGACGACCTGCTCGAGGGACAGCTTGGCCGGCAACGGCCGGTTCGACGCCGCATATTGCTCGAGGGTCAGGCCGGACACCTTGCGCCATTCGATCTCGCCCGCCACATCGCGCAGGGTCGCCGTGTCGACCCGCAACCGGAGCCGTTCGGCCGCGTGCCCGAGCACCCGGCCCTTGCTCTCGACGAGCGCAGGCACCTGTCCGCCGACGACCTGGGGCCAGAAGAAGTTCAGCTGCGAGAGCGCGGAGGCGTGGAAGGTCCTGGCGGAGACCCCCTCGGCTCCGAGTGCCCGGAGCCGGCCACGCAGTTCCGCAGCGGCGCGGCTGGTGAAGGTGAGCGCCATGACGCGCGACGCCGTGTACGTCCCGGTCGCGACCCCGTAGGCGATGCGATGGGTGATCGCGCGGGTCTTGCCGGTGCCTGCGCCGGCGAGCATGCACACGGGTCCGCGGAGCGCCTCCGCTGCGACGGCCTGGTCGGGGTCGAGTCCGGCCAGCAGTTCGGCCGGACTGCTCATCGGCGGCCCTCGGTGGTGCCGCGCCTCATCGAGACCAGGATCCGCGAAGCCACTCGTCGATCACGGCTCGTGCGATCGACGACGGTCCGGGGAGGATGACGTCGGTGGCCGGGTCCTCGAGTTCCTCCCGCGTGAACCACCGGAGGTCGAGGATCTCCTGGCCGTCCGGGACGAGCGCCTCCGGATCCTGATCCTCCGCGAGCGGGGCGACGAAGCCGAGCATGAGCGAGCGCGGGAACGGCCACGGTTGCGACCCGAGGTAGACGGGCTTGCCGAGACGCATCCCCGACTCCTCGAAGATCTCGCGGGCGACGGCCTGCTCGAGGGACTCGCCGGCATCGACGTAGCCGGCCAGCAGTGAGTACCGGTTGTGCTCCCACATCGCGTTCGACCCGAGCAGGATCCGTCCCTGAGGATCGACGACCGCGACGATGACCGCGGGGTCCATGCGTGGGAAGAGTTCGTTGCCGTCGACCGGGCAGTGCCGTGCCCAGCCGGCGTTGCGGACGGTGGTCGGCGAGCCGCAGTGCGCACAGAACGGCTCGGCGCGATGCCAACCGGCGATCGCCAGCGACGTCGCCAGGATCCCGACGTCGCGGTCGGACAGCCGGTGTCCGCTCCGGCGGAGGTCGAACCAGCGGTCCTCATCCTCGGTGATCGCGTCGGCATCGGCCTCGGCGAGGACCCACAGCAGGATGTCGGTGCCCGGTGGTGTCCCCGGGCTGTCCTCAGTGGTGCTTCCGAGGTAGACCATGAGCTCCGGCTCGGGCAGCTCCGAGGGATCCAGGAGGTCGAGCGCGTCGCCGGTCACGAGTGCGCGCCGACCGCGGAGGATGACGGCTCGGGTGTTCGGATCGACCCGCAGTCCGTCGAGCACGTCCGGTCGTGAACGGAGCTCGCCGTGACGGTCGAGTCCGCCTCTCGCGAGCGGTAGACCGGCGAGTGCGCGAACCTGAATCGTCATGGACAACCTCTCTGAGGGCGTGGCGAGCGCGGCTCACCGGGACGGCCCCGTACCCTGGATGTCATGGCCAGATCCCATCTCACTCTAGCCGCGTTGGCCACCTCGGCCGTCGCCGACCTCCAGGTCCGCGGGTCCGGCGCGCACACCGCCGGCGGCGAGGGGAACTACGACGCGGCCCGTCTCGTGACGGCCGACGGGCGCGAGCTCATCGTGCGCATCCCGACCTCGCAGCAGGCCGAGACGGAGCAGTCCGCGGACCTCATCGCCCTTCGCGCGCTCACCCCCGGTATCCGCAGCAGGTTGCCCTTCGACGCCCCGACCGTCGTGGGCCAACTGCCCGTCGACGGCACTCGCGCCGTGGTGCTCGACTTCGTGGCCGGCAGTCACCTCGACCCGACCGCGCTCGGCCGCGACGAGGTCCTCTCGGACTCGCTTGGTGCCGCGGTCGCCGCGATCCACTCCCTCCCGACGGCCTTCATCGCGGAAGCGGGCCTCCCGCTGCTGTCCACCGAGCTCATCCGGGCGGACGCGCACCGCATCGTGTCCCGCGCCGCCGAGACGAGGCTCCTCCCGACCGCCGTCCGGGAGCGCTGGCAGGCGGCCGTCGAGGACCACTCGCTCTGGCAATTCCAGCCCACCGTCATCCACGGATCCCTCGCCGCCGACCGGGTGCTCGTCATCCGTCAGGACGGCCACGGCCTCGTCAACGGCGTCATCGAATGGGGCTCGCTGCGGGTCGGCGACCCGGCCCTCGACCTCCACTGGATCGCGACGCTCGGCGTGACCGGCGAGCAGGCGCTGTCCGCCTACGCGGCCTCGTGTTCCCGCGGACCCGACCGCTTCGTCACGCTCCGCGCCCGCCTCTACGCGGAACTCGAGATCGCCCGCTGGCTCCTGCACGGCCGCGACAGCCACGACGAGACCATCGTCGAGGACGCGGTCGCGATGCTCGACGGACTCGTCGACCGCGTGCTCGGCGACGTGACGGACCCCCTCGGTACCACGACCGGACCCGTCCTCGACGTCGACGAGGTCGAGGACATGCTCGACCGCACGCCGATCGGCTCGTCCTCCCCCGGCATCGCCATGCAGACCGACACCTATGACCGGTCAGAGCTCGAGCGTGCCCTCGGCCGCGATCCCGGCGGCTCGGAGGACGACGACACCGACGACGGTGAGACCCACGACGATCGCGACCACGTCGGAACCGACGCGGACGCGAACGCCACGGATCAGATCGACACCTCGTCGTTCGAGCTCTGGGACTCGGCGGCCTCCCCGAAGGACCGCTCCCACTCCGACAGGAGCTCCTCCTCCGAGTAGAGGCGTTCCGGCCGGAGCTGCACGTCGTGGCTCACGTAGTAGAGCACGGCGTCGATGCGCTCAGGGTCGACCTCCCGGTGGTGCGCGTAGGCCAGACGGTAGAGCGCGAGCTGGAACGAGGCGTTCCGCACGTCCTCCGGCGTCGTGGGTACCGCGCCGGTCTTCCAGTCGACGATCTCGAACCGGTCCCCGCGCTCGAACACCGCGTCGAGCTTGCAGACCACCACCCGTCCGGTGTCGCCGAGCGGCACATGGATCTCGGTCTCGACCTCGATCGGTCGGACGTCCGCCCATTCCGAAGCGAGGAACCGCTCGGTGAGCTCGTCGAACCCGATCCCCTCCGACGCCTCCGGCCTCGGGCGTTCGACGTCGAGCTCCTCGGGGAGCGCGTCGACCAGCTCCTGTAGCCCGAAGCGCCCATAGTGCGCCTCGACCCACGAATGGAACCGGGTCCCGAGACGGGTCTGCCGGTAGGGCCGCTGCGGGACGGGGCGGCGCAGACGTTCGAGTGCGGCCTCCGGTTCCGTGACGAACTCCTTGAACTTTGACGCGGGGATGCGCACGGGGAGCTCACCGCGCGCGGTCGTCGTCGCGGCACGGCGTCGTTCCTCGAGGAGCAGTGTGAGCTCGTTCTCGAGAGGGCCGAGGGTCGCGAGCAGCTCGGCCTCGGGCCGCCCGCGCCGCTGGTCGACCTCGGCCGCCGCCCGCTCGACGACGCTCCGACGCGCTCCGAGCGGATCGAGTGGCCAGTCGAGGACCGCGGCACCGGAGTCGACCGGGTTCTCCTCGAAGGCGGATGCGGCGGGGAGCGGAGCGATGACGCCCGCCGCGGCCAGCTCAAGGAGGTAGGTGCTCGCAGCACGGGGCCGCTTCCGATCGCCCGACCAGAACGAGCCGGTGAGCAGGAGGTTGTGCTTGGCGCGGGTCACCGCCACATACGCGAGCCGGCGTTCCTCGTCGAGCGCGCGTTCGCCGAGCGCCTCCGAGAAGGCGAGCTGAGCGTCGACGACCTCCTTCCGTGTCTCGGCCGTCCGCCAGGCGAACTCCGGCAGCTCCGCCGCGTCGCCGCGGAAGTCGTAGGGCAGCGTCCCGAGACGCACCCAGCCCTTGCCGTCCTTCGGTTTGGCGGGCAGTTCGTCGACCACGAGCCGCGGGATCGCGACATGGTCCCACTCGAGGCCTTTCGAACCGTGGATGGTGAGCAGTTGGACGGCACCCTGGTCGGGTGCGTCGCTCGCCGGTCCGAGGTCGTCGCGGGCGAGCGAGCGGTCGATCCACGCCAGCAGGCTGCCGAGCGTCACCTGCTCCTCCGCCTGGATGAACGAGATGACCTCGTCGTGGAAGGCCTGCAGTCTGGCCGGGGCGCGCGCCGCGGAGCCGGTCGACTCGTTCGCGACGACCTCGATGTCGAGTCGCAACTCGCGTTCGACCGCTCTGACGAGATCGGGGAGGCCGCTGCCCGCGCGACGCCGCAGGGAGGCGAACACCAGTCCTGCCTCCCGGAGACGCGAACGCGCCTCGTCGGTGAACCCGGCGGCGAGGCCGGCCGGCACGCGGTCGGCGGCGATGAAGTCGAGTGCGTCGATGATCGACCGTCCGTCGTCGTCGGCGACCGACTCGCGGAGCCGGGCGGCCAGTTCGGCGTCATACCGCTTCGTCTTCCAGTCGATGGCCTGCAGGTACCGGGCCACCTCCACGAGGTGACCGAGGTCGTGGACGCCGATCCGCCAGCGAGGCCCGCTCAGGAGCCTGATGAGCGAGGACCCCGCACCGGGATCGTGGATCACCCGCAGTGCCGCCGTCACGTCGACGATCTCCGGCGAGGAGAGCAGACCGCCGAGGCCGAGGATGTGGTGGGGGACGCCGAGCGCGGCGAGGCCGTCGGCGAACTCCTGCATCGGTCGACGCGCCCGGAACAGGATCGCGGCCGAACCGGCCGGGTCTCCCCCGCGTTCGGCGAGCAACCGGTCCGCGCACCACTCGGCGACCACCCGGATCTCCTCGGCACCGGTCTCGGGGAACTCGACGGCGAGGGAGCCCGCCCCGGCGCCGGGCTTCGGCTCGAGGTCGAGGACTCGCAGCTTCCCCGCCGTCTGCGCCTGCTGCTGCAACGGGCGGACGAGGACGTTCGCGGCTTCGAGGACCGTGCGGTCGTTCCGCCAACTCGTGGACAGGTTGAACTGGGTGGCGGCGACCTCCCGACCGAAGTCGCGGGAGAACCGTGCGAGGTTCGCCGCGCTCGCGCCACGCCAGCCGTAGATGGACTGGTGCGGGTCGCCGACCGCCATGACGGGGTGGTCGGCGAACAGCGTCGACAGCAGTCTGGTCTGCACGACCGAGGTGTCCTGGTACTCGTCGAGCAGGACGACGCCCGCGCGATCGCGTGCGACGGCGGCGACCTTCGGCGAACGCTCACAGGCGGCGAGCGCGAGGGCGATCTGGTCGGAGAACTCGACGAGTCCCTGCCGACGCTTCTCGTCGGCGTACCGGTGCGCGAGGTCGAGCAGGACCGGCAGGGCACTCACGACCTCGACGGCCTGGTCGATCTGCGCGTACGCCCCGCGACCACCGTCGGGGAGCTCGCCGATGCCGACGAACCGTTCCACGAAGCCGAGCAGCTCCTCGGTGGTACCGTCGATCTCGGCGAGCTCATGGCTCAGCGAGAGGACGAGCTCGGCCACCTGGTCGACGGACTTGCCGAGGGTGGCGAGCCGTTCGTCTCCGTGCCGGACCACGACGCGCCTCGCGAGTCGCCAGGCGGACGCCTCGGACAGCAGCACGGATTCGGGCTCACGGCCCACCAGGAGGGCGTTGTCGCGGAACAGGGCGTTCGCGTAGGCGTTGTAGGTGGACACCTCGGGACGGTCGAAGAGTGCGTCGGCCGCGGGATCCAGGATCCCGATGTCCTGCAGGGCGGCGATCCGCTTGCCGATCCGTGCCGCCAGCTCACCCGCAGCCTTCCTGGTGAAGGTGAGCCCCAGGATCCCGTCGACGCTCACGTGCCGGTTGGCGAGTAGCCACACGACGCGCGAGGCCATGGTCTCGGTCTTCCCGCTCCCGGCACCGGCGACGACGAGCACCGGCGCCATGGGGGCCTCGATGACCTCGACCTGCTGCGTCGTCGGTTGTGGGAGGCCGAGCAGTCCGGCGAGCATCTCGGCCGAGTAGGTCTCCTCCGCGCTCACGAGCTCACCGCCGGGACGACGTGGATGGCGCACTCACCGAACGCGAACGGGTCATGACAGTGGGTCCCGACGCGAGCCTCGAACACCGCGCCCGCCATGCCGACCGCGTCCGCCAGAACACGCTCGCGGAAGCGCTCGAGGGCTTCGTCGTCGAAGGCGGGCTGGGCCGGGTCGTAGTACTCCTTGCGCTTCGTGCCGGCCGACACGACGATGAGCTTCGCGCCACCGCTCAGCAGCCCCTCCGTACCGGTGATCGCACCGGACGCCAGCGCGAGCTGGTAGGCACCGAGCTGCGCCATGTCGGCGACCTCCCGGTCCTGTCTGGGCGCCGAGCCGCCGGTCTTGAGGTCGGCGATCACGACGCGTCGCGTCCCGTCCGCGTCGGGCACGAGTTCGACGCGGTCGACCGAGCCGCCGAGCACGGCCGCGCCGCCCAACTCGCCGATGGGGATGCGGAGACTGAACCGGCTCTCGTTGCCGATCGAGGTCACGCCCGCCCGCTCCGCGTCGTGGAGGTACGCCGACAGCCGGTGGACGAGTTCCGCCGCACGCCGTTTCGTCGCCGCGCCCTCCCAGGCCGCCTCGAAGTGGAGTTCGTCCCAGCGGTCCTCCACCGCTGCCCAGAGCGCGGCCTCGTCGGAGGACTCGGCGTGCTCGAGCGCGGCGTGCACGATCGTGCCGAGCCCGGAGGCGAACCCGGAGGCTCCGCCGCCCAGTCGGGCGATCGCCCAGTGCAGCGGGCACTCCTCGAAGGCCTCCATGCGGGACGGGGAGACCGGCAGCTCCTCGACGGCGGGGTCGTGGAGCGGTGCCGTCGAGCTCGGTGCGGCCACGCCGTACCACTCCTCGGTCGGAGCGCCGGGGACTCCCGCTGTCGCGAGGATGGCCAGGGCCGAGGCGGACGCGGCACGCTCGGCCGGGTCTGCGGGGCGGATCCGCCGCGTGAGCGAGCGACGCAGGGTGCCGACGAGGCCCCGGAGCGACAGGGGCGACAGGGACGCCCGGTGCGGATCGGGTTCCGGGAGCAGCGTGAGGAACGGGCTCGCCTGGTGGTCGTCGTCGACGACCGCGACCACCATGAGCGACCGGTGCGCACGGGAGGTCGCCTGGGCGAAGAGTCTGAGCTCGTCGTGGAGGACCGCGCGTCGTGCGTCCGCCGTCGCCGTGGCCGTGCCCTCCAGCAGTTCCACGAGCTCCGAGGCGCCGAGCAGTGAGTCGCGGACCCGCAGGTTGGGCCACACGCCGTCCTGCATGCCGGCGACGACGACCGTGTCGAACGCGGTCCCGACCAGGGCGGCGGGCGTCGCGATCGTGACCGCCTCCCGGAGGCCCGTCGGCGCGAGGGAGTCGTCGCCGACCGTCTGTTCGAGCAGGCGGTCGAGGAAGACGGAGGCCGGGGTGTCGGGCTCCGCCTCGACGAAGGTGCGTGCCGCATCGGCCAGCTGGGTGATCGCGTCGAGGTCGCGGTTCGCCTCCTCGGCTGCCTGACCGCTGCCCTTCGACAGCGAGACCCAGGATCGCTCGAGCCTGCTCCGCGACCAGAGGCCGTAGACGAGCTCCTCGGCGGACGCGCCCGCCGCCGCCTGCGCGCTCGCCTCGGCGAGGCTGTCGGCCAGTGAGCGGGCGCGGGCGGCGGAGGGCGTCTCGAGTCCGATGAGTGCACCGGGGACGGCGAACGCCTCCTCCAGCAGGCGGTCCGCGCTGCGGTCGAGGCCCTCGGCGAGATCGGCGTGGCGGAGCGCGGCCCGGAGTCGCCTGACCCCGATCGAGTCCAGTCCGCCGAGCGCACTGTGGAGGAGTTCGGTCACGACCTCGGCGTCGAGCGGCGTCCGCCCGAGCGCCACCGACATGGCGAGGAGGACCGACCTGACGAACGGGTGGTCGCGCAGCGGTGCTCCGCCGGTGCTCGCCCGGGTGGGCACCTCGAGGGAGGACAGCCCTCGTTCGATCGCCGGGATCAGCCCGCCGCTGCGGACGACCACCGCCATGTCGGCCCACGCGACACCGTCGAGGACGTGGCGCTCGCGGAGGAAGCGTGCGACGACCGCGATCTGCTCGGCCGGGGAACCGGCCGCCACCGTGACGACGGAGTGTTCGGGCACCTCGGCGTCATCGACCGGTGATGCTGCTGTGCGGTGGAGTCCGGCGCCGGCCGTGCCGATGCGCTCGGCGACGCCGCGGACCGTCGCCCGGATGTCCGGTGTCCCGCGGTGGACCTGCCCGAGGACGAGCGTGTCCACCGGGCGTCCGAGCACCTCGGCGAACCGCCCGAGGGCGTCGGCACGGGCACCGTGGAAGGCTCCCGTCGTGAGGTCGGGGTCGCCGAACGCGACGATCGTGACGCCGTGTCGGGCGAGCGCGGCGAACAGTTGCAGAACGCCGTGGGTCGCCTCCTGGGCGTCGTCCACGAAGACCACCCGCAGGCTGCCGAGCACGCCCGTGCCCGGTTCCTGATCGTCGAGGAGCCGGACGGCGCGGGCGAGGGCCGCCGCGGGCGTGAGGTGGCCGCGCCAGTCGTCGGCGAGGAACCCCTCGATGAAGCCCGCTGCCGCGACCCACTCGGGACGCTCGTGCTCCGTACCGAGCCGACGCAGCTCGGCGGGCGCGACGTCGTGCTCGACGCTGCGTTCCATGAGGTTCCGGAGCTCGGTGCGGAACCCCTGCAGGCGCCTGACCTCGGGACCGAGCTCGGAAGGCCACAGCGGGCCGGTCGCGTCCTGTTCGTCGCCGAGGAGTCGCTCGGCGATGGTCTGGTCCTGCTCGCCGCCCGTCAGCAACCGTGGTCGTCCTGAGCCGGCGAACGCCCCGGAGCCCGCGATGACCTCGAGTGCGAGGGAGACGGCGGTGCGCGCCAGGGATCCGGGTGTGGCGCGCGCGACCCGTGCCTCGAGGCGGTCGCGGAGGACCTGCGCCGACGACCGGGAGGAGGCGATGACGAGCACCTCGTCGGTGCGCAGACCGCGCGAGTGGACGCGTTCCGCCACCGCTTCGATGAGCGTCGTGGTCTTGCCCGTGCCGGGAGCCCCGAGCACGACGGCGGACCGGTCGTCCGCGAGCCGCAGCACGGCCTCCTGCGAGTCGTCGAGCCGGACGCCCCTGCCGACAGCCGGGTCGCCGATGGGCGTGCGGTCCGCGTCACGGACCGCACCCGTCGGATCGTCGGAGGCGTCGGGAACGGTCATGGTCCGCACGTTACCGGAGGCTCCCGACATCACCGCGACGGCCGACCGGCGTTCCGCTGTTCGCTGACAGCAGCCGACCCGCGCCGGTCGGAGGACCACGACTCCCGTAGTCTTGCCCTACGCAACCGAAAGGCACTCAAGGTGGAAATTCGCATCGGAATCCTCAACAGCCCTCGCGAGATCGGCTTCGAGACCTCGCAGCCGGCGTCGGAGATCGAGCAGGCGGTCAAGACCGCGCTCGAGACGGACGCCAAGCTGCTCGCACTCAAGGACGACAAGGGCACCAGCTACCTCATCCCGACCGCGGGCATCGGCTACGTCGAGCTCGGAACCGAGGAGTCCCGCCGCATCGGATTCGTCGGCTGACCATGGAACTCCTCTTCGTCGTGCTCGGCGGCGCCATCCTCGGTCTCGCCGTCCGCTACCTCCTGCCCGGCCGCGACCAGCACGGGGCCGCACTCATCCCGGCGGTCGCGACGCTCGCCGCCGCCGTCGTCTGGGTCGCGGCGACGTGGGCCGGCATGGCGTGGGACGGCGGCTGGATCTGGGTGCTCGCCTTCGGCGCGTCCGTCGTCGTGAGTGTGGTGGTCGACCTCGTGCTCGTCCGCGTCCGCACCTCGTCGGACGAGGCGATGCTGACCCGCTTGCAGCAGGGCGTGGCCGCCTGACCCGAGGCGCTCGATCGATCGACGCCGTCGCTCCACCCGGAGCGGCGGCGTCGTCGTGTCGGAGGGGACGACCGGTCAGGCCGTGAGCCCGAGCGCGTCCATCCGTCTGGTGTGGTTCGCGATGAGCTCCGTGTAGACCGGTTCGACCCGGGCGTCGTCCGGCAGCGCCTTGCTCTCGGTCACGAGGGCCGACCTGGCGACGAGCATGGTGTCGCCGAGCAACCGGCGGCCCCACATCGCGAGCGTCGAAGCTCGCTCGGGGTGCGATGCGATCACCCGGTGCAGGATCCCGACGAGCGGGTCCTCCTCGGGACCCGGAGCGACGATCGCGGCCAGGTCGCGGGCGTCCGCTCCGTCCAGACCGCGAGCGAGCTGCGCGAAGAACTCGTCGAGGAAGCCCCGCGCCACGAGGACGCCCAGCAGGAGTTCGTCCCAGGTGCCGGTTCGCAGGATCGCCTGGAACTCGTCCCGCGTGCGTGCATAGGGTTCGAGCACGGCGCCCGGGTCGTCGCTCGTCCGGCGGAGCCAGGCGAGGAGCGCCTGGTGCTTGCGCAGCGCCGTGGCAGCGGCCTCGGCTACTGTCTCCCGATCGGCGTCGTTCGGAGCGTGCTCGACCGCGAACGACAGCGTCATGAAGAACCCGAGCTGCAGTTGCGCCACCTGACCGAGGTAGTCGGCGGTGCTGGGCGCGAGCTCGTGCAGGTCGACGCGGGTCGCCTGGACGGCGTCCTCCCGCGAGCGCAGACGAGGCGTCTGGGTGCCGGGACGCCGACGTCGTGCAAACCAACGAGCCATGCGACCACCCTATCCGCAGCGCGCCGATCGCCGTGTTCCGCGCGCCCAGCGGCCTCTCGGGGCGTCCCGGGTAGAATAGCCGTGCCCCGGCGTCGGATCGGGGCCCTACACCTGTGTGCAATCGAAGGTGTAGACCATGACTGCACTGACAGGTATCTCCGTGACTTTCTCTGATCTCGGTGTCGACCAGGACATCGTCGACGCCCTCACGACCAAGGGCATCATCGAACCATTCCCCATCCAGGAGCAGACGATCCCCCTCGGGCTCGCCGGCCAGGACATCATCGGCCAGGCCAAGACGGGTACGGGCAAGACCTTCGGGTTCGGCATCCCGATCGTCCAGCGCCTCGGCCTCGACCCGGCTCCCGGCGTCAAGACCCTCGTCGTCGTCCCGACCCGTGAGCTCGCCGTCCAGGTGTCCGAGGACATCGAGATCCTCATCTCGAACCGGTCGACGACGCTCGTCTCCATCTACGGCGGCAAGGCCTACGAGGGTCAGATCGAGCAGCTGAAGGCCGGCGCCCAGATCGTCGTCGGCACGCCCGGCCGACTCATCGACCTCAACAACCAGCGCCTCCTCGACCTCTCGGGCATCACCGAGATGGTGCTCGACGAGGCCGACAAGATGCTCGACCTCGGCTTCCTCGCCGACATCGAGAAGCTCTTCTCCAAGACTCCCGCCGCGCGTCACACGATGCTGTTCTCGGCGACCATGCCCGGTCCGATCGTGGCCCTGGCCCGCCGCTTCATGAGCAAGCCGATCCACATCCGCGCGAGCGACCCCGACGAGGGGCTCACGCAGGCCAACATCAAGCACCTCATCTACCGCGCGCACTCGCTCGACAAGGACGAGGTGATCTCGCGCATCCTGCAGGCCGAGGGTCGCGGCAAGACCGTCATCTTCACGCGGACCAAGCGTGCCGCCGCGAAGCTCGTCGAGGAACTGACCGACCGCGGGTTCAACGCCGCGGCGGTGCACGGCGACCTGAACCAGGAGCAGCGCGAGCGGGCGATGGCGTCGTTCAAGGCCGGCAAGCGCGACGTCCTGATCGCCACCGACGTCGCCGCCCGTGGCATCGACGTCGACGACGTCACCCACGTCATCAACCACACGATCCCCGAGGACGAGAAGACGTACCTCCACCGCGTCGGCCGCACCGGTCGCGCCGGGAAGACGGGTATCGCCGTCACGTTCGTCGACTGGGACGACCTCCACAAGTGGGCGCTCATCAACCGCGCCCTCGAGTTCGGTCAGCCGGAACCGACGGAGACCTACTCCTCGAGCCCGCACCTGTTCACCGACCTCGGGATCGCCGAGGGCACGAAGGGCCGGCTGAAGCCCGCCAAGGCCGTCGAGCCCGCTCCGCGGCGCGAGGGTTCGCGGAGCGCAGGCGGACGCGACGGTTCGCGGACCGGCGGCGGACGCGAGGGTTCGCGGACCAGCGGCGGTCGCGGTGGTGAGCGCGGCGGACGCGGAGGCGACCGCACGCAGCCGACCAGCACCCGGCTCGAGTCCCAGCCAAGCACCCGCGCTCACTCGCGGACGCACGACGCCGCCTCGACCGACACCGTCGACCGCAGCGCGCCCGCAGCAGGCACCCACGACGGCCACGGTCCGGAGCACCGCGACGGCAACAGCGCTCCCCGCCGTCGGAGCCGGACGCGCCGCACCGCTCCCCCGGCCCCCACGGCGTAGATCCGCCACGCAGAACGCCCGCACCCTTCCGGATGCGGGCGTTCTGCGTGTCGCGAGCGCTGCGCTCGACACGGTTGGTGACCGAAGGATACCGGTCCCTGAGCCTGTCGAAGGGTGCTCCAACCGGCGTCCTCTCACATCCGCCGCGCCCCCGTGGGCACTTCGACAAGCTCAGTGACCGAGGGGAGTTCGACCGGGACTCCGGACGCGCCGCAGATCAGTCGGGCAGGACCGGCGCCGAGCCGGTGGCCTCGGCCACGATGCGCCGGACCACGTCGATGTCCGTGGTGTTCTCGCCGAGGCGGTTCGGCTTACCGGTCCCGTGATAATCGCTCGAACCGGTCGCGACGAGGCCCAGCTCGGAGGCGATCCGCCGCACGACGACCTTGCCCTCCTCGGTGTTCTCGCGATGCTCGATCTCGAGCCCGAACAGGCCCGCGTCGGCGAGCTCACGGAAGTACGGCTCGGGCAGCATCCGGTCGCGGCCGGACGGGACCGGGTGGGCGATCACGGGGACGCCACCTGCGGCGCGGACGAGCTTGACCGCGGTGAGCGGGTCGGGCGCGTAGTGCGGCGCGTAGTATCCCGTGCGCGGATGCAGGATGCCGTCGAAGGCTTCACCGCGGTCGGCCACGATCCCGAGGGCGACGAGGGCGTCGGCGATGTGGGGCCGTCCGACGGTCGCACCTTCGCGGGTCTGCGCGAGGACGTCCGCCCAGGACAGCGGATAGTCGCCGCCGATGCGCGCCACGATGCCCTCTGCCCGCCGGAGCCGGGACTCCCGGATCTTCGCGGTCTCCTGGAGCAGGTCGCCGTTCAGCGGATCGATGAGGTACGCGAGCAGGTGCACGCTCCGCCACTCGTAGCGGGTGCTCAGTTCCATTCCGGGGAGCAGGGTGATGCCCTGGCGGCGCGACTCGACGGCCGCCTCGGCCCAGCCGGCGGTGGAGTCGTGGTCGGTGAGGGCGATCGTGCCGAGCCCCGCGGCACCGGCCGCGCGCATCAGCTGCGTCGGCGTCTCCGTGCCGTCCGAGACGCTCGAGTGCGTGTGCAGATCGGCGGGGCCGTGCATGTCTCGAGCGCTCACCACGCTTCCACCCTAGTCGCAGGTCCTGCCCCGAGGACTCCCAGACCGCTCGCCTACGCTGACGCGGGTGCTGAAGACCGTCGGTGGCGTCATCGCGGCCGTGCTCGCGATCGCGACCACGGCCCTGCTCGTCGTCGCCGTCCTCCCCGGGCTGTTCGGTCTCGAGCAGGCCCAGGTCGTCGTGCAACTGAGCGCGTTCCGCCTCCTCGTGGCGATCGCCGCCGCGGGTGGCGCCCTCATCTGCCTCGTGACGGCGATCCTGGTCCGGGGATCGCGTCGCGTGCTCCCCTTCACCCTGGCGGTCGTCCTCGCCGCGGTCTCGGTCACCGGCGCCGTCGTCACAGCCAACCGCGGGATCGACGACCAGATGGTCGCCGGAGAGGCGACCGATCTCGCGGATCAGGTCACGGTCCTCGCCTGGAACACCCTCGGCGATGCCGTCGACCCCGGGACGATCGCGGCGATCGCGGTGCGTGAGGGCGCCGACGTCGTCTCCCTACCGGAGACCTCGTCCGACACCGCGGCGGTCGTCGCCGCCGCGATGACCGCGGCCGGACGGCCGATGGTGGCGCATTCGACCGACGCCGACACAGGAGGGACGAGCCTGCTCATCAGCACCGGACTCGGCGAGTACGCGGTCCGCGCACCGACGGCGACCGGCCCGACCGCCATCGAGCGCTCGGAGACCCTCATCGCCGATCCGGTCCTCGGTCGCGGACCGACCCTCGTCGCCGTCCACACCACGGCCCCACTGCCGAGTCGGCTCGACGACTGGCGTGCGGAACTCGCCGATCTCGCCGGCCGCTGCACCGACGACGCGGACGTGATCATGGCCGGTGACTTCAACGCGACGCTCGACCACCTCGCCGGGTTGCGCGGCATCGGCGACCTCGGCGCGTGCCACGACGCCGCCGCGGCCGACGCGGCGGCCGGGCTCGGTACCTGGCCGACCGAGCTCCCGGCGCTCCTCGGCGCACCGATCGACCACGTCATGGCGACGCCGGGATGGGTCACCGTGTCGGCTCACGTCCTGACCGACGTCGACGGCACGGGCAGCGATCACCGGCCCGTGGTCGCGACGCTGCTCCCCCGCACGGCGAGCTGAGCGACGGGCGCCTGTCGCGACCGCAGTGCGACAATGGAGGCATGGCGACTTCCGCAGACACATCCAGTTCGAACACCGTCCAGACCGAGGCGACCTCCAACCGGGCGGCCGCCTGGTCCGAGGGCTTCCGCGCCTTCATCGGCACCGGGTGGGCAGACCGCCCAGAGGTCCTGCCGGAGCCGCGGGAGACCGCCGGCCTCGCAGCGGCTCGTCGTGAACGCCTCTCGGCCCAGTTCCCCGGTCAGCGTCTCGTCCTCCCCGCGGGCGGGATGAAGCAGCGGTCGAACGACACCGACTACCTGTACCGGGCGCACTCCGCCTTCTCGTACTACACCGGCTGGGCGGCCGACACCGAGCCCGACAGCGTCCTCGTGCTCGATCCCGAGGAGTCCGGCCACACCGCCACCCTGTACTTCCGCGAGCGAGCGGGCCGCGACACCGACGAGTTCTACACGAACGCCGCGATCGGCGAGTTCTGGATCGGTGCGCGTCCGTCGCTCGCCCAGGTGGCCGCCGACCTCTCGGTCGCGACCGCCGACCTCTCGGCGTTCACGGCCGACGCCGCCGATCTCACGGTCGACGTCGACGACGACCTGACGCGCGCCGTGTCCGAGATGCGCCTCGTGAAGGACGCCTACGAGATCGCGCAGATGCGTCTCGCCGTCGACGCGACCGCGCGCGGTTTCGACGACGTCGTCGCCGAACTCCCGAAGGTCCTCGCGCACGAGCGCGGCGAGCGCATCGTCGAGGGCGTCTTCGCCGGGCGGGCTCGCGCCGACGGGAACGGCGTCGGGTACGAGACCATCGCCGCCGCCGGACCGCACGCCTGCATCCTCCACTGGACGCGCAACGACGGACGGGTCGTCCCGGGCGACCTCATCCTCATCGACGCCGGCGTCGAGCTCGACAGCTACTACACCGCCGACATCACCCGCACGATCCCGGTGTCCGGCACGTTCACCGAGGTCCAGCGCCGGGTCTACGAGGCCGTCCGTGAGGCGGCCGACGAGGCCTTCGCCATCGTCCGCCCCGGCATCCGGTTCCGCGAAGTGCACGCGGCCGCGATGGCGGTCATCGCACGCAAGACCGCCGAGTGGGGCCTGCTCCCCGTCACCGCCGAGGAAGCGCTCCTGAAGGAGAACGAGCAGCACCGGCGGTACATGGTGCACGGGACGAGCCACCACCTCGGCACCGACGTGCACGACTGCGCCCAAGCTCGCCGCGAGATGTACGCCGACGCCGTGATCGAGCCAGGCATGGTCTTCACCATCGAACCCGGCCTCTACTTCCAGGTCGACGACCTCACGGTCCCCGAGGAGTACCGCGGCATCGGCGTCCGGATCGAGGACGACATCCTCGTCACCGAGGACGGCGCGGAGAACCTGTCGGCCGGCATCCCGCGCACCGCGGACGAGGTCGAGGCCTGGCTCGCGCGCTGAGCCCGTCCGCCGGGCGACGGCTCGGAGCCTGACGCGGCTGGATCAGCCCGCGTCGGTCTCCGGGCCGCGCTCCAGGAGGTTGCGTGCGCGGTTCGCGAGCTCACCGACGACGATGAGGTCGTAGCGTGTCGCCACGACGAGCGTGGCCGAGGTGTACTCCTGCCGCTTGCGGGTCACCGAGTACGACACGATGCCGAACAGCATGCCGAACGCGGCACCCATGAGCACCGCGGCGCCGAGCAGCATGAGGTTCGTCTCGGGATTGAAGATGACGAGGACGAGCCCGAGGAACAGTCCGAGCCAGGCACCACTGACCGCACCTGCTCCCGCAGCACGTCCGTAGCTGAGGCGACCGGTGACGCGTTCGACGCTCTTGAGATCACTCCCGACGATCGAGATCTCCTTGACCGGGAAATCGGTGTGGGCGAGCGACGAGATCGCGGCCTGCGCGGACTCGTAGCTCTCGTAGCTGGCCACCGTCTCGCCTCGCGGGATGACGCCGAGCGCCGGGGCGCCCTTCCGGCCGAATTGTCGCGGATCACTCATGCCTCCATCCTCTCACCCCGCCCGGAGCGGGCACTCCAGGCCGACCACCGGCGGGTAGGTTAGTAGTCGTGAGTGCAACCAGAGTGTTCGTCGCCAGGCTCGCCGGGTGCACCGTCTTCGACCCCGCGGGCGATCGTGTCGGCAAGGTCAGGGACGTGCTCGTCGTCTACCGCACGGGCAAACCCCCGCGGGTCGTCGGCCTCATCGTCGAGATCCCCGGCAAGCGCCGCGTGTTCGTGTCCATCGGCCGCGTGACGAGCATCGGCGCCGGACAGATCATCACCACGGGGCTCATCAACGTCCGCCGGTTCGAGCAGCGCGGCGGCGAGGTGCGCGTGATCGCTGAACTCTTCGGTCGACGCGTCATCTTCCGCGCCACCGGTGAGGAGGCGACGATCGAGGACGTCGCCATCGAGGAGCAGGGCCCCGGCGAGTGGCAGGTGTCGCAGCTGTTCGTCCGCCGCCCGAAGACCACCGCCTCCCCCTTCGTGAAGGGCCCGACGACCTTCGCCACCTGGAACGAGCTGCGCGAGGAGCAGGAGCTCGGCGAGGCCCAGTCCGCCGAGCAGCTCATCGCGACCTACGCCGACCTGAAACCGGCCGACCTCGCGAACACGCTCCTCGACCTCCCGCGCGACCGGATGATCGAGGTCGCGGAGGAGCTGTCCGACGACCGCCTCGCGGACGTGCTCGAGGAGATGCCCGAGACGGACCAGGTGCAGATCCTCGCCCAGCTCGACGACGACCGCGCAGCCGACGTCCTGGATCAGATGCAGCCGGACGACGCGGCCGACCTCATCGCCCAGCTCCCCGAGGACCGCGGTGAGCACCTCCTCGAGCTCATGGAGCCGGAGGAGGCGGAGGACGTCCGCATGCTGCTCCGCTTCGACCCGGAGACCGCGGGTGGCCTCATGACGACCGAGCCGATCATCCTCTCCGCCGACGCCACCGTCGCGGAGGCCCTCGCGTCGATCCGACGCTCCGAGCTGGCTCCGGCGCTGGCGGCCGGCGTCTGCATCACCCTGCCGCCGTACGAGTCGCCGACGGGACGCTTCCTCGGGATGGTGCACTTCCAGCGCATGCTCCGCTACCCGCCGCACGAGCGCCTCGGGACCCTGCTCGATCAGAGCCTCGATCCGGTGGGCGTACGGACCTCCGCCGCCGAGGTCTCGCGGATCCTCGCGAGCTACAACCTCGTCCAGGTACCCGTCGTCGACGAACAGCACCGGCTTCTCGGCGTCGTGACGATCGACGACGTCCTCGACTACCTGCTCCCGGACGACTGGCGCAGCATCGACGAGAACGATGAACTCCCGGCGTCGGAACAGCGGCTCGGATCGAACGGAAGGAGGGCAGGTCGTGGCACGAGCTCCCCGCAATGAGGTCCGGCTCGACGCTCCGAAGGGGCTTCGGAGTTCCGTCCGTTCCATCCGCCGCGCCCCGGCCTCGCGCGACCGCTTCGGCCGGTTCACCGAGTGGATCGCCCGGGCGATGGGCACGCCGTGGTTCCTCCTCGGCCTCACCCTCTTCGTCATCCTGTGGATCGCGTGGAACACCTACGGTCCACTCGCCCTCCGGTTCGACTCCGTCGACATCGGCTTCGTCGCCCTGACCCTCGTGCTGTCGCTCCAGGCCTCGTACGCGGCGCCGCTGATCCTGCTCGCCCAGAACCGTCAGGACGACCGCGACCGCGTGCAGATCGAGCAGGACCGTCAGCGGTCCGAACGCAACCTCGCCGACACCGAGTACCTCGCCCGCGAGGTCGTCGCGCTGCGCCTGGCTCTCAAGGACATGGCGTCGAAGGACTTCATCCGCGCCGAACTGCGCTCGCTGCTCGAGGAACTCGATCGGGATCGCACCGACCAGCCCGAACACGACGGGCCCGAGCGTCGGCGTGGCTGACGCCGGCGCGGCTGACATCGGCCTCGCCGAGCGGATCAGGAACGCGCTCGCCCGCGTCATCGACCCCGAGATCCGCAAACCGATCACCGAACTCGACATGGTCGGCCCGATCACGGTGGACGACACCGGTGCCGCCGATGTCACGATCAAGCTCACGATCGTCGGCTGCCCGGCAGCGACGAGCATCGAGCGCGACGTGCGTGAGGCCACCGCGGCGACCCCCGGGGTGACGAGCGTCGCGGTCGACGTCCAGGTGATGACGACGGCGGAGCGTCAGGCACTCACGGAGCGCCTGCGGGGCGGCCGCAGCGCCCGCGGCATCCCGTTCGGCCCGGAATCACTCACCCGCGTGTACGCCGTCACGAGCGGCAAGGGCGGGGTCGGGAAGTCGACGGTGACCGCGAACCTGGCCGTCGCACTCGCCGCCAGCGGCCTGCGGGTCGGCCTGGTCGACGCGGACGTCCACGGGTTCTCCATCCCTGGGCTCCTCGGCCTGGTCGAGGACGGCCTGGCCGTCAAGCCGACGCAGGTCGGCGACATGATCCTGCCGCCCGTCGCCCACGGTGTGAAGGTCGTCTCGATCGGCATGTTCATCGACGCACCGACTGACGGCACCACCGCCGTCGCCGTCGCCTGGCGCGGACCGATGCTCCACCGCACCATCCAGCAGTTCCTGACCGACGTGTTCTTCGGCGACCTCGACGTCCTGCTCCTCGACCTCCCGCCCGGCACCGGGGACGTCGCCATCTCCATCGGCCAGCTACTCCCCCACGCCGAGGTGCTCGTCGTCACGACACCGCAGGCGGCCGCCGCCGAGGTGGCCGAGCGCAGCGGTGTGGTGGCGCGCCAGACCGGGCAGCGCGTCCACGGCGTCATCGAGAACATGGCGGGTCTCCCCCAGCCCGACGGCAGTGTCCTGCAGCTGTTCGGCTCCGGGGGTGGCGAGGCGCTCGCAGAGCGGTTGTCGATCGGCCAGGACGCCCCGGTACCGCTCCTCGCCTCGGTCCCGCTCAGCGTCCCGCTTCGAGAGGGTGGAGACGCGGGGCTGCCGATCGTGCTCTCGGATCCGACGGATCCCGCGGCGGCCGAGATCCTCCGCCTGGCCGGTCAACTCGCTGCGAGACCGCGTGGGCTCGCCGGTCGTCGTCTCGGCGTCAGCACGAACTGAGCCGTCCGGGCCGGACGTGTGCGACCGAAGCGGACTCAGGTGGCTTCGAGGTCGAACGGCGGCGCGGCGGTCTCGCCGGCGGCGAGTCGGCGCAGGCGTTCGTCGGTCGCCGCCTGGATCGACTTCGGCTTCTCGAGCGACGGAACGGCTGCAGCGGCGGCCGCGGCTGCGGGAGCCGCGTCGAGCGGAGCGGTCGTCGCGACCGTCGGCGTCACCGGAGGCTCGTCGTCGAGGAGCGCCTCGCGGATGATGCGTCTCGGATCGTACTGACGCGGGTCGAGCTTCTTCCAGTCGACCTCGTCGAACTCCGGCCCCATCTCCTCGCGCATCCGGTCCTTGGCGCCGGAGGCGAGGTCTCGGAGGGTGCGGACGAGTCGCGCCAGCTGGGAGGCGTAGTACGGCAGCCGTTCCGGACCCAACAGGAACACGGCGATGACCCCGATGATGAGGAGTTTGTCGAAGGTCAGACCGAACACGACATCAGACTACCGCGCGAGCCTCAGCTGTCGGAGCAGTTGCAGGCCATACGCTGGGATCCGGAGGCAAGGTGTCAGAACACAATCTCAATTGGAAGTACGCGGGCGACGTCGTCGTCGAGAGCGCGGCGATGCTCACGGCGCGCGCTCACGCGCACGAACTGGGTGTCGAACCGATCTCTCCCGCGATCGGCGCGCAGATCGCGGTGGTGGCCGCGGCCACCCGCGCGGAGTCCATCGTCGAGGTGGGGACCGGCACCGGCGTCTCCGGGCTCTGGCTGCTCCGCGGTGCCACGAGCGCGGTGCTGACGTCCATCGACACCGAGATCGTGCACCAGCAGCAGGCACGCGCGGCGTTCACGGAGGCCGGCATCACGACCAACCGCATCCGCCTCATCACCGGCAGCGCGCTCGACGTCCTGCCGCGGATGAACGAGAACTCCTACGACCTCGTCCTCGTCGACGGCGACCCGGGATCGGTCATCGAGTACGTCGAGCACGGACTCCGTCTGGTGCGTCCCGGCGGCACCGTGCTCGTCCCGCATGCGCTCTGGCGGGGCCGCGTGGCCGATCCGGCTCAGCGGGACGAGACCACAGGCCTCTTCCGCTCGCTCGTCCAGGAGATCTCCGCGTCCGACGCGGTCGTCAGCGCCCTGTCCCCCGCCGGCGACGGCCTCCTGCAGATCACCAAACCGAACCTCTGAGCCCTCCGCACGACGACGAACCGGCCGCCATCCTGACTCTGAGAGCAGTGATGACGGCCGGTTCTCGGCTCATGCGGCGTCGGTGACGGGGATCAGCCCGCGCTCACCACACCCGCGAGTGCATCATGCAGTTCTTGAGCCTCTGCGTCGTTGACCGACACGACGAGACGCCCTCCCCCTTCAAGAGGCACTCGCACGATGATGAGCCGACCCTCCTTCACGGCCTCCATTGGCCCGTCTCCGGTGCGTGGCTTCATTGCGGCCATGCGAGTCCCCTCTCGTTATTCGACTGACCCCCATTATCTCGTATCACGGGGGCTCGTGATAATCCTGAGCGCGGCGAGGCGCAGGATGACGCCCGATCCGCGCTCAGGGAATGGTCCAATATGCGTTCGCGAGGCCGTACATGACGAAGATCCAACACCATTGCAACGCCAGCGAGACGATGACGACGCCGCCGCGGTACCAGCGGTTCCGTGGGACGGCGACTGCACCGAGGAGCGGGAAGACCGGCACGAGCAGCCGGAAGACACTCGTCTGCGGGAAGAACACCGCGAAGAGGTAGAGGAGGTAGGACCCCACCCACAACCGGAGGTCGGCACCGAGCCGGCGCACCGGCGGGAGGAACAGGAGCACGACGGAGCCGACGAAGATCGCGGCGACGACGGCGACACCCGGACCATCCCCGAACCAGAACTGGCCGCCCTGGATCCAGGCGGAGAACGGGACGAGGGGCTGCTCTCCGATGAAGGCGGCCCGCCACGCCAGCTCCGTCTCGAGGTACGCCTCCGGCACCCCGGTGACGAGGCCGGCGATGACCATCCACGCGAATCCGACGACGGCGGCGAGTGCCCCGCCCGCGAGGATGAGGACGACCTCCCGGCGCGCGAGCGGGTCGCGGTGTCGCGTGACGATCCGCACGATGAGATGGAGCCCCAGCAGGAGCGAGAAGGCCAGGACTCCGGGGCGGGTGAACGCCATGACCGGGATGACGGCGAGGAGCCAGCCGTACCGGCGCGTCACGAGCAGGAGCAGCGCGAGCGTCAGCAGCAGCAGGAACATCGATTCCGCGTAGGCGACCTGGAACACGGCGCTGAGCGGGGCGATGCAGAACAGGACGACGGCGAACATCGCCCGTTCATCGCCGAGGCGGATGCGCAGGAGCCGGTGGAACAGCAGGGTCGCCCCCAAACCGCAGCACAGCGAGACGATCACGGCCATGACCGGCCACGGCAGGAAGGTGACGACCGAGAGCGCCTTCACGACCCCCGGATAGACCGGCATGAACGCCCACGCGTTCTCCGCGACCCGGCCGGCATCGTCGAGCGGCAGCTGGGCCGGGTAGCCGTACGTCGCGATCCACCAGTACCACTGTCCGTCCCAGCCGACGGCGAGCGTGCCGAGCGAGGGGAACGCACCGAACCGGGAGTCCGGCGCCTGCAGCAGACTCGCGACCGCGAACATCGCGGTCGTCACCAGGCGGGACAGCACGTACACGATGGTGATCCGGCCCCACCAGGGCAGACGGGCCCAGCGCCGGAGCATCGACGGCCGCTCCTCGACCTCGGTCGAGTGGGCCGCGTCAGCGACCATCGGGCCCGGTCAGCCAGGCGCGGAGCCCGCGCTCGCAGTCCTCGATGTGCGCGAGCGGGACGCGCTCGTCGTCGGCATGGGCGAGGAGCGGGTCGCCCGGTCCGTAGTTGACTGCGGGGACCCCGAGTGCGGAGAAGCGTGCGACGTCCGTCCAGCCGTACTTCGGGGCCGGTGTCCCGCCGACCGCGGCCAGGAAGTCCTGGGCGATCGGCGCGTCGAGCCCGGGACGGGCGCCCTCCGCGACGTCCGTCTGCACGACCTCGAAGCCGGAGAAGAGCTCCTCGAGGTGGGCGAGCGCCTCCGCACCCGTCCGGCTGGGAGCGAAGCGGTAGTTCACCTCGACGGTGACGAGGTCGGGGATCACGTTCCCGGCGACACCGCCGGTGATCCCGACCGCGTTGACGCCCTCCCGGTAGACGAGCCCGTCGACCTCGACCTCCCGTGGTGTGTACGAGGCGAGCGTCGCGAGGACCGGGGAGATCGCGTGGATCGCGTTGACGCCGACCCAGCTCCTGGCCGCGTGCGAGCGCTTGCCGTGGGCGCTCACGTGGACGCGCAGCGTTCCGTTGCAGCCACCCTCGACGCCGGCGTTGCTCGGCTCGCCGAGGATCGCGAAGTCACCGACGAAGAGGTCGGGACGGTTCCGCGCGAGACGCCCGAGGCCGTTGAGGTCGGATGCGACCTCCTCGTTGTCGTACCACATCCAGGTGATGTCGACGATGGGATCGGTGAGCTCGGCCGCGAGCTTCAGCTGGACCGCGACGCCGCCCTTCATGTCGACCGTCCCTCGGCCCCAGAGCACCGCCTCGCCGTCGCGCTCCTCGAACCGGGTCGGGACGTTGCCGTTGATCGGGACGGTGTCGATGTGGCCGGCGATGATGACCCGCTGTGCACGTCCGAGCGAGGTGGAAGCGACGACGGTGTCGCCGTCGCGCACGATCGTCAGGTGCTCGAGACCCTCGAGCGACGCCTCGATCGCGTCGGCGATGCGGGCCTCATCCCCCGAGACGGAGGCGATGTCGCACAGCTGCTGGGTGAGTTCCACCGAGGAGACGGACAGGTCGAGTACGGGGACTTCGGCTGGCATGGCACCAGTGTATTGGCCGTCGGCCTGAGTGTTGGCCGGTACCCTGGAGCCATGACCGCTGCGCCTGCCGAGACCCCTGTTCCGACTCACGCCTGGGGCTCCGGCCTCGCGACCATCGCCGCCGACGGCACCGTGCTCGACACCTGGTTCCCCGAGCCCTCGCTCGGACGGATCCCCGAGGGCCGCGACCGCTGGATCGCCCCCGCAGACCTCGAGGCCCTCGCGACCGACGACGAGCGCCGAGCCGTCCGCATCGACATCGTCACGGTCGAGATCGAGCTGCAGGCCGCTCCGCAGAGCACCCCGGACGCCTACCTGCGGCTGCACCTGCTCAGCCACCTGCTCGTCCAGCCGAACACGATCTCGCTCGACGGCGTCTTCGCACACCTCCCCATCGTCGTCTGGACCAACGCCGGCCCCGTCCACCCCGCGGACTTCGACCGCCTCCGACCGTCGCTCCTCCGCGCCGGCATCCACGCGACCGGCATCGACAAGTTCCCGAGACTCCTCGACTACGTGACGCCCGACAAGGTCCGGATCGCCGACGCCTCGCGCGTCCGGCTCGGCGCGCACCTGGCACCGGGCACCACCGTCATGCACGAGGGCTTCGTCAACTTCAACGCCGGGACCCTCGGCGCGTCGATGGTCGAAGGACGCATCTCGCAGGGCGTCGTCGTCGGCGACGGCAGCGACATCGGGGGTGGTGCGTCGATCATGGGGACGCTCTCCGGCGGCGGGACGCAGCGGGTGGCGATCGGCCAGCGCGCCCTCCTCGGCGCCAACTCCGGCATCGGCATCTCGATCGGCGACGACTCGGTGGTCGAGGCGGGTCTCTACGTGACCGCGGGCACCAAGGTCGTCCTCGCGGGTGCTGCGGCCACGGCCGAAGGCGCGCCGCGTACCGTCAAGGCGGTCGAGCTGTCGGGTGTCCCGAGCCTCCTGTTCCGTCGGAACTCGCTCACCGGTGCCGTCGAGGTGCTCCCCCGCTCGGGCTCGGGCGTCGAGCTGAACGCGGCACTGCACGCCTGACCCGGCCTCCCGGGACGCAGAACGGCCCCGCATCCGAGGTGGATGCGGGGCCGTCCTGTGCGCCGCCGACGCGCGCGACGGGACTAGCGCGTCGGGAAGGGACGCTCGGGCGAACCCGTGTACAGCTGCTGCGGGCGCCCGATCTTGGTCTGCGGGTCGAGGTTCATCTCACGCCAGTGGGCGATCCACCCGGGCAGGCGTCCGATGGCGAAGAGCACCGTGAACATCCGCGTCGGGAAGCCCATCGCCTTGTAGATGACGCCGGTGTAGAAGTCGACGTTCGGGTAGAGCTTGCGCTCCTTGAAGTAGTCGTCCTCCAGGGCGATCTGCTCGAGCTCCTGAGCCAGGTCGAGCAGCGGGTCGTTGATGCCGAGCGCCCGGAGCACCTCGCCGGCGCTCTCCTTGACGAGCTTGGCGCGCGGGTCGTAGTTCTTGTAGACGCGGTGCCCGAAGCCCATAAGCTTCACGCCGTCTTCCTTGTTCTTCACGCGGTCGACGAAGCGCTGCACGCCCTCGCCGGACTCCTGGATCCGGCCGAGCATCTGCAGGACAGCTTCGTTCGCGCCACCGTGCAGCGGACCCGACAGGGCGTTGATACCGGCGGACACGGAGGCGTAGAGGTTCGCTCCGGTGGAGCCGACGAGGCGGACCGTGGAGGTCGAGGCGTTCTGCTCGTGGTCCTCGTGCAGGATGAGCAGGAGGTCGAGCGCCTTCGACAGGACGGGATCGATCTCGTACGGCTCGGCGAGGTTGCCGAAGTTCAGCTTGAGGAAGTTGTCGACGAAGCTCAGCGAGTTGTCGGGGTAGAGGAACGCCTGCCCGACCGACTTCTTGTGCGCGTAGGCGGCGATCACCGGGAGCTTCGCGAGCATCCGGACCGTCGTGAGTTCGACGTGGTCGGGATCGTGCGGATTGGCGTCCGACTCGTAGTAAGTCGACATGGCCTGCAGGGCGCTCGACAGGACGGCCATCGGGTGCGCCGTGTGCGGGAGCGCCGAGAAGAACCGCTTGAGGTCCTCGTGGAGGAGCGTGTGGCGCCGGATCTTCTCGTCGAATCCGCCGAGTTCGTCGGCTGTCGGGAGCTCACCGTGGATGAGCAGCCAGGCGACCTCGAGGAAGGTCGACTGCTTGGCGAGCTGTTCGATCGGGTAGCCGCGATACCGCAGGATGCCCTGGTCGCCGTCGATGTACGTGATCGCCGACTTCGTCGCCGCGGTGTTGACGAACCCGTAGTCGAGCGTGGTCAGGCCGGTCTGCCGCGTGAGCGAGGAGATGTCGATACTCGACGCGCCCTGGGCTGACTGGTGGATCGGGAATTCGGCCGTTCCGCCGGGGTAGTTCAGGGTGACCTGATGCGTCTCGGTGGAAGCCTGTTTCTCGACGTCGCCCACGGCGCCTCCTCATATCTTTGTGCGATAGGGACTCGACATCGCCCTCCGATACGACGGCGTGTCACATACAGCCTAATCGGCTTCGGACCCTACTGCTGTTTCCCACAGTGATCGGGCGACTTCCTTGGAGTTCACCCCGAAATCGGGCGGAGTCCCCGAAGTCTGGCCGCGGCGGCCGCGATGCGCTCGTCGGTGGCGGTCAGGGAGAGCCGCACGTGTTGCGGTCCGGCCTCGCCGTAGAACACCCCTGGACCCGCCAGGACACCGATCGACGCCAGGCGGTCGATACTCACCCAGGCGTCCTGGCCCTCGGTGATCCACAGGTACAGTCCCGCCTCGCTGCGGTCGACCCTGAACCCGGCCTCGCGGACGGCCGGGAGCAGCACCTCACGTCGGGCGCGGTACCGGGCCTTCTGCTCCGCCACGTGGGCGTCGTCGCCGAGCGCTGCGACCATCGCGGCCTGCAGCGGGGCCGGCAGCATGAGACCCGCGTGCTTCCGGACGGTGACCAGCCGACGCACGAGGCGCTCGTCGCCCGCGAGGAACGCGGCACGGTAGCCGGCGAGGTTGGACTGCTTGCTCAGGGAGTAGATCGCGAGGACACCCTCGGTGTCGCCGTCGGTCACGCGTGGATCGAGCACGGACGGGGTCGGTGTGTCGGACCACTCCCCCTCCCAACCGAGTTCCGCGTAGCATTCGTCGCCGACGAGGACGGCGCCGAGTTCGCGGGCTCTGGCTCGGGCCGCACGCAGCTCGTCGACCGACAGGACACGGCCGTCGGGGTTGCCGGGGGAGTTCAGCCAGACCAGCCGGGTGTTCTCCGGCCATTCGGACGGATCGTCGGAGGCGAACGCCTCGGCTCCCGCGATCGCCGCGCCGACCGCGTACGTCGGGTAGGCCGCCACCGGGTGGACCACGGTGTCGCCGGCACCCAGGCCGAGGAGGAAGGCGAGCAGCGCGACGAGTTCCTTCGAGCCGATCGTCGGGAGGACGGCGTCGAGGGTGAGCCCCTCGACACCACGACGGCGCGCGAACCAGTCGACGATCGCCTGTCGGAGTTCGGGCGTGCCGACCGTGGTCGGGTACGCGTGCGCGTCCGTGGCCGCCCGGAGCGCATCCCGGATGAGGCCAGGAGTCGGATCGACCGGCGAACCGATCGAGAGGTCGACGATGCCGTCGGGGTGGCGACGGGCCTGCTCCGCATACGGGACCATGAGGTCCCAGGGGTAGTCGGGCAGCGGCTGCAGTGCCACGCGACTACTCGTGGGCTTGTGGCGGCAGCGCGGCGATGAGCGGGTGGTCCGAGGGGATCACGCCGACCTTCGCGGCCCCGCCCGGGGAACCGATCTCGTCGAAGAACTCAACGTTGGCCTTGTAGTAGTCAGCCCACTCCTCGGGAAGGTCGTCCTCGTAGTAGATGGCCTCCACCGGGCAGACCGGCTCGCACGCACCGCAGTCGACGCATTCGTCGGGGTGGATGTAGAGCGACCGTTCACCCTCGTAGATGCAGTCGACGGGGCATTCGTCGATGCAGGCGCGGTCCTTCACATCGACGCACGGCAGGGCGATCACGTAGGTCACGGGCGGGTGGCTCCCTTCACGAGCACTGAGTTGTCCAGTCTACGCCTGCGGCGAGACGGGGAGCGGTTCGGGCGCCGGTCCCGCGGGACGGTCGTCGCGCGTGCGGGCGCGCTCCGGGAGCTTCGGCCACGCCACGACGAGGACGGCGATGAGACCGGGGGCGATGGTCCACACGAGGCCCGAGACGCTCTGCGGGATGAGGACGGAGCCACCGGTGCTCTCGAGCAGCAGGATCCCGATCATGAGGATGACCCCGAGCGCCGCTGCCGACGCTGCGAGCCGGTCCCCCAGGACGATCCGGAGTCCGACCAGGAGCATGGCCACGCCGAGGATCCCGAGCACCAATCCGACCGGGAGGGCGACACCGAGGACGGAGGGCGCCCAGGCGTGCGCGACCGTGCCGATGGCGCCGTACGCCAGGCCGACGAGGAACGCGAGGACGATCCCGATCACCCGCGATGCCGTGGACTGCTCGTGCGGCGCGTCCTGCTGCGGCGGTGTCGGCGGGAACCAGCGGTCGTCGCCGACCGTGCGGCCGTCTGGGAGGCTGGGGTCGGGGGCCGGATCGGTCATCCGCCGATTGTATCTGGACAGCCTCAGCATCAGGCGCTATGGTCGACGTCGGATAAGGTTAGCCTTACCCAACCGCGTTCCGAAGTCGCAGCGCCCCGCCCGGACCACGGTCCCCGCCCGGCGCGCCCTCGGATGCATCCCCACCCCGCAGACGACGGCCTCCCCCGGGCGACCGCCTGCTCGACGCCCGAAAGTCCGGTCACGTGCTCGCGAACTACCTCATCGGCCTCCGCGAAGGCCTCGAAGCCGGCCTCATCGTCGGCATCCTCGTCGCCTACCTGAACAAGCTCGGCCGCCGGGACGTCCTCCCCAGGTTGTGGCTCGGCGTCGCCGTCGCGATCGTCGTCTCGCTCGGCGTCGGTGCCATCCTCACCTGGGGACCGTACGGGCTGAGCTTCCAGGCGCAGGAGATCCTCGGCGGCGGACTCTCCATCCTGGCCGTCGGGCTCGTCACCTGGATGATCTTCTGGATGGGGCGCAACGCCCGAGAGCTCAAGCACGACCTCGAGTCACGACTCGACGCCGCCGTCGCCGGATCGGCGATCGGCATCGTCGTCCTCGGTTTCATCAGCGTCGGCCGCGAGGGCATCGAGACCGCCCTCTTCATCTGGGCGAGCGTCAACTCCGGCGAGAACGCCGTCGTCGGCTCGATCGGCGCGCTCCTCGGTATCCTCACCTCCGTCGTCATCGCGTATCTCATCTACCGCGGATTCGTCCGGATCAACCTCGGCACCTTCTTCACGTGGACGGGGCTCTTCCTCGTCGTCGTGGCCGCCGGCGTCCTCGCCTACGGCGTCGGCGACCTCCAGGAGGCGGGCGTCATCCCCGGCTGGGGCCAGGCCGCCTTCGACCTGAGCGCGATCATCCCTCCGACGAGCTGGTACGGCACCGTCCTCGGCGGACTCTTCAACTTCACCCCTGCCCCGACCTGGGCGCAGTTCGGAGCGTGGCTGCTGTACCTCGTCGTCACGCTCGTCTGCTTCATCAGGGTCTCGGGTCTCGGCCGTCGGCGCCCGACCTCCGTCACGAAACCGGTCACGACGAACGTCTGACCGGTCCCCGACCCACCACGAACCAAGCACCAGCACCTTCCGACAGGAGTCTCCATGCAGCACCGCATCATCGCCGGCCTCGCCGGCGCGGGCGTCCTCGCCCTCGCCCTCACGGGATGCGTCCCGAACAAGACGGGAAGCGACGCACTCACCGTCGCCATCACCGACGACTCGTGCTCGGTGTCCGTCGCGAAGGCGACGGCCGGTGCCGTGACGTTCTCGATCACCAACAACGGCACCGACGTCAACGAGTTCGAGATCCTCGCCTCGGACAAGCTGCGCATCGTGGGAGAGAAGGAGAACGTGACGCCGGGCCAGACGGTGTCCTACGTCGCACAGCTGAACCCCGGCACGTACTACACGGCCTGCAAGTTCCAGCTCGTCGGCGCACCCGTCGGCCTCGCCGAGTTCACCGTCACCGGTGAGAACGCGACCGTCTCGAAGGACGAGCAGGCGCTCACCGACCAGGCCGTGACGAACTACGTCGCGTACGTCAAGTCGCAGGTGGCCGAACTCGTGCCGCAGGTGAAGGCCTTCACCGATGCGTACGCCGCCGGCGACGACGAGACGGCCCGTCAGCTGTTCGCGACGACGCGCGTCTCGTACGAACGCATCGAGCCGACGGCCGAGGCATTCGGCGACCTCGACCCGAAGATCGACTACCGCGAGGTCGACGCCGTGGCTGAAGGACTCGACTGGACCGGCTTCCACCGGATCGAGAAGGACCTCTGGCCGCCGGCAGCCGACGCACTGAACTCGGACGGCACGAGCGCGCTGACGGACTGGACGCCGTCGACGCCGGAACAGCGTCAGCAGTTCGCCACCGGTCTCGTCGACGACGTGCAGCAGCTGTTCGACCTCGTCTCCGAGAAGGACTTCACCGTGAGCCTCGGCGACATCTCGAACGGTGCCATCGGTCTCCTCGACGAGGTCGCCGTCGGCAAGATCTCCGGTGAGGAGGACTGGTGGTCCCACACCGACCTCTACGACTTCGCGGCCAACGTGCAGGGAGCCGAGGTCGCGTTCGGCAACGTCAAGGACATCGCCGCGAGCAAGGGTGACGCCGGCACGAAGCTCGTCGGCCAGATCGAGACCGAGTTCACCGCGCTGCAGGACCTGCTCGCGAAGTACGGCAGCCTCGACAGCGGCTTCGTGAGCTACGACACCGTCACCGAGGAGCAGCGCAAGGAGCTCTCCGACCAGGTGAACGCCCTCTCCGAGCCGCTGTCGCAGCTCACCCACACGGTGCTCGGCGTCGCCGAGTAGCACCGAACGGATCCACCGCCGCCTCCGCGGCGCGCCGGGCCGGAACCGCTCAGAGCATTCTGGGGGTTCCGGCCCTGCGGCCTTCCAGCCATCCCTGAATAGCATGAGGTCCGATGACCGAGCACACTCCCCCCACCACGCCTGCACCCGAGGCGGGGTCCACGCCCACCACGCCTGCACCCGAGGCAGGATCGACGCCCACCGCGCCTGAACCCGGCGCCGCGTCCGCACCACCGAACGACGCCCCGCGGCGCGGGCTGTCGCGCCGGGCGCTGTTCGGCCTCGCCGGAGCAGGCGCCGCGGGGTTGGCGGCAGGAGCCGGGGCGACCGCGGCCATCACCGCCGCCGTGAGCGCCTCGGCGAGTGCCACGGGCGTCACGACGGTCTACCCGTTCAGCGGGGCCCACCAGAGCGGGATCACGACGCCGGCGCAGGACCGCCTGCACTTCGCCGCGTACGACGTGTCGGCGGGGACCACCCGGGATGAACTCATCGAGCTGCTCCAGGACTGGAGTGTCGCCGCGGCACGCATGACGCAGGGCCAGGAGGTCGCCGACGGCGGTGCCGTGGACGGCTCGCCGCTCGCTCCCCCGGTCGACACCGGCGAGGCGCTCGGACTGCCCGCCAGCGGGCTCACGATCACCTTCGGGTTCGGACCCACGCTCTTCACCGCCGAGGACGGAACGGATCGGTTCGGCATCGCCGACCGGCGCCCGGCCGAGTTGGAGAAGCTCCCCCGCTTCACGGGCGACAACCTCCAGGCGGGCCTCACCGGCGGCGACCTCTGCATCCAGGCGTGCGCCGACGACCCGCAGGTCGCCGTGCACGCGATCCGCAACCTGAGCCGCATCGCGTTCGGACGTGCCTCCATCCGCTGGTCGCAGCTCGGCTTCGGTCGCACCTCGTCGACCTCCACCAGTCAGGTCACGCCGCGCAACCTGTTCGGCTTCAAAGACGGCACCGCGAACGTCAAGTCCGAGGAGACGAAGACGGTCGAGGAGCAGGTGTGGGTCCAGGACGGGGACAGCGCCGCTTGGCTGAGCGGTGGTTCCTACCTCGTGGTCCGCAAGATCCGCATGATCATCGAGACTTGGGACCGCGCGCAGCTCCAGGAGCAGGAGCGCGTCATCGGTCGGAGCAAAGGCGAGGGCGCACCGCTGTCGGGCGGCAAGGAGTTCACGGAACCCGACTTCGACGCCGTCGGCGCGACGGATCAGCCGCTCATCGACAAGCACTCACACGTGCGTCTCGCGCACCCGACCCAGCTCAAGGGCACGAAGCTCCTGCGACGCGGGTACAACTTCGTCGACGGCAATGACGACCTCGGGCGGTTGAACGCCGGGTTGTTCTTCATGTCGTATCAGCGGTCGCCGAAGCAGTTCATCGACGTGCAGCGCGCGCTGGCCACGGATGCAATGAACGAGTACATCAAGCACGTGGGGTCGGCGATCTTCGCGGTGCCCCCGGGCGCGCGCAAGGACGGCTGGGTCGGCGAGACGCTCTTCGCGTAGGAACGGCCCTTCGACAAGCTCAGGGACCTGAAGGGCGCTCAGGGACCGGAGAAGCACCGACCCCGGTCACTGAGCCTGTCGAAGTGCTACTTGACCGTCACCGTGTAGAGGATGCTGTCCGCCGAGGCGACGACCTTCACGTCGTAGGCCGTCGTCGACAGCGTCACGATCGAACCGTCGCCGTTCGCGATCTCCCCGTCGACCGTGAAGCCCGCCGCGACGAGCGCGTCCTTGGCAGCGGTGGCGGCGTCGGTCGCCTGCACCGTGACGACGAAGGTGTCCTTGCCGTCGACCGTTCCACGTCCGCCGTTGACCGTGCCGTCGACGACCGGGACCGCGTCGACGGGGTATCCGTCCGGCAGTCCCTCATCCAGGTTCACGTCGAAATCGCCACCGGTGGCGTCGCGGATGCCCTGCTCGACGGAGTCCTTGACGGTGGACTCGATGACGCTGCACCCGGCGAGCGTCGGGGCGAGGACGAGGGCGGCCAGCAGGGCGAGGGAGGCGGGTCGGCGCATGCTCATCAGCGTAACGACCGGATGCCCGGTCTTCCTGAGAGGACCGGGCATCGGGTTGGAGCGGTTACTGCCTACTCGGACTGCTTCTTGAGACGCGAGTAGCTGCGCTGGCGGGCCTGAGCGTCGAGCTCGACCTTGCGGATACGCACGTGCTCGGGCGTGACCTCGACGCACTCGTCCTCGCGGGCGAACTCGAGGCTCTCCTCGAGCGTGAGGACGCGCGGGGGCGTCATCGACTCGAAGTTGTCGGCCGAAGACTGACGCATGTTGGTCAGCTTCTTCTCCTTGGTGATGTTGACGTCCATGTCGTCGTTGCGCGAGTTCTCGCCGATGACCATGCCCTCGTAGACCTCTTCGGTCGGCTGCACGAAGAACGACATGCGCTCCTGCAGCGCGATGATCGCGAAGGGGGTGACCACGCCGGAGCGGTCGGCGACGATCGATCCGTTGTTGCGCGTCGTGATCGCGCCGGCCCACTCGCCGTATCCGTGTGCCAACGCGTTGGCGATACCCGTACCGCGCGTGGCGGTGAGGAACTCGGAGCGGAAGCCGATGAGGCCGCGCGACGGGACGATGAACTCCATGCGGACCCAGCCGGTGCCGTGGTTCGCCATGTTCTCCATGCGGCCCTTGCGAGCGGCGAGGAGCTGGGTGATCGCGCCGAGGTGCTCCTCGGGGGCGTCGATGGTGAGGTGCTCGTACGGCTCGTGGACCTTGCCGTCGATACGCTTCGTGACCACCTGCGGCTTGCCGACGGTGAGCTCGTAGCCTTCGCGACGCATCTGCTCGACGAGGATGGCGAGCGCGAGCTCTCCACGGCCCTGGACCTCCCACGCGTCGGGTCGACCGATGTCGAGGACCTTGAGCGAGACGTTACCGATGAGCTCGCGGTCGAGACGGTCCTTGACCATGCGTGCGGTGAGCTTGTGGCCCTTGACCTTGCCCATGAGCGGCGAGGTGTTGGTACCGATCGTCATCGAGATGGCCGGGTCGTCGACCGTGATGGCCGGCAGCGCGCGGACGTCCTCGGGGTCGGCCAGGGTGTCGCCGATCATGATGTCGGCGAAACCGGCGACGGCGACGATGTCGCCGGGGCCGGCGCTCTCGGCCGGGTAGCGGTCGAGGGCCTTCGTGATCATGAGCTCGGTGACGCGGACGTTGTGGACGTCGCCGTCGTGGCGGACCCAGGCGACCGTCTGGCCCTTCTTCAGCGTGCCGTTGAAGATGCGCAGGAGCGCGAGGCGACCGAGGAACGGCGAGGCGTCGAGGTTCGTGACGTGCGCCTGGAGCGGGTGCTCGTCGTCGTACTGCGGAGCCGGGATGTGCTCGAGGATGGCTGCGAACAGCGGCTCGAGGTCTTCGCTGTCGGGCAGTTCGCCGTTGGCGGGCTTGTTGGACGACGCGCGGCCGGCCTTACCGGAGGCGTAGACGACCGGGACGTCGAGGACGGCGTCGAGGTCGAGGTCGGGGACGTCGTCGACCATGTCGCTGGCGAGACCGATGAGGAGGTCCTGGCTCTCGACGACGACCTCGTCGATGCGCGCGTCGGGGCGGTCGGTCTTGTTGACCAGGAGGATGACCGGCAGCTTGGCCTCGAGCGCCTTACGGAGCACGAACCGGGTCTGCGGCAGGGGGCCCTCGGACGCGTCGACGAGGAGGACGACGCCGTCGACCATGGACAGGCCGCGCTCGACCTCTCCACCGAAGTCGGCGTGACCCGGGGTGTCGATGACGTTGATCGTGATCGGGCCGTCGGTGGCGTGTTCGCCCTTGTACGAGATCGCCGTGTTCTTGGCGAGGATGGTGATGCCCTTTTCGCGCTCGAGCTCATTCGAGTCCATGGCGCGTTCTTCGAGGTGGGCGTGTTCGGCGAAAGAGTTGGTCTGTCGCAGCATGGCGTCGACGAGGGTCGTCTTGCCGTGGTCAACGTGGGCCACGATCGCGACATTGCGCAGATCGGAACGAGTGGCGAGCGCCATAAAAGGGTGGCTTCCTTCAAGTGGATGGGATTCGGGCACGATGGTGCCGACGGACCATCATACCGCAGGAGTCCTGGCCGGGGGCTGAACGGCGACAGGCACCGGCGGTTTCCCGCCGATGCCCGTCGTCCTCAGGGTTCAGGAGGAACCCGTCGTGTCGCTTACTTCTTCCAGCCCACGTTCTTCCAGTCGATGGTCTCGAACTGGGTCGGCCCGTAGTTCACGAGGCCGGTCTTGACGCCGTAGGTGTACGGCACCGGGAACAGTGGCAGCGTGGTCGCGAGGGCGACGATCTTCTTGTCGATCTCCTTCGCGATCTCGAGGCGCTTGTCGGGGTCGAGCTCCGCGTTGGCGCTCGCCCAGAGGTCACCGAGCGAGTCGTCGGTGACGCCGGGGAAGTTCTGCCCGGAGTCGGCCGGGTAGAAGATCGACTCGGTGCTGGAGATCGGGAAGGCGGTGCCCTGCCACGCGAAGCTCACGGCGTCGAAGTCGCGGGTCTCGGTGGTGACGTACTTCGTGAAGAAGTCGTCCGAGGGGACGGTGTCGATCTGGAGGTCGAAGCCCGACTCCTTCACCATGGCCTGCACCTGCTGCGACGTCTCGGCGGAGACCGGGTTGTCGGAGTCGATGACGTAGCGGACGGTCAGCTTCTTGCCGTCCTTCTCGCGGATGCCGTCGCTGCCTTCCTTCCAACCGGCGTCCTCGAGCTGCTTCTTGGCCGCGTCGATGTCGTAGCCGAGCACCTTGGAGGCGTCGTCCTCGTAGCCGTCCTGGCCCGGGAGGAAGATGAGGTTGTTCAGCAGGTCGGTCGGTGCGTCGATCGCGGCGAGGCGGGCCTCGGCGATGGTCTGACGGTTGATCGACTTTGCGAACGCCTGGCGGACCTCGGGGTCGCTCAGGACCTCGGACGTGCCGTTCAACGTGATGTGGTTGTAGGTGGTGCCGCGCGAACGCTGGATCTCGGCGTCGCTGCGCTTCTGGGCCGTCTGGTAGTTGTCGGCGTTGGAACCCACGCTGAAGACGTCGATCTCACTGTTGGAGAACGCCTGGGCGAGCCCGGCGCGGGAGATCTGCTTGAAGATGATGTTGTCGAGCTTCGGCTTGTCGCCCCACCACTTCGGGTTGGGCGCGAAGGTGACGACGGCACCGGTCTGGTCGATCTTGCTGACGATGTACGGGCCACCCGACACATAGGTCGTGCCGTCGGCCGCGTAGGGTCCGGTCGCCCAGAGGGTGTTGAACGACTCGGGCGTCGCGCCGAGCCACTTCGGCCAGATGTTGCCGAGGATGGACGGCCAGTCGGCGTTCTTGTTCTTGAACGTGATGAGGACGTCCTGCGGGCTGTCGCCGGCGGTGACGGACTCGATGTCCTTCCACACGTTCGTGGACGTGGGTGCGTACGCCTCGTTCGCGCCGTTCAGGGACTGCCACGTCGCAGCGACGTCGTCGACGCTGATCGCGGTGCCGTCGGACCACACGGCGTCGGGGTTGATCTTGATCTCGACGACCTGCGGGTCTTCGCTCTTCAGCTCGACCGAGGTCGCGTAGTCGGGGTTCGCCTCCCAGGAGCCGTCTTCCTTGATCTTGACGAACGACGGCGTGTACAGGTTCGTCAGGAACTGGTCGTCGACCGTACCGGCGTCGAGGTTGTTGAGGTTCCAGTTGGCCGGGATCGTGTCGACCGCGAGGTTGAGTGTGCCGCCCTGGGCGATCTGGTCGGCGTCGGCGCGCTCCCAGCCGGTGCCGGACAGCTCGGCGGGCTTCGACGTCGAGCCGCCGCCGCCTGAACCGCCTCCGGTGCAAGCCGTCAATGCGAGGGCGACGATCGAGACGCCGGCGAGGATCATCCCGCCGCGCCGCTTCGATCCCTGTGTTCTGGAACTCATCGAGATCCACCTTTCGTGACGTGTAACTGCGCAACGCCGCACCGATGCGGAGCGGAAGGCGCGCAGGCCAATGTGGACCATCTTGCACCCGCTCCGGGGATCCCCCACAAGTGGGCACGAATTGTTACCGTTTCGATTTCTCGACGGTACGAGCCGGAAACATACGTTTCGTTTCCTGAGTACACGCGTCGTTTTCTGATTCCCGACACTTCGGGGTTACAGTGTCTCCACCCCACGAGGGGAGCACAGCTGACGGGACGACGCGGTCCCGCACAACGACTTCGCAAGGCTGGTACATGATCGGGTTCATTGCACGGCGGTTGGTCAACTACCTGTTCCTCTCCGCCATCGCCACCATGCTGGGCTACGTGCTCGTGAGCATGACACTCCAGCCCTCGGCCCGGTTCCTCGGCAAGAACCCGCCCATCCCGCAGTCCTCGATCGACGCGGCGCTCGACAAGATGGGCGTCAACCCGAAGGTGCCGCTGCTCGAACGCCTCTGGGACTGGGTCACCCAGCTCGTGACCACCGGGTCCCTCGGCGTCAGCACCCGCGGCACCCAGGTCACGGCCGACATCTTCGAGCGCTCGGGCACGAGCCTCCGACTCCTCGTCATCGGCACCATCCTGGGCGCGGTCATCGGCGTCGCCCTCGGCGTCTGGGGCGCCGTCCGGCAGTACCGGGCCAGCGACCAGATCATCACCTACGCTTCGTTCACGATCCTCGCGATGCCCGTCTTCGTCATCGGCGTCGTGCTCATGATCCTCGCGACGTCGCTCAACCAGGCGGTCGGCACGAACGTCATCAACTTCACCGGCGAGTACACCGCCGGCTTACAGGGCGGGTTCTGGACCCAGTTCGGCGACCGGGCGATGCATCTGCTGTTGCCCACCATCACCCTGACCGTCGGCGCCGTCGCCTCGTACTCGCGGTACCAGCGCAGCGCCATGCTCGACGTGATGAGCGCCGACTACATCCGCACCGCCCGTTCCAAGGGCCGGACCCGCGGCTCCGCGATCATCCGCCACGGCGTCCGTGTCGCGCTCATCCCGATGTCGACGTTCTTCGCCTACTCCTTCGGGCTCATCCTCACCGGCGCGAGTGTGACGGAGAACGTCTTCAGCTGGCACGGCATGGGCGAATACCTCCTCACCAGCGTCTCGAACTCGGACATCAACGCCGCCGCCGGGACGATCCTCTTCACCTCCATCCTCGTCCTGATCGCCGGAACCCTCTCCGACGTGATCTATGCGGCGCTCGACCCGAGAGTGCGGGTGTAACGACATGGCACTGACCGACCCATCGACCCTCACCGTCGGCGAACCCGAGACGATGCGGGACGCGCCCAAGCGGCCGCAGTCCCGCGGACGCACGATCCTCCGGAAGGTGCTCGCCACGAAGCGCGCCCGCATCGGCGGCGGCGTCCTCCTCTTCATCATCCTCTGGGCATTCATCGGCCCGCTGCTCTCCCCCTGGTCCTTCACCGACCAGGACGGCCTCGCCTTCAGCCAGCCGCCCTCGCTGTCGCACTGGTTCGGGACGAACAACATCGGCCAGGACGTGTACGCGCAGACGCTCGTCGGTCTGCAGAAGTCCATCGTCATCGGGCTGATCGTCGGCCCGGGGGCGGCGATCATCGCCGGACTCGTCGGGGCCATCGCCGGCTACGTCGGCGGCGTCTGGGACAAGGCGATCGTCTGGCTCATCGACCTGCTCCTCGTCATCCCCGGCTTCTTCCTCCTCGTGCTCCTCAGCCCGGCGTTCAAGTCGCTGTCTTGGCTCGCCCTCGTCGTCTTCCTCGTCCTGTTCGGCTGGATGGTGCTCGCCCGCGTCATCCGCGGGCAGACGATGTCGCTCCGCGAACGCGAGTACGTCAAGGCCGCTCGCTTCATGGGCGTCCCCGGATTCACGATCATCCGTCGGCACATCATCCCGAACGTCGCGAGCCTCCTCATCATCGACGCGACGCTCGGCATCGGCGCGGCGATTCTGTCGGAGACCACGCTGAGCTTCTTCGGCTTCGGCGTCCAGGCGCCCGACGTCTCGCTCGGCACCCTGCTCGCCGCCGGCGCGAGCGCCGCCGTGACCCGGCCCTGGCTGTTCGTCTTCCCCGCAGCGATCCTCGTCATCACCGTGCTCGCCTCGAGCCTCCTCGGCGACGCCCTCCGCGACGCCATCGACCCGACCTCAGGAGCCAACCGTGACTGACCCCCAGGCGACCGCACCGCTCCTCAAGGTCGACGACCTCACCGTCACCTTCCCCAACGCCGGCACGCCCGTGCACGCCGTCCGCGGTGTCTCCTACGAGGTGCGGCGAGGCGAATTCCTCGGCATCGTCGGCGAGTCGGGCTCCGGCAAGAGCGTCTCCTCGATGGCCGTCATGGGGCTGCTCCCGACCAATGCGCAGGTGAGCGGCAGCATCCGCTACGACGGCGTGGAGTTGCTCGGCCAGTCGGACAAGGAACTGTCGAAGATCCGCGGGCGCGACATCGCCATGATCTTCCAGGACCCGCTCTCGGCCCTCACGCCCGTCTACACGATCGGTCAGCAGATCGCCGAGGGTCTGCGCCTCCACGACTCCGCGCTCTCGCAGCGCGCCGCCGAGACGCGGGCCGTCGAGCTCCTGAAGATCGTCGGCATCCCGAACGCGGAGCGGCGTGCGAAGTCGTTCCCGCACGAGTTCTCCGGCGGCATGCGTCAGCGGGCCATGATCGCGATCGCCATCGCGAACGACCCGCAGCTGATCATCGCCGACGAGCCGACCACCGCGCTCGACGTCACCATCCAGGCGCAGATCCTCGAGGTGCTCCAGAAGGCGAAGGACATCACCGGCGCCGCCGTGGTGCTCATCACGCACGACCTCGGTGTCGTCGCCGGCAACGCCGACCGGGTGGCCGTGATGTACGCGGGCCGGATCGTCGAGACGGCGCCCGTCGTCCCACTGTTCCGCGAACCGCTCATGCCGTACACGATCGGTCTGTTGCGCTCCATGCCGAACATGGCGGCGAACCAGCAGGAGCGACTCGTCCCACTCGAGGGACGCCCACCGCTGTTGACGACCGTGCCGACCGGCTGCCCCTTCGCCCCGCGCTGCCCGATCGCCGTGGCCGCCTGCCTCGAGGGTGAACCGGCGCTGCTCCCCGTCCTCGACGGTCCCCTCGAGGACCCGACGACCTCGGTCAACCACACCGCTGCGTGCATCCGCGTCGGCGAGATCGCCGACGGATCGCTGCGCCGCCCGGAGATCTTCCCTCGGCCGGACGAGGTGCCGGAGGAGCTCGTCGCCGAGGTCGCTCCGGAGACCGTCCTCGACGTCCGCGACCTGACCCGCGCCTTCCCGCTCACGAAGGGCGTCGTGTTCCGTCGCAACATCGGGACCGTCCGCGCGGTCGACGGGGTCTCGTTCAGCGTGCAGCGCGGACGCACCCTCGGCCTCGTCGGCGAGTCCGGTTGCGGGAAGACGACGACGATCATGGAGATCCTCGAGCTCGCCGGGACGCAGGGCGGCAGCATCCACGTGAACGGGGTCGACACCGCGACGCTGTCGAAGCCCGACCGCCGGAAGCTGCGCAGCGACATCCAGGTCGTGTTCCAGGACCCGATGGCCTCGCTCGATCCGCGCATGACGATCGAGGACATCATCGGCGAACCGTTGACCGTCCACGGGGTCTCCCCCACCGAGATCCGGTCACGCGTCGGGGCCATGCTCGAACTCGTCGGCCTGGAACCGTCCTTCGCCGGCCGGTACCCGCACGAGTTCTCGGGTGGCCAGCGACAGCGCATCGGCATCGCCCGGGCGCTCGTCGTCGAACCGAAGATCCTCGTGCTCGACGAACCGGTCTCCGCGCTCGACGTCTCCGTCCAGGCCGGGGTCATCAACCTGCTCGAAGACCTCAAGCAGCGACTCGGACTCTCGTACCTCTTCGTCGCCCACGACCTCGCCGTCGTCCGGCACATCGCCGACGACGTGGCGGTCATGTACCTCGGACGCATCGTCGAGTACGGACCGAGCGCCACGATCTTCGACGACCCGAAGCACCCGTACACGCAGGCGCTCCTGTCCGCGGTGCCGGTCCCGGACCCCGAGATCGAACGCAGCCGTCAGCGCATCCTGCTGAACGGCGACCTCCCCTCCCCCAGCGACGACCGGGTCGGCTGCAGTTTCCGGAGCCGGTGCCCGCTGTTCCAGCTGCTGCCGGCCGACAAGCAGGCGGTCTGCGAACGCGACGATCCACGAGAGCGCCCGGTCGACGGACGGCTCGTGGCGTGCCACCACGCGGAGAGCGATCGGCTCGTCACCGCCTGATCGAGCCCCGTGCGGCCCCCACGGGCCGGCGGCCTGGAAGGATGGTGGACGTGAACGACGCGACGAACGCCGGCAATCGGACCACCCTGCGGAGCACGAGCGGCTTCTGGATCCTCGGGGTCACCGCCCTGCTCATGGTCTTCTTCATCATCGACGCCGTCGGCCGCGGGGCCTGGGGCTTCGCGGTCCAGGCGCTCCCGTGGGAGCTCCTCGTCGTGTGGCTGGTCTACCTCGTCCTCGTCCGCCCCTGCATCGTCATCGAGCCGTCGCAGCTGACCATCGTGAACGTGGGGCGTCTCCACGACATCCCATGGTCGCGCTTGGAGGAGGCGACCAGCCGCTACCAGCTCACGGTGCTCCTCCGCGACGGTCGGAAGATCACGAGCTGGGGCGCGCCGAGCGCCGGTCTCGACCGCCCGTCGATGATCGGCGGACGCGCCGGACGACGCGGGGTCGACCACCAGGACCGCGCGGCGGGTGTCCGCCGGCCCGGTCGCGCTGGGAACGAGGGTCCGACGGCCGTCGACCTCATCGACCGCGCCCACGAACGCTGGGGCCGGATCGACCCGAAGGACGACCGCCTCGCCACCTCGCGCTGGGACGTCGTCGCCCTCGGCGTCACGGCCGCACTCGTCCTCTGGGGCGTCGCCTCGGCGCTCCTCGGCTAGCGACCGGCGGAAGCCTCCTGCAACGCCGAAGGGCGGTGCCCCGGATCACTCCGCGGCACCGCCCTTCGACGTGGTGCGCCGGTTACAGCGCGAGCTCGATCCCGGCGCCGGGGATGGCGTCGAGGAGTTCGCGCGTGTACTGCTGCTTCGGGTTCTCGAACACATCGTCCGTGGTCGACGCCTCCACGATCTTCCCCTTCTGCATGACCGCGACGTTGTCGGCGATCACGCGCACGACCGCGAGGTCGTGGGTGATGAAGAGGTACGTCAGCTGCAGCTCCGACTGGAGGTCGGCGAGCAACTGCAGGATCTGCGCCTGGACGAGGACGTCGAGCGCGGACACCGCCTCGTCGAGGACGACGATCTCCGGCTTCAGCGCGAGTGCGCGGGCGATCGCGATGCGCTGACGCTGTCCACCGGAGAGTTCGTTCGGGTACCGGGTCGCGACCGCCTGCGGCAGCGAGACCTGGTCGAGGAGCTCCAGCACGCGAGCACGGCGGGAGGCCTTGTCGCCCACCTTGTGCGTGACGAGCGGTTCAGCGATCGTGTTGCCGATGTTCCGCAGCGGGTCGAGGGAACCGTAGGGGTCCTGGAAGACCGGCTGCATCTTCCGGCGCAGCGCGAGGAGGCCCTTGCGATCGAGCCCCTCCATCGCCTTGCCACCGATGCGGATCTGGCCGGACGTCGGCGTCTCCAGCTGCAGGAGCAGCTTCGCCACGGTCGACTTGCCGGATCCGGACTCGCCGACGAGCGCCATGGTGGTGCCCCTCGGGATCTCGAACGAGACGCCGTCGACGGCCTTGAGCTCCCGCTCAGCCGCCTTCTGCCCACGGATGTTGTAGACCTTCTCGAGGTCCTTGACCACGATCGCGGCTTCCGCGTCCGGCTGGGCGGCCTGCGCCGCAGCGCGGTGCTCGGCGGCGACGATGAGGTCGATGCCCTCCGAACCGGCAGGAGCCTCGTGGTCGAGAGTCTCGAGCGATCCGGTCGCCGACTGGATGCGACGCGAAGCCAGGCTCGGTGCCGCTGCGACGAGCCGCTTCGTGTACGGGTGCACCGGGTTCTGCAGGATCTCGACCGAGGGACCGGCCTCGACGATCTGCCCCTTGTACATCACGATGAGCTTCTCCGCCCGCTCGGCGGCGAGACCGAGGTCGTGCGTGATGAAGAGCAGCGCCGTTCCGCTGTCGCGGGTCAGGCTCTCGAGGTGGTCGAGGATCTTCCGCTGCACCGTGACGTCGAGCGCCGAGGTGGGCTCGTCCGCGATGAGCAGCTTCGGGCTCGACGACAGACCGATACCGATGAGCACGCGCTGACGCATACCGCCGGAGAACTGGTGCGGGAACTGCTTCAGGCGGCGGTCGGCATCGGAGAGCCCGGCCTGCTGGAGCACCTCGATCGCCTTGGCACGGACGGCCTTCTTGCCGTGGGCGATGCCGTTGGCACGGATGGCCTCCTCGACCTGGAAGCCGATGTTCCACACCGGGTTCAGGTTGGACATCGGGTCCTGCGGCACGAAACCGATCAGGCGTCCGCGGACGTCCTCGATCTCGTTGCGGGACAGCTTCGAGAGGTCGCGCCCCTCGAAGAGGATCTCGCCCCCGCTGATCTTGCCGGTACCGGGCAGGAGGTTGATGATCGCGTGCGCGGTCGTCGACTTCCCGGATCCAGACTCGCCGACGATCGCGACGGTCTCACCGGGCATCATGGTGAACCCGGTCTTGCGGATGGCCTGTACCGTTCCGCTCTGGGTGCGGAAGGTGACCTCGAGGTCCTTGACCTCGAGCAGCGGCTGCTGGGTGTTCATCTGGCTCGCGTTCAACGCAGGGCCCTCGCCTTCGGGTCGAGCGCGTCTCGCAGGACTTCGCCCATCATGATGAAGCTGAGCACGGTGAGCGACAGCGCGATCGACGGGTAGATCAGCACCTGCGGGGCCGTGCGGAGGTCACGCTGCGCCTGGCTGATGTCGTTGCCCCAGGACATGGTCTCGCTCCCGAGCCCCACACCGAGGAAGGACAGCGTCGCCTCGGCGACGATCGCGGACGCCAGCGAGATCGTGATGACGACGATCACCGGAGGGATCGCGTTCGGCAGCACGTGGCGCAGGAGGATCTTGAAGCGGGAGACACCCAGCGCGATGGACGCTTGGACGTAGTCCGCGTTCTTGACCCTGAGCACCTCCGCTCGAAGCACTCGGGCGACGGATGGCCAGGCGAACAGACCGATCGCCAAGGAGATCGTCCATACGCTCCGGTACTTCGCGAGCACCGACATGACGACGACGGCCGCGAGGATGTACGGGATGGAGAAGAAGATGTCGCCGATGCGGGACAGCACCGAGTCGACCCAACCGCCGTAGAAGCCGGCGAACGCGCCGAACACGATGCCGAGCGTGGCGGTGATCAACGTCACGATGAGCCCGACGGACAGCGACGTGGAGGTTCCGTAGATGACCCGCGCGAAGATGTCGCAGCCCTGCTTCGTGAACCCGAGGATGTGGCCGGCCTCAGGCCCGCCGTTGCTGTTCTCGAGGAAGCACTGGTTGTTCGGGGGCGTCTGCGTGAAGAGGAAGGGGAACAGGCCCACGACCACGACCAGCAGGATGAGGACGGACGAGATCCAGAACATGGGACGACGACGCATGAACGCCCACGCGTCGGTCCACAGGTTGCTGACCTTCTCGTCGACCTTGACGGCGTCGATGACCGCGAGCGGGGTCTCTTCGAGCGGCGCGACGAAGTGATTCGGGGATCGCTTGATCGTCGGCTCCTGATCATTACTTGACATAGCGGATCCTTGGGTCGAGCACGGCGTAGAAGAGGTCGATGACGAGGTTGATGATGAGGTAGAACAACACCATCACCGTCACGAAGGACACCACGGTCGGGCCTTCTCCTCGGAGGATGGCCTGGTAGAGCGTGCGGCCGACACCCGGGACGTTGAAGATGCCCTCGGTCACCGTGGCGCCGACGATCAGCACACCGAAGTCCACCGCGAGGTAGGTAACGACCGGGATCAGCGAGTTGCGAAGGATGTGCACGGGGATGACCCGGCGACGGCTGAGGCCCTTCGAGTACGCCGTCCGGACGAAGTCGAGCGACTGCGTCTCGATGACCGAGGACCGCGTCAGCCGCACGATCTGCGCGAAGCTGATGGTGGCGAGGACCAGTGCGGGGAGTAAGAGGTCTTGTATCGGCGCGCCCGGGCCGACCGTCGGCCTGAACCACCCGAGCTGGATCCCGAACACGTACTGCGCGACGAACGCGATCACGAAGACGGGGAGCGAGATGAGGATCAGGCTGACCACGAGGAACGAGGCGTCGAAGATGCCGCCCTTGCGGATGCCGGAGATGAGACCGATCGTGATGCCGGCGACCATCTCGAAGAAGACGGCGATGACGGCGAGCCGCAGCGTGACCGGGAAGGCCTGCGCGAGGATCTCGCTGACCGGCTGCCCGGAGAAGGACGTTCCGAGGTCGCCGGTGAAGATGCCGCCGAGGTACAGGAAGTACTGCACGATGAACGGCTTGTCGAGGTTGTACTCGGCGTTGAGTTGAGCGATCTGCGCGGCGCTCGGCGTCTTGTCGCCGAACAATGCGAGCACGGGATCACCGGGCAACGCGAAGACCATGAAATAGATGAGGAAAGTCGTGCCGAGCAGTACGGGGATAGCCTGCAGGACACGACGAAGAATGTAACCGCCCATGGTGTGGGACTCCTGAACTCGTGAAGCTGGGTGGGCCCGGAAGAACCGGACCCACCCAGCTATGCCGCTACAAGACTACTTGGTGATCTCGTAGTACAGCGGCACCGAGTTCCAACCGAACTCGACGTTCTGCACGCCTTCGCCGAAGCCGCCGCTCACGTTCTGGTACCAGAGCGGGATGGCCGGCAGGTCCTTGAAGAGGACCGCCTGAGCGTCCTGGAACTTCTTGTTCGCAGCGTCCAGGTCGGTCTCGGACGAACCCTCGGCGAGGAGCTTGTCGAACTCGGGGCTCGAGTAGTCGCCGTCGTTCGAGGAGGCACCGGTCGCGTAGAGCGGAGCGAGGAAGTTGTACAGACCCGGGTAGTCGGCCTGCCATCCGGAGCGGAACGCCGTCTCGATGGAGCGGTTGGTGATGCCGGCGCGGAAGTCACCGAAGACGGCGACCGGGACGCCCGAGGACTCGATGCCCAGGACGTTCTTGATGCCGTTGGTCACTGCGTCGACCCAGGCCTGGTGCGGCCCGTCGGCGTTGTACGCGATCTGGAAGGAGCCGTCCCACGGGGAGATGGCGTCGGCCTCGGCCCAGAGTTCCTTGGCCTTCTTCTCGTTGTACTTCAGGACGTCGTTACCCTCGATGTCCTTCGAGTAGCCGTCGATGACCGGCGAGGTGAAGTCGGTCGCCGGCGTGCGGGTGCCGTTGAAGATGACCTTGGTGATCTCTTCACGGTTGATCGCGTACGAGATCGCCTGACGACGCAGCTGACCCTCTTCACCACTGAAGTGCGGGAGGCGGGCCGGGATCGTGAAGGACTGGAACACCGCGGCCGGCTGGTTGACCGCGCGGTCGCCCAGGTCGTCCTGGTAGGTGGAGAGCGCGGAGTCCGGGATCTGGTCCAGGACGTCGAGGTTGCCGCTCAGCAGGTCGGCGTAGGCGCTGTCGAAGTCCTTGTAGAACGTGATGGTCAGGCCACCGTTCTTGGCTTCGCGGCCACCCTTGTACTCGTCGTTCTTGACGAGCTTGATCGACTCGTTGTGCTTCCAAGCCTTGTCGCCGTCGACCTTGTACGGGCCGTTGCCGATCGGGTTCTGCCCGAACTCGTCCGTGACCTTGCCGGCCGCGTCGAACGCTGCAGCGGGCAGCGGGTAGAACGCGGAGTAACCGAGGCGCAGCGGGAAGTCGGAGGCAGGTGCGGACAGCTTCACCGTGAAGGTGGTGTCGTCGACGACGCTCAGGCCGGTGAGGGGCTGGCCGTCTTCGTTGTAGCCCTCGACGTCAGCGAAGAACGAGGCGTTCTTGCGGAGGTTGACGACGGCGTCCTGCCAAGCCATGACGAACGAGTCCGAGGTGACGGGGTCGCCGTTGGTGAACTTCTGATCAGCCTTGATCTTGATCGTGAACGTGGTCGAGTCGTCGGTGTCGATCGACTCGGCCAGGTCGTCGACCGGCTTGCCGTCGGCCGCGTAGTAGCGGAGGCCTGCGAAGACCTCGTCGATGATCTTTCCGCCACCGACCTCATTGGTGTCGCTGGGGATGAGGCCCGACTCCGGCTCGGAGCCGTTGGTCGTGATGATGGATGACGTGCTGCTGGTGCTCTCGCTGCTGGAACCGCCACCGGAACAACCGGTGAGGACGAGAGCCCCTGCTGCGATGATGGCGGCGGCAGAGCCGAACCGACTGAACTTCACAGTTCCTCCTTGGGGAAAGGGCAAGCGAAACCAGCGCATCGTGTGCGCTGGATCGCTCTTTGAATACTCTGACGATAAGCAGAAGCAGGACGGCGAGCAAACTGGGACGCCAAACGTTACACAGCGGTAACCCAATCGACGGATTGTTGCTCACGGATGCTTTTTCGTGCACGGATCCCGCCCACGACGCAACAGAACGATCATGATCGCAAAACTCGTGCGGTCGCTTCCTCGTTCTGGATACGAATCGTAAGGTGTTCATCTCCCGATATCCGCCGAGCGGACGCGCAGATGGTATGCGGTGCGCTCGGAGCCACCAGCCAGCAGAATGGACCGGTGAGCGAGCAGAACACCACCGAGCGGGGACCGGACCTCCCCGAGGGCGCCGGAGACAGCCGTCGGTGGTGGGAGATCGGCATCGTCCTCGCGCTGAGCCTCGGGGCGTCGGCGGTGTACTCGATCATCTCGCTCATCGCGAAGCTCACCGCGGGGCCGCCGCTCTCCGATCAATCTGCGGCGATCAACACCACGCAGGCCACCCGGGAGTGGCTCGACTTCAGCTACCAGTTCCTCGGGCTCTTCTTCCAGCTCGCGCCGGTCGCCCTCGTCATCTACCTGCTCTGGCAGCCCGGACGCAGCGGCTTCGCGCGGATGGGACTCGACCTCCGCTCCCCCGGACGCGACCTCGGCCGCGGTCTGCTCCTCGTCGCCGTGATCGGTGTCCCCGGCATCGGTGTGTACGCGTTGGGCCGCGCACTCGGCGTCACGGTCGCGGTCTCGACGTTCCCCGACACCATGTACTGGTGGACGATCCCGATGCTCGTCTTCTCCGCCCTCCGCGCCGGCCTCCAGGAGGAGGTCATCATCATCGGCTATCTGTACACCAGGCTCCGCGAGATCGGGTGGGGGTGGTGGACGATCATCCTGTCGACCGCCGTCCTCCGCGGGAGCTACCACCTGTACCAGGGCATCGGGCCGTTCTTCGGCAACGTCGCCATGGGGATCGCGTTCGGCTGGTGCTACAAGCGCTGGGGTCGGGTGATGCCCCTCGTCGTCGCGCACACAGTCATCGACATCATCTCGTTCGCCGGCTTCCCGCTCGCCGTCGCCTGGTGGCCGGAGATCTTCGCCGCGACGCCATCCTCCTGATGACCCGTTCGCCCATCAGTGGGCGAACGAGCACTCCCTCGCCCACGAATGGGCGAGGGAGTGCTCATGGACCGGCTAGGCGAAGGCCTCGGGCGGCGGGCAGGCGCACACGAGGTTGCGGTCGCCGTACGCCTGGTCGATGCGACGCACCGGCGGCCAGTACTTCGTGCGCACGAGCGTGTGCACGGGGTAGACGGCGAGCTCGCGCGAGTACGCGTGCGTCCACTCCCCCTCGATGACCGACTGGGCCGTGTGCGGCGCCCCGACGAGCGGGTTGTCGTCGGCAGGCCACTCGCCCGCCGCGACGGCGTCGGCTTCCGCCTTGATCGCGATCATCGCGTCGACGAAGCGGTCGACCTCGGTGAGGTCCTCGCTCTCCGTCGGCTCGACCATGAGCGTCCCTGCGACCGGGAACGACATCGTCGGCGCGTGGAACCCGTAGTCGACGAGGCGCTTGGCCACGTCGTCGACGGAGATCCCGGTCGCCTCCTTGAGCGGACGGAGGTCGAGGATGCACTCGTGCGCTACGAGGTCGCTGTCGCCCGTGTACAGGACGGGATAGTGGTCGCGCAGTCGCGCAGCGATGTAGTTCGCCGCGAGCACCGCGGCACCGGTCGCCTCGCGGAGCCCTTCCGAACCCATCATGCGGACGTACGCCCACGAGATCGGCAGGATGCTCGGGCTGCCGTAGGGAGCCGCAGAGATCGGACCGCCGTCGTGCACGACCGTCCCGCCGCCGAGCAGCGGGTGCTCGGCGCGCTGCGCCAGCGGGTGACCGGGCAGGAACGGCGCGAGGTGCGCCTTCGCCGCGACCGGCCCGACACCGGGGCCGCCACCGCCGTGCGGGATGCAGAACGTCTTGTGCAGGTTCAGGTGCGAGACGTCGCCGCCGAACTCCCCGAACCGCGCGTAGCCGAGCAGGGCGTTGAGGTTCGCGCCGTCGACGTAGACCTGGCCGCCGGCGTCGTGCACGGCCTGGGTGATCGTCTTCACCTCGTGCTCGTACACGCCGTGGGTGGACGGGTAGGTGATCATGAGCGCGGCGAGGGACTCGGCGTTGGCCTCGATCTTCGACCGGAGGTCGTCGAGGTCGACGTTGCCCTGCTCGTCGCACGCCACGACGACGACACGCATGCCGGCGAGGACGGCCGAGGCCGCGTTCGTGCCGTGCGCGCTCGACGGGATGAGGCAGACCGTCCGCTGCTCGTCGCCGTTCGCGCGGTGGTAGCCGCGGATGGCGAGGAGACCGGCGAGCTCGCCCTGGCTGCCCGCGTTCGGCTGGAGCGAGACGGAGTCGTAGCCGGTGACCTCGGCCAGCCAGGTCTCGAGCTGGTCGACGAGTTCGAGGGAGCCTACGACGTCCTCGCGCGGCGCGAACGGGTGCAGTCCCGCGAACTCGGGCCAGGTGACGGCCTCCATCTCGGTGGCGGCGTTGAGCTTCATCGTGCACGAACCCAATGGGATCATCCCGCGGTCGAGCGCGTAGTCGCGGTCGGCCAGCTGCTTGAGGTACCGCATCATGGCGGTCTCCGAGTGGTGCGTGTTGAACACTGGGTGCGTCAGGTACTCGGTCTCGCGGGCGAGTGCCGCCGGGTACTCGTGGACCGCGTTCGGGGCGAAGGCGTAGAACGAACCCCCCTGGTCGAAGACGTACGACGGCACCTCCAGCTCGGCGGAAGCGATCCCGTCGCCGAGCACCTCGACGAGCTGAGCCGTCACGTTCTCGACCGCACTGACCTCGTCGAAGCTGACGGACACGGTCGTCTCGTCGACGGCCCAGAGGAGCAGTCCACGATCATGCGCGGCTGCGACTGCGGCCGCGCTGTCCGGCACGCGGACCTGCAGCGTGTCGAAGTAGTGCTCGGACAGCACCTCGGCGCCGGCCTTGCGCAGCGCGTACGCCGCGGTGGCCGTCGCCGCGTGCACCGACTGCGCGATCCGCTTGAGCCCGTCGGGCCCGTGGTACACGGCGTACATCGCGGCCATGACCGCCAGCAGGACCTGCGCCGTGCAGATGTTGCTCGTGGCCTTCTCACGGCGGATGTGCTGCTCGCGCGTCTGCAGCGTGAGCCGGTAGGCGGGGTGACCCGCCGCGTCCTGGCTGACGCCGACGAGGCGACCGGGCATCTGGCGCTCGAGTCCCTTGCGGACCGCGAGGTAACCAGCGTGCGGCCCGCCGAAGCCCATCGGCACGCCGAAGCGCTGGCTCGTCCCGACCGCGATGTCCGCGCCGAGGGAACCGGGCGAGGAGATGAGCGTGAGGGCGAGGAGATCGGCCGCGACGACCGACACGCCGCCGGCCGCCTTGACCGCTGAGAGGACCGCCGACGGGTCCCACACGAGCCCGGAGGCACCGGGGTACTGCACGAAGACACCGAACGCCGCCGGGAGCTCCTCGGGCGAGGTGGTCGACAACGGCAGCTCGACGAGGTCGATGCCGACAGCTTCCGCGCGACTCCGGAGGAGCGCCTTCGTCTGCGGGTACGCGTCGGCGTCGACGATGAACGTCGCGTCGGCGAGCTTCGAGGCCCGGCGCGCGAGGAGCATGCCTTCGACGACCGCGGTGCTCTCGTCGAGCATCGAGGCGTTGGCCGTGTCGAGACCGGTGAGGTCGGCGACCATCGTCTGGAAGTTGATGAGCGCCTCGAGGCGGCCCTGCGAGATCTCGGGCTGGTACGGCGTGTAGGCCGTGTACCAGGAGGGGTTCTCGAGCACGTTCCGCTTGATGACCGCCGGCGTGATCGTGTCGGAGTAGCCGAGACCGATCAGGCTCCGGTTCACCGTGTTGCGGCCGGCGAGCTCGCGGAGTTCGGCGAGCGCCGCGCGCTCGGTCGCGGCGTCGGGGATGCTCGAGGAGGCGAGTTCGGCGGCCGTGATCGCGGACGGGACGGCCGCGGCGAGGAGGGCGTCGACGGTGTCGTACCCGACCGCAGCGAGCATCGTCGCCTGGGCGGCGGTGTCGGTTCCGATGTGCCGTTCTGCGAAGCGGTCCGCCATCACTCGCCCACCAGCGCGGCGTAGTCGTCCCAGCTGAGGAGCGTGTCGGGCAGCGCGTCGTACCGGACCGAGACGAGCCAGCCGGCACCGAACGGGTCGCTGTTGACGAGCGACGGGTCGTCGACGACGGCGTCGTTGGCCTCGACGACCTCGCCGTCGAGCGGGGCGAAGAGCTCGCCGACGGACTTCGTGGACTCGATCTCGCCGACCACGGTGCTGGCCGAGAGCGCTGCACCGACGGCGGGGAGGTCCACGAAGACGACGTCGCCGAGCTTCTCGGCGGCGTAGTCGGTGATCCCGATGACGGCGAGATCGCCCTCGACGCGGATCCACTCGTGCTCGGCGGTGTACTTGAGGGTGGTCTTGTCGGCCATGGGTTACTTCTCTCTCGAATAGAAGGGGAGCGTGGTGACGGTCGCGGGGATCCGCGTGCCGCGGACGTCGATGTCGAGCACGGTGCCCGGCTCGACGTGGTCGGGGTGCACGTAGGCCATGGCGATCGGGTGGCCGAGGGTGGGCGACAGTGCCCCGCTCGTCACCTCGCCGACGGTCGTGTCGCCGGCGAGGACGCGGTAACCGGCACGACCGGCGCGACGCCCCTCGGAGACGAGTGCGACGAGCACCGGTGCGTCGTCCGCCGGACCGGCCTCGACGGCGTCGCGACCGATGAACGTGCCGTGCTTGCCGAGTGCGACGACGCGGCCGAGTCCGGCCTGCACGGGCAGCGTGTCCGGACCGAGCTCGTGGCCGTACAACGGCATGCCGGCTTCGAGGCGGAGGGTGTCGCGACTGGCGAGCCCGGCGGGGACCAGTCCGAGCGGTGTCCCGGCGGCGACGATGGCGTTCCACAGCTCCACGGCGTCGGCGGCGTCGACGTACAGCTCGAACCCGTCCTCGCCGGTGTAGCCGGTGCGCCCGATGAAGACCGTGCCGTTCTCGAAGGAGGCACCCGTCGCGCGGTAGTACTTCACCTCGTCGAGGGAGGGCAGTTCGTCGAGGATGTGGAGCCCCTCGGTCGCCTGGAGGATGGCGCGGGAGGCCGGCCCCTGGACGGCGATGAGCGCGATCTCGTCGCTGCGGTCCATGACGACCACGTGCTCGAACGCCGCGGCCCGCTCGGCGAGCGCTGCGACGACGGCATCGTGGTTGCCCGCGTTCGCGACGACGAGGTACTCGTGCTCGCCGTTGCGGTAGACGACGAGGTCGTCGATGATGCCGCCGGCCTCGTTCAGCAGCAGGGAGTACTTGGCCTGCAGGAGGTCGATGGCGGACAGCTTGCCCGCGAGCGCCTGGTCGAGGAAGTCGGCGGCGTCGTCGCCCACGACCTGGATCTCGGCCATGTGGGAGATGTCGAAGATGCCGGCGGCGGTGCGCACGGCGTGGTGCTCGGCGAGGTCACTCGAGTACCGCACGGGCATCTGCCATCCGGCGAAGTCCGTGAAGCTCGCGCCGGCGGCTTCGTGGACGGCATGGAGCGGGCTGGTTCGTTCGAGGTCGGTCACGAGTTCTCCGGGGTCGCGTGGTGCGCTGCGGACACCTGACGGTGCCCGTTGGGAACTCCCCCTCTGTCATTGGCCTGAGAGCTTCACGAGCGCCGCTGCTGCGGACACTGCTTTCACCGTCGGCGAGCGCACCACGAACGTGCGCTGCTTTCCAGAGTGGCCAGTCCGATGCGGTACAGGACCTGAGAGATTGGCGGGGAGGCTTGCTCCTTCGGTGCCGGCGTACCGGCTCTCCCGCATCGTGTTTGCGGCCCGATGTTCGATTGAGCCGCCAGCATATCGCGAGTGGTCGCCTCGGCGCAGGACCTTGTTCGAGTCAGGTGTACACTAAGCCTGTATCGAGTACAGGTCATTTCTACCTGAAGTGCCACCGGTGCTCCGGAACATGGAGAGCCCCATGCAGCGATCGACGACTCCCGTGGAGCAGACGGACCCGCAGGTCGGCCTCGCGGTCTCGACCGTCATCTTCACGCTCCGAGCCGACGACGGGTTCGGCGCGACCGACCCGGAGCCCGGCATCTGGCTCCCGCTCGTCCGGCGCATCCGTGAGCCCTACGACGGCCTCTGGGCGCTGCCGGGCGGCCCGCTCGGTGCCGCGGAGTCCCTCGCGGACGCGGCCTCGTCGACCCTGGAGACCACCACCTCCCTCCGCCCGCGGTACCTCGAGCAGTTGTACGCGTTCGGCGACCTCGACCGCTCCCCCGCCGAGCGCGTCGTCTCGATCGTCTACTGGGCGCTCGTCGGGTCCGACGAGGCGAAGCGCACGCGGCTCGGCCAGAACGTCCGCTGGTTCCCGGCCGACGCGCTCCCCCCGTTGGCCTTCGACCACCGCGACATCGTCGAGTACGCCCTGTGGCGGCTCCGCAACAAGCTCGAGTACAGCCACATCGCGCACGCCTTCCTCGGGGAGACCTTCACCCTCTCCGAACTCCGGGAGGTGCACGAAGCGGTGTTGCAGAAGCAGCTCGACCCGGCGAACTTCCGACGCCAGGTCGAGTCCTCCGGTCTCGTCCTGCAGACCGACGAACTGCGTACCGGTGGGCGTCACCGCCCGGCGCGGCTCTACCGGTGGACCCAGCCCGTCACCCGACCGGAGACCCCGTCGCCCGGCCGGTCGACGAGCCGCCGGCCCACGACGTCCACCCCGACCACCCGTCAGCAGTCCGAGGAGCCAGCATGACCATCACCGCATCCGTCGACGACACCATCCAGCAGATCACCGAGGGTGCGTCCGACGGCGCGACCTGCGCGCCCGAACTCGCGGCCGGTCCCTGGGTGTTCGACCTGCAGCCGCCGAGCTACGGCCCCGGCGCGTCGATGGGCGACGTCATCCCGACCGGTTCGCCGCGACAGGGACAACTCCCGGCCGCGTACCGCGACGCCTCGAACGACGAGCTCCACCGCCGCATCGTGGCCGCGAAGCAGACCCTCGGAGACCGCGTCGTGATCCTCGGACACTTCTACCAGCGCGACGAGGTGGTCCAGCACGCCGACTACATCGGCGACTCGTTCCAGCTCGCGAACGCGGCGAAGGCACGCACCGAGGCGGAGGCGATCGTGTTCTGCGGTGTGCACTTCATGGCCGAGACCGCCGACCTGCTGTCCGGACCCGAGCAGGCCGTGATCCTCCCGAACCTCGCCGCCGGATGCTCGATGGCCGACATGGCGGACATCGACCAGGTCGAGGAGGCGTGGGAGGCCCTCGAGGCGCTCTACGGGACCGAACCGGACGCCGACGGCCGGGTACCGGTCATCCCCGTCACCTACATGAACTCCTCGGCGGCGCTCAAGGGCTTCTGCGGTCGGCACGGCGGGATCGTCTGCACGTCCAGCAACGCGGAGACGGTCCTGCGGTGGGCCTTCGAGCGCGGACAGCGGGTGCTGTTCTTCCCGGACCAGCACCTGGGTCGGAACACCGCCAAGAAGCTGGGCGTGCCGCTCGAGCACATGCCGATGTGGAACCCGAACCGCCCGCTCGGCGGCAACGAGGCGACCGACCTCGAGCAGGCCGAGGTCATCCTGTGGCACGGCTTCTGCTCGGTGCACAAGCGGTTCACCGTCGACCAGATCGACCGCGCCCGGGCGCAGCACCCCGGCGTCCGAGTCATCGTGCACCCCGAGTGCCCGATGGCGGTCGTCGACGCCGCCGACGAGGCGGGATCGACGGACTACATCCAGAAGGCCATCGCGGCGGCGCCGGACGGCACCACGTTCGCGATCGGCACCGAGATCAACATGGTGCAGCGCCTCGCCGCGCAGTACCCGCAGCACACGATCTTCTGCCTCGACGACGTGATCTGCCCCTGCTCGACGATGTACCGCATCCACCCCGGCTACCTTGCCTGGGTGCTCGAAGGACTCGTCGCGGGCGAGGTGCTCAACCGCATCACCGTCTCCGACGACGTGGCCGTCCCGGCCCGCCTGTCGCTCGAGCGCATGCTCGCCGCGAAGCCGCCGGTCGCCACCGGAACCCAGGCCGGCTGACATGGCGACGGTGCTCGTGGTCGGGAGCGGGATCGCCGGTCTCGTGGCCGCGATCCACGCGAGTGAACGGCACGAGGTGGTGGTCGTCACCAAGGACGTCCTCGGCCAGAGCAACACGCGCTATGCGCAGGGCGGGATCGCCGGGGTCATGTTCGACGACGACCGCGTCGAGGACCACGTCCGGGACACGCTGCTGGCCGGCGCGGGGCTGTGCGACGAGGAGGCCGTGCGGGTGCTCTGCACCGAGGGTCCCGAACGGATCCGCGAGCTCATCGCCTTCGGGGTGGCGTTCGACCGCGACGGCGACGCCTTCGCGAAGGGCCTCGAAGCGGCCCACTCGTACCCCCGGGTGCTGCACGCCGGCGGTGACGCGACCGGCGCGGCGATCGAGACGGCGCTCGTCGAGACGCTCGCAGCCCGGCGGGTCACCGTGCTGGAGCACACCGTCCTCGTCGACCTGGTGGTCACCGCCGGAACAGTCACCGGTGCGCACCTTCGGTCCTCCGAGCGCGGTGCGTTCACCGTCGACGCCGACCAGGTGATCCTCGCCACCGGCGGTGTCGGACAGCTCTACCCGTTCACGACCAACCCGGCGGTGGCGACGGGCGACGGCGCCGCTGCAGCGCTCCGTGCTGGAGCGGTGCTGGCCGACGTGGAGTTCGTCCAGTTCCACCCGACCGCGCTCGCCGCACCTGGCAGCTTCCTCGTCTCCGAGGCCGTCCGCGGCGAGGGGGCCGTGCTCCGGGACGCGAACGGTGAACGCTTCATGCGGGAGCTCCACCCCGACGCCGAGCTGGCACCGCGCGATGTGGTCGCCCGCGGGATCGCCCGGGCCATGGCTGCGCAGGGTGGCGCGCCGGTGGCCCTCGACGCGACCGCGCTCGGCGAGGACCGCCTCGCCGCGCGGTTCCCGGGGATCGACGAGCACCTCCGGGCCTCCGGCGTGGACTGGTCGCGCACACCGGTCGCCGTCGCCCCGGCCGCACACTATTGGATGGGCGGTGTCGCCACGGATCTCGACGGCCGGACCACCCTGCCCGGGCTCCTCGCCGTGGGCGAAGTCGCACGCACCGGCGTCCACGGCGCCAACCGCCTCGCATCCAACTCGCTCCTCGAGGGTGCCGTCTTCGCGGCCCGGGCGGTCGCGGCGATCGATGCGGCACCGGGTCCGATCGCCGGTCACCCGAGGCTCGGCGGTCAGCGGGTCTTCCTCGATCCCCTTGCGGCCGATGACGACCTCCGACTCCCAACGGACCCCGTCGAACCCTTCAGCCGGTCGGCGCTCCACGCCGTGATGTGGCGGGATGCCGGACTGGTCCGTGACGCGCGTGGTCTCGAGCTCGCGCGCCGGACCTTGGACCGTTGGTCGACCGAGCTCGACGACGTCGACGCACCGCGGTCGGTCGCAGCCGCCGAGGACCGCAACCTCCTGCTGCTCGCCCGGGCAGTGGTCGCCGCTGCCCTCGCGCGCACCGAGTCACGCGGTGCCCACGCAAGGGACGACCATCCCGGTGTCGATCCGGATCAGGCGTCACCCATCGCGATCGTCCTCACCACGGCGGCCGACGCGCACCTGCCCACCACCCACCCATCCGTGAACGGAACCGTGCTCGCACCATGCTGACCCCACACCTCATCGACACCACCGTCACCGCGGCCCTCGTCGAGGACGCCCCGTGGGGCGACCTGACGGCGGCGACCCTCATCCCGGAGGACGCCACGGCCTCGGCCTCCCTGACCGCGCGCGAGGCGGGCGTCTTCAGCGGTTCGGCCGTGTTCGAGGCGGCGTTCCGACTGACCGACCCGCGCATCACGGTCGCGTTCCTCGTCGCCGACGGCGAGCGGTTCGCGGCGGGCGACACCATCGCCATGGTGTCGGGTCCGGCGCGTGCCGTCCTGACCGCCGAGCGCGTCGCCCTGAACTTCGTCCAGCGGATGAGCGGCATCGCGACCATCACCGCGGCCTACGTCGAAGCCGTGTCGGACACCCGCGCCCGCATCGTCGACACCCGGAAGACGACCCCGGGTCTGCGCGTCTTCGAGCGCCACGCGGTGCGATCGGGTGGCGGGCACAACCACCGCCACTCGCTCTCCGACGCCGTCATGGTCAAGGACAACCACCTGTCGGTCCTCCTCGAGCGCGGCCTGACGGTCACCGAGGCCTTGCTGCGGGCTCGCGAGGAGCTCCCGCACACGACGACGATCGAGGTCGAGGTCGACCGCCTGGACCAGATCGAGGCGGTGCTCGCGGCGGGCGTCGACACGATCATGCTCGACAACTTCACCGTCGACGAGCTCCGCGAGGGCGTCGCGCTGATCGCCGGCCGCGCCATCGTGGAGGCGAGCGGGAACGTGACGCTGTCGACGGTGCGGGCCATCGCGGAGACCGGCGTGGACGTCATCTCCTCCGGCGCCCTCACGCACAGTGTCCGCTCCCTCGACCTCGGACTCGACGTCTCGGTCGACTGAGATGCTCTACCTCGACAACGCGGCGACGACGCCGGTGCGCCCCGAGGTGCTCGAGGCGATGTGGCCGTACCTGACGAGCACCTTCGGCAACCCGTCGAGCCATCACACCGTCGGCGAGGCGGCCGCCGAGGCGTTGCGGGATGCCCGGCGACGCGTCGCCACCGCACTGGGCGTCCGACCTGGGGACGTGGTGTTCACCTCGGGCGGCACCGAAGCGGACAACCTCGCGGTCAAGGGCATCACCCTGGCGGCGCTCGATCGCGGACGCCATGTCGTCACCTCGCCGATCGAGCACGAGGCGGTCGCGGAATCGGTCGCGTACCTCACGCGGTTCCACGGCGTCGAGGCCACCGTCCTCCCGGTGGACGGGACCGGCCTGGTCGACCCGGCCGAGCTCGCCGCTGCACTCCGGCCGGACACGGTGCTCGTCTCGGTGATGGCGGCCAACAACGAGATCGGCACCATCCAGGACCTGTCGGAGCTCGGAGCCGTCACCCGGGCCGCTGGGGTCCCCTTCCACACCGACGCCGTGCAGGCGGCAGGATGGCTGCCGCTCGGACTGGATCGCCTCGGCGTGGACGCGCTGAGCCTCGCCGGCCACAAGCTCGGTGCTCCGAAGGGCGTCGGACTGCTCGCCGCGCGCGGTTCCCTGCCGCTGGAACCGCTCCTGCACGGTGGCGGTCAGGAACGCGGTCGCCGGAGCGGGACCGAACAGGTGGCCGCCGCTGTCGGGCTCGCGACGGCGCTGGAGCTCGCCGAGCGTGATCGGATGGAAGCGGTCGACCGCGTCAGCGGGCTGCGTGACGCGTTCATCGCGAGGGTCCTGAACGAGGTCCCGCGCGCTCGGTTGACGGGCCACCCCGAACGACGCCTGCCGGGTATCGCGTCGTTCGTGTTCCCCGGGACCTCTGGTGAGGCGGTCCTCCTCGAACTCGAACGCCGCGGTGTCATCTCCTCGAGCGGCTCCGCGTGCGCCGCCGGCAGCGACGAGCCGTCACCGGTCCTCCTCGCGATCGGCATCGCTCCGGAGGTCGCGCAGACCGCCGTGCGCTTCAGCTGCACCACCGCCGTCACCGCGGCCGAGCTGGACCGGACGGCGAGCGCCGTCGTCGCCTCGGTGGAGGCCGTCGCGGGTCTCCGCTGAACCCCACGACGACCGACCGGACGGATCCGGCCGGGCGCTCGGTGCCTGGTGTCCGACGCCGGGTGTCCAGCGGCGTCCTCCGCCGGAGGCTGGGCTACGGTGGGATCCATGAGCACCGAGCAGGACGCGGCAGACCGCGCACGACGTCGACACGACAACGAGGACGCTGACGCCGTCACCCGGTTCCTCGCCGAGCGCGACCCGGAGTACGACCTCCACACGGAGCGTCTGGTCGACCCGGAGGAGGTCATCCTCAAGGACTGGCTGCCGCACGCGACCCCGACCGACGGTGGCGCCCCCGCCCCCTGAGCGCCGGATCGTCTCATGATCTAGCCGCCCACGCCTCGGAACACAAGTGGTTGCCGCGCGTGCGCGGGCCCGCGAGGCTGGATCTGTGACCGAGAGTCGGGATCAGAGACGGAGCTGACATGGGATTCCTGGACAACGCCAAGGACGCTGCTGAGGCGACCGGCCGGAAGATCGGCGAGACCGTCGAAGACGCCAAGGACCGGATCGGCGACAAGGTCGACGAGGTCAAGGCCGACGCGAAGGTGAAGCAGGCGGAGGCCGACGTGAAGAAGGCCGAGGCCGAGCGCGACACCACCGAGGCGAAGAACGACTACAAGGAGCAGCTGCGCGACTGACGCGCCCTCTGAACGACGAGGACCCCGCCTGGCGAACGCCGCGGGGTCCTCGCTCATGTCCGGGGCATGCGTCGTGCTCCCCGGCGACGACCGGGGCCGGCGACGCCGGTGTGATCGCCGAGATCCACCGGGAAATGGTTCTGACAGCGCCGATCTCGAGTGCCATCATGAACGGTAGCCGCGGACGCCCGGCCCGCGACCCGTTCCGACGAGGTGGCCGACATGTCGATCCTCCACACCATCCCCGAAGCCGATGCCGATGCGACGACGGCCGCGATGTACGACGACGACATCGCCGACCAGGGTTTCGTCGCTGCGCACACGAAGGTGATGGCGTTGAACCCCGGGGCCTACGCCGCGTGGGAGGCGCTGATCGGTGAGATCGCCCGACCGCTCGGCCTGCGACGCTACGAGCTCGTGACGCTCGCCGCGGCGCGAGGGACGCGGTCACGGCATTGCCGTCTCGCTCACGGCCGGAGATCGCTTGCGCTGTTCGAGGAGGACCAACTCGTGCGCATCGCGGCGGACTATCGCGACGCCGACCTGAGCCCCGCGGAGGTCGCGATGATGGCCTTCGCGGAACGGGTGGGTCGCGACTCGGACCGGATGACCGACGCCGACAGCCTGAGTCTCCGCCAGCACGGCTTCTCCGACCGGGAGATCCTCGACATCACGCTCGCCGCGGCCGCCCGCAACTACTACAGCCGCGCGATCCAGGCGCTCGCGGTCGACGTCGACGTTCCCGAGGACATCGGACCCGAACTCCGTGACGCGCTCCTCCGGGGCCTCTGAGCGGTACCGCCGCGGGCTAGCGCTCCGTGACCTGGCCGGCCTCGACGACCCACCGCCGCTCGATCCGGACGGTGTCGAGCATGCGGCGGTCGTGGGTGACGAGGAGCAGTGTTCCGTCGTAGCTCTCGAGCGCCTCCTCGAGCTGTTCGATCGCAGCGAGGTCGAGGTGGTTCGTCGGCTCGTCCAGGACCAGCAGGTTGATCCCTGTCGCCTGGAGCACGGCGAGCCCGGCGCGGGTGCGCTCCCCCGGTGACAGCTCGTCGACGGGCCGGTTCACGTGGTCGGCCTTCAGCCCGAACTTCGCCAGCAGCGTCCTGACCTCTCCCGGACTGAGGTCGGGCACGATCGCCTCGAAGCGGTCGGCGAGCGGCTCCGTGCCGACGAGCAGTGAGCGGGCCTGGTCGATCTCGCCGATCCGCACACTCGAGCCGAGGCTCGCGCTGCCCGCGTCGGGTTCGCGACGACCGAGCAGCGTCGCGAGCAGGGTGGACTTGCCGGCGCCGTTGGGCCCGGTGATGCCGATGCGATCGCCCACGTTCACCTGGAGCGACAGGGGGCCGAGCTGGAAGTCGCCCTGCCGGACGACGGCCTCGGACAGCGTCGCGACGACCGTGCTCGAACGCGGTGCGCTGCCGATCGTGAACTGCAGCTGCCACTCCTTGCGCGGTTCCTCGACCTCGTCCAGTCGGGCGATGCGGCTCTCCATCTGCCGGACCTTCTGGGCCTGCTTCTCCGAGGACTCCGCCGACGCCTTCCGCCGGATCTTGTCGTTGTCGGGCGCCTTCTTCATCGCGTTCCGCACACCCTGGCTGGACCACTCCCGCTGCACCCGGGCGCGACCGATGAGATCGGCCTTCTTGTCGGCGAACTCGTCGTAGGCGTCGCGGGCGTGCCGCCTGGCGACCTCGCGCTCCTCGAGGTAGGCCTCGTATCCGCCCCCGAAGACGCGGTTGCTCTGCTGCGCGAGGTCGAGTTCGAGGACGCGCGTGACGCAGCGGGCGAGGAACTCTCGGTCGTGGCTGACGAGCACCACACCCCCGCGCAATCCCTGCACGAAGCGTTCGAGCCGCTCCAAGCCGTCCAGGTCGAGATCGTTGGTCGGTTCGTCGAGGAGGACGATGTCGAATCGCGACAGCAGCAGCGCCGCCAGTCCGACGCGAGCGGCTTGCCCGCCCGAGAGTGACGTCATCATCGTGGTCGTCACATCCGCGTCGAGGTCCAGCCCGAGGTCGGCGAGGACCGCGGGGATCCGCTCCTCGAGGTCGGCCGCCCCGCTCGCCAACCAGCGGTCGAGGGCGGCGGAGTAGACGTCCGCGGGGTCCGTGCCTGCCTGCGGGGGCTCGGCGAGCGCCGCGGCGGCCGCGTCCATCGCCTCGGTCGCCGCAGCGCAGCCAGTCCGCCGGGCGATGTAGGCGGCGACGCTCTCACCGACGACACGCTCGTGTTCCTGCGGCAGCGCGCCCACGAAGGCGTCTGACGGCGACAGCGTGATCGTGCCGGCCTGCGGTTCGAGGGAGCCGCCGAGGAGCTGCAGCAGCGTCGACTTCCCGGCTCCGTTCATCCCGACGACGCCGACGACGTCGCCCGGTGCCACCGTCAGATCGAGGCCGTCGAACAGGGTGCGGTGGCCGTGTCCTCCGGCCAGGCCTTGGGCCACGAGCGTTGCAGTCATGCTGCAATCGTCTCATTGGGAGCAGGCCTCGCCGAACGTTCATTTCGCGCCACGAGTCGGCGACGTAGCGTATCGCACCAAGATAACGATTGACTACGTCACGAGAGCTAGCTGATCTAGTGACCCCCGAAGGTGGTACACAGGGAACAGTTGCGGTTGATGTCGCCATCCTCTTTGGCTTCGCGCCCCTCCCACACGGAAGGGGCCTTCATGCGCCTCGAACTCTCCCCACCTGACCACAGCGCCAGACCCGGTCGCACTCGCCCACGGCTCTTCGCCGCAGCGGCAGTCGTGACCGTCGGACTCCTGGCCATCGGTGCCGGACCGGCGAACGCCGCGACCTCGATCGACGGCCCGATCTTCCTCGGTACGGCAGCCGACTACGGCGTCCTCGCCGCATCGGCCGTCACCAACACCGGCGCGACCACGATCAACGGCGACCTCGGGCTGAGCCCGGAGAGCTCCGTGACCGGCTTCCCGCCGGGCCTCGTCAACGGCACCCAGAACGTGACGAACGAGCCCGCCGCCCTGGCCAAGAACGACCTCCTCAAGGCGATGGGCGTCGCCTCCAGCCTCACGCCGGCCCCGCAGCAGGTCGGTGAGCTCACCGACCTCAACCTCACTCCCGGCGTCTACGCCGGCGGAGAGATCTCCCTCACCGGAAACGTGACGCTCACCGGCACCGCAGAGTCGGTCTGGGTCTTCCAGGCGGCGAGCACGCTGAAGACCGGCATCGGTTCCTCGGTCACCCTCGTCGGCGGCGCGAGCGCCTGCAACGTGTTCTGGCGTGTCGGCAGCGACGCCACGCTCAACGGAGGCGCGCCCTTCGTCGGCACGATCCTCGCCGACACGTCCATCTCCACGGGAGCGGGCACGGTCGTCGAAGGACGTCTCCTCGCGTCCACCGGCGCCGTGACGCTCATCAACACCGTCATCAACCGGCCGACCGGCTGCGACGACGGCAGCGGCTCCGAGGTCACGACGAGCCCGGAGATCACCTCCGCTCCGCTCCCCGGCGGCACCGTCGGCACGACCTATGACAGCACGGTCACCTCGACCGGCAGCCCCGACGCGACGTACACGGTCACCTCGGGTGCCCTGCCCCCGGGACTCGTCCTCGACAGCGTGACCGGTGGCGTGACCGGCACGCCCACGACGCCCGGGACCTACACGGTCACCATCACCGCGAGTAACGGCAGCGCGCCCGACGACTCCATCGAATCGACGATCGTCATCGTGCCGCCGGGCACCCCGCAGGTCCCCGGGCAGCCGGCGGTTCCAGCCGGAGACATCACGAGGCTCCCCGACACCGGGTTCCAGGGATCCACGCTCGCGATCGTGGCCGGCTCCCTGCTCGGCCTCGGCCTGCTCGCGGGTATCGCCTCGGTGATCGTGCGACGTCGTCGACGCGACCAGCTGGGTGGCTGACGCGACACTGGTCGGCAGCCTGACGCCGTCACCGTAGGCTGAGGGCATGGATCACAAGCAGCTGCGCTCCTTCGTCGCCTCCGCGGAGACCCTCCACTTCGCGAAGGCGGCCAAGGCGCTCGGTGTGCCGCGAAGCACCGTCGTCGCCGACGTCCGGAAGCTCGAGGAGAGCGTCGGAGCGGAACTGTTCGCCCGTGACGTGGAATCCACGCAGCTGACGGACGCCGGCTACGCGTTCCTCATCGAGGCGCGTCGCCAGCTCGACGCCTCTGCGGCAGCGGCAGCGAAGTCGGCCCCCGCGCCGGGCGGCAAAGCCAAAGCGAACAAGGGCAAGGGTCGCGCGCCGAAGGTCAAGGGCGAGCCGCTGCCGTACAAGAAGCGCCAGGGTCGCTGAGTAGCACCCGCCGTCAGCGGTCCTGCGTCTCCGACGCGGACTCCACGACCCGCACCGATTCGCCTCGCCGCTCCGCGTCGGCTCGGGCCGTGCGTGCGATCGACACGAGGGTTTCGACCGGTGTCGGCGCGGCCGAATCCACCGCGACGCCGAGGTTCGCAGCACCGGCGAAGCCGTCGAGCTGCTGCGTCACGACCTCCCGGTAGCCGGCGGCGATCGGCGCCGCGAGGTCGTGGAGACCCGAGAGGCCGGTCGGCCCCGATTCGACCGACGTGGCCACGAGGATCGTCCCGCTCCACACGCGGGTGCAGACGGACCCGGCCGGCAGCTCACGGAAGACCGCGGCTGCGAGCAGTGCCTCCAGCTCCCCCGCCGTCGCCATCCCGTAGGCGCGGCGGAGGTCGCCGTAGCCGTCGATGGCCACCACGAGGATCGCGAGGCGACGATCGGGTTGCTGCCCATCGCGGAGTCGGGTCGCCTCGGCGATGAACGCCCGGCGCCCCACCGCGCGGACGCCCACCCGCTCCGAGGAGAGGCGCTGCTTGCGCTCCCAGGAGCGCAGGAGGACGAGGCCGACGGCGATCGCGACGACGAACACGAGGTTCATGTAGGTCACGATGGGCGTGCTGAACAGCTGCTCGAAGATCTCCGAGTGAGGACCCGCCGTGAGGTAGACCGCGAGGCGCACGGCGGTGAACACCGCGTGCAGGATCATGATCACGACGAGCACCAGTGACGCCGGTGCCGTTCGCATCCGCCCCCGTCGCGCCTCGTACGCGACCAGGAGCGACAGCATGGTGAGCGAGATGAGCCGAGCGATGGTGCCGGCCCACTCCGGGTCGTCGGTGGGGTCGAGGACGGCGGAGATCGCCGTCACACCGACGAAGAGGGTGCCGAGCAGCACGAGGCTGCGTCGACCGTTGAACAGCCGGCACCCGACCCACAGGGCGGCGATCGAGGCGACCATGGCGGCGTTGGCGACGGCGACGATCCATACCGAGTCGCCATTGAGCGTGGCGGCGAGGTAGCTGACCGCGGAGAGCAGGGTGGTGGCGAATCCGGACATCCAGGCTGCCATGTGGCGTCCGGCGAGGGTTCGCGCACTGTCGAGTCCGTAGAAGATCCCGCAGGCGGCGCAGACGATCACCGCCACTACCAGCATGCTCGCCAGATCGATCGTCACCCGTGGCCTCCCCCAGGCGCCCGTTCGGGTGGCGCCTCATCGAGCGTACCGCCGGAGCACGACCGCGCTGGCGGCAGGGACGTCGGAAGCATCAGGGTGCTGAACCACGGAGACCCGATGTGCCACCATCGATCCATGCGCGAATCGCCCGACCGTCCCGTCGCTGTCCGCGCGACGGCGTTCCGTGGCTCGTCGAGATGGCGCCGACGGCCGCTGCGGTTCGTCGGCTACGACGCCCTCCTGCCGGACGGTTCCGTCAGGTTCGACGTGGATCTCGCCGCAGCCATGCCCGCCCACCCGGCGGATGCCTCGACCCGCGACACCAACGTCCACGACCGTTGCCCCGAGGTCGGTGCCGGTCCGTGGGTCGACGGGTTCGGGCGTGCCGTCGACGGGCCAGAAGACGGCGGACCGCCGCTGAGCGCACGGCGCCGCGCGCGCCCCACCGACCTGCCCGGCCGCCGCCCATCGGCGAAGGTCGGGCGACGCTGGCGCACCGGCTTCGGCGTGGCAGCGCTCGGCCTCGGCGCCCTGCTCGTCATCGGCCCGCTCCGCGACACCCCTGTGGGCTTCCTCGGGGTGGTCAGCGCGTTCGCCGGGCTCGCAGCCCTCGCGGGCCTGGTCCCTCGCGCCAAACGCTGGTGGTGACGGTCGATCGCCTCGGCCCGGAGCGCGCGTTCCGTCCTACAACCCGCGCGCAAACGACAGAACACGCACTCTCTGCGTGAAGTATGACGCTACGCGGCAGCCGGCTTCAGTGGTGTGATCGCCGCGATCTGTTGCGAAAGCCGATCCTCGGCGAGATCGAGCTCGTAGCGCATCTGCAGGTTGAGCCAGAACTGCGCCGAAGTGCCGAAGTACTTCGCAAGCCGGAGCGCGGTGTCCGCAGTGATGGACCGTTTGCCGTGGACGATCTCATTGATGCGACGTGGTGGGACTCCGATGGACACCGCCAGCTTGTTCTGCGTGATGCCGAACCCCTCGATGAAGTCCTCCATCAGGACTTCACCGGGGTGGATCGGTGCGAGCTTGCCGCTCGAGTCAGTGATAGTCAACGATCTCCACCTCCTCGGGCCCCGTGGCCGTCCACACGAAACAGATTCTCCATTGGTCGTTGATCCTGATGCTGTGCTGCCCGGCACGATCGCCCTTGAGCGGCTCGAGTCGGTTGCCCGGTGGGACCCGAAGATCGTCGAGCATCTCTGCGGCACCCACCTGGCGAAGCTTCCGGAGCGCAACCCGATGGATCCGAGGATCGATCGACCGCACTCGTTCCCGACGCCACAATCGCTCGGTATCCCGGTTGCCGAACGACCTGATCATCGTAGCAGGGTATAACGCACCTCGTTAATAACGCGAGTCATTACATACTCCTTGCGATGACCCGGTTCATGGTAGGACCACCCCTACCCGGACCTCCGGACCTCCGGACCTCCGGGAGAATCGAGGCATGGACATGCGCTATGTCGACCATGAACCAGGAATGTGGTTCCTCGTCGAGCAGGAGCGTTCGCTCTACCTCGACGCGAGGTACAGCTACAGCGTCCTCATCGACGATTCCGCGCTCATCCGGCTGAACGACACCGAGCTCGCCGCCTACCTCGCGGGCGACCACGATGCCCTGTCCGACCTCGCCGGACGCGTCCATAACAGCGCGCCCTACCGGAGTGAATCGCCGTTCTTCAGCAGGGATCTGTACCGCACCGCAGACGGCACGCAGTATCGCGAAGCCGTCTCAGCGGCGATCGCCGATCACACGTGGATCACGGAACAGCGGCGGAAGCGGTAGCCACCACCGAGAGTGCTCATTCCGTCGGCTGGACCGCACGTAGACGACGAAACGTGCACGTTCGACGGGCTAGACGTTGAAGCGGAACTCCACGACGTCGCCGTCCTGCATGACGTAGTCCTTGCCCTCCATGCGGGCCTTGCCCTTGGAGCGGGCCTCAGCGACGGAGCCGGTCTCGACGAGGTCGTCGAACGAGATGACCTCGGCCTTGATGAAGCCCTTCTCGAAGTCCGTGTGGATGACGCCGGCCGCCTGGGGCGCCTTGGCACCCTGCGGGATCGTCCACGCACGAGACTCCTTCGGGCCCGCCGTGAGGTAGGTCTGCAGGCCGAGCGTCGCGAAACCGATGCGTGCGAGCTGGTCGAGGCCGGACTCGGTCTGGCCGGTCGACTCGAGCATCTCGCGGGCGTCGTCCTCGTCGAGGTCGACGAGTTCTGACTCGAGCTTCGCGTCGAGGAAGACGGCCTTCGCCGGCGCCACGAGGGCGGCCAGCTCGTCGAGCCTCGCCTGGTCCTGGAGGACGTCCTCGTCGACGTTGAAGACGTAGATGAACGGCTTGGCCGTGAGGAGACCGAGCTCCTTGATGGGCGCGAGATCGATCTTCGTCGCCGAGAGCGGGGTGCCGGCGTTCAGCGCGTCCTGCGCCTCCTTCGCCGCCGTGAGGACGGAGGGGTCGAGCTTCTTGCCCTTGACCTCCTTCTCGAACCGGGTGATCGCCTTCTCGAGCGTCTCGAGGTCGGCGAGGATGAGCTCGGTGTTGATGGTCTCCATGTCGGACGCCGGGTTCACGTCGCCGTCGACGTGCACGACGTCGGGGTCGGCGAAGCCGCGGACGACCTGCGCGATGGCGTCGGCCTCACGGATGTTGGCGAGGAACTTGTTGCCGAGTCCCTCCCCCTCGCTCGCGCCCTTGACGATGCCGGCGATGTCGACGAAGGACACGGCGGCAGGCAGGATGCGCTCGCTGCCGAAGATCTCCGCGAGCTTGCCGAGCCGGGCGTCGGGCAGTTCGACCACGCCGACGTTCGGCTCGATCGTCGCGAACGGATAGTTCGCTGCGAGCACGTTGTTGCGCGTGAGCGCGTTGAACAGGGTGGACTTGCCGACGTTGGGCAGGCCGACGATGCCGAGAGTAAGAGCCACGAGGGTCTATCGTACTTGGCCGCGCGTCCCCGTGGGTCGCGCCTCCGCTCCGGGCACGGATCGGCACCGTCGATCGAGCGGCACGCGGCGTGCCACCCGAGCGGTGTCGGACGCTGGTGCGAGGGTGAGGACGTGCCACTGGATTTCACCGCCATCGACTTCGAGACCGCGAACTCGTCATCCGCCTCCGCCTGCAGCGTGGGCCTCGTCAGGGTCCGCGACGGCATCGTCGTCGACCGTGCGGGCTGGCTCATCCAGCCCCCTGCCGGACACGACGCGTTCCTCGAGTGGAACACCCGCATCCACGGGATCGTCGCGACCGACGTCCTCGGAGCGCCGGGTTGGGCGGAGCAGCTCGACACGCTGCTCGACTTCGCCCAGGGTGACGCCCTCGTCGCCCACAACGCCGGCTTCGACATGGGCGTCATCCGCGGTGGCTGCGCCGCAACCGGCCTCGACTGCCCCGACCTCAGCTACCTGTGCAGCCTCAACGTCGCCCGCAAGACGTACCAACTCGACTCCTACCGGCTCCCCGTGGCGGCTCTCGCCGCCGGGTTCGACGACTTCCAGCACCACGACGCCACCGGCGACGCCGAGGCCTCCGCGCACATCATCATCCACGCGGCCGCCCGCCACGGCGCCTCCTCGATCGCCGAACTCGCGCAGCTCACGAGCGTGAAGATCGGCCGGATCGGGACGGCCGTCGCCGCCTGAGCCCGCGGTCGCCGCGCGGCCTCCGACCGATGTCGGCGGCCCGCGACACACTGAGGGCATGGACAGCGCACTCGCCCTCGGGATCGGCCTCCTCATCGGACTCGTCATCGGCGCAGCCGTGGCGGTCCTCCTGCTGCAGCGGCGCACCGGCGCGGGGTCGGTCGACCCGGCGCTCCTCGAGGCCAGGCACACCGCCCAGCTCGCCGATCTCCGCGGCCAGCAGGCGCAACTCCTCGCCGATGCGTCCGCCCGGGAGGCGGAACTCCGGGCCGCGCTGCGCGCCGAACTCGCCGCACTCGACGCCACGGCCGACGGGCTCGGACGCGAGCTGAACGCCCAGCGCGAGCAGTACCGCGAGCTCGCCGAGCGCCACCGCGCCGACGCCGAACGACGATCGCGACAGGAACACGAGGAGAGCCAGGTCCTGCAGGCACTCGCGCCCGTCCAGCACAGCCTCGAGCACATGCAGGCGAAGGTCGCGGAACTCGAGCAGCAGCGCAGCCGTCAGCACGGCGAGCTCGCCCAACAGCTGAAGACGGCTTCGGAGTCCGAGGAACGCCTGCGGTCCACGACGGAGTCACTCGCCTCGGCGCTCCGGAACAACGCCACCCGTGGCGTCTGGGGCGAGACCCAGCTCCGCAACGTCGTGGAAGCCGCGGGCCTCACGCAGCGCGTCGACTTCGACCTGCAGTCGAGCATCACGTCCGACAACGGCATCGGCCGACCCGACATGGTCGTGCGACTCCCCGGCGGCAAGTCGATCGCGGTCGACGCCAAGGTGCCGTTCGCGCAGTACCTCGAAGCCAGCACGATCCCCGTCACCGCGACGGGCGAGGAGGCGGCACGACGCACCGCCCTCCTCGCGCAGCATGTGAAGGCCGTGCGGTCGCATGTCGACGCGCTCGCCGCGAAGGGGTACTGGCGAGGCCTCGAGTCGAGCCCGGAGTTCGTGATCTGCTTCATCCCGAGCGAGTCGCTCCTCGCCGCAGCGCTCGAGGCCGACGCGAGCCTGCTCGACTACGCCTTCGGCAAACGGGTCGCCCTCGCCTCCCCCGTCAACCTGTGGGCGGTCCTCAAGACGGTCGCGTTCACCTGGCAGCAGGACGTCCTCACCGAGGACGCGAAGCGACTGTTCGACCTCGGCAAGGAGCTCTACCAGCGGCTCTCGACGCTGTCGGACCACGCCGACCGCCTGCGCCGGTCCATCGAGAGCACGGTCACCAACTACAACCAGTTCGCCTCCTCGTTCGAGACCCGCGTGCTCGTCACGGCGCGCAAGCTCGACGCCCTCGACGAGGCGACGGTCATCGGTCAGGTGAGCCAGAGCGACGCCTCACCGAAGCGCCTCACCGCACCGGAGGCGCAGCCCTCGCCGGAGCCGTCCGATGCCGGGCCGAGCGAGCTCGAGGCGCGACTCGCGCACCGGCTCCAGGACTGACCGGCACGAACGCCGCACGACGAAGCGCCCGGCCCCACCGCGAGGTGGGACCGGGCGCTTCGCTCTGCTGCAGGAGCGGCTACAGCCACTTCGCAGCGAGGTGGTCCGCCTCGACGCGACGGATGGTGCCGGACCGCGACCGCAGCACGAGGCTCTCGGTGCGGATGATCGGACCCTTGCGCTGCACACCGTCGACGAGTTCACCGTGGGTGACGCCCGTCGCGACGAAGTACGTGTTGTCGCCACGGACGAGGTCGTTCGCGCCGAGGACGCGGTCGAGGTCGTGACCGGCCGCAAGAGCACGCTCGCGCTCGGCGTCGTCCTTCGGCATGAGCTTGCCCTGGATGAGCCCGCCGAGCGCCTTCACTGCACACGCGGTGATGATGCCCTCAGGCGTGCCACCGATGCCGACGCACATGTCGATCCGCGAGTCGTAGCGCGCGGCGTTGATGCCACCCGCGACGTCGCCGTCGAGCAGCAACCGCGTCCCGGCACCTGCGGCGCGGATCTCCTCGATGAGCTGCGCGTGGCGCGGTCGGTCGAGGACGGCGACGCGGATGTCCTCGGGCTGCTTGCCCTTGGCCTTCGCGAGCTCGCGGATGTTGTCGCCGATGGACTGGCTGATGTCGACGACACCGATGCCGTCGGCGCCGGTGACGATCTTGTCCATGTAGAACACCGCGGACGGGTCGAACATGCTGCCGCGGTCGGAGACGGCGATGACGGAGAGGGCGTTCTGACGCCCGGCGGCGGTGAGGCTCGTACCGTCGATCGGGTCGACGGCGATGTCGCAGGACGGGCCGCGGCCGTTGCCGACGTGCTCGCCGTTGAACAGCATGGGCGCTTCGTCCTTCTCGCCCTCGCCGATGACGACCACGCCGTCGAAGTTGACGGTGCCGAGGAAGGCGCGCATCGCGTCGACCGCCGCACCGTCTGCGGCGTTCTTGTCGCCTCGCCCGATGAACGGCGCCGCCCGGATCGCGGCGGCCTCCGTCGCTCTCACGAGCTCCATGGCGAGGTTGCGGTCGGGCTGCAGATAGTGGGAGCCGGTTTCAGGCTGGGTCACTGGATCCTCCATGGATCGCTCGCCTCGTGGGACACGACGCTTCGGTGGATGAGGGTTTCAGCCTATCGAACCGGGCTGGGAAGGCCGCTGGGTGCGTCTCGATCGAGGCGCTTCCGTGACCTCGTCAGCGGGCTCCCGGGACCGACGACGACGGACTCGACGATGGCTGAACCGTCGTCCTCCAGACGCACCCCGGCGAGCTCGTGCCCAGCGGCGAGCGCGGTCGACGTGACGGCGCTGAGCAGCAGCCAGGCGTCATCGCGGCAGAGTTCGTCGAGCGGGACCTCGCGGTCGAGATCGGTCCCCGCCTCGACGAGCCGCGCACGTTCCTCCGGCGACTGCGGTGCGAAGCGCGCCGTCATCCACCCGCCGAGGGCCCGGACCGCGGCGGCCGTGAGGATGCCCTCAGGGGCTCCGCCCACACCGAGCAGCAGATCGAGGTCGCCGTCGGCGGCCGCGGCTCGCAGTGACAGGGCGACGTCGCCGTCCATGAAGCTCACGAGCCCGGCACCGGCGGCGGTCACGGCCTGGGCGGTCGCCGCGTTCCGAGGACGTTCCTGGACCGCGACCCGCAGCTGCTCGACCGGCCGCCCCAGCCGCGCCGCGAGCCGGTCGAGGGTCACCACGATCGGGTCGGCCAGCGACAACTCGCGTCCCCCACCGGCGGCGACGAGCTTCTCGAGGTAGTACGCCGGCCCGATGTCGAACATGGCACCGCGCGGGGCGATGGCGATCACGGCGACGGAGTCCGGCTTCCCGGAGGCCGCGAGCTTCGTGCCGTCCACGGGGTCGACGGCGAGGTCGATCGCCGGCCCGGAACCCATGCCGAAACGCTCCCCGACGAACAGCATGGGCGCCTGGTCCTTCTCGCCCTCCCCCACGACGACGCGCCCGTCGACCGGGAGCGATTCGAGCGCCCGGCGGAGCGCATCGACGGCGACCCCGTCGATGCGCATGCCGTCACCGCCTCCGACGAGACCCGCGACGGCCGCAGCGGCGGCCCTCGTGGCGTCGAGGAAGCCGTCGAGGAGGTCGGTGTCCGGAGCGCGCTCGATCATGTCCCCATCGTGCCGTATGCCTCGGAGCCCGAGTCACTAGACTTCAAGGCGAATCGTCCCCACGCAAGGAGAAGACATGCCCGTCGCCACCCCGGAACAGTACGCAGCGATGCTCGACAAGGCGAAGTCGAACGGGTTCGCGTACCCGGCGTTCAACGTCTCGAGCAGCCAGACCATCAACTCCGTCCTCCAGGGCCTCACCGAGGCCGGTTCCGACGGCATCATCCAGGTCACCACGGGCGGCGCCGACTACTTCGCCGGCCACACCGTGAAGAACCGCGCCGCCGGCGCGATCGCCTTCGCGAAGTTCGCCACCGAGGTCGCCAAGAACTACCCCGTCACCGTCGCGCTCCACACCGACCACTGCCCGAAGGACGCGCTCGACGGCTTCGTCATGCCGCTCATCGCCGCCTCCGAAGAAGAGGTGAAGGCCGGTCGCAACCCGATCTTCCAGTCCCACATGTGGGACGGCTCGGCGGTCCCGCTCACGGAGAACCTCGAGATCGCGACCGAGATGCTCAAGCGCACCAAGGCCATCAACGCCATCCTCGAGGTCGAGATCGGCGTCGTCGGCGGCGAAGAAGACGGTGTCAGCCACGACATCAACGAGCACCTGTACACCACCCTCGACGACGCCATCGCGACCGTCGAGGCGCTCGGCCTCGGCGAGCAGGGCCGCTACATGGCTGCCCTCACCTTCGGCAACGTGCACGGCGTCTACAAGCCCGGCAACGTCAAGCTCCAGCCCGAGCTGCTGAAGACCATCCAGGACGGCCTCACCGCCAAGTACGGCCACGGCCCGAAGCCGCTCGACCTCGTGTTCCACGGCGGGTCGGGTTCCACCGACGCCGAGATCGCCGAGGCCGTCGCGAACGGTGTCGTCAAGATGAACATCGACACCGACACGCAGTACGCGTTCACCCGGTCGATCGCCGGCTACATGCTCTCGAACTACGAGGGTGTGCTGAAGCTCGACGGCGAGGTCGGCAACAAGAAGGTCTACGACCCCCGCGCCTGGGGCAAGGTCGCCGAGTCGGCGATGGCCGCTCGCGTCCTGGAGTCGACGAAGCAGCTCGGTTCGTACGGCACCAGCACCTCCTAGTCACCCACACGAACAGCACGGGCCCGGCATCGCTGCCGGGCCCGTTCTTCGTGTGTGGACGGCTACGGCTGCTGCGAGCGGACATACTCCATGAACGCCGGGTCGGCACCCATGGCCACGGCGAGACAGATCACCACGACCAGGTTCGCCGCGACACCGGCGACGAGCGGGATCCAGAAGGTCAGTCGACCCGCGCGGAGGGACCGGCTCGACAGGATGATGGCGCCCACCCACAGGGCGATCTGGAGACCGAGCGCCAGGATGCCCATGGCGCTCGCGAGACCGTCCGAGGAGTACCCCGAGACACCCATCTGCACGAGTGCGGGGCGGATCAGGCCGGGGAGGTCGAGCAAGCCCGGCATGGTCACGATCAGGCCGACGAGGCCGAGTCCGAGCAGGATCGACGTCGCGATCCGGTCTCCGGCGACGGGTCGTCTGGCGGCCACGGTCGGAGCGCCCGGCTGCAGCACCCCAGGCTCATGGGCCTGCTCACGCGTCTGCTCGCGGAGGGTCGGCTCCTGCTGCTGCCGCGGTTGCCGTTCGACGGGGACGACCGGCGCGATGCCGAGCTCCTCCGCCCGCTGCTCGTCGATCGGCTCGGCGATCCGGGCACGCTGCTCCTCGGGGGACGCGTACTCACCGAACTGCGGACGGGGGCGGGATTCGCTCATGGTCGACGCCCTCCCAGGGCGCGCGGATCGGTCGTGCCGGCAAGGTCTTTGCGCAGCTCCTTCGGCAGGGAGAACATGAGGTCCTCCTCGGCCGTCTTGACTTCCTGCACCGCGCCGTAGCCGGCTCCGGAGAGTTCTTCGAGGACCTCGTCGACGAGGACCTCCGGCACGGAGGCGCCGCTGGTGACACCGACCGTGACGACGCCGTCGAGCCAGGCCTGCTGGATCTCGTGCGCGTAGTCGACGCGGTAGGCGGCCTTCGCGCCGTATTCGAGCGCGACCTCCACGAGGCGCACCGAGTTCGACGAGTTCGCCGACCCGACCACGATCACGAGGTCAGCGTCCTGAGCGACCTTCTTGATGGCGACCTGGCGGTTCTGGGTCGCGTAGCAGATGTCGTCGCTCGGCGGATCCTGGAGCTTCGGGAACCGCTCGCGCAGGCGGCGGACCGTCTCCATGGTCTCGTCCACCGACAGCGTGGTCTGCGAGAGCCACACGACCTTGTCGGGGTCGGTGACGACGAGGTCGTCGACGGCCTCCGGGCTCGTCACGAGCGTGACGTGGTCGGGCGCTTCACCGGCCGTCCCCTCGACCTCCTCGTGCCCCTCGTGTCCGATGAGCAGGATCTCGTAGTCGTCGCGGGCGAAGCGCACGGCCTCGCGGTGGACCTTGGTGACGAGCGGGCAGGTGGCGTCGATCGCGAGCAGCCCGCGGTCGGCGGCGGCATCGACCACGGCGGGCGAGACGCCATGCGCGCTGAAGACGATGTGCGCGCCGGACGGCACCTCGTCGACCTCTTCCACGAACACCGCGCCCTGGGCCTCGAGCTGGTCGACGACGTGCACGTTGTGCACGATCTGCTTCCGGACGTACACCGGCGCGCCATAGTGCTCGAGCGCCTTCTCGACGGCGACGACCGCGCGGTCCACGCCGGCGCAGTAGCCCCGAGGGGCGGCGAGCAGGACGCGCTTCTCGCCGGCGACGGGGAGGTCTGCGAGGCGTCCGGCGATGCGTCGGAGCCTCGGCATGCCGAGGCCGATGGCTGGGGCGTCGCGGAGATCGGTCACGTGTGGATTCTACGCGGCAGCGCTCGGGAGTCGGCCGTGAACGCCCGGGTGGTCCGCGACCCCGCGCCGTCGGTGCTCGCGGCTAGGCTTGAGGGATGAGCGATGCACCGGCCACCATGGAAGCCCCCTGGCCGGTCGCGCTCCTCGGCACGAAGCTCCGCGACTACATCGACCGCCTCGGCACGGTCTGGGTCGAGGGCGAGATCACGCAGTGGGGCGCCTCGGGCGGTAACGTCTACGGCAAGCTCAAAGACCTCGAGATCGATGCGACGGTCGGGTTCACCATCTGGTCGTCCGTCCGCGCGAAGATCCCCGCCGACCTCAAGCAAGGCGACCACGTGGTCGCGTTGGTCAAGCCGAACTACTGGCTCAAGGGCGGCACGCTCACCATGCAGGTCATGGCGATGAAGCACGTCGGCATCGGCGACCTCCTCGAGCGACTCGAACGACTCCGTCGGCAGCTCGCCGAGGAGGGGCTCTTCGACGCGTCGCGCAAGCGGCCGCTGCCGTTCCTCCCGCAGTGCATCGGGCTGGTCACCGGCAAGGACTCCGACGCCGAGAAGGACGTCCTGCGCAACGCGGAGCTGCGCTGGCCGTCGGTCCGGTTCCGCGTCGTCCACGCCGCCGTCCAGGGCGACCGCACCCCCGGCGACGTCGTGAGCGCCTTGCAGACGCTCGACGCCGACCCCGAGGTCGACGTCATCATCGTCGCGCGTGGCGGCGGCGACTTCCAGAACCTCCTCGGGTTCAGCGACGAACGCGTGGTCAGAGCCGCGGCCGCCTGCACCACGCCCCTCGTGAGCGCCATCGGCCACGAGGCGGACCGCCCACTGCTCGACGACGTCGCCGACCTCCGCGCCTCCACACCGACCGATGCCGCCAAGCGGGTCGTCCCCGACGTCGCGGAGGAGTTCGCTCGCGTGCAGCAGGCCCGCGTCCGGTTGTCCTCCCGGGTGACCTCCTTGCTCGGTCACGAGATCGACCGACTCGCGACCCTCCGCACCCGTCCTGCGCTCGCCGACCCGTCCTGGATCGTCGACTCGCGGGCGGACGAGCTGACCCGCACGGTCGCGAGGGGTGCCGAGCTCATCGACCGCGCCGTCGAGCGCTCCCAGCGCGAGGTGACGGAACTGCGCGCGCACCTCCGCGCCCTGTCGCCGCAGCGCACGCTCGACCGCGGCTACGCCATCGTCCAGCGAGCGGACCCGGAGGCCGGTGTCCCGGGTGGCGCGGTCATCCGCGCGGAGGCCGACGCCCCCGCCGGCACGGAGCTCCTGGTCACCCTCGCCTCCGGCGCGATCGGCGCCTCCAGTACCGGCCCGGCCACGGCTGCCGCCCGGACCGACGACGAATAGGATAGAAGCATGCCAACCCCCTCCGATGTCCAGGAGCTCAGCTATGAGCAGGCACGCGACGAGCTCGTGCGTGTCGTGTCCGAGCTGGAGCAGGGCTCGGCGTCGCTCGAGGACTCCCTCCGGCTCTGGGAGCGCGGTGAACAGCTCGCCCAGCGCTGCGAGGAGTGGCTGATCGGCGCGAAGGCACGGCTGGACGCGGCTCGCGCCGCCCAGCTCGGATCCGGCACTCCGGACGCATCGCGGTGAAGGACACCAAGCCGCCGCGCGTCGTGGCCGAGCTCGGTCGCCCCGAGACGCCGCAGGAGACGGCCGACCGCAAGGCGGAGAACTCCCGCCTGTACCGCTCGCGCAAGACCGTCAACAACCTCGTCCTGTCGCTCCTGGCCACGGTCGGTCTCGTGGTCGTGATCGTGCTCGCCGTGCCCCGAGGTGAGGCCCCGGAACGCCCGACCGTCGACTACGCGCAGCTCGCCGGTCAGGCGCAGCCCGACCTCCCCGTCCCGCTCCTCACCCCCGAGCTCGGCGACGACTGGGGCAGCAACTACGCCGACGTCCGCACCGCAGCCTCACCGGTCGCCGGCACGCCCGACATCCGCTCCTGGAACGTCGGGCTCATCTCCCCCGACGACGAGTTCGTCGGCCTCGTCCAGGGCGTCGACGCCAACGACACCTGGCTCCTCGCCGAGCTCGACGAAGCCCGGCCCACCGGAACCGTCACCATCGACGGCGTCGAGTGGATCGAATACGCGAACGGCAGCGGCTCCGACGACGGCAACGTCGCGTACGCCCTGTCGACCGTCGCCGGTCGGAGCACGATCGCCGTGTTCGGCACGGCGAAGCCCGAGTACGTCCTCGATGTCGCACGGTCCGTGCGCACCGGGGTCACCGCCAACCTCGACGCCCCGTCGGGCGCGCCTGCAGAAACGGACTCAGAATGACCCAGAAGCGCCCCGGTGCCGTCTGGCGCGAGATGCAGCGCGGTAACGCGCGGTTCGTCGCCGGTCAGCCCGCCCATCCCCGCCAGGACGTCGAACGCCGCGCCACCCTCGCGCACTCCCAGGCCCCGGAGGCGGTCATCTTCGGCTGCTCCGACTCCCGCCTCGCGGCCGAGATCATCTTCGACAAGGGACTCGGCGACCTCTTCGTCGTCCGCAACGCCGGCCAGATCGTCTCCGACTCGGTGCTCGGCACCCTGGAGTACGCCGTCGGCGTCCTGCAGGTCCCGCTCATCCTCGTGCTCGCGCACGACGAGTGCGGCGCCGTCCGCGCGGCGATCGACTCGCAGATCGAGGACGCCACCCCGCTCCCCCCGTACATCGACCAGCTGATCCAGCAGATCGTCCCCGCCGTGAGTGCGGTCGCCGGCCCTGCACCGATCGACGCCGCCTCCGTCGACACCTCCGAGGTCGGACGACGCCACCTCCGCCGCACCGTCATGGAGGTCGTCTCGCGCTCCGAGCTCATCAGCGACGCCGTGGCGGCCGGGACAGTCGCCATCATCGGCGCGAACTACAAGCTCCTCGAGGGCACCGCCGTCGCCGACATCGTGATCGGCGACGTCACCGTCCCCGAATGACCTCCACCCCGCTCACCGACCGGTCGAGCGCAGCACCACCGCAATCGCACGAAGGAGAACGAACAGCGTGGTAGACACCTCAGCAACCGAGTACCGCATCGAACACGACACCATGGGCGAGGTGCGGGTCCCCGCGAACGCGCTCTACGGCGCGCAGACGCAGCGGGCCGTCGAGAACTTCCCGATCTCGGGCAGCGGGCTCGAGTCGGCGCAGATCGCCTCGCTGGCCCGGATCAAGAAGTCCGCGGCACTCGCCAACGCCAAGCTCGGCGTCCTCGACCAGGGTGTCGCCGACGCGATCGCCGCAGCGGCCGACGAGGTCATCACCGGCGCCCACGACGCGCAGTTCCCGGTCGACACCTACCAGACCGGCAGCGGCACCTCGTCGAACATGAACATGAACGAGGTCCTGGCGACGCTCGCGAGCGCGCGCCTCGGCAGCCCGGTGCACCCCAACGACCACGTCAACGCCTCGCAGTCCTCCAACGACGTCTTCCCGACCTCGGTGCACATCGCGGTCACGAGCGCCCTCATCGACGACCTCATCCCGGCACTCGACCACCTGGCCGTGTCGCTCGAACGCAAGGCCGAGCTGTGGAAGACCGCGGTGAAGCCCGGGCGCACGCACCTCATGGACGCCACGCCGGTCACCCTCGGCCAGGAGTTCGGTGGCTACGCGCGCCAGATGCGTCTCGGCATCGAGCGTGTGCGCACGGCGCTCCCCCGCGTCGCAGAGGTCCCGCTCGGCGGAACCGCGACGGGCACCGGCATCAACACGCCGAAGGGCTTCCCCCAGCTCGTCATCGAGCTGCTGGCGCAGGAGACCGAGCTGCCCATCACCGAGGCCCAGGACCACTTCGAGGCCCAGGGCGCTCGCGACGGGCTCGTCGACGCCTCCGGGGCCCTCCGGGTCATCGCGGTGAGCCTGACGAAGATCTGCAACGACCTCCGCTGGATGGGCTCGGGCCCGAACACCGGTCTCGGCGAGCTGCACATCCCCGACCTCCAGCCGGGGTCATCGATCATGCCCGGCAAGGTGAACCCCGTGATCCCGGAGGCCGTCCTGATGGTCGGCGCACGGGTCATCGGCAACGACGCGACCATCGCCTGGGCCGGCGCCTCGGGCTCCTTCGAGCTCAACGTGGCGATCCCGGTCATGGGCACGGCGCTCCTCGAGAGCATCCGTCTCCTGTCGAACGCGACCCGGGTCCTCGCCGACAAGACCGTCGACGGCCTCGAGGCCAACCTCGACCGCGCTGCGGCACTCGCCGGCTCCTCGCCCTCGATCGTCACCCCGCTGAACAAGATCATCGGTTACGAGTCGGCGGCGAAGATCGCCAAGCACTCCGTCGCCAAGGGACTGACCGTCCGCGAGGCCGTCGTCGACCTCGGGTTCGTCGAACGCGGCGAGATCACGGAGGAGCAGCTCGACACGGCGCTCGACGTCCTCTCGATGACGCACCCCGGCTGAGTCGACCTGCGCGTCGAACGACCGAACGGCCCCGGAACCCTCGCGGTTCCGGGGCCGTCTCCGTCCGTGTGGTCACGCCGAGGCGGCGATCGCGCTCCAGCAGCCGAGGAGCAGGAACGGGCCGAACGGGATGCGCGTGCGCCAACCGGCGGACCCACCCCGTGAGCGTGCGAGGAGCACGACGACCACACCCGCGAGGCCGGCCGAGGAGACCGACACCATCGCGAAGAGCAGTGCCGCGGACATCCCGAAGCAGCCGACCGCGAGGCCGATCAGCGCGCCGAGCTTCACGTCCCCCATGCCCAGCCCACCGAGGAGGGCGCACACGTACAGGACGGCGCCGACCGCGAACCCCATCAGGAGCGGTTCGAACGGGGCCACCTGACGCACTGCTGCATCGACCGCCGCGAGCGGCACCGCGATGGCGAGCGCCGGCAGGACGAGACGGTTCGGGAGCCGCCGCTCCGCGACGTCGATGCACACGAGCGGCGGCGTGATGCAGGCGAGCCACACGAGCACGATGCCGACCGGACGCGGGTCTGGGCCGAGTCGGGCCACGGTGACGGCCACGAGCAGCAGCGTCGAGCCGGCCATCGCCGCGGTGGCGACACGTGGGCGGAGCCGCCTGCCGGTGAAGGTCGGTCGCGAGGGCATCCCGTCAGGATAGGAGGATCCTCGTGCAGGCCTTCGGCGTTCTCCACAGGTACCGGCGTCGGCGGAGCGAGCCTCGCGAGCCCGCTCCGCCGACGGCCGCTAGGCCAGCTCGTTCCCTTCGAGCATCTCGGTGACGAGTGCCGCGATGGCCGAGCGCTCCGAGCGCGTCAGCGTGACGTGCGCGAACAGCGGGTGCCCCTTGAGCGTCTCGATCACGGAGGCGACGCCGTCGTGTCGGCCGACACGCAGGTTGTCGCGCTGGGCGACGTCGTGCGTGAGGACGACCCGCGAGTTCTGCCCGATCCGGCTGAGGACCGTGAGGAGGACGTTGCGCTCGAGCGACTGCGCCTCGTCGACGATCACGAAGGCGTCGTGGAGGGACCGGCCTCGGATGTGCGTCAGCGGGAGCACCTCCAGGATGCCCCGTTCGACCACCTCGTCGAGCACGTTCTGCGAGACGACCGCGCCGAGCGTGTCGAAGATCGCCTGTCCCCAGGGGTTCATCTTCTCGCCCTGGTCGCCGGGCAGGTACCCGAGCTCCTGGCCGCCGACCGCGTACAGCGGGCGGAACACCATGATCTTCTTGTGCGCCTGTCGCTCGAGGACGGCCTCCAGACCCGCGCACAGGGCGAGCGCGGACTTCCCCGTCCCGGCTCGACCTCCCAGCGAGAGGATCCCGATCTCGGGGTCGAGCAGGAGGTCGATCGCGAGCCGCTGCTCGGCCGAGCGTCCGTGCAGACCGAAGACGTCGCGGTCGCCGCGGACGAGCTTGTAGCTGCGCTTGCCCGTGACCCGTCCGAGTGCGGATCCCCGGTCGGAGTGGATCACGAGGCCCGTGTTGATCGGCAGGTCCTCGATGATCGGCGTCGTCCCCTCCTCGCGCTCCCACAGCGTGCTCATGTCCTCCGAGCCGAGGGTGATCTCGGACATGCCCGTCCAGCCGGAGTCGACCGCGAGTTCCGCCCGGTACTCCTCCGCCTGCAGACCGATGGACGCCGCTTTGACGCGCAGCGGCAGGTCCTTGGACACGACCGTGACCGTCAGGCCGTCGTTCGCCAGGTTCAGCGCGACCGCGAGGATGCGCGAGTCGTTGTCGCCGAGCTGGAGACCGGACGGCAGCGAGGCCATACTCGAGTGGTTGAGTTCGACCCGCAGGGATCCGCCGTCACCGACGGGGATCGGGAAGTCGAGGCGCTCGTGCTCGATGCGGAGTTCGTCGAGGATGCGGAGAGCCTGTCGTGCGAAGTAGCCGATCTCGGGGTCGTTGCGTTTACCCTCGAGCTCGCTGATGACGACGACCGGGATGACGACGGCGTGCTCGGCGAACCGGAAGAGCGCCTTGGGATCCGACAGCAGCACGGAGGTGTCGAGCACGTAGGTGATCTCGGCCTGCGCCTGATCTCCCCCGCTCGCCGTGTGGTCGGCGGGTCGCCGGCTCGGTCTCGTCGACGCGTCCCGCGTCTCGGTCCCGGCTGACGTGTTCTGGATTTCTCGCGAGGCCACAACCACTCCCACCCCGAGCATCTGATGCTCGGATCACTGTGCGAAACGGCCGCCTGCAGGGTTTCGAGCCGAACTTGTGTGGCCGTCTCGACCGGGCTCCATGCCCGATGAGATGAACGTACGTCCGGCCACCGACATCGATGCGACGACACGCCCCGTGTCCTGTTACGGGGAGGTGAACAGATGGGGGCCGTCTCCTGGCCCGCCGGTGGTCGGACGGCGGCTCAGTAGCTCGCGGCCGTCGCGAAGGAGAGCAGCGCACCGCGCAGCTGGTCCAGCGTCTGCCGGCTGGTACCGGCGTGCACGCTGAGCCGCACGGCCCCGGCGCGGATCGTCGCGGTGACGCCGTGGTTCTCGAGCGAGGTCCACAGTGTGTCGAGGACGGACTCCTCCGGCTCCAGGACGACGATGCCCGCGCGTTCGTGCTCGTCTCGCGAGGAGACCACCGCGACACCGAACTCGTCCGCGAGCTCGATCACCTCGGCCGTGAGCTCGGCGATCGCGGCGTGGACGGTCGCGGTCCCGACGGCGACCGTGTCCTCCAGCGACGCCGCGAACCGCGCCGCCGCGAGCGGGTCGGGCCTGGTGATCGAGTATGCGCGCGCCGATCGGCTCGGTGCCGGGGTCGCGCTGAACGGCCAGGCCTCGTCGGTGCCGGTCACGCCCGAGAAGACCGGCTCGAGTCGCTCGACGGCGCGGTCGCTCAGGGCGAGGAATCCGGTGCCCCATCCTGCGCGCATCCACTTCTGCCCGCCCGAGGCGACCACGTCGGCGACGGCGTAGGGGGCGTCGACCACACCGAAGCCCTGGATGGCGTCGACGATCAGGAGGCGGTCACCGATCACCTCGCGGACCGCTTCGAGGTCGCAGACGTAGCCGGTGCGGTAGTCGACGAGGCTCACCGCCACGGCGGTGACGGTGTCGTCGAGCTGCTCGCGCACGCTCTCGGCCGTCACGTGTCCGCGTTGTGTCTCGAGCCATCTCGGCGTGAGCACGTGTCGGTGCTCGGCCGCCCGCTCCGCGGCGAGCGGCAGCGTGGGGTACTCCAGACGGGAGAGCAGGACGGTGCCGCTCAGGCCGAACATCGCGTGCATGAGGCCCTGCGAGGTGTTGGGCTGGGCGACGACCTGGTCGGCGCGGAACCCGGTGAGCGTCCCGACGGCGGCCCGCATCCGTTCGTCCTGCGCGTCGACCGCACCGAGTGTGCCGGGGGTCGCACTCGCGAGCACGTCGTTCCAGCGGTTGGCCTCGAGGACGACGGACGCCGCCAACGGACCGACACTGCCGTAGTTGAGATAGCCGTCGACCTCACCGAATCCCGCTTGGAAGATCTCCAACCGGGACGCCGTCTCCGGCTCGTCCGGCTCCGAGGCCGGAGTCGACCGGCTCATCCGCCGAACCGCCGCTGCCGCCTGGAGAAGTCGCGGAGGGCGCGGAGGAAGTCGACCTCGCGGAGGTCGGGCCCGAGCGCCTCGACGAAGTAGAACTCGCTATGGGCGCTCTGCCAGAGCATGAAGTCGCTCATCCGCTGTTCGCCGCTGGTGCGGATGACGAGGTCGGGGTCGGGCTGGCCTCCCGTGTAGAGGTGCTCACCGATGAGGTCGGGGGTGAGCAGCGCCGCGAGGTCTTCCAGACTCCGTCCCTCGAGGTGGTGCTTGGCGACGATCGCGCGCATCGCGTCCACGATCTCGGTGCGACCGCCGTAGCCGACCGCGAGGTTGATGTGCATGCCTGCACGGTCGGCCGTGCGCTCCTCGGCACTCGTCAACGCCGTGCGCAGCGACTCCGGGAGCCCCTCGCTCGAACCGACGTGCTTCACGCGCCAGTCACGGTAGTGCGACAGCCCCTCGGCGAGGTCGGCGATGATGTCGACGAGGTCGTCCAGCTCGTCCGGTGCGCGGTTCACCAGGTTGTCGCTCGACAGCAGGTACAGGGTGACGACGCCGATGCCGAGGTCGTCGCACCAGGTCAGGAACTCGCGCATCTTCGCCGCACCGGCCCGGTGCCCGTGCGCCGCGGTGTCGTATCCGAGCTGCTTGGCCCATCGCCGGTTGCCGTCGATGATCATCGCGACATGGTGCGGCAGCGTCTGCGGAGTGAGCGCCTTCCGGAGGCGCCGTGCGTAGACGCCGTACAGGAAGCCGTCCACCGGTGCGGAATGCCTCGTCATCACCCTGCAACGCTAGTGCAGTTTCCTGCATCGCTCCCAGTACGCGTTCCGCGCCACCCCGTATCCTGGACCCATGACGAGTGGAGATCCCGAGCTGCCGAAGCTGCCGTTGCTCGAGGTCGCCGCCGATGACGCCGCCGCACCGGAGGAGGTCAAACCGACCTGGCGCGGATGGCTGCACGCCGGGATCTTCCCCATCTCGATCGTCGCCGGGATCGTCCTCGTCGTGCTCGCACAGGGCGCGGCCGCGAAGTGGAGTTCGACGGTCTTCGTGCTCACCTCGATGCTGCTCTTCGGGAACTCGGCGCTGTACCACCGGTTCTCCTGGCGCCCCTCGGTCAAGCTCCTCCTCAAGCGGATCGACCACGCCAACATCTTCCTGTTGATCGCAGGCACCTACACGCCGCTCGCCGTGCTCGCGCTGCCACCCGCGCAGGGGAACCTCCTGCTCGTGCTCGTCTGGGGCGGCGCGCTCCTCGGCATCGGTTTCCGCGTGTTCTGGATCAACGCCCCGCGGTGGCTCTACGTCCCGCTCTACCTGGCACTCGGGTGGGGTGCGGTCGCGTACCTCGGCGACATCGCCCGCGGCAACTTCGCCACGATGGTGCTCGTCGCCGCCGGTGGCCTGTTCTACACGGTCGGCGCGGTCATGTACGCGATGAAGCGACCCAACCCCTGGCCGGGGCGGTTCGGGTTCCACGAGCTCTTCCACCTGTGCACGGTGCTCGCGTTCCTCTGTCACTGGACCGGCATCCTGCTGATCGCGATCGACCCGGTCTACAACCGCTGACGACCGGCGGCCCGCCGAGCAGCGAGGCCTCGCGGTGGTGGTGTCAGCGGGCTGACTGGTCCGACGGCGGGCGAGGGTCGTCCTCGACGCCTGCGGGGGCCGCCTCACCGGTGTCGCTCCCCGCGCGGTCCGCGGCTGCCCGCTCGGCGACCTCGGCCTGGAGCCGCTCGTCGATCTCCGCGCGGTAGTTGACCCGGCGCACGCGACGCACCATGTCGATGACGAGGAAGACGACGACGCCGGCGATGGCGAAGGTGATCACGAAGCCCCAGGGTCCCGGCGTCACCTGGTTCTCGTCGAACGCCGGCGAGGGCGACGGCGACGGTGTGACCGCCAACAGGACCTCGGTGAACAGGTGGTGCATCATGCGGTTCCTTCGCTGGTGTCGATGCCGTCGAACAGCTCCGACTCTGGGGTGGTCGACGCGACGTGCGACGTGACCAGTTGGTAGTCCTCGAACGGCCATGCGGCACGGAGGACGTCGTTGGGCCAGAAGAAGAACGGTGAGTCGGGCGGCACCTGGCTGCCGTGTGCCCGGAGCGCAGCGTCGCGCGCCTCGAAGAAGTCGCCGACGCGCACGTGCGTCGTCGCGAGATCGGGCCGGCCGGCCATCCACTCGCGCATCTCGGCCAGTCGCTCGACCGCCGGGTCGTCGGGGTGGTGCTCCAGCAGGTAGGCGTACACGGCTTCGAGCCGGGCGGGGCTGAACGAGCGGTCGTAGTACAGCTTGTCGACGCGCCAGGGCTCGCCCGCTTCGGGATAGCGCGTGGGATCGGCAGCCGCTTCGAACGCGGCGACGCTCACCTCGTGGCACCGGATGTGGTCGGGGTGCGGGTAGCCGCCGTTCTCGTCGTAGGTGATGATGACCTGCGGTCGGAAGGAGCGGACGATGCGCACGAGCACACCGGTCGAGACCTCGAGGGGGATGTCGGCGAAGCTCGCGGGTGGGACCGTGCCGTCGTCGCGGGCCATCCCGCTGTCCTGGTAGCCGAGCCACCGGTGCTCGATGTCGAGGATCTCCTGCGCCGCGGCCATCTCGAGGCGACGGTAGCCGGGGAGGTCGCGCTCGATCATCGCGACGTCGGCGAGTCCGGGGTTCTGGAGGTCGCCGCGTTCACCACCCGTGCAGCTGACGACCATGACCTCGGCGCCGAGGCTCCGGTAGTGCGCGAGGGTCGCCGCCCCCTTGCTCGACTCGTCGTCGGGGTGCGCGTGCACGGCGAGCAGTCTCATGGTCATGGTGCTCCGCCTTCCGGCTGGTCTGCGCGAGGGGACCGCTTCGCGACTCGTGACATGACGACGCGGTCGGGACTCCGCATCCAGGAAGAGGCAATACGCTTGAGGTGTCGACCTCGAGGCGTCTCGCACTCCTGGTCCAGCTTAACCGTTCGAACCGGAGCCCGTGACGTGACCTCTCCCCTGCAGGATGCCGGCCCTCAGGACGCCATCGCGGCGCGATACGGACGCACCCCGGGCAACCGTGCCCGCGACCGCCGCCTGATCTGGCTCGCCGCCGCCGCGTTCGCCGTCGTCTTCATCGCGTGGGTCGTGTGGGCCGGTCTCGACGGCAGTCGTCCGAGCATCGAGTCGCGCAACACGGCACACGAGATCGTCGACGACACGATGGTCAGCGTGTCCTTCGAGGTCACCGGTCCGCAGGACACCCCCATGGCCTGCTCGGTCCAGGCGCTCAACGAGCAGTTCGCGGTCGTCGGATGGAAGGTCGTCGAGCTGCCGCCGTCCGAGCAGCGCACCCGCACCTTCACGGAGAGCGTCCGCACCACGGAGCTCAGCAACACCGGCGTCGTCGACACCTGTTGGGTGGTCGAGCACCGCTCCTGACCCGCGACGACGGCGGCGCGTGCACCGCACTTCCGCGCCGATCGTGCGATACTCGAAGGCAGTACTTCATACGCCCCGGCATTCCGCCGGGGCGTCTGGCATATGACGGGCGTTTCGGCCGTCGTGTGCGGACCCACCATGCAAAGGAGTTCCATCGTGTCCGAGCAGATCCAGGAGACGTTCCTCACCCAGCAGGCCTTCGACCGGCTGCAGGCGGAACTCGAACACCTCAGCACGACGGGCCGTGAGGAGATCGCCAAGCGCATCGAAGCGGCTCGAGAAGAGGGCGACCTCAAGGAGAACGGCGGCTACCACGCCGCGAAGGACGAGCAGGGCAAGCAGGAGGCCCGCATCCGGACGCTCACGCAGATGCTGCGAGACGCCAAGGTCAGCGAGGCACCGCAGTCCAGCGGCGTCGTGGAGTCCGGCACCGTCATCACCGCTGTCGTCGCGGGCGGCGAAGAACGGTTCCTCCTCGGCAGCCGCGAGATCGCCGGCAACACCGACCTCGACGTCTACAGCGAAGGCAGCCCGCTCGGCGCCGCCATCCTCGGTCTGAAGATCGGCGAGAAGACCACCTACGAGGCGCCGAACGGCAAGGAGATCACCGTGTCGATCAGCGCGGTGGAGACCTACACCGGTTCCTGATCCGGCGGGTCGCGTCCTCCGCGACCGACCAGACGCACGAAGGGCCCCGCCGACACGGCGGGGCCCTGCTGCGTTCCGTCAGTCGGATCAGTCGTCGACGATCTGCGGGTCGTACCCCGCTTCGCGGAGCGTCTGCACGACGAGGTCGCGGTGGTCGGGCCCGCGCGTCTCGATGCTGAGCTCGAGTTCGACGTCGCTGATCTGCAATCCGTGGCCGTGTCGGGTGTGCAGCACCTCGATGACGTTCGCGTTGGCCTGCGCGACGAGCTCCGCCGTCCGTGCGAGCTGCCCCGGTCGGTCGGGCAGCGGGATGCGCAGCGTCAGGTAGCGGTCCGACGCCGCGAGGCCGTGGCTGACGACCCGCTGCAGCAGGAGCGGGTCGATGTTGCCGCCGGAGAGGATGGTGACCGTCGTGCCGGTCGGCTCGATCTTCCCGGCCAGGATCGCCGCGACACCGGCGGCTCCAGCAGGTTCGACGACGAGCTTGGCGCGCTCGAGGAGGACGACGATCGCCCGGGCGAGGTCGTCTTCGCTGACGGTGACGACCTCGTCGACGAGGGCGCTGATCATCTCGAAGTTGAGCTCACCGGGACGGGCCACGGCGATGCCGTCGGCGATGGTCGGCTGCACGGTGATGGTCGTCGGGGTTCCGGCTTCCAGCGACGCAGGGTACGCGGCCGCGTTCGCCGCCTGGACGCCGATCACCCGGATGGTGCGTCCTTCAAGGGCCGCGCGCTGCTTCATGACACCCGCGACACCCGAGATGAGCCCGCCGCCGCCGATCGGCACGATGACCGTCTCGACGTCGGGGACCTCCTCGAGGATCTCGAGCCCGAGCGTGCCCTGCCCGGTGATGACGTCCGGGTGGTCGAACGGCGGGATGAGGATGGCACCGGTCTCCGCGGCGAACTCGGCAGCCGCGATCAGCGGTTCCGCCACCGTGTGGCCGCGCAGGATGACGTGCGCACCGTAGTCGCGCGTTGCGGCGAGCTTCGGGAGCGGGACGCCGACCGGCATGAAGATGGTCGCGGTGATGCCGAGCTCGCGGGCGGCGAAAGCGACACCCTGCGCGTGGTTGCCCGCCGAGGCGGCGACGACGCCGCGCGCCCGCTCCTCGGGGGTCAGACTGGACATGCGGTTGTACGCGCCGCGGATCTTGTAGGAGCCGGTGCGCTGGAGGTTCTCGCACTTGAGGTGCACGGGCACGCCGAGGACGTCGGCGAGGTAGCGGGAGCTCTCCATCGGCGTGCGCTGGACGGTGCCGACGAGGGTGTCTCTGGCCCGCTCGAACGCGGCCAGCGACGGGCCGGGGAACACGGGTGTGGAGGTCGTTGAATCGGTCATGGTGTGCGGGGTCCTGGACTTTCTGGGGACGAGGTCTCTCGGAGGTCTTCGCTGGGGTGCTGGGGCTCCTGAACGCCTGGGCGATCCTGCGGCTCGTGAGACGAGCGGGAGCCCGGACGGATTCGCCTGGGGCTCGGGACGGTCTGCCAGATGGCGCCGTCGGCGCCCGGCTCCGGCGGAGCACTGCCGCCGGTCCGCCAGGTGCCGCTGGCGATGGTGTGGACCATCACGTTGATGACGGCCACCACGGGCACCGCGAACAGGGCGCCGGGGATGCCGGCGACGAGCGTGCCGCCCGCGACGGCGAGGACGACGGCGAGCGGGTGGACCTTGACGGCCGTACCCATGATGAGCGGCTGCAGGACGTGGCCCTCGAGCTGCTGGACGAGGAGCACGACGCCGAGCATGAGCAGCGCGATGACGGGGCCGTTGTAGACGAGCGCGAGGAAGACGGCCACGGCGCCGGTCACCACTGCGCCGACGATCGGCACGAACGAGCCGAGGAAGACGAGCACGGCGACCGGGATCGCGAGCGGGACGCCGAGGAAGAACGCGCCGAGACCGATACCGACCGCGTCGATCGAGGCCACCAGGATCTGCGTGCGGACGTAGTTGCCGAGCGTCCGCCAGCCTGCGCGACCGGCGCTGTCGACGGCGGGGCGTGCTCGCTGCGGGAAGACGCGCACCGTCCAACGCCAGATCGTCCGACCGTCGATGAGCATGAACAGCAGGCAGAAGAGCGTCAGGAAGACGCCCGTCGCGACATGGCCGAGCGTCGAACCGATCGACAGGGCACCCGAGAGCAGGACCTGGCTGTCCTGCTGGAGCGAGTCGAACGCCTGGGCGATGAAGTCGTTGAGCTGTGTCTCGGTCACGTGCAACGGACTGGCGAGCAGGAAGGCCTTGAAGTCGCCGTAGGCGGTCATGGTGCGGGCCTGCACGGAGGCGAACTGCGAGGTGATCTGCGAGATCGCGAGGAAGATCAGTCCGCTCACGACGGCGAGCGTGCCGACCATCGCGAGCGCGATGGCGAGGCCTTTCGGCCAACGGTGGCGTACCAGGACGTCGACGACGGGCTTCAGCAGAGCGGAGACGAGGACGGCGATGAGCAGCGGGATCACGATGAGGCGGAGCTGCACGACGAGGAAGACCAGCAGCGCGACGACCGCAGCCACCAGCAGGATCCGCCACGACCACGCTGCGGCAACGCGCATGCCTCGCGGGACGCTGCTCGATCCACTCAGGTCCGGTTCGCGCACGGGCGATGCCGCTTCGGGTAGGAAGCGTCCCCACCAGGTCTTCGGAGTGTCGTCCGCCATTGCTCAAGTGTAGGGCTGCCACATGCCGGCGAGCGCATGCAAAGACCGGTGGGCGGCGTCCCTTCCGCCGGTACACGACGGGTGTCCGACGCCGGTGCTAGCGTCGGGCCGTGTCCGGTTCCCTCTCCCCCGCCCTCGCCCGACGGATCGCGCTCGGTGCGCAAGGGTTCGGCGCCCCGCAACGCACGACCCCGGCGGGTACCCGCGCCCTGCGCTCGACGATCGATCGTCTGGGTCTCCTGCAGATCGACTCCGTCAACGTGTTCGAGCGCAGTCATTACCTGCCGCTGTTCGCGAGGCTCGGCGGATACGACAAGTCGCTGCTCGATCGCCTGACCCTCGGAGCCGACGCGCCCTACCTCGAGTACTGGGCGCATGAGGCGGCCTTCATCCCCCGCGACTCGTGGCCGCTGTTCCGGTGGCGGATGGACGCGCACCGCGCGAAGCATGCCGGCGACGAGACCACCTGGGCGAGCCAGAACACGGAGATGTTGGACTGGGTGCGAGCGCTCCTGCGCGTCGAGGGGCCGCTGAAGGCGAGCGAGATCGAACACGATGCGAACGTCCGACGCGGACCCTGGTGGGGATGGTCCGACGTGAAACGGGCGTTGGAGGTCCTGTTCCTCTACGGCGAGGTGGTCACGGCCGGTCGCGACCGGTTCGAGCGCCGGTACGCGCTGGCCGAGCATGTGCTGCCGCAGCACGTCCTCGACCTCGACGTCGCCCGGCCCGACGCGATCCGTGCGCTCGTCGAGCAGGCAGCGGCAGCGCAGGGCGTCGCGACCGTCGCCGACCTGGCCGACTACTTCCGGATCAAACCGCAGACCGCCGTCCGCCGAGCGGTCGATGACCTCGTGGACGCCGGTGTCCTCGAATCCGTGACCGTGGCCGGCTGGGACCGACGCGGTGGGCCGCAGGAAGCGTGGCTGCACCGCGATGCACGACGGCCGCGACGGATCGAGGGGGCCGCGCTGCTCAGCCCGTTCGACCCCGTCGTCTGGTTCCGCGAACGCGCCCTCCGCATGTTCGGACTCCACTACCGGATCGAGATCTACACACCGGAGCCCAAGCGCGTCTACGGCTACTACGTGCTACCGGTCCTCATCGACGGCGAGATCGTCGCGCGCGTCGATCTGAAGAGCGACCGCCAGGCCGGCGTCCTGCGGGTCCAGTCCGCGTGGTTCGAGCGTGGACACCAGGATGCCGTCGCCAGGAGGCTGCGTCCCATCGCCGACGACGCGATCGCGGGACGCCTCGCGGAGCTCCTCGAGCAGACGGCCCGCTGGCAGGGACTCGACGCGGTGGTCGTCGTCGACCGCGGGACGCTGGCGGCATCGTTGGCGCACGCCGTCGGCACCCGACTCCTCCCGCTCCCTCCCGCGCCGGACACGGGCACTACTCCCCATGCTCAGCCAGCACAATCATTCTCAGGAGATACACAACAACTATAGGATTGGCGGGCACCTCCATGGTCCGAAACGAGGGGAACCCGCCCATGAGCAACGACGACACCACACCACAGCAACCAGGCCGACCGAACCCGGGCGAGCAGCCGAACCAGCCGTCCCAGGGCGACCAGCAGGCTCCGTACCAGCAGGGTCAGCAGCAGCAGCCCAACCCGTACCAGCAGGGTCAGCAGCAGCAGCCCAACCCGTACCAGCAGGGTCAGCAGGGTCAGCAGCAGAACCCGTACCAGTCCGGACAGCAGCAGACCCCGAACCCGTACCAGCAGAGTCAGCAGAACCCGTACCAGTCCGGGCAGCAGCAGACGCCGAACCAGGCGCCCCCGGCTCCCTACGGTCAGCAGACCGGCCAGCAGACCGGCGCCCAGAACCCGTACCAGCAGGGACAGCAGCCCAACGGTCAGTACGCGACGGCGCAGAACCCGTACGCGACCGGCGCTCCGAAGCAGCCGATGGACCCGAAGCAGAAGAAGCGGATCATCCTGTGGTCGTCGATCGCCGGTGGCGCACTCGTGCTCATCGCCGCCGCCGCCATCACCATCGGTGTGCTGAACACCACGGCGTTCGGCCCGCAGGCGAAGGTCGAGGAATACCTCAAGGCCATCGCCGCCGGCGACGCGAAGCTCGCGACGAGCCTCGTCGCACCGGACCCCTCGATCGTCGGCAGCACCGACGACGAGTCCGCAGAGCCCGAGGCGACCCCGGACCCGTCCGCGTCGGCCGATCCGGATGCGGACGCCGAGGCCGAGGCTCCGGCCGCCGTCAAGCCGACCGCACTGCTCACGAACGAGGTCCTGAAGGGCGCCGACGAGCGCATCAAGAACCCTGAGGTCGGCCGCGTCTACAACCGCAACGGCGAAGCACGCGTGCAGGTCACGTACGAACTCGGCGGCAAGAAGTACGAGGACTCGGTCACGCTCGAGAGCGAAGGCAAGCAGTTCCTGTTCTTCGACCAGTGGAAGCTCGCCAGCTCCCTCGTCGGCAGCATCAACGTCTACACCGGTCTCGGTGGTACCGCGTTCAGTGTCAACGGCGTCAACTTCGACGGCGCGTCCGACGAGAGCCTGTTCGCCTACCCGGCCATCTACACGGTCGCTCCGCCGGAGAGCAAGTTCCTGCAGGGCGATGCCCAGACCATCACGCTGAGCTCGTACAGCGCCGGCGAGGGTTCGGCCTTCATCGACATCGACGTGACCGCCACCGAGGCGCTCACGACCGAGGTCACGAAGCAGGTCGTCGCGATGATCGAGAAGTGCCTCGACGTCACCACGCTCGACACCACCTGTGGCGTCATGCCGGACTGGCAGCAGAAGCAGTTCACGAGTGTCGGCCCGGTGACCTGGACGCTCACCTCTCCCCCGACCGTCGAGGTCGACGAGAGCGGTTCGTACTTCTACACCTCGGACGGCCGCATCGACGGTTCGTTCGACGCCTCCTGGTACGGCAGCGCCGTGGCGGGTCAGCAGGTGTGGGACACGTACCTGAACTTCCCCGGCAAGATCACGATCGACGCCGACGACAAGGTCACGGTGACGTTCGACTCCGACGAGCAGACCGAGTAACGGCTCTCGCCTGAACGCCGAATGGGGCGGCACCTCCGGGTGCCGCCCCATTCGTGTGTCCGGGAGCGGGAGGCCCTCGCCTAGAAGCCGCCGCCGATGGTGCTCAGGCGCTTGATCCGTTCGACGAGCGGCGGGTGGGTGCTGAACAATCGTGCGACCGCGCCGGGCTTCAACGGGTCGGAGATCCAGAGGTGCGCCATGGACGAGTTCTGCTTCGCCATCGGTCGACCGTACGCGGCGAGCTTCCCCAGAGCGCTCGCGAGCGCTTCCGGGTGACGGGTCGTGAGGGCGCCCGTCGCGTCGGCGAGATACTCGCGCTGGCGTGAGATGGAGAGCTGGACGAGCGTCGCGAGCAGCGGTGCCACGAGCATCGCCACGATGCCGATGATCAGCATGACGGGGTTGCCGCCGTTGTTGTTGTTCCGGTTGCCGCCTCCCCAGATGGTCATCCGGAGGAGCATGTCGGAGAGGAACCCGATCGCGACGACGAGGCCGAAGACGACCATGGACACGCGGATGTCGTAGTTGCGGACGTGACCGAGTTCGTGGGCCATGACCCCCTCCAACTCGGCGTCGTTGAGGATCTCGAGGAGGCCGGTCGTCGCGGCCACCATCGCGTGCTGCGGATCGCGACCCGTCGCGAACGCGTTGGGCGCCGGGTCGGCGATGAGGTACACCTCGGGCATCGGCGTCCCGGTCGTGATCGCGAGGTTCTCGACGATGCGGTACAGCCTCGGGTTGTCGGCCAGCTCGATGCGCTGCGCTCCGGTCATCGCGATGGCCTGCCGCCCCGCCAAGAAGTACTGGATCACCGCGTAGACGACGGCCACGACGAGCACCACGATCGTGATCGTCAGGTTCTGGTAGAGATACCCCGCGAGCCAACCGAGCCCGCCGATGATGACGAGGAAGACGACGAAGATCAGGACCGTGTTGAGCTTGTTCCTGGCGATGGCGCGGTACATGGGACTGCGCTACCGCACGTCAGAACTGGACGCGCGGCGGTTCGGCGATCGCCGCGTTGTCGGTGACCTCGAAGAAGTCGTGCTCCGAGAACCCGAGGCCCTTCGCGAACAGGTTGTTCGGGAACACCTTGACCTTGGTGTTCAGCTCCCGGACACCGCCGTTGTAGAAGCGGCGTGAGGCCTGGATCTTGTCCTCAGTGTCGACGATCTCGGACTGGAGCTGGAGGAAGTTCTGGCTTGCCTGGAGCTGCGGGTAGGCCTCCGCGACGGCGAAGATGCTCTTCAGCGCCTGCTGCATGTGGGTCTCGGCCTCACTCACGGCCGCCGGCCCCTGTGCGGTGAGCGTCTCGGCACGAGCCTTCGTCACGTTCTCGAACACGGCCTTCTCGTGCGCCGCGTACCCCTTGACCGCCTCGATGAGGTTCGGGATGAGGTCGGCGCGCCGCTTCAGCTGGACGGTGATGTCACTCCACGCTTCCTCGACCCGCACGTTCAGCGTCACGAGCGAGTTGTACGTCACCCAGAAGTAGATGCCGACGATGAGGACCAGGGCGACGACGATGAGGACTGGGATCAGCCATTCCATGAGGATGGGCTCCTTGTGAGTCGATGGAGAGCAGGTCTGCTCATTCTACCTGCGACCCGCCGGTGCCCTTGGGGAGTTCGGAGGAAGCACGCAGCAGGCGTGCAGCGCGGACGCATCGGACACTCGGCGGGCCGTCATTCCCCGAGGACGCGGGCGAGGTACCGGTTCCCGAACAGGCGGCCGGGGTCGAGGCGGTCGCGGAGGCGGACGAATTCGTCGAACCGAGGATAGGCACCACGCAGGGACGACGCGTCACGGCCGTGCAGTTTGCCCCAGTGGGGCCGACCGCCCAACTCGATCATGATCGCCTCGACGGCGCGGAAGTACTCCCCCGGGTCCTCGCGGAAGAAGCGGTGCACGGCGACGTATCCGGTCGCTCGCCCCGATGCTGTGGAGAGCCACAGCTCGTCGGCCGCTGCGACCCTGACCTCGATGGGGAAGGAGATCCGCCACCCCCGCTCCTCGATGAGCGCGCGGATCCGGGCGAACGCGGTCGGGAGGTGCTCGAGCGGCACCGCGTACTCCATCTCCACGAACCGCACCGTGCGGCTGGAGGTGAACACCCGCGTCGACCGGTCGGTGAACTCGCGATCGCCGACGAGGCGGTCCGCGAGCCGGTTCACGCGCGGGACGATGGCCGGCGCGACGGCGCCCGTGTTGCAGAGGACCCGGTAGACCCCGTTGGCGAGGAGCGTGTCGTCGACCCACTTCGCGACCGGGCGGAGTGGTCTGGTGGGCGCGTCACCCGGCAGCCGGTGGTTCGTCTTGGTCAGGGCGGTCGCGGTGTGCGGGAACCAGTAGAACTCGAAGTGGTCGACGGCGGCGGCACGGTCGAGCAGCGTGGGCAGCAGCTCGTCGAGCGACTCCGGCCGTTCCACCGCGTGCAGGACGAACGCCGGGACGCACTGCAGCGTGACCTCGACGAGGATCCCGAGTGCACCGAGCGCGAGCGCCAGCGCCGGGAGGAGCCCTGACTCCTGCTCGGCGTCCGACGTCAGCAGCTCGCCGTCCGCCGTCACCATCGTCACCCCGACGACCTGCGTCGCGATGCCGCCGAACGCAATCCCGGTCCCGTGTGTGCCGGTGGAGATCGCGCCGGCGACGGACTGCCGGTCGATGTCGCCGAGGTTCGGCATGGCGAGACCGAACGGTTCGAGGAGGCGCGGGATGTCGTGGAGGCGTGTGCCTGCGCGGAGGGTCACCCGGCCGCGTTCGCGATCGACCCGGACCAGACCGCTCAGGGCGTCGAGCTCGAGCAGCACACCGGGCGCCACGGCGATCCCAGTGAAGCTGTGTCCGGCTCCGACGGCCTTGATCGGCAAGCCCGCCCCCGCCGCAGCACGCACGAGGCGCTGCACTGCACCGACCGAGTCGGGCCGCTCGACCCGCACGGGCCACGCCCGCTCGGTCCGCGCCCAGTTCGTCCACGCTGTCGTCGTTCCCATCACACGAACCCCTGCCCTTCGCCGCGGTACGTCGGCAGGACGGCCTCCACCCCGTCGTCCCCGACCATGTGGAACACGTCCACCCGTTCGCTGAGCTCCCCGGACTTCGTGTGCCGCAACCAGACGCGGTCACCGAGCCGGAGCGACGCAGCCGCAGCCCCGGAGACCGGCGTCTGCACCTCGCCGGCCATCTCCCGCGGGAGCATCTCGAGGCCCTCCGGCCACGCGATGAGCGGGAGGCGGTCGAGCCCAGGGGGACCGGAGGCGACCCATCCGCCGCCGAGGATCGTCGCGAGCTCCGGCGACGGCTTCCGGACGACCGACAGACCGAACGCCGCTGCCGGTGCCGGGGTGAACGCCCGGTAGTGGTCGAAGAGGTGTCCGCCGAAGACACCGCTCCCCGCCGCGATCTCGGTCACCGAGTCGTCGGACGCGGTGAGTTCCAGGGATCCGGTCCCGCCGCCGTTGACGAACTCCAGCTCCGCGACCGCTCGGACCTCAGCGACCACGGCGGCACGACGTTCCCGGAGTTCGGCCCACGAGCGTCGCTGGATCGCGCGGAGCGCAGCCGACCACGCCGGTCGACCCGCGAGGTCGTCCCCCTGCCCGGCGATCTGCGCCTCGTAGGCCATGATCCCGACCAGGCTGAAGCCGGGTCGGGCGACGACCGCCTCCGCGAGAGCCCGGACCTCGTCCGGCGTGCGCAGGGGCGAGCGGCGGACACCGACGTGGCCGAGGGCGGGCGCGCGGAACGAGGCGTCGAGCTCGATGCACACGCGGATGCGCGCACGTCGCTCCGGAGGTGTCACCGCGTCGACGAGGTCGAGGTGGTCGAGGGAGTCGATCATGAGGGTGATCCGCGAGGCCGCCCGTTCGTCGGCTGCCAGCCGCGCGATGGCACCGCGTTCCGCCGTCGGGTAGCCGACCACGATGTCGTCCACCGTCTCGGACAACCAGAGCGCTTCCGACAGGGAGTAGGCCAGCACGCCGGCGTACCCGGGTTGTCTGAGGAGCGCGTCGATCACCGCTCGGACGCGAATGGACTTGCTGGCGATGCGGATCGGTTTCCCCGCGGCCCGTCGGAGCATGTCGTGCGTGTTGTGGCGGAGGGCTCCGAGATGCAGGACGGCGACGGGCGAGTCGACGTCCGAGACGGCCCGCTCGATGCCGCCCCAGTATCGCCTCGGGTCGAGCCAGGGCATCGGTTCGGACACCCGGCCGCCGGCGGTCAGTTCGATGCTCATCAGCGCACTCCTCGCACTCGGGTGACAGCGACCGCCCCTGCGACGGCGCAGGCCGCGGAGACGAGGTACAGGCCGGCGAATCCGCCGAGCCAGGCGACGAGGCACGCGCCGATCAGCGGAGCGACCGCCTGCGGCACCGCCTGGGCGATGTTCATGATGCCGAGGTCCTTGCCGTGCGACGCAGGGTCCGGCAGGACCTGCGTCGCGAGCGCCTGATCGACCGACATGAAACAGCCGTAGCCGAGCCCGATGAGCGCCGCCGAGACGAACCCCATCGGCAGCGAGGGCCAGATCGCGAGCAGGAGTGCGGCGAGCGCCTGTGAGGCGGAGGCCGCGACGACGAAGACACGTCGTCGTCCGATGCGATCGGACAGTCGGCCGAGCAGGATCGAAGAACCGACGACGAACACCGTGTAGACGACCGTGACCAGCAGGAGGTCGGTCTCGGCGTCGGCGTCCCCTAGCCCGAAGAGCAGGAAGTAGAACAGCAGCGAGGTGCTGAAGGCGTTGCCGAGGTTCACGAGGACGCGGCTGAGCATGGTCCAGGCGAAGTCGGGGTGGCGTCGCGGTGAGATCCAGAGACTCTCCAGGAGCGCGTGCGCGGTGAGTCGCAGGGGTCGATCGCCCGTCGGGAGTGGATCGGGCAGCCGCAGGAACGGCACGACCAGCACGATGAGGAGGACGGCGAGCGCCAGGTACCCCACGTCCATCTGGGTGCCGAGCAGGAGCAGGAGGGCGATGCCGAGGATGACCCCGACGGCCTGCGGCGCGGAGATCCACCCCGAGACGAAGCCGCGCTGTCCGACGGGCACCTGATCGGAGATGGTCGCGGTGAGCGCTGCTCCCAGGATGCAGAAGCCGATGATGGCGAGGCACCAACAGACGCCGATGCCGACGATGCCGGTCTGCAGTCCGAGGAGGACGAGCCCCAGGGCGAAGACGAGCGCGCCACCTGCGATCCACGGGCGGCGTCTCCCGAACCGCGACCGTGTGCGGTCGGACAGGGCGCCCGTCAGCGGATAGACGACGATGGAGCAGAGTCCGGCCGCCCCGGCGACGACACCGAAAGCGACGACACTGTCCACCCAGTGCTCGGGAGCGAGCGTCGCGTCGATCTGCGCGGGCAGGAGGAGCTGCAGCGGGGCGAGCTGGGCCATCCAGACGCCCAGCCAGGCGACCGCGAAGGCGGCGACCCAGCGCCCGGTGACCCGTCGGTCGGCCGGGTGGCCGACGGCTGCGGTGCCGAGGCCGCTCATCTCGGCGCCGGTTCGGCGAGGGTTGCGACGAGGTGCGCCACCGTCCCGACGAGTCGCCGGGCTTCGGCGTCGTCGCGTCGCACCAGCCAGCCGAGTGTCAGGCCGTCGGTGAAGGCGATGACGGTCCGTGCGATCTCGTCGACGGGCTGCGTCCAGGTGCTGCCGCTGACCGTTGCGGCGAGCGCGAGCGCCTCACACGCGAGCTCCTCGTACCGTCGGTACTGCTCGAGCGCGAGGTGCTCGAGGCCCGGCGTCCGCATCGCGTAGGCGCTGAGCTCCTGCATCGCCGCCTCCCGAGCCGGATCGGCGCGGAGGAGGTCGACGTAGCGTTCGAGGCCGGCACGGACGACGGCTTCGAGGGTGGGCGGATGCTCCTGACCGGCCTCCTCGTCCGGCAGCAGCTCCCCGACGTCGAGGACGACGCGTTCATGCTCGACGACGTGTGCGACCAGTTCGGCGAGGAGCTCGTCGCGGGAGGCGAAGGCGTAGTGGAAGCTGGCGAGCGACATCCCGGCCTCGGCCACGATGGCCCTGGTCGTGGCGGCGGCGACGCCCTCGGCTGCGACGACGCGGAGGGCGGCGCTGATCAGCTCGGCTCGTCGGTCGACAACGGAGATCCTCGGCATCGCAACCCTTCCCGGGGCGCCTGCGGGTCGTGCCGCTCCATCGCGGTCGACCCGACTGGGACGGATGACCCAGTCGCGCCAGTATGGCGGACCACCGGTCGGAGCGCACCTGTCGCGACGGCTTTCCTGTGCGGATCGGCCGAGAATGTGACCCGATCTGGCGCGGGAGGTTGACTTCCCGCGGTGATCTTGGGGGAATGGAGACGGTGACCGGGGAACACGCGCGCGCAGGAACAGGAGTCCGATCGAATCGCTCGATCGGACGCGTCGCGATCCTCCTCGCCGTCTTCCTCTCGGCCGGACTCTGGACGACGACCGTCGCGGGCCCCGCATCGGCGACGCCCGAACCGCTCCCCTCCCCGAGCGAGAGCGCTGCGGCGCCGACCCCACCGCCACTCGACGGGCCGACCATCACGAGTCCCGATTCCGGTTTCTTCATCGGCAGCGGCGGCACCACGGTCACCGGGACGAAGGACGCCGGCACGGGTGTCCAGCTGCAGGTCGGCGACGGTCTCGAGCCGGTCTGCATCCTGCCGCAGGACGACAGCACCGACTGGTCCTGCTCGATCGACCTGCCCGACGGCGGCGGCCTGCTCATCACCGCCGTCGAGGTCGGCGTCCCGGAGACGCTCTCTGCACAGATCTCCGTGTCCGCGCTCGGCCCGCCCACCATCACCGAGGGGACGCCGAGCAACGGCGGCGTCCGCGGGACCGCCTACCCCGGAGCGACGGTGACGGTCCGCGCCGACTCCGGTGCCACCTGCAGTTTCGCAGCGGACAGCTCCGGAAGCTGGTTCTGCGTGCTGGGCGAGCCGCTGCGGGCCGGCGACCTCTCCGTGACGGCGACGCAACAGACGTCGTTCAGCGGCGGTCAGCGCTCCGACGCGTCCGCCCCGGTCGTGCTCACCATCGACCGCGACGCTCCGGCCCCGCCCGTGATGTCCTCACCGACGGCCGGACAGGCGATGCCGATCTCGGCGGCGAGCTACGCCGGCACCGGCGAGGAGGGCGCGACCGTCACCGTCTTCGCCGACTCGACGTCGGTCTGCACGGCGTTCGTCACCGGCGGCACGTGGAGTTGCTCCGGCGGTGGCGTGCCGGCGGGGGCGCACGTCGTCCTCGCGATCCAGCAGGATGCCGCGGGCAACACGAGCGGGGCGAGTACGGCGATCACCCTGACGTTCGGCGATGCATCGGCCGCGCCCGCCACGCCGGCACCGTCCGCCTCCCCATCGCCGTCCGACGGCACCGAGCCCGCGCCAGCACCTGGGACACCCGCTCCGGGCACGCAGCAGCCGACCCCATCGCCGAGCGGCGAACCGGCACCCGGCGCCGCTCCACCCACCGGTGGTGGCGGCCTCTGGTCGGGGACGACGCCGTTCACGCAGACCCTCGCCTCCACGATCGACGGACGCGGCCAGCCGGTCTGGTGGCTCGCCGCCCTCCTCGCCCTCGCAGCGGTGGCGCTCATCGCGATCCCGGCCCGACTCCTCGCGACCTCCATCGCCCCCTGGCGCGCCACGATCGCCGACCGTCGTCGTGCAGCGGTGACCGGGCGCAACCGACCGAGGGACGAGTTCGAGCGGGTCCCGTCGGTCCCGCTCCCGAGTCGCACGGCGATGGCCGTCGTCACCGCCGTGCTCGCGGCAGGCATCCTCATGTTCGCGCACCCCGTGAGCGGTCAGCCGGCGTATCTCCGGCTGTGGTTCGCCTCGCTCATCGCCGTGGTCGCGATCAACGTCGTGGGCCTCCTCGCGCAGCTCGTCGTCGCCCGCCGAGCCGGGCTGGGCTCGATGCGTGTCAGCGTCCGTGTCGGCGGGCTGGTCACGGTCGGTGTCGTCACCGCGCTCTCACGCCTCCTGGCCCTGCAGCCGGCTCTGCTCTTCGCGCTACTGACCGAAATCCGGCCGACACGGAGACCCGAAACGCATGTAGCCGGCTCCACATCCTCGGCGGAGACCGATTCCGATGCCATCACGCCACGCATCGCGGGCCGCCTCGCGCTGGCCCGGATCGCTGCGGCCGCCGGGCTCGGTTCGATCGCCTGGCTCGCGTCGGCGCTGGCCGGCGAGCCGAGCGGCGGCGTGGGCGCGATGCTCGTCGAGGCCGTGAACCTGACCGCGATCGCGGGGATCGGATCCGCGTCGATCGCGCTCCTCCCCCTCGGGCCGCTCGGTGGACGCGCCATCCTCGCCTGGTCGAGGCCGGTGTGGCTCGGCAGCGCGTTCGTGGGCTTCACGCTGCTGTTCGGACTCCTGGGCCCGACGGCGACGGTTCCGGGTGCGGGTGACACGCTCGTCGGGCTTCTCTTGGGGTCGCTCGCGTTCGCGGCCGTCGGCGCTGGCACGTGGGCCTGGAACCGTCACCTCCGGCCGCTCATCGACGCGCGCTGAGCGACGCTCGACGGCCGGTTGGCCCGATCAGACCTCAGCCGGCGTCGGCGGGACGCTCGACCGGCAGGCCGCTGGCAGCCCACTCGGAGATGCCACCGGTGACGTTCACAGCGTCGTAGCCCTGCTGTTCGAGGTAGCCCGTGACGCGGGCGCTGCGGCCACCGGAGTGGCACATGACGTACACGGTCTCTTCGCGGGGCACCTCGTCGAGGTGGTCGAGGAAGGACGACATCGGCAGGTGTCGGGCACCGGGCACGCTGGCGACGGCGACCTCGTCGGCTTCGCGGACGTCGATGATGACGGCCTGCTCGAGCTTGCTCAGTTCGGTTGGGGTGATCTCCTGCATCGCTTCAGCCTACCGTCGAGGACGCGCGGCCGGGCCGGAAGATGCGGCAGGCAAGCGTGAGGGCGAGGTAACCCGAATACCTCGCCCTCACTTGAGGCGTCTAGCAACCGGTCGACCAAGAAGCTTGCGGCTTCCGGGACCGGCTCACGGGTGACGCCCCCACCTCGAAGGTAGCGGACCGGAGGCACCTTGCGTGACGCAACACCGCCGTGTCGCGTTCGCGTCGTCCGTTTTGTGCACCCCATTCAGGGGCCAACGCCCGAGGCATCGTTGTCTCAGTGCGCGCTGTCGGGATCGCGAGGGATGTGGAGCTCACCCGGGTCGACGTCGACGTCGCCGGTGTCGTCAGGACCGCCGGTCCCGGGGGCCACGTTGATCATGCCGGAGGCGATGTCGGGGTCGCGGACGACGGGCTGCCCGTCGTCCTGCTTGGCCGCCGTCTCCGCCTCGCTGGAGGGGCTGTACGTGCGGTCCTTGCTCGTCTGTTCTTCGTCGTTCAGTGCGTGGTCGTGGTCGCTCGGAGTACTCATGCTGAGCACGCTAGTCGCGCTCCCCCGCCCGGCACGGACCCTTGCAGGATCGGGGCGAACGTGCAGACCGCTCAGTGCAGCCGGCGGAGCGATGCCGACGCGATGACGGGTCGTGCGGCTTCGACGTACGACGCCAGCGTCTCGCGCAGTGCCGCCGCGTTGTCGTCGGTCAGGTCGATCTCGTAGTTCTCGCCGTCGATGCCGAACCGGACCGTCTCCCCCAGCCCGCGGGGGATGTCGGAACCGTCGAGGTCGTCGACGAGCGTCGTGATCGTGCGGGTAGCCATGCGTCCATCCTTCCATGCGGGTTGGCGGTACGGCGTCGTACCCCCGGTGGGGTTCGAACCCTTTAGACACCCCTGTCAGTGCAACCAACCTGTCCCAATTCCGCCAGATTACGGCACTGAGAGCTCACACGGACCAGGCTCGATCACCGCAGCTCGGCGGCGAGTGTTGTCACGTCGTTGTCATTAGCTCCACTCGGAGAGTTGGTGACTTGAGTCCTGTCCGCCCTGGCGATCAGAATGCGCAGCTGGTGATGTCGACTTGGAGCTCTGGTGACGCGAACCGCAGAGCGGTGACCGTTCGGAGCGACGCTGCGGGAGGGTTGGCTGGAGTTGAGCTGGCGGTCCCAGCGCGGGCGCAGGCACGGCACGCGACACTCCACACATACGCCGCCGTCAGGGTCCCGGACCAGGGCGCGAGCACGGAGCTCGTCGCGGGCGGTCTGATTCTCCTGCTTCATGCGGATCACGTCAGGGTCTCCCCTACTTGTGAGCCGTCTCCGACGACCGCGAGGATGAGCGAATGGACCTCAATGAGAACTTCGTCAGCTCCGCCCGCATGCACGACTTCGAGGTGCCCCGGGGTGACCGCACCTTCACGTTCAGCCGCTCCGATGCCATCTCCGGCAATCAGGTCGCCGAGCTCGTTGTCCTCGACGAAGACCGGCAGCCCATCGGCTACATCGTCCCGTACACCCGAGACGAACACGGTGCCATTGAGTCGAGGTTCTTCGGGGTGGGGATGCCGTCCGTTTTCAGAACAGTCGAAGATGCTCTCGAGTACATCGCGCCGTCCGTCTGAGGTAGTCACGCCGCCACCAGTTCTTCCCCGAGGAGGAACTCCGCGACCGCGTGCCCGAGGTCGCGGGCTGCCGGCTGCGTCACCGCGTTGCCCGCCTGCTTGACCTGTTCCCGCTTCGTGCCGAGCAGCACGTAGTCGCGCGCGAACGCCACGCCGACCACAATCTCGCGCGGTTCGAGCGTCCGGGACCGCGTCTCGGCGGTGCCCTCGGGTATGGGCGGCCAACGAACTCTGCAGAGCGCGCACGCTCGGCTGAAACGGGGACCGCGTCCCGGTGGCTTGCAACCTAAGCCACCGGGACATCAATCAGTCGACCTGGAACTCGCGGGTGGTGGCGACATCTTTCGCCGTCGGGATGCCTGTCGCGACGACCTGCACCGTGATCGTCCCGTCCTCATTGGTACGGCGGTTCATCTCGACCTCTCCCACACGGGTCTTATAGGTCACGAGCTGGGAACGGCCGCTCTCAGTCTCCGTGTTGGTAGCCAGCACAGCGTTCGGGACGAGGCTGACCCGGCACAGCGCTTGGAATCCTGCCAGAGTGTCCCCGTCCTTCCCCTTCGTCATGTCGGTTACGAAGAGCGATAGCGCCTTCCAGGCCCAAGGGTCGAACGCGACGCTGGCCGCCCCCTCTTCAACGCACACGATCAGCCGGTCGGTCTGCTCGTCGAACGTCTCGGCCTTCGTGGACGCGAACATGACCGCGGGCGGGACTCCGTCGCCGTACGAAGCGGTCGAGAAGAAGTTGTAGCCGCGCGCGACCTCTGCCTCGCGAGCAGCCTTCGCCCCTGCTTCCCAGCTCGCCCACTCGCCCTGCAGTCCCCCCGTGAGCGTGTCGGCAAGGACCGTAGCGGCGAGGGACGCGCTCATGTCTGCCAGCCACGACCCTGTGAAGGAGGCCACCGCGGGAAGCGCTGCACAACTGCTCAGTGTTGGCGCGGCCAACACTGCGACGACTCCTGCGCCGCCGATCTGGAAGGCAGATCGTCGACTGATTTTGGGGAGTTCAGTGATCATCGGGTCTCACATTCTCTAGGGGGAACCAGAGGGTATCCAAGCCCGGAACGGACCGGTAGAGCAGTGCTGCAACGATGCTGCAACGGTCATCTGTCCTCGCTGCCCCGGAGCTTTCCTGGCGACGAACGCAGCCGCGTGTGTCGATCGGACGGAGCTTGTCGATGGTCGCTAGGACGGCGACCGCAGTATGTTGTGCTCGTGACCGAGGACCTTCCGCCGCAGTACGAGTTGTCGTTCTATCTCGGCGAGATCGTGCGAAATGACACGTGGGCTGAGAACGAGATGAAGAACCTGTGGATGCGACTCGCTCAGGCGGGCCTTGGCGAAGGCGAGCCGGATCGTGACTTCGCCCGGGTAACCAGGGACGTACGTCGGATGCTCAATCTCGAACCGGTGCCGTCGGAATTCCGAGCCCTGGCGCTGCCTGCGCTGGAGGCCACTCATCGAGCGCACCGGAGCCGAGTCGGGTATGTTCACCAGATCCTCATCCAGCCGCCTTGGGCGCTGGGACAACTCCGTCCTGCGATCGGCGACCAGCCAGCGATTCACATGACGGATCTAATCAAGTGCGCCGAGGAACTGCGGGTGGCGATGTGGCGACTGCGCGGCTTGTGGATCATCGCGCCGCACTGGCTCGGCTATGGCGACGATGAAGATCAGCGCTGGGACGATCGGCAGGATCTGCTCAGCTGGACCCGCGTCGCCATGGGACACATCGCTGGCGATCGGCGCAGGGTGGTCGGGACAGAGGGCTCGGCCCCAGAGCCAGCCGGAGGGTATCGAGAGCTGTCACCGTCAGGTGGCGACAAGGAGTCGGAGTGACAAGGCGTCGATTCCGGCCTGCTAGATGGTGAAGACGATGATCACCGCCAGCGACGACGCTCGACAGCGTTCCTGTCCCACTGCGCTGGTCACGCTACCGGCGACGTCGACGAGTCGGCGTGATCCGCCGACCGGCCTCCCTGTAGGGCTGGAGCGCCTCGCGGAGCGCCTCGGCGTTGTCGTCGCTGAGATCAATCTCATAGGTACGGCCACCCACGCCGAACCGGATCGTCTCGCCAGATCCTCGCTGAAGGTCTGTTCCGTCGAGGTCGTCGATGAGCGTTGTTACTCTGCGCTGTGCCATGAAGTCCTCCTCGCATCTGAGCACAGGCCCACGGACAGCGTCTCCGGGAGGGGAGTCTCGGCCGGATCGCTGGGCGTCAGGTGGCGACAACGGCCAGCTGTTCACCTGAACGCGGGCGGTGTGCTGTAGCGCCGTCGGTCGTCCACCTCAGAGCTGCCGCTGTAGCCCCACCGGTGGATGCCGAGCGTGCAGAGCAACTTCATCGTGACTTCCCATGTGTCCTTGTCGGGGCGGGCGCGGCGTCTGCCGTCACGCCCGCCCCGAATGGTGGATTGTTCTCACCCCGAAGTGCTCACGATCCGGCCTGGCGAAGGGCGCCCGGGATATGACGAAGGCCACTGAGACCGACGCCCGTCGGTATGGTTCAGGCATGGATTGGGCTGACCTAATGAAGACCGTGGCCGTATTGCTGGTTGGTGCCGGGATCTCGATTGGAACATCAGTCGTGCTCGATCGGCTCCGATTCCGCAGAGACGAAGCAGCAGCAGAGACTAAGCGTCAAAGCGAACTGGCGGAGTCCCGCAGGGTGGAGGCCGCTGACCACATTGCCAAGGTGTACAGACACCTGACCACCATGTGGCGGTACTCGACCACCGTCAGCATGGGGTCTAAGCGCCCTGCGCCTCCTCCTGAGGCGGTAGAGGCCGTGAATGAGCTCTGGCACACCTTCCAGCTCATCCCGGATGCCGTCGTGCGTGAGGCCGTGCATAATGGCCTCTACGCTCTGGGCAATCTCCAGAGTCTCGACAACTACCCCTGGAAGTATCAGGAGCTAGGTGAGGATGGCTACCGCCAGACTGTGACCTCAATGCGGGACGTCGTCGCGGCGTACCTACGCCGGGACGAGCTGCCCCAAGACGAGGTCACGCAGCTCGGCGGCGTGGCCGACTTGCTCGACCAGATCCAGCCTTTCAACTGAGCACACTGCTGCACTTCTTTGAGCACGGGGTGGGAGTCCAGCGCGGCACTGTCCCCACCCCAGGACATTGATCACTCCACATCCCGAGATGCTTATGATGCCGAACAGTCTCTCGACTTGGGGTCGATCCGGCCAGAAACACGAAAGCCGCCCAGGGGCCGGGCGGCTTTCTCATGATCGTGCTTAGTTTCTATCTGGGGGGGGGACAACGGAACGGTGTCAACCGCCTCAGCAAAAGATGTTGGGAATGCAGTCGAGGCGTGCATAAGACGCAGCTCTCGGCTCGTTGAACTCTACTCAAACCGTGGGCCGGCACGGTCAAGATCGAGTAGCTACTGTGGCGCGAATCGGCAGCCACGGTCGCACGACCGGGCGAGGAGCGGGCGTACCAAGGGTCTCCCCTTCGGGCGTGAGTAACGCGGCCGCAGCGACCAACTCTCCGATGGCAGCTACGAGATAGGCGTCGGACGCGAGATCCAGGTGAGCCTGAGTTATGCGCGAGGGAGTGGTGGTCTCGATCACGAGCACCCCCACGGAGCGCTTGTCACCTTCGATTCGGAGAGCCGCTACGGTCTTGGCTCGCATCCGCATACGAGCGATGTCGTCGTCAGTGAAGTTCTGGCGTCTGGCTGCTTTGTCCCAGGTCTCCCTGTTGGCGCTCATCTGGACAAGCGCCTGTCCATGCTCGGCGGCCCAAGCCGTGCCGATTGCGCCCTGGTCGATGGGATAGTGTCCTCGGCCCTTCTTCGCGAAGTTCGGGTTCTTCGCTGACCGAGCCAGCATGACGAACTGGTTCTCGTGGTAGTAGTACACGCTGAACCGATCTGAGTGCCCTTCGAGCTTGCAGTACTTCGCCAAGTGTTCGAGCAGGATCTGAAGCGAGCGCTCGAGCGCCCGCGATTTGGCTGCAGCCTTCTCTTCCGCTTCCTCGCGCAGCTTAGCTAGGTGCATGTAGCTGGGTCGCTGGACGATGATCTCCGACAAGAATGCAGCGCCTGTGGCACCGAGACCAAGCCAAAAGAGCCACACGTGTTCTTCCCACCCGCCCCCTAACCCTCCCCAGATCGCGAGTGCAAGCGCGCCACCTCCGCCAAGGGTTCGCGGCAACCACCCCTTTACGAGACGAGCGAGCCAAACCACAGCTTTCGCAACTGTCTGCACTGCAGGCTGCGCGGCTCGCGCCGAGCTCATGCGAGGACGAGCGCCGACTCTTCGCGCTCCGGCCGGAGAGGCTTAGACCCATCTTGAGCAGCCACAAGTTCGACCGCTTCGTTCAGCATGTCGACAGCCATTTCCTCGATGTATCGGGGGTCGGCTCCGTCAAACCGGAAGCCAAGCATGAAGTCGCCTGTGCCCCGGTCCGGCGTGACGAAATACGCTGTGACTGCTGGGTTGTCCGACAGCACGGTGCGGACGGCATCCTCGAGCTTTCGAGCGAACTCATCGAGGTGTTCAAGGGGTAGATGAGGGAACGTCACAGTCGTTGTGAGTTCGAAGACGCGCTTTCCAGAATCGGACACTTCAGCCTCCCCAATTGCCTTACTGCGCTTGACCCGACCATACACTGTCCCGCGCTTACCGCATCCCGGCGCCGCGAGTAGAAATCATGTCGTTTGCGCTGGTGGACACCGCTCTCTGGTCTACACGCTCGCATACACGGGCCTACGATGGGGCGAAGCGACCGCTTTTGGTGCTTACTGGACGCCCGGTAGCTTCGAGAGATGACTTCGACACCACGCACCCGCACCGAGATAATCGAGCTCAACTTGAAGCAGATTCAGTGGTGGTGGGTGGGCCTCGGCGCTGTGACGTGCTTGGGTCTCGGGATTTCCTACGCGCTCGGTGGTTCCACTCTCGGAACGCGCGTCGGCATCATCGTGACCATCGTGGGTCTGCTAGCTGAAGTCATCGCGCAGACCGAGAACGCACAAACCGACCCGAATCAGAAATGGTGGGAGATCCTTCGAGACACGGGCGCCGCTATGAAGCTCGTCGGACTCATCCCGCTCGCGCTCCAGCTCTTCGACCTGAAATTCGAAGGCCTCATGGCCGGTTAGGCCCGAAACCACGAAACGGCCCCTCCTGACCCACAGGCCTGAAGAGACTGTCAATCATCGGGCCACGAGCAACCGAACTCCTGCGCAGCAGCATATAGACGACCTCGACGCCGTTGCGGACGCCCTCAATCAGGCGAAGGTGGAGACGGTTGTTGTCGAACCGTTGTCGCGGAGACCGATCAGGACGCTCAGATCCACGTGATTCTGCGGCATACGAACGTACCCCCGGTGGGGTTCGAACCCACACTGCGGCGATTTTAAGTCGCCTGCCTCTGCCAGTTGGGCTACGGGGGCGTGCACCTCATCGTATCGAGGCGTCGAACGCCGAGAGGCGCATGCCCCGGCGGACCGGATGACATGCGCCTCTCGAGGAACGGAGCTGGGCTCCGGACCGGACTACTTGTTCGCGCTGACTTCCTCAGCGGGCGTCGCGTAGGCCTGCTCGTCGTCGGCACCGGTCGGGGCGCCTGCGGCAGCAGGAGCCTCGGCAGCGGGCGCTGCGGCCTCGGCCGGGGCGACCTTCGGCTTGCGCTTCACGGGAGCCTTGCGAGCGGGCTTCTCAGCCGCTGCGGGAGCCGCCGGAGCTGCTGCGGGGGCAGCAGCGTCTGCCGGGGGCTTCGGGCGCGACGCGAAGGTCTCGAAGGCCTCACGCGGGTTCTGCACGGCCGACAGGGAGACGATGTCGCGTCCCAGCCAGAAGTTGTTCCACCAGCCACCGAACACGCGGAACTTGCGCTCGAAGCTCGGCATCGCCAACCCGTGGTACCCACGGTGCGCGAACCAGGCCGGGAGGCCCTTGATCGCCAGGTTGCCGGACTGAAAGACACCGACGCCGATGCCGAGACCGGCGACCGCACCCATGTTCTTGTGGAAGTAGTTCTTCGGCTCCTCGCCACGGAGGACCGCGGTGATGTTCTTCGCGAGGAGCTTGCCCTGACGGACGGCGTGCTGAGCGTTCGGCACGCAGAAGCCACCGACGCCACCGCCACTGAGGTCGGGGACGGCGGAGACGTCGCCGGCCGCCCAAGCACCCTCGACGATGTCGTCGTCGGTGCCCACGCGGAGGTCGGCGCGGGTCTTGATGCGACCGCGCTCCTCGACGGGGAGGTCGCCACCGCGGACGACGCCCGGGTTCGCCATGACACCGGCGGTCCAGACGATGAGGTCGGACTCGAACGACTCACCGGTCGAGAGCTCGATCTTGCCGTCGACAGCCGACTGCAGCTGCGTGTCGAGGTGCACGAGCGCGCCGCGCTCGGCCAGGTTCTTGAGGACCCAGTGGCTCGTCTCGATCTTGACCTCGGGCATGATGCGACCCATGGCCTCGATGAGGTGGAAGTGCGTGTCCTCGAAGGAGAGCTGCGGGTAGAACTTCAGCAGCGAGCTCGCGAACGAACGCAGCTCGGCGAAGACCTCGATACCGGCGAAGCCGCCACCGACGACCGTGAAGGTCAGGAGGCGGTCGCGCTCGGGACCGGCCGGCAGGTTCGCGGCCTTGTCGAAGTTGGAGAGCACGCGGTCGCGGATCGCGACGGCCTCTTCGATGGTCTTGAGACCGATCGCGGTGTCGGCGACACCGGGGATCGGGAAGGTGCGGGAGACGGCTCCGGCGGTGACGACGATGATGTCGTAGTCGACCTCCCAGGGCTCACCGATCTCAGGCGTGATGGTCGCCTTCTTCTCGGCGTGATTGATGCCCGTGACCTTGGCGGTGATCACGTTGGTGTGCTTCAGGTGGCGACGCGGCGAGACGACCGCGTGACGCGGCTCGATGGAACCGGCGGCGACCTCCGGCAGGAAGGGCTGGTAGGTCATGTAGGGCAGCGGGTCGACCATGGTGACTTCGGCCTCACCACGACGAAGCTGCTTCTCGAGCTTCCATGCGGTGTAGAACCCGGCGTAACCACCACCGACGATCAGAATTTTGGGCACGGCGAACGATCTCCTACGTCAAGACGATTGGTTCAGATGAGTGTCTGAGAATATCGGAACAGAGTACTACTTCTGCAGCACCCGCTTGAAATGCCTGGTAGCGCCTATGACACCGAGCGAGACCAGGCTACCAGTTCCGAGGAGGAGCGCCAGTGGCAGCGAGCCGTAGAGCAGGGTGCTCGGTGTCGGGAGGAACGGGTTGGCCCGCACCTCGACGGCCTCGTTCTCCGGGATCGCCGGGGGTATCGGCTCCGGTGTCGGCGACGGCTGCTCGGCACCCGGATCGGGGTCGGGGACCTGCGGAGCCCGCCGGTAGAGCGTGATCCAGTCCGACAGTTGCTGCTCCGGCGATGTTGACGCGGGACCGACGGACGCGCTGACCGCCTTCGCCGCGTCGATGAGTCCTGCACCGTAGATGGGGCTCTGTGCGGAGTCGCCCACCTGCTTCGCCGTTGCCGTCACGCGCTTGATGGCGTCGGCGGCGCTGAGCTCCGGCCAGGCGGAGCGGACGAGGGCCACGAGTCCGGAGACGATCGGCGCCGCCCCGCTCGTCCCTTGCCACTGCACGTAGGACCCGGCGGGCGTCACCCCGACGAGTTGCTCGCTCGGCGCAGCGACGGCGATCGTGATGCCCTGGCTCGAGGCGTCGAAGCTCGCCGACCCCGTGCGGTCCACACCGGCGACGGTCAGCACACCCGGGATCGTCGCCGGAGCACCGACCTCGACCGTCCCGCTCCCCCGGTTGCCTGCTGCAGCCACCACGACGACGTCGTGTGAGAAGGCGTAGAGGAAGGCGTCGTCCCAGCTCGTCGGCCAGTCGAGGCTGTTGCGCGTCAGCGACATGTTGATGACGTCGGCACCGTTGTCCACCGCCCACCGGACGGCGCTCGCGATCTGATCGTCCCAGGGGACGACCGCAGACCCGTCGGAGCCGAACCCGACCGAGACGGAGAGCAGGCGCGCCTCGGGTGCCACGCCGATGACCCCGGCACCGCCCGTACGACCACGACCGGCGATCATCGAGGCGACCAACGTTCCGTGCTCACTCCCCTCGGACCCGACCGGCGTCCGGCCGTCGGGACTCCCGAGCCCGGAGACGTCGACGCCACCCGCGACCGCACCGGTCAACTCCGCCGGACCGCTCGCGATGCCGGTGTCGATCACGGCGACGGTGACACCGGCGCCCTTCGTCGTCTCCCACGCCGTCGTGAAGCCGTAGTCGCCGAGCCAGTACTGCATGTCGCGCACCGTGTCCGCCGATGCCGGGAGCGCCTGCGTCCCCACGAGCAGGAACGCCAGGAGCACCGCGGACAGCGCCGACAGCGCACCTCGGAGGCCGCGCGGACGACGACGGTCTCCGCGTCGCGGTCCGTCACTCCCCCACATGCGACCCCCGTCGCGTGCGGGGCCTATCCCTGCCCCGCCTGGCCGTCCGCGCATGCGCACACCTCGGGGCTCCAGCTCGCGCGGTCGAGCGCGAGGTCGCCGATGGGGTTGACGCCCGGACCAGCCGCGAGGGCGTGGCCGACGAGCGCGTGGAGGCACTTGACCCGGACCGGCATACCGCCGGCGGAGATCCCGTCGATCTCGGCGACCTCGGCGATGGAGGTGCGGTCGGCGAGGTAGGCCTCGTGCGCGGTGGCGTAGCCGGCGCGGACCGCTTCGTCCTCGGCCAGGAGCTCGTTGTACTCGTTCATCACCTGGGTCGCCTCGAGCGAGGAGACCGCGGCCGTGGCCGCCGGGTGGGTCAGGTAGTAGAACGTGGGGAACGGCGTGCCGTCGGCCAGGCGAGGAGCGGTGGAGACGACCGTCGGGGCGCCGCAGACACAGCGCGCCGCGATGCCGACGACGTTTCGGGCCGGGCGTCCCAGCTGCGCCGACACGATCTCGACGTCGCGCTCGGAGACGGGGCCGAAGGGAGGGGTGCTCATGGTTCCATTATCGCCGGGTTCACCACCGCGTCCGGACGTCAGCCGCCGGCGGGCGGCGTCGTCTGCGCGGGAGCGGGGGTCTCCGTCGCGACCGGGGCCGGCGAGTAGCCGGTGGCGACGAGCGAGGACAGCAGGCCGTCGAGCCAGTCGGACTGCGAGTCGACGAGCGTGTCGCTCACGGGTGTGTCGGTGGTGGGCAGCGAGGCAGGGTCGACGTCGTTGATGATGATGTAGCTGACCTCACCGGGCAGGGCGTAGAACAGACGGTCGCGCGCCTGCGTCATGACGTAACTCTGGTCGTTCCAGCGCTCGCGTTCGGCCTGCTGCGCGTCCACCTTCTTCTGGGTGTCGGCGACACCGGCCTCCAGCGCGGTGATCTGCTGCCGCTGCTCGAGGAAGGTCTTGAGGTTGGGCGCAAGGACGACGACGCCGAGCACGAGGATGCCGAGGAGCAGGACGCTGAACCCGGACAGTCGCAGACTCCGCAACCAGCCGCCGGCGTCCGACTGGCGTGCCGGGGCGGTCCGTGTCGAGCCGGTCCGGGAGCGCGGCGCCGAGGAACCGGTCGACGCGGATCGCGGAGCTTTCGTCGTCGATCGTGGGGCCGTGCCTGCGGAGCGTGCGGGCTTCGCCGTGGCTCCTGCCGGGCGCTTGGACGACGAGGAGGCACGCTTGGAGGAGGTATTCGCGGAGCTCGACCGGGGCTTCGACGTCGGTCGCTGCTTCGACGAGCCGGAGGACGAGGAGGACGATGCTCCGCTGCCGGACGGCGTGGGCCTCGACTCGCCGCCGGCCGGCATCGATGGCTTCTTCACAGGCGCCTCCCGCACACGACGAAGGCTCTCAGGGGTGCCGATCGGCACCCCTGAGAGCCTTCAGGTGACGATGCTTAGGCGGTGAACCGGGGGAAGGCGCTGCGGCCGGCGTAGACGGCTGCCTGGCCCAGCTCCTCTTCGATCCTCAGCAACTGATTGTACTTCGCGACCCGCTCGCTGCGCGCAGGCGCACCGGTCTTGATCTGGCCCGCGTTCGTGGCGACCGCGAGGTCGGCGATCGTGGTGTCCTCGGTCTCGCCGGAGCGGTGCGACAGGATCGTCGTGTAGCCGGAGCGCTGTGCGAGGGAGACCGCGTCGAGCGTCTCGGTGAGCGTCCCGATCTGGTTGACCTTGACGAGCAGCGAGTTCGCCGCCCCCTTGGCGATGCCGTCGGCGAGACGCTTCGGGTTCGTGACGAACAGGTCGTCGCCGACGATCTGGACCTTGGAGCCGAGCTCGGGGGTGAGGTGCGCGTAGCCTGCCCAGTCGTCCTCGGCCAGCGGGTCCTCGATGGTGATGAGCGGGTAGTTCGCGACGAGGTCGGCGTAGTACGCGGTCATCTCGGTGCTGTTGAGCGCCTTGCCCTCGAACTGGTACGCACCCTCCTTGTAGAACTCGCTGGAGGCGACGTCGAGGCCGAGCGCGATGTCGGTTCCGACCGTGAAGCCGGCCTGCTCGATGGCCTCGACGATGAAGTCGAGGGCAGCACGGTTGTGCTCGAAGTCAGGGGCGAAGCCACCCTCGTCGCCGAGGCCGGTTGCGAAGCCCTTCGACTTCAGCAGGCCCTTGAGCGTGTGGTACGTCTCGGTGCCCCAACGGAGCGCCTCACGGAAGCTCGGAGCGCCGATCGGGAGGATCATGAACTCCTGGATGTCGACGCCGGTGTCGGCGTGCGAGCCACCGTTGATGATGTTCATCATCGGGACCGGGAGGACGTGGGCGTTGGCGCCGCCGACGTAGCGGTAGAGCGACAGGTCTGCGGAGTCCGCAGCGGCACGGGCGACCGCGAGGCTCGCACCGAGGATCGCGTTCGCGCCCAGGCGGCTCTTGTTCTCGGTGCCGTCGAGCTCGATCATGGTGTGGTCGACGAGGCGCTGGTCGTCCGCCTCGATGCCCTCGAGTGCCGGGCCGATCTCGTCGAGGACGGCGTCGACCGCCTTCTCGACACCCTTGCCGAGGTAACGCGCGGCATCGCCGTCACGCAGCTCGTACGCTTCGAACGCACCGGTCGATGCGCCGGACGGGACTGCTGCACGGCTGACCGTGCCGTCTTCCAGGAGCACCTCGACCTCGACGGTCGGGTTGCCTCGGGAGTCGAGAATTTCGCGAGCGCCTACTGCCTCGATGAGTGCCACTGATGTTCTCCTTGTGGGGATTGGGACGTGGGACGGGTACGACGGCCGCCCGCGCTCAGTCTAGTGACATCGGCTGAACGGGCGCAGAGCCGCGGATCGTCGCCCGAGGCGCGCGGTCAGCGGTCGAGCCGGAAGCTCGACACGATGCCGTGGTGGTCGCTGCCCTCGGCGTCGCCGACGGCGTTGTGGGTCGCGGTCATGCCGCGGACGAAGACGTGGTCGAGTCGCATGAGCGGTGTCCCGGCCGGCCAGGTGAGTCCGAAGCCGCCCTCGCTCTGGTTGGGCTCCGAGACCTCGCTCTGGAGTGCGGCGAGCGCCCGGTCGGAGGCGGAGGCGTTGAAGTCGCCCATGACGACGATCCGATCGCGGGTGTTCGCCGCGACGGTGTCGGCCAACTCCGTGAGCATCACGTCCCGCTCGGCGTGCGCGCCCGGACGCGCGGAATCGGCGTGGATCACGTAGACGCTCACGGCCCCGGACGGGGTGTCGACGACGGCGTTGATCGCCCGGTACCAGTCGAGGCCGAGCTTCAGCCCGACCGAGTCGGCGATCGGATAGCGGCTCCAGAGCCCCACCGTCCCCGTGAGCACGGAGTACGGGTACTGCTCGTCGAGCGTGGCGGCGAGCGGTTCGCGGTCGTGGTCCTCGATCTCCTGGAGCGCGATGAGATCCGCCCCACTGGCCTGGAGGGAAGCCGCGATGACCGAGGGATCGCCCTCCGGCCCGAGGTTCTGGCTGGCGACCGTGAGGGAGGCCCCGGCGGGGACAGCCGAGCGTGCGTCACCCATCGGGAGGACGCCGGGACCGAACAGGAAGGCCCAGACGAGCGTCGGCGCGAGGAGACCGATGACGGCGCCCGGCGTGCGGGCGACGAGGAGGACGAGGAAGAGCACCGGCAGCACGACCCACGTCCACGGCAGGGCGTTGTCCCAGACGAGCCCGAGGCCGAGGATGTCGGGGACGAGGGCGTGGGCGGCCGTCAGCAGGGCGAGCGGGACGCCGATGGCCAGCGCGAGCGTGGTCGCCCGGCGCCGCACCATGCTCACCCGGCGGCGCGGCGAGCCCGTCGACTCCGGGGGGCGCTGCGGGCGCGCTGCAGGGGCCATGACGCTCATCGGGGGAACCAGTTCTTCGATCGGGGGCAGAGCGGACGGATCGCTCGTGGGAGGCGATCCGGCCGAATGTTCCATCCTGCACCGACGAGCTGGGCAGCGGCTCGGAAGCGCGCCGCGGAGCGGAAAGCGGGTGGGCGAATCGTCAGTCGAGCGGTTTGAACTCGAGCGACTCGAGCGTCGAGTCGGCCGACACGAACGCGAAAGCACCGAAGCCGGCCGCCGACACGCGGTCGAGGAGGGCCTTGACGTTCTTCACGCGGGCTTCGAGGCGCACCCGACGCCCCTGGGCGACGAGCTTGGCCTTCAACGCCACGAGCGTCACCGGAGGCACGTCCCGGTCGTGCACGAGCACGACGGCATCCGCGGCCGCACCGGCGGGGAGTTCGATGAGGTCGACGATGCGCTCGAAGCCGATCGAGAACCCGACCGCCGGGACGTCCTGGCCGAGGAAGCGCCCGATCATGCCGTCGTAGCGACCGCCGCCGCCGAGCGAGTACCCGAGGTCGGGGTGCGCGATCTCGAAGATGGCGCCGGTGTAATACCCCATGCCCCGCACCAGGAAGGGATCGAACACGAGCGGGTTCGCGAAGGGGTCGGCCGGCTGACCCTGGAGGGAGGTGGCCGCGGCGACAGCCTTCCCGAGTGCGTCCAGCTCCGCGACGACGGCGTCGTCGGCACCGATCGGCAGCGCCTTGCGGATAGCCCGCTCGCCGAAGGTGTTGAACTCCATCGTCTGCGGACGGGAGAAGAAGGCCTCGAGCGCGTCGACGGCGGTGGCGTCGACGCCACGGTCGCGCAGTTCGGCGACCACGCCCTGCTGACCGATCTTGTCGAGCTTGTCGATCGTGATGAGCACCTGCGCGTGCTCATCGGCGGGGAAACCAAGCGACTCGAGCATGCCGATGAGGAGTCGGCGGTCGTTGATCCGCACGCTGCAGCCGGTGATGCCGAGCTCGGCGAGGGCCCCAAGGGTCGCGATGATGAGCTCGGTCTCGGCGAGGTTCGACGACTCTCCGATGATGTCGATGTCGCACTGCACGAACTGGCGGTACCGGCCCTGCTGCGGACGTTCGCCGCGCCAGACCGGAGCGATCTGGATCGAGCGGAACACCGGCGGGAGCTCAGCCCGGTGCGTCGCGTAGAACCTGGCGAGCGGCACGGTGAGGTCGAAGCGGAGGCCGAGGTCGGTGAGTTCGGTCTGGTTGTCGGCTGCGGCCACGATGGCCTCCGGGGTGAGCTTGCGCCGGAGGATGTTGAACGCCATCTTCTCGTTGTCGCCGCCGAGGCCGGAGTGCAGCCGGTCGTACTCCTCGACCACGGGCGTCTCGATCTCGTCGAAGCCGTGTGCAGTGAAGACGCGACGGATGGTGCCCAGCGCGTGCTCCCGACGGGCCTTGTCGGCGGGGAGGAAATCGCGCATGCCGCGCGGCGGGTTCACTGGAGCTGCCATGCCTCAATTCTGGCATGGCGGGGAACCGGCACCGTGAGCAGGCGCCCGGCGACCCCTCGCTCAGTCGTCGGTCGGAGACGCCACCGGACGCTCGGCGTCCTGCACTCGCGCGCTCAACCGACGGACGGCACCCCGGAGCGCCCGTTCCGCGTCGAGCCCGTTCGCCCGTGCTGCCGCCACGACGGCGAGGAGCTGCTCCCCCAGCGCGTCCTCGTCGTCCATGACATCGGCGTCGACCGTCGGCCCCACTCCGAACGGCACGGCCCTGCCCAGCACCTTGTCGGCGAGGGCGAGCGACGGCATCCCCTGCGGGATCCCCTCGAGCGCGCTGCTCCGCTTCGCCTTCTCCTCGGCCTTCGCGGCGTTCCAGACGCGCACGACGTCCTCCGGGGTCGGAGCCGCCTCGTCGCCGAAGACGTGTGGATGACGGTGGACCATCTTGCGGGTGACGGCCTCGGCGACGTCGTCGAAGTCGAACGGCGCATCGGCGTCACGGGAAGCGATCTCCGCATGGAAGACGACCTGCCACAGCACGTCGCCGAGTTCCTCGACGAGCTCGTCGCGCGTCCCGGCCTCGACCGCTTCGACGAGCTCGTAGCTCTCCTCGATGAGGTACGGCACGAGCATGTCGTGGTCGATGCCCTGCGTCCAGACGCAGCGGTCGCGGATCTGCCGCATGGCGTCGACGAGGCGCTCACCGGAGGTGTCGCCGACGGGTTCGCTGCTCACCGACGGGCTCCCCACGAGCGGCGGTCGTCGGTGCTGCCGGTCTTCGAGATCAGTCGCGCGATCCGGTCGCGCGCTTCGGTGAAGGGTGGGTACACGAGCGACAGCGTGTCCGGGGACAGCGGCTTGGAGAACACCGCCTTCGCGTGACTGAACGTGTCGAAGGAATGGCGACCGTGGTACGCGCCCATTCCGCTGGCCCCGACACCGCCGAACGGCAGACCCGGCACGAGGAGGTGCGCGGCCGGCACGCCGAACGCCAGCGCGCCCGAGGAGGTGTCGCGTGTGAACCGCTTCCGCGTGGCGCGGTCGTCACTGAAGACGTAGAGCGCGAGCGGCTTCTCCCCCGCCCGGATGTGCGCGATGGCCTGTTCGAGCCCGGACACGTGGAGGATCGGCAGGATCGGACCGAAGATCTCCTCCTGCATGATCGACGCTGAAGCGTCGACGCCGTTCACGACCGTCGGGGCGATGTACCGCTCCGAGGCGTCGACCTCGCCGCCGAGGGCCGGCTCGAGACCGTCGAGCAGACCGCTGACCCGGGCGAAGTGCTTGTCGGAGATGATGCGGCCGTAGTCGGCGCTGCCGGCGGGGTCCGGTCCGTAGAGCGCCGCGATCGCGTCGCGCAGGTACGGGACGAGCCGATCGGCGACCGAGCGCGTCGCGAGCACGTAGTCGGGAGCGACGCAGGTCTGGCCGGCGTTCATGAGCTTGCCCCAGACGATCCGGCGGGCCGCGTCCGCGAGGTCCACGGTGTCGTCGACGTACACCGGTGACTTCCCGCCGAGTTCCAGGGTGATCGGGGTCAGATGCTCCGCCGCTGCCCGGGCGACGACCTTGCCCACGGTGGCGCCACCCGTGTAGAAGATGTGGTCGAACCGCTCGGCGAGGAGGGCGGTGGCGACCTCCGCATCGCCCTCGACCACCGCGACGGCACGGTCGTCGAGGTACTCCGGGAGGAGTCGCGCGAGTGCGGCGCTCGTTGCGGGGGCGAGCTCGCTGGGCTTCAGGAGGACGGCGTCACCCGCGGCGAGCGCCCCGATGACGGGACCGATGCAGAGCTGGACCGGATAGTTCCACGGGCCGATGACGAGGACCACGCCGACCGGTTCCGCCACGACCGATGCAGACGCCGGGGCGAGGGTGAGTGGCACCGCGACGCGTCGGGGCCGCACCCACCGCTTGAGGTGCTTGAGCGTGTGATCGATCTCGCCGACGAGGAGGCCGATCTCGGTGATCTGCGCCTCGGTGCCGCTCTTACCCAGGTCGGTCGCCAGCGCCCGCTCGAGCTCGCCGCCGCGTTCGAGGAGCAGTTGCTTCAGCGCACGGAGTTGGCGGAGCCGCCAGGCGACGGGCTTCGTGGTGCCGCGGTCGAAGGTCTGTCGGAGACGGGCCACGGTGTCGGCCACGACGACCTTCGGCTCCTGCTTCGTCCGGATGCTGGTCGCCATGGGTTCCTCCGACTCGACGGGATCGTGGGCACCAGCATACGTCCGTCCGCAGACCGACGGCCCGGCTCGGCGACCGGCTACCGGCCGCTCGGAGTCGCGAGGAAGCGGTCGACGTCCGCCGCGATCTCGCGGGACTTCGTGTGGTGCAGGTAGTGGTCGGCATCGAGCGGCACGACCTCGCCTCGATCGACGCTCGCAGCCTGCTCCTCATGGAGCGGCAGCCACCCTTCCACCGTCGGGTTGTCCCGCTGGGCGAAGAGCAGCACCGGGAGGTCTACGGGGAAGGTCTTCCCCTTCGCCGCACGGAAGTTCGCCGCGATGCGCGACATCTCGTCCGAGGACGTCGCACTCGAGGTGTTGCGCAGCGAGATCATCCCGAGTTGCTCACGTGTGTGCTGGTCGTACGGCGGATCCGGGTACGGGTCGCCCGACAGCGCCGTGACGACCCGGGTGATGCCGAGTGCCTTCGCCGCACGCAGGGCGTCGACCGGCAGCGCGGCGTCCATACCCGGCTGGTCGGGCACACTGCTGTCGATGCCGACGAACGCCGTCACCTCGTCGCGGAACCGCTCGACGTAGTCCAGCGCGTAGATCCCCGCGATGGAGTGTCCCATCAGCACGTACCGGTCGATGCCGAGCCCGGCGACCGCCTCGTGGATCTCGGAGACGATGTTCTCGGTCGTGCGCGGCACGTCGGTCTGGTCGCTGAGCCCGTAGCCGAAGGGCTCGACCACGACCACCCGGTAGGAGGACGAGAGCTCCCCGACGAGCGGCGAGAAGTCGAGCACGGGCGAACCGGTGCCGAAGCCGGGCAGCAGGACGATCGTCTGGTCGCCCTCCCCCGTCACCGACACGTTCATGCGTTTACCGTCGACCTCGACCCGCTGCCCGTACTCCTCGATGCGCGTGGCCTCGGAAGCCGATGCGGCGGTGTTGACGATGGTGGTCGTGAGGAGCCCGGCGAGCACGAGCGCGACGAGCGCCACGACCCCGGTGAGGACGATGCGGAGGAACTTCTTCATCCCTCCACGCTAGGGATGGACGACGACCGTCGGATCGGCCGCGGGTACCGACGATGTCGTCCCGCAGGCCCATCTGCGGCTGCCCGTTAGGACGACGTCGAGCCCTCCGGCAGCGGGTAGATCGCGTTCAGGAACTGCTGCACCCAGGCGATGAGGTCGGTGTCGGCCAGCGGTTCGTCGCCGACGCGCGGCAACGGCACGATGACGGTGTTCGTCTGGGCCAGGTACTTCGCGCCGGGATACATGCGGCGCAGCCGCGTCTGGATGGAGTCGGGGAGGTCCGCAGGCGTGACCCGCAGGTTCGGTCCGACGGCGATGAGGTCGCTGAGTCCCGAGCGCTGCGCACGCTGACGGAGCCGCGACACGGCGATGAGCGTGCTCACCTGCGCCGGCGGCTCGCCGTAGCGGTCGGTGAGTTCGTCGATCACGAGGTCGATCTGGCCGTCCTTGGCCGCAGGTCCGGACGCGGCCGACAGCTTCTGGTAAGCCTCCAGCCGCAGCCGCTCGCTGTCGACGTACTCCTCGGGGATGTGTGCGTCGACGGGCAGTTCGAGCCGGAGCTCGGTCTGCCCTTCGGCGACGTCGCCACGGAAGGTGGACACGGCCTCGCCGATCATGCGGAGATAGAGGTCGAAGCCGACGCCCGCGATATGGCCGGCCTGCTCGCCCCCGAGCATGTTGCCGGCGCCACGGATCTCGAGGTCCTTCAGGGCGACCTGCATGCCGCTGCCGAGCTCGTTGTTCGCCGCGATCGTCGAGAGCCGGTCGTGGGCGGTCTCGGAGAGCGGCTTGTGCTCGTCGTACAGGAAGTACGCGTAGGCGCGCTCGCGGCCGCGACCGACACGACCCCGCAGCTGGTGCAGCTGGCTCAGGCCGTACTTGTCGGCGCGGTCGATGATGATCGTGTTCGCGTTCGAGATGTCGAGGCCGGTCTCGATGATCGTCGTACAGACGAGGACGTCGAAACGGCGCTCCCAGAAGTCGACCACGACCTGTTCGAGCGCGGCCTCGCCGAGCTGCCCGTGGGCGATGGCGATGCGCGCCTCGGGGACGAGCTCCGCGAGGTCTGCCGCGACGCGGCTGATGGACGAGACCCGGTTGTGCACGAAGAAGATCTGGCCTTCGCGCAGGAGCTCGCGCCGGATCGCCGCGCCGACCTGCTTGCCGTTGTACGGACCGACGAAGGACAGGATCGGGTGGCGGTCCTCCGGTGGCGTCGCGAGCGTGGACATCTCCCGGATGCCGGTGACCGCCATCTCGAGCGTGCGCGGGATCGGGGTCGCGCTCATGGCCAGGATGTCGACGTTCGTCTTCAGCTTCTTGAGGGCGTCCTTGTGCTCGACGCCGAACCGCTGCTCCTCGTCGATGATGACGAGGCCGAGGTCCTTGAAGTGCACCTTGTCGGTCAGCAGACGGTGCGTCCCGATGATGACGTCGACCGTGCCGTCGGCGAGTCCGGCGAGCGCCTCCCGCGCCTCCTTGTCGGACTGGAACCGGCTGAGCGGCCGCAGGTGCACGGGGAACCCGGCGAACCGCTCCTGGAAGGTCTCGAAATGCTGCTTGACGAGCAGGGTGGTCGGCACGAGCATCGCGACCTGCTTGCCGTCCTGGACGGCCTTGAACGCGGCACGGACGGCGACCTCGGTCTTCCCGAACCCCACGTCGCCGGAGAGGAGGCGGTCCATCGGGATCTCGCGCTCCATGTCGGCCTTGACCTCGTCGATGGTCTGCAGCTGGTCGGGGGTCTCCGCGAACGGGAACGCCTCCTCGAGCTCGCGCTGCCACGGGGTGTCGGGACCGAAGGCGTGCCCCTTCGACGCCATGCGCGCCGAGTAGAGCTTGACCAGCTCGACGGCGATGTCGCGGACGGCCTTGCGCGCCTTGCTCTTCGCCTGCGACCAGTCGCTGCCGCCCATCTTGCTGAGCTGCGGAGCCTCGCCACCGACGTAGCGGGTAAGGAGGTCGAGCTGGTCCGTGGGGACCAGCAGCTTGTCGCCCGGGTAGCCGCGCTTGGAGGGTGCGTACTCGAGTACGAGGTACTCGCGGGTGCTCTTCACCGGGTTGCGTCCACCGCTCGAGACCTCGCGCTGGGTCATCTCGACGAACTTGCCGATGCCGTGGGTCTGGTGCACGACGAAGTCGCCGGACCGGAGCTGCATCGGGTCGACGACGTTCTTGCGTCTGGTGGCGAGCTTCTTGACCAGGCGCGAGTCGTACCCGGCGGTGCGTCCGTAGAACTCGGTCTCGCCGAGCAGCATGAGCTTCGACGTCTCGAGTTCGAAGCCGCCCTCGACGTCGGCCTGCAGCAGGTAGGCGACGCCGGGCTCCGGATCGGCCGGCAGCTCGTCGACCATGCGTGCGGCGATCTCGTGCTCGGCGAGGACGTCCGCCGCGCGCTCGACGAGACCGACCCCGCGGGCGGCGACGACGACCGTCCACCCCTCGCGGATGCGGTCGGCGACGTGTTCGATGGCGCCCTCGACGTTGCCGTGGAAGCTCGGCACGGTGTCGCCGTCGACCGTGACGGTGAGGAGCTCGTCGAGTTCGAGGTGCTCCGGGAGCGTCTCGACGTCGGGGCCGGCGCGGAAGCCGCTGAACGTCCACCACGGGTGGTCGGGCGCCGGCTGGCCGGGAGCGCTGAAGGTGACGGACTCCTTCAGGGCGCCCAGCGAGATGAAGTCGCCGGAGGCGAGGTCGATCGGCGCGTTCGCGCCGACGGTCGCGGCGCTCCATGCGGCGGCGAGGAACTCGCGGTTCGTCTCGGCGAGGCTGATCGACCTCGTGACGACGCGCTCCGGTGAGACGACGGCGACCGCCGCTCCATCCGGCAGGTAGTGGGTGATCGGGACGAGGCGGTCGACGAGGGCCGGGGAGAGCGACTCCATGCCCTCCACCGCGATGCCCTCCGCGATCTTCTCGAGGATGCCGGTGAGGCTCGGGAACTCGTGCTGCATCTCTGCGGCGCGCTGCCGGACAGCCGGGCTGAGGAGCAGCTCCCGAGAGGGCGGCAGGCGGATCGCGTCGACCGGCTCGGGCAGTGAGCGCTGGTCGGCGACCGAGAACGCCCGGATGCCGTCGACCTCGTCGCCGAAGAACTCGACGCGGTACGGGTGGTCGGCGACCGGCGGGAAGACGTCGAGGATGCCACCGCGCAACGCGAACTCGCCACGCCGCGACACCATGTCGACCCGGGTGTACGCGAGTTCGACGAGGCGCAGCGCGATCGCGGCGAGGTCGTGTCCGCGACCGCCCTGGACGAGCTCGATCGGAGCGGTCTCGGTGAGGTTGTCGGCCACGGGTTGCAGCGCGGCGCGCACCGAGGCGACGAGGAGGAACGGCCGCTCCCCCGTCCAGGCGCCGAGCCGCCGCAGCGCCTCCAGGCGTCGGCCGACGATCTCGGCGCTCGGGCTGAGGCGCTCGTGCGGCAGAGTCTCCCAGGCCGGGAACTCGACGATCTCGGCCTCGGGCATGAGGTCGCTGAGCGCGGAGCGGAGCCGCTCGGAGTCGCGGCCGGTCGCGGTGACGACGAGGGCCGCCTGGGCGGCCCCCTGCCGACCACGCTCGTCCATGAGCGCCGCGAGGAGCGGTGCACGCAGCCCGTCGATCACGGAGAAGTCCGCGCTCTTGCCCGCGTACGCGAGGGCATCGTCGATCGTTGCGGCGCGCCGAAGCGCGTGAGTCAAACCCTGAAGCGTCACCGGGACAGCCTACGCCGAGCCACCGACACCCATGACCCGATCGCCGGTCGGTCACCGCCAGGCACCGCTGTCAATCGGCTGCGACGACGCGTCACGCGGCATCCTCGCGCGCCGGACGCGTCATGATTGACCCATGACGAGCACGGAGACCCGGTCAGACAGACACCCCGAACGGACCGGCGGCTTCCCGCTCCCCCCGATCCGTCAGCCGATCCGCCGGATCGGAGCGCGGACGTTCGACTTCTCGAAGCAGGTCGCGGTCATGGCGATCATCAACCGCACCCCGGACTCCTTCTTCGACCAGGGCGCGACGTTCTCACTCGACCGAGCCGTCGACGCCGCCGTGAGCGCCGCAGAACAGGGCGCCGACTGGGTCGACATCGGCGGAGCCAAGTTCGCCCCGGGGCCGGAGATCCCCAGCGCCGAGGAACTCGACCGCGTGCTCCCCGTCGTCGAGGCGTTGGCCGCACGGAGCGACGTCGTCATCTCCGTCGACACCTTCCGCCCCGAAGTGGCGGAGGCCTGCATCGCGGCAGGCGCCTCCGTCATCAACGACACCACGGGGATCCACGACCCGGCTCTCGCGGACGTCGTCGCCGCGAGCGACGCCACCCTCGTCATCACGCACAGTCTGGCCAGGCCGAGGCAGCCGCATCCCCGCCCACACTACGACGACGTCGCCGGTGAGGTCGCAGCCTTCCTCGCGGCCCGCGTCGACCTCGCGATCTCACACGGCGTCCCCGAGTCACGGCTCATCGTGGACCCCGGGCACGACCTCAACAAGAACACCGTGCAGACGCTCGAACTCACCCGTCGGTTCGACGAGATCGCCGCGCTCGGGCTGCCGACGCTCGCCGCGGTCTCGAACAAGGACTTCATCGGCGAGTCCCTCGACCGACCGAAGTCGGAACGCCTCGAGGGCTCCCTGGTGTCTGCGGCGGCGTGCATCCTCCTCGGCGCCCGCATCGTGCGGATGCACGCCGTACCAGAGTCGATCGCGGCCGTGCGGATGACCGAGGCGATCCTCGGCTTCCGCGGGCCGGTGGCGCCCGTCCACAACGTCTGATCCGGAACCCTCGAGGAGTCGCATGAGCATCCCCAGCATCACGAGCCTGGTCCCCACGCAGGACCGACCGCTGTCGGTCGACGAACTCGTGGCGGCGTACACCGTCGAGGACCGATCCGCCACGACCGTCCGCGTGAACTTCGTGACGAGCCTGGACGGTGGGGCGACCGTCGACGGCGTCTCCGGCGGGCTCGGCGACCCGGCCGACAAGACCGTGTTCGACATCCTGCGTCGACTCGCGGACGTCGTGCTCGTCGGTGCCGGGACCGTGCGCGACGAGGGCTACGGTGCCATGCGGCTCGATGTCGACGCCGCGGCGTGGCGCGACGACCACGACCTCCCCCTGCACCCGGTCTTCGCGATCGTGTCGGGCTCGCTCGACCTCGATCTCCGCTCGGAGGTCTTCACCCAGGCACCGGTCCGGCCCCTCGTCGTGACGACCGACCGCGCCGACCCCGCGAAGCGCACGGCACTCGAGGCGGTCGCCGACGTGGTGGCATGCGGCGACGAACACGTCGAACCGGCGCGTGTCGTCCAGACGCTCTCCGACCGTGGCCTGCGGCAGATCCTGTGCGAGGGCGGTCCGGCGCTCTTCGGCTCGTTCATCGCTGCCGACGCCGTCGACGAACTCTGTCTGACGATCAGTCCGACCCTCGTCGGCGGGGAGAGCGTCCGGGTCGCCGCAGGTCCCGCGTCCGAGGTGCCGCGAGCGATGCGGTTGCAGCACCTCCTGCGCGCGGACGACCTCCTGATCTCGCGGTACATGCGAGCCTGAGCCGTCGGCTTCCGCGCCGTCGACACCCACCCCTCGATCGTCTGATATCTCAGTAGACCAGCACTGCTACGCTGGCGGCCTCCCCCCATCCGATGATCTCTTGGGATGCTGCATGCGCGTTTCGACCAGCCCACTCCGTCCGATCCTGACCGCGACCCTCGTGCTGGCGGTCGGCTGGACGCTCTCGATGATCCAGCCGTCAGCGGCCGGAGCGTCGGTTTCCGAGCCGACGACCGACGCAGCGGGTGCTCCACGCGGGGAGGTCTTCCACGAGGACTTCGAACGCGCACCCGACACCGGTACGCCCATGTCGGTCCGCGACTACCTGGGCCGTTCGGACCTGCGGTTCGACGCCGACGACTTCTGGACGGACCGAGCGGCGTGCAACGGCTTCATCCTGTCCGCCTCCATGACGGGCGCCGAGCCCGGCGACTGTCTGGACGCTCCGAGCGCTCTGGCGCACGTCCGAGCCCTCGCCGGAGTGCTGGGTATCCTCAACGGCACCGATCCGAGGTCCAATTCCGTCGTTGCGGCCTACACCCAGACGAACGGTCCCGACGGCGCGGTCGAGCTCGAGACGACCACATTGGTCCCACTCGCGACCGGTTCCGGCCGCTTCCTGACCGCCTCCGTGAACGTCGCGTCCCTGAACTGCTTCGCAACGGTCCCGACCGCCCTGCAGCTCGCGCTGCTGACCCCCGACGGCGTCGAACACCCGGTGTCCGAGCAGGCGATCGACCCGTGCACGGACGACCGTGCCGAATCGTTCAGCCACGGCGGCGTCCCCGCTCGTGCCGGGCACTTCACCGCCGATGCCTCGATGCTGGTGGACGCGACCTCGATCGGTGTCGTCATGCGCAACGAGCAGGGCAGCGGATTCGGGAACGATCACGCCTTCGACGATCTGAGCATCATCGACGTGACCCCGACCCTCGATGTCGAGCTGTCGGAGGACACCGCTGTCGTCGGTGAAACGGTCCGCCTCCGCTTCCTCGTGCGCAACACCCCGGAACTCGCAGCGAAGGCCGGCTGGTCCGTGCAGACGGCCTTGCCCGGTGGACTCGCGGTCGCCGCCGATCCGCGCGTCAGCGCGAGTTGCACGGCGGAGGTGACCGCTCCGGCGTCCGGGGCCGACATCGCGTTCACCGGCGACCTCGCGACAGGCGAGGAGTCCTGCACGATCGAGGTCGACGCCACACCGGTCGCTCGTGGCGCGCTGACCGTCGCCCTGACGGGTGACGCCGTCCGCGGGCTCGACATCGGCTCACAGCCGGCCCTGACGGCCATCGACCGGGTCGCGATCGAGAGCCCGGTGTCCGATGCCCTCGTGGAGTCCTCACGACCGACCTTCGCCGGAACGGGCGAGCCGGGCGCCGACATCACGGTGCGCGACGGCGAGGGCCACACCCGGTGTGAGACCACCGTCGACGCGTCCGGCCGCTGGAGTTGCACGAGCACCGTGACCGTCGAGTCCGGCGAAGCGGTCGTCCGCGTGGAACAGACCGCCTCTGAACTCAGCAGCACGGACGAGACCACCTACCGCGTGCTCGTCCCTGAGCTGGCCGCGGAGGGCACCGTCCGCCTCGAGATCCAGGGTGCCGACGGATCATGGGTTCCGGTCGAGGGTGAGACCGTCACGACCGACCCGGGTGACCGGCTGCGCGTCATCGCGACGGTCACCAACACCGGCGCGAACGCGCTGGGCGACATCACGCTCGCGGAGACGCCGGACACCCGCCTCACCTGCACCAGCGAGCTCATCGAGCCTGGCACCTCGACGGTCTGCGCCAGTACCGAACCGCTCGTCCTGACGCCGGCCGCGCTCGACGACGGCTCGTTCGCCCACGCGTTCGAGGCGGTCCTGACCGGGTACTCGCGCGCGTCGGACCACGCCGCCATCGGGTCGGTGACCGCCGCCGACACCGGTCGTCTACCGCTCCCGGACGCACCCCGCGTCTCGACGGGGGCACTCCACACCTCGCTCGGCATCGTGTGGAGGGTCGCGCCACTCGATCCGCAGGCGCCGCTGGCCCGGACGGGAGCAGAGGTCCCGCTCTCCACCGCACTGCTCATCAGCGGACTGCTCCTGGTGGGCGCGGTGCTCGTCGGCGCCGGCACGCGCCGGGGCCGACGCGTCCGCTCACCGCTCGGCTGAGCGGGCGTCAGGCGCCGTGGAACCGGGTCTGTGCAGCCAACAGGCCCTCGTTCACGAGGAGTTCGACCGCATCGGCCGCGTCGGAGACCAGCATGGGAAGCTGCTCCCGCTCGGTTCCCGCGAAGTCCTTGAGGACGAAGTCGGCGGCGTCCTGACGGCCCGGCGGCCTACCGATGCCGACCCGGACGCGCAGGAACTCGGGGGTCTTCAGCGCTGAGGCGATGTCGCGGATGCCGTTGTGCCCACCGTGCCCACCACCCTGCTTGAGCTTGATCGAGTCGAAGGGGATGTCGAGCTCGTCGTGGACGGCGATGACGTGGTCGGGGTCGACGGAGAAGAACTGGGCGAGCGCGGCGGTCGGGCCGCCTGAGAGGTTCATGTAGCTGTTCGGCTTGCCGAGGACGAGCTTCGGGCCACCCGGCACGAGCCGCCCCTCGGCCACGCGCGCGTTGCCCTTGTGGGTCTTGAAGGTTCCGCCGATCCGCTTCGCGAGCTCGTCGAGGACCATCTGCCCGACGTTGTGCCGGTTGCGGGCGTACTGCTCGCCCGGGTTCCCGAGTCCGACGATGAGCCACGTGTCTGCAGCCATGCTGCCTTCCTGATCGAACGCCTCGGCGCGACCGGTGAGACCGGCCAGAAACCGAGCGAACCTGCCGCCTGCCATGCACCGAGACTATCGGGGCGGGCGGGCGACAGGTTCGTCTGCTGGAGTGCTGACTACTCCGCGGCCTCGGCTGCGGTCTCCTCGGCGGCGGCCTCAGCGGCCTCCGTCTCCTCGTCCGCCGGAGCGGCCGGGACGGTGATCGCGACGATGAGGACGTCGGCCTCGGTGATGAGCGAAGCGCCCTTCGGGAGCTCGAGGTCGCCGGCCAGGATCTGGGCGCCCTCTTCGAGGCCCTCGACGCTGACGGTGACGCGCTCGGGGATGTGGGTCGCCTCGACCTCGAGGCTCACCGTGGTGGCGTCCTGGTTGAGGATGGTGCCGGCGGCGGACTCTCCCTCGATGGTCACGGGGATGTCGACCTGGACCTTCTCGCCCTTCTTGACCACGATGAGGTCGAGGTGCTCGATGATCTGGCGCACGGGGTCCTTCTGGACGTCCTTGACCAGCGCGAGCTGGCCCGTGCCGGCGATGTCGAGCTCGAGCACCGCGTTGGACTTGCGGAGGATGAGCAGCATCTGGTGGCCGGGCAGCGAGACGTGCACGGGCTCGGTGCCGTGGCCGTAGAGCACGGCCGGGATCTTGCCGAGGGCACGGAGCTTGCGGGCTGCGCCCTTGCCGAACGATTCGCGGAGTTCCGCGGTGACCTTCAGGTCATCGGACATGATGTTCTCCTCACGGGTCTTGCACCCGGTTGGTCGTGCCGCGACGATGCGCGGCGGAATGGATGAGTCAACTCGAACGCGTATCTGCGTGAGGAAAAGCCGGAAGCCAGACCACCGCGTCGATCACGGAAGCTGCCACGGGCCGCTTCCCTCGCCGAAGTTCAGTGGGAGAGTCTATCGCACCGCGCTGAGGCCCGCGACCGCCTCGTCCACGATCTCGTCGACGGTGGCGTCGACGTCCACCACGAACCCCGGTTCGTCGGCGTCCAGGTCCTCGAGGAGCGCGAACTGCGAGTCGAGGAGCGACGGCGGCATGAAGTGACCGCTCCTGCCCTCCATGCGGCGTCCGAGCACCTCGCGCGAGCCGTGGAGGAGCACGAACCGCACCCCGGGCGCCTCCGCGAGGATCGCCTCCCGGTAGGCCCGTCGGAGTGCGGAGCAGGCCATCACGAGCCCGGTGTCCGAGGCGTCGGCGAGTGCTTTGCCCACGAGGGCCAGCCAGGGCCAGCGGTCGGGGTCCTCGAGCGGCGTGCCGGCGGCCATCTTCCGCACGTTCTCGAGCGGGTGCAGGGCGTCGGCGTCGACGAAGGGCACCCCGAGCCGGTCGGCGATCAGCACTCCGGTCGTGCTCTTCCCGGACCCGGACACGCCCATGACGACGACGAGCGGTGCATTCACACGGAACCCCCTGTGGTCTCCGGCCGATGGCCGGGCGGCCGGCTCGTCCGACCCGCACAGCACGATACCGGACACCCCCGGACGGTCCGCTCGGACCTCACCTGCACGCGGGGTCATTGAGAGGTGCAGCGACACCTCCCTTTGCTACGGTTGCAGGACGGGCCGTGCCCGGATCGACGAGGGTGTCGCCGCTGTCCCGCAGCCGCCCCCAACGACTCCTGAGCGCTCGGAACGCTTCCCGCATCACCCACTCTGAAGGAGAACCACATGGTGAACACCGCCGAAGCTCGCGCCAACATCGGCGTCGTCGGTCTGGCCGTCATGGGCAGCAACCTCGCACGCAACCTGGCGAGCCGCGAGGGCAACACGGTCGCCGTGTACAACCGCTCCCCCGAACGCACCGACCTGCTCGTGAGCGAGCACCCCGAGGCCGGCTTCGTCGCGTCGAAGACCATCGAGGAGTTCGCCGCGTCGCTCTCGAAGCCACGCACCGCGATCATCATGGTGCAGGCTGGCAAGGGCACCGACGCCGTCATCCAGCAGCTCACCGAGGTCTTCGAGCCCGGCGACATCATCGTCGACGGCGGCAACGCACTCTTCACCGACACCATCCGCCGCGAGAAGGCCGTCCGCGAGACGGGGATCAACTTCGTCGGCGCCGGTATCTCCGGCGGCGAGGAAGGCGCCCTCAAGGGACCGTCGATCATGCCGGGCGGCTCCGCCGAAGCGTGGGAGACCCTCGGCCCCATCCTCAAGTCGATCGCCGCGATCGCCGAGGGTGAGCCCTGCGTCACCCACGTCGGCACCGACGGCGCCGGCCACTTCGTCAAGATGATCCACAACGGCATCGAGTACGCGGACATGCAGCTCATCGCCGAGGCCTACGACCTCATCCGTCGCGGCACCGGCAAGTCGCCGGCCGAGATCGCGGAGATCTTCGCCGAGTGGAACCGCGGCACGCTCGAGAGCTACCTGATCGAGATCACCGCCGAGGTCCTCAAGCAGGTCGACGCGAAGACCGGGCAGCCGCTCGTCGACGTCATCCTCGACCAGGCCGGCGCCAAGGGCACCGGCGCGTGGACCGTGCAGACGGCCCTCGACCTCGGCATCCCGGTGTCGGGCATCGCGGAGGCCGTGTTCGCCCGTTCGCTGTCGTCGAAGCCGGCGCAGCGCGCAGCGGCCCGCGAGCTCGCCGGTCCCTCCGAGGAGTGGACCGTCGCCGACCCCGACCAGTTCGTCGAGGACGTGCGCCAGGCGCTCTACGCGTCGAAGATCATCGCCTACTCGCAGGGCTTCGACGAGATCGTCGCCGGTGCCGAGCAGTACGGCTGGGACATCAAGAAGGGCGAGATCGCGAAGATCTGGCGTGGTGGCTGCATCATCCGTGCGCAGTTCCTCAACCGCATCACCGAGGCCTACGAGGAGAACCCCGAGCTGGTCGCCCTCGTGACGGCGCCCTACTTCAGCGACGCCGTCGCGGAGGCGCAGGACAGCTGGCGCCGCGTGGTCGTCGCAGCCGCCCAGGCTGGCATCCCCTCGCCGGCGTTCTCGTCGTCGCTGTCGTACTACGACGGACTCCGCGCCGAGCGTCTGCCCGCAGCGCTCGTCCAGGGCCAGCGTGACTTCTTCGGCGCGCACACCTACAAGCGCGTCGACCTCGACGGCACGTTCCACACCCTCTGGTCGGGCGACCGCAGTGAGGTCGAGCAGGCGGGCTCGAGCCACTAGCTCACGGCCTGCAGACGCAGAACGCCCGGTCCGAGTCGGACCGGGCGTTCTGCGTACCAGCGGAAGGTGACGGGCTACGCAGCGCCGTCGAACATGCTCGTCACGGAACCGTCGTCGAAGACCTCATGGATCGCCCGGGCGATGAGCGGCGCGATCGAGAGGACGGTCAGCTTGTCGAAGCGCTTGGCCTCGACGACCGGCAGGGTGTCGGTGACGACGACCGAGTCGATGGCGTCGCTCTGCAGGAGTTCGACCGCCGGGTCGGAGAACACCGCATGGGTGGCCGCGACGACGACACCGATGGCACCGGCGTTCTTGAGCGCTTCGGCAGCCTTGACGATCGTGCGTCCGGTGTCGATCAGGTCGTCGACGAGCAGGCAGACCCGCCCCTCGACCTGGCCGACGATCTCGTGGACGCTGACCTGGTTGGGGACCAGCGGGTCGCGGCGCTTGTGGATGATGGCGAGCGGCGCTCCGAGCTTGTCGCTCCAGATGTCGGCCACGCGGACGCGGCCCATGTCGGGCGAGACGACCGTCAGCGTCGAGGCGTCGAGCTTGGCGCGGAAGTGCTCGAGGAGGACCGGCATCGCGAAGAGGTGGTCGACCGGGCCGTCGAAGAAGCCCTGGATCTGCGCGGCATGGAGGTCGACCGACATGATGCGGTCGGCGCCGGCGGCCTTGAAGAGGTCGGCGACGAGGCGGGCCGAGATGGGCTCGCGTCCGCGACCCTTCTTGTCCTGGCGCGCGTAGGGGTAGAACGGGGCGACCACGGTGATGCGCTTGGCGCTCGCCCGCTTGGCCGCGTCGACCATGATGAGCTGTTCCATGAGCCACTCGTTGATCGGAGCGGTGTGCGACTGGATGACGAAGACGTCGGTGCCGCGGATGCTCTCGTCGTACCGGGCGTAGATCTCGCCGTTGGCGAAGGTCCTGGCATCGGTGGGGAGGAGCTCGGAGTCGAGCTCCGCCGCGATCGCCTCGGCGAGTTCCGGGTGGGCTCGTCCGGAGACGAGAACCAGCTGCTTCTTGTTGTCCGCCGTGATGCCTGACACAGACCCTGCCTTCTGCCGGAATGCTCCGGCCTCACTCACGAGTCGACGTTACCAGCAGCAGCCGCGTCGTCCGACACGGCATCGACGGCCGGGGTCGCCGATGCGGCGCTCGCGGCCGTCGCGGCAGCCGTGCCCGGGCGCTTCTGCTCGACCCAGCCCTCGACGTTCCGCTGCTGAGCCACCGTCAACGCCAGCGCCCCTGCCGGGACGTCCTTGCGGATGACGGTGCCGGCACCGGAATAGGCGCCGTCGCCGACGCTGACCGGGGCGACGAGCGTGTTGTGCGCGCCGGTGCGGACGTGCGATCCGATGGTCGTGCGGTGCTTGTGCACACCGTCGTAGTTCGAGGTGATCGTGCCGGCACCGACGTTCGACTCGACGCCGATCTCGGTGTCGCCGATGTAGCTGAGGTGCGGGACCTTGCTGCCCTCGCCGATCTGCGCGTTCTTCGTCTCCACGAAAGTGCCGATCTTGCCGCGCTCGCCGAGCACCGTGCCTGGTCGTAGGTAGGCGAACGGCCCGACCTCGGCACCGGCGCCGATGACCGACAGCGTCGCGTCCGTGCGGCGGACGCGCGCACCAGCGCCGACCTCGGTGTCGATGAGCGTGGTGTCCGGACCGATCGTCGCACCGGACTCGACGACCGTCGCGCCGAGGATCTGCGTCCCGGGAAGCAGGGTGACGTCGGCGTGCAGCCGCGCCTTGATGTCGATCCACGTCGTGGCCGGGTCCTGGACGGTCACGCCGGCGAGCTGCCAGGCGCGCACGAGGAGGGCGTTCAGTTTGGCCGCGGCGGCGCTCAGCTGGGCGCGGTCGTTGATGCCCTCGACCAGCCAGGAGTCGCTCACAGGGAGCGCCGACACCTCGGAGCCCGCGCGTCGCAGGAGGCCGATGACGTCCGTGAGGTACTTCTCCCCCTGGGCGTTGTCGGTGGTGACCTCGGCGAGGGCGTCGCGGAGCTGGCTCACGCCGAAGAGGTAGACCCCGGCGTTGATCTCGTTCACAGCCCGCTCGGCATCGGTCGCGTCCTTCTGCTCGACGATGTAGTCGAGTGCCCCGGCCTCGGTGCGGATGATGCGTCCGTAGCCGGTCGCGTCGTCGGGCATGGCAGAGAGGATGGTCGCCGCGACATCGTGGTTGCGGTGGCGTTCGATGAGCGTGGTGAGCGTGGCGGCGTTCAGCAACGGGACGTCGCCGTTGACCACGAGGACGTCACCGTCGAAGTCGTCGGGCAGCGCCAGGAGCGCCTGTTCCACCGCGCGACCGGTGCCGGGCACCTCGTCCTGGTCGACGATGGTCGCGCCCGGGAGCTCCGACTCGATGGCCTCGACGAGGCGGTCGCGCTCGTGGCGGACGACGGCTATGACGTGCCCAGCGTCGAGCGAACGGGCGGTCGCCAGCACGTGGCCGACGATCGGCACGCCGCCGAGCGGGTGCAGGAGTTTCGGCAGCGCCGACTTCATGCGGGTTCCCTGGCCAGCAGCCAGGATGATGATGGCCAGACGGTCGTCGGTCACGTGTGCTCTCCCTCGGTCCGGGCACTGGCCCGGTCGGTGATCGGTCGCTCCGCCACCAGGATTCGAACCTGGACCGAACAGCTCCAAAGGCTGCCGTGCTGCCGTTACACTATGGCGGACCACCACCCGGAGGCCGGGCAGCGTGGTCAATTCTGCCAGACGGATCCTGTGCTGCCGACTCGGATCCGATACGACACGAGCGTTGCCTCGATAATGGTGGGATGCCAGCTAGCACCGATGAGGTCGACCGGATCGTCGACGCCTGGAACCGCGAGCGCCCGGACCTCGACTTCTCGCCCCTCCAGATCCTCTCCCGTGTCGCCCGGCTGTCCCGCCACCTCGACCGCGCACGTCGGGCGGCCTTCACCCGGTCGAACCTCGAGCCGTGGGAGTTCGACGTCCTCGCGGCGCTCCGTCGCGCCGGCTCCCCCTACCGGCTGAGTCCGAAGGCCCTGCTGCTCCAGACGCTCGTCTCGAGCGGCACGATGACGAACCGCATCGACCGCCTCGTTGAGCGCGGACTCGTGGAACGCCAGGGCGACCCCAACGACGGCCGCGGCATCCTCGTGCAGATGACGAACGCGGGACTCAACACGGTCGATGCGGCCATCACGCGCCTCGTCGACGCCGAGGCGGACCTGCTCGACGGGCTGAGCTCGACCGAACAGGCGCGGCTGACCGTCCTGCTGCGGAAGCTCAGCCTCGACTTCGACTAGCGGAGCACGCTCGGTCACTGAGCCTGTCGAAGTGCGCCCTTCGACAAGCTCAGGGACCGGGTGGGGTGGCTCAGGGACCGGGTGGGGTGGCTCAGGGACCGGGTGGGGGTGACTCAGGGACCGATCAGCGCCGGAGGATCTTCCGGGCCAGCCAGTTGCCGAAGAACTGGATGAGCTGGACGAGCAGGATGATGATGATGACCGCGGCCCACGTGACGACCGGCTCGAACTGCCGGAAGCCGTACTGGATCGCGAAGGCACCGAGCCCACCGCCGCCGATGAAGCCCGCGACCGCCGACATGTCGACGATGACGACGAACACGAAGGTGTAGCCGAGGATCAGCGGACCGAGCGCCTCCGGAAGGACGATGCTCAGCAGCGTCCGGAGCCGGCTCGCTCCCGCGGCACGCGAGGCCTCGATGACCCCGGGCGACACCGTCAGCAGGTTCTGCTCGACGATCCGGCTGATGCCGAAGGTCGCCGCCAGGGAGATGATGAAGATGAACGCGTTCGCGCCGATGCCGGTGCCGATCACGAGTCGCGACAGCGGCTGGGCGGCCGCGAGGAAGATGATGAACGGGATCGGCCGGAAGATGTTCACGATCACGTTGAGCACGCCGTAGAGCACGGGGTGCGAGTACAAGTTGCCGGGCCGCGTCACGTAGAGACCGGTGCCGACGACGAGCCCTGCGATCCCGCCGAAGAGCAGGCTGAAGGAGACGAGGTAGAGGGTCTCGACGGTCGCGTCGCCGAGCTTCGGGAGCAGATCGATCAGTGCGTCCATGTCAGCGCACCTCCGTCACGGTCGCCTGGGATCCGATGGCGGTCAGCGCTCCGTCGATCGTCTGGTCGTCGCCGCGGAGGGCGAGCGTCAGGTGGCCGAACGCGCGACCCTGGATGTCGTTGATCCCGCCGTAGACGAGCTCGAAGTCGACGCCCGCCTGCGCGAGCGTGAGGAAGACGCCGGCCTGTGAGGCGTCGCCGTCGCGGAACGAGAGGGTGACGATGCGCCCCACGTGCCGTTCCTTGAGCACCGCCAGCTCGGCCGGCGACGGGACGCCCTTGATGACCGTCGACACGAAGCGCTTGGACGCGGCGTGCTGCGGGTCGGAGAACACCTCGAAGACGTCGCCCTGCTCGATGACCTTGCCGCGCTCCATGACGGCGACCTTCGTCGCGAGCGACTGGATCACCTCCATCTCGTGGGTGATGACGACGATGGTCACGCCGAGGTCGCGGTTCACCTGCTTGAGCAGCGCCAGGACCTCCTGCGTGGTCTCGGGGTCGAGGGCGCTGGTCGCCTCGTCCGCGAGCAGGATCCGGGGCGAGGTCGCGAGCGCGCGAGCGATGCCGACGCGCTGCTTCTGCCCGCCGGAGAGTTGGTCGGGGTAGTTGTCGGCCTTGTCGGACAGCCCGACGAACGTGAGCAGCTCGTCGACGCGGGTGCGGATCTCCGCGCGGGGACGTCCGGCGACCTCGAGCGGGTACGCGATGTTCTTCCGCACCGACTTGGAGTTGAAGAGGTTGAACTGCTGGAAGATCATCCCGATGCCGAGGCGGAGGTCGCGGAGGCCGCGCTCCGAGAGCGTCGTCACCTCGGTGCCGTCGACGACGATGCTCCCCGACGTCGCGGGCTCGAGCGCGTTGATGAGGCGCACGAGGGTCGACTTACCGGCACCCGAGTAGCCGATGATCCCGAAGACGTCACCGGCCTCGATGTCGAGGTCGACGCCGTCGATCGCGGCGATCGGCGCGGCGCCCTTCTGCGGAGACGGGTACCGCTTCGCGACGTCTCGGAGGCTGACGAGTGGCATGGGGGGTGTCCTCGGTGTGTCGTGTGATCAGGAGGCGGTGGAACGACGAAGCGTTCCTGTGGGAGCGGATGACAGCCTCCCACAGGAACGCTCTGAACGTCGGATCAGCCCTTGGCCTTGATGTCCTTCTGGACGGTCTCGAGCGACTTCACGAGGTCCTTGACCGGGGTCTTCAACGGAACCGCGGTACCGCCGGAGTTCTCCACGACGCCGTCGACGACGGACTTCGTGTCCTGGTAGATCTTCACGAGCTTCGCGTACGTCTCGTTGTCGGCGTCTGCGGCCTTCGCGGCGAAGATGTTGACATACGGCAGCGCGTTCGGGTCGGACGGGTCGTCCTCGGCGATCGCGTCGGACGCCTTCAGACCGGAGTCGTTGATGAAGTCGTTGTTGATGATCGCGCCGGTGACGTCAGGCAGCGAGGTCGGCGTCAGCGAAGCCTCGAGCGAGGTGACGGTGACCTTCGACTTGTCGGCGATGATGTCGTCCGGCGTCGAGAAGATGTTCCCGCCGTCCTTCAGCTCCAGCAGGCCTGCGGACTGCAGGACGAGGAGCGCACGAGCCTGGTTGCTCTCGTCGTTCGGGATGGCGATCGTGTCGCCCTTCTTGATGTCCTTGACGCTGTCGACCTTGGTCGAGTAGAGGCCGAGGGGGTAGATCGCCGTCGAGCCGATGGGCGTGAGGTCCTCACCGGAGGCCTCGTTGTACTGCGCGAGGTAGACGATGTGCTGGAACTGGTTGAGGTCGATCTCGCCCTCGGTGAGCGCCGGGTTCGGCTGCGTGTACTCGCCGAAGTCGACGATGTCGACGAAGATGCCCTCCTTCTCGGCGGCGTCCTTGTACGTCTCCCAGTAGGGGTCGCTCGCGCCGACGACGCCGATCTTGACGGGGTTCGCCTCGGTGCCCTTGTCTTCAGCGGCGGCGCCTGAGCCTGAGCCGCCGGCGCATCCGGCGAGGAGCGCGATGGCGGGGATGATGGCCAGTCCGGCCAGAAGCTTCTTCGAGAAGGTCATTGCTGTGATTCCTCTTTCGGGTGGTGCGCGCCGGTGGACGCTGATTCGACGGTACGTCGGCCTAGCAGGGATGACGAACCGGTGCGTAACACTTCGGAACAGAGCGACGAACGAGGTGATCCGGTCGCCGTGAGTGGGCTATTCGACGAGCTCGGAGAGCTCCAGCCAGCGGACCTCGAGGTCGGCGATCTCGCCGTACATGGCCTGGATCTTGGCGCCGAGCGCGGTGATCCCGGCGAAGTCGCTCTGGTCGTGGACCGCGACCTTCTCGTGTGCCTGCTCGATCTGACCGTTGAGCTTGTGGAGCTTGCGGTCGATCGCCTTGATCTCCTGCTGCGCGTTCCGGAGCTCTGCACCGCTCAGCTTCGGTGTCTTCTTGGTCGGGCCACCGCCTGAGGCCGTCGGGCGGTCGTGCTCCTGGGAGCGGCTGCCGGCCGTCCCGGCGTTGAGCTCCAGGTACTGGTCGATGCCGCCGGGCAGGTGCCGGAAGTGGCCGTCCATGATCGCGTACTGCTGGTCGGTCACCCGCTCGAGGAAGTACCGGTCGTGCGAGACGACGAGCAGGGTGCCCGGCCACGAGTCGAGGAGGTCCTCCATGGCGGCGAGCATGTCGGTGTCGAGGTCGTTGGTCGGTTCGTCGAGCACGAGGACGTTCGGCTCGTCGAGCAGGATGAGCAGGAGCTGCAGGCGGCGGCGCTGACCACCCGAGAGGTCCTTCACCGGCGTCGACAGCTGCGCGCTCGTGAAGCCGAGGCGTTCGAGGAGCTGTCCCGGGGTCATCTCCTTGCCGCCGGCGACGTAGCTCGTGCGCTTGCGCCCGATGACGTCGCTCACGCGGTCCTGCTCGTACTCGGCGAGCTCGTCGAGCTGCTGCGTGAGCGTCGCGACCTGCACGGTCTTGCCGCGCTTGACGCGACCCTCGGTCGCTTCGACCTCGCCCGTGACGAGCCCGAGGAGGGTGGACTTGCCGGCGCCGTTCACGCCGAGGATGCCGGTGCGCTCGCCCGGGGCGATGCGCCACTCGACGTCCTTGATGACCGTCCGGTCGCCGTAGGACACGGTGACGTCGAGGATGTCGACGACGTCCTTGCCCAGGCGGGCGGTCGCCATGCCGGCCAGCTCGACCGTGTTGCGCACGGGCGGCTCGTCGGCGATGAGCGCGTTGGCGGCCTCGATGCGGAACTTCGGCTTGGCCGTGCGGGCGGGAGCGCCACGGCGCAGCCAGGCGAGCTCCTTCTTCATGAGGTTCTGGCGCTTGGCCTCGGAGACCGCGGCGGAGCGGTCGCGCTCGACGCGCTGCAGGACGTAGGCCGCGTACCCACCCTCGAAGGGTTCGACGATGCGGTCGTGCACCTCCCACGTGGCCGTGCAGATGGCGTCGAGGAACCACCGGTCGTGGGTCACGACGAGCAGGCCGCCGGAGTTCTTCGACCAGCGACGGTTGAGGTGCTGCGCGAGCCAGGTGATGCCCTCGACGTCGAGGTGGTTCGTGGGCTCGTCGAGGAAGAGGATGTCGTGGTCGCCCACGAGCAGGGCGGCGAGGGCGACCCGGCGGCGCTGACCACCGCTGAGGTCGGCGACGAGGGCGTCCCAGGCGATGTCGGAGGCGAGGCCGGAGATGACGTCGCGGACCTTCGGGTCGCCCGCCCACTCGTGCTCGTCGAATCCGCCGACGATGGTCTGGCCGACGGTCTTGTCGTGGTCGAGGGTGTCGGACTGGTCGAGCACGCCGACCGTGACACCGTTGCGCACCGTCACGCGTCCGGAGTCGGGCTCCTTGCGGCCGGCGAGGAGGCCGAGGAGCGTGGACTTGCCGTCGCCGTTGCGGCCGACGATGCCGATGCGGTCGCCCTCGTTCACCCCGATCGTGATGCCGTCGAAGACGACCTTGGTCGGGTACTCGAGGTTGAGCGCTTCAGCGCCGAGAAGGTGTGCCATATCCGGTCAACGATACCGGGCCCGGGCGTCGACCACCGCCCGTGCACCGTAGGCTGCACGGGTGCCTCTGTTCTCCCGTTCCCGCCGACTCCCGTTCGGCCGTCGCGACGCCCGGATCACCCTCCTCGACAAGCGGACGCAGCGCTACGAGCTCAGCGTCGACGACATCCCGCAGTCGGTGGTCTCCCTCGCGGACCCCCGCTCGCTCGAGTACCCGTACATCCGGCACATCGCCCGCGTGATCGACGCCGAGGCGCCGGCGGGCGAGGAGCTCGTCGTCGTCCACCTCGGTGCCGGCGCGCTGACGCTCCCCCGCTACGTCCAGGCGACGCGTCCGGGATCGCCGCAACTCGTCGTGGAGTTCGAGCCGGAGCTGTACGCCGGGATGCTGGAGGCGCTGCCGCTCCCGGACGGCCACCGGGTCGAGGTCCGCTTCGGTGACGCCAGGGCCGTCGCGGACGAGCCGATCGACGAAATCGCTGCCACCGACGGGGACGTCACGGCATGGCGGGACGCGAAGGTGACCGTCGTCGACCTCTGGGACGCCGCGGTGATCCACCGTCGGGTCGCGAGCCTCGAGTTCTACCGCCGCGTGGCAGCGCGGTCCGCGGACGACGGCGTGATTGCGGTGAACCTCCTCGACGGCAGCCCCTTCGACTACTCGAGACGCCAGGCGGCGACCCTGCGAGCCGTATTCGCACATGTCGCCGTCGTCCTCGACTTCGATCCGGTCGACGACGAGGGGCCGCTCGGCAACGTCGTCGTCTTCGCGAGCGACGCACCGCTCGCGGCTGTGACGCACCCGCAGCTCTTCGGCGCTCCCGCCCCTGAGCAACTGCACGGTGACGCCCTGACGGCCTGGATCGACGGGGCGACGGTCATGACCGATGCCGACGGCGAAGACTCCCCCGACCCCGACGACCCCCGCTGGGACTGACGACCAGACCGTCACCGGGGCCCTCCCTATGCGCACCCATCCCGTTGCGCTACGGTGGGCGTAGCGCAATGGACCGATCCGACCGGACTCCGGCGTCGCGCGGAGGAGGTTGGTCGGTGCCCGTCTCCCGACGCGTCTCCCGCGCTCAGCAGATGAGCGACCGCATCCTCGACGCAGCGCTCGACCTCATGCGCTCGCGCGGCTCGGTCGCCGTCAACATCGAAGCGGTCGCGGAGACCACCGGCGTGGCGAAGACGACGATCTACCGGCGGTACCGCAACCGCTCCGAGCTGCTCACGGCGGCCGTCGCGCGCGCCATGGAGACCCCGGTCGAGATCCCCGAGAACCTCTCCACCTACGACACCTTCACCTGGCTGCTCCACGAAGCCCGGGCGATGATCGAGGACGTGGTGGGCCGGGGCACGATCGCGTCGATCCTGCTCCAGGACGACCCCGAGTTCTCGACGCTGCTCCGCGACCTCACGAGGAACCGGGCGCGCGCGCTGTCCAACCTGGTCGACGAACGGATCTCCACCGGCGATCTGAAGCCCGGACTCGACGGCCGCCTCGTCGCGACTCTGCTCCTCGGTGCGGTCCTCGGACAGCTCGTCCGCGGCGCCGACATGGACGACGACTGGGCGGACCAGGTCCTGTCCGTCCTCTGGCCGGCACTGGCCGCATGACGCGAGGCAGCACCCCGCCGCACGCTGCGGTGATCTACAACCCGACGCGCATCCAGCTCGAGCGCGTGACGAGGCTCGTCGACGCCGCGGCCACGGACGCCGGCTGGGGCCCGACGAGCTGGATCCCGACCCGCGAGCGGTCGACCGCGGTCGACCAGGTCGCCGAGGCGCTCGGAGGCGGCGCGTCGCTCGTGATCGCCGCCGGCGGTGACGGGACGGTCCGCGAGGTGGCCGGGGCGATGCGTCACACCCGGACGCCGTTCGCCGTCGTCCCCGTCGGCACCGCGAACCTCTTCGCCCGGAACGCCGGTATCCCGATCGACACGGCCACCGCCGTGCGGGCCGTGTTCACCGGGGAGGACCGGAGCGTGGACGTCGGCGTCATCGAGTACCGGAACCCCGACGGCGTCCGGCGCAGCACCCCGTTCCTCGTCATGTCCGGCTTCGGCGTCGACGCGGACATGGTGGCCTACGCCGACCCCGTCCTGAAGCGCCGCTTCGGCTGGATCGCCTACGTCGTCCCGATCATCCGCGGGCTGTTCCGCCGCGACCGGCCCCGCGTCTCCTGGAAGGAGGACGGCGGACCGATCCGGAGCGGACGGACGCACACGATGTTCGTCGGAAACTGCGGCACCGTCTCGGCGGGCCTCGACGTCCTCCCCGACGCACTCCTCGACGACGGTGTGCTCGACGTCCTGATGGTGCGGTCCCTCGAGGGGTGGGACGGGGTCCGGGTCACGCGCTGGCTGCACCGCGCGAACAACCCCGTCGCCCGGTTCTCCAAGGGAAGACGGACACGGGGCCGCCGCGTGCAGCCGAGTGCCGTCGAGACGGCTGGTTCCGCCGGCGGGGCGCTCCGCTACCTGCGGGTACGACGGATCGATGTGACGGTCTCACCACCCGCCGAGTTCCAGGCAGACGGCGACGGGATCGGCCTGGTCTCGGCGGCCCGGCTGACCGTCGACCCCGGTGCGCTCATCGTCCGACTACCGGTGACGGCGGCGCGATCGGGTCGGCTCCGGCCCTGAGCCCGCCCTTCGACAGGATCAGGGACCGGAAACGGCTCAGTCCGCGAGGATCTTGCCGGGGTTGAAGTTCGAGCCGGGGTCAGCGCTGTCGAAGAGGCCGCGCATGATCGCGACGCCCTCGGTCGAGATGTCCTGCTCCATCCACGGCGAGTGCTCGACGCCGACCGCGTGGTGGTGCGAGAGGGTGCCACCGTGGTCGACGAAGGACTGCTGGATCGCCGACTTGACCTGCTCGTACTCGCCGATGGGGTCGTCGCCGGTGATGAACGCGAAGGTGAAGTACAGGCACGCGCCGGAGTGGTAGGAGTGCGACAGGTGGCACATGATCCAGCCGTGCACCCCGAGCTTGTCGTACGCGGCGTTGGCGGCGTCGTTCGCGGCGTCGTAGACCTCCTGCAGGCGCGACCAGGGCGCCGCGGTCTCCGAGACGTCTGCCGCGGCTCCGCGGTCGAGGAGGAAGTCGCGCAGGTACGGGGTGTCGAACTTCTTCTGGTCGTAGAGGGCACCGGGGCCCTTGCCGACGCCGATGCCGCCGTGCTTCCGGACGATCGAGCCGACGAGGCCCTTCTCGTACCGCACGTGCGACGCGCTGCCCTCGTAGCCGATGAAGGAGAGGCACAGCTGCTCGAGGTCCCAACCCCTGGCCGTGAGCACCTTCATGAGCCCCTTGGTGACCTGGGCCGAGACGCCGGTGCTGGCCTTGCGGGTCGCGAGCGAGAAGCCGCTCTCCCGGGCGTTCGACACCCGGGTGACCGACGGGCTGGCGTCGCTCTCAGCGATCTCGTGCATCGCCGCGAGCCCGGCCTCCCAGGTGGGGAAGAAGTAGCCGAGGACCTCGCGGACGGCGGGCGTCCGGTGGACCTGCACGGTGACCTCGGTGATGATGCCGAGTCGACCCTCGCTGCCGATGATCATCTCGCGGACGCTCGGCCCGGTCGACGCACTCGGCACGGGGCGGATCGCCACGATGCCGTTCGGGCGCACCATCCGCAGGCCCTTGGTGATGTCGGCGATGTCACCGTACTTGTCGGACTGCATGCCCGAGGAGCGGGTCGCGACCCATCCGCCGAGCGTGGAGTGCGTGAAGCTGTCGGGGAAGTGGCCCATCGTCCAGCCTTTGGCGCCCAGCTGCTCCTCGATCGAGGGGCCCTGCGCGCCGGCCTGGATGGTGGCGAGACCGGAGCCCTCGTCGATCGACAGGACGCGGTCGAGCCGGCCGAGGTCGAGGGAGATGATGACCCGCTCCTCGGTCGGCTGCGGGTCGAGCGAGCCGGCGATGTTGGTGCCGCCGCCGAACGGGATGATCACGGCGTCTGCGGCGACGGCTGCAGCGACGACCGACGCGACCTCGGCCTCGTCAGCCGGGTACACGACGAGGTCGGGCGTGCGGGGCAGGTCGTTCGCGCGGATCCGGAGCAGGTCGCGGATGCTCTTGCCGTAGGTGTGGACGACGCGTTCCTGGTCGTCCGTGGTCACGTGACCCTGACCGACGAGCGTCGAGAGCTCGGCGATGAACTCCTCGGACGCGCGCGATGCGGGGACGGTGAGCTCGTCGAAGCTGAGGTGCGCCTGCGCCGGCTTCCGGAGGTCGAGACCGACGGCCTGCTTCACGAACGGCGCGAAGTCCGGTTTGTTGCTGTGCTCGAAGGCGACCCCTTCGACTCCCCAGCCCCACCACTTCATGTGCTCCACAGACGTCATCCGGCTTCCTTTCGTGGTGTGTCGATCGAAACGTGTGCTCCCGGCTCGACCGAGGCGCGCAGCGCGACGATCTCGGCGACGACGCGGTCCATGAGCTGGACGGGCGTCTCGTTCGGCTGCGGGTGGATCGGTTGCCCGAAGACGACGCGCACCGGCGGTCGTCCGGGGACGGGCCAGTTGCGACCCTTCGGCATGGCGGAGTGGGTGCCGAGGACGGCCACCGGGAGGCACGGGATGCCCTGGCGGGTGGCGAGTGCCGCGGCACCGGGCTTGAACCGGCCGAGCTCACCCGTCCGCGATCGGCCGCCCTCGGGGAAGATGAGGATCGGGACGCCGCTCTCGAGCAGCTCCCGTGACACGCCTGCACGCTTGCGGTCACCCGAGCGGTCGACCGGGAACGCGTTGAAGAAGAGCGCGGCGAAGATGCGGCGGGCGGGCACGTCGAAGAAGTAGTCGGCCGCGACACCGGCGGCGAGGTAGCGCGACAACCGACGCGGCATCGCCCCGACGACGAGCGGTGCGTCGAGGTGCGACTGGTGGTTGGCGACGACGATGTACGGCCCGGTCACGCCCGACAGACGCTCGCGACCCGTCACCGTCACGCGGGTCAGCGACCAGACGAGCGGCTTCAGCAGCAGACGCTGGGCGACGAACCGCGCGTTGGCGTGGAGGGAGGAGGTGAACCGCGGCTCTGCGGTCATCGGCGGGCTCCTGACTGGGCGGCGTTGGCGGCTCGACGGCTCGAGGACATCCGGCCGGAGATCCACCGGATGGACGCACGGGGCGCGAACTTGACGAGGGCCATGAGGGCCTTGAAGCGGAAGCTCGGGATGGAGACGACGACCCCCCTCCCGGCGTCGCGGAGGGCGTCGGCGACGAGCCGGTCCACATCGATCCACAGACCTGACGGGATCGATCGGGTGCTGATGCCGGCGCGATCGTGGAACTCCGTACGGACCCACCCGGGGCACAGGGCCGTGACGCGGACACCCGAGCCGGCGAGCTCGACCGCGAGCGCCTCGGTGTAGGTGGTGACGAACGCCTTCACCGCGGAGTAGCCGCCGGTGGCGATGTACCCGGCCGTGCTCGAGACGTTGATGATGGTGCCGCGTCCGCGTTCCCGCATGGCGCGGGCCGCGGCGCCCGAGAGCGTGGTGACGCTCCGGCACATGACTTCGATCGCGTTGTCGAGCTCGCTCGTGTCGGGGTCGGTGAGCCGGGCGTGCACGCCGAACCCGGCGTTGTTCACGACCACGTCGATCGGTGACCCCTGATCCTCGATCCGCGCGGCGAGTCTCGCGACGTCGGCGCGGTCCGAGAGGTCGGCACTGATCACCTCGACGGTGCGACCGGTCGCGCGCAGTCGCTCGGCCGATTGCTCGAGCCGCCCGACGTCACGGGCGACGAGCACCAGGTCGAAGCCCCGTCCGGCGAGCGCCGTGGCGAACGCGGCACCGATGCCGGACGTCCCACCGGTGACGAGAGCTGTAGCCATGGGGATCAGAATACGCTACGCGTTGCGTATCGTTGCAAGCTACAGTGATGAGGTCGGATCGTCACGGAACGGAGACGCCATGGTGAACCGGGATTCGCCGCGCGGAACAGCACCCGCGGCCCTCGAGGACGCGGAGCAGGAGAGCGCCATGCTGCGGCCTGCCCACGGGTTCAGCGTCCGCGACTACGCGAAGTCCGCCGTCGGCAGTCGTCGCAAGGAGATCGACGCCGCGGCCTTCGCCGAAACGCCGCTGCGTGCTGAGACGGTCGCGCTGCTCCGCGCCCTGTCGGACATCGAGCGCGCGACGATGCAGTACCTCCGCGGGGTGCTCGTCACCCCCACCCACAAGGACGCCAGGGTCACCGCGTTCCTCATCACCTGGGCGTACGAGAAGTACTGGATCACCGACACCCTCGACACCGTGCTCAAGGCGAACGGGACCCCGCGCGACAAGACGCGTTCGACGGGTCTCCGCCGCACCGTCCACGGCGTGCGCGACCGCTTCGCGCCCATCGGCCAGGCCCTCATCGCGAACGTGCTCGGCGAGGACGTCATCGCCTGGCACATGACGATCGGGACGATCGACGACCTCATCACCCACACGGCGTACCGTGCGGTGCGCGAGCGCGAGCCGCACCCCGTGCTCGACCGCCTCGTCGACGAGATCCTCGAGACGAAGGCCAGGCACCTCGAGTTCTTCACCGCTCAGGCGAGTGACCGCCTCGCCGCGTCGCCCCGCGCGCAGGGCATCACCCGTCGCCGCATCCGGAACGCCGTGTGGCCCACCGGCTCCGATGCGAACGGCCCCCGACAGACGGCGCGGTTCGCCGCGCTCGTGTTCCGCAGCACCGCCACCTGGAGCGACCCCGCCGTCCTCGGCATCGACGCGTCGATCGACGCGCTGCCCGGTCAGTCGGGCCTCCATCTCGCCGCAAGACTTGCCCGCCGCGGACGCCGCGGCAGCCTCGAGGAGAACCGATGACCGACACCCCCACCCCAGACGCCGAGCAGCCCGACGCCCAGGAGCCGGAGGCTCAGCAGCCGGACGCACAGGAGTCCGCAGCCGAGCAGCCCGCCATCGCCCCGGACGCCCTCGACGGCGCGCACGTCCTCGTCACCGGCGGCACCGGCTTCCTCGGCCAGGCGGTGCTCGAGCGCCTGCTCGCCGATCACCCGACCACGCGCGTCAGCCTGCTCATCCGGAAGAAGGGGTCGGTCCGCGGGAGCGACCGCCTCCAGACCCTGCTCCGCAAGCCGGTCTTCAAGGCCTGGCGCGAACGCGTCGGCGCCGAGGCCGCTGCGGCGATCGTGGCCGAACGCGTCAGCGTGATCGAGGGTGGCCTCGACGAGATGGCACTGCCGGCCGACCTCGACGTCGTCATCCACAGCGCGTCGACCGTCTCCTTCGACCCGCCGATCGACGAGGCCTTCGCCACGAACGTCGGCGGCGCGACCACCCTGTACGCGGCGCTCGCGAAGAGCGGCGCGACCCCGCACGTCGTCCACGTCTCCACCGCCTACGTCGGCGGCACGCGGAAGGGCATCCAGCCGGAACGCAGCCTCGCGCACGACGTCGACTGGCGCGTCGAGGCCGAGGCAGCCCGCTCGGCGCGCGTCCGCACCGAGGAGTCGTCCCGTCGTCCGGAGGTCTTGCGCAAGCTCATGCAGACCGCCCGTCGCGAGCACGGCAAGGCCGGGCCCCAGGCCGTCTCGAACGCCGCCGAGGCCGCACGCATCGCGTGGGTCGACGCCCGACTCGTCGCCCACGGGCGCGCACGCGCCGAGAGCCTCGGCTGGACCGACGTGTACACCTTCACGAAGGCGATGGCCGAGCGGGTCGCCGAAGAGCGCTGGGCCGGTGAGGGCAACCGACTCTCCGTCGTGCGTCCGTCGATCATCGAGAGCGCGCTCGCGCACCCCTTCCCCGGCTGGATCGACGGCTACAAGGTCGCCGACCCGCTGATCATCGCCTACGGGCGCGGACAGCTGCCCGACTTCCCGGGCCTCCCCGACAGCGTGCTCGACATCATCCCCGTCGACTTCGTCGTCAACGCGATCCTCGCTGCGGCCCAGACCCCGCCGGAGCCGGCTGCGGCGCGCTACTTCCACGTGAGCTCCGGAGCCAGCAACCCGCTGCCGTTCCACAAGATGTACGCGAACGTGCACAGCTACTTCACGGAGCACCCGATCCCGGCGGACGCCGGCGACATCAGTGTGCCGACCTGGAACTTCCCCGGCGGGCGCGCCATCGAGCGCTCCATCGACCGGCGGCAGAAGGCGACGACGGCGGCCGGCCGGGTCGTCTCCCACCTGCCGGCGAACGCGACCACCCGCGGGTGGCAGGACCGGATCCGCAAGGCGTCGAGTGACCTCGGCTCACTCCGCGACTTCACCGGGCTCTACCGCTCCTACGTGCAGAGCGAGATCGTCTTCGACGACCAGCGCACCCGTGACCTCCACGCCTCGCTGACGCCCGAGCAGCAGGCGGACCGCGGGTTCGACGTCACGACGATCGACTGGGACGACTACTTCCAGCGCATCCACTTCCCCGCCGTCACGACCCTGACCCGCGCCTTCGCCAACCGCAAGGCGGGCGCCGCGAAGCAGCAGAAGATCCTGCCCGTGCGCGACGACGTCCTCGCGGTGTTCGACCTCGAGGGCACGGTGCTCGCCTGGAACCTCATCGAGCAGTACCTCTGGCTGCGGCTCGCCGCGACCTCGCGGTCGCGCTGGCCCATCGAGATCGCCGCGCTCGGCGCCTCCATGCCGGGGTACATCGGTGCTGAACTCCGCGACCGCGGTGAGTTCATCCGCACGTTCATGCGCCGCTACGAGGGCGTCGACGTGGCGCAGCTCGAGAAGATCGTCCGGGGCGGCTTCGGCAAGGCCGTCCGGTCCCGCCTCCTCCCCCAGGCGCTCGAGCAGATCGCCGCGCACCGGGCAGCCGGTCACCGGACGATCCTCGTCACCGGCACCATCGACCTCATGACGGCTCCGCTCGAGCCGTTCTTCGACGAGGTCGTGGCCGGGGCGATGCACGCCGAGAACGGACGCCTCACGGGCTACCTCGACAGCCCGCCGCTCGTCGACGAAGCGCGCGGCGCCTGGCTCACGCAGTACGCCGAGCAGCACGGCATGGACCTCGCGCACTCCTACGGCTACGGCGACTCCCATGCGGACGCCGCCTGGCTGCAGCTGGTCGGGAACCCGGTCGCCGTCAACCCCGACCACACCCTGTACAAGCTGGCGCAGGCCGGCCGGTGGACGGTGCGAGAATGGGCACGAACCACCGGAGGCGTCCGCTCCGAAGACGAACTGACCCGCGCACCGCGCCCCGCACAGCCGAGAGGAGAGCGGACGGCCGAGGACACGATCCCCGACCGCCCCACCGCACATGGCGTTTGACATCGACAAGTTCACCGAGACGAGTGTCTCGGTGAACTGGAGCGACCTCGACTTCGACGAGTTCAAGACGAACCCGCTCCCCGCTTCCACCCTGCGCAGCCTGCGCTACATGTGCGACATCGAGTACCACACGGTCTGCTACCTGCGCGACATGCTCATGACGCCGTCCCACGAGGACGACGAGGTCGGCGCGTTCATGACGATGTGGAACCGTGAGGAGTTCTGGCACGGGGAGGCGCTCGCCGCCGTCCTCGCCGCCCATGACATCACGGTCGACTTCGACGAGCTCAAGGCGACGCGCCTGAAGCTCGGCTGGAAGGACCGCCTCGACCCCATCAAGCAGTCGATCCTCGGCAACCTCGTGGGCACCGACTTCATCGCGGTGCACATGAGCTGGGGCGCGGCGAACGAGTGGTCCGCGACCGCCGCGTACACCCGCCTCGCGCAGTTGGAGCGGCACCCGGTGCTCTCGGTGCTCCTCAAGCGGATCGCGAAGCAGGAGACGCGTCACGTGGCGTTCTACGCGAGCCAGGCCAAGGCACGCCTGGAGTCGTCGAAGAGCGCACGTCGACTCACCCGCTTCCTGCTCCGCAAGGTGTGGGGCCCCGTCGGCTCGGGCGTCATGCCCGACTCCGAGGTCACGCACGTCATGGGCCACCTCTTCGGCGACGAGGACGGCCTGGCCGAAGTGCGTCGCATCGACGGGCACATCGCGAAGCTCCCCGGCATGGAGGGGCTCACGATCATCGAGAACTCGCTCCGCGTGCGCGGCGTCGCTGCCTGAACCGCGCCACCTTCGTCCAGCAGCCCCGGTCGGATCTCCGACCGGGGCTGCTTCGTGTCGTGCGGGCCGGGTCTCAGCTCTGCGAGACGATGCGGGCGCCGTGGACCGGTCCGTGGGCACGGATGACCTTCAGCCCGTACGAGGCGAGCGTCACCTGCAGTTCGACGGCGTCGTCGGTGTCGGCCGCCAGGAAGGCGATCGTCGGCCCTGAGCCGGAGACGAGGCTGCCGAGGGCGCCCTGGGAGTCGCCGAACTCGAGCACCTCGCCCAGCACCGGGCGCAGCTGCAGCGCAGCGGCCTGCAGGTCGTTGTAGAGGACCTCGCCGAGGAGGTGGGCATCGCCCGCCCGCAACGCCTGGAGCACCGCGGCGTCGACCGTCGGCTGACGACCGGACGGCGAGATGTCGAGGATGTGCCGCGCACGGTGGGCGTCGAGCTCCTGGTAGACCTGCGGGGTCGACATGCCGAAGTCGGCGAGGGCGAGCACCCACTCGAACTGTCCCTTGGCCAACGCGCTGCTCAGTTGGTCGCCGCGGCCGGTTCCGACCGCGGTGCCGCCGAGGAGGGCGAAGGGCACGTCGGCGCCGAGGCGTGCCGCCAGCGCCAGGAGGTCGTCGCGGCTGCGTTCGGTCCCCCAGAGGGCGTCACAGGCGAGCAGCGTGGCCGCGGCGTCGGCTGAGCCGCCGCCCATCCCGCCGGCGACCGGCACGTGCTTCTCGATCTCGAGCCGGACACCGCCGCGGTACCCGGTCCGTCTCGCGAGGGCCTTCGCGGCACGGATGGCGAGGTTGCTCGTGTCGGTCGGCACACCCGACACGTCGACCGAGCCGGAGAACGACACACTGAAGTCGTCGGCCGGGTACGCGTGCACGTCCTCGTACAGCGAGATCGCCTGGTACGCGGTCGCGACGTCGTGGTAGCCGTCGTCCATCACTTCGCCGACTTTGAGGAAGACGTTGATCTTCCCCGGTGCTCGCACGTGGACGTGCTTGAGGATGGCCTCGGTGGTCATTGTTCCAAGTTAGTCGATCGAGCAGGCGCCTCGGACCGCGTCACTTGTCGGAGGAGTCCGCCCAGATGTTGACGTCGGCGCCCTCCGCGAGTCGGTCGATCTCCTCGAGCTCCTCGGTCGTGAACGCGGGGCCGTCGAGCGCCGCCAGGTTCTCGTCGAGCTGCTCGGGGCGGGAGGCGCCGATGAGGGCGGAGGTGATCGCGGGGTTGTTCAGGACCCAGGCGAGCGACATCTGCGAAAGGGTCTGCCCGCGCTCCACGGCGATGTCGTTGAGGGACCGGAGGCGGGTCGCCATCTCCTCGCTCACCTGCCGGTCGGGCAGGGACGGACGGTTCGTCGCACGCTCGGCCGGGCCGTCGCCGAGGTACTTGTCGGTGAGCAGGCCCTGCGCGAGCGGCACGAAGGCGATCGCGCCGAGGCCGGTCTCGGTCAGCACCTCGGTGAGGCCGTCCTCGACCCAGCGGTTGAGGATCGAGTACGACGGCTGGTGGATCACGAGCGGCGTGCCGAGCTCGCGAGCGACGGCGTGTGCGGCGGCCGTCCGCTCGGCCGAGTACGAGGAGATGCCGACGTACAGGGCCTTGCCGGAGCGCACGATCGCGTCGAGCGCGCCCACGGTCTCCTCGATGGGCGTGACCTCGTCGACCCGGTGCGAGTAGAAGATGTCGACGTAGTCGAGACCCATCCGCTCGAGCGACTCGTCGAGGCTCGCGGTCAGGTACTTCTTCGAACCGAAGTTGCCGTACGGGCCTGGCCAGAAGTCGTAGCCGGCCTTCGAGGAGATGATGAGCTCGTTGCGGTACGGACCGAAGTCCTCGCGCATCATGCGACCGAAGTTCGTCTCGGCGGAGCCGTAGGGCGGGCCGTAGTTGTTCGCGAGGTCGAAGTGGGTGATGCCGTGGTCGAACGCGTGGCGCAGGAGCGCGCGCTGCCCGTCGAACGGCCGGTTGTCGCCGAAGTTGTACCAGAGGCCGAGCGAGATCGGCGGGAGGAAGAGCCCCGAGGTGCCGACCTGGCGGTAGTCGTTCCGCGCGTAGCGGTCGTCCGCCGCTGCGTACGGGCGGTGGATGTCGGGGACGTTCAGCGGGAATCGAGCATCAGCGGTCATGCGCCAACGTTATCGTCCCGCACGCACGATCGACAGGAAGTCGTGGACCGTGAGCTCCTCGCCGCGGGCCGTCGGCTTCACCCCGGCGGCCTCCATCTGCTCCGTCGCGGCCTGGGAGCTGCCGAGGACGCTCCCGAGTGCCTGCCGGAGCATCTTGCGACGCTGCTGGAACGCCGCGTCGATGAGCGCGAAGGTCTTGATGCGCTCCTCCTCGGTGCCGATGACGTCGATGCGCCGCTCGAATCCGACGAGCACGGAGTCGACGTTCGGGATGGGCCAGAACACTTGCCGACTCACCTGACCGGCGATGCGCCAGGCGCCGTACCAGGCGGCCTTCGCGCTCGGGGCGCCGTAGACCTTGCTCCCCGGGCCGGCGGCGAGTCGGTAGCCGACCTCGGCCTGCACCATGACGACACCGGCCGTCAGCGAGGTGAAGTGCTCCAGGAAGTGCAGGAGGACGGGCACGGAGATGTTGTACGGCAGGTTGGCGACGAGTCGGTTGGGCTGCGCCGGGAGTTCCTCGATGCGCATCGCGTCCTCGTGGACGACCGACAACCGGTCGATCATGCCCGGTGCCATCTCCCCCACGGTGAGCGGCAGCTGCTTGGCGAGCCGACCGTCGATCTCGACGGCGACGACGCTCGCGTCGGCCTCGAGCAGGCCGAGCGTCAACGAGCCGAGGCCAGGGCCGATCTCGACGACGACGTCGCCCGGAGCGACGTGCGCGACCGACACGATCTTGCGGACGGTGTTCGCGTCGATGACGAAGTTCTGACCGAGCTTCTTCGTCGGCGTCACGTCCAGCAGGGTGGCGAGATCTCGGATCTCGGCGGGGCCGAGCAGGGCGACGGAGGCGGTCATCCCTCCAGTATCCCTGATCGCGGAGCCGGTCCTCGTCGGGCGACGGGCGCGAGGCTCGGTGACGGGCTCAGTCGCTCAGTCGGCCCAGGAGCCGTAGACGCGCTCGGTGTTCGTCGCGAGCTGCGTCGCGAACGCGGCGACGTCCTCGCCCAGGTGCTCGGCCATGCCGCGCACCGTGTACGGGAGGAGGTACGGCGCGTTCGGACGGCCACGGAACGGGGCGGGCGTGAGGTAGGGCGCGTCGGTCTCGACCATGATCAGCTCGCGGGGCAGGATCGCGAGCGCCTCACGCAGCGGTGCGGCGTTCTTGAACGTGACCGTCCCGGCGAAGGAGGCGTACCAGCCGTGCTCGGCGCACAGCTCGGCGAGCTCCGGGCCGCCCGAGAAGCAGTGGAAGACGGTGCGTTCGGGAGCGCCCACCCGGAGGAGCGTCTCGACGACCTCGTCGTGGGCGTCCCGATCGTGGATCTGCAGCGCGACACCGTGCCGCTTCGCGATCGCGATGTGTGCTTCGAACGATGCGAACTGCGCCGCTCGGCCGTCCTCCTCGGTGCGGAAGAAGTCGAGGCCGGTCTCGCCGACGGCACGGACACGGGGCTCTGCCGCGAGACGGTCGATCTCGGCCAGCGCCTCGTCCAGGGTTCCCGCGCGGTCGAGGTCCGGTGCGTCGTTGGGGTGGATCGCGACCGCCGCGAGCACGCGGGGGTCACGAGCGGCGATCGCCGCCGACCAACGCGAGGTCTCGACGTCGGTGCCGACCTGCACGATGCCGCGGACCCCGACGGAGGCCGCACGGTCCAAGTGCTCGGACGGGGTCAGCGGGGCGTCGCCGTCGGCGTGCTCGAGGTGCGTGTGGTTGTCGTAGACCGCGACCGGCAGCACCTCAGGTGCCTCGGGGTAGCTCAGCTGCTTCCGCTCCCCCGCTTCGCGCTGCCGCAGGTGCGGTGTGGCGGCCGGATCCGGCGCGACGCCCCCGCTCATTCGGCGACGGCCTCGATCCGCGGGAACAGGGGCTCGAGCCCTGCCACCGAGGTGCCGGCGGGCAGCTGCCCCCAGGTGCCGACGTCGCCGATGCGCTGTGCCCCGAGCTCGCCGAGGGCGGCTTCGGCGCCGAGAGCGGACCACAGTTTGGTGGTCGCCTTCGGGACGAAGGGGTGCAGCAGGACCGACAGGGCGCGCAGGCCCTCGACCGCCGTGGCGAGCACGGTGCCGAGCCGCTCCCGCTTGGCCTCGTCCTTCGCGAGCGCCCACGGCTCCTGCTCGGTGATGTAGCCGTTCAGCTCGTCGACGATCCGCCAGATGGCCGCGAGCGCGTCCTGGATGGCGAGGCGCTCGATCGCGGCGTCGGCGTCCGCAGCCGCCCGGGCGACCGTCTCCTGGATGGCCACGTCGGCCGGTTCGGAAGGGCCGCTCGCCGGCACGACGCCGTCGAAGTACCGCGTCACCATGGCGAGCACGCGCGACGCGAGGTTGCCGAAGCCGTTCGCGAGCTCCGCCTGGTACCGCGCGGAGAGGTCCTCCCAGCTGAACGAACCGTCCTGCCCGAAGGCGATGGCGCGCATGAAGTAGTAGCGGAACGCGTCGGAGCCGAAGGTGTCGGTGATCTCACTCGGTGCGATACCGGTGAGCTTCGACTTCGACATCTTCTCGCCGCCGACGAGCAGCCAGCCGTGACCGAAGACCCGCTTCGGGACCTCGAGCCCGGCGGCCATGAGCATGGCCGGCCAGATGACCGCGTGGAACCGCAGGATGTCCTTGCCGACGATCTGTGTGGCGGGCCAGCGCTCGGCGAACGCCTCCTCGTCGGAGCCGTACCCGGCGGCGGTGATGTAGTTGAGCAGGGCGTCGAACCACACGTAGACGACGTGGCTCTCGTCCCACGGCACCTTGATGCCCCAGTCGAAGGTCGAGCGGGAGATGGACAGGTCCTTGAGCCCCTGGCGCACGAACTGGATGACCTCGTTGCGCGCCGACTCCGGCTGCACGAACTCCGGTCGTTCCTCGTAGAGGGCCAGCAGGCGCTCGGCGAAGTCGCTCATGCGGAAGAAGTAGTTGCTCTCCTGGAGCAGTTCGACCGGCTTCGAGTGGATCGCGCACACGAGCTGCCCGACGTACTCGCCGGTGCCCTGCACGAGGTCGCTCTCCTGCTTGTACTCCTCACAGCCGACGCAGTAGTACCCCTCGAACTCACCGGTGTAGATGAAGCCGGCGTCGTACAGGCGCTGGAGGAAGAGCTGGACGTTCTGCTCGTGCCGTTCGTCCGTCGTGCGGATGAAGTCGTCGTTCGAGATGTCGATCGTGTCGAGCAGCGGGTACCAGGACTCGCTGACGAGCTTGTCGGCCCACTCCTTCGGCGTCACGCCGTTCGCGGTCGCCGTGCGCAGGATCTTCTGGCCGTGCTCGTCGGTCCCGGTCAGGAACCAGGTGCGGTCTCCGGCCTGACGGTGCCAGCGCGCGAGGACGTCCGCGGCCACCTCCGTGTAGGCGTGCCCGATGTGCGGGGCATCGTTGACGTAGAAGATGGGCGTGGTGATGTAGAACGAGGTGCCGTCGGCCATGGGGTCAATCCTAGGACGAGCGGGCGTCGCCACCGTGCCTGTTACGGTGCGGGACGCACCTGCGCGTCCGGTGACGCCTTCGGGGGCCGGGCTGCGAGGGCCGCCTGGTACAGGTCGCGCTTCGAGAGGCCGGTGGCCTCGGCGACCTCGTTGGAGGCGTCCTTCAGGCGCGTGCCCGACGCCACGAGCGCGAGCACCTGCTCGAGCGCGGTGGCCGGATCGGCCTCGACGGCCTCCGCACCGGCGATGACGATGCAGATCTCGCCTTTCACACCCCCGGACGCCCACTCGGCCAGTTCAGCGGCCGTTCCCCGCTTGACCTCCTCGAACAGCTTGGTGAGCTCCCGGCACACCGCCACGCGACGTTCGGCTCCGAGCACGGAGGCGATGTCCTCGAGGGAGGAGGCGAGTCGGTTGGGCGATTCGAAGAACACCATCGTGCGTGGCTCGGTCGCGAGGCCCCGGAGGCTGCTGCGTCGGTCGCCCGGCTTCCGCGGGAGGAACCCCTCGAAGGTGAAGCGGTCGGTCGCGAGGCCGGACACGGCGAGCGCCGTCACGACCGCCGACGGCCCGGGGATCGCGGTGACCTGGACGTCTGCGGCCGCCGCCGCGTCGACGAGATGGAAGCCGGGGTCGGACACGGTCGGCATGCCGGCGTCGCTGAGCACGAGGACGTCGGTCTCACGGGCCAGTTCGACGATCTCGGCCGCACGTTCGCGCTCGTTGTGGTCGTGCATGGCGATGAGCCTCGGCCGCGATTCGACACCGAGGGCGCGCAGGAGGTGGATGGCCGTCCGGGTGTCCTCGGCGACGATGACCTCCGCCGCGGCCAGCGCTTCCCGGAGTCGTGGCGACGCATCGCCGAGGTTGCCGATGGGGGTCGCTCCGAGGATGATCACCGGACCAGTCTCCCATCCGGTCGGGGTGGTTAGATGAGACGGTGTCGGTCGATCTTCTGGAAGCCCCTGTGACGGGATCCCGCCTCGACCGCTGGTGGGAGCGGATGCTCCGCACCGAGCGCCGCCGGAAGCTCTGGATCTGGGGCGGTCCGGCCGCCGTGACACTCCTCGCGTTCGTGCTGCGGTTCTGGAACCTCGGTCACCCGCACTCGCTCGTCTTCGACGAGACCTTCTACGTGAAGGACTCGTGGTCGCTGTGGCTGAACGGCTACGAGAGCACCTGGCCGGACGGGGCCGACGAGGGCTTCGCGAACGGCGACGCGGGCAGCCCGAGCACGAACCCCTCCTACGTCGTGCACCCACCGCTCGGGAAGTGGTTGATCGCGCTCGGCATCGCCGTCTTCGGCATCGACGACAGCACCGGGTGGCGCATCTCCACCGTGATCGCCGGAACGCTCGCGGTCCTGCTCGTCACGCTCATCGCCAAGCGGTTGTTCACCTCGTCGATCCTCGCCGTCCTGGCCGGGTTCCTGTTCGCGATCGACGGCCACGCGATCGTCATGGCCCGGGTCTCGCTGCTCGACAACTTCGTCATGTTCTTCGTCCTGGCGGGATTCGGCGCGATCCTGCTGGACCGGTCGTGGCACGCGTCACGCCTCGCGGCGAAGGTCGCGTCAGCCCGGGCGAGCGGCGCCGATCCGGCCTGGGGTCCCGTCCTCTGGTGGCGGCCGTGGCTGCTCGCCGCAGGGGTCGCGTTCGGCGCGGCCACCGCGGTCAAGTGGAACGGGCTGTACTTCCTCGCCGCGTTCGGCGTGTACGTGATCGTCACGGATCTGCTGCTCCGCCGCCGACTGGGCCTCAGCCTGTGGGCGAGCGCAGCGGTCCTCAAGCAGGGCCCCGTGTCCTTCGTGACCCTCGTCCCCGTGTCCGCCGTCGTGTACCTCGCCAGCTGGACCGGCTGGATCAGGACGTCCGGCGGGTACGACCGCCAGTGGGCCGATGCGGTGGGCAACGCCTGGACCGGCACCTTCGCGTGGGTCCCCCACTGGTTCCAGAGTCTCCTCCACTACCACCAGAGCGCCTACAGCTTCCACGTCGGCCTCAGCACCCCGCACCCCTACGCCGCGAACCCGCTCGGCTGGCTGCTCATGATCCGGCCGACGAGCATGTACTACCAGTCCCCCGCCACCGGGACCGACGGCTGCGCGTGGGACGCCTGCTCCTCCGCGATCACCTCGATCGGCAACCCGCTCATCTGGTGGGGCGCCGCCGTCGCGCTCGGGTACTGCGTCTACCGGCTCGTCCGCTACCGCGAGTGGCAGGTCGGGCTCATCGTCCTGGGCGTCGCAGCCGGGTACCTGCCCTGGCTGCTCTACCTGAACCGGACGGTGTTCCAGTTCTACACGATCGTCTTCGAGCCGTACCTCATCCTGGCGCTCGTCTTCGCGATCGGGAAGATCCTCGGGTCCCGCGACGACCCGGAGGAACGCCGATTCGCCGGCGTCGGCGTCATCGGGGTGTTCGTGACCATCACGACGCTGTTGAGCATCTTCTGGTATCCGCTCTGGACCGCCATCACCGTGCCCTACTGGTTCTGGCACCTGCACGCCTGGTTGCCGTCATGGGTGTGACGGGAGGTCGGTGATGAAGGCGCTCCCCGGGGTGCTCGTCGCCGGTGCAGCGGCGCTCGCCGCCCTGGGCCTCCACACCCTCCTGCCGGTCGTCCCGCTGCTCACCGCGAGCGTCCTGCTCGGCATGGTGGTGGGCCAGCTTCCGCCGTTCCAGCGGCTCGCGGCGGGCGTCCTGAAGCCGGGACTCGGCATGAGCGCGAAACGGTTCATGCGGATCGGTGTCGTCCTGCTGGGGCTGAAGCTGAGCCTCGTCGACATCGCCGGCCTGGGGTGGGTCACGCTCGCCACCACGGTCGCGATCGTCGTCGTCACGTTCTTCGTCACCCTCTGGCTCGGCCGGAGACTGGGGCTCGCGGGCCCCGAACCGCTCCTCATCGCCACGGGCTTCTCCATCTGCGGCGCCTCCGCCATCGGCGCGATGAGCGGCGTCGTGAAGGCGAAGGACGAGGAGCAGGCGACGCCCGTCGCGCTCGTCACGCTCTGCGGGACCCTCGCGATCTTCGTCCTCCCGGCGCTCCGCGGCCCACTCGGGCTCAGTGACGAGCAGTTCGGTCACTGGGTGGGGGCGAGCGTGCACGATGTGGGCCAGGTCGTCGCGACCGCCCAGATCGCCGGCACGGGCGCACTCGCGATCGCCGTCGTCGTCAAGCTGACCCGCGTCGTGCTCCTCGCCCCCATGGTCGCCGCCGCCGCGACGATCGAGCGCCGCCGACTCCTGGCGGTGTCGGCCCGCACCGGTGCCCATGCTGATGCAGACGGAGCCGCGACCGCAGCCCGACCGCCGATCGTCCCGTTGTTCGTGGCGGGCTTCATCGCCGCGGTCCTCGTCCGCACCCTGCTCCCGGTGCCCGAGCTCGTCCTCGACGTCGCCGACGGCGTGCAGACCGCGCTGCTGGCGATGGCGCTCTTCTCGCTCGGTGCCGCGATCCGCGTCCGCACGCTCGTCACCACCGGGTGGCGCGCGCTCGTCGTCGGGCTCGTCTCCTGGCTCCTCATCGCGGTGCTCGCGCTCGGAGCGGTGCACCTGGCCTGAGGCAGGGGCACGCGGTCGCTTTCGCGGCACGTCATGCACGGCGTGCCGCGGGCGCGGGCACGTGCCTGGGCAGCTCGGCTAGTGCTCGCCGCCCACGATCTTCAGGCCGATGACACAGCCGATGAGCCCGAGGATGAGCAGCACCTTGACGACCGACAGTTGCTCGCCGCCGAAGGTCATGGCGTACCCGACGGTGAGCGCGGCACCGATCCCGACCCAGACCGCGTAGGCGGTGCCCACCGGGATGTCGCGCATGGCCCAGGCGAGGCCGGCCATGCTGAGCACGAGCGCCCCCGCGAACGTCACGGTCGGCCAGAGCTTCGTGAAGCCCTCGGACTTGCCGAGCGCGGTGGCCCAGACGGCTTCCAGGACGCCGGAGGCGATGAGTACGATCCAAGACATGACGATCACTCCCAAGTGGTCAGTCTTGTCGCGTTCCGGGTACTGCGCCCTCGTCCGGCAGCCCGATCAGGGCTGTGACTCACACGATACGCCGACGCCCTGGGCAGGCCCTGTGCAGTGGGGTCGAATGCGACGCAATGTTGCAGCACGGTGAAGCGCTCGACGGTGCTCCGGTAGCGTGAACGCATGGCAGATCGTGAGTATGGCTTCCGCACGCGTGCGATCCACGCGGGCAACATCCCCGACCAGGTGACCGGCGCACGGGCGCTGCCCATCTACCAGTCGAGTGCCTTCGTCTTCGACGACACCGCCGACGCCGCCGCGCGCTTCGCCCTGCAGAAGTACGGGAACATCTACTCCCGCCTCGCCAACCCGACGGTCGCGAGCTTCGAGGAGCGCATCGCCAGCCTCGAGGGCGGCCTCGGCGCCGTCGCGACCGCCTCCGGTCTCGCCGCGCAGTACATCACCTTCGCCTCCCTGGCGGGGCAGGGCGACCACATCGTCGCCTCGGCCAACCTCTACGGAGGCTCGATCACGCAGCTCGACGTCACCCTCCGCCGGTTCGGCATCGAGACCACCTTCGTGCAGTCCTCCGACGCCGCCGACTACGCCGCCGCCATCCAGGAGAACACCAAGCTCGTCTTCGCCGAGACGGTCGCGAACCCCTCGGGTGAGATCGCCGACATCGAGGGCCTGGCCGACGTCGCGCACGCGCACGGCATTCCGCTCATCATCGACTCGACCATCGCGACGCCCTACCTCAACCGCCCGATCGAGTGGGGTGCCGACATCGTCACGCACTCGGCCACCAAGTTCCTCGGCGGCCACGGCACGACCCTCGGCGGTGTCGTCGTGGAGAGCGGGCGCTTCGACTGGAACACCGACAAGTTCCCCCTGTTCGGTCAGCCCGTCCCGAGCTACGGCGGCCTGCAGTGGTCGGGCAACTTCGGCGAATACGCCTTCCTCACCCGGCTGCGCGCCGAGCAACTCCGCGACATCGGTCCGGCCCTCGCACCGCACTCGGCCTTCCTCCTCGCCCAGGGCGTCGAGACGCTGCCGTTCCGGATCCAGGCCCACGTCGACAACGCGCGGATCGTCGCCGAGTGGCTCGACGCCGACCCGCGCATCGCCGCCGTCAACTGGGCCGGGCTCCCCGCTCACCCGCACCACGAGCGCGCGAACAAGTACCTGCCGAAGGGGCCGGGCTCGGTCTTCAGCTTCGAGGTGAAGGGTGGCCGTCAGGTCGGCCAGAAGCTCATCGAGTCCGTCGACCTCGCGAGCCACCTGGCGAACATCGGCGACGCGAAGACGCTCATCATCCACCCCGCATCGACGACGCACGCGCAGCTGTCCGACCAGCAGCTCGTCGACGCCGGCGTGCTGCCGGGCATCGTCCGGCTGAGCGTGGGCATCGAGGACCCTGACGACATCATCTACGACCTCGACCAGGCGCTCGCCGCCGCGGTGAAGGAGTGATGGCATGAGCACTTCGACAAGCTCAGTGACCGGTGTGGACGCGACCGTGACCGACGGAGACGCGACCGAGACGGTGCGGCTCACCAACGGCCTCACCTGCTCGCTGCCCGCCAATTCGCCGCTCGCGAAGCTGTTGCGTTCGCAGCGCACCTGGGCGGGCCCCGATGCGAAGGCCCGCCTGAAGCTCCTCCGCGAGGCGAAGTCCGTCGCGATCGTCGGCGCCTCACCGAACCCGGCGCGTTCCTCGTACTTCGTGGGCACCTACCTGCAGCAGTCGAGCGACTTCACGATCTACTTCGTGAACCCGAACGCCACGGAGATCCTCGGTCAGCCCGCCTACCCCGACCTCGCCTCCCTGCCGGAGGTACCCGACATCGTCGACGTCTTCCGCAAGGCGAGCGGCATCCCACAGGTCATCGACGAGGTCGTCGCCATCGGAGCACCGACCGTCTGGGTGCAGCTCGGCATCTGGAACCAGGAGGCGGCCGAGTACGGCGAGTCGAAGGGCTTGAACGTCGTGATGGACCGCTGCATCAAGGTGGAGCACGCGCGGTTCCACGGTGGCCTCCACCTGCTCGGCTTCGACACCGGCCAGATCACCGCCCGCAAGACCCTGCGCTGACGCCTCGGTTCCCTGAACTCGTCGGCAGGTCGCACTTCGACAGGCTCAGTGACCGGGGACGGCTCAGTGACCGGGACAGTCCGGGATACAGCCCTGGATACACTCGTGACGTGCCTGCGTCGAACCTCCGAGTGACCGTCCTGGGGCCGGTGCTCGTCGAGGGACGCACCGGTCGGCTCGTCGAACCCGGCGGCCGGCTCGCCAAAGCGCTGGTGACCATCCTGGTGCTCGCCGACGGGCGCGCCGTCTCGACGGCGGCCCTCATCGACGAGCTGTGGGACGACGCACCGCCCGCGGGTGCCAAAGCCGCGCTGCAGACCCTGGTTTCACGGGTGCGCGCCGTGTCGGCGCCCGACCTCATCGACTCCTCGGCCGCCGGCTATCGACTGTCGATCGACCAGTCCCTGGTCGATCTCCACGTCGCCGCGCAGGCGGCCGATGCGGCGTCGACGGCCATCCGCGCCGCCGACCCGCACGCCGCGGGCACGCTCACCCGGGACGCGCTCCTCCTCTGGACGGGTGATCCCGGCGCGGAACTGGACGGCCCGCTCGGCGACGAGCTGGCGCACCGCGCGGCGCGGCTGCGCGACGAGCTGCGCCGGGTGCGTGCCCAGAGCCGCCTCGAACTCGGCGACGGCGCGGCCGTCATCACCGATCTCGAGGCGCTCGTCGCCGCCGACCCGCTCGACGACGCCACCCAGCTCATGCTCTTCAACGCCTACGCGCAGAGCGGACGTCGCTCCGACGCGATGCAGCTCTTCGCAGACCACCGACACCGACTCCGGGACGAACTCGGTGCCGACCCGACGTCGGCGCTGGTCGCGGCACACGCGGCGCTCCTGCAGGACGCCGTCGAGCCGTCTCCGCCGGCGGCCACTCCCCTGGCCGCCCGGGTCTCCAGCATGGTGCTCGGACTCCGGACGGCGCCGAACGAGCTCCTCGGTCGCGACACCGACCTCGACGCGATCGGCACGCTCGTGTCCGAGGTCCGCCTCACCACGATCCTCGGCCCCGGTGGCCTCGGGAAGACCCGACTCGCCCAGGAGGTCGCCCGGCGCGCCACCACGACCACGCCCGGCGTCGTCGTGGTGGAACTGGCGAGCGTGCGGGACCCGGACGATCTTCCGCTCGCGGTCGCGACCGCACTCGGCATTCGCGAGGCCCCGACGCCGCGTCGGCTGAGCGAAGCGATCATGGCGCAACCGGTCGAACTGCACGAGCGCATCATCGACCGACTCTCGGAGCGGCCGACGCTGCTCGTGATGGACAACTGCGAGCACCTGGTGGACGCGGCGGCACGCTGGATCGCCGACGCGCTGGACTGGGCCGGCGACCTCCGCGTCCTCGCGACGAGTCGGAGCCCGTTGTCGATCGCCGCGGAGCACGTGTATCAACTCGACCCGCTGGACGCCGCCGTGGACGGCACCGACCTCGAACACGCGGGCCCGGCGGTGCGGCTGTTCGTCGAGCGTGCCCGCGCCGCCCGTCCGGCGCTCCATGTGCCACTCGACGTCGCGGCACGTCTCTGCGCGAAACTCGACGGCCTCCCGCTGGCGATCGAGCTCGCGGCGGCGCGCACCAGATCCATGTCGGTCGAGGAGGTGGAGCGGCGACTCGGGAACCGCTTCACCCTGCTGACCGCCGGTGATCGCAGTGCGCCTGAGCGCCACCGCACCCTCCTCGCCGTCATCGACTGGAGTTGGAACCTCCTGGGCGAGCACGAACGTGTCGTCCTCCGTCGCATGTCCAGGTTCCCCGACGGCTTCGATCTGGAGGCGGTTGCAGCGCTCGCCCCCGAGGTCGAGGTCGTGGAAGCGCTCGACGCGCTCGTCGGCCAATCCTTGCTCACCGTGCAGGACGACCCGGCCACCGGGACCGTCCGATTCCGCATGCTGGAGACGGTCCGCGAGTTCGGCGCGATCAAGTCCGCCGAGGCGCACGAGGACGCCCTCGTGCTCGACCGCACTCGGACCTGGGCGGTCGCACTCGCCGAGACGCTCCTCCCCGCCATGCAGGGACCGCGACAGGTGGCGGCATTCGCGCGCCTCGCCCTCGAACAGGACACCCTGGTGGACGTGCTCCGCAGGGCCGTCGCCGACGATCGCGCCGACGTCGTCGCCCCGGTCTTCGCGGGACTCGCCCTCTTCTGGACGATCCGCAGCGCGCATCAGGAGGTCCTGGTCTTCGGAACGGCCGTCCTCGACGTGCTCCGCCATCAGGACCCGGAGTCGGTGTCGACCGACACCCCGGCCATCGCCGTCGCCATCATCACCGTGACCTTCCTCGCCACCGATCCCCGGACGTCCGCGCGGGCGATCGGTGTCCTCCGCCGACTCGAACGGGCGCGGAGGACACAGGCCCCACGGATGCGCGCGATGGTCAGCCTGTTGCTGGTCGCGGGCCGCCCCGAACGCGCGGAGGCCCTCCTCCGCGAGTACTCCCGGTCGAACGACCCGCACGTCGCGAACCTCGGGAACCTCATGTCGGCCCAGGCGGCGGAGAACGACGGCGACCCCCGCGCCGCCGAAGCGGCCGCCCTGCGCGCGAACGACCTCTCGCTCACGCTCGGAGACGTGTGGGGCGCTGCCATGAGTGCGCACATGCTCGCCCAACTGCACAGCCAGAACGACGAGCCGGAGGAGGCGCTCGTCTGGGCGGCCCGCGCTGCCGAGGGTCTGACCGCGATCGGTGCCGAGGCGGACCTCCGTCAACTCGAGTGGCTGATCGCGATCGGCGACATCGCCCGCGGTGACCACGCCGCCGCCACCACCGTGCTCGACCGGTTCCTCTCGGACGACGTCTCGTTCTCCGCGTTCGCACCCCTCCCCGAACGGCGGTCGATCGGCTGGGCCGGTCTCGCCGAGATCGCGCGGGCACAGGGCGACGCCGCACGGGGAGCGGAGCTCTACGGGAAGGCGCTCGTCGCGTTCGCTCCGGGTGAGTCGCGACGATCGCCGTGGTTCACCCTCGTCGGCTCCGCCTCGATCGCCGCCGCCGTGCTGGACGGCGTCCCGGACGCCACCGAGGTCCAGCATCTCGTGCGACGGGTCCGCACCCGCACCATCGCGCTGGGACGCCTCCTCCCGAACCGGTTCGACCGACCGGTGCTGGGTTCCACCGTCATCGCCCTCGGTTCCTGGTACGTCCGCTCGGACGACGACGAGGTGCGGTTGATCGGTGCCGAGCTCGTCGTGCTCGCCAGTGCGCTCGCCTCCCGTCAGGACATCCCGTCGCTCGTCCGCGCACCACACGAGGCAGCAGCGGCGGCGCGCCTCACCGCGACCGAGCGCGACCGCATCGCCGAGCGGACCCTCCCCCTGCAGGCGCACGAGAGCGCCGCCAGGGCGTTCGAACTGCTCGGCAGTCCTGCCCTGGCGGCGCGCTGATCGGTCGCGGCGGTCGTCTCGTCGTCAGGCGCGGCGCATGTACGCCCGCACGGTGAGCGGCGCGAAGACCGCGACGATGACGGCGGCACCGAGGAGCGCCAGCCAGGCGTCACCGCCGAAGACACCCGTGTTCGCGAGGTCACGGACCGCGGTCACGAGGTGCGACACGGGGTTCACGTCCACGAAGCCCTGGAGGAAGCTCGGCATCGTCTCCGGGTTCACGAAGGCGTTCGACAGGAACGTCAGCGGGAACAGGACGAGGAACGAGATGCCCTGAACGCTGCTCGCGCTGCGGGCGATGACCCCGAAGAACGCGAAGATCCAGCTGATGGCCCAGGCGCAGACGATCACGAGGAGCCCGGCGAGGGCCACGAAGCCGATGCCGCCCTCCGGCCGGTATCCCATCACGAAGCCCATCGCGAAGGTGAGCGTCGTGGCGATCGTGTACCGCACCGTGTCGGCGAGGAGGGCACCGGCCAGCGGTGCGATGCGGGCGATGGGCATCGACTTGAAGCGGTCGAACACGCCCTTGTCCATGTCCTCGCGGAGCTGGATGCCGGTCACGACCGAGGTCGTGATGACGGTCTGGACCAGGATGCCCGGGATGATGATCGGCAGATAGCTCGCGACGTCGCCGGCGATCGCGCCGCCGAAGATGTACGTGAACATCAGGGTGAAGATGATCGGCTGGACCGTCACGTCGATCAGCTGTTCGGGCGTGCGCTTGATCTTGAGCAGTCCGCGGTACGCCATGGTGAAGGAGTTGCGGACCGTCTGCGAGAGGCTGACGTGGTTCCGGAGGGACCGGTCTGCGGCCGGGGTGATGGTGATCGTGCTCATGCGTGGACCTGCTCTGCGGTGTCGAGGGAATCGGTGTCGGATGTGGCGCCGGCGTCGTCCGCCTCGACACCGTGGCCGGTGAGGGTGAGGAAGACCTCGTCGAGGGTCGGCTTCTGGACACTCATCTCCGCGAGCCGGATCCCGGCTTCCCGGAGCGTGATGAAGAGGTCGGTCACGGCGTCGGGGTCGCGCATCGGGGCCGTGATGCGGGTGGCCTCCGGCGAGACGACGGTGTCGACGCCGAGGACGCTCGAGATGACCCGACGTGCATCCTCCAGGTCGGCGGGGTCCGCGAGCCGCAGCTGCAGCGACGACTCGCCGACGGAGGCCTTCAGTTCGACGGAGGTGCCTTCGGCGACCACGAGACCGCGGTCGATGACGGCGATCCGGTCGGCGAGCTGGTCCGCCTCGTCGAGGTACTGGGTGGTCAGGAGGACGGTCGAGCCCGTCGCGACGAGGCGGCGGATCGTGTCCCACATCTGCGCACGGGTCCGCGGGTCGAGGCCTGTGGTCGGCTCGTCGAGGAAGATGAGGGGCGGCTGGGCGATGAGGCTCGCCGCGAGGTCGAGACGGCGACGCATACCGCCCGAGAACTTCTTCAGGGGTCGCGACGCCGCGTCGCTCAGGCCGAACTCCTCGAGGAGTTCGGCGCTCTTGCGCTTCGCCTCCGCGCGGCCGAGTCCGAGCAGTCGGGAGAAGATGACGAGGTTCTCGGTGGCCGAGAGGTTCTCGTCGACGGACGCGAACTGCGCGGTCACGCCGATGAGCTGGCGCACGACCTGCGACTCCCGCTGGATGTCGTGTCCGAAGACGGTGGCGGTGCCGGCGTCGGGACGCAGGAGCGTCGCCAGCATGCTGATGGTGGTGGTCTTGCCGGCGCCGTTCGGGCCGAGGACGCCGTAGACGGTGCCGGTGCGGACCGAGAGGTCGACGCCGTCGACCGCCCGGTTGTCGCCGAAGGTCTTCACGAGGCCGTGGGCTTCGATCGCCCAGTCGGAGCTGATGCTCATGCGGATGCCTTTCGAAATCAGGTGTGGGCCGCCGGTGGGCGACCCGGACAACAGTGTGGGCGGGGGCGCTCACGGATCGCTCACCTGCCGCTGACACCCGCTGACGGCCGCTGACACCGCACCCGGCGCCGAAGACGCTTAGAGTGAGAGGAGCCAGTCGCACCGAAGGGGGTCGTCCAGTGACCGCATACGTGTCCGCGTTCGACCTCTTCTCCATCGGAATCGGGCCGTCCAGCTCGCACACGGTCGGACCGATGCGGGCGGCCCTGGCCTTCGCCACCGGGCTCGCGGACGACGGCCTGCTCGACCGGGTCGACCGCGTCACGTGCTCGTTGTACGGATCGCTCGGCGCGACCGGCATCGGTCACGGCACCCCCGACGCCGTCGTCGCAGGACTCCAGGGACTCACCCCCGAAGGGTGCGATCCCGCCGAGGTCCGCCGGGCCTGGAGCGACCACCCCGACGGCGCTCCGCTCACGCTCGCCGGGACGCGTGCCATCGCGTTCTCGAAGGACGACGTCTCGTTCGTGCCCAGGACGAGGCTGCCGGGCCACCCGAACGCCATGACGCTGCACGCCTGGGATCAGCGGAGCGACCTCCCGGTGCGCTCCGAGACGTACTACTCCGTCGGCGGCGGCTTCATCCGCCGTGACGGCGACGACCCGAGCACGGTGCTGCCGTCGACACCCGTGCCGATGCCGTTCCGGACCGCTGAGACGCTCATCGGGCTCTGCGACGAGACGGGGCTCCCGATCGACGCGATGGCGAGACGCAACGAAGAGGCCCTACGGTCCGCGGTCGAGGTCGACGCCGGCCTCGACGCCATCTGGACGGCCATGCACGAGTGCGTGACCGCCGGGCTCGCCGACACCGGCACACTCCCGGGCGGTCTCGGCGTCAAGCGCCGGGCACGTGCCGTCCGTGAGCGCCTCGACGTGGCCGAGGCCGAGAGCGGGCGTGAGCTCCCCACGGAGTGGCTGCACGCGTTCGCCCTGGCGGTCAACGAGCAGAACGCCTCGGGCGGGCGGGTCGTGACCGCACCCACGAACGGGGCTGCGGGGATCATCCCGGCGGTCGGGAGCTACTACCTGCGGTTCGTGCCGGGCGCCTCGCTCGACGGGATCCGTCGGTACCTGCTCACGGCGACCGCCATCGGCTCGCTCTTCAAGGCGAACGCCTCCATCTCGGGCGCCGAGGGCGGCTGCCAGGCCGAGGTCGGCTCCGCGTGCGCCATGGCCGCCGGTGCCCTGTGCGCCGTCCTCGGCGGCACACCGCGTCAGGTCGAGAACGCCGCGGAGATCGCGATGGAGCACCACCTCGGCCTCACGTGCGACCCGGTGGGCGGGCTCGTCCAGGTCCCGTGCATCGAACGCAACGCGATCGCCTCCTCGACGGCCGTCAGCGCCGCACGCCTGTCGTTGCACGGCGACGGGACGCACCTGGTGTCGCTCGACACCGTGATCGAGACCATGCGCCAGACCGGCGTCGACATGTCGACGAAGTACAAGGAGACGAGCGAGGGCGGTCTCGCGGTCAACGTCATCGAGTGCTGAACCGCGGCGTCATGTGACCGCGTATTGCCGACAACCGTGGTCATCCGGGCAGCGGCCTCCTACGGTGGGCGCATGACCTCCATGCACGCGCCGTTCCTGGTGGACCCGCTCGTCTCCACCCAGTGGCTCGCGGACCATCTCGGCAGCGACAGCCTCATCGTCCTCGACGCGAGTGTCGTCGAGCTGCCTGCGCAGGACGGCGGCCCGGTACGACTGGTGAGCGGCTACGACCTGTACCTCTTCGACGGCCATGTGCCCGGCGCCGTGTTCGTCGAGCTGCTCGACGCACGCCAGGGGCTCGGAGCATCCTCACCGGACGAGGTCCGACGCGGTGCGGCTTCCATCGGTGTCACGGAGCAGCACACGGTCGTCCTGTACGACCAGCTGGACGGGCGCTCGGCCGAGCGCCTCCGTGCAGCGCTGACCGGAGCCGGGTACGAACGCGTCGCACTCCTCGACGGCGGGCTCGCACGATGGCGCTCCGAAGCCCGCGAGCTGCGCTTCGGCCGACCGGACGGCACGTTCGGAGCCTGACCCGCCCGGCTGTCGGGGCGATGGGCACGCTGGTTCAGCGGGCGTCGAGCTGCGCCACATCCGTCGCGGGGAGACGGCAGACGAAGTCCCGGCAGTGGTAGGCGGTCAGTCGGCCGTCCCGACTCGTCCGCTCGGCGAAGAGGTCGAACCCGCTCATCGCCCAGGCCGCGGCCTGCCGCTCGGAGACCACCGCGATCACGTCGTCCCGGCGCGTCCGGACCGCGTCGCGCATCGCCCGGTCCGCCGTCGCGCGATCCTCGTCCTCGTCCGGATCAGCCCGATCCGGACCGACGACGATCAGTTGCGAGGCCGGACCGGTGAGCGATGCCGCCAGGGCCAGACTCGCGCCGAACGCGGTCGGTGCCGACAGCGCAGCCGACGCGGCGAACCGGACCGCGCCCACGGCGGCGTCCCGGAACCGTCCGTCGGCCGTCAGCTGGAACAGCAGCAGCGACGCGCGTCCGAGCGAGGAGATCCCCGAGGGATACGCGCCCTCCGACGGGTCGCCGTCGATTCGCATGCCCTGGGCCGACAGCACCGGGTCGCCGCCGCCCGGCAGGATGAAGCCGGCCACCGTGTTGGAGGAGGCGTCGGTCATGGTCTCGTCAGGCACGGTGTCGGCTGGCAGGCACCGGTCGACGAGGTCGCGGGCGACCTCCGCATAGCGGACCTCGCCCGTCGCGAGGCCGAGGCGCAGGAGCCCCTCCGAGAGCATGCCGTAGTCCTCGAGGGCCGCCGCCGCACCCGACCGCCGTTCATCGAGCGAGGCCCGGGCGAGTGTGCCGTCCGAGCCGAGGTGGTTCTCGGCCACCGCGTCCGCCGCCCACCTCGCTGATTCGAGCCACTCGGGGCGGGTGAAGACCGTCGAGGCCTCCGCCAGCGCGCCGATCGCGAGCCCGTTCCAACCGGCGAGCACCTTGCGGTCCACGGCCGGCGGGGTCAGCGTCGCCCGGCCGTCCGCATCGCGTCGGTAGTAGCCACCCTCCGATCCGACGCCGTCGACGACGCTCTCGGAGTCCTGCGCCGACCCGAAACCACCGCTCGGCTGCTGCAGCGTGCCGATGAGGAACTCGGCGATCCCGGCGGCGACACTGGCCGCCCACGAGCTCGGGCGCTCGGCCCAGGCCCGCGTGTACGCGGTGAGGAGGAGCGCGTTGTCCGTCAGCATGCGTTCGTAGTGCGGCTCGGTCCAGTCCCGGTTGACCGCATACCGGAAGAACCCGCCTTCGACCGGGTCCCGAAGCGCCGAGGCCCCCATCGTCCTGAGGGTGCGTTGCGCGAGGTCCACACCGCGGCGGGCGACCTCCCCCTCGCGCGGTGTGAGCAGGAAGTCGAACAACGGGGCCATCGGGAACTTCGGAGCCGTGCCGAAGCCGCCGAGCTCCTGGTCCTCGAGCGCCTCGACCGCCATGATCGCCGCGTCGAGGTCACCGGGCTCCGGCAGTGGGGCGTCATCCGTGGACGCCATCGTCTCGGCGATCGCCCGCGCGAGTCCGTCGGCGCTCTCGACGACCTGCTCCCGTCGCTCGGTCCACGCGACGCGGACGGCCTCGAGCACCTGCGGGAACGAGGGATGCCCGCGGAGCGGGACGGGAGGCGAGTAGGTCCCCGCATGGAAGACGTGTCCGCGCGGCGTCACGAACACGTTCAGCGGCCACCCCAGGTCACGGGTGAACGCGCCGGCGGCGGCGAGGTAACTGGCGTCGACGTCGGGATGCTCCTCGCGGTCGACCTTCACCGCCACGAAGTCGCGTCCGAGGAGGTCGGCGATGTGCTCGTCCGAGAACGACTCGCGTGCCATGACGTGACACCAGTGACACGTCGAGTAGCCGATCGAGACGAGCAGGGGGACGTCACGGCGGGCCGCTTCGGCGAAGGCCTCCGGCCCCCATGGGTACCAGTCGACCGGCTGCTCGGCGTGCGAGCGGAGGTACGGGCTCATCGCCTCGGCGAGCCGGTTCGTCATGCGGGGTCCGTGGCCTGGGACCTACTGGCCGAGCGGCAGACGCTCGCCCGCCGTGATCCGCGTGCGGAGCCGGTTGTTCGGCGCAGGCAGGGGGCACACGTAGTGGTCGCTGAACGCGCAGGGCGGCAGGTACGCGCGGTTGAAGTCGACGAGGACGTGGCCGTCCGCGGTCGGGGCCTGCATGCTGATGAACCGGAACCGGTAGCTCTCGTCGCCACTCGTGCCGTCGGAGAAGACCGCCCAGAGTCCGTTCGGGCCGCCGGTGACCGTCAGCGACACCGCTTCATCACCGAGCTCGAACTCGACGCGGCCGACGGGGGTCTCGGTCGTGACGTGGCCGTCGATCGACTCGGTCTCGACCGTGACGTCCGGGGACGGCACGAACCGCGCCGGCCGGATCCAGGCGACGTCGGGAGCGAACGCGCTGATGCCCGCGAGCGAGGTCCGCGTCGGTGCCTCCGGGTCGAGCACGCGGAGGGCGTAGACGCCGTCCCGCTCCATGCCACGGAGCAGCGCGTCGCCGAAGTGCAGTTCGTCACCGTGCACCAGCTCGACGCGGTCGGTCATGATCTGCGCGCCACTCGGCGTGGTCAGTCCGGTACCCGTGAGCCGCTCCCCGACGATGCCGGTCGCGTCCGCACGCCAGGTGCCTGGCGCGCCCTCGAGGGCGGTCGCCTCCTCGGTCAGCCAGTGGGTGAACCGGAGGGCGGCGATACCGTGGGGTGCTCGGACGGAACGCTCGCGAGCGGTGTGCCAGGCGGTCCAGGACGCGATGAACTCTGCGGGGGTCTCGGAACTCATACCCTGACGCTACCAACTCCTCAGGTGTCGGAGACCCCCTGGACATCCGGCTGCAGGCGGATGCGCTCCCCGCGAACAGCGCGATGGCGCCGCCCGGAGAACCGGACGACGCCATCGACGTGTGGCTGCTGCTCAGCTGAAGAGCTTCTTGTCCTTCAGCCAGTCGGCCGCGAGGGTCTTCGGAGCGGCCTTCTCGTCGCCCTGGTTGCGGGCGTTGAGCTCGATGAGGTCCTCGGTGGTCAGCTCCGCGGACACGGCGTTCAAGACCTCCTTGACCTTGTCGCTGGCCTTGGCCGAGTTGATCAGCGGCAGGACGTTCTGCGGGAGGATCAGGTTCTCCGGGTCCTCGAGCGTGACGAAGTCGTTCTCGGTGATCGACGGCGTCGTGGTGTAGATGTCGGCGAGCTGGACGGTGCCGTCGAGCAGGGCCGCGGTGGTCTGCGCGCCGCCGCCGTCGCTGATCGGGACGAAGGTGAGCTTGTCGGCGGGGACGCCGTACACCTCGGTCAGGCCCTTCGGGCCGTATGGGCGCTCAGCCAGCTCGGGTGCGCCGCCGATGGCCAGCGGGATGGTGAGGGCCGCGAGGTCGGCGAGGCTCGTGACGTTGTTCGCCTCGCTGAACTCCTTCGTGACGTTGTAGGAGTCCTTGTCCTCCGCCTTGGACTGGTCGAGGACCTCGTAGCCCTTCGGCGTGGCTTCCTGGAGGGCGGAGTAGACCTCGTCGCTCGACGTGGCCGTGGCGGAGTCGTCGAAGAACTGCAGCAGGTTGCCGCTGTAGTCGGGGACGAGGTCGATCGAGCCGTCTTCGAGCGCTGCGATGTAGACGTCGCGCGCGCCGATGTTGAGGGACTCGGCCGTCTTGATGTCGTTGGCCTCGAGCGCCTGGATGTAGATCTGCGCGATGATCTCCGACTCGGGGAATCCGGCGGAGCCGACCGTGATCGTGTCGGATGCCGCGGTCTCCCCGGCGGTCGGGTCGCCTGCGGAGCAGGCGCTGAGTGCGAGGGCGGCGACGGCCGTCGCGGCGATGCCGACGGCGAGGCGTCGACCCTGTCGAACTGTGAACATGGTGTTTCCTATCTGTGATGGGCGAGAACGGTGGTGCCGTTGTAGGTCTGAGAGCCGGGCGGTGTGCTGTCACCCGGGATGGTGGAACGCGTCAGTTGTTGCGGTATGCCGCGGTCTGCATGTTCGCCTCCGCTTCTGCGACGGCGGGGTCTGGTGCGGTGGAGCGGTCGCCACCGGTGGCGGCATGACCCCGGGTCTCGTCGACCCGCGTGTGGGTCGCCTGGACGCCGCGCGGCACGACGGCGCGCTGCAGCAGGGAGAAGACGCCTTCGAGGAGGAGGGCGAGCACGATGATGATGATCGAGCCGGCGAGCATCTGCGCGTAGTCCCGTACCGGGAGGCCGTCGAGGATGTAGCGACCGAGACCGGGGCCGTTGGTGAGGAACGCGACGACGGTGGCCGTCGCGATCGTCTGCAGGACCGCCGAGCGGACGCCACCGATCATGAGCGGGAGTGCGAGCGGGATCTCCACCTTGCCGAGGATCTGCCACTCGTTCATCCCGACGGCACGCGCGGCGTCGATGGTCTGGCGGTCGATCGACTCGACCCCGCCGTACGCACCGGCCAGGACGGGCGGGACGGCGAGCACGACGAGGGCCGTGATCGCGGGGACGAGACTCGTGCTGGAGAAGCCCCACCCGAGCGTGATGAGCGCGAGGAGTGAGAGCAGACCGAGGGTCGGCAACGCCCGGAGCGCGCCGGTGACCGCGACCGCGACTTCCCGTCCCTTCCCGGTGTGCCCGATGAGGAGCCCGAGTGGGATCGCGATGACGCAGGCGATGAGGACGGTCAGGCCGGTCACGGCCAAGTGCTGGAGCACCCGCACGGGGATGCCACCTGGGCCATCCCAGTGCGCGGGGTCGAAGATCCAGGCGAAGGCGGCGAGGAAGTTGATCATGCGGCTCCTCCCCCGGCGGTCGCCAGCTCACGGGCTTCGGTGGCCGCCCGACGACGACGGATCGCGCCCCTCGAGCTGATCCGCGTCCACGGCATCAGGAGCCGGCCGAGGAGCACCAGCAGGAGGTCGAACACGATGGCGATCACGACCGTCCCGACGATGCCGGTGAGGATCTCGATCGGGAACTGCCGATTGTAGCCGTCGGTGAAGAGGTAGCCGAGGTTGGTCACGCCGATGAGGGCGCCGACGCTCAGCAGGCTGATGGTGCTCGCGGAGACCACGCGGATGCCGGCGAGCATGAGCGGACCGGCCAACGGGAACTCGACCCGCCAGAACCGCTGGCCGGTGGAGAACCCCACGGCCTGGGCCGACTGCCGGACCCCGGCGTCGACGGCGTCGAGCGCGTCGGCGACCGTGCGGACGAGCAGGGCCACGGCGTAGATGGTGAGCGCGATCACGACGTTCGCCGGATCGAGGATCTTCGTGCCGATGAGGGACGGCATGAGGACGAACAGCGGCAGGGACGGGATCGCGTAGAGGATGCCGCTCAGCGTGAGCAGCACGCCTCGCGACCACCGGTACCGGTGTGCGAGCCAGCCGAGGGGCAGGGAGATGAGGAACCCCAGGATGATCGGGGGCAGGCTCAGCTGGACATGCGTGAGGGTGAGGTCCCAGATCATGTCCCAGTTCGCGATGACCCAGCTCATGTGGAGGCGCCGTCCTTCCGGACGTCGAGCCCCGGCCGGTCGCCTGCGCCTGGCCCGGCTCCGAGGACACCGGCGGGGCGGCCCGACTCGTCGACGACGACGTCGCGTCCGTCGACGCGCTCGATGTGGAGCGTCCGCTGGCCACGATCGGCTCCGATGAACTGGGCGACGAAGTCGTCGGCCGGGTTGGCGACGATCTCGGCCGGCGTGCCGACCTGGGCGATGTGGCCACCCTTCTGCAGGATGACGACCTGGTCGCCGAGGAGGAAGGCCTCGTCGATGTCGTGGGTGACGAACACGATCGTCTTCGCGATGTCGCGCTGCAGTCGGAGCAGCTCCCGCTGGAGCTCGGCACGCACGAGCGGGTCGACGGCGCCGAACGGCTCGTCCATCAGCAGGATGTTCGGGTCGATCGCCAGGCCTCGTGCGACGCCGACGCGCTGCTGCTGGCCGCCGGAGAGCTGACTCGGGTACCGGTCGGCGAGCGCGCGGTCGAGTCCGACGGTGTCGAGGAGGGTGAGGGCGTCCGCCCGGGCCTGCTTCTTGTTGACGCCGGTGAGCATGGGCACCGTGGCCACGTTGTCGATCACGGTGCGGTGCGGGAGGAGGCCGGAGTTCTGCATGACGTAGCCGATGCGGCGACGGAGACGGACGGGGTCGACGGCCGAGACGACCTCGTCGTCGATGACGATGCGGCCCTCGCTCGGATCGACCATGCGGTTGATCATCCGCAGGAGCGTGGTCTTGCCGCAGCCGGAGGACCCGACGAAGACCGTGGTGGACCGCGACGGGATCGTGAGGGAGAAGTCGTCGACCGCGAGGGTGCCGTCGTCGAAGCGCTTGGAGACGTGTTCGAAGGAGATCATGCTGGACCGATGCCTCTTCTCTGCACGGCTGTTCGTGACAGGTCGTCTTCCGAGGGTCGTCGCCGCCGCGGTCGGTGGCTCGCTGAACGTCTCTCGGTCGGTGGTCCGAACCTACCGGAGGGCACTGACATCGCCCACCCCCTCGACACGTGTCGAAATACATGGCATGCAGCGACGTCGGTGCGCCCGCGCACGACCACCGGCCGGCCGCCGTCGCTCAGGATCGGTCGACGCCCAACGCGGCGAGCGCCGCCGTGACGAGCTGCTGACCGTGCAGCTCCTGCTCGATCGCCGACCGGAGGCCGGCGTGGGCGACGGAGAGCCCGACCGACCACTCGTCGTGCTCCTCCGGGCCGAGCGCGTCCGCTGCGACGACCGCCTCGACCGCCAGTACGTCCGCGAGGAGGGCGGTCGAGCGTTCCAGAAGTCGCAGGGAGGTCCCGGCGAAGGAGGCCGGGTCGTCCGAGTCCTCGTCCGGCACGCCCGCGGCGACGACCGGGGTCGCGAGCACGCGGAGCTCGGCGACGAGATCCGCGGCCGACTGACCGAGCCGACCCGGTACGAGCCCGTGCCCGGTCCCCCGCGGGTCGACCCCGCCTCCGTCGATGCGTCCGAGCCGTCGCTCGGCGGCAGCAGCGGTGTGCGCGATGGCCGCGCGCAGCCCGTCGAAGGCGCGGGCGAGCCGCGCGCCATGCAGCAACCCGCCCGTCCGCAGGACGCCCGACGCCTGATCGACGAGTGGATCCTCCGAAGCCGTTCCGAGCGTCGCTTCCACGAGCTGGACGGCCGCCATGACCTCGTCGGCGAGCGCACCGTTGATCTGCGGGGTCGCCCGGAGCCGCAGTCCGTCCAGGTCCCGCCCGCCGCGCGTACCTTTCGGGTCGACCGGCGTCGCCAACAACTCGCAGATCCGCTCGCCGCTCGCCCGGGTGCCCGCCGACGGGCTGCCGGCGAGGACCCTCGCGTCGAACGCCGGTCCTCGCCCGCCGAGCCCGGACCGCGCAGCGGCCCGCGACGAGAGCGCGCTCGTGGTGTCCGCCAGTCGGCTGAGCGCGCCGAGCCGGTGGAGTGCGAGCGCACCGACGCCGAGGGAGTAGGCGTTGTGGCGGACGAACGCCAAGCCCTCGTGCACAGCGAGGTCGAGCGGTGCGAGCCCGACCCGCGACAGGGCGACCTGGGCCGGGAGCCGCTCACCAGCGAGGACCGCCTCCCCCTGTCCGATCACGAGCGTCGCGACGGACGCCAGGTGGGTCTCGTCGCCGTCGCCGAGGGATCCGATGGACGGGATCACCGGGGTCACCCCACGGTTGAGGAGCTCCGCGACGAACACGGCGGTCTCGAGGCGGATCCCGGAGGCGCCACGGGTCCAGCCGGCGAGCCGGGCGGCGACGACCGCCCGAGCACGGTCCACCGAGAGCGGCAGTCCGATGCCGCCACGGCGGTCATGGACGACGCGCTCCTCCACCGCCGAGGGATCGAGCGTCGCTGTGCGCGGAGCCGCTCGTCCCCCGGCGGGACCAGGGATCCGTGGACCCTGGGACCGAGGACCCGGCGCACCGACTCCGATCGGCGTCGTCTGCCGGTCGACGATGGCCCGGCCGGCGCCGATGCGGTCGAGCGCGGGGGTGTCGAGGACGACGATGGCGTCGTCGCGGGACACGGCCACGAGGTCGTCGACCGAGATCGGGCCGATGCCGAACACGACCGGGGTTCCCATCAGTGCGCGCCCGTCGATCGGTCGGCGGCGTTCGTCTGGTCTGCGCTGCTGGACACGGGTCGCTCCATCCGCTCGTCATGGGCCGTGGTCCGGCCGGGGTGGACGTCAGCGTACGAGCGCCTGGCGGCCGGTGCACGGTGTGTGTCGACGTGTGACAGAACACGGGAACGTCCGGTACTCGGCGAGGTGTCCGTCGACCTCAGCGGTAGCGGCGTCCCTCGTCGCGGCGGTAGAGGGCGAGGACGACGACGGTCAGGACGAGCGTCCAGGCCAGGACGCCGGCCCACGACCACCACGGCAACTCGCCACCCTGGACCGCCCAGACGACGAGCTCTCGGGTCTGACGGCTCGGGAGGAACATCGACAGCCGGTCGAGCCACGGGGCGAAGAGGAACGGTGGGATGAACAGTCCGCCGGCGAAGGCCAGTGAGAACATGGCCACCTGCACCACGGCGATCGCGGCCTTGCTGGGGAGGGCGTACCCGATCGCGGTGCCGAGGAGCATGAACGGCAGGGCACCCACCAGGAGCGCCACGATGCCGTCGAGCAGTCCTATCGGAGTCGTGGTGGCGGCGGTCAGGAGCGCGCCGAGCACGACGACCGGTATGACGGCCGCGAACCCGAGGAGGCCGACCGAGCACAAGTGCGAGAGGACACGGGCGACACCCGTCACCGGAAGCGTGCGGAGGTACGGATCCCACGCCTGCTCCCTCGCCTGGGCGATGGTCAGGCCGAAGCCGAACAGGGAGTTGGCGAGCACCGCGAAGACGATGAGGGAGATGACCGCCTGGGTCGCGATGACGGGATCGCCGGCGACCTGCGCCTGCGGGACGACGAAGAACAGCAGCGAGAGCGCGGGGAAGACGAGCGAGCCGATCAGCGCGATCGGGACGCGTACGGTCTCGAGCAGGGAGTACCGCGCGTGCAGGACGGTGAGCTGGAGTGTGGTGGCCATCAGGCGGCGCTCCGTTCGACGTCCGCCCGGGCGTCCGCGGTGAGGGTCAGGAACGCCTCCTCGAGGGTCGCTCCGCGCACGGCGAGATCGGTGAACGGGACCTCGGACCGGACGAGATCGCGCACGAACGCGTCGGCGTCACGGACGTCCAGTTCGACGGCGTCACCGTCACGACTCGCCTGGACGACCCCGGCGAGCCGCTCCACCGCTCCGTGGTCGGTGGTCCGGAGTCGCACCCGGTGGATGCCGACGAGTCCGAGCACGTCGCGCAGCGGGGCATCGGTGATGACCCGTCCGCCACCCAGCACCACGACGCGCTCGGCGAGCGCTTCGATCTCCTCGAGGTAGTGGCTGGTGAGGACGATCGTCGCCCCGAGTTCGTGTTGCCGGCGGATCGCGTCCCAGAGGGTGCGACGTGCGTCGACGTCGAGACCCGTCGTCGGCTCGTCGAGGAGCACGAGACGCGGTCTGCCGACGAACGCGAGTGCGACAGCGAGTCGGCGCTGTTGCCCGCCGGACAGCGAGCCCGTCTGGCGTCGGAGGAGGTCGCCGAAACCGAACTGCTCCGCCAGGGCGGCCGTCGGCACGCGGTCCGCGAAGTGCCGTCCGACGAAGTCGACGACCTCTCCCACGCGGAGCGTGGGCGGCAGTGCCGTCTCCTGCGGTGTCGATCCGAGCCGCGTGCGGTTGACCGCTTGGGCGGGATCGCCGCTGAAGAGCGTCACCGTGCCCGTCGTCGGACGTCGGGTGCCCTGCAGCAGGGAGAGCACCGTGGACTTGCCGGCGCCGTTGGGTCCGAGGAGCCCGACGAGCGACCCCGGCTCGATGCTGAGGTCGACGTCGTGCAGCGCGGTCACGTCGCCGTAGCGTCGTGTCACGCCCTCGAGGGTGGCCAGTGGTGTGTTCGTCATGATGTCCCCGTTCGCGACGCGCCGCCGAGCATCGCTCGGAGGCCGGTCATGTAGTCCTCGAACGCGCGGCGCCCGACGGTGGTGAGTTCCAGGTAGGTGACCGGAGTGCGTCCCCGGTGGGTCTTGGTGACGAGGACGTAGGCGCCGTCCTCGAGCTTCCGCAGATGCGTGGAGAGGTTCCCGGCGGTCATGTCGAGCATCTCCTGCAGGCGGGGGAACGACATGCTGCTGTCCGCGTCGATCGCCGCGAGCGTCGACATGATGCGCAGGCGGGCTTGAGCGTGGATGAGGGGGTCGAGTTCGTCCATCGGTCACACCGCCGATCGGTGGGCACGCCGACGGCGGGTCGCCTCGAGGAAGGTCGCGTACACGAGGAACCCGCCTCCGCCGGCGATCGCCATGATGAGTGCGTTGCCCGGCGAGCCGAAGAACGGTGCGGCCATGCCGACCACGATGATCCAGATGCCCATGCCGTACATCACCCGGTCGCGCCAGACCGCGCCACCCGCGAGGTAGAGCAGTCCGACCACGAGGCTGTAGATCGCCGGGTAGAAGATCGCGGAGAGTTCCGGCGCCATTCCGGCCGAGAAGAGCGCACCGCCGAGCACCGCCGCGGCCGTGCAGCCGATCGCCCAGGCGATGCCGTACATGGTCCCCTGCACCTGCTGGGCACCCTGGATCCCGCGCGAAATGCGGGAGCCGATGATCGACGACGAGACGATGCCACCCACCATCAGGATCCCGAAGAGCCATCCGGCGACCGTCGGCGGCGTGGTGAACCAGGGGTTCTCGTCGCTCGCGGACCAGAGCGCGAGGAACCCGACGGTCCACGCGACACCCCAGATGTACACGATCGCGATGGTGGGCCTCGTGAAGATGTCGTCGACACGGCTCGCCTGTCGCTCCTGCAGAGCGAGCATGGCGGCCGGGTCGAGCGCATCCGAGCCGTCGGTGGGTTCCATCGGTGAAGTCATACCTACTTTGTAACGCAAACCACTCTGCGAAGCAACCCTGTTTGCGAGACAGCGCGTAGAGACGCCCGCTTCACGCCGAGGTGCCACAGCCCAACCACCCTTCGACAGGCTCAGGGACCGGGTTCATCCGGCCGCCCCTCTCCCGCCCACCCTTCGACAAGCTCAGGGACCGGATCATCTCCGGTGAACCTCTCCCGGTCACTGAGCCTGTCGAAGTGCCCACGAGGACGCCTCATCGTCCCGGGCACACCCCTCCCGGTCACTGAGCCTGTCGAAGTGCCCACGAGGACGCCTCATCGTCCCGGGCACACCCCTCCCGGTCACTGAGCTTGTCGAAGTGCCCACGAGGACCCACCCCCTTCGACAGGCTCAGGGACCAAAACTGGTCAGAAGGGCGCGGGATCGGGTTCGGTCCGATGCTGCTTCCCGTCGGGTGTCGTCCACTCGAGGACGCCACCCGGTACGTGGTCGAGGTTCCACCCGGGCAGGTGCTTCATCCGGTGGTGATGTCGGCACAGACACGCGAGGTTCCCGACATCCGTCGTCCCTCCGTCCTCCCACGCGACCGAATGGTCGAGATCGCAGGCCCTGGCGCGCCTGCCGCACCCAGGTGCCCGACAGGTGCCGTCCCGCAAGCGGACCGCGCGTTGCAGGTCGGCCGGGACCCGGTACTGATTCCGCCCGACCGAGAGCACCGCGCCGGTCTCGGGTTGGACGAGGACGCGGGAGAAGCTTGGGGCGTTCACCGCGATACGCGCCGCGGTCTCCGGGTCGATGAGGCCGTAGCCGTCGAGGGTGGCCGGGGCGTCGCTGACACCGGCCATGCTCAGCGCCGGGACGGTGATCTGCACGGTCGGTTTGATGTGCTCCTGGACCTCGATCGGGTGCGGGAGCACCGGGCTCGACATCACGTCGTCGGGAGTGACACCGGTCAGGGCGAGCGCCGCGAGGGCATCGGCCTGCAGCTGAGCGCACGTCCGGGTGTCGCCGACCTGACGCGACTCGGCGGAGGCCGCCTCGATGCGCTCGATGATGCCCTGCGCGATGGGTGCGGTGGTGAACAGGTGCACCCACGCCATGCCGTCGGCTGCGGGTTCGAACTCGACCCGACGGTCTGCTTCCGAGCGGGCCGCTCGTGCGGTGATGGACTCGGGGTGGAGGCGCTCGCGGGGCACGCGGGCGCGGTTCTTGAGTCCTGCTGCTGTCATGCGCTCCGCTTCAGGCAGGACCTTGTCGAGGAACACCGCCCGCCCAGCGGCAGGGACGTCTCTGAGCTGATCGGTGATCACCTGCGCATGCCTCGCCGAGATCCGGCCTGCCTCCAGCGACGCCAGCACGGCCGGCGCGTCATTGACGAGACGCTCGGCGTCGTTCGTCGCAAGCTGGACCGTCCGCT
>NZ_FXWJ01000001.1 GCF_900177795.1 Plantibacter elymi (nom. nud.)
TTTTGGCATTTGACATTGTGCACGCTGTTGAGTTCTCAAGGATCGGATGCTCCTGCCTTTGGCCATCACGACCGCCCTGCAGGGCAACTTCTCTATCTTACATCTTCCCGGCTTGTTGTCAACTCGGCGTTTCAGCCGCTCTGCGAACAGAGTCATGCTGAGCACGAGTGACACCAGGAGGAAGTCATCCAACCGAGACTTGAAACGATAACATCTAAATGTTCTCGCTTTTGGCTGGGGATTGTCCCCGCTTGAGGCCGAGAAGCTCTTCCGCTTCCCGCACCTTTGGGGTGACGAGTGATTACTCTACGTGTGTCTCGGGATCGTGGCAAATTCCGCTTGCATCCCGGGCGTGTCGCCCGGAATCACGCGGTTTTCGCCGAGGCGGCCGCGAACGGGTCGGCACAGGGTCACTGCGCGATACCCGTGCCGGCGCACCAGGACAGGTCGAAACCGGCCTGCGTCCCGACCACCTTGCCGGTGCGGGCGTCGACGACCTCGATCTCGGGCCCGTTGGGCATCGGCGCGTTGGCGTACCCGTCGAAGCCGGCCTTCGCGAAGTCGGGGACGACGACGACCGCGACGTACTCCGCGTTCGGGCTCGCGCACAGTGACCAGATGACGGCACCCGGGTCAGGTCGATAGAGCTCGGCGGTCGCGCCGTCCTTGATCGCCAGTACCCGCTGCTCCGTGGTTCCGGCGGAGCGGTCGTAGTCGGCGTAGATCCTGGCCGACAGGGACTCGGACAGTGCGACGAGTTGTCCAGGGATCTCGGTGGGCGCCACCGAGGGCAGAACGAACGGTTCGCTCTTCCCCGTCGCGAGGTCGAGCACGACCACACCGTCGACCTGCTCGATGACGACCTTGGTGGTGCCCGGGATGTAGCTCGAGATGAGGGAGGCCCGGCCGAGCAGCACCGGATCGGTCGTCGCAGCAGGATCGAGCAGCTCGAGCGAGTTGTCCACCGTGCGGACGAGCATCGAGGAGGTCCGGGGCACGAACGACCACTCCGCCGCCTGGACCGCAGCCCCGTCGATCCCGCCGACCCGGGCGGCCTCCGTCGGTTTCCCCTGCCGCAGCTCGAACGAGTACAACGTGAGGTTGTCGCCGCCATCGCGACCGAACGATTGCTCCGTGAACAGGAAGCCCACCCGACTCTGCGCCGGAGCGGTCTGCAAGGAGGTGATCATCCCACCCATCGGAAGGGCCACCTCCTGGGTACTCCCATCGGTCGTGTCCACCACCACGATGCGACCGAGCCCGCTCGTCTCCTGCTCCACGACGATCAGGGAGTCACCGATCGTCGCGAACTCTTGGATCTTCGCCGCTTCGTACGCGGTCTCGGGTTCACCACCGCCGATCGAGAGGCGCACGATCCGGTCGTCCGACTTCGTCGCCGCCGAGCCGCCGTCCTTGACCGGACTCCGCACGAGGGAGAACCCCTCGACGGGCGGCGTCGAGAACGACGTCGTGAGCGTGGCCGCCGGTCCGCCACCCGGCGCGGTGACCCCGTCGACCGTGATCCGGTAGTCCGTCGCGTAGGCGAGCGGCTCGGGGAACACCAGCGTGATGCCGCCGGCCCCGGTACTGACGTCGAAGTCGGCTGCAGGCTCGATGCGCACCCGGTCCGAGCCGAGATCCGCGATCGGTTGGTTCACCGCCAGGACGACCCGCTGGCCCCAGGACTCCACGAGTCCGGTCGGATCGACCACCGTGCGGACGAGCTTCGGTCCCTGGGTCAAGCCCACGACGGCCGCGCCGCCGCCGATGACGACGAGCGCGATCAGCACGATCGCGACCAGTCGGCCGAACCCGCTCCGGTCGCCGGTGGCCTGGGTCGACCGGCCTCGTGCAGCATCCCGGCGATCAGTAGTCATACGGGTCCGCCGGCTCCTCGACCTTGTCGACCTTCGCCGTCCCGACCACCAACGGCAGATGCGAGGCGTCGCTCGCGGTGAGCGCGCCCGAGACCTCGACCCAGTCGCCGGGCTTGAGCTGTTGGTCCCAACCGTCGAGCTGCACAGGCACACCGACCGGCTGGGCGTCCACGGCGCAGCAGTTCACGACGAACCGCGAGACGTAGAAGACGTCGGCCGCGTCCGGATCGGCGATCACGAAGCCGACCCCGGTGAAGGCGCGCCCCTCGAGGTCGGCGGGACGCGTCGTCTGGCGCAACAGCGTCGCCCAGTCCTTGATGCCGAAGGTGCTGAAGTCCGGGTTCGAGGTCAGCACCGTCTGGGCGTCCTGCCCCTGGACCTCCCCCGCGAGCGTGCCGGAGTTCACCGCGCGCTGGTCGGCCGTCGCGACCGAGAGCGTCGACGGCGGGAGCACCACCATCGCGCCGACCACCGCGAGACTGCCCACGACGGAGGCGAGCTGCAGCGCCGTTCGCCCACGACGTCTCGGCACCTCCTCGACATCCACATGGACGAGGACGCTGACGATGCCGAGCGCGACCGCGATGAGCGCCATGATGACCGTGAACACGAAGTAGCGCGGGTGGATGTACAGCCCGAGACGGTCGGTCAGCGCGAGCCAGAGGATGCACACGGCGGCGGTGACGAGCAGCAGCACGCCCCACCATCGCTGCCGGAGGCGTTCGAGCAGTGGGACGCGACGATCGCCGACCGCCGACGTCTCGGCGTACGCGTGTCCATGGGTGGCGTTCTGATCAGGCAAGGGCGTTCACTCCGAATCCGAGGGCCGCCGAGAACAGCACGGCGACCGCGGTGATGATCACGAGGGTCCTGGTCGTGTAGGTGGTGCGCATGAGTGCGAGCATCTTGACGTCGACGACGGGGCCGAGGACGAGGAAGGCGACGATCGAGCCGGGCATGAACGTCGATCCGAAGGACAGCACGAAGAAGGCGTCGACATTCGAGCAGATCGAGACGATCACGGCGAGCGTCATCATCGCGAGCACCGACCAGACGGGGTTCGCGCCGAGGGTGACGAGCACCTCGCGTGGGACGAGGACCTGCACGGCACCGGCCACGGCCGACCCGATGAGCAGCGCCGGCATGATCGCGCGCGCCTCGGCGACGAACTGCTGCAGGCTGCGCTCCACCTTCGTGTGCTCGTGCCCGTGCTGCTCGGTCACCTCGCAGCTGGCCTGGAAGGTCGGTGTGAGCAGCGAGCTGGGATCGGGGTGCTTGCTGAAGAGCCACCCGATGAGGTTCGCGAGCAGGAACCCGCCGACGAGGCGGGCGACGAGGATCCCGCCGTCCCAGCCGAAGGCCTGATGCGTCGTGACGATGACGATCGGGTTGAGGATCGGCGCCGCGAGCAGGAAGGTGATCGACTCCGGCACCGTGAACCCGCGCACGATGAGGCCGCGGGCGAGCGGGACGTTGCCGCACTCGCAGACCGGCAGGAACATGCCGAGCAGCGAGATGCAGGCCCGGCGGAGGATCGGCTGCGTCGGCAACCACCGCTCGAGCCAGCCGTCGGGAAGCCAGATCTGCACGAGGATCGACAGCACGATGCCGAGCACCACGAACGGCAGCGACTCCACCACCACGCTGAGCGTCAGCGTCACGAAGTCGCGCACCGCGGTGGGCGGGGTGAGCGCCTCACCGAGCGGCATGAGCGCCCGGAGCACGAAGAGTCCGACCACCACGAGCAGTGCGACGCCGATCAGGAGCGGTGTCCGCAGATTCCGTGGATCACGCCCCTCGGTGCGACCCCAGTGCTCCGCGCCGTCGTCGTCGGGCGCGGTCCAGTCGTCGTCGACCCCGAGGGTTCCGGTCGTCCTGCTCACTCCGGCCTCACGCGCGCTGGGCCGCCGCCGAGCAGTTCTCGCAGAGCCCGAAGACGTCGACGACGTGCTTCGCCTCGGTGAACCCGTGCTGCGACGCGACCGAGCGCGCCCAGGCTTCGACCTCGTCGGCCTCGATCTCGATGGTGAGACCACAGTTGCGGCAGATGAGGTGGTGGTGGTGCGTGCCCGGCGTGCAGGCGCGGTAGAGGTTCTCACCCTCGGGCGACTGCAGAGAGTCCGCTTCGCCTTCGACCGCGAGGTCGGAGAGGGCGCGGTACACGGTCGCGAGCCCGATGGGCGAACCGGTGTCGCGGAGTTCGGCGTGCAGTCCCTGGGCGCTGATGAATCCGTCGTTGCCGCCGAGGGCCTCGCGGACAGCTTCTCGCTGCCAGGTGTTGCGCTTCGCCACGGGTGCTCCTGCCTGTCGCTTCAAGGGTACCCGGGAACCGCTCGGAGGACGCTCCGAAGCAGCTCCGCGCGGACGCGGTGCACGGTCCACGGTCATCGCGCGACCTGGGCGTGCCGCGTCTCGCCGACGGGTGCCCGACGACCACGTCGTCCGGACGCGGTGCGCGGCCCGACGATGCGGCAGACGAGGTAGATGAGGAAGGAGATCGTCGTGATGTAGGGGCTGATCGGAAGCGATCCACCGATGGCGAGCAGGATGCCGCCGACCGCCGAGACGAAGCCGAAAAGCATGCTCAACACCGGGACGAGGACGGGCGACGACGACACCCGGAGCGCCGCGGCAGCAGGTGTCACGAGCAGCGCGAGGACGAGCAGCGCACCGATGATCTGCACCGACACCGCGACGGTGAGCCCGAGCAGCACCATGAAGGCGAGCGAGACGAACCGGCTCGGCACCCCACGTGCTGCGGCGACGTCCGGGTCGAGGCTGTCGAAGCTGAGGGGTCGCCACAGGAGGAGGAGCGCGACCAGCACGACGATGCTGATGACGATGAGGAGGCCCAGCTGCGGGTCGTCGACCGACACGATCTGCCCCGTGAGGAGCCCGAACTTGTTGGCACTCCGGCCCGGATAGAGCGCGAGGAAGAGGATGCCGAGGCCGAGGCCGAACGGCATGAGCACCCCGATGATCGAGTTGCGGTCGCGCGCCTTCGAGCCGAGCAGGCCGATGAGGATCGCGGCGACGAGGGACCCCGCGAGGGACCCGACGACGACGTTCGCCCCGAACAGCAGCGCACCGGCAGCGCCGGCGAAGGACAGCTCGCTGATCCCGTGCACCGCGAACGCCATGTCCCGCTGCATCACGAACACACCGATGAGGCCACCGACGATGCCCAGGACCGCGCCGGCGATGATCGAGTTCTGCACGAGTTCGAGGAGTGCGCCGTAGTCCTGGAAGTTGAACAGGCGTCCCCAGAGGTCGTCGGTGTTCATGCGCCGACCCCCACCGCACCGGTGTGCGGATCGTCATGGTGATGGTGGTGGGTCTCGCTGTCGGGGATGCCGACCACGACAACCCGGCCGTGACTGCGGAGCACGTCGACGGGGGTGCCGTAGAGCTCCGACAGCACCTCGCTACGGAGCACCTCGTCGGGGGTGCCCTCCCGGAACCGGCCGCCCGCGAGGTACAGGATGCGGTCGACCATGGGGAGCACCGGGTTCACGTCGTGGGTGACGAAGACCACCGCGGTGTCGTGCTCGCGCCGACGACGGTCGATGAGTTCGCTGACCCCGCGCTGATGCTGGAGGTCGAGGCTGAGCAGTGGTTCGTCGCAGAGCAGGAGGATCGGGTCGTCCGCGAGCGCCTGGGCGACGCGGAGCCGCTGCTGCTCACCGCCGGACAGGGTGCCCACCGCGCCGTCGGCGTAGGCGGTCGCGCCGACGGAGGCGATCAGCTCGTCGACCCGACGCTTCGTCGCAGCAGTGCGGATGGGGAGTCCGAACCGGTGGCCGTCGACGCCGAGGGCGACGAGATCGCGACCGCGCATCGGCGTGCCGGCGGGGATGAGCTTCTGCTGCGGGATGTAGCCGATGCGGCGGTCGCCGCGGTGCACCGGGCCTCCGGCGACCCGGATGGTCCCGCGGTCGAGCTGCTGCTGCCCGAGGATGGTGCGCAGCAGACTCGTCTTGCCGGAGCCGTTCGGGCCGAGCACGGCGAGGAACTCCCCCGGGCGCACCGAGAGGTCGAGGCCGTCCCAGAGCGTGCGTCCGCCGAAACCGAGCTCGGCCCCGGCGAGCGCGAGGACGTCGACGGGGCCTGAGCCGTTGGTAGAACCGCTGGTCATCGATTCAGGGCGTCCGCCACGGCGTCGACGTTCTCGGTCATCCACGAGAGGTAGTCCTTGCCGTCCGGGAGGGTCTCGGTGAATGACAGCACCGGCACGCCTGCGTTCTCCGCGGCGGTCTTGACCTGCTCGGTCTCGCCGCCACTCGTCTGCTCATTGTAGGCAAGCAGCGCGACCGATCCGCCGCCGAAGAGGTCGAGCGTCTCCTTGAGGACGGTCGGCGACACGTCGGTGCCTTCCTCGATCGCCTCGCTGAACGCCTCGGGGGTCCGGTTCACGAGTCCGGCGCCCTCGAGCAGGTAGAGCGGGACGGGCTCGGTGATGGCGACGCCCTCGCCGTCGTGGGCGGTCTTGATCGCGGCCTGGGCCGTCTCGATCGTGCCGAGGGACTCGGTGAAGGCCTTCGCGTTCGCGGTGTACGTGGCGGCGTTCGCGCTATCGAGTTCGCCGAGCTCCTTGGCCAGCTCGTCGGCGAGCTTCGCCATCGTCGGGAAGCTGTACCAGACGTGCTCGTTGAAGCCCTCGATGTGGTCGTGGCCGTCGTCCTCGGCGTGCGCCTCGTCCGTGTGCTGCTCGTCGGCGTGGTCGTCGTCCGGGGCGAGGCCCGACAGGTCGACGACGTTGACGACCTCGACGGACTCGTTCTTGGCGGCGTCGAGGAGCGTGTCGACGAACGGGTCGTAGCCGCCGCCGTTCTCGATGACGAGGTCGGCGTTCTTGATGGAGAGCTGGTCCTGCGTGCTCGCCTCGTAGGAATGCGGGTCCTGGGCTGCCGAGGAGATGAGCGAGGTCACCTCGACGTCCTTGCCGCCGATCTTCGAGGCGATGTCGCCGTACACGTTCGTGGAGGCGACGATGTTGATCTTGCCGTCGTCGGCCGCGCTCGACGCGCCGCTGCCGGAGCAGCCCGCGAGGACGAGGGCGGCTGCCGGGAGGATGGCCAAGGTTGGGAGCAGGGTGCGAGCGCGCATTGATGAACCTTCTCGATCGGGGTGAGAAGGCCAACGGTACGCCTATTGATACTGATTCTCAAAATCGCCCGGCTGGAAGATTCCTGAGCAGGTGTACTCAGTCGAGCAGCAGCGCCGGCTCCTCGATGATCGACGCGACGTCCGCCAGGAAGCGGCTCGCGACGTCGCCGTCCACCACGCGGTGGTCGAAGGAGGCACCGAGCGTCGTCACGAACCGACTGCGCACCTCGCCGTCGACGACCCACGGCTTCTGCTTGATCGTGCCGAGCGCGACGATGCCGACCTCACCTGGGTTGAGAATCGGGGTGCCGGTGTCCATGCCGAAGACACCGATGTTCGTCACCGTGATCGTGCCGTTCTGCTGGTCGGCGGGCGGCGTCTTGCCGTCGCGGGCCGTGAGGGTGAGGGTCTCGAGGGCTCGCGCCAGCTCGAGCAGGCTCATCGCCTGCGCCTCCTTGACGTTCGGGACGATCAGTCCGCGCGGTGTCGCGGCGGCCACGCCGAGGTTCACGTAGTGGCGGACGATGATCTCCTGGTCCGTCCACTCGCTGTTGACCGTGGGGTTGCGGCGGACCGCCCAGATCATCGCCTTGGCCATGATGAGCAGCGGCGAGACCTTGACGCCGGCGAAGTCCGTCGAGTTCTTCAGACGCTTGACGAACTCCATCGTGCGCGTCGCGTCGACGTCGACGAAGAGGGAGACGTGCGGCGCGGTGAAGGCGCTGCGGGTCATGGCCGTCGCGATGGCCTTGCGGACGCCCTTGACCGGGATGCGCTCCTCGCGCTCGTCGGCCCACTCCGGCGTCTCGATGTTGCGGAACACGCTCGCCTGGCTGGCCTCACGGATGACGTCGTCGCGGGTGATCTCCCCCGCGAGCCCGGTGCCCTCGATGGCCGTGAGGTCGACCTCGAGGTCCTTCGCGAGCTTCCGGATCGGCGGCTTGGCGATGACCGGCAACGCGGACGCGGCGGGGATGCTCGACGGCGGCTGGCGGCGCACGGGCGGCTGCGGGGTGACGGCCGGGCTCGCCGGCTCGATGACCGGCGTCGCGCCACGGCCACGGCGACGGCTCGAAGTGTGGCCGGCGCTGCCGTATCCGACGAGCACGGCGCCAGGGCGCGGCTCTTCGGCGGGAGAGACGCTCGCCGCGGTGTCGGCGGCCAGCGTGGCCTCCTCCGACTCGACGACCGCCGGTGCGGGCGCGGTCGGCTCGGCGGTCGCCGCCCCGCCACCGGTGCTCACGCTGATGATGGGCGTCCCGACGTCGACGGTCTGGCCCTCCTCGACGAGCAGGGCGCCGACGGTGCCGGCGAACGGCGACGGGAGTTCGACGAGCGACTTCGCGGTCTCGATCTCGACCAGCACCTGGTTGACCGAGACGGCGTCGCCCGGCGCGACCTTCCATGCGACGATCTCGGCCTCGGTCAGGCCTTCGCCGACGTCCGGCAGTTCGAACTGGAGATCACTCATCGTGGTTCCTCGTCTTCCTTCGGTGTTCAGTACGCCAGCGAGCGATCGACGGCCTCGAGGATGCGGTCGGCATCCGGGAGGTAGACGCCTTCGAGCTTCGCCGGCGGGAACGGGGTGTCGAACCCGGACACCCGAAGAACGGGTGCCTCGAGCGAGTAGAAGGCGCGCTCGGTGACGGTCGCCGCGATCTCCGAGCCGACGCTCGTGAAACCGGGCGCCTCCTGCACGTAGACGAGGCGGCCGGTCCGGCGGACGGATTCGACGAGCGGGTCGTAGTCGATGGGCGACAACGAGCGCATGTCGACGACCTCGACGCTCGTGCCCTCCGTGGCGGCGAGTTCAGCCGCCTGCAGCATGACGCTCACGATCGCGCCGTGTCCGGCGAGGGTGACCTCCGTGCCGGTGCGGACGATGCGGCTACCGTGCAGTGGCGCGGCGGAGCGGTCGAGGTCGACCTCGCCCTTCGGCCAGTAGCGACTCTTCGGCTCGAGGAAGACGACCGGGTCGTTCGAGGCGATGGCCTCCTGGATCATCCAGTAGGCGTCGTTCGGGGTCGACGGGCTGACGACGCGCAGACCGGCGGTGTGGGCGAAGTACGCCTCGGGGCTCTCCTGGTGGTGCTCGACCGCGCCGATGTGTCCGCCGTAGGGGATCCGGATGACGACGGGCATCTGCAGCTTGCCCTCGTGCCGGTTGGTGAGCTTCGCGAGCTGCGTCGTGATCTGGTTGAAGGCCGGGAACACGAAGCCGTCGAACTGGATCTCGCACACCGGACGGTAGCCGCGCATGGCGAGGCCGATCGCGGTGCCGACGATGCCGGACTCCGCAAGCGGGGTGTCGAGCACGCGGTCGCCGCCGAACTCGGCGTGCAAGCCCTCGGTGACGCGGAAGACGCCGCCGAGCGGGCCGATGTCCTCGCCCATCAGCAGGACCTTGTCGTCGTCGGTCATCGCCTTGCGCAGGCCGGCGTTCAACGCCTTCGCCATCGGCATGGTGGTCATCGTCATGCGTTGCCTCCTTCGAGCGAGGCCTCGTAGCGTTCGAGCCAGGCCTGCTGCTCGACCATGAGCGGGTGCGGTTCGGAGTAGACGCCCTCGAACATGAGCTCGGGACCGGGCGCCTCGAGTGCGAGCGTGCGGACGCGGGTGTCCTCCGCGAGCGCAGCAGCCTCTTCGTCGACCTCGGCGAAGAACGCGTCCGAGGCGCCGAGCCCCTGGAGATACGTCTTGAACCGGACGATCGGGTCGCGGGCGATCCAGGACTGGAGTTCGTCGTCGGTCCGGTACTTGGTCGGGTCGTCGCTCGTGGTGTGGGCGCCGACGCGGTAGGTCATCGCCTCGATGAGGCTCGGGCCGTGGCCGGCGCGGGCGTCGTCGAGGTGCTTCGCCGCCGTCGCGTAGCTCGCGAGGACGTCGTTGCCGTCGATGCGGACGCTGTCGAGGCCGAACCCGGCGGCGCGCTGGTAGAGCGGCTCGCGGGCCTGGCGGGAGACGGGGACGGAGATGGCCCACTGGTTGTTCTGCAGGAAGAACACCTGCGGCGTCTGGTAGCTGGCGGCGTAGATGTACGCCTCGTTCGCGTCACCCTCGGAGCTCGAGCCGTCGCCGAAGTAGACGAGCACGGCCGTGTCGCGGTCGGGGTCGCCGGTGCCGACGGCCTTGTCGAAGTTCAGGCCCATCGCGTAGCCGGTCGCGTGCAGGGTCTGAGCGGCGAGCACGAGGGTGTACAGGTGCATGTTGCCGTTGGACGGATCTGCCGGGTCCCAGCCGCCGTGCGTGTTGCCGCGCATGAGGCGGACGATGTCGATGGGGTCGACACCGCGGATCATCGCGACGACGTGTTCGCGGTAGGAGGGGAAGATGTGGTCCTGGGCTCGCGCCGCACGGGCCGAACCGACCTGTGCCGCCTCCTGCCCGTGACTCGGCGGCCACAGCGCCATCTGGCCCTGGCGCTGCAGGTTCGTCGCCTCGATGTCGAAGGCGCGGACGTTCGCCATGTCTCGGTAGAACTGCTGCAGGTCGGTCTCGGTCAGGCGATCGAGGAACGGCTGATAGCGCTCCGCGTGTTCGTTCGGCGCGAAGGTGCCGGCCGCGTCGATGAACTGGACGCTGGGCACGGTGGGGTCGTCTCCGGAACGGCTCATCGTGAGCGCACTCCCTCTCGTGTCGGGTGGTCGGCCGGCAGCCCGGCGAGGATCTCTGCAGCGGCGGCGAGGAGCGGTTCGATCGACTCGGCTTCACCGATCGAGATGCGGACGCCGTCGCCGGGGAAGGCGCGGCCGACGATGCCGTGCGCGAGGAAGGTCTCGTTCGCCGCGGCCGCCTGCTCGCCGAGGCCGAACCAGACGAAGTTGCCCTGTGCCGCGGGGATGAACCAGCCCTGCTCGCGGAGTGCGGCGGCGAGGTCGTCGCGTCGTGCGGTGATGACCGCGACGCGGGCTCGGATGTCTTCGGCGTTCGCGAGTCCGGCGATGGCCGCCTGCTGCGCCGGCGCGGTGCTGGAGAGCGGGATGGCCGCGTTACGGGCGCCGTCGAGGACGAGCTCGTGGCCGATGGCCCAGCCGACGCGGAGGCCGGCGAGTCCGTAGGCCTTCGAGAAGGTGCGGAGCACGACGAGGTTCGGGTGCTCGTCGAGGAGCGGGATGCCGTTGACAGCGTCATCGTCGGTGACGAACTCGCGGTAGGCCTCGTCGAGGAGGACGAGCACGTCGGACGGCACGGAGCGGAGGAAGGCGAGGAAGGCGGCGCGCTCGACGACCGGGCCCGTGGGGTTGTTCGGCGTGCAGACGATGACGACGCGGGTTCGGTCGGTGACGGCTGCGGCCATCGCCTCGAGGTCGTGGGAGCCGTCGGGCCGGTTCGGGACGCGCACCGACGTCGCTCCGGCGACGGTCACGAGACCCGGGTAGGCCTCGAAGGAGCGCCAGGCGAAGACGACTTCGTCTCCCGGACCGGCGGTCGCGGTGATGAACTGGCTGAGGAGTGCGACCGAGCCCGCCCCGATGTGGATGCGCTCCGGCGTGACGCCGTTGGTTTCGGCGAGCGCCGTGCGCAACGCGAGCGCGGCGCCGTCGGGGTAGCGGTGGGAGTGCGCAGCCGTGTCGGTGATGGCCGAGAGGACGGCGTCGAGCGGCGGGAACGGGACCTCGTTGCTGGAGAGCTTGAAGGCGTCGGGTGCGGCCGGCTTGCCCTGGCGGTAGGGCGGCAGATCTGCGATCTCCGGACGGAGACGGACCGGGCTCCGGCCCGGCTGAGCGGCCGGCTGGGCGGTGGTTGGCAGGTTGTCACTCACTCGACGAGTCTAGGCCGCGAAGGATACCTGCGTCGGAATGCAGTGCGCCGGTCCGAATCGGCCCTTTGCCCGCTGTGGCAAGGGTGGGAGGATTGCCCTCATGGGACGTTTTCTGCTGAACCTGATCGTCAACGGCTTCGCCATCTGGGTCACGACCCTCATCGTCGCCGGTGTGAACGTGACGCCGTACGCGCCCGGCGGCACACTGGAGACGATCCTGACCTTCGCGCTCGTCGCGCTCATCTTCGCGGTCGTGAACACCATCATCGGTTCGGTCATCAAGGTGCTCGCGTTCCCCCTCTACATCCTCACGCTCGGTCTGATCGGGCTCCTCATCAACGGGCTCCTGCTCCTCATCACCGCCGGAATCAGCGGCTGGTTCGGGTTCGGCCTGACCGTCGACGGCTTCTGGTGGGGCGTCCTCGGGGCGATCGTCATCTCGATCGTGAACTGGCTGCTCGGCATCATCATCCGCCCCAAGGCGAAGGACTGACCTTCGGCTCGACCACCCGGTCACGGCAGGACCTTGTCGGCCCGGTACTGCCAGACATCCCCGGTGCCCGTGAGCCCGGCGAGGGGGTCGATCGCTGGCGTGAGCCGCTCCTCCGAGGACTGGTCGAGGAGGCGCGCCGTCTCCCGGTAGCGGTCGAGATTGTGAGCCGGAAGGGGATCGTCACCGGCCGGCGGTGGCCCTCCGTCGTACAACGAACGCTGGACGACGGTACCCCCGTTGAGTGAGTCGCGTCGTTCACCGGAGAGTGCGGGGATGACGTCCTCGGTGTGTTCGACATGGGTGCGCGGGAGGTCCTCCGCGAAGTCGACGGATTCGACCGGCGATCCGAAGGTGACGACCGAGGAGTCGTAGGTACCGCTGGCGGCGATGCGGGACGCGATGATGCCGCCCTGGGAGTACCCGACGTGGAGCACGGAGGCGCCGTCCGGGACACCCGCGAGTCGCATGGCTTGGAGGGTCGCTTCGGCGCTCTCCGCCTCCAGACCTGCGACGGCGTTGACATTGCTGCGGTTGTCGAAGGGCTCGGTCGACGTCTCAGGGAACCCGGTCTCGATGGTTCCACCCGACCAGACGATCCACTGGTCGGCGCCGGAAGCGTCCTCGTACCGCTCGATCCTGATCTGCGGCGAGCCTGCTCCCCCGTGCGGCATCCGCTCGACGAGGTCCTCGTACCGGGTCGGAGGTTTCAGGGGCGCCGGAGCGCCCTGGGCCTTCACCTCGACCGTGCGGACCGGCGCCGCGGGAGTGAGGAGGCCGGCACGATCGACTCCGCGCAGTGCGACTGCGGCTGCGAACGCCACCCCGGTGATGCCCTGCTCGCTCAGGCGGTTCGCGTCGAGCATCGCCGGCAGACCGAACGCGCCGATCAGGAACTCGTCGGAGCCCGATACGACTCCGCGCACGAGGGCGACGAACGCGGGTGACGACATCAGCTCACGCGCAGTCTTCACCGAGGCCTCATCAAAGCCGTCCTGCAGGCCCGAGGACAGCAACCCCAACATTCCGCGGAACACCGTCCTGATGAGCGTGACCTCTCCAACGGCGGCGAGGACACCGAGGGGGATCAATGGGGAGGCCCCCAGGACCCACCCCGCGGCGCCCCCGGTGAACGTGAACAACGATTGGACCATCCGCTCGAGCTCTCCGTACTGCTCCGCGCCGACGATCAGATGCCCGCCCAACCGGCTCGCGTCGTCGCTCGCACGCCGCAAGCTGGTGGCGGCCTTCGCAGCCGCCCCGCTTCCCGCCCCGGGATCGGCTTGGGGAACGATCGTCGGGCCGACGGGCACCAGGGACACGTCGTCGGTCGACACCGATTCCACGCGGTCGGCCCAGCTCGCGCAGGCCTCGCCGAGTTCGAGGAGCAGCGCGCCGAGGAGCAGATGATCCTCCGTGGCGACGGCTACGACGCCTCCTCCTCGGATGGTGAGGTCGTCACTCATGCTCCGCTCCCACGGCGATCGACGATGCCGCCCCACGAGCGCTCCTGAGTCCCTCATCGAGTGCAGCGGCCGCTCCACGAAGCACCGCGGTCAGTTCGTCCGCGGACCAGGAGAACTGCACGGCGGCGGGACCGACCCACTCGAGACCGCTGCGCGCCTGCGCGAACCTGAGAATTTCCGGCTCCAGTTCGAGCAGGACCTCCTCGAGACATCGAGCGCGCCCCTCGAGGATCGAGGCAACCTCCTCTGCCGTCGACTGCGACGGGAAGCCCATCGCCAACGGGTCGTACTCCAACGCCATGTCCCCTCGCCCTCCGCCCGCCCACCGCCGGCATCACGCTCGACTCTGCCCAACCGGCGGAGCGGTCGTGACGGCACACCGTGCTGATGTGGAGGCAGCTGACCCGCGGAGCGCTGTGGAGCGGGGTCAGCTGAGAACGGTTCGACGGCTCGGGCGCGGTCGGCCAGAATAGACGCATGAACACCCTCGGGGAGGCCGACCCCGGCACGACCCCGTTCCGCGTGTGCTTCGTCTGCGCGGGCAACATCTGTCGATCCCCGATGGCCGAGAGCGTCTTCACCGACCTCGTCGCGGCCGCCGGGCTGGAGCGGGTCGTGGAGGTCTCCTCCGCCGGCACCGGCGACTGGCACGTCGGCGAGCACGCCGACCACCGCACGGTCACCGCGCTGCGAGCGCACGGCCACGACGCCACCGCCCACCGGGCCAAGCAGTTCGACCCCGACCGCTTCGACAGCTACGACCTCGTCGTCGCCCTCGACCGCAGTCACGAACGCATCCTGCGGGCCTGGGCGGGCAACGACGCGGACCGTTCCAAGGTGCACCTGCTCTTGAGCTTCGACAGCACCTCCGGGACCCGCGACGTCCCCGACCCCTACTACTCGGACGCTCAGATGTTCGAGACCGTCCTCGGCATGATCGACCATGCCTGCAGATCCCTCTTCCACCAGCTCGAACCAGCACTGACCCAGGGAGCCACCCCATGACCGAATTCCCCGCCCAGCCGCTCAGCCCGCTCGACGGTCGCTACCGCCCCGCCGTGACGGCGCTCGGAGAGTACCTCTCGGAGGCCGGTCTGAACCGCGCCCGCGTGCAGGTCGAGGTCGAGTGGCTCGTCTACCTCACCGAACACTCGATGTTCGGCTCCTCCCCGCTCACCCCGGCGGAGATCGAACAGCTCCGCGCGCTCTACCTCGACTTCGGCCAGGCCGACATCGACTGGCTCGCCGAGAAGGAGGCCGTCACGCGTCACGATGTGAAGGCCGTCGAATACCTCGTGCGCCACCGCCTGTCCGAGCTCGGGCTCGACCGCATCGCCGAACTCACCCACATCGCCTGCACGAGCGAGGACATCAACAACCTCTCCTACGCGCTCACGGTGTCGCAGGCCGTCCGCGCCATCTGGCTGCCGAAGCTGCGACTCGTCCTCGACTCCCTGCGCACCAAGGCCGTCGACTTCCGGGCCGTCCCGATGCTCGCCCGCACGCACGGCCAGCCGGCGACGCCCACCACGATGGGCCGCGAGCTCGCCGTCACCGTCTACCGACTCGAGCGCATCGCCCTGCAGATCGAGGCGAACGAGTACCTCGGCAAGTTCTCCGGCGCGACCGGCACCTTCGCCGCCCATGTCGTCGCCGATCCCGACGCGGACTGGCCCGCCATCTCGCGCGAGTTCGTCGAGGGGCTCGGCCTCGACTGGAACCCCCTGACGACGCAGATCGAGTCGCACGACTGGCAGGCCGAGCTCTACGGCAAGATCTCCCACGCCAACCGCGTGCTGCACAACCTCGCCACGGACATGTGGACGTACATCTCCATCGGCTACTTCCGGCAGATCCCCGTCGCGGGCGCCACCGGCTCGTCGACCATGCCGCACAAGGTCAACCCGATCCGCTTCGAGAACGCCGAGGCCAACCTGGAGCTGTCGAGTGCGATCCTCGACTCCCTCGCCGCCACCCTCGTCACCTCGCGACTCCAGCGCGACCTCACCGACTCGAGCGCCCAGCGCAACATCGGTGTCGGGTTCGGCCACTCGCTGCTCGCCCTCGACAACATCCTCGGCGGCCTCGGGCAGATCGACCTCGCGGAGGACGTGCTCGCCGCGGACCTCGACCACAACTGGGAGGTGCTCGCGGAGGCCATCCAGACGGTCATCCGCGCCGAGGTGACCGCGGGTCGCTCGAGCATCGAGGACCCCTACGCGCTCCTCAAGGAGCTCACGCGCGGCAAGCGTCTCGGCCAGGCGGAGCTCGTCGAGTTCGTCTCCAAGCTCGACATCGGCGACGCCGCGAAGCAGCGCCTGCTCGAGCTCACGCCGGCGACGTACCTCGGGCTCTCCGACGACCTGGTGGACTACCTGCCGTAGGTCGCCCATCGACAGGCTCGGGGAACGGGAGACCGATCACCGAGCCTGTCGGCGTGCGCCCTTCGACAGGCTCAGGGACCGGAAGGAACGCTCAGGGACCGGGCGAACGCCCAGGGCCGGAGGGACGAGACGGTCAGTGGCCGGAGGGGCGCGGCGGACGCTTGTCGTCGCCGTCCTGCTCGTCGAGGTCGAGCTTCTCCTGGAAGTCGGGCTTCACGGCGAGCGCCAGCATCGCGAGGACGACGAGCGAGGCGATGAATGCGATGCCCAAGCCGATGAGTGACAGGACGATCTCGCGGGTCGACATCAGGACGACGACGCCGGTGAAGACCCCCATGACGCCCGAGAGCACGAGGAGCTCGATCGGCCGCAGGACGTCGTCGCGGTTGGGCTTGCTCATGATGCGGCTCCAGCCGTGCCGGTGGTGTCGTCGGTGGCTGCGCCAGTGACCGGGCGCTTGCCCGCCCACCGCAGCGACAGTCCGCCGATGACGAGGTAGACGCCGATGATCGCGGCGTATGCCCCGACGAGGCCGACGACGACGATGTCCGCACGGAGGACACCCTCGACACCTCCCGGGGCGGCGAATCGCTGCTCGAGTCCGGGCGGGACGAGGAGCGTCGCGATGGCGAGCAGCACCGTGAAGGCACCGACCGCGGTCCAGTCCTTCGCCGCGGCGAGGCGACCGCGCCAGCGGATCCCGCTGTACAGCTCGAGGAATCCGGTGAGGGCCGCCCACAGGGTGACGACGTAGAGGAAGATGCTCAGCCCGCCGCCACTCACGAGCAGCGAGAAGACGCCGGTCACGACGCCGATGACGCCCTGGCCGAGGAAGAAGGCGCGGGTCACGGTGTCGGAGAAGTTCGGGAACGCGAAGGCACCGACGATCGCGCCGGACAGCAGCGTGAAGACCCCGAAGACCACGAGGCCGAACTGCGAGGAGTGGCCCTGCGTGAAGGTGACGACCCCCGCCGTGGCGAGCGCGATCACCGCACGCAGGATCGGGACCATCCAGTACCGATCGTGCTTGGCGCCGTCGAACGGAATGCTGGGCACGGTGAACGTCTCATCTCTTGCAGGAAGTCCCCTCCAGCTTACGCGGTCCTGCGGGCGACGCGGACCGGGGTCAGGGTGCCCTGGGTGGGACCGACAGGCCTGCGGCGAGTTCCGTGAAGACGGCCTCGGCATCGGCCCGATCGCGGGTCAGCAGTGACGCCTGCCCTGCCCAGAAGCCCTGGAGGTCTGCGACGCCCCGCTCGGAGGCGACGGTGCGGAACCGCCCGGTCAGCCAGTTCTGGACCGGGAACGGGGCGACGACCCCCGATGCCTCGATCTCGCGCAAGACCCGGTTCGGGACACCCCGGCCGAGCCTGCCACTCATCGCGCGCGTGAGGACGGTGCCGTCGGCGGGCGTCGAGACGATGGCCGCGCGATGCTCGGCCGTCGCCGCGGAGACGCTCGTGCGGAGGAAGGCGGTCCCGACCTGCACTCCGGCGGCACCGAGTGCCCGTGCGGCGGCGACACCACGTCGGTCGGCGATGCCGCCGGCGGCGATCACCGGGACGTCCAAGGCATCGACGAGCTGCGGGATCAGGGCGACCAGGCCGACGAGGGAGTCCTCGGCTGCGCGCAGGAACGAGACGCGGTGGCCGCCGGCCTCCATGCCCGTGCCGACGACCACGTCGACCCCGCCCTCCTGCAGGGCGAGTCCCTCGGCCACCGTGGTCGCCGCCCCGACCACGACGATGCCCCGGTCGTGCGCCGCGTCGACCACCGGCCGCGGCGGAACCCCGAAGACGAAGCTGACCACGGCGGGCCGCGCCTCCAGGACCGCCTCGATCTGCTCGTCGAACGGCGGCACGTACCGGGCCGGACGATCGGGCAGCTCGAGCGACAACTCGTCGAACACGGGTCGGAGCGCCTCGACCGCTCCTGCGAAGGACGCCTCGGAGTCGTCGGGCGACGACTCGTCGCCACGCGGCAGCCACAGGTTCAGGGCGAAGGGCGCCGCGGTCCGCTCGCGGAGGGCCGTGACCGTCCGCTCGATGCGCTCGGCGTCGTAGCCGTACAGACCGAAGGAGCCGAGGCCGCCCAGCTCGCTCACCGTCGCGGTGAGTTCGACGGAGGACAGGCCTCCGAAGGGGCCGAGCACGATCGGGACGTCGACAGGAAGGGCACGCACGCCACCAGTATGTCCCGCCCCTCTTGCGGGCGAAACCGGATCGAAACATGATGGACATCAAACAGCTCAGTTTGAGCTGTTTACTGAGTGCATCGACGCACGCCCACCGAGGAGCTCCACCGCCATGACCCTGACCATCGCCGGACTGCAGCACCACGGCGTCCCTGGAGACGTCGAGGCGAACCTCGCGCTCGTCGCCGACGCCGCCAGACAGGCGTCGGATCGCGGCGCGGATCTGCTCGTCACCCCCGAGATGTTCATCACCGGCTACAACCTCGGAGACCGCCTCGCCCCGCTCGCCACCCCGGAGCTGGTCGACCAGGTCGCCGCCATCGCCGGCGAGACCGGGATCGCGATCCTCGCCGGACTCCCCGAACCGCTCCCCGGCGGAGCCGTCGCGAACGCCCTCGTCCTCGTCGGTCCTGACGGGACGGAGCTGCTCCGGTACCGCAAGACGCACCTGTTCGGTGAGCTCGACCGACAGCTCTTCGTGGCCGGCGACACCCTCGCGCCGACCGTCGACCTGGGCGGCGTCCGCGTCGCCGTCCTCATCTGTTACGACGTCGAGTTCCCCGAGACCGTCCGCGCCGCGGCCCTCGACGGCGCCGACGTCGTGATCGTCCCCACCGCGCAGATGGAGCCCTACGCGCACATCGCCGAGCGGCTCATCCCGGTGCGCGCCTGGGAGAACCAGGTCCACCTCGTCTACGTCAACCGCGTCGGCTCCGAAGGGGACCTCACCTACGTCGGCCGCAGCAGCATCGTCGGCCCGGACGGTGTGGTCCTCGACGCGCTCGACGCGGACGCCGTCGGTCTCATGATCGCCACGATCGATCCGGAGGCCACCAGGCGCGCCAGGCAGGAGAACCCCTACCTCGCCGACCGCCGCGCCGAGCTGTATTGAGGGGCTCCGTCCCTCCTCCCCTCCCCCTCCGAGTCCCCCGACTCCCCTGGAAAGTGACCTCATGACCGTGAACCCCATCGCCGAGCCGCGTCAGCGCCTCGACGGCCAGCTCGGTACCGGCTCCATCGTCTTCATGGTGATCGCCGCCGCCGCACCACTCACCGTGATCGGCGGCAACGTCCCCATCGCGATCGGCACCGGGAACGGCGCCGGAGCCCCGATCGGCTTCGCCCTCGCCGCCGTGATCCTCCTCGTCTTCTCCGTCGGCTTCGTCACCATGACGCCGTTCGTCCGCGAAGCCGGCGCGTTCTTCTCCTATGTGACGGCCGGACTCGGCTCGCGCCTCGGTCTGGGTTCCGCCTTCACCGCGCTCGTGGCCTACACCGCGATCCAGGTGGGCGTGTACGGCTACATGGGGTGGGCGCTCGACGACCTCGTCACGTACTTCGGCGGCCCGAGCCTGCCCTGGTGGCTGTACTCCTTCGCGACGATGGCGATCGTCGCGGTGCTCGGCTACCGGCACATCGACCTGAGCGCGAAAGTACTGGGCATCGCCCTGACGCTCGAGATCCTCGTGGTCGTCGTGCTCGACGTCGTCATCTTCGCGACGGGCGGTGCGGACGGCATCGCGGTCGAGACCTTCGACCCCGCCAACATCTTCACCGGTGGGATCGGCGTCGCCGTGCTCTTCGCCCTCACCGGCTTCATCGGGTTCGAGGCGACCGCGGTCTTCCGGGACGAGGCGCGCAACCCGGAACGCACCATCCCGCGAGCCACGTACCTGGCCGTCGTCATCATCGGCGTGTTCTACGCCATCTCCTGCTGGGCGCTCGTGACGGGCGTCGGCGCAGGGAACGCCGTCGCTGTCGCCCAACAGACGCTCGCCGGCGAGGGCAACCTCCTGCTCGACACGACGACGACCTACCTCGGCCCGATCATGCGCGATGTCGTCCAGGTGCTGCTCATCACGAGCCTGTTCGCGTGCGTGCTGTCCTTCCACAACGTCATCGCGCGCTACCAGTTCACGCTGGCGCAGAAGTCGGTGCTGCCCGCGCGCCTCGGCCAGCGTCACCCCGCACACCACTCGCCGTCGACCTCCTCGATCGTGCAGACGGTGACGGCGGCCATCGTCCTCGCCGGGCTCGCCCTCGCCGGCCTCGACCCGCTCGTCGGGGTCTTCGGATCCATGGCCGGGGTGGCGACCGTCGGGATGGTGCTCCTGATGCTGACGACCTCGATCGCCGTCCTCGTGTTCTTCGCGCGCCGGCCCGAGCTGGTCCCCGGCCGCACCTGGGGTGCGCGGGTGTTCCCGATCCTCGCGGTGGTCGGACTCGCATTCGCACTGTGGCTCGTGCTGTCGAACTTCACACTCGTCACCGGCGGAAGCGTCACCGTGAGTGTCGTGCTCGCCCTCATCCCCGTGGTCGCCATGCTCATCGGTATCGTGTTGGGGAAGCGATTCCCCCTGGACGCTGAGCCGGACGGCGCGGTGAGCGAGGCGACCGCCGACCAACCGACGGCCGGCTGAACCAGGGTCGCGGAGTCGATCGGCGACGAGACGAGGGTGCCATGGATCTGGGTTCGCCCTCGCTCGGAGCGATCCGCCGCACGACCGCCGTCGACACCGTCCGCGCACGCATCTCGCTGGCGCTGGAGCTCGGGATGCTGGTGCCCGGCCAACGGCTCCCGGCACCCGAGGAAGCGGCTCGAGCGTTCGGGGTCAGTGAGATGTCGGTGCGGCGCGCGTATCGGGCGTTGAGCGACGAGGGCGTCGTCGTCCGCCGGCAGGGCAACACGGGCGGCACGTTCATCGCGGACGCGCCCGCGGTGGGCACCGTGCCCGAGATCGCCGCCTACCGCGAGGACGCCGTCCACGTGCACGCGCTCATCGACCAGCGCGCGACGCTCGAAGCCGGGCTGGCGGCGCGGGCTGCCGCTGCACCGGAGGCGCCGTCCCTGCGTCGACTCGACGACCTCGTGGCGACCATGCGGACCGAGCCGGACTGGAGCCGGTTCCGCGAGGCCGACGCTGCGTTCCACGCCGAGCTGGCGGTGTCGGCAGGCGCGCCGGGCGCGGCCGACCTCCACGACCGGGTGTCCCGCGAGCTGTACTCCTACTTCATCCCCTACCGGATCGAGTACCTACGCGCGTCGAACGAGGAGCACGCCCAGCTCGTCGACGCCCTCCGCATCGGCGATGCGGCAGCAGCGAGTCGCCTCGCCTTCGACCACGTCGCGGAGCTCCACCGCTCGATGTACGTCGGCCTCGCGGGCCCCACCGACGGCGCGCAATCCACTCTTTGAAGCGCCTGGAGACGACCGAACGAGCACGCTCGGCGAGGCGTCACGGCTGGGGACGGAAATCCGACATGCGCCGTACTAAGGCATAGTGGGGACGGGTTCACCCCCGCCGCGAAGGAGTGAGAGCATGATCGACAAGGCCTCGATACAGGACTTCCCGCCGATGACGGCATCACTGCTGGCGGACAATTCCGGCGTGTTCCGCGTCGGCACCGCCGAGCAGTACCTGACCGCCACCGACGAGGGAACGGCCCGCCGCCAGCTCGTCGAACTGATGCAGGCGGAGGCCAGGAAGTCCGGTCGACCGATCCGCGTGACGGTGACCGACCCCACGAGCGTCACCGTGCTCCTCATCGGTGTCAACGGCGAACTGCAGGAGGAACCGCAGTCCGCAGCGCCAGCGCGCACCGCGCAACGGACCACGCCACCGCCCGCCGCCGCGCAACGGGTGCCGCTCATCCAGGCGCCGCCGCCCACACCCTCGCAGCCGGCACCCGCGCGCCCGGCCCCGGCTCAGCCGCCGACACCGCCCCGTGCCGCGCCCGTCCAGCCGTCGCAGCCCACGCCGGTCCCGGCACAGCCCACGCCGCCGGTCTCCGCAAACCCGCAGGCGACCACGACGCCGCAGCCCGTCCCGCCGCAGCGCCCGACGGTGCAGCAGCCCGCGTTCGGCACGCCGCCGTTCCAGCCGGTCTCGAACCAGCCGAACGCGCAGCAGGCTCCGGTACCTGCGCAGCGCGCGGTCCCGGCCCAGCAGGCGGTGCAGGCACCGCCGGCCGCACCCGCGCAGCAGCAGCCCCCGGTCCCACAGCAGCTGGCTCCGGGCCAGCCGACCGCCCCGGCTCGACGAGACCTGCGCGATGCACCCTCGTTCCTCGCGCCGCCCACGATCGGCCCGGCGCAGCACGGGCTCGCCGGTCTGCTCAACAAGCTCGGCTTCTCGGTGCCGCCGTCCGCGAGCGAGCGCGCCGAGCGTGACGACGTCCACGCCGTGTCACGCCACTTCCCGAGGCGTCGCACCATCTCCGTCGCGAACCAGAAGGGCGGCGCCAACAAGACGCCGACCGTCGTCAACCTGTCGTCCGTCTTCGCCCGGTACGGCGGTGGCGGCGTCGCAGCCTGGGACAACAACGAGACCATGGGCACGCTCGGCTGGCGGACCGAGCAGGGCGGACACGATTCGACCGTCCTCGACCTCCTCGCCGCGGCGAGCGACCTCCTCTCCCCCGGCGCCGAGCGAGCCGACCTGTCGCGGTTCGTCCACCACCAGCCGGGCGACAAGTACGAGGTGCTGCGATCCGCGGCCGACGGCGAGCACGTGGTGACCGCCGACGAGGTCGACCTCGTCCATCGCGTCCTCGCGAAGTACTACCGCCTGATCGTCATGGACTCGGGCAACTCGGCCGGTGCCCCCAACTGGCGCCGCATGGTGGAGCTGACCGACCAGCTCGTCATCCCGACCACGACCGTCGAGGACAAGAAGGAGGGCGCGCGACTCACCCTCACCGCCGTCAGCCGCGTGAGCGAGCGCGGTGCTGAACTCGCGCGCAACGCCATCGTCATCGTCTCCGAGGCCGAGGCCAAGGACACGTCGATCGCCAACGCGTACGCCGAGGACTTCCGACCCTACGTGCGCGACGTGGTCGTCGTCCCCTTCGATCCCGCGTTGAAGAACGGCGTCATCCGTCACGACGCCCTGCGGTCGAGCACGCAGCGGGCCTGGCTCGCAGCGGCTGCCGCGGTGTCCCGCGGACTCTGACCGGGCCATGACGCAGGGAGGATCGGAGACCGGGATCACGCGGGCGGCCGCGCTCGGCGACTACCTCAGGGCTCGTCGAGGACTCGTCCGACCGGAGGACGTGGGGTTCGTCCCGGAGGACGGTCGGCGGGTCGCCGGACTCCGACGCACCGAGGTGGCAGCGCTCGCGGACGTCAGCGCCGACTACTACCTCCGCCTCGAGCAGGGGCGGGACCAGCGACCGTCCGAGGAGGTGCTGGCGGGCATCGGTCGGGCCCTTCGACTCGACGAGCACGCCGTGGACTACCTCTTCCGACTCGCCTACGACGTCGACCTCTTCCCGGCCGAGCGCCGACCGTTGGACGCCGGCACGCCCGCACCGGCCGGACGATCCGTCCCGGACACGACACTCCTCGACCACTGGTCGGACACCGGGGCGTACATCACCGACGGCAACCGGGACATCGTCGCGTCGAACGCGCTCGCGCGACGCATCGGCGGCGGCCTCCTCGACGTCGGGCAGAACGATGTACTCGGGTACTTCGACGATCGGGTGCAGTCCATCGCCCCGGAGTGGGAGGTGAGCGCCCCGGCCGTGGTCGCAGCACTCCGCTACAGCAGCGATCCGAGCAGCCCTCGGTTGCAGACGATCGTCGAGGAGCTCACCGCCCGCAGTCCGCTGTTCGCCCGCCTGTGGGCTCGCCATGACGCCCGTCCCCTCGCCGGCGGTCCACTTCGGGCCTCGATCGACGACTTCGGGACCGTCGAGCTGCAGTATCAGCACCTCCTCGTCCCCGACTGGCCCGGCCATCAGTTGACGACCGTCTTCGCAGAGCGCGGCTCCCCGGGGGCCGCGGTGCTCGCCTACCTCGCCGCCCGAGCCGGCTGACCGCCATCCGGAGCGATGGCCGGCGCACGTTGACAGGGGTGGGCAGCTGGCACCAGAGGGCTAGCCGACGGCGGTCGCAACGCCTACCGTGGACCCATGATCGCGAACGAGGGCGTGCGTGAGCGCCGGGACCGGATCAGGGACTTCATCGACTCGTGGCGAGAGGTGCCCGTGGTCCTCTGCGACCGCACGCTGGACGTCCTCGAGGCGAATCCGGCGGCGGCACGCTTGACGCCGGCGTTCCACACCGGCGTCAACCTGGCGCGCTTCGCGTTCCTCTCCCCCGACCGGGTCGTCGGCGATCCGCTGTGGACCCGGATGTCCGAGACCACCGCGGAGCTCCTCAAGCGGTCGGTCGAGGAGCACGATACGGATCGTCCGGCGGCTCGGATCATCGGCGAACTCTCCGCGAAGTCGCGCGACTTCGCCCAGACCTGGGCCTCGGGCGACGGGCACTCCGGGACGTCGGGTCCCATCGTCTTCCCCACGCCGGCCGGGGAGGTCCGGATGGTCTACAACGTCTTGAACGCGCCCGGGCCCGAGGGCGATCTGCTGTTGGTCTTCGTCCCGTCGGGAGCATCGTCCCGGGCGCGGCTGAAGCGGCTGTCCGAGGCGGTCTCGCCGGACGAGCCCTCCGCGTCGAGCGATCCGGTGCCCTCCCGTTGAAGCGCGTCCCGGGCTGCGAGGTAGGCGATCGCCGCCGCCGCAGCTGAGCCCGGCTCGTCGAAGAACACGGTGAGGAACTGGTCCGTGTGCGGGACCTCGAAGGTCTGCGCCCGGAAGTCGACCCAGCCGAGGGGCTCGATGAACGTGCGTGTCCGCCGGGACATCTGCGGTTTGACGACATGTTCCGCCCAGATCGTCCGGAACACCGGGTGCCGTGCCGAGAGCATCCCGACGATCTCCTGGAGGCGCGGATCGTCCGGTCGGCCGTAGTAGCGGAGCGGGGCGGTGAGGTCGCGGAGTGTCCCCTCCCACTCCCGGTGCATGCGGTCGTACTCCGGTGCGTCGGGCGATGTGGTGCCTCGGAAGTCGGCGTACTGCTCGAAGGCCGAGACGAGCAGGTTGACCCCGGGATCGAGCATGCCCGGTGGCACCCACGCCCGCGCGAGCGCGTTCGCGGCGACGACGTACTGGTTGTCGTCGCTCACGTACGCGGGCGTACCGGACCAGTGTGCGAGGAGCCGGGCGACCCGGTCGTCGAGTTGCGTCGATCGGTCGTCAACCGCGCGCATGAACGGCCTCGGGCTCGCCAACCGGAGCAGGTATCGGCGTCCACTGTCGTCCAGCAGCAGGGCACGGGCGAGCCCGAGGAGGACCTGCTCCGACGGCCGCCGCACCCGCCCCTGCTCGATCCGCAGGTAGTACTCGGGGCTGATGCTCGCAAGGTGCGCGACCTCCTCGCGGCGCAGGCCCGGCACCCGTCGGGACGTATCGGCGCCGATGCCGACCTGCTCTGGCCGCACGAACTCCCGGCGCGCGCGGAGGAACTCGCCGAGAGCATTCGACAGCCGAGTTGGTGACATCGCCGCGTCCTCCGGAGAGCGAGTGGGATCGACGCCAATCCTCCCCCAGCACGCTCGGCCGCATGCATCCTTCCGCGGCCGATCATGGGTCGTTTCTGGACATGTCGACCGACGATCGGTCGTTCGCTGAGCCTGACCCTGCGCGTCCCACCCGGTCGCCGCGCGTCCTCACTATCGTGGTCGCATGGTTGAGCGCGGACCCGCCGATCGGCTCCCTCAGGACCTGGTCGATCTCGTCGACTCCTGGTCGACCGTCCCCGCGTTCGTCCACGACCGCCACTTCACAGTGCTGCACGCCAACCGCCTCGCTCAGGCGCTGTCGCAGGCCTTCCGGCCAGGAGCCAACCTGCTGCGCTCGACCTTCCTCCGCCCGGAGATCCTCCAGGCGAGTCCCGATCCCGGCCTCGTCACCGAGCATGTGGTGGGCGAGCTCCGGAGGTCGCTCGGCACCCACGAGTGGGACGAAGTCTTCGAGGGCCTCGTGGACGAGCTCTGCTCCGGGAACAGCCGCTTCGCCGAGGCCTGGACCGAGCTGGGACCAGGCCTCCGACCCGATGCGGCCGAGACGTTCACCTTCGACCGCCCGGATCTCGGGCGTCTCGAGCTGCGCTACCTCCAGCTGGAGGTCCCCGAGCACTTCGGCTTGAGTCTCGTGATCTGGCGAGCGTGCGACGAGGCTTCGGCACAGCTGCTCACGGTCCTCGCCGGGCAGTCCCCCGATCGAACCTGACGGGCGGGCCGCCACGATCCGACCGCCGACGGGCACGATCTCGTCATCCGTCGGAAGGGTTGTCACACCGTCCCTGCTGGGCTGGAGGCGATCCAGGCCGCAGCGCGGCGCAGCGAGGAGGAACACCATGGATTCGACGGACGACACCGTCCTGCACCACGAGACCCCGAGTCTGGGCAACCCGGACCTCCCGCCGGAGGGCGAGGTGAACACGCTCCGCCACCCGCAGAGCACGCAGATGACCGGCCCGCAGAACCCGGCGATCGCCAGCCAGTTCCCGAACCAGATCGACGCTCCGGGAACCGACATCAGTACGCAGGCGTTCTTCTGGTCGTCCTTCAACATCTCGCCCCGCCGTGTGCAGGACGGCGGGTGGGCGCGCGAGGTGACGAAGCAGGACTTCGCGATCTCCGACGAGATCGCCGGTGTGAACATGTACCTCGAGTCAGGCGGCATCCGCGAGCTCCACTGGCACCAGACGGCCGAGTGGGCCGTCATGACCCGTGGCAGGTGCCGGGTCACCACCCTCAGCCGATCCGGGATGCCCAGCGTCGAGGACGTGGAGGAAGGCGATCTGTGGTTCTTCCCCGCCGGAACGCCGCACTCCCTGCAGGGGCTGGGTCCCGACGGCGCCGAGTTCGTGCTCGCGTTCGACGACGGCGACCAGTCGGAGTCCAACACCCTGCTGCTCACGGACTGGTTCGCCCACACGCCGCCGGACGTGCTGGCGAAGAACTTCGGGGTGGCCCAGGAGACCTTCGCGGACATTCCGCTCCACAACCTCTGGATCTTCCCCGGCGACGAGCCCGGCCCACTCGCCAAGGACCAGGAGGACGCCGGTGTCGAGTGGGGAGCGTCGGAACCGATCATCTTCCGACTGTCGCGGTCCAAGCCACTCCACCGGAACAGTGGTGGAAGCATCCAGATCGCAGACAGCACCAACTTCCCACTGTCGCAGTCGGTCGCCGCAGCGCTCGTGACGGTGGAACCCGGGTCGATGCGCGAGCTGCACTGGCATCCCAACGCCGACGAGTGGCAGTACTACCTCCGCGGATCCGCCAGGATGACCGTGTTCAACACCGGACCCCACGCGAACACGACCGACTTCCGCCCCGGCGACATCGGCGTCGTGAAGAAGAACCTCGGACACTACGTGGAGAACACCGGCGACGACGTGCTCCAGTTCCTCGAGGTGTTCCGCACGGACCGCTACCAGGAGGTCTCCCTCGCGAACTGGCTGGCGCACGTGCCGCCGTCGCTCGTCGCCGCACACCTGAACATCGACGAGGCGACCCTGGCGACCTTCCCCCGGGAAGCGCAGGGGATCACCCCGCTGCGTCCGTGATCCGGGCAGGGTGGCTCTCGGCGGGCCACGCTCGCCCAGGGCCATCCGTCCTAGCTTGAGCGGGACACCACTCGTTCAACCGCGCGGAGGCACCGATGAACAGCGAACGCAGCACGATCGAACCGGCCGAGGGCTCCTGGTCCATCTCGGACGACCGGGCGTTCGTCCTCATCGACATGCTCAGCGACCACCGCGATCGGCGGCGCCACGCGCTCAGGACCGCGCGCTCGAGGCGCTGGCTCGACTCCTACGGTGAGGTGGTCGTGCGTTCGGTGCTGCTCGGGACCACGAGCACGATGGAGCGGGACGAGTATGCGCGGGCCCTCCGTCACGACGGGCGCGACCACACGCTCGTCCTCGATCACGTCGGCGGCTTCGTCCTCGTGACCTCCGAACGACGCTCCGCCTCGCCCGTCGACGAATGGGTCCGTTCCGTCGCGCCGGCCGGTGTCCGCATCTCCGCGATCGGTTCGGCCGTGCTGCACGCGGACGAGGACGACCTGCTCGGCGTCGTCGACGAAGCCCGCACCGCTGCCGAGATCGTCGGTCAGGTCGGGGACGCGCTCGGGTCGACCCGCGCGGAGGATCTCGGCGGGTGGCGACTCCTGCACGCGATCGGTGGCGGGCCGCAGCTCGTGACCTCGGCGTCGCCGGCGGCCGACGAGCTCTGGCACGCGGATCCCGTGCGTCGGGAGACGGTGGAGACCTACCTCGACGCCGGATGCAACGTCGTCGTCGCGTGTGAGCGGCTCCACATCCACCGCACGACCCTCTATTACCGGCTCGACACCATGCCGGAGGTCGTGCGCGACGCGCTGGCCGACGGCTTGAAGCGGAGCACGCTGCACCTGTCGCTGAAGCTGCTCCGCCTCTGGAACGACGTCCCCACCGCGTCGGAGCGGTCGTCCGCGTCCAGCCGACGCCGACGCGTTCCGGAGACCCGTGCCGTCGCCCCGGTGCGGCAGCTGCACCCGCAGTCCGCGGGCACCGAGTAGGAGGGGACGTGACCAGTTCAGCGCGACGCGTCCCGATCGAGCCTCAGGCCGTGGACGCGCCGCTCAGCGGGACCGCCGTCTTCCTCGTGCTCACCGTGCGCGACGCGGCAGGCGCGTTCGACACCGTCCGCAGCACCCTGGCGGGTGTCGCCGACGTCCTGAAGAACGTCGCCTTCCGCGATCTCGACGCCGCCCTGTCCTGCACCGTCGGGATCGGCGCGCGCGTCTGGGGCGAGCTCACCCGCGGTCCCGCGCCGAAGGAGCTCCATGTCTTCCCCGCGGTCGTCGGCGACCGGCACATCGCACCCTCCACGCCCGGCGACGTCCTGCTCCACATCCGTGCTGCGAGACGCGACCTGTGCTTCGAGTTCGAGCGGCAGCTCCTGGACCTGCTCGGCGATGCCGTCGAGGTCGTGGACGAGACGGTCGGCTTCCGGTACTTCGACGTCCGTGACCTGCTCGGCTTCGTCGACGGCACCGCGAACCCCGTCGGCCAGAACCTTCCCGACGCCACGCTCGTCGGTGACGAGGACCCTGCCTTCGCCGGTGGCAGCTACGTCGTGGTGCAGAAGTACACGCATCCGCTCGACCGCTGGCGCGCGCTCACGACGGAGCAGCAGGAGGCGATCATCGGCCGCACCAAGGCCGACAACATCGAACTCGACGACGCGGAGACCGGCCAGAAGTCGCACAAGACGCTGTCCACGGTCGTCGTCGACGGTGCCGAGCACGACATCCTCCGTGACAACATGCCGTTCGGCAGCCCGGCCGGCGGCGAGTTCGGCACCTACTTCATCGGGTACGCCCGTCGGCTCTGGGTCATCGAGCGGATGCTCCAGCGCATGTTCATCGGCGACCCGCCGGGACTCCACGACCGACTCCTCGACTTCTCGACCGCCCGGACCGGGTCCGTGTTCTTCGCTCCGAGCGCCGCGTTCCTCGAGGCGATGGACGACGATCCGGCCCCGTCCGGCCCCGCTGATCCGGCGAGCGCCGTCGTCCCTGCCTCGCCGCCCGAGCCCGCCGACGGTTCCCTCGGTCTCGGGTCGCTCCAAACCGCTCCCGAAAGGACGTGACCGTGAACAACCATCTCTTCCGACACCTCGCGCCGATCACCGATGAGACCTGGCAGATGCTCGACGACGAGGCCCGCGCGCGCCTCACCCCGGTGCTCGGTGGCCGACGGGTGGTCGACTTCGCCGGACCGCTGGGTTGGGAGCACTCCTCCACCGACATCGGCCGTGTCGGCGCGGTCGTCGACGCCCCGATGGACGGAGTGATCGCCCGACAGCGCGCGGTGCTGCCGCTGACCGAAGTGCGTGCCGACTTCGCGCTGGTGCGCAGCGAGCTGGACAGCGCGGCCCGAGGCGCACTCGACGTGGACCTCTCCCCGCTCGACGACGCGGTCACCCGCTTGTCCACGTTGGAGAACGCGGCGATCCTGTCCGGCTGGTCCGCGGCCGGCTACACGGGTGCGACGGCTGCCTCGCCGCATCCTCCATTGACGAGGGACGACGACCCGACGCGGTTCGCACAGGTGGTCGCCACGGCGGTCGAGACGCTCGCGCGATCCGGGGTCGGCGGCCCTTACGCCTTGGCCGTCGACGCACCGGGCTGGGTGTCGGTCACAGGCGGCAACGACAGCGGTGGCGCGCGGCTGTCCTCGCACATCGAGGCCATCCTCGGCGGGGAGGTCGTCTGGACGCCCGGCATCGAGGGAGCCGTGGTCCTCAGCAGGCGCGGCGGCGACTTCCTGTTCGAATCCGGTCAGGACATCGCCCTCGGCTATGCGGCGCACTCGGCCGAGTCGGTGAGCCTCTATCTGGAGGAGAGTTTCAGCTTCCGCGTCGTGACACCAGAGGCTGCCGTCGCGATCCGTTAGCGCGGTGAGACGGCTCCGTCGATCGGATCAGCCAGGGGCGACCGGGTCTGCAGGGACGCCTCGGCCACGCCGACACCCGTCGTGCGGAACCGTCGCTGGTACTCGGAGGGCGTCGTGTTGTACCGTGCCGCGAACGCGCGGCGGAAGGCGATCGGGCTGGCGTACCCGGCGGCAGCGGCGACCTGCCCCACCGTGTCCCCGGCCTCCAGCATGCCGAGCGCGACGTCGAGTCGGAGCGAGCCGACGTACTGGATGGGCGTCATGCCCAGCTCGTCCCGGATGACCCGGTTGAGATGGCGGACGCCGACGTTCGCGTGTGCGGCGATGTCGGCCAACGATCCCGCACGGGTCGGATCGCCGTGGATGTAGTCCGCGACGGCCTTCGCGATCGAGGTCCGCGCCGGCTTCGCGCGGACGGAGGCGGAGAACTGCGACTGGCCGCCGGACCGGCGCATGTAGACGAGCAGCAACTGCGCGATGGAGCGTGCGACGTCCGCGCCGTGGTCCTCCTCCACGATCGCGAGCGCGAGGTCGATCCCGGCGGCGACCCCGGCCGAGGAGTACGTGTCGCCGTCACGGACGAAGATCGAGTCGGGACGGACGTCGATCGACGGGTAAGCGGTGGCGAGCGCGCCGGTGAACTTCCAGTGGGTCGTCGCCGACTTGCCGTCGAGGAGCCCGGTGACCGCGAGGGCGAACGCGCCGCTGCAGATCGACGCCACCCGCTCGGCTCGGGCCGCGAGGAGCCGGACCGCGGTCTGCACCTCCTCCGGGCGGTACACCTGTGGTGCGGACTCGCTCCCCGGGACGATCACGAGGTCGAGCGGTCCGCTGTCGGCCGCGGCGGCGTCCACGCCGACCCGGAGTCCCATCGAGGTGACGACGTCCTGGCCGTCGTGGGAGAAGAACCGGACGTCGTAGCCGTCGACCCGCTGGTTCGCCTCGGTGAACACCTCGGCCGGGCCGACGAAGTCGAGCGTCTTCACCTGGTCGAACAGGAAGATCCCGACCTGACGCCGTCGTGAGGGCGCGCCGAGCGGATCCGTGGTTCGCGACACCTGTCGGGGCGGGCTCATCCCCTCATCCTGCCGGACGATGCCCGGTCCGACCACTTCCGATTCCGACGTCTGTCGAAGCGCTCGGCGACGGATGTCCGGTGACCGCGATCCGCTCGCGGCATACGCTCGGACCGGCAGGCCCACGACCCGGGGTCTCCGACCACCGTCACGACGCTTGAAGGAGTACGTCCATGCGACTCGAACGCGCGGGATCCATCCCCCTCGACCTCACCCATCGCACCGCGCTGGTGACCGGCTCGACGAGCGGGATCGGTTACGCCATCGCCGCGCGGCTCGTCGAGGCGGGGGCGGACGTCATCGTCAACGGTCGCGACGCCGATCGCCTCGAGGCCGCTGTCCTGTCACTCGACACCGAATCGCTGGAGTCGGTGCGCGGGATCACTGCCGACGCGACCACCCGGGAGGGAGCTGAACGGCTCGTCGCCGAGGCCGGCCAGGTCGACATCCTCGTCAACAACCTCGGTGTCTTCGAGGCCGTACCGCCGCTGGACATCACCGACGAGCAGTGGCGGGCGATGTTCGAGGTCAACGTGCTGTCAGCCGCTCGCCTCACCCGGCTCCTGCTCCCCGGCATGTCCGGACGCGGCTGGGGTCGTGTCGTCGACATCGCCAGCGACTCCGCCGTGGTCATCCCCGAGGAGATGATCCACTACGGCATGTCGAAGACCGCACTCCTCGCGGTGAGCCGCGGCTTCGCGAAGGCTGCCGCCGGGACGGGCGTGACGGTGAACTCGGTGATCGCCGGCCCCACCCACACGCCGGGCGTGGAGACCTTCGTCCGGCAGCTGGTCGGCGACGAGCTCGAGTGGGACGACGCCCAGCGGGAGTTCATGCGGCTGCACCGCCCGCAGTCGCTGATCGGCCGCCTCCTCGAACCCATCGAGATCGCGAACCTCGTGGTGTACCTCGCCTCGCCGCTCGCGTCCGGCACCACCGGCGGCGCGCTCCGGGTCGACGGCGGCTACGTCGACTCGATCCTGCCCTGACGTCGACACCGAGCGAGAGCCGAGCGACCCGATGACGACCTCTCCTGTTTCGACCCGATCCCACGTCTCCCACGGTGCCGGGTTCTGGATCGTCGCCACCACGTTCCTGCTGGTGATGGCCTACTCGACCGTCCCGACGCCGTTGTACGCGCTGTACCAGGCGAGGGACGGGTTCCCCGTCTCGACGATCACCGTCATCTTCGCCGCCTACGCCGTCGGCGTCGTGTTCAGCCTCTTCTTCGTCGGCCACATCAGCGACTGGGTCGGGCGGCGGCGGATGCTGCTCATCGCGATCCTGATCTCGGCGCTGTCGGCAGTGCTGTTCCTCCTCTGGAGCAGCGTCGAGGGGTTGATCGTCGCGCGGGTCGTCAACGGCGTCAGCATCGGCGTGCTCACCGCGACGGCGACCGCGCACCTCGGCGAACTGCGCGCGGTCGCCCGGCCCGACGAGAACTCGATCGTCGCGGCATCGGTCGCCGGGGCCAGCAACCTGGGTGGTCTCGCCCTCGGACCGCTCATCGGTGGACTCTTCGCCGAGTTCCTCCCGAACCCGCTCGTGCTCCCGCACGCGGTGTTCCTCGTCGCGCTCGTCATCGCCGCGATCGTCATGGTCTCCGTGCCCGAGACCGTCGAGCAGAGCGAACCACGGAGGCGCTACCGACCACAGCGCCTCGCGGTCCCGGCGTCGTCCCGAGGGGCGTTCATCGCCGCGGGGTTCGGGGCCTTCGCCGGCTTCGCGCTCCTCGGACTGTTCACCTCGCTCGCGCCCACCATCCTCATCGGCACCTTCGACGCACCCGACCACCTGCTCGCCGGTGTGACGACCTTCTCCGTGTTCGGAGCCGCCGCGCTCGGTCAGGTGCTGCTCGCTCGACTCCCGTTACAGCGCCAGCTCCTGATCGCGACGGTCAGCTGCGGTGTCGGACTCGCCGCGGTCGCCGCGGGGGCGGTCCTGCCGCAGCTGGGGGTCTTCCTCTTCGGCGGTGTCATCGCCGGACTCGGTGTCGGCGTCCTGTTCAAGTCGGCGATCGCGACCGCCGGATCGCTCGCCGACCCCGCCCGCCGGGGCGAGACGCTGTCGCTCGTGTTCCTGATCGCCTACTGCGGCCTCGCACTCCCGGTGCTGGCCATCGGCTTCGCCCTCACCTTCGCACCGGAGATCGACGTGCTGCTGATCTTCGTCTCGCTCGTACTGGTGACGACGGTACTCGCCGGTGTCGCGATGACCCGGCGAGCGGCCGGACGCCACTGACCGGGCCCGGCTGCCACTGAGCGGGCGGTGTCGCTTCGGCCTACCCGAACGTCTCGGCGAGGTAGCGATGGACGAGGGAGACCGCCATCGCGCCCTCACCGACGGCCGACGCGACCCGCTTGATGGAGTTGGCGCGGACGTCACCGGCGGCGAACACGCCGGGCTGGTTCGTCTCGAGGTGCAGGGGCTGACGGCGGAGTGGCCACGCCGACAGGTGCTCCGGCAGCAGGTCACCTCCGGTGAGCAGGAAGCCGCGAGGGTCCAGCGCGACCGCGGAGTCGCGGGCCCAGGCGGTGTTGGGGCTCCCGCCGATGCAGATGAACAGGCGCGACGCCGGCACGTCGGTCGTCGTCCCGGCCGAGTCGACGGTCAGTGACTGCAGGTGGTCGTCGCCGTGGAGTGCGGCGACCGTCGTGTCCACGAGGATCTCGACATTGGGGGCCGCGAGCAGTCGCCGCAGGAGGTAGGTCGACATCGTCGACGAGAGGGAGTGACCGCGGACGAGGACGGTGACCCGCTCGGCGTGCGCGGCGAGGTTCATCGCCGCCTGGCCCGCCGAGTTCGCACCGCCCACGATGTAGACGTGCTCGCCGACGCACGAGGACGCTTCGCTCGTGCCGGCGCCGTAGTAGACGCCGGAGCCCTCCAGCTCGTCCTCCTTCGGCAAGCCGAGGCGACGCCACTGCACGCCCGTCGCGCAGACGACCGCCCGTGCGGAGAGTCGCGAGCCGTCCGCGAGCTCGGCCTGCATGTGATGGTCGCCGAAGCTCCGGCTCAGACTGTGACGCATGACGAGCAGTTCGGCGCCGAACGCGATCGCCTGTCGTCGCGCCTGCTCAGCGAGCGCTGCGCCTGAGATGCCATGCGCGAAGCCGAGGTAGTTCTCGATGAGGCTGCTGGAACCGGCCTGACCGCCGACGGCGTCCCGTTCGACCACGGCGACATCGAGTCCCTCGGACGCCGCATAGACCGCGGCCGAAAGCCCGGCCGGTCCGGCACCGTAGACGAGGACGTCGTACTCGCTGCGTTGCGGTCGCTTGATCCAACCGAAGTGTTCGGCGATCTGCGCTGGCGTCGGATCGGCGAGCCGGGTGCCGTCGGGGAAGGCGACGACGGGAAGCCGGGCCTCTGCCAGACCCGAACCGAGCTGGGCCCGGCAGTCCTCGTCCGTCTCGACCACCACCGTCTGGAACGGGACACCACTGCGGGTGAGGTAGTCGCGGATCGCGAAGGCCTCGCGACCGAAGGACCGCTCGAACACGAGCAGTGGTGCGATCGCCACCTCCCCGACGACGGTCATGAACCGAGGAGTCGTTCCCACTGGGTAGGGACACGATCGTGCGGCCCGGGGACCGTCTGCGAGCGTGGGTGGCTGAGCGGGGGCGCGAGGGTGGGACCGGCGAACGACTCCTCCGTGCCGTAGTCGTAGAACCAGTCCTCGCCCGGCTCGTAGCTGCGGATCACGCGATGACCGGTGGTGGTCGCGTGCTTCGTCGCGTGCTTGTTCAGGGAGTCGTCGCAGCATCCGATGTGCCCGCAGAACGTGCAGCGGCGGAGATGCAGCCACCAGCTGTCGGTCGCCTCGCACTCGACGCAACCGGGGCCGGACGGCGGGACGTCCGGCTTGATGTACTGCTCGACGTCGTCCATGGTGGACCTCATCTCGGCTCGTGCTGCGGTGACGTGGACTCACCGTACGTCTCTCGATGGGCAACCCGCTTCGACCTCAGTCGGAAATCGAGAGCTGGGAGCGGCAGCCCGTCAGCCCCGGGCGTTCTGCACGATCGCGGTCAGGGCGTCGAGATAGGAGTCGAAGGCGACCCTGCCCTCCGCGGTGAGGGCGATACGGCGTCCGCGGCGGTCCGTGTCGCTCTTCCCGACCTCGACCACCCCGGCGTCGGCGAGCGCCGAGAGGTGCTTCGAGAGAGCCGACTTGCTGACGCCGGTGATGCGCAGGAGCGAGGCGAAGTCGGTGTACTCGGCGGGCGCGAGCGCGGATAGCAGGGCGAGGCGGGCAGGCTCGTGGAAGAGCGGGTTCAGCGGCTGGCGGCTGACCGCGGCGTCCTCGGCTCCATCGTCGTCAGGCATCGCGCGACCCCGACCGTCCGCGGAGCGGCGTGGAGCCGTTCGCGAGGCGCACCAGTGCAGGCAGACAGACAGCGAACACGACGACGGCTGCGACGATCGCGGACACCGTGTTCGGTACGGAGACGCCGGCGGAACGGGCGATCCACTGGGTCACGACGTAGACCACGGCGACCGCCACGCCACTCGCGGTGAGCAGCAGCACGCCGGTCCGGTCCGACCAGTCGAGGCGGAGCTTCACCGGGCGCGCGAGGGACAGGGCGACGAACCCGATCGCGACGAGTCCGAGTAGCCAGACCATGTCGAGGTCGACGACGACCCCGAGCGCGATGATGAGGACCGCGGTGAGGATGGCGGTGGTGAGCGCTCCCTGGCGTGCGGAGCGGTGCGAGGCGTCTCGTGCCTGGTTCAAGCGGTCCTGTGCGTCTTCATGATCCATGATCGACCTCCAGTCGTTGCGTCCGAAGAAACTATCACAGTGTTTCCCCAAAGGAAACAATCAACGTCGAGCTCACTGCGCTCGAGGTCGCGGTGGCGCAGGACGAGGGCGGCGGGAGCTCCGCGGCGACCTCATCAGGACGACCCGGCCTCCACCACACCGGCGAGGGCATTGACGATCGGGCACGGCACCGACGGATCGACGCACTGGGCATCGAGCAGATCCGAGATGGCGGAACGCGTCCGTTGCAGGTCGGCGACCTTCTCGTCGATCTCCTGCAGCTTCCGCGCCGCCGCCGCGGCGACGTCACCGGCGGAGGCACCTCCGCTCCGCACCGCTTGGGACAGCCGGTCGAAGTCGTGGAGCTCCGCCAGCGTGAACCCGAGCTCCTGGCCGCGACGGAGGAACCGGAGGCGGACGACATCGGTCTGCCGATAGTCGCGATAACCGCCGGTGGTCCGTTCGGGCTCGGCGAGCACACCGGACCGTTCGTAGAACCGGACGGTGGACACCTTCACCTTGGCCAGCCGGGCCAGCTCAGCGATATGCACAAGCCGACCCTAGGCCAAGGCCGCCCGACGAGCCGACAGCATGACGCCGCCCTGGACGACCGCCCACAGCAGCTCGAACACGAGCATCCCGAGGACCAGCGGTGACGCGCCATGCAGCAACGCGGCCACCATGCCGAGCGAGAAGAGCAACCTCCCGGCCGTGTCGGCCACACCGGCCGCCCACGTCGGACGCACCAGGCGGAAGGCCGACCAGACCACCACGAGCGAACCCATGAGGTTGGCGAACATCACCGCGAACACGTCTCCAGGGTCGGGAACGACCCCGGGAAGTGCCAGTGCGGAGTGGATGACGCCCAATCCGGCGAACAGCGTCGGTGCGGTGAAGGGTAGGGCGAACCCGGCGGTGACGACGAGGTCGTAGAGGGCGGACAGGCGCACGGTGCGTCGAACGATCGAGGAAGTCATGTCCTCACTGTCGACCCTGCACCCCGGTGCAAGGTCAAGGCCTACCCCGCACACTCCCGTGAGAGCTCGGTGATGATCCAGTCGGTGCCGGGGCGCTCCATCACGACCGTGCCGCAGTCACCCGAGGACAGGTAGGTGACGAACAGCATGGCAGCCGTTGCAGTCTCCTCCTGCACGGCGATGTCGACGGCGGGATCCTGGCCGGTCGCCCGGTAGAGCTCGGCGGTGGTGTTGATCATCTCCTCGCAGGTACCGGCCTGCACCGGGCTCTGCGCATTGAGTTCCGCCAGCATGCGGATGACGAGCTCCGGAGACAGCTGGCGGCACGCGGTCTCAGGGTCCGGCTTCCGCGAGGCGTCGAGCCAGGCGAGGAAACCGTCGACCGCTCCCATCGCGGTGGAAGCAGCATCGGGGAGGGGTGAAGCGCTCGCCGCGGGAGCCTCCGACGACGTCGCGGGTGGTGCGCCCTCGGTCGGAGACGTGCTCGCTGGAGCGCAGGCGCTCAGCAACATCGAGGCGGCCAACAGTCCGACCGATAGAAGCACCGGCGTGCGAGACAGGATCACGCGAACATCCTACGGACGCCCACCCCGTCGCGCACGTGCCCCTGCAGCCGCAGGCCGTCCTGACCTCCTGCAGCGATCAGAGGTCGAGGGACAGCCGCCGACCGAGCGCTTCGATCGCGGCCTCGTCGCGCTGATAGTGCGACCACTGGCCGATCCGGGTGCACGTCACGAGGCCGGCACGCTGAAGTGTCGCCATGAACTGCGAGGCGGTCGACTGCGACACCTCGGCCCTCGCCTGGATGTGCTTGAGGCACACCCCGACCTCGGCCGCCGGCTGATCCTGCGGCGGGAACGACTCAGGATCCTTCAACCACCCCAGGATGGCCAGGCGCGTCGGGTGGCCGAGCGCCTTGAAGACCGCCACCAGGTCCAACTCGTCAGCGTTCGTCATGCGTCGACCATATCGCAATATCGCGATTCCACGATGTTGTGCAACACTGTGGATCGGTAAATCGCGATCTAACGATGGAGATGTCATGACACAGCACACCGCACTGGTGGTGGGAGCCCGCGGCGTGATCGGCGGGAACCTGATCACCCACCTCGAGGGGCTCGGCTGGGACGTGATCGGGTTGTCCCGCCGCGGCGGTACCGACCGGGGATCCGTCAGGCACCTCGCGGTGGATCTGCTCGACCGCGACGCGACCATCCGCCAGTTGCGGGGCCTGTCGGAGGTGACGCACCTGTTCTACGCCGCGTACCAGGACCGCCCCAGCTGGGCCGAGCTCGTCGCGCCGAACCTCGCGATGCTCACCAACGTCGTCGACGCCGTCGAACCCGTCGCGCCGGGCCTCGAACACGTCAGCCTGATGCAGGGCTACAAGGTCTACGGCGCACATCTGGGGCCCTTCGCGACACCCGCGAAGGAGTCCGACCCGCCGCACATGCCGCCGGAGTTCAACGTCGACCAGCAGCAGTTCCTCGAGCGCCGCCAGGTCGGGGCGGCCTGGTCATGGTCGGCGTTGCGGCCGTCGGTCGTCGCCGGGATCGGCCTGGGCAACCCGATGAACCTGGCGATGGTCATCGCCGTCTACGCATCCATGAGCAAAGAGCTCGGCATCCCGTTGCGCTTCCCGGGGAAGCCCGGCGCGTACACGAGCCTGATCGAGATGACCGACGCCGACCTCCTCGCGAAAGCCACAGTGTGGGCCGCGACGCACGAGGCCGCCCGCAACGAGGCGTTCAACATCACGAACGGCGACGTGTTCCGGTGGTCGTCGATGTGGCCGAAGATCGCCGCCTTCTTCGACCTCGACGTCGCGCCTCCACTCGAGATGAGCCTCGTCGAGGTGATGGCCGACAAGGAGGCACTGTGGAACGCGATGGTCGAGCGGCACGGCCTCGCGCCCACCAGCTACGCCGAGGTGTCGTCGTGGGCGTTCGGCGACTTCGTCTTCGCGTGGGACTACGACGTCATCGCCGACACCTCGAAGTCCCGCCGAGCCGGGTTCCACGAGTACGTCGACACAGAGGCGATGTTCCTCCGCATCTTCCGGGACCTGCGGGAGCAGCGACTCATCCCGTAAGCGTCGGAGCCCGGCTACTGCTCGAAGGCGGCGAGCGCGACGCTCGCCGCCTCCGCGACCAACGCGTCGTCGTACTCGGCGTCCGGGTCGAGTGTGTTCGTGAGGATGGTCAGGACGATCGGGTCGCCGCCCGGCCGGTCGATGATCGCGATGTCGTTCCGGATCCCACCCGCACCCCCGGACTTGTCCGCCACCTGCCATCCCGCCGGCGCACCGGCCCGGATCAGCGTGTCGCCCGTCGCGTTGCCGCTCATCCAGGCGAGAAGCGTCGCCCGGTCGGCGGGCTCCAGGTAGGAGCCGTCGACGAGGCGGGTCAGGTTGTCGGTGAACGCGGCAGGGGTGGTGGTGTCATCGGTGCTGCCCGGTTCGATCACGTTCAGCAGCGGCTCCGCGTTGACGACCTCGGTCACCTCATCGCCGAGCGCACCCAGCGCTGCATCCAGCGCTGCCGGCCCACCGATCCGGGCGAGGACGAGGTTGAGGGCCGTGTTGTCGCTCCGCCGGACGGCGGCCTCGGCGAGCTGCGACAGAGTCAGGCCGGTCTCGACCTGTTCACTCGTCACCGGCGAATAGCCGGCCGCCTCGACATCCTCAGCCGACCAGTTGACGACTTCGTCACGCGCCGAACCGCGCACCTCGTGGAGGAAGACCGCTGCGGCGAGCGCCTTGATCGTCGAGGCATACCCGAAGCGCTCGTCAGCCCGGTATGACAGGCGCGCACCGGTGCCGGTGTCGACGGCGCTGATGCCGACGCGCGCGCTGAACTCGGCCTCCAAGGCTTGAAACTCGACGGACCGGTCGGGCATCGACGTGGGCGGGGCCGACGTTGGCGCCGAGGTTGGGGAGCTCGGCGACGCCGAAGGGGACGGAGTAGCGGAGGCGCACCCCACGAGCCCGAGCACCAGCCCACCGGCCAGGGCGACGGCGACGCCCCGCTTCATCGACGAACGCCGGCGGTGGCGCCGTGCTCCCGCTCGAACGCCTGCTGCGTCCGACGCGAAGTCGCCACCCGCCGGATGCCGAAGCACGCCCAGACGGTCCAGAACACCGCCATCGCCCAGCTGAGTGGGGAGCCCGCAGCTGCGAACCAGACGGAGCCGGCCACGAAGAGCAGACCGATCGTGATCATCACCCAGCCGACGGTGCGCTCACGTTCGAAGGCGAGCCGTTGCTGCACGAGCGAGTCCATGGGAGGACGCTATCGCGAGATCCGGAACGACGGCGCACGAACCGACGAGACCAGGGCCAGGTCGGGCGTGCGCCGATCATTCCTGCCCGGTGAGCCGACGATCGAGGCGCTCGAGGTCCGCCGCGACCATCGCGACGTCCCGCGCGAACGCGTCGTCGTCCAGCTCGATCTGGCGCACCGTGAACACCACCTCGGCACCCTCCGGATGGGCCAGGACGCGCACCGGGTTGGTCACCACGGTCCCGGACGGCAGGGTCACGTCGTGGTCGAGCACGCCGAAGCGGTTGCGCTCGACGAACCGGACCTCCACCCGACCCATCGGCGACTCGACGAACAGCGAGTCACCTTCGCGCACCACCTCGGCCTGCGCGAGACCGGCCGCCCACCGTGGGAGATTGTCGATGTCGGACGCGTATTCGTAAACGGCTTCCGGCGAAGCGCCGATGACCCGGCTCACATGGTGACTTCTCATGACCGCATCCTGCCACCTCGGTGTGGGATCCATCCGCCACGTCCCGCCTGCGGATGATGCTCCGCGAGCGGGATCGTCCTGCGGGCTGACGATTCGACCATCGACGATTTGTAGCCTGGAGGCATGCCCGGCATCACCCGCAGTCGACCGCCCTTGCCATCACCGGCCCCCATGGAACAGCGACGTCGTCGGCGTCGGCGTGGCCTCATCGCTGCCGTCGTCACGGCATCATTCCTCGCGCTGGTGGTCGGCGGCGCGGTCGTCGCCGCGCCGCTCCTGCGGTCGTACGGGATCTACCTCGTCCCACCATCGCCGCAGACGTATGCGGAGGTCGCGCTGGATGCGATGCAGCGGGGCGTGGACGCGACGCCGGACCGCTACACGCAGGTGCGGGAGCGGGCTCTGGCCTCAGTCGCGGACGCCTCCGACTATGCCGACACCTACGGGCCGCTCACGAAGGCGGCGGCCGAGCTCGGCGGCCCCCACACCACCTTCAACGATCCTGCGACCGCGGCCGAACTGTTCGGGCCGTCGTCGGGATCGAAAGCGGAGAACGAACTGCCCACCGTCACGAGCGCTGACGGCGTGACGACCATCCGCCTCCCGACACTCATCGGTGGCGGCTCCGGAAAGGACTCCTTCGGCCAGCGGTACATCGACACGGCCGTCGATGCGATCACCGCCGCCAGGCCCGACACGTCGGCGTGGGTGGTCGACCTGCGGGACAACCACGGCGGCAACGTGTGGCCCATGCTGGCTGCCGTGGCACCACTGCTCGATGACGGGACCGTCGAGACCTTCGAGTCCGTCGACAGGTCGACGGTCGTCTCGGTGTCGGGCGGCGGCGTCTCGTCCGACGGCAATCGACAGAGCGCGGCGACGAAGCCGCAGCCGAAGGTGGACGGTCCGATCGCCGTGGTCATCGACGGGATGACCGGCAGCTCCGCGGAGGCGGTCGCGATCGCCTTCATCGGGCAGTCGGACGTGCGCGTGTTCGGTCAGCCGAGCTACGGCTTCAGCACGGCGAACCAGCCGGTCCGCCTCTACGACGGCGCGGTCGTCAACCTGACGGTCGCCGTCGACGCCGATCGCACCGGCAAACGCTACGGTGTCCCGATCCAGCCCGACACCGTCGTCGAGGACTTCACGCAGCTCCCCGCGGTGATCGGCGCGTGGGTCGCCGACCGCGGCTGAACGATCCGTCCACCGAGAGTGCCGGTTCTGCTCGTCCGAGCACGCCCAGCGAGCAGAACGAGCACTCTCGGCCGCCCGGAACTGGACGTCTGCGGCAACCGGTTTGGACAGGTGTCGGGACTTTCGACAGACCAGCGAAACGGCCGTCGCGTCGCGTTACCGTGGTCGCGCTCCCACATTCCGTGGAAGTGGAATTCGCGAGAGTCGTTCCGAGCACGGCTTGGCTCGACATGAGCTTGGAGGTCAGTCATGCCATTCGTGACAACGGACGACGGCACGGAAATCTACTACAAGGATCTGGGCGACCCGGCGGCGCAGCCCATCATGTTCCACCACGGTTGGCCGCTCTCGTCGGACGACTGGGACGCGCAGGTGCTCTTCTTCCTGTCGAAGGGGTACCGCGTGGTGGCCAGCGATCGGCGCGGTCACGGGCGGTCCTCGGAGATCGGGTCCGGCCACGACATGGACCACTACGCCAGCGACGTGTCGGCGGTCGTCGAGCACCTCGACCTGCGCAACGTCGTCCACATCGGGCACTCGACGGGTGGTGGCCAGGTCGCGCGGTACGTCGCCAAGTACGGCGAGCCGCAGGGTCGTGTGGCGAAGGCCGTCCTGGTCTCGTCCGTGCCTCCGCTGATGGTGCAGACCGACGCCAACCCCGAAGGGACGCCCATCTCGGTCTTCGACGGCTTCCGGAGCGCGCTCGCTGCGAACCGGGCGGAGTTCTTCCAGGCCGTGGCTTCGGGCCCGTTCTACGGTTTCAACCGTGACGGTGTCACCGTGTCCCAGCCCGTGATCGACAACTGGTGGCGTCAGGGCATGACCGGCAGCGCCGTGGCGCACTACGAGGGCATCAAGGCGTTCTCCGAGACCGACCAGACCGAGGACCTCAAGGCGATCTCCGTGCCGGTCCTCTGCATGCAGGGCGATGACGACCAGGTCGTGCCGTACAAGGACGCGGTCATCAAGCAGGCCGAGCTCCTCAGCAACGCGACCCTCAAGGTCTACGAGGGCTTCCCGCACGGCATGCTGACCACGCACGCCGACATCATCAACCCCGACCTCCTCGCCTTCATCGAGCAGTAAGGGAACCACCGTCGGAGACGTGCGGCGCACCCGGGTGATCTCGGGTGCGCCGTTCGTGCGACCACCGAGTCCGGCCGGGGACGTGTTAGACACGAGGCATGACGCACTTCCCGATGACGCATGACCTCGGCCGGATCGATGTCGTGACGCTCGACGACATCGCCGCACTCAGCCAGGACGTCGCACTCGACATCGAGCAGGTGCAGGCGGCTTGGCCGGCGTTCGAGAACTCGTTCGACTCGCTGCAGGGTCGCAAGATGATGGGCCTGGTCTACGGAGGAAGTGACAGGTACCGCATGGCGTCCGCGCGGCTGGACCGGGATGCCGACAACCCGCTCGGCCTGGACGAGACCGTGATCCCCGGCGGCGACTACCTCAGGCTGCGTCTTCGCGGCGAGGCGCCCGGCGTCTACGCCCGGATCGGCGACGCCTTCGACGTGCTCTTCGACCTCGCCGATCACGACGAAGACCGCCCCCACATCGAGCACTATCGGCGCGACGGCGAGGTCGACTGCCTCGTTCCAGTCAGGTCGCCGCGCTGAGCTGTCGGCTCAGTTCACCAACGGGTACCAGTGCCGGTCGCGCAGCTGATGCTCGTCATCGTCGAGACGCACCCACATGCCGTGAGCCTTCGGAGTCGCGTCCGAGGCCCACACGCCGAAGTGGGCGACAGGGACCGGCCAGTCGTATCCGTCGGCCGGGGCCTCCACGACGTTGCGTACGGCGCCGATGAAGTGCATGCCCGTGTGCTCGCCGGTGATGCGCTGGGCCAGCTCACGGACGGTCACTGTGCCGTCGAGGTCATCGCGTGCAGCCTCGAGCATCGGGAGATCGAGCCGACCTGTCTCCTGCCTCGGCACGCAGAACACCCGGTCGGAGTCGCGGAGGAGCAAGCGTACGACCGCCATCGGTCGGGGTGGCATCGTCCGGCGGATCACCTCGGCCCTGCCTCCAGGAGGCAGCCACGGCGCGTCGTGCGTCACGTGGACGAGCGTCTCGTCTCCGTTCACGCCGCGAGCGTACCCGAATCGAGGGAGCGTCCTCCGACCCCCGCCCCGCATCCTGACCGGCGGCGTTCACGAGCTGTCGGGCGCCGGACGTCAGCGGAAGTCGCCCAGCTGACGCTCGACGGGCACCGTGCCCTCGACGATCACGTCGCCGGTGTGCGCGGTCGTGACGGTCTCGATCAAGACGATCTCGACCTCCTCGTCGGCGATGGGATTGTGCTGCACGCCCCGCGGCACCACGAAGAACCGGCCCGGCGTGAGCACGACCTCCTCGCCGTCGGGGAGCTGGATACGGAGCGTGCCCGACACGACGAGGAACATCTCGTCCTCGTTCGCATGGTCGTGCCAGACCAACTGGCCGAGGAGCTTCGCGACCTTCACGTATTGATCGTTGACCCGTCCGACCACTCGAGGAGTCCAATGGGCCTCGACCTGTCGGAGTTCGGCGGCGATATCGATTCCGCGGAGAGCGTTCATGCGTCCATCCTCTCCCGGCTGACGCGCGGAGTGGCACGGCAGAGCCATTCGGTCTCGGTCCGCGCCGGCTCGGTCAGCCGTCCAGCCGGTCCGTCGTCGACGGCTCCTCCACGCGACGGTTCGCGATCGCACGGACGATCGCCAGGACGTCCTCGACGGCCACCCCGGCCGCGTCGCTCGCCTCGACGAGCGCACGAGCCCGTTCGATGACCGCTTGCGGCGCCCGCGAGGCTCCGGGGGCGACGCGGGTGCCGGCCGCGGTCCGGGTCACGACGAGACCCTCCTGTTCGAGCGCCCGATAGGCCTTCGCCGCCGTGGCTTGGGCGACCGCGAAGTCCCGAGCGGTCTGCCGCACCGTCGGGAGGCGTTCGCCGTCTCCCAGCAGCCCCGACCGGATCGCGCCGCGGAAGAGTTCGGTGATCTCGTCGGCCGACAGGTGGTTCATCGAGCCGACCCGGCGAACTCGACGTCCACGTCGGAGCGCGTTCGTGTGGCGAGCGCAGCTCTGACGGTGTCCACCGCGACTCGGAGCGCCAGAGCGACACCGGCTCCTTGGAGGGCGTAGCCGGCGAGGTTCATCGGCCGGGCGATCGCGCTGTATCCGCCGTCGATGAACAGGCGCGTGTTCGAGACGTTCTCCGACACCCAGTACTCGTCGATCCCGACGAGCGACGTCCCAGCCGACCCCACGTGCATCCAGACGGCGCCGAGTGTGGCGGTGAGGCCGGCGAGCATGAGGAGCGTGAACACCCGGGCGGTCGACTCGCGGTCCGGTCGGACACTCGGCGCGGTGGACCGGGCGAGGATCGGCCGGTTGGCGTCGGTGCGGAGCACGAGGACGAGTGTCAGTGCGGCGAGCACGATGACGATGACCGTGGCGAGGTGGTTCGGCCATCCCGAGCCGGACACGTAACCGAACCCGTTGTTGAAGTTCGTGTAGATCGGCAGGGGCGAATAGTCGGGGACATGTCCGAAGAACTCGCCGTCCTCGGGTGCCGTCGTCGCGCTGGCGATCTGCCAGGTGGTGGTCAGAAGGACGATGGACGCCGCGATACCCGCGATCCACATCGACGCGCGCGGTGCGAAGGTGCTCCATGCCCGCTGCGGCGTGATCGCCCGCTCGCCCGGTGCGGGCACGGGGACACGACGCAAGGCGAGCGCCGCGATCACGATCACGAGGGTCGCCACGACGAGCGGCGCCGGCCGCCGCCACCAACCGTCGTATCCGGACGCGTCGTACACGCCGACGTTCAGAGCACTCGCGAGGGTCGCGGTGGCCACGATCGCGACGGCGCCCGCCGTCGCTGCCCAGCGGAGGACGGTGCGACGGGGGCCTCGATCGGGCAACGAGATGATGCGACGCGGGCGCACCCAGGACAGCGCGAAGATCACCAAGCCGAAGGTCAGTGCGTTCTCGAGGGGCAGGATCTGCTTGACCTCGGACAGCAGCATGAGGAGTGTCGTGAGCATCGGTACCTCTCGGAGCGTCGGACGGAGCGCAGCGCGCCTTGTGCTGACAAGGTAGCACAAACTTGTACTGCGCACGCAGCTCAAAGTTTGCCCACCCCATCATTGCGACAGTGGCATGGCAGCACCACTCAGCCGAGACCCGCTCGTCATTGGGGTGACGGTGGCGACACCCATGACCCGACGGCGCACCTCACCTACGCTGACGTGATGGTCGACGACAACGAGCGCGGATTCCGTCGCGCCCTCATCGAAGCGAGCGCCCACTTCGGTCTCGATCATGAACGCCTCGAGCCGCTCGGCGGGATGACCGGGCGGGTGTTCGGGATCGACGACGCCGTGTTGCGCCTCGGCTCCCCGGAGACGATCGCGCACGAACTCGCCGCTGCGAACGCAGCCTCCGTGGCGGTGCCGGTTCCAGCGACCCTCGGTACCTTCGTCCCAACCGACGGCGTGACATGGGCGGCCGCGCTCATCGAGCGGGTCGACGGCACTGTCGCCGCCGATCTCAACGGCGCGACCGCGGAGCGGGCCTTCACCCGGGGTCTGGCCTGTGGTCGTGCGCAGGCGGCGCTGTGGACGGTCACCGCCCCTCCGGCGTTCGCCTCCATCGACGGCGGGCGCTCGCTCCTGCATCTCGATCTCCACCCGTTGAACATGCTGCTGGGGCCGGACGACCGCGTGACCGCCATCATCGACTGGACCAACGCCGCAGCAGGGTCGCCGGACTACGACCGGGCCAGGACCTCCGCCATCTTCCGACTGGACCCGCACGCGATACCGCTGCTCGACCAACCGGTGTGGCGGGCGTTCCTCGCGGGCTGGACCGACGGAGCGAACCTCGACGAGGCGTCGACGGCCGCGCGCATCTGGGCCTGCCGTTTCATGCTGCACGATCTGCAGCATCGCCACCCCGGGGATGCGCTCGACCACGTGCGTCACGAACTCCAGGTCCTCGAGCAGGTCACCGAGAGTGCACAATCCGTCCCCTGACGCTTCGGGCAGGAGCAGAACGGGCACTCTGGGCGGCGTCTTCAGGCCGGCCGGTACCGCATGGCGACCGCGCCTGAGCGGAACTCGCGGCGGTCCACGAGTTGGAGCTCGATGCGCTCACGCAGCCCGGCGAGCAGGGTCGGCCCGCGTCCAGCGAGCACCGGCTGCACGAGGAACTCGTACTCGTCGATCAGCCCCAGGTCGGCCAGCGCGAGCGGCAGCGTCACCCCGCCCACCCAGAGGCTCTCGCCCGGTTCGTGCTTGAGCCGCCGGACCGCCTGGTCGAGGTCGCCTCTGACCAGCTCCGCGTTCCAGGCAGCATCGCCCAGCGTGCTCGAGACGACGTGCTTCTTCGCCCGGTCGATGGTCTCCGCGAAGGGGATCTGCCACGGCTCGACCCAGTCCGGCCAGGTGCCCGAAGCCGGTCTCCGCCAGGCGGCCTCCATCATCTCGTAGGTCACCCTGCCGAACAGGAGTGCGTCGGCCCGAGCCAGCTGCGCGGTCCAGTACCGCATCGACTCCTCGTCGGGCGGGAGTCCCGCCTCGTGATGACAGCACCCGTCGAGCGTGACGTTGATCGAGTATCGGAGTGGTCTCATCGCACTACGCTCCCTCACGGATCGCCGGCCTCCCGATCCGAAACACGTACACGAACGCGCGGAGTTGATGGAAACCGAAGACGCTTCCCGCTGTCTCTCCGGCCTCTGGGTCACCCGCGGCGGGCCGGCGGTCGGGTATGACTTGCTCGGAGGCTACTGCACCGGGGCGTCGCGTGGTGATCGGAGTTCCGACGCACGCCACAACGCGGTTCCGGCACCATGTGCCCCGAGAGTGCCCATTCTGCTCTCTGACCACTGATCAGCGAGCAGATTGGGCACTCTCGGCGGGGCCGCCGCCGAGGAAACTCGTCGCACTGTCGCCGGTGGTCCTCAAGCTGGTGTTGACGCTCCTCACGTGGCGCGCGGCTCGATCGTCTTCTCTGCACCCTGCCAGACTGGCGTCGATGATCATCCGCACCGAACGAACCACCCTCGAACCGATCTCACCGGCGCTCGCGCGACGCATCGTCGAACGCGACGAGCGCGACGGTGACGACTGGCACCCGGAGTATCCGTTCGCCGATGAGCTCGGCCCGCTCCGTGGCCTCGCGGAATCGACCACTGGCGACCCGATCTTCACGCTGTACCTCATCCGTGACGCCGACGGTTCGGCCGTCGGTGGACTCGGCTTCTTCGGCCCACCCGACAGCGATGGCCGCGTCGAGTTCGGCTACGGTCTCGTCCCTGCTGCCCGTGGGATCGGACTCGCGACGGAAGCGGTCACCGGCGCACTGTCGTTCGTCGCAGCGCATGGCGCAGAACGGGCGGCCGCTGAGACCGACGTCACCAACGTCGCGTCCCAGCGGGTCCTCCTGAAGGCGGGACTCACAGAGACCGGACGCACGGCCACGACGGTGTCGTTCGCGCGCGACGTGAGGAGACCGTCTGGGTTCCGGTGAACGACGTATGGATCCTGTGAGGACCGAGGCTCGGGCGGGCGGCGAGGCGTAGACCGGAGGTCATGACCCTCACGACGATCCTGCCCTCGCTCCGCCGCAGCATCCCGGACCCGTTCGTCCCCGACCGCTGGCCGGCACACACCCACCTCAGCACCACGGACGTGATCGTCGACGACGTACCGATGCTGCGCCTGGTCGAACAGTGCGGAACCCCGTGCGTCCACTCGGCCACAGCGGTGATCCCCGGCACGGGTGGATGCCCGTCTCCCGTCGAGCAGACCTCCGTGGTCGTCATGCGCGTCGTCGCTGCGGCGTTCGACGAGGACGGCCATCACCTCACCCTCGACGCCTGTCTCTCAGGCGCCGAGGCGTGCTGGTCGGAACTCCGGCTGATCGGCCGCGCGTCGACGACGCACACGGTGTCGTTCCGCATCGACAGCGAGGCCGGAACCGATCAGCGCGCGCTGCTCCCCCGCGACCTCGCGCCCGGCGACCTGCTCGCCGTGCCGTGTCGCGGTGAGGTCACTCAGGCGGTCGGTTCGGCGTCGGGCTTCATCCAGAACGGCGAGTAGTGGTACCCGTCGGGGTCGTCGAACTGGCGCTGGTACATGAACGGATAGTCGTCGGTGTCGCCGATCCGTCCACCCGCGGCGCCGGCCCGCTCGACGAGCTCGTCGACCGCCTCGCGGCTCCCGAGGTCGAACGAGACCGTGACCTTCGAGGGCGTGTCCGGTCCACCGATCAGCTCCTCGGTGCCGCCGACGCTCGCGTACATCTCGCGGCTGCCGAGCATGACGTACTGTTCGGGCGCGATCTCGAAGCAGGACACCTGGTCGGAGGACATCGCGGCATTGCGGGTCCAGCCGAGGGCGTCGTAGAAGGCGGTCGCGCGTTCGACGCTCTCGACCGGACACGTGATGAAGAGGCTCATGCGGTCAAGCTACGCCCGGCGTGAGCACACCCACAAGGACGTCTTTCGGAGGTTCACTCGGACGGCGCCCACGGCACGGTCGGGTGGATCGCCGTCGCGATCTTCGCGCTGATCTCGGCCAGTTGCCGTACCTGCGCCTCCGTGAGCGAGCCGAAGACGAGCTCCTCGATGAGCGCGTGGTGCGCGGGCGTGGACCGGGCGACGTGCGAGTGGCCGTCGTCGGTGAGCACGGCGAGCGTGAACCGTCCGTCAGTGGGGTCGACCTCGCGTCGCACCCAGCCCTGCTTCTCGAGCCGCGAGATCGCGCGGGAGAGCCGGGAGAGCGTGCTGCTCGCGTACCCGGCGAGCGTGCTCATCCGGAGCGTGCGGTCCGGGGCGGTGTCGAGGGCGAAGAGCAGCCCGTGCTCATAGTGACTCAGTCCACTGTCGCGCTGCAGCTGGGCATCGAGCGCGGCAGGAAGCCGCTCCAGCAGGGTGGCGACGGAGGCCCAGGCCGCCAGCCGGTCGCCGCTGAGGCCGGGGCGTTCGGCGGATTCGGTCATGGAGCAAGCCTATTCGACTTGCTTGAGCAAGTGAACCGGCCTAGGTTGACTTGCCTGAGCAAGTGAGGCGGCGTATCGCCGACAGAGGGAGACGACATGGACCTGCAGCTTCAAGGCAAGACGGCCTTCATCAGCGGATCGACCGGTGGCATCGGCGCAGCCATCGCTCGGACGCTCGCCGCGGAGGGCGCACGGGTCATCGTGAACGGGCGCTCCGAGCAGGCGGTGCAGGACGCGGTCGCCGCGCTTCAGCGCAGGCACCCCGATGCCGGCCACGACGGGATCGTCGCGGATTTCGCCGATCCCACCTCCGTCGAGCGACTGCTCGGTGATCTCGGTGCCGTGGACATCCTGGTGAACAACGTGGGCCAGTTCGGTCTCGCGGAATTCGAGGCCATCTCGGACCACGATTGGTCCCACGTCCTCGAGGTCAACCTGATGAGCGGCGTCCGGCTGTCCCGGCACGCCCTGCCCGGCATGTTGGACCGCGGCTGGGGACGAATCCTGTTCGTCAGCAGCGAGTCCGGCGTGAACATCCCCGCCGACATGATCCACTACGGCGTCACGAAGGCGGCGATGATCGCCCTCGGCAACGGACTGGCGAAGCGCACCCGGGGCACCGCCGTGACGGTCAACACGATCCTCGGCGGCCCGACCTACTCCGACGGCGTCGCCACCACGATCGAATCCATCGCCGCCGACCAGGCCGCGCCGGTCGACGCGGTGAAGGCCTCGATCATCGGTCGCAACACCACCACCCTGCTCGAACGGTTCATCGAACCCGAGGAGATCGCCTCGCTGGCGGCCTACCTCGCGAGCCCACTGGCGTCGGCGACGAACGGTGCAGCCCTGCGCGCGGACGGCGGAGTGCTGACCGGGATGCTCTAGCCAGGCCAGGTGCCACAGGACTCGCGGGCGGGTACGCGCACGTCGAGACCCCTGCGCCGACATCACTCGGAGCGACGCTCCCGTACGGCGTCGAACGTCCGCTGCAGCGCACCGATGGACGCCTGGGAGTCAACCTGGGCGACGCCGATGAAGAGGCAGTCGACGACCATCAGCTGTGCGATCCGACTGCCGAGCGCCCCCGACCGGAACGCCGTCTCCCGCGCGGACGTCTGGAGGACGATGTCCGCGCTGCTCGCCAGGGTCGACTCGGCGTGGTTCGTGATCGCGATGGTCGTCGCCCCGGAGCGGGCCGCGAGCCGGAGGTAGTCGACGGTGTCCGCGGTCGCGCCGGAGTGCGAGATCGCGACGGCGACCGCCTGCTCGTCCAGGATCGCAGCGGCGGTCCAGGCGGCATGCGGGTCGGGCCACTCGAGCGCCACCCGCCCGATCCGCGAGAGTTTCCGCTGCAGGTCGACGGCGACGATGGAGCTCGCCCCGACGCCGAAGATGTCGACCCGGCGAGCGCCGGCGACCGCGGCGACCGCACGGGTGAGGGCTGCCGTGTCGAGCGCCTGTGCGGTGTCGGCGATCGAGAGCGATTCGTTCGCGGCGACCTTCGCGACGATGTCGTCGAGGCTGTCTCCGGCGACGATGTCGGGTGACTGCACGTTCGTCCCGGCGAGCGCGAGCCGCTCGCGGAGGTTCTCCTCAGTCAGGTCGTGCCGGAAGTCCTTGAAGCGGTCGTAGCCGATCTTGCGCGTGAAGCGCACGACCGTCGTCGTCGACGTCGAGGCCTCCTCGGCGATCTCGGCGACCGACCGCGTCGCGAAGGCGCCCGGGTCGGCGAGCAGCGATTCGGCGATCCGTCGCTCGGAAGGACGGAGGTCGTCGAGACGGGCGCGCACCTCGGTGGACACCGCACGTGTCGTCCGGTGGACGTCAGCAGCCATCGGCGTTCCTCTCATCGGTCAACACTGTACCGGCGACACTCGTCGGAGATAGGTATAGAAATTACCATCTTCACGCAGATTGTGTATGTTTGTTGCACCGACTCGCGACCAGTGCCCTCCTCAGGTGCGGACTGGCCGACACGTGTAGCGGAGTACCGCGGGTGCTGCCGGCATGCACGATCCAGGAACCAAGGGAGGTCCCGTGACCAGCGCAACAGCACGCAACGACGTGATCAGCAGCACCGCCCGACGCCGGGCGATCGTCGCCGGCAGTGTCGGCAACTTCATCGAGTGGTACGAGTTCGGGATCTACGGGTTCCTCGCCACGATCCTCGCCGCACAGTTCTTCAGCGACGGCCAGCAGACCGGCATCGAGTCGCTCATCGCGACCTACGCGTCCTTCGCGATCGCCTTCTTCTTCCGCCCGGTCGGTGCGGCGCTCTTCGGTCGGATCGGCGACCGTATCGGCCGCAAGCCGACGCTCATCCTCGTCCTGGTCATGATGTCCGGGGCGACCGCTCTCATCGGCATCCTCCCGACGTACGCCTCCATCGGCATCGCGGCGCCCATCCTGCTCACGATCGTGCGCATCCTGCAGGGCCTCTCCGCCGGAGGTGAGTTCGGCGGCGCCGTCTCGGTCATGACCGAGTTCGCACCGGCTGGGAAGCGCGGCTTCTACGGATCATGGCAGTCGTTCACCGTCGCCCTCGGACTCCTCGGCGGCGCCGGCACCGTCGCACTGCTGGCATCGCTGCTGTCCGAAGCCGATCTGGCGGCGTGGGGCTGGCGGATCGCCTTCCTGCTCGCCATCCCCCTCGGCGCGGTCGCCCTGTTCCTCCGCCTGAAGCTCGAGGAGACCCCGGAGTTCCAGAAGGTCGCCGCCGCCGATACCACCACGGTCGCCGAGCCGGTCGTGCGTGCGGGTGCCGCAGAGACCGCCAAGGCGATCCTGCTCGGGATCGGCCGCCTGATGGGCTGGTCCGCCGCCGGGTACACCTTCCTCGTGGTGATGCCCTCCTACCTCCAGAGCAGCCTCAACGCGTCCTTCCAGGAGGCACTGATCTCCACGGTCCTCGCGAACGCCGGCTTCGCCGCGACGATCCTCCCGGCCGGCTGGCTGTCGGACAAGATCGGTCGGCGTTGGGTGATGCTCACCGGCACCGGGCTCATCGTGATCCTGGCGCTGCCCCTCCTCAACGTGCTGCAGAACCCGGACCTCGGCGTCGGTGTCCACGGCCTCGCCGTGTTCGTCGCCGGAGCGGTCGTCGGCCTGATCGCGGGCCCGGGCCCCGCCATGCTCGCCGAGATGTTCCCCACCTCCGTGCGGTACACCGGCCTCGGACTGTCGTACTCGATCTCGAACGCCGTCTTCTCGGGCAGCGCCGGACTCATCATCACCTCGCTGATCGCCTCGACCGGCAACGTCGACGTCCCGGCGTACTACGTGATGGCGACCTGCCTGGTGAGCGCGATCGCCATCGGCACGCTCCGCGGGAACGCCCACCGTGCGGAGCTGCGCAAGTGAGCCGCGCGATGCGCGTCATCGGCCTCATGTCCGGCACGTCGCACGACGCGATCGACGCCGCCGCAGCCGAGATCAGCGTGGACGGCGACACCCTCGTCGTCCGCCCGCTCGGGATGATCACCGCCGGGTACGACCCGGAACTGCGAGCCGCGATCACCGCAGCCCTGCCACCGGCGAAGACCAGTGTCGACGACGTCTGCCGGCTGGACACGCGGATCGGGCAGGCCTTCGCCGATCTCGCGGTCCGAGCCGTCGCGGAACTCTGCGACGGGGAGGCCGACCTGATCGTCTCCCACGGCCAGACGATGTACCACTGGGTCGAGGACGGCCGGGTCGAGGGCACGCTGCAGCTCGGCCAGCCGGCGTGGATCGCCGAACGCACCGGCTGCACCGTCGTCGCCGACCTGCGTTCGCGCGACGTCGCGGCCGGCGGGCAGGGCGCACCGCTCGTGAGCATGATCGACGCGCTCTGGCTGGGCGGCGAGACCGCTGCGGCCGTCAACCTCGGCGGCATCGCCAACGCCACCATCGTGCGGCCGGGCCAGGACCCGATCGCGTTCGACAGCGGGCCGGCGAACGCCCTCATCGACGCCGTCGTCACCGAGCACACCGGCGGCGCCCGGCAGTTCGACGCCGACGGCGAGCTCGCCGCGCGTGGCACCGTCGACGAGGAGACGCTCGACCTCCTCCTGCGCGAGCCGTATTACCAGCGCCCCGCCCCGAAGTCGACGGGCAAGGAACTGTTCCACCTCGACTACCTCCGCGAGCAGCTCGCCGGCCGTCCGACGCTGCCGATCGAGGACCTCGTCGCGACCCTGACCGAACTGACCGCACGAACCGTCGCCGACGCCGTCCGCGGGGTGGAGCGCGTCATCCTCGCCGGTGGAGGGGTGCGCAACCCTCAGCTCGTCGCGCGCATCCGGGCCGCGCTCCCCGAGGCCGACGTCGTCAGCAGCGACGACGCAGGCCTCCCGTCCGACGCGAAGGAGGCACTCGCCTTCGCTGTGCTCGGCTTCCTGACGGTGAACGGACAGGCCGGATCCCTCCCCTCGGCCACCGGTGCCTCGCACGGCAGCGTCCTGGGTGCGATCGTCCCTGGACACTCGCTCCCCGCGCGGACGCTCGACGGACCGCCCCGCTCGCTACGGTTCGAAGCATGACGGGCGACAACCCCACGGACCACCACGACGGCATCAGACCGTCCGACCCAGAACGGAGGGCCGTTCGTGCCTGAATCATCGAGTACCTTGGCAGCGCTCTCCACCGAGGGACGCAACCCACGCACGGTCGACCTCGACACGCTGGACACGGTCCGGCTGCTCGAGGTCATCAACGACGAGGACCGACTCGTCGCCGACGCGGTCCGGGCGGAACTGCCGAGCATCGCGCGCGCCGTGGAACGCATCACGGAGGCCCGCCGGCAGGGTGGACGACTGATCTACCTCGGTGCAGGGACGAGCGGTCGGATCGGGCTGCTCGATGCGGTCGAGTGCCCCCCGACCTTCGGCACCGACCCCGCCGAGGTCCTGGGGCTCATCGCCGGGGGCGAGCACGCCTTCGTCGTCGCCGTCGAGGGTGCCGAGGACGACATCGAGCTCGGCGCCGCGGAACTCATCGCGGCCGACCTCCGCCCCACGGACATCGTCGTGGGTCTCGCGGCCAGCGGTCGCACCCCGTACGTCATCGGCGGCCTGCGCTACGCACGCCACCTGGGCGCGGGGACGATCGCGGTGTCCTGCAACCGGAACGCCAGGATCAGCGCCGAGGCGGACATCGCCATCGAGGTGATGACCGGCCCCGAGGCGCTCACCGGCTCGACCCGGCTGAAGGCCGGCACCGCACAGAAGCTCGTCTGCAACATGCTGTCCACCGCGTCCATGGTGCGCTCGGGCAAGGTCTTCTCCAACCTCATGGTCGACGTGAAGCCGACCAACGAGAAGCTCGTCGACCGCGCGCAGCGGATCGTCGCGGACGCCACCGGTGTCGAGCGGTCGATCGCCGACGCCGCCCTGGAGCAGGCCGGGTCGCACGCCAAAACCGCCGTCGTCATGCTCCTCGCCGACGTGGACGCAGCGACGGCCGCCCGGCTGCTCGAATCGCACGACGGCGACGTCCGCTCGGCCGTGGCTGCGGCGAGCGCCTGAGCAGGGACGAGAGGACACCGTGGAGATCATCATCCTTCCCGACGCCGCCGAGGTCGGTCGCGTCGCCGGCGCGAAGATCGCGTCGATCGTCGCCGGGCGACCCCAGGCCGTCATCGGGCTCGCGACCGGTTCCAGCCCGCAGGGCATCTACGCGGAACTGGCCCGTCGGGTCCAGGCGGGCTCGCTGTCGTTCGCCGAAGCGCGCGGCTTCGCGCTGGACGAGTACGTGGGCATCCCCGCCGACCACCCGGAGTCGTACGCCAACGTGATCGCGCGCGAGGTCGCCGCCCCGCTCGGCTTCGACCCCTCGCGCGTCCGCGTCCCGGACGGCCGCGCCGCAGACCTGGCGGCCGCCGCGAAGGAGTACGACCGGGCCATCGCCGAGGCCGGCGGCATCGACGTGCAGATCCTCGGCATCGGGTCGAACGGACACATCGGTTTCAACGAACCCACGTCGTCGTTCGCGTCACGCACGCGCATCAAGACCCTCGCGCCGAAGACCCGCCAAGACAACGCCCGCTTCTTCGACTCGCCCGACCAGGTGCCGACCCACTGCATGACGCAGGGACTCGGGACCATTCTGGAGGCGCGCGAGCTCGTGCTGGTCGCTCAGGGCGCCGGGAAGGCGGACGCCGTCGCGGCCGCCGTCGAAGGACCGCTCAGCGCGTTTGTCCCCGGGTCGGCGCTCCAGCTGCACGAGCACGCCACCGTCATCGTCGACGAGGCGGCGGCATCAGGGCTGCGGTTGTCGGACTACTATCGCTACACCTACGACAACCGGCCGGACTGGCAACGCTTCGAATGAATCGGCCGGGCGATGGCCGACGACGCCCCATCCTCTGAGGCGTCCGGCCACCGCAGCCGCAACCCAGCACCCCGCTCCCCTGCACCCCGCTGACGCCCGCATTCGAGAAGGAAGCCTCGTGGCACACCCGACCACCGTCCCATCCCTCATCACCGAAGCCATCGGCGAAGCCGTGGGTGACCCTTCCCGGATCCGCACCCGCGCGATCGACCTGGCCGCGTACGCCGGGGATGCATCGCACTACCTGCTGACGCCCGAGGCGGTCGTCATCGCGGAGAGCGCTGCCGAGGTCGCATCGATCCTCCGGGCGGCGGCGCGGTCCGCCGCGCCCGTCACGTTCCGGTCGGGTGGCACCAGCCTGTCGGGTCAGGCGTCCGGTTCCGGCATCATCGTCGACACCAGGCAGCGGTTCAAGTCCATCGAGGTGCTCGACGGCGGCAAGCGCGTCCGGGTGCAGCCGGGGGCGACGGTGGCGCAGGTCAACGCGCGACTCACGCGACTCGGCTACCGCCTCGGCCCGGACCCGGCGAGCGAGGTGGCGTGCACGATCGGCGGCGTCATCGCGAACAACTCCAGCGGCATGGCCTGCGGGATCGACGAGAACACCTACCGGACGCTGGAGTCGATGGTGTTCGTCCTCCCGTCCGGCACGACGATCGACACGGCCGACCCGACGGCCGACCGACAGCTCCATGCAGCGGAACCGGAGCTCGCCGAGGGCATCGAGCGTCTGCAGCGCCGCGTGCGGTCGGACCCGGCCTCCGTCGCGTCCATCGAGCGCCAGTTCTCTCTGAAGAACACCATGGGGTACGGGATCAACGCGTTCCTCGACTTCGAGTCGCCCGTGGACGTCCTGCAGCACCTCATCATCGGCTCGGAGGGCACGCTGGCATTCGTCGCCGAGGCGACCTTCCGCACCGTCCCCGTCCTCCCGCTGGTGTCGACGGCGCTGGCCGTGTTCCCCTCCCTCGACGCGGCGACGCGCGCGCTGCCCGAGTTGGTCGCGTCCGGAGCCGCCACGCTCGAACTCATGGACGCCACGTCACTGACGGTCGGGCAGCGTCTCCCCGGCAGCCCGGCGGAGATCCAGGGGTTCACGCCGGACGGGCATGCGGCGCTCCTCGTCGAGTACCGCTCCGGTGAAGCTGTCGACCTCCACGACCGCGCGACGGCGGGCGGCGCACTGCTGAACGGTCTGGACGTGCACGCACCGGTGGTGTTCTCGAGCGATGCATCACAGCGGTCGCGCGCCTGGGCGCTCCGCAAGGGTCTCTACGCCTCGGTCGCGGGAGCGAGGCCGTCCGGCACCACGGCCCTGCTCGAGGACATCGTCGTCCCGACCGCGGCTCTCGCCGACACCTGCGCGAGCTTGCAGGAGCTCTTCGTGCAGCACGCCTATCGCGACTCGGTCATCTTCGGCCACGCGAAGGACGGCAACATCCACTTCATGCTCACCGATCGGTTCGAGGGCGACGCCGCGCTCGGCCGGTTCAACGGCTTCACCGAGCAGATGGTCGACCTCGTCCTCGACGCGGGCGGCAACCTGAAGGCCGAGCACGGCACGGGTCGCGCCATGGCACCGTACGTCCGCCGGCAGTACGGCGATGAACTGTACGGGGTGATGCTCGAGCTGAAGCGGTTGGTCGATCCGGCCGGGGTGATGAACCCCGGCGTGCTGATCGACGAGGATCCCCAGGCGCACCTCCAGGGGATCAAGCTCCAGCCGACCGTCGAGGAGGAGGTCGACCGCTGTGTGGAGTGCGGGTACTGCGAACCCGTCTGCCCGAGTCGCGACCTGACGCTGACGCCGCGGCAGCGCATCGTCGTCCGCCGTGCCGAGGAGTCCGCTCGCGCTCGCGGGGACATCGCCCTCGCGGAGGAGCTCGCGGACGACTACGACTACGCCGGCGTGCAGACCTGTGCTGTCGACGGGATGTGTCAGACGGCGTGCCCGGTCCAGATCAACACGGGCGCGCTGGTCAAGCGCATCCGGCGCACGGAGGCGGCTCCGGTCGCCGCCGCGGGCTGGAAGGCTGCCGCCACCGGTTGGGGGCCGGTCACGCGGATCGGTTCGGTCGCGCTCTCCGGCGCGAAGCTCCTGCCGGCTCCGGTGGTCGGCGCGGTGACGGACGTCGCGCGTGCCGTGCTCGGCGCGGACACCGTGCCGAAGTACTCGGGCGATCTGCCGGGCGGCGGACGCTCGCGGAAGGCACTCGGTCGGACGGTGGGCGCCGATGACGGTCCGACCGTCGGCATCTACGTCCCGGCGTGCGTGAACAGCATGTTCGGCGCGGCGGACGGCGGGGACGGCGTCATGGGCGCCTTCACCCGACTGCTCGAGCGGGCGGGCCTGAGCATGATGGTGCCCGACGGCGTCGAGTCGATCTGTTGTGGCACCCCGTGGTCGTCCAAGGGGTTCGCGTCCGGTGCTGCGGTGAACGAGCAGCGCACGGTCGAACGCATTCGAGCGGCCGTGGCCGACAGCGGCCTGGTGGTCGTCAGCGACGCGTCGAGCTGCACCGAGGGCTTCGCGAAGCTCCTCAGCGAGAGCGGCGTGGTCGTCGAGGACGCGGTGGCCTTCGCCGCCCGGGAGATCCTGCCGCGGGTCGACGTCTCAGCGCAGATCGAGCAACTCGTCCTGCACCCGACCTGCTCCTCACGGCAGATGGGCCTCGACCCGGATCTCGTGCTGATCGGCGAAGCCGTGGCCGAGCGCGTGCACGTCCCGGACGACTGGGGCTGCTGCGCCTTCGCCGGCGACCGCGGCATGCTGCACCCCGAGCTGACGGCGTCCGCGACGAAGGCCGAGGCCGCCGAGGTCGCCGCCCTTGGTGCCGACGCGCACGCGTCCTGCAACCGCACCTGCGAACTCGGGATGACCCGCGCCACGGGCGAGGACTACCGCCACGTACTCGAGCTGCTCGACGCCGCGTCGGCCGCACCCCTCGAGAGTGCACGTTCTGCTCGCTGAGACCCGTGTGGCAAGCAGAACGGGCACTCTCGGCGCTCGCACCGACTCCTAGCCGAGCGGAGCGCCATGGCAGCGGCAGCAGCATCGAGCCGGCTCGTCGAGGAGTCGATCCCAGGCGGATCGCTCGCACGTTGCGTGCCTGCCGATGCGACAGTCGTGGGAGACGAGCGGTTTCCGAGCCATCCTCAATCTCACGGGACGCTCACTCCTCGCCACCGGCGTCGAGGACGTGTTCCGCGTAGCCCACGCAACCGGCGTCCTGCCAGGTGTCGTCCTCGCCCGCTGGTCGCGTGCCGACGTAGGCCGACCATTCCGGCGTCCCGACCGCCGGCAGATCGATCGAGGTGCTGCGGCGTTGGCTGTCCGTGCGCTCCCACGGGAGCGAGAAGGTGAAGTCCAGGCCGAGGTCCGCCATGCACTGCGCGGCGATGAAGTTCCGGGCGACGAGCAGCTCCTGCACCGCACGTTGCTGGGCCGTGAGGGTGCTCGGGTAGGTCACGAGCTTCGGGTCGGTGTCCGCGTCGTAGACCGGCGTTCCGAAGGTGTTGCGCCGGCGGTCGTCCGCAGTCGTGATCGTGGGATCCGGATTCAGATACGCGGAGACATCAACGCCACGGTCCTCGAGCGGGACGAGTACGAACGTGCCGACGGCGCGTTGCTCGGCTGCATACGCGGCCTGGGCGACCGCCGCCGCCCCGGTGCCGGCGAACACGCCGACACCGAGGACGGCCACCAGGAGCGCCGTCATGGTCCGCGCTCGACTTCGCGGGACGAGACGTTCAGCTCCTGGCGCCTGCATCAGTGGTCGAACCCGGCAGCCGCGTCGGCGACGAATCCGCAGGACGCCTCCCAGGTGCTCTGCTCCGACCGGGGGTAGCTGGAGTCGTATCCGGTCGCGTCGAGGAGCCACGTGTGGGCGTCGTCCGGCGACAGGCCATCGGGCATACCGGCCGGCAGCTTGGCGTCGGCGAATGGCGCGGTCTGCAGGGTCATGTCGACATCACCGACGAACTCGTGCCCACGGTCGGCCATGCACGAGCGCATCTCGTCGATCCAGCCCTGGTACTGCCCCGCGAACGCGAGCGCTGCAGCCCGCTCCTCCTCGGTCGGGACGTACGCCGCCTCAGCCGCCGCGGTCGCCGCGTCACGCTCGGCCCAGCACGGCTCAGCCGCGGCATACCATGCCTCCTGGTCGACCTCACTCAGCCCCGACGGCATCCCGTCGAAGGTGGTTCCATCGAACGGGAACCCGCCCTCGGCCATGCACGACTCCATCGTCAGCTGGCCCACCTGGCGGAACTCCTGCCACTTGCCCTGCAGGAAGAACTCGTCGATGTACGCGTCGTCGACGGCCGGTGTCGTCGTCTCATCGGGAACGGTCGGGGCTGCGGTGTCATCCGCGACATCCGCCACGGAATTCATGCTGACCGCCTGTGCCGCGACGCCGCCGAATCCGCCTGCGACCACCAGACCGGCCGTGACCAGGGTCAAGAACTTCTTACGAGCCATTTCATCTCCAACATCGAACAACGGTTTATAGGAAGTTAGCTGCCGTCGGCGAGAAAGGCAAACACCCTGGAATTAAGCACCGGTTGTTGGCTAGTGACGATCAGTGGCCGTTTATCAGAGACTAGCTTCCCTATACTGTCGACATGGTCAAACGTCGCCCCGGTACGCTCTTCCCGCTCGAGCTGGACATCCTCGACGTGGGCACGGTGCTCCAAGCGGCGGAGGGCTCGTTCTACGGCTTCTCCCTCGCCAAGCGACTGGCCGGCCCTGACGGGAAGCTGGCAGCGCACGGCACCCTGTACAAGGCGCTGTCGCGCATGTCGGAAGCCGGCCTCATCGAGGAGGACTGGGAGGACCCCGAGATCGCGGCCGCGGAGGGTCGACCTCGGCGACGGCTGTACCGGATCACCGGCGTCGGTGCCGCCGCTCGGGACCGCGAGCACGCGCGTCTCGTCGACGAGCACCGGATCGCGGCTCGCGTCACCGACCAGGGGATCGCATGAGCCTGATCCGCACATCGACGTTCCGCACCACCGCGCGCTGGGTCCTCTCGTGGTGCGCCCACTACACCCGCGACCTACCCGACGGCGTCGCCGCCGCACGTCGCGACGAGCTCGCCTCCGATCTGCACGAGCATGCGGTGTGGGCAGAGGAGGCGGGCTGGTCGGTCGAGCGCCTCCGCCGGGACATCCTCCGCCGACTCGTCCTGGGAAGCGTCCACGACGTCACCTGGCGTGCCCATCAACTCGGCCGGGGTGCGGTCGGTGATCCGGTGCACGCCGCAACCGTGCGGACCGCCCAGCGCATCACCCGGTTCATGCTCGCGCTCGGCGTCAGCCTGACCCTCGTCGGCGGGTACACCTACGCGCGGCTCATCCGGTCCATCGTCATCGACGACTACCCCGTCCCACCCCTGCCGACGATGCTCGTCGGCCTGCTCGCCGTCCTCGCGCTGTTCGGCACCGCCTTGACGGCCCGGCGACGTTCTCGCTTCATCGGCGCCTGCGTGCTCGCTCCGCCCACACTCCTCCTCGGGTACGTCGCCGTCGGGTCGCTCAGTCGGATCAGTATCACCGGCGCGCAGTTCGTCTTCTGGGCGGACCACCTGATGGCGACCGCCGGGAGCCTCGGGTATCTCGCCCTCGGCATCGGGGTGAGCGCCCTGCTCGGCCTCACGTCGGCTGCGATCTGGTGGTGGCCGTTCACACGCCCGTCGATGTCGGCGACCGAGGTGAGCGCGGAGAGCTGACCACGGAGGTGGTGGCGCTGCAGCTCAGGACGATCCGATGGCGAACGCCACGATCGCCTGCTGCACGGGGAGCAGCGACGCCTTGAACCGGTGACCGACGAAGGCTGGGTGCTCGATGGCGTCGGCGCTGACCTCCTCGCCGCGCGTGAACGGCGGGCAGGGGTTGAGCAGGACGCCGGCTGGGGCGATGTCGAGCAGGGCCGCGGTGATCTGGAACGGCTCCAGCTGCGCCACGTGCTCGCCGAACCCGTCGGTGAGGATGACGTCGGCCGTGCGGACGGCGGTTTCCAGATCGTCGGTCCACACCGCACCAGGGATCGCGATGTCCGCGGGGCAGCACTGCGTCAGATCGAGACCCAGTACCCGCGCGGCTTCCTGCCACGCCCGGGCGACGTTGCCGTCGGCGCCGACGAAGAGGAACCGCTGCCCGTCGAGCCCACGCCGCTCGCGGATCGCGAACAGGTCGGACAGCACCTCGCAGGGGTGATTGACGTCGGTCATCGCATTCACGACGGGGAGCGCCGCGGCGGCGGCCAGTTGTTCGAGGACGACGATGTCGCCGTGCCGCACGATCATGACGTCGGCCCATGACTCGAGGTATCGGGCGACGTCGGCGAGCGCCTCCGACTTGTCGAGGGCCTCACTGGGGAACACGATCGGCTGCAGCCCCATCAGGGCGGCCCCGCGCTCGAAGGAGACCCGCGTGCGCAGGCTGGTCGGCGGGAAGAACATGACGGCGGATCCGTCGAAGCTCGGCCCGGATCCGTCGCGGTAGGCCTCCGCGAGACGGAACACCTCATCGATGTCCGCGGGTGACCAATCGTCCAATCGAACCAGGTTGTGCATCGCTCAAGCCTACGGACGATTCGAGCCTCGCTCGGTGACCGGCGGCCCAAGCCGACGCCCTCGAATGCCCGTGCTCAGGGCCTCGTTCACTCAGTCGATCAGGGCAAGGCGATCCGGTCCAGCGGCCGATGCGGTACTCCGAGCTGGCGCGGACGCTCGCCGGGGTGAGCCCGAAGATGCTGTCGCAGACGTTGAAGTCCCTGGAACGCGACGGGCTCGTCAGCCGAACGGCGACCGCGACGGTTCCCGTGACCGTGACCTACGATCTGACCGCCCTCGGGCTCTCACTGCATGAGACCGTCCGGCAGCTCAAGGTGTGGTCCGAGCTGCACCGCGACGAGGTCTCGGCGCATCAGGCCCGGTTCGACGCCGCCCGGGACCGCTGAATCGCGAGCCTCGCGCCGAGCCGAGCAACTCACCTGCGGAGAGCCCCACGATGAGACCCCTACCCTGGGTTCTGTGAGCACTCCTCGGAACGACGGCGGGCCGGTGCGTGGTTGGCTCGGCCCGGATTGGGAAGCGAGCGTAGATCCTGGCCGCCTCGACGAGTTGCGGTGGAGCATCGAGCAAGAGATCAGCACGTTCCGCGGCTTCCGTCGCCGGTTGAAGACTGAAGGCGAGTACTCCATACTCGGGCTGGTGCTCGGGATTCCGTTCCTGATCCCACAGCTCTTCGGACTGGTCGACGCCGTCACGACAGCATCCGAGCCCGGCATCGGCGCGCTCGGGGAATGGCTCTCGAGACCGGCCGTGGCAGGGTGGGTCGCCACGGGCCTCCTACTGATCGCCACCTCGGTGGTGTCGATACAGGTGCGTCTCCGGCGAGAGTTCGGGATCTTCCGCAAGGATGGCTGGGTCGCCCTGCAGGCACCGAGCGGCCTCGCCGAATGGGGTGGCGAGGGTTCGCCCACCATCACCTACGATCAGCGTTTGGTCGGCGGCAGGGGTGAAGCTCGCGCTCGTGATCTCCAGAAGCCGTTCATGCTGGTCTCAGGCCCGCGGATGCCGACGTGGGTGTTCGCAGGCGCCCTGCGCACGGTCCGCGCGGCCACGGTGGCGCATGCATTCGACATCCACCGACTGGCGGTGCTCAAGCAGCAGATCGGCGTCTTTCGCGCCATTCCCGCGACGGTGGTGTTTCCTGAAGCGGACGGTTTCCTGTTCGGCGCCCAGGACGAGGGATTGCTCACCGTGGCCCTTCCGCGACCAGTGAAGGGCGGGCAGCGGATCCGTCTCGCCCGGGTCAAACTCTCTCGCGCCGAGCGGGAGAGCGTCACGATCGGCCATCCGTCCTGATCGCCGATCGGCCCGAGGCTGTTGGTCACCGGTCACTGGCATCATCGACCCATGAGTGAATCCCCGATCGAACGAACGACCCTGAGCACGGTGACGCTCGATGGGGCTCCGAGCTTCGCCTCCGTCGAAGTGCGACGCATCACGATCGCCCCCGACTTCCACGTCGGGGCGCACTGGCACAACGGCCCGGTCTTCGGCACCATCGAAACCGGCTCCGTGAACTTCCAAGTGGGGACCGGGACTCAGACCGTCCTGCGCGCCGGCGACACCTTCACCGAGCCGGCGAACGAGACGATCGTCTTCGACGCGACCGACGAGGGCGTCACCTTCCTCGCCTGGTTCCCGATGCCGGCCGGCGTCGAGCCGGAACTGACGATGGGCGAAGCGCCGAACTGAGACCGACCTGCAACCAGAGGCTCTGACGCGAATCGGATTCCGTCACGCCGGCACGCGCGCAGGCAGCGACAGCTCGAAACGGCTGCCCTCGCCGAGGCTGCTCTGCGCGACGAGCGTGCCGCCCAACGCCTCAGCGAGACCGCGAGCGATCGAGAGACCGAGGCCGGTGCTCTGCCCGGCGCGGACCCGAGACGGCTCGCCGCGCCAGAGCCGGTCGAAGACCCGCGGCAGGTCTGCCGGGGCGATGCCCTCGCCGGTGTCGACGACCGCGATCCGCACCAGGTCGTCAGCGGTCACCGCTTCGAGGTCGACACGACCGCCCGGCGGCGTGTGGCGCAGAGCGTTCGAGAGCAGATTGTCGAGGATCTGCCGCAATCGGGCAGGATCGGTCTCGAGCGGCAACGGCCCCGAGATCTCGACGTGCAGCGCGACGTCCGTACTCGCCGCCTGCGCTCGGTACGCTTCGCCGAGCTCTCGCACGATCACAGCCGCATCGCACGCCTTGCTCTCCAGCACGAGGTCGCCGGCCTCCGCGAGCGCGAGGAGCTGCAGGTCCCCGGTGATCCGCTCCATCCGCCCGGCCTCGTCGAGCACGAGCCGGCGGAGGGCCGCCTCATCGAGACCGAGACCGTCGTCCGCCGCCTCGACCCATCCGCGGATGTTCGTGAGCGGGCTGCGCAGTTCGTGGGCGATGTCGCCGAGCAGCCGTCGCCGTGACGCTTCGTGTCCGGCGATCTCACCGGACATGCGGTCGAACGCGGCGCCGACGCCGGCGAGGTCGTCGCGAGCGGGCAACGCCGCGCGGGCCTCACGATCGCCCGCGCTGAAGCGATCGACCGCGGTCTCGAGTCGGCGCGCGCTGCGGAGGGTCGGCACGACGATGAGCGCCGCGGCCACCGACACGAGTGCAAGCAGCACCACGACGAACACGCCCACGCGGGCGATCGATCCAGGACTCGCGTCGAGCGGGCCCTGCGCGTCACCTCGCTGGTCGGTGAGCACCACGTTCACCGCGGGCGCCGTCGTCGCCCGGGCCTGGTCGATGCGCGCCTGCAGCAGGCACCCGTCAGCCGCGTCGTCGCCGGTCGGGATGGTGCGCAACGCGAGCTGCGCAGGGGCGCTCGACGGAGACAGATCGAGTTCGACGTCGGTGACCAGCGGCGCGTTCGCGGCGAGCAGGCAGGCGTTCGTGCGATCACGGAGCTCGTCGAGGGCGAGCCGCTCGCTCGGCAGCGGTGTGTTCAAGGCGGCACGGCCACAGTCCGGTGCATCGTCGTATCCGTTGACCACGGGGCGGCCGCTCCCCCACACGCCGGTGTCGACGACCGCATCGCCCAGGCACTCCACCACCGCGGCGGCCTGCCCGGTGAGCTGGTCACGTTGCGCATCGTCGAGCGAGAACGGCCCGCTGATGCCGTCGGGCAGACGCAGTTCGGATGTCACCGGGTCCCCGAGGGGCTCGAGCGGGTCGAGCAATCGGGTGGAGGTCGCCGGACGGGGCAGCTCGGGCGCCGTGTCGGCGATCACCGTTCCGGCACCGTCGACCACGGCGATGCGACGCCCGGTCTCCTGGCTGAGCAGCAGCAGCGTGGACCCGACGTCGCTCCAGTCGTCGTGGTGTCCGGCCCACGTCCTGAGCGCATCCAGCACCTGCTCGTCTCGCACGAGATCGGCGCCGGACGCCTGCTCGTCGTACCGGTACTCCGAGGTCTGGGCCAGCCAGACCGTACCGCCCGCCGAGGCGAGCACGAGCAGCAGTCCAGCCGCGAGATAGCGCGCGAGCAGTCGGGGCACGCGTCGGGGCCCAGCGGTGCCCGCTCTTCTGCTGTTGCTCATGTCGTCTGCCATGCTCTCATCGCTTTCCGCCCCGGCCCGCATCCGCGCACGCACGCGCTGTCGGACCCGCTCAGGTCGCGGCGAGCGCCGCGGTCGGCGACTGGCGGGCGGCGCGGATGGACGGGGCGAGTCCGGCGACGGCGCCCGTCACCAGCGCGGCGCTCATGCCGGACAGGATCGTCTCCACCGGAACGACCAGCGGCCAGCCCTGCAGACCGCTCCAAGCCGCGGTTCCGAGGAGACCGAGCACGACTCCGGATACGCCGCCCAGCGCGCAGAGCAGGATGGCCTCCACGAGGAACTGCGCCTGGATCTGACCGCGGTGGGCGCCGAGCGCTCGTCGCAATCCGATCTCCCGGCGGCGCTCGAGCACGGAGACGAACATCGTGTTCGCGATGCCGATGCCGCCGATCACGAGTGCGACTGCGGCGAGCGCGAGGAAGAGTCCATCGAAGCTTGATCGGGCTGCAGCCTTCGCGGCGAGCACGGCCGACGGCTGGCTCACCTGCACGAGTCCGCTCGCCCCCGGGGAGAGGGTTGCGGCGACGACCGGCCGCAAGGCGTCGATCGACGCCTCGACACCCGTGACGTAGGCGACCGTCGGTGCGCCGTCGAAGCTCAGCCAACGCCGTGCAGCTGCATCGTCGACGAGGACCGCCGACTGCACGTCGGCGGAGAGCGGCGTCGCTGCGAGCACGCCGATCACGGTGAACGCGACGCCGTCGACGTCGATCGTGACCGGCCGATCGGGGAGCTGCGACAGGCCGAGCCGATCAGCGGCGTCGATGCCGAGCACGGCCGTCGGCAGGTCGCTCCCGTCGAGCCAGCGACCGGAGGTCACCTGCGTTCGCAGCACCTCGCGAAGACCCCCGCGGACCGCGAGTGTGGTCAGCCCGGTCTCCGGGTATCCGCGGAGCTCATTGCTGCGGACTGGGGCATGGGTGTTGCCGACCGTCGCGGCATCCTTCACGGTTCCGATGCGCTGCAGCATGCCGAGCGCCTCGGCCGGAAGCGGCACGGGGGTTCCGTCTGCGCCGGCACGAGGGTCGGCTCGCAGCAGGTCCGCTCCGAGCGCCGTGAGCTGTTCATCGAGCGCGGCCTGCGAGGACGCAGGCACGGCGGTGACGGTCACCAGTGTCGCGATGCCGATGGCGATCCCGATGGTCGAGAGGACGGCGCGAAGCGGTCGGGTGCGAAGCCCGACCGTGCCGACGGCGAGCAGATCCCGGGGGTCGAGACGTCTGCGACGCTCACGCATGCGCCACCGCCCTGGTGTCGGTCCGGGTGTCGGCGACGATGCGGCCGTCCCGCAGCTCGATGCGTCGTGGCAGTCGTGCGGCGAGCTCGACGTCGTGGGTGATGACGACGACGGTGGTGCCCTCGTCGTGCAACCGCTCGAGCAAACTGAGCACGCGTTCGCCGTTCGCCGTGTCGAGTGCGCCGGTGGGTTCGTCGGCGAGGACGACGAGCGGGTCGGTCACGATCGCCCGGGCGATGGCGACCCGCTGTCGCTCACCGCCGGAGAGGTCCTGCGCCGCGTGCCCGATGCGGTGCTCCAGTCCCACGCGCTCGAGTGCCGCGCGGGCGAGGTCACGGCGCTCCCGCCTCGGAACGCCGCTGTAGAGCAGCGCCATCGCGACGTTCTGTTCTGCGGTCACGCCGTCGGTCAGATGGAAGCCCTGGAAGACGAACCCGATCGAGCTCCCACGCACGGTGGACAGCGCGCGATCCGTGAGGTCACGGGTGTCGGTGCCGCCGATGCGGACCACGCCGGCCGTGGGACGGTCGAGGGTGCCGAGGACGTTGAGCAACGTCGACTTGCCGGCGCCGGAGCGTCCGACGATCGCGGTGAGTTCACCCGGGTCGACCTGCAACGAGACGTCGTCGAGTGCAGCGACTCCGCCGGGGTGGACGCGGCTGACGTGCTCGAGCTCGAGTGCCGGCGTCGTCATCGTGCCGACACCACCATCATGCCGGCGTCGATCCCTGCACCGCTGACCTCGACCCGGTCATCTGCGATGAGGCCGATCTCGACACCATGGAGTCGGCCGCGGTCGTCCTGCAGCGCGTAGCCGCCTTCCGCGAGCGCAACGAGTGCGGCGACGGGCACGATCAGCACGTCCGGCACGGATCTCGTGACGACCCGAACGGTCACGGCGGCAGCGTCGACGCCCGCGAGTGCAGCCTGATCGTCGATCGCGACGAGCGCGCGGACCTTCGCGTCGGCTCCTTCCCCGGTCGTGGTCACCGTGACGATGGACCCGCCGACGGCGCGCCCGTCGGGCAGTTCGATCGTCGCTTTCGCGCCGGCACCGATGACCCCCGCGTCCTGCGCCGAGACCGACGCATCGACGACGCGTGTCGTGGGCGTGACCGAGAACGGCTGACCTCCCGCCGCGTCGCCGAGGCGTGCCGTCACTGCGGCGATGCGACTCGGCGCGCTCAAGACGACCACGTCGGCGGGTGCCAGCGTGCCGGTGCACTCCAGGCCGAGCGATTCCTGCCAGTCCCTGACGGCCTCCGTGAAGTCCCACCCGGTCTCGAAGGTCTCCGGATCACTCCGGCTGAGATGTCCGAGGTCCATCAGGTTCGACGCGACCATGCTCACATCCGCTCCCTCCATCCCCGAGCCGTCGATCGCCCGATAGAGCGGAAGCGCTCCGATCAGCACCGGCACCGGTCGCTCGTTCGCGCGCAGTGCCACGGATCCCCGATCGAGTGTCGCGCCGACGTCGGGCAACCCGGTGATGATGCCGTCGGCCTTCGTCGTCACGGGCACCGCGGCACCGAAGCCGACGGCGCCGTCGAGGCGAGCGGTCTGCACGAGCTCACCCCGCTCGACGACCGCGGTGGCCGGCGCGGCGGTCTGCTCGACCGGGGCTGCGTCGGCCACGGGCCGGAGGAGCAGGGCGGCTCCTCCGGCCCCCACCGCGAGGACGGCACAGAGCACGAGCGATCCGACGAGCGCGGTGCGGCGACGCGACCGGGTCATCCGGCGCTCCCATCCGATGCGGACACCATGCAGGCGTCCACGTACTGCATCCCCAGTGAGATCGAGGTGGCGTCGTTGGCCTCGCCACCGAAGGCGAGGTTGATCCGGCCGAACGCATCCGGCTCGGTGATCTCGACCTCGCGGACACCGCGTTCGTGCAGGCAGTCCACCACGCGCTGCGCGAACCGCAGGGCATCCGGGTTCTGAGCGTCGAGCTCCCACGGCGGCAAGGGTGCCACGCGCTGGCAGAGCGCCTCGGCCTCGGCGAACCCCGCGAGATCCTCTACGACGCCGCCGCTGACCGCGTCTCCATCACCGCCCGTCGGAGCGTCCGGCGTCGCCGGGCTGTGATCTGCGAGACAGCGATCCCGTGGCTTCCACGCGTCGGCCTCCTCCTCATCCGACATGTCGAGACGCAGACGCACGGGCTCGCCGTACTTCGCGACGAGCGGGTCGGCGGCCTCGGTCGGCGTCGGAGCGTTGGTCTCCAACCTCGCGATGCCGCCGTCTCCTGCCTGATCGGCGGAGGGTGCGGCGCAAGCGGTGAGTGCCGCCAGGAGCGCCAGGGCACCCGCGGCGGCGGTCAGGGATCGGTGGATGATGCGTGTCACGGTTCCTCCTCGTATCGTGAGTGGCTGTGACCCACGCTCGCCGAAGGATGTGAAGGACTCGTGAGCGATCGGTCCGGAGCCCGACCGCGCGCCGAGCCCGTGCCTAGGATCGGATCGTGACCAGAGTCTTGATCGTCGAGGACGATGCCCTGCAGTCGGAGCTCGTCCGCCGCTACCTCCAACGGGAGGGACACGACGTGACCGTCCTGGCCGACGGTGCCGAAGCGCTCTCCGAGGTGCGTCGCTCCGCGCCCGACCTGCTCGTCCTCGACGTCATGCTCCCCGGTGCCGACGGCCTCACGGTCTGCCGCACGCTTCGCGAGGAGCAGTTCGACCTCCCGATCCTGCTCCTCACCGCACGCTCCACCGAGAACGACCTGCTGCTCGGGCTCGAACTCGGTGCCGACGACTACCTCGCGAAGCCCTACAGCCCCCGCGAACTCGTCGCCCGGGTCCGAGCGCTGTTACGACGGGCCCGCCGCACGGTGCCGGCCTCGACGGTCATCAGCGTCGGAGACCTCGAGATCGACCCGGACCGGCATCGAGCCACCATCGCGGATCGGCTGCTCGACCTCACGTGTGCCGAGTTCGACCTCCTCGAGGAGTTCGCCCTGCATCCCGGCATCGTCCTCAGTCGTGCCCGGCTGCTCGATCGTCTCCACGGGACCGACCGCTGGATCGGAGGCCGCACCATCGACACCCACGTGAAGAACCTCCGTGCCAAGATCGAGTCCGATCCACAGCAGCCCACCCGCCTCGTCACCGTCTACGGGGTCGGGTACACCCTCCACGCGGGCTGAGCGACGCCCGGACGCCTCGCGCGGGTCGGCGCGGTGTGGTGCTGACCGGTCCCGACACGGATGATCGCGGTCGACGACTCAGCGTTCGGCCGGTGGCGCGAGGTCAAGTGCATCGAGTTCGAGGACCAGTTCCATGCACCGCAGGCGTGCGCGCGAGAAGTCGTAGGGCATCATCCGGACGGCCTCGGTGAGGCTCGTCGAGCCGCACGTCGAGCCTGCGCCGTCCTCGTCGTCGGGAAGGGGGTGCGACTCGTCCCACGCGTCGAAGCGGTCGTCGTCGGCCTGCGCCAGGCCGGAGTCCTCGATGACCGTGCGGAGGGCCGCCTCGAAGGCGTGCCGTTCGGCGGCGACCTCCGCGACGCGGGGGTCGTCGACCGCGACCGTGTCGTCGAGTGCTGCTTCGGCGGCGTCGACCCGGTCGGACTCCTCCCGCAGCTCCGGGTGGGTGGCCAGGGCGATGAACCGCGACGCCTGGACGGACGCGCCGAGCCCACCGAAGATCCGCTCGGTCACGAGCAGGGTGTCCAGGTCGTCCTGCCGAAGGGCGCCCTCGGGCAGGTCTGTGAGGCGGTCGCTCACGACGTCGGAGAGCAGCCCCAACCTGCTGCCCTGCGCACGCATGCGCTGCACGGCGGTCCGCTGCTGCTCGAGTTCCGCCTGCCGAGCGACGAGGGAGCCCTCCAAGCGGTCCAGGATGCGCGCGACATCGTCGTCGGTAGCGGTGATGCCGTCCGAGAAGGCGTCGCGGATGTCGTCGAGGGCGATGCCGGCGTCAGCCATCCGACGGATCCACAGCAGCCGGATCATCTCGTCGTAGCCGTAGCGGCGGCGATCGTCACTCCCCCGCTCGGGCTCAGGGAGCAGACCGATCTGGTGGTAGTGACGGATCGCCCGCGGGGTGGTGCCGACGAACGCGGCGGCGCCTCCGATCGTGACCTGGCGCGGCGGGGTGAAAGACGAGAACATGTGGGGGCCTTCCTCGGTGGGCGGAATACGTCCACTGCATCACATGACGCTACGGCAGGTGCAAGTCCGTGCATGAGGTGGAGTCCCGTCGCTCACGTGCTCCATCGGACCCCCAGCCTCTGAGCGGCCCGCCGCCGTGATGATGGTGAGCGGTCCCCATTCGCTGCGCCGATTGCGACCGGTACGGTTTGGCCATGGAGAATCGCATCGCACGCATCACAACGCTTCGGGACGCAGCGCGAGAACATGCGCTGAGCGCGACCACAACGTTGCGAGGAACCCCATGATCACGAGCATCGAGATACTCGGCACTGAGGAGCTGCTGCTACAGCGGAACCCGCGCGCCGCAGCCGTGCACCAGGCGATCGTGGCTCGCGGCCGCGAAGCGGTGATCGCGCTGAACGAACGATTCGACGACCCGTCGGACGACACGGCGATGGAGCGACTCGACACCGAGCTCGAGGCGATCGTCGAGCGGAGCGTCAGTGAGTACGTCCGTCAGGCCAGTGGGCTGTTCAGCGCCGAGGACGTCGACCTGTGGACCGCGAAGATCAGCCGGGTGCCCGGCAGCTATGTCGGACGAGCGGCGGCCGTCGGCGTGCCCGGAGCCCTGCTGCTGATGGAGTCCGTGGAAGAGGCCGAGTCGGAGGAGAACAGCACCTTCGTCTCACTCGACGACACCCTCTCCAACATCGCGGGGTATTGCCAGTGCGGCTACGCCACGAGCCGCATCGTGCCCAGGCAACTGTGCCGCCTCTGCTCCGGCGGCGTGCTCATCGCGTGGAGGACCGAGGAGGACCAGGTCATCGCGACAGCCCCCAAGGTCCGTTCCGAGCTGCACGCGGTGTTCGAGGAGTTGCTCGACGAGCTCGCCACCATCCACCTCGCGACGGGCGACGCCTCGGCCGAGACCCCTGCGCGCCGTCGAGCGGGCAACACTGGGATCACCCGGGTGAACGAGACGTATGCCGAGGAGATCGCGCTGCTCGACCTCACACGATGGCGGGAACTCAGCGATCTGAACCAGCTCAGCCAGATCACGGCGGTGACGGCTCACGCGAAGCACTGGTCGCAGTGGGGTCTCGGATCGGCGCGGTTGGCGATGCAGAGCGATCCGGAGATCCAGGCACGGATGCGCCGGATCGCCGGCAGTCGGCCCGCTCCGAAGCCCTCGCTGTTCGAGCGGCTCTTCTCCCGACGATGAGGTCCGCGACGGCGACGATCAGAGCCCTTGCGGCCGTCGTCGGTACCGGCCGCCTCCGCCGACGCAGGTCGGCCACCCAGGAAGTGGTGTGAGATGTTCTTCCAGCCGACCCTTCGCGAACCCCGGCCGAGACCGCCGCGCACCCGTCGCAGTAGGGCCGGCCGGATCGTCGTGCTCGTCCTCCTCATCGCCATGGCCTGCATCGCAGCGCTGATCCTGTACTCCTGCTCGACGATGAAGATCGCCTCCTGGCGGGTGACACCGGTCCTCCAGGAGGTCGTCGGCGATCACGGCACCGTCTCGGCGTACGCGAAGGAGTTCACCTACAGCTCCGGCTCGAGCTGCACCCTGTCGGTGGACCTCGACGAGGACATCACGGTCGATGAGACGGCGACGGTCCTGCAGTCACTCGCACCCACCGACCGCTTCGCGCCCTGCGACATCAGCACCGTCGAAACGGCCACCCGTTCGACCGTGTTCGCCGAGAACTGGAACACCATCTCCGACGACGGCTGGGTGTCGGTCGCCGAACACCTTGCCGAGCCGGGGCCGATCACGCTGTACTTCGCCACCGACGCCCCAGCCCATCTGGACGCTTCCGAGCGGGGACGGTACACCGACTTCGTCGACCTGCTCCGTCAGCACACGACCGGCGACCGCCTCGAGGACACCGTCGGTCCCGTCCGGTGGACCCTGACCTGGGACAGCGGCACCGGCGCCTACAAGGGCGTACGCATCACCACTGACGAGACACCGCCCGCCGCGCTCGCCGAGTTCCTCGAAGCGCTCACCATCCCGTTCCAGGGATCATCGGGCCTGGACAGCATCATCTACACCGTCGCCGACGGCGAAACCACGCTCCACGCCAACCTCAGCAAGCCGGATGACCAGGTCACCGCCGCCATCCAAGCGGCGTTCGTAGCCTCCGGACTCCCCGGCGAGCTCACGATCAACCCGCCAACAGCCTGAGCCGTCCGAGCCGAACGCGCCACGAGACCGATTCCGACGAAGAGCTTTCCGCGGGGATCCGGTTGATGTTACAGTAAGCGCACTTACTACTTGGAGGATCAACATGTGGACGACGAACTACGAGCAGACGACGACGGCCAGCGCATCCGCAGTCTGGGGTGCGCTCGAGCGCCTGCACTCCGGCACCCCACTTGGCCCGGCATCGGACAGCTTCGAACTGCATGGGCCGTTCGTCGTCGGGACGACGCTCACCATCACACCGCAGGGGCAGGAACCGATGGAGTCGACGATCGTCGCACTCGTCCCGGAGACCACCTATGCGGACCGGACCCGTTTCGGCGACCTGGAACTGACCTTCCGACACGACCTGCGCCCGACCGCAGACGGCGGGACGACCGTCACGCACACGCTCGTCATCGACGGACCGGGCTCCGACGAGGTGGGACCCGAACTCGGGCCGCAGATCAGCGGTGACTTCCCCGTGGCGATGGGCGAACTGCTCTCCGCGGCAGAGCGCTCGGCCCGGTAATCCGATGGCCGGCGACCTCGACACCCGCTTCCCTGACGCGCAGTCGAGCCTCGGGCTCGCGCTCTGGCGCGCCAGTACCTCCTGGCAGCGCCACATCCGTGCAGCCCTCGCCCCGCACGATCTGACGCACGTCCAGTACGTGCTCCTCGCATCGCTGACCTGGATGGATCGCACCGTGCCGGTGAGCCAACGGGACCTCGCGGCGCACACGGAACTCGATGTGATGATGACCTCGCAAGTCCTCCGTGCGCTGGAGACGAAAGGGTACATCCGCCGCGAGCCGCACCCCGAGGACGGACGCGCCAACGCCCTGCACCCCACCGAGCGAGGGATCGAGCTGGCGAACCTGGCGACACGAGACGTCGAATCAGCCGACGCCTCCTACTTCGCCGCATTGACTCCGACGCAGCGCGACTCGCTCCTCGCCGTCTTGCAGCACCTCGCCTCGCCGCCGAGCGTCGCGCCCGATCAGCGAACACCCCACGACCCGTCTTCCAGGGAGGAACAGCTGTGATCTCCCGTGTTCAACGAGACTTACCACGCCGTTTCACAACATCGACGACCAGCGCTCCCAAGAGCATCAGCCCGCCCGCGAGTCCCGTGAACACGTAGAAACGAGGCCGCAGGAAGTCCTGCGTCGCAATGGCGTAGGTACAGAAGACGACCAGCGCCAGGAAGAGGATCCGCGCCCAGAGGTCCGTTCTCTACCCATCCTCGGGTGCCCTCCATGTCGGCCGTGCGGGCGACCACCGCCCTGGTCGCCGTCCAGTGTGACGGGTGCTACCGCGAACGGGTCCGGCGGCCGCGGGCCGATGACTGCTTCCAGGATGGAGAGCACAGTCCGCACTGCCGCCGGACAGTCAAGCCAGTCGTCCGAACCGAACGCGCCGCCACTGACCTCGGTCCAGGCGTAGGGACCGACCCGCCGGGCTAAGCGCTTCGGTCACTCATCCGAAGCCAGTCCGTGATGGTGTCAGCGACGTGGTCGAGGTCGGATTCGAGGAGGAAGTGTCCGCCGTCGACGAGCTCGACGCAAGCATCGGGGGCGTCGCGGGTGAACGCTGTGGCGCCGGCGGCGGCGAAGATCTCGTCGTTACGCCCCCAGATCGCGAGCACCGGTACCTGTGAGGTGCGGAGCCATTCGTGCACCGCGGGGTAGAGGTCCCGGTTGGTGGCGTAGTCGCGGAAGAGCGCCAGCTGCACGTCGTCCTGACCCGGACGGGCGAGGAGCGCGAGGTCGTGCTCCCAGGCGTCGGGGTCGACGGTCGTCGGGTCCGGCACGCCGTGCGTGTACTGCCACTCGACGGCTTCCCGACCGAGGGCCGGACGGAGCGCGTCGCGCGTCTCGGCGGTCCGTTCGGCCGCGTCGGCCCAGATCGGGTCCCAGAAGCTCGGGACGAAGCCCTCTTCGTAGGCGTTGCCATTCTGGGAGATGACCCCGACGACGGCAGTGGGGTCGTTGAGGGCCAGGCGCCAGCCGACCGGGGCGCCGTAGTCCTGGACGTAGATCGTGTACTGCGTCACGCCGATGGTCGAGAGGAACCGGCCGGTCACGCCTGCGAGGGCCGCGAAGGTGTACTCGAACTCGTCGACCGCGGGGGCGGAGGAGCGACCGAAGCCGATGTGGTCCGGAGCGATGACGCGGTACTGGCCGGCAAGAGCCGGGATGAGGTGCCGGAACATGTGGGAGCTGCTGGGGTACCCGTGGAGGAGCAGGAGCACGGGAGCGTCTGCCGGGCCGGCCTCGCGGTAGAAGACGTCGAGCCCGTCGATCGAGACGGTGCGGTGGTGGACGGTGACCATTGCTAACCCCTTTAGATTGTTTTACTGGTTAGCCAGACGGTAGCATGGATCCCGGGCGCCGGACGGCGCACGAGAACGGAGAACGATGCTTCGCGACGAGGAGCTTCTGCTGGGCCTGTTGAACAGTGCGCCGGTCGTCGAGGGCACCCCGACCGACCGTCTCGAGGGGGCGACCGGACAAGACCTCGCGCGCAGCTGGGGCGGCACGGGATCCGCGGACGAGGTGGCTCGCCTCCGACGTGCGAGACAGGCGCTGCAGACCATGGTCCGTGGAGATGACGGAGGAGCGATCCGAGACCTCGCGGGCATCCTCGACGATGCCGTGCGCACGCCGCGCATCACCCCGGACGGCGTGGTCTGGGAACTTCAGGTCCCTGAGGACGATCGCCTGGTGGCGGGGGTCGTGCTGGCGTGGTCGAGCGTGATCACGGAGCTCCCCGGGCGCCTCCGCGCCTGCGCGAACCACGAGTGCACCCAGTTCCTCGTCGACCACAGCCGGCCTGGCACCGCGAAGTGGTGCTCGATGGCGGTCTGCGGCAACCGGATGAAGGCGCGCACGCACGCACGCCGCGCTCAGAGCTGAGCGGCCCGGTACACGCTCGGATCAGGACGAACGTCGTATCGGGGCATCAATTCGCGGCGGCGACATGGGTCCCTCTCAACCTGACGATCGGCGCATCAGGCTCGTTCCAGCAGAAGAGCACCAGATGCCAGAGCCCTGGGCGCTTCCGCGAGGGATCGATCAACCCGTTCGCGCCGCCGGCAAGGAGTCGGTCGCGGACGCTCCACGACGTCGGCGTGCCTCCAGCGGCGGCGACGTCCTGCCACGGGGCTGCCGCGTCAGCGAGGTCGATGCCTGCCGACTCCAGTGCTCCCACGTCGCGCAGGTCGACGATGCCGGACGCCTCGACATCGATCTCCACGATCTCGCGCGCCGCCGCCCGAGCATCCTGGTGGGCGATCATCGCGGCCTCGACGCCGCCGACGGACGAGCTCAGGTAGAGCGTCGGCTCATTGGCCCGCGAATAGCGCCCGGCGGCACGCGATCCGGCGATCGCGAACTCACGGAAGCTCGGGTCGATCGCGCGATAGAACGTGCCCCTCAGCGGTGGCGCGAAGGTCAGGTCGATACCGGTCACAACGCCAGCTTCCCACCCCGGAATGTCGCGCGCGACCCGGTGCCGAGCCAGAACTGACGATGGGCAAAGTGTCAAACTCAGGCGCGGCCAGTGATCGCGATCTCGTGCGGAAGTCATCATTGGGGTGAGCAGTATGGTGAGAGGATGACGAGCACCGGCATTGACGGCGGGGACGACACCGTGAGCATCGACGTCCCGAAGTTCGGCGGGTAGCCGTGACGCGTATCAGGAGCTGCACGTGACTCGTCCGCCCCGCCCCGACTTTCGTCGTGGGCCGTTTCCCTGGCTGACCGACGAACGGCAGGCGGGTCCGCACTTTTGGCCGGTGGTCAGCCCCTGGGGGCTAGGCTCCCTCGGCCTCCTCTTGCTCGGCGCCGCCGCCCTCTTTGTCGTCAGCGGAATGACCAGTGGCGATCAGGAGAGGCTCATGGCGGGGATCTTCATCGCGATCCTCCCTGGCGGCGCCGGCGCTGTGGCGCTCGTCATGGCGATCATCCGCTGGCGTTGGTTCCGTGGAGCGCGTCGCTCGCGACCCACCCCACCACGATAAAGCAGCATTCCCGACCATCCCGCACTCGATGGTGGGAGAAACAAGCATCGACGGGCTTCACGCTAGAACGTAGGCCGTGGGTCGGTGCGGGGAACGGATATGAGGATCGAGTCGACCCCTGTCCGTCTCACAACAGCGCGGCGCGACGAGTGTTGTGGTGGCGTGATCGACTCGAAACGAAACGTGCGGGATACGCTCGATGATGTTGCCGACAACGACGGAGGCCCCTGATCATGCGCGGATTGACCCTTGCCCTTCTCGTTCATCGGTGACCTCTCAATTTCTCAGCAGTTCGCACACGCCACGCTCGCCGAGTACGAGCGCGAGCTCATCGTCGAGCGCGTCAAGGCCGGCATCGCCGCAGCCCGCGAATCCGGCACCCGCTTAGGGTGCCCACCCGTGAACCCCGACACCATCGCGGAGAAGCTCGCCGTCGTTGCCGACGCCCGCAGCCGGGGCCGCACCGCGGCGGAAGCGGCCGCACTCGTCGGCTGGAACCGCGCGACGCTCTACAGACACCAGACCGGCGCCATGAAAAGCACCTCAACAGTCTGATGTTTGGAGCAGTCCGGTTTCGGCGACGAGCTCTGAGCACGGAACGCCCTAGAACTTCTAACGACATCGCGTCGATCGAAACCTGAACTCCCAATGACAGCTATTCCTGTCGCGTTTGCAGCAGGAGCAGCCTCGACCCTCGTCGCCTGCAAGCATGAACAGGGGCCTCCACGTTCGAACACTCAGCGCACGACGTGACCCACACGTCGCAGGGCGTCAGGCTCCACCGCGGTGGCAAAGACGATCAATGAATGCACCACGACTACCGGGACAGGCTGTGGCCATGATTCGTCCCGAGAGTGGGTTAGGTTTCCTCCGGTGTATGGTTTCGTGCAAGGAGGCAGATGCCAAGCGACGTTGGGTTCTGGTGGACTTCAACCGGCTGGTGGATTCGTCCTAACACAGCTCGGGATGTCATGAACGTTCTGGGAGCGATCGGTGTATACAACGCCCGCCAGAGCTTTGGTTGGCGAGGTATGTCTAGCGCGGACTACCGCCTCACATCATCCCTGCAACGGAAGCTCGGTGCCGAAACGTCGGAAACTGAGATGCGCGCAGCTGAAGTCGATCTCCTAGCAGCAGCGCGGGAGTGGGGTCTGGGGATAGGACCTGGCGGATACGTCGACGACCTGCAGCTCCTCGCGGACCTGCAGCACTACGGGATCGCAACCAGGCTCCTCGACTTCACGAGCAATCCGATGACGGCTCTTTGGTTCGCTTGCCAGTCGCCGAAAGATCCCGCTGCTGCGAAGAGTGGGGTCCTTCTCGCGCTCAACACGACCGGTATGCGGCAGGTCTCAACTGTCCCCACGGGACGCAGCTGGAGTTACTTGAACAACCCTGCTGGATCGACGTTGCAGGATGCACTCAAGGATCCAGCACCTTTCTTGGTGAGATCGGCTATCCCTAACGAGCGACTCCGCGCCCAAGAAGGTTTCTTCGTCACGGGCGCGGTTCCACCGCCTCGGGGAGAAGTAATCGCGTCTCCGTCGGGCGCGAGGGAGTTCCGGATCCAGTTGGTCGACCCGTTTGAGGCGATCAACGTCTCATGGACGCACGGTGATGCAGAGAGGCTTGCGGCTAGTCTCGTTGCTGAACGGCAACGTGGCCATCCGTCTGCGATGCCGTTCGTCGCGGTGATCATCAAGGCGGGCTTGAAAAGGAAGCTGCTGCGCTACCTCGAGAACACATACAACCGGACCGCGAAGGTCCTGTTCCCCGACTACGGTGGATTTCTCGAGTTCCGATCAGAGCCCGCGGCGCGAGACACTGTCGCTGACTAAATCGGCGCCCCTGAAACCTCTTGCTACAGGCAAGCGGGTGGGCGATTTACCGCCCATGTCTCGACGCCAACTGAACAGCAGAACCCGATGTGGCGAAAAAGTCATCGTTCGTACCCATCAAAAACGGCTCAGGGGAATGCTGCTCGCCTAACCAAGCCGCTCTGTTCGCGCTTCTTGCAATGATGACCTTTACGACCCAAACGGCGCGCCCAGTATCATGCGAGCGCTGCGGCTGCGGTCTGGATAATCAACATGGCGAGCAGGGCCGCGAGATAGACGCAGAATGCGATGAGCGCGATCTGGAGGGAGCTGTATTTCGCCGCAGCGATGCGCGCGAGTGATGCAGCCTGGTCCCAGGCCTCTGCTCTGATGTCTTCGCCGGACATTTGCCGGGGAGGAAGGTGCTCCGGGGTCATGCCCGCGAGGCTCGACCAGGCGAATCGGTTCGTCAGGTTGGCGCCCAAGGAGGTGCGGGGTAGGAGGGCGTTGCCGATTCGGTAGCCGGTGAGTAGCGCCGCTGCGATGAAGATGACACCGGAACTCACCCAGAGACCAAAGGCGAACGGAACTGTGACGATGTTCGGTATTGCCTCGAGCAGTCGAGGAACGGCGAACGTTAGGCTGAGACCGAAGGACCCGGCGAGGATGGTGGACTTGGTGTCTGCGTTTTTTATCCACCCTCCGGTCTCCTGGATGGCAAGTTTGCTGTGTTCCCAGTCAGACGGTACAGACTCAGCTGCCCTACGACGCATGTGCGTAGGTACCTTCCGTGGTCCACTGCCGACTCATGCGCCACTCGGTGTAAGCAGCGAGCCAATGTGCCCCCCAAGCGATTGCGGTTGAGGCATCGTGTACTCCTGGGTGCCATTCGTCGCGGTCGGCAACGCAGATGTTGCCGCTGTCATAGAGGTGTGGCGAACGAACCCATCGCCCGGAGGAGAATGCGCCGAGCTTCGGGCCGAGCACGCGAAGCGTCGGTAGAGATAGGTCAGCTCGCAACTCGACTTCCAGAGTGAACGTTCCCCGTCCGGTGTCGATAGCTCCAGTCCATCGCGGTCCGTTGCTCATCGTCGCTTCCGCGTAGATGAAGCCAGGGAACGACTGTTGGACAGCGTTCAGGTGTCGATCGAGTTCGCTGGGATCGTTCCACCACGGCAGACAGGCGGAAGAGTCAAGATGGTCCTCGCCGCCATGGAACGTGTGGTTCGCCACAGCGGTGACGGGTCCGAGGCCCTGGTGGATGGCCACGCCCGCTGAGTTGATGCTGACGCCATCGAAGACGATTCGACCGTCCACGGTGACGTAGCGTGGGACGTCCACCCCGTGGTGGCTGAGAAGTGATGCGATAGACATGGTGTTCCTTTCAGCCGATGCTCACGGCAGAGACCGGGCTGCCGGCGAGTTCTTCTATGAGGGACTCGGAGTGCGCCAGCGTTCCGCGCCAGCGGTAGTCGTGGAAGTGGTATCGCTCAGTGTGGTCGTCTCGGGTGTAGGTCTTCGGCGGATACAGCTTGGTGAATTGGGGGGCGTCTGGGAACAGCTTCGCGAGGTTCTCTCCTGCGACGATCTCCCACGAATTGGCTTTCTTCTCGCACTTGGCGGCGAAGTTCGCGGCGAAACCGACCGGGTTGATCTCGCTGTGTCCCGGCGACCCGGTTCGCACGAAGGTGATCTCACCGAAGTCGAGGCCAGCGCGGGCCTGCACGCGCCGGACGTTGAGTTGATCGAGCCTTGGATTCACGTTCTCTTCGATGGCGTTGAGTGCGAAAGCGCAGGCTGCCAGCGCGAAAGATGCACCCACACGATCGTCGCCTGGGCCAAAGCCGGCAAAGAGGCCATCTCCTCGAAGGCCGAGCGGGTATCCACCGTGGCTGAGGACGGTCTCGATAAATCCGGCGAGGACTGCGTGCGCGAGGTCAGCGACCTGCTCCTGTGGATCCCAGAAGGACCGCCCGGTGAAGTCACGGAGGTCGATGAACAGTGCGGTCATCGGTACAGTTCTCATTTCTCCAACCTGGAGGCTGGAGAAGTCAGGGTGCCCCAACGCGATGGTCTCATGGTCTTCTCTGGCTTCATGGGCAAGGAACTGGCCCTTCGAGACGCGTCGACGCCTCTCGTACTGTTCGAGAACTGTGTCCCCGAACGCGCTTGCTGTGTAACGCATTGTTCGATCCCAACCTCGGCGATGACGGCGTGTCTGCCACGCATGTATCTAAGTGTAGCGCATGATTCACCCTATGGGTGAAGGTGTGCTGACAAGTAGCCATCTGGGGCTAGCATGGTGACCGGAGCCAAGTGGGAGGCCAGGTGCGCATTGAGTTCGCAGACGAGGCCGTGCTCGCCTTTTGCGAACAGCGCCCCGGGTGCATGTTTCCGTGGGCACCGACCCTGCGTCACCATCTGATGACACGGATACAGAGTCTTGATGCAGCACTTGACGAGCGCGACGTCCTTGCACTGCGCTCACTTGATTACAGAGCCAACGAAGCCGCCCGGGGCAGCATCCGGGTCGGCGATGCGCATCGCCTGAGCATCGAATTCCTGCCCGGCCCGCCCGCGGCTGTCTCGATCAAGGGACTCGAGCTCGCCCATTACACAGGAGACCGGAATGTATGAGTTTCGCGAAGCGGATGTGGCGCCAGCGGGTGCACACTTGCTCGAAGAGTTGGACAGCCGGGGCTGGACTCAGGCGGAGTTCGCCAACATTCTTGGTCGGCCAGTGCAGTTCATTTCTGAGATCATCCATGGCAAGAAAGAGATCACAAGGGAGTCTGCTGCTCAGATTGGTGCTGCATTCAATATGTCAGCGGAGTACTGGTTGAAGTTGCAAGACAGCTTTCACCTCGCGAAGCAACGGGAAGATGGGGACGCCGTCGCTCGCCTGGAGCTAGTTCGGCGACGCGCCCAGCTCCGAAAGATGTTCCCGATTCCTGTTCTTGCGCAGAGGGGGCTGGTGCATCCGACTGATCCCGATCAACAGGAACGCGACGTACTGCGTCTGTATCGGATCTCTTCAATCGACGACCAACGAACATTTGGTTTGGCCGCAAGGCGCTCCAACGTTGCTGAGCCCCTTTCGCAGCTCCAGGAAGCGTGGTCTGTGTGCGTCCGAGACAAAGCGGAAATCCGGCCGGTCTCCAACTACAACGAGGCTGCGTTCCTGCACCTAGCGTCCGCACTGCCCAAACGGCTGCGGTCCGCCCGCGACTTCGCTGCCTTGCCCGACGAGTTCGCGGATGTTGGGGTCAAGCTCGTCCACATCGACGCTTTTCCATCGAGCAAACTAGACGGATGCGCCTTCTTTGATGGCGCGACCCCGGTCATCGGTCTAAGCGGCCGCGGGAGACGGATGGACAAGGTGTTCTTCACCCTCCTGCATGAAGCGGCCCACGTCTTGCTTGGACACGTCGGCTCTGCGCCGATCGTGGATGAAGGGAACCCGGAGAACGTCCCCGACGCCGACATTGAAAAGGAAGCCGACGATCTCGCCGCAAAGTGGTCGTTCGGCGATGGCCTTCCAGAGGCACCAGCTCGGGTCAATGAGGCCTGGATTGAGGCAACCGCGAAGGAATACGGATTACACCCTCTCGTCGTCATTGGGCGCCTGCAGCATGACGGAATACTCAGCTGGAGAACCTCACTAGTCCGCGAAGCTCCAACTGTGACCAGAGAATTGCAATCCTGGAGCTGAACAGGGTCAATTGGAACACCCCCTCAGAGACGATCCCACCTACCCAAGCACGCTCTCCTCGGCTCGGCCCGGCAGGACCTGCGGGTCGCCGCCGCTGCGGAGCCATTCGCCGGGTGTCGCCCGCTTGCCATCGATCTCACAGCTTCGCTGCGGAGTTTCCATGAAGCCAGCACCGTCGCCGGGTGCATGCTTGCTGGAATCGATGCGATCAGGATTGCCAGGTGCGGCAGCAGCGGCTGCTGCCTGCCCTCGGTGAACTGCCAATACGGGTACCTGCACCGCTCCTCCGAGCGGAAGGCATAGAGGTTGCCTGTGCCGCGTAGGCGCTCAACTTCGGCGGCATCGACTCCGAGTCTGGTGCGGGCCATGGCTGGGGTGATCGTCGCCTCGAGCGCGCGCTGTGCGGTCTTCCGTTCCCTGTCGGAGAGGTCGCCGCGAGCGACAGATGCGACTGCTCGAGCCCAGGACTCTTCCGTGAATGCGCCTGACTCGATCAGGAAGGCGACGGTTTCTGGGGGGACGGCTCGCCACGTCCCGACGCGCGTTCGATGGCCATCGTGTCTCCGTTCAGCGGCGCTGCAGGCTGCGGTCAGTGTTGCTGCTAGCGGCAGATCGAATGCTGTTGGTGAGTGCTCATCCCCACACCGATGAGTAGCCAGGCTCGTGTTGGTTGAGTGCAGTAAGCGGGAGCAACTGCTGCCAGTCAACGTCCATGACGGCTTGTCCACACGACGGCGGGACAGCGTCGATCGCTCGAGCCACGCGGCGGGTGGACACTCCGAGCGCGCCGGGAGGGTTCGGTGGGTGTAAATGCCGTCGCGCAGCATGGTGTGCAGCAGGTTCACATTCAGATCGGTGACCTCAGGGCCTGGCCAATCGAGGTCGACGCTGACACCAGGTGTCCAGGTGACTGGGTACCATTCGCCGTGCGCGAGGACGAAGGCTTTGGCGTAACTGTCGAGCGCGGTCTGCAGTTGTGCGGTCATGCGGGTGCGGCAGGCTGTGTACTGGGGAGTGTCATCACGGGCGCGACCGAGCTTCAGTGGTTCGGGCAAGGAGCCAGTCCCGGTGGCGGTGAGGCGTTGCCACAGGTAGCGGCGGGCGTTGCGGTGGCGTCGCTCTGCTCCGGGGTCCAGTCCGATGCTGTCCGGGAGGAGGGAGGATCTCCCATTGCTCGCGCATCAGCAGGTCGTCGGCCGGGAGATCGACGTTGCAATCGAAGGCTCGCCTTCCGCTCTCTGCGAGGCGCGGAGAGAAAGCCGAGCTGGCACTCTCAGTGAGCGAGAGGGCTACATGTGAACGCGGACCTAAAGTGTCGCTGCGGACCCGCTGAATCAGTGTGTTTCCAACGTAAAGTGTCGCTGCCGTTTCCAGCACAAAGTGTCGCTCCGAACATGCCCGCGTGATTCCGCGGTTCCAGGGGGTATGGGGTCATCTGGTGGCGCCCCGCCGCGAGGTACGTCGAGCGGAGGGGCTGCTGCTAGAGACCGACGACGCGATGCGAACGCTGGTCTACCAGACCTCGTCGACGGTGTCCGCTATGCGCCGGACGTTCTAGGTGCCGCTATTGGCTTGAGCCTCTCGCCAAGGAGACCGGGCAAGTCGTTGCGGTGTATTCGATCACTGCGGCAATCCGCGGTATGCGGTGTGAAGTCTTGGCGTGGAGCGTCGCCTCGTCCAAGCTTGCGTAACCGCAGGCATCGGATTCGTCGCCACGCGGCCGCGGATTCCTCGCCGTCGAACAACTACGCCGTCGCCGGACGAACATCGCGATCATGTCCCCACACTCCCGGAGGATGTCCGAGAGGACAAACTCGCGGTTGCCGTCGCAATCTTCCCAGCTTGCCGCCCGCATGGCACCTATCTGTACTCAACTTGCGCGCGTATGTCTTCGTCAAACAGGGCAGAGCTGGTGCCATTTGCTCACGAGCCCGCGCCTTCGCGTAATGGGTCCGCTCGGGGAGATCTCGTTCTTCGCGCGTCACACCGTCTCGCAGCATTCTGCGAGCACCCTCGCGCCAACTCATACAGCGTGTGTTCGGTCAGGGAGGTAGTCACCGATCGCTGTCGCTTGGACGTGAGTAAGTCACTCGAGTTTCGCCACCATACCCCCAATTTGCACCGTTGTGATGCCCGCTGCGCTGGCGCTGCGGGCCGCGTCGATCGGCCGGCACACCATTGGCTCGTCGTGGAGGTTGAACGATGTGTTTATGATCACATGCTGACCGGTACGTCGCTCAAGCTCGTCGATGATCGCCGTTGCTCGCTCATCATCATCTAGCAGCTGTGGACGGGCGGTCCCGTCTGCGTGGACAATGGCGGGGTAGCGCCGACGAGTCTCGACCGTGCAGGGAACTGCGGCAGTCATTGTCCGGAATGAATCCGCGAGAACGGGAACGACGGCAAACAAATCAACCGCATCCCGGGCACGCGCCATCGGCGCGAACGGCATCACCGTGGAGCGGCGGAGCATTCGATTGAGTATTACAGGCATAGATGGGTTGTTTGCCGGCGCGAGGATGCTCCGGTTGCCTAGGGCGCGGGGACCGTACTCTGCACCGCCGACGAATCGTGCGACTACCTCCCCCCGCGCAAGGGCACCCCCTAGAACGACTTCCGCCCCCAAACGCGGCGTCGTAACGCAAAAGCCCTCTCGCTCGAAAGCGTCCGCGCATTCCCGATCGCTATACGTTGGCCCGATGCCCAAGTCGCGAAGGGGCTGCGGCGCGGTCCCCTGGGCAGCGAACGTCACAACTGCTGCGCCCATCGCGATGCCAGCGTCGGTCATCGCAGGATGCACATGCAGCCTGTCCACGGCGCCAAGATCGGCGAGCCTGTGGTTTAGGCTCACGTTCGCAAACACGCCGCCCGAGACTACGAGCGTCCGCAGCCCCGTACGTGCAAGGTGCCATGTCACGAACTCTGCGACGACCTGTTCGAGAAAGTTCTGCACCGTCGCGGCGACGTCCACGATGCGGGATCCGCCGATGATCTCCCGCACGAGGTCATTGTGGAGGTCAGGACGGCGGTCGGGATAAGGTCCAATGACGAGGCCTTCGCTGAGCTTTCCACGGATTGCCCCCGACCGACCATCGAGCTCGAACCGGTCTTCCAGCCACGACCGGATTCGGCGATCAATCGACCCAGACGCGGCCATCGCCTGCAGCTTGCCTTCGTCGCGTTGCGGGCGTAATCCGCACGCAACAGTGAACGCCGAGTACAAATGACCTAGGGAATCCTCCGACGGTATCTCAAGCGTGCGAGAGATGGTGCCGTGATCCCCCACGGAGACCGAGCCTGAGAGATTATCGCCCTTTCCGTCCAAAGTGACCACGAGTGCCTGATCCAACCCAGATAGCAGATACGCGCCGCCGGCATGAGCGGCATGATGATCGACGAATGCTACCGGCGCTTCCGCTCCCAACCCGGCACCTGCGACAACCGCGCTCAGCGTGTCCACACGGCGGCGCTGCGTGGACGCGGGCAACTCGCGGAGTTCCGAGTCAGTCAGCCCCAGTTCGGCGGCACGGCTGAGACGTTGGCTTTCGCCAGCTGCGACACAAGCATCGAAAGTGGCCATCGCATTCCGTGAGAGTTCAGCTGGCGCAGCAAGTCCGAAGGCAATGCGTGTCACCGGCTCGGGTGAAGCCGCGAGGCAGAACGCGACGCTCTCATATGGTGGAGCACTCTGCCCGGGCCGCGCGTCGTGGTTCTTGATTCTAGAGAACCGCTCTTCCTCTACAGCCGCTATGACGCGCCCCCTCTCCGAGACGAGGGCAGCCCCTGCGTTGTGCCCGTCATAGATGCCAAGGACACTCAATCCGGCTCGCCTCCGAGCTTGATTCGAATAAGGCGACGCTCGAGATCCTGCTCGATGCTCGGTCCCCGGTGCAGATTTGCTCGATTATCAAACATGAGTAGCCGCCCGGGCTCGACAACTGCGCGCACTGGAGGCATTGCGTCGATCGTGCCTCGGAAGAGCGAAATCGCATGCTGCAACTCGTTCCCGAGGCCAGCCTCCAGGTCAGCCAGTACTGATCCAACCCAACGTGGCCGATCCAACGAGAGGATCGGGGCACTGAACTGGCGCCGTTCGGGGAAGTTCCGTCTCCATGGCACCGATGTGGATCGAAGGAGATGCAAGGCCGCAGGATATTCGGCCATTGCCTCGTCCACCGCTGAGATGGGAAGTAGCTCAGTCGCAGGGGCCTCGTAGTCCGCTGCAAGGTGTACCTGCCCGAGGAGAGTCATCGCGTTCGGGCACCACCATGGCGTGCTGTCGGTGTGCCACTTCTGATCATCGCGATGCCCGAGGCCGGAGCGCACGATCGTTACTGTGCCACCCAGATCCTCATGCACCGACTCCGGGGCAGGACCAATCCACGCCGCGAGCGCTGCCGCTGCATGCAGCGCGCCGTACTCTCGCGGATACGTGAACTGGGCGTGGGAGCCGACCGCCGACCGCACGCCGGCTGATAGCCCGCAGGCATCCTTGACCGAAGTGCGGCGGACTGTCGCCACCAGCGGGTGTGACGAATCGCGAAGCGCTTGACGCACCGTGGCGTCGTCGCCGACAAGCGGCTCGATCGTGAACCAGGATGCAGGCAGAGCCGTGGCAGTCATCACGCCTCCGGAAGGTGCCGGGCGAGTGCGGAACGAACCCGCTCGATTCGCTCGGGCGTGGCGTCCTCGGTGACGAAGACATCTAGTTCTGAGTCATGCAGAAGTGGCCCGAAATTGCCGGCGAACGAGCGTGATGCGCCGTCGAGAATACTCATTCCGAAACCGGGATAGGTCGAGTCATACGAGTGGCCGAGGTAGAAGGCGAGTGAGCGCTGGCGCGTAGTGTGCGCGTCTCTTTCGCGGTAATTCTCGAGGCTGAAGCGCGGATGGCACGCATCCAGTAGAACTTTGGGTGCTCGCCAAACCGGCATGACGACGCGCTGGTCTCCCAGCGGGCGGACCGGATAGGCGAGCGGCGCACGCCCGTTCATCAGCGTGAACGTTACCTCGGCGAGCAGATCCTCGCGGTTGTAGCCGAACGCAAGGTCGCCGAAGCCCTGATCGACGGCGATCACGCGGGCGGCCCGCAGGATCAAGAATGTGCCGAAGAAGTGGACGGCTTCATCACCGAAGGACACCTGGAAGTCCCTGTACATTTCCGACAGCGACGTTCGCAACCCAAGGAGCATTGCGGTCTCGTCCTCGGAATAGACGCGATGTGCGATTCCGAGGTCCTGACACAGCACTGTGGCACGGTCGGCGGCGGCGGCGGTCATGACGTCACGGAATACGAGCGTGAACGCACTCAAACGATCAGATGGGAGCGCGCGCGCAAGCCCAAATGCCAGCGCGTTGCTGTCGCCGCCGCCCGACACTCCGAAAACGCACCCGCGTTCGCTCATCCGATGCTCTTCGACGAAGTCGACCACTTGCTGAGTCACCATCTGTTTCGCCCGGTCAGCGTCGAGAAGCGCCCCTTCTGCCACAGCGCTTCCTTCTGCGTGGGAGATGCCGGCAATACCTGCGCCCACACCCTGAGAACGCGTATCGTCGCCCCAGGGCAGGATCGTCTCGAAGAGGGTGTTGCGCAGGGCCCGGACGACGACTCGTTCGACATCGGGGGGCACTTCTGTGAGCCGAGTCCAGCCTGGCACGGGAGTCAGTACTTCACCGTGAGCGAGGTAGGTCTGCACCATCGTGCGTGGAATGTCGTTGAGCGCGAGGAGGTCGTCGATCGTCTCGGGACGCGCACGCAGTGTTCGCACACCGCGAACGTGTTCAAGGTCTACGCGGGGATCAGTCATTGCATAGCCTCCGGGAAGGGTACCAAGGCAGCGCTGCGGCGCCCGACTAGTGCTGGATGTGCACGTTGCGGAACTCCTCCGCCGAATGCCCCAAGAGCAACCAATATCTGCTTGCGTGCATACAGATCGGCTGGGCAACGACGCGGTCCGCCACCGAAGGGTAGCGCAGCCACAACATCCGCTCGGTGAGGATCGAATAGCTTCGGATCGCGCCATGCGAGTGAGCGATGGGTGAGCCAGGGGCTCACAACGGCGAGTTCGCCTGCCAATCCCCACGGCTCGTCGCCTGCGAGCTCCCGCACAATGAGCCAGCTCGGCGGGTACAGACGTAGCAGTTCGGAGATGTCCGCGGCACTTGGAGTGGCGCTCATGCCAAGGGCCAAGGCCGATGTGACCGCGGCGGCGGTGCTCTCCCACCCGGCGAGCGCGAGTCCAACCAGCTCCTGAACTATACGAGGAGTCGACCATCCCTTCTCGCGTAAAGACTGGACGAACCTCGCATCCTCCTTTTCCACGCGCTGTGCCAGTTCGCTGGCCAGGTGGGTGCGGGCTTCATGTCCTTCCGAACCCGCCGGCCTACCGGCTTGCACCGCCTCGACTGCCGCGGTCGCCGCGTTGATGCCCGCTGTGAGCACGTGGAGATCGACAGGCGCACTGTCACCTCCGGCGAGATCGTGCAGCATCCATCGTGTGAATGACGCCGGGGCATCAGCGCGAGGGGGCACAACTGAACCCATCGTGGCGGCGAGGCTTGCCGACATCGCAGACGAGTCTGCAGACGCGTGAGCGAGGGCAGCTACGACGTCACTGCGGCCCCGATGGAAATCGGCCCCACTCAACGACGCATAGCCACCTGACTCTCCCCGGGACGCTACGGAGCGCGCCTTCTCCAGATTCCGCCGTCGCAACAGGGTTCGTGCAACGGCGGGATCAATGACGATCCAGCCCCGGCGTTCACCAAATCGTGCCTCGACAACGTCCTGGTGAAAGACATGCGAAAGGAGCGCGTCGAAAAGCTCTGGGCGGTAGCGCAGACTCAGTTCAGGGAACGAGGCGATGTCCGGCGAGGAACTCGTCACATCTGAGCAGTCAAGGCGGAGGCGCAGAGAACGAACTCGATGCCGCCCTCGGTCATGGTCTGCATTCCCTGATCAGCGAGCGAGCCAAACACGATCTCTGTCGCGGTGTCGATCGAGGTGATCGTGGTGTTGTCAGCGGTCATCATTACTCCAGTCTGAGTGGCGTGCGCCAATCGTAGCGGCGATCGATTGCGCGTGACTATGGCGAATATCAACGAAAGAGCGCGACTCCCCGGGAGCAACCGACGCCCAGAAAGCGAATGGATCCACGTTGGCCCCGGTCTGCTCCGGCTGTGACGCCTTCGAGAGGACCAGCCGTCGCCGCGCACGCCCCGGTCAGGGGCTATCTCAACCGATCCGACGGCACTTGGTTCTCACCGACGGGTTATATGGCAGTTTGATGTTTGGATAAGCACCTACGAGCTAGTATTTCTGTTTGCGAGAGCCGACAGCGGAAAACGCCGTTGCCAGAAGCGCGCCCGCATGTCGCAAAGCAGGCACCGCGGTGCATGCTCATCGAGCCCGTTCAACACCTAAGTATCAGCTCTCGAGCTCGTCACCATGGGCACACCCCCAACTCGAAGCGTTTCAAAGGAATCAATTGGAGGCCAGCAAAATTTGACAACTCCAACTCTTCTCCCGCATGCTCATCGAGACCGCGCCGCTGCGGTCGTGTGACCGAGGGTGGGGCAAATGAAGTCGATCGCATTCTTCAATAATAAGGGCGGTGTCGGAAAAACGACGCTTGTTTGCAATCTTGCACATTACCTCGCCTCGGTGGAAGAGAAGAGAGTGCTTATCGTGGATCTCGATCCGCAGTGCAACTCAACTCAACTGCTTCTCACACCAGAGCAATGCGCCCACCTGTACTGGCCAGAAGAGGCACTTGGCGACGAAATTTCGGATCTTTGGGGCGATGTCACGAACGTAGAGACAATCTATGACGCCGTGCGACCTTTGGAGGAGGGCGAAGGCTCGACTTCCCCAGTCACACCCGTACCGGCAGCCATGAACCGATTCGCAGTGGATATCATTCCCGGCCATCCACGGATGTCAGTCTTCGAAGACAAACTCGGCCAGTGGTTCCTTTCCGCGACATCCGGGGACATTGATGGACTGCGTAAGACGCTCTGGCTGAACAAGCTTATCGAACCGCTCGAGACAGAATACGACGTCATCCTGTTTGATCTCGGGCCTTCGCTAGGAGCGCTGAACCGTTCGGTCTTGGCGGCGTCCGACTACTTTGTTACGCCAATGGGCGCTGACATATTCAGCATCGTGGCGCTCCGCAATATTGCCGAGTGGCTGGGCCACTGGTCTCGGCTATACATGCAGGGCGTTCAGCTATGCCAAACAAACAATCCTGGAGCGGTAGAGAGGTACTCCGTCCCGGAGCAACTCAGAGTTGACAAAGGATTTGCCGGATTCACCGTCCAGCAGTACTCGACGGTGACCATCCGCGGGGAAAGACGGGCGACCGTTGCATACGACCAAATTCTGAATCAAATCCCATCTCAGGTTGAACGACACCTTCACGACCTCGCGATTCCTGGGCTCGACGTCGAAGCATTGAAACTGGGCGATGTCCCCAACCTGAGGAGCCTGGTTCCTCTCGCTCAGAGCGCCAATACGCCGCTCGCCGCACTGACATCCAGGGACGGCCTCGCTGGCGGGCAATACAGCCAACAGCGCAGCTACACAGAACTCATAAATAATGTCGGAGCCCGTCTCACCCAGAATTGCCTCAGTTCATGAGTGACTTCTGGCCCGACGACCTTGTCCAAGCGCTCTCACAACGACGAGGCGTGATCTTTCTGGGAGCCGGAGCGTCTGCGAGCTGCGTATCCAACTCCGGCTCACGCCAACCCAACTGGACTGCGCTACTCAAGAAACTCGCACGTGGTCTCGCTGGGAAGGATAGGATCGCATTCGACGAAGCAATGTCGCGATCTCGACTGCTTGATGCGGCGCAAATCGTGGTCGATAACGTGGCCCCGCCAACGCTGCATTCTCGTCTCATAGAGATTTTCTTGGATAACACAATTCGACCTAGTTCTCTTTACGAGTCGGTCAACCTGATCGATCAATCCGTGGTAATGACGACTAACTATGATCGAATGTATGAGCGGTTCTGGGAGATTGATCTCAATGAACCGTTGAGCGGCTCCAAATCACCACTCATGGTCTCCTATTATAAGGAGTCCGATGTCGTCGACAATCTTCGTTCTGATCGCCGTATGCTCCTCAAACTTCATGGAACGATTGAGAAACCGCGCGACATTGTGCTTTCGAGATCCCAATACTCGCTCGCAAAATATGAGCATGCCAATTTCTTCCGGGTGGTGAGCGCATTGATGCTTACACGAACCATGTTGTTCGTGGGCTGCGGATTCAATGGCGATCCCGATATAGATCTACTGCTTGAAGATTCGGCCTTCACCGCACAATCTACGGCCCCTCACTACGCCCTAGTAGCAAAGGGTCGCCATTCCAGCGAAATTCGTTCTCTCAAGAACGCATTCAATATCACTCTCCTCGAGTACGACAACGACAACGGCGATCACGCCGAGATGCTTGCGCAAATGGCCTCGCTTGCGCAGCTCGTTGAGGCAAATCGCGTGTAGCGATGCTCATGGGCAGGCGCGATATCATAGTTGGTACCCCCCCCGGTGCGACGATAGCCTTCGAGTCCCCAGGGTTCTTCGGTCGTGGCTCAGTTCCGTTTCAAGCCAGTATCCGAGCTGTGTTCGGTGACGCCACTGGCCGTGCGCGTCTGCAGAGATGCGCAGCACTGCGTGTGACGTCGATCTCGTCGGGCCGGTGGACGCCCGCCGGCTCTCCATTCGACGCCGCGCCCAGTCGGGCGCGCCTCCACGAGCATCGAAGAAGATCGGCGCTCGGTCCTTCTGGAGAGGAGAACATCATCACAGGCTGGGGTGCGACCACCTCCTCTGAGCGGATGTCGGAGCGAAACGGCGGGATACATCGCCAGCCAGAGGCATTCGCCAAGGGAGGAAAGTGGGGGCCCTCAGCACTCTCAGCTTGACCGGCGGACTTCCCAAATAGCTACGCGAGTCACCGAGGTTCAGTTCTCCGGGTCTGGCGCGGCACCGGGAGCCTGGTTTGCCTCGACAACGACGCCGCCTATTTGTGATCGTCAGTCGCACGCGAGCAGATTGAGATCCAACGGATCTCAATGATTCGCGAAGGCGGTGAGGTCAGCCACCACATCCTCACCTGGCTGGATGCGATGGTAGTGATCTCCTGCGAGTTTTCGCGACGGACGCAAACGCGGCTCAGCTAGTTCCGTGCGCTTGCGGTGGGGATCTGAACCAATCGCACAAACGCTGTTGATCTCCCGAACAACACCTAGGGGCCTATAGATGTATCGTTTCGTCGGGACGGGATGCCTTACCTGCTTCGATGAGGTACTCGATGAACAGATCGACGTCTGAGCGCGGATTGTCGTGGGGGAAGACTCGTCCCGCAGCCGTGTGCGTAGCCCGGGCCTGCTCAGCTCGTGCGCGTGCCGCCCCGTAATTGCCCTGGATCGTCGACAGCCCGACGGCCTTGCCGCCGTGACCGGTCGCTGCGCCCGCGGCGATGGCCTTTTGCTGAGCATCCTTCGTAGCTAGGTGTCCTGCACTGTCCCGTACGTGCCAGAGCAGCCAGAGTTCGAAGCAGGGGTTCGACATGGCACACCGAACGCCGGCGTTTTCGGCATGCGCGAGTGCCTCGGGAATCGAGTTGGCGAAGTCATCGACGTCGAACATCACCCAGACCTCATCAAAGACGTTGGCCGCATCGCCCGCCATCTTCGCTTGTCTGGCCTCTTCATGAGCGCGTCGGATCGCTTCGTCAACGAGACGCACGGGATCCTTCCCGGACTTGGCAACCTGGACCGCCAGTCCGGCACTTCGCACCTGCGTGTTGATGTGGGCGAGGTACTCGGGCTCCGTTTTGACCCCACCGGTCACGACCAGTACCCGCTTGTGGCGTTCTCGCCTCGGAGCACGTCCGCGCCGGCTTGCGCGAGGAGAGTCCTTTCCCATGAGTCGACTAACCGCGCGCTTCGAGCATCGAGTTGACCAGGGAGGACATCGGCAAGCCCCCGTAGCGCCCTGTGAGATATGCGCGTTCGAGGTTCTCGTCCTTCCGGGGGAGCCCGAAGTCTCGGATCGGGATGAGGTCGGATGCCCCTACCGCGTTTTTCTCGACAACCCAGACCGCGTCACTTTCAAGCTTTGTTCCGGGCCGCAGGAGCGATACGTCGTGAGTCGTGATGATGAGCTGTGCCTGTTTCCGGTTGACGCGGGCATCCGCAAACACAGCTATGAGCTCGGCGACCATGAGCGGATGAAGGCTGCTGTCGATCTCGTCGACGACGCAAACGGTTCCCTCGGCAAGGGCGCGGATGGCTACCGAGGCGAACGAAATGAGTGCCTGAGTTCCGTCGGACTCCACGTTGAACGGCAATTCGAAACGCTCACCATCACCCTGATGTGACAGCTGCAGCTCTGTCTCGAAGGTGCCGATGACGTCGTCGAAGGTCAGTAGTTCATCGTCCCGCGCATCGATAATCTGTCGGATTCGTTCGCGTTCCTCTGGATCCATTTCTTGCTTCACGACAGACACGCTTTGGACGCCGAGGTCGAGTTGCCGCATGAAGTCAGTGATCTGGTCAGCGAAGTCTGCGTCCCGCGCCAGGAGCCGCTTGATCCTGTTGTGCTCGGCCGGGAATCCGGTGGCGTGGTAGAAGCTCAGTCGCTCGGTGAGCCAGTCATGTGCGGGTTCGGTGGCCTCGAGTCGCGCCGCGGCGGAGGCGGATAAGAAGAGCGCGTTCGGCCGCGTGGTCTCTCGCAGCAGGGACGCGGGTCCGCGGAACGAGTCGCCAAACTTGTAGCTGTCCCGTTCGCGTTCGAACAGGATGGATCGACGACGCGTCCTATACACATGGAGGTATTCGCTGAGGACGCGCTCGTCGTCGACAGCAAATCCGTACCTGTACTCGTTCCCGTCGGCAGCGAGAAACTCGATGTCGAACTCCGTGGGCATGGTCCGGTGTTGGCGGTCGAGCTTGAACGGCTGCCGGGGCACGCCGCCGTCTGCATCCCACCTGGCATAACTGTCCTCGACAGCGCGAGAAACAAACCCCAGTGCGTCGAGTACCGACGATTTTCCCGCCGCGTTCGCCCCGTAGATGGCCGCGACCGGCGAGACGTCCGGACGCAACCACGGATCCTCCTCCGCCCGCGCAACTTTCAAAGTCCGAGCGCTCCGGTACATGCTCAGGTTCTGGCGGTCGCGGAGCGACCGGAAGTTGCTCACGGTGAAGTCGATCAGCATGTGTCCTCCATAACGCCCCTTCCGGGGGCCTCGCATCAATTTTTACACACTTCTGACAAAAATCGAGACCTGCGCGGATCAGTTCCGGGTTTCAGGCGTGTTCTTGTGGTAAACTGACGGAATCGCCTCCGGAATCGGCAACACCGGATCTGGAGGGGACGCAAAACCCCGATCCTACCGGTGACGGTGAGCGTCTTCCGGTGGATCGGGGTTGAGGTGTCTTGGACGGACTCCTTCACTCTAGGACCTTCTCATGGGTCCTTGCTGACGCCTGCGGGCTTCGGGTCGATCTGCCTTCGCCAACAGCCCCACCGCGGGCTTCATCCAGCAAAGGACTGACCAGTGTACGAAATTGACTTTTTGCCCGTCGAGAACGAAGACGGCAGCTCATCCAAGAGCGGCGATGCCATCGTCGCCAAGTTCACCGACCCCGCCACTTTCAGCCCTGTTGTGGTTGTCGTCGATGCGGGTTTCACGCCAGTGGCCGATCAGGTGATCGAACACCTCGACACGTACCACGGGGCCCGGAGTATCGACCTGATGGTGTCCACTCACCCCGACACGGACCACATCAACGGACTCATCGGAGTGCTCGAGGCCTGTGATGTGAAAGAGCTGATGATGCATCTCCCGTGGAAACATGACACGCGCGCTGCGTCGTGGGGAAACTACGAGAAAATCGTTCAGCTGTTCGACCTGGCGACAAGCAGGGGCGTCACCGTCACGGAACCCTTCGCCGGGGTGACCCGGTTCGGGGGAGCATTCAGGGTCCTCGGTCCGACGGAGGAGTACTACCGGGTGCAGCTGTCACGATCGCTGGACGAGGTCACTTCTGTCAGCCTCAGCGCCTCCGGCTGGGCCGGTTCTACGCTCATTGCGAGCGCCACCAAGCTCGTCAAGCGGGTACTGAACTGGTTCCCGTCCGAGACGTTGACGGACACGGACGACACCAGCGCCCGAAACAACACGTCCGTCATCAGCGCGATCGTTGCGGATGACAGGCGCTTCATGCTCACCGGCGACAGCGGCATCTCCGCCCTGGAAGGCGCGGCATTGGAGTACGAAGGAGCCTACGGTGCGTTCTCGACGGCGCCCCTGTTCCTGTTCCAGGCGCCGCACCACGGCAGCCACCACAACCTCGGGCCGGCGATCCTCGACCGCATCCTCGGCACTCCCGATCACCCGCACGTTCCCGAAGTCAGCGCGGTCGTGAGCAGCGCGAAGGCATCCGAGAAGCACCCCTCAAGCAAGGTGACGAACGCTCTGGGACGACGCGGCGCTCACGTGTCGGCTACCGAAGGCAGGACGCTCTGCCTGAGCAGCACACCGCGTCCTGGGTGGAGCAGCGTGGCACCCATCGGTCCGCTCGAGGAAGAATAGCCGTGCAGAGTTCGCTCGACGCCTACGCCATCAAGGCAAGATGGCTGCCTGTCGCCGTCGCAGTGTTCCCCATCGCGTTGCTGACGTTCGCGGTCCTGCAGCTGGACCTCGGGCTGCTCACTGCAACACCCGGCGCTGCAGCCGCGATCCTGATGGTGCCCGCAGCAGAAATCGTTCGGTCCCGCGGGCTCGCATGCGAACGACGCCTCATCGAGATTTGGGATGGTCTCCCGACCACAAGAGCGCTCCGCTGGCGTAACGCGGATGGGCGAACGCACCGGCGCCGGGAAGCCGTGGAGGCGCGTACGGGACACCGCCTCCCATCCGCCGACGAAGAATCCGACGGTGCCGCTAGCGACTTGCGCTACGCAGACGCCACACGAACGGCGATCTCGATGATCAGGGCCGACGGACGCGACGCTCCCGTGCTCCAGGCGGAGAACGCCTCGTACGGGATGCGTCGCAATTTCCGGGGGCTGAAGCCGTTCGGCATCCTCCTTGCCGCCATCAGCATCGTAGGCTCCGTCGCGGCCTGGCTATTCCTCCAGCCAGACCCGGCAGCTCTTCTGCCAGCGTTTCTGATCCAAAGCACGATCCTCGGTTTCTGGATGGTGTACGTCAAGGACAGCTGGGTAGCGGAACAAGCCGACACGTTCAGCGATCGATTCTTCACAGTGCTCGATGCTCAGTCCACAAGTGCAGCGCGGTGAAGTGACGCTCGTGAGCAGAGTGGGACCGGAGCAGCCCAACCCGATCCGCCTCGGGCTGAGCTGTTCCGGTCCCCCTCGCGGTTCGTCACCGCTGGACAGGCGACGCATCTATTCGAGGTCGAGTAGGCGCACCCGTCGGTAGCCTGCTCCCATGGGGCAGACGAGAGTTCGCAGACAACATGTCGTTTCGAGGTTCTACCTGAAGGGTTTCGCGGCGGATGAGCGGTATCTGACGAGAACGGTTCTACCAGGGACGTACTCACATCGAATGGTCGTCAACGACGCCACGGTGAACAACGACTACTACACGGTGGAGTTCGAGGATGGCACCGTGTCTGATGCAGCAGAGACGATGTTCAACGAGATTGAGGCGCCGGCATCGAGCGCGCTTCGGGGGCTCCTGAGCACGCCGGTCGTCTTCCCCGACGGGGACCAACGGGATGCGCTGGCTGCGTGGATCGCGCTGCAATACGTCCGCTCGCCCGCCATTCGCAGACAACGCGACGAGCTGCATTCGGCGATGGTCCGCATGGTCGTCGGGGTGGTCGGAAAAAGAGGACTGCGGAACTTCATCGAGGAACGCGAGGGTGTTGCCATCTCTGCGGCACGCCTCGAGGCGGAATGGGAAGACCTCACCAAGCCCGGTGGACCCACGTCACGGGTCAGGGCCGAGAACCACCTCCTCAACATCTTCGAGCTGCTCCCGTCCACCACGCAGCGCCTGGTCGATGGACGTTGGATGATCGTGGATTTCACCGAGAATCCTCTTGTCGCAGGGGACCATCCGGTCTTTCTGATGGCGGACCCCGAAGCTCCGGATTGGCGTGGGGTTGGGCTCGGCAACGCGCACGCGTTCGGCCTTGCCCTCTCGCGACACCGCGGCATCATCATTTTCACCGGCGACGGCCATGCGGGCCCGGATGTCATGGGTCCCGGCAGCGCAGACGAAGCGCGAACACTGAACGCTCAGACCATTCAGAACGCGCGTGAAGCGATCTACCACCACCCAGATGACGACCCGGTTGCCTGGTTCGGCGGTGAGCTTCCCCAACCGCGCCCCACCGAACTGACCGTCGGGGACAACAGCTTGATCCTGCCCGACGCGGAGGGGTACCCACCGCCGGCGCGAGACGATGCGGAGCCGGCCGAGCCAGGGGGCTTCAGCATCGCGAACCTCGTCTGGCCCATCCCCGATCGAGTATTTGAATGGATGGAACCTGACGACGATCAGTAGCCTGATCCGTTCGCGGACCACAGGACAGTCGGAGCGACGTCTCACGGCATCTGTACGCGTTCAGTCGTTGCCCTGACCTGTGCGAACTCGCTCCCTGCGGTTTTCACGGAGCATCGATCAGGCTGGACGTCCTCCCAGCCTGGCCCCGGTCGACCCAAGGCCTGAATAGCATTGGCTCTGAGGTGGTGACTATTCGCAAATTACCGGCATGCACTCCTCCACCTGTTACTCGCGGAAGGGTAGATCGACCGCGCTCGGAGCCAGATTGTTGTAACCGAGCTTTTGCGCTGCCCGCTGCACGCCGTAGAGTGCGGAGGCCTGGTCTGTGCCGACAGGACCTACTCGAACGTCATGCAAGAACGTTGGGATACTAGCTCCGGGACGCGGATTTACCTCCGCTTCGATGTACGGGGTGATGCCAAATCGTCCGACTCGGAGATTGATGGCACTGTTACTCAGCGGAAGACGGGAGAAGATGCGCACCTCCCGTTCCTCTTGGAAACCGTGGTGTTTCACGAAGGCCGCGCAAACTGTCACCCGCTCAACTGCGAGCGCTTCCGCATAGGACACAGAGTCATGCCCGTCCTCGCCCGGCCAGTCGTCGCACTGCTTTACGAGCACGTCGAGCAAGCGATCAATGTGAGCCTTTACTTCCGCGCCGCTGTACAGTACGCGACGCCAACCTGCTTCCAGACTTTCGTCGGCGTCGACTTCGTTCATGTCCACGAAGTAACCGTCCTCCACGCGCGACTCGGGCATTTTCGCTCTCAACGCCATGCCGGCATTAATTGCTACCGCGTACCCGCCATAACCCCGGAACTGACTCAGAGCGTCCTTCTGAGTGGACGCACACGCGACGAACCATTCATCCGTGCTCTGTGGTGCTCGCCCAAGAAATCCCTCGATCTGAGCGACGATCGCAGGGTCGACCTGATGAGCGTCCCGACGCGCCTCCAATCTCCTACGAATCATTAGGAGCCCGTAGCTCATCTCGCCGGAGTCGTTCATCATCCGCACCGAGCTCAAGCGCAGCGCCCGCGATTCGAGGATCCCCAGCACCCCAGCGGCGTCTGTGTAGTGCCACAACAGATCGCTGTCGGGACGGGGGGCTAGAAGCTCATCAAACTCATCCTCGTGGAAGTACCTCACATGAGTGAATCTACTCGTGCCGTCTACCCCATCGAGCTACCGTCGGACATTCTCCGCGCGCCCGTTGGCGAATCCGACACACCAACTGAACCGCTCAGGAAGCCGCTGAGCCTTCGTGATCGCAGACCCTGACGGGCGCTGCACGCACCGTAACGAGTGGGTCTCGCAGGCGAAGCACGTTCTGCTGGGCACACTTCCACCGTACGCGTTCTCGACGGTGGTGCCATCCCTTCGAGAAGGAGAAGAATTACGCCTCTGTGTAGAGTCGTCCGAAGAAAACAGCGGCTAACGAGGTGACATGACGATTGGCGAGACTGTCGCCGGTTGGCCACGCTGACAGGGTCTGATCATTGCCCTCGGGTGTGACGATGAACACCCCCGACGATCGATTGTGGCTCGCCCTCGTGGTCCCAAGAATCCCGCGACGGCGGATGACGTGCGCCTCAACGCCGAGCGTCGCCCCCACTCAGCAGCCGCGTATCAGCAGCTCCACGACCGCCAGGAGTTCTGGCACTTCGTCGCCTCCGACCGTGACGCCGAAAACTGACACGCCCGCCTAACAACCACTCTGTGCCAGATTTGCTGCATGAACCCAGACGAAATCAAGAAGCAGCGGGCCGAGGCGCTCGAAGGAATCGCCGCGGCCGACGCCGTGCTCAACACGTTCGACAACGCGGAGCTGAGGCGATTCGCGGAGGGGATGAAGCAGGCTCACGAGGGTCAGCTCCGCATCCTGGCCGACGCCGAGAACAACTAGGACGGACGAAGAAACGGGGCGGCTCGTGAGCCGCCCCGCCTGTGGATGTCTACCCAGATTCTGAACCGAAAATCTCCGTTATGTCGAGCTAGCAGCGCTCCGCTCAAACGCTACCGCGGCGTTCCCACCGCAGCGGGCGACGGACAGTCTGCCGGGTCTGCTCCTGGGTCGCTGCCCAGCTTGCGAGCAACGCGATTGCCTGTTCCGAGGCGGAACCCGGTTCGGTGCCGTAGGCGACGAGGCTGAGCCCTTCGTCGGCGGTGAGGTCCATGGACTCAAACGTGAGCTCGACGTCACCGACGATCGGGTGGTGGATGCGTTTCTTACCGGTGCGATGGGAGTGCACATCGTGCGCGGCCCAGCGGATGCGGAAGTCCTCACTCCGGGTGGAGAGTTCGCCGATCAAGTCGGTGAGGCGTTTGTCGTAGGGGCGTCGGCCGGCTTCTCCGCGAAGTGAGGCGACGAGGTCGGAAGCGAGGCGGTCCCAATCGGGATAGAAGTCCTTCGAGCGCGGGTCAAGGAACGTGAACCGGGCGGAGTTCGGTGTCCCGGCCGGGTCGATGAACATCGGCGCGTAGAGGGCCCGGCCGAGGGTGTTGGTGGCGAGCAGGTCGGATCGGCCGTTCCGGACGACGGCGGGGGCGCTCATACTGTCGAGGAGTCGTTGGATCGGCGGCCGTACCCGGTTCGCGGGCGTTCGTCGGCGCGCGGCGGGTGACGCATTCGCTGCGTGCGCGAGGTCGAGGAGGTGGGCGTGCTCGGCCTCGTCGAGTTGCAGTGCACGGGAGAGCGCTTCGAGCACGCTCTCGGAGACGCCGGAGAGGTTGCCGCGTTCGAGGCGGACGTAGTAGTCGACGCTGACGCCGGAAAGCATCGCGACCTCTTCGCGGCGCAGGCCGGCGACCCGGCGCTGACCGCCCATCTCGGGGAGCCCGGCCTCCCGTGGCGTCAGTTTCGCCCGTCGGGTGGTCAGGAACTCCTGCACCTGCGCTTTGGTATCCACGCTGCAACGCTACGTCGGCCCGGGTGGTTCTGGGAGGTACCGGCAGGAACTCCCACCCTCCGCAGGTCCCCTCGTAGCGTCGGGACATGGACACTTTCACTCTGAACAACGGCGTCGTCATCCCAGCTCTCGGGTTCGGCGTCTTCCAGACCCCGCCGGATGAGACCACCACCGCGGTCACCGCTGCCCTGGAGGCCGGCTACCGCCACATCGACACCGCCGCCGCCTACGCGAACGAGCGTGGCGTCGGCGACGCGATCGCCGCGTCCGGCATCGACCGCGACGAGGTCTTCATCGAGACGAAGATCTGGATCAGCGACTTCGGATACGACGAGACCATTCACTCCTTCACCAAGAGCGCCGGCAAGCTCGGCGTCGAGCAGATCGACCTCCTCATCCTCCACCAGGCGCTCCCGACCGCGTTCGAGCAGACCCTCGGCGCGTACCGGGCGCTGGAGCAGCTGCTCGCAGACGGCAAGGTGCGGGCGATCGGCGTCAGCAACTTCATGGTCGAGCACCTGACCCGCCTCATCGACGAGACGATCGTCGTCCCGACCGTCAACCAGATCGAGGTCCACCCGTACTTCCAGCAGCGTGGGGTCCAGGCGTTCGGCGCTGAGCACGGCATTCTCACGCAGGCGTGGTCCCCGATCGGCGGCATCACCGCCTACCGCGACTCTGAACGCCGCAGCTTCGATGAGCCGGTCATCCTCGCGATCGGTGAGAAGTACGGGAAGTCGGCCGCTCAGGTGATGCTCCGCTGGCACATTCAGGAAGGCCGTCAGGTCATCCCGAAGTCCACCAAGCCCGAGCGCATCGCCGAAAACATCGACGTGTTCGACTTCGAACTCACCGACGACGAACTCGCGCAGATCGACGCCCTCGAGACCGGCGTCCGCGGAGGACCCGAGCCGGAGGCCGTCACCCTCGAAACGTTCGGCCGCGACATCCCCGACGCCTGATCGTATGACGATCACCAATGCGCTTCAGTCCGGCCGCACAGTCACGACGTTCGTCGGCGGCGCGCTGGTGGTCGTCGCCGTCAGCGGCTGCGCGGGCGAAGCGGATCCGTCGCCGAGTCGTGTGGCCGGCCCGCAACAGGACAGCATGCAGACCCCCGCAACCCCCGACTATAAGGACGGCGATTACACGGCGACCGGCTGGTACGGGTCGCTCCCATCGCACCAGGATGTGACCCTGTCCATCGCCGGTGACACGGTGACCGCGGTCACCATCACCACGCCCGCCGAAGACGAGACCTCCCTCGGCTACCAGCAGCGCTTCACCGCCGCGCTCCCTGCCGCGATCATCGGCCGAGAACTCGCAGACCTCGACGTCGACCGGCTCGCCGGAGCGAGCGGCTGCTCCGAAGGATTTATGGATGCCCTCGCAAAGGTTCGAGCCGACGCCATTGCCGACTAGTTCGAGAGCTATGGTGTTGATCTAGTCCTTCAGTGAATCGATGAACTCTCGCAGTTCGAAGCTCAACTCAGATGCGTCTTTGCCCGTTGCCGCAGTGAGTTGGGAGAAGAACCACTCGTAGCTGGCTGAGGAGGCGAGCAGCAGCGGCGTTACGTCCAAGGACACCTCGTCCTGGTCGCTCAGCACCGCGCCTATTGCTCCGTCTTGGTTGAGTTTTTCCATCGATGTGTTGAAGGTCCGAGTCCTGGCTTCATCCGACTCGGCACCGGTGTATCCGGAGTAGAAATCGAGCAGCGTGTGAGCGGTGTTCCGAGCGGCAGTATCCATGCCGTGACGGTACCGGCTCGCGCCGACATTCAGAGACGTCAGTCACCCTCGTGACGCCCTCGCTGGAACCGTCGGCACCGTCAGAGGGGCCCGATAGTCTGCGTGCATGTCAGAAGTTGTAGCCGCTCTCATCACCACAGTTGGTGCGCTGGCGGGTTCTTTCGGAGGCTTCACGCTCGCGGCTCGCATGCAACGCCGCCAAGCGAAAGAGGAGGACGAACGCGCACAGCGCGATGCCGAGCGAGCGAGGGCCGTAGTGCTCGAAGATGAGCGCCACGAGTTTCAGCTCACTACGTTGCTCTCGCTGCAAGAACTCACCCGGAGGATGGCACGAAGGACCTTCCTGATCATTCAACAGGATCGCCAAACCATCGAGAGTCATGGTGGGTACCGGATGCTCCCGACCGAGGACCCTGAAGACTTCGCCAACTCCGTCGAGTTCAGCCACAGCATTGCGCGCGTTACCAACGCTGAGCTTAGAGAACAGCTCGACGCTTTCTCCAACCTGTGTAGCACCTACTCGATGCCGCCGCTCGATTGGTCGGACCTGAGCAAAGAGTCTGCCCTGGTGGTGCAGGAGCACCGCTTTCAAGAACTGATGGAGTCGGCCTCCGAGACGGCCGACCTGCTCAACCAGCGTTTGCGCGACGAGCTCGATCGCAACGCTGCAAAATGACGGCGACGGCGGCGGCTCTTAGACGCGCGGCCAGTTCTGCGAACCGGACATCGTGACCTAGCGCTTCATCGACCACGCTTCAAATGAACAGTTGCGTGACTAGCGCGGTAGCGAGTGCACCGGCGCCTGCGTTCGCGGCCGATCCGAGCACGCCCCGCAGTGTGGCGAGTGCACCCTTCACCTTGCGCTGGTTCGGCTCAGCCTGCACGATCTCCTCGAGCACGGTGCTCGCAGCTTCGCGGCCGGCTTCTCGTTCGTCGTCGTCCAGATCATCGGCCGCACTGAGGGCGTCAATCGCCTGCTGGATCTTCTGCGCCAGCTCCTCGTAACCTGATGTCACGGTCGAGGTCTGGTTGAGCGTGCCACCTCGGGTGACAATGTTGACGCTCTGGGAGCCAGTGATGACGTACTGGTCGCCGTGCACGTGCTGCGCAGGCGCAACCGGCCGCGGCGGACTCGTGGTGAACTTCGCCTCGATATGGGACGCGTGCGAGGGCATGTTGCTCGGTGCCTTGTTCACATCGGTGGTCGTGACGTAAACGGTGCGCGTGCCACCCGTGGTGCTGCGCGGGTCACTCAGCTCCATGGTGTCGCCGTCATGGACGGGAGCGGTGATATCGAAGAACGCGCTGTGCGCCTGCACCTGAGCTTCCAACTCGTGCCGGACTCCTTCGTGAATGACCACGACCTGCTCGGTGCCGAAACGTCGTCCGATGCGGGCGATGAAGCCGCCCTTTTCTGGCCGAGGAAGCGGAGTCATCTGCGTCTCATTTCTGGCTCAATTTAGGTCGCGCCGACCTGTGGATAACTCACCGAGGATATGCCCGATAATTATGATTATGGCAGTCTGGGCGTTTCCTCTGTGGATAACTACTCTCGCCCAAGGTCGAGCGCTGAGAAGTCGAGCGCATCGAACGCGTCCCACAGTTCATCCGTGGCCTTAGTCAGTGCCGACCCTCCGAGGACGGCCTCTTGATACACGGCATCTTCGTACGCTGCCGCTGCTTCGAGGACCGCAGTGGGCACCTTGCCGATGCGCGCGGCGTTGAGAACCATGAACACTCTTGCCGCCTGTGCGGCAGTCTGTCGCACGTTGTTGTGCTTCCCGTTGTCTGCACCTGTCATGACGCCCCCCTTATCTGGGCCGACCCCCGGCCCGTCATCGCACTCTACCGGCGGCGTCGATGTGGACGGGTCGGCACGATCCGTCGACCGGCCTCCGTGTATGGGTGCAGCGCCTCACGGAGCGCGGCAGCATTGTCGTCGCTGAGGTCAATCTCATAGTCGCGGCCGTCGACGCCAAACCGGATCGTCTCGCCAGATCCGCGCTCGAGGTCGGTTTCGTCGAGGTCGTCGACGAGCGTAATGATCGTGCGCTGTGCCATATGTTCATTCTTACGCGGTCGAGAAGAACCTCCAATAAGGTGATGGAAAACACCCACCAGAACAGGATGAAAACGTGGCAGTTCGTCGCTCAGCGCCAAGCTCGATTTGGACTTTCTTCGATCTAGCTCCCCGCATACGGCTCTATCGCGATGACGTCGATGCACTCTTGAAGCTCATCCGCGATAAAGGGGCTACAGCAGCCCTCGTTTCGGGCAACAACGTGGAGATGGATGCAGGCCAGGACATTTCCTCGTTGTCTGGCAAAGAACTGCGGGATCTGGCAATCAAGACGCGCAACCCCGAGTTTTCCATCGATCTCCAGCCGACCCGGGCACGGGTGACCTCGACCGATGGCTCTGCCGTAACACAGGCGTTTGGAACTGCGGTAATAGGATTCCTTGGCCAACACAAAGCAACGGGATGGGAGCGTGTCTGGCTAGAGATTTCCCGAAGCCGCTCCATTGTGCTGGCCGGCACCGCAGTCCTCGCCTCATTCGTCGTTCCCACGACGTGGTTTTTTGGTCTGAACCCGTTCCTCTTGCTGTGGATATTTGCCCCTTCTATCGGCAGCGGCATGCTTGCGGCGCTCACCCCCGGAACTGGCACTTGGGTTACCCGCCGGAACCGCGCCGATGTCTACCAGCGCCGAGAAGACCGTGGCTGGAGCATCGTCGGGTTCATCGGAACTACCATTTTCGGTGGCATCCTCGGTGCCGGAATCACCTATCTTTTGACCCAGTAGTTTCCTCGGGCCGTCTTGTGGGATACCTCCTGGCCCGCGACGTCGCCGGCAGCCGAGCTCGACCGCGGCCGCGCCGCCGGCCTGTGGGGTCTGTACAACGGTTCGATTCAACAGCAGTGCCCGCCTGACAGGGCGGGCACTGCGCCGCGATCGGCGGTTGTAGGTGTTCTATGGTGTCTGCAACGATTCTGGGAACAGTCCCGAAATGACGCCGGTCGCGAGCGACACGAACACGGCGATGAGCGCCACCCGGATACCGAAGGTGGCGACGTCCGGCCGGTTGCTGCGACTGCCGTAGATCAGCACCGCGACAGCCATTGCCGTCACCACGATCCCGGCGATGGTCACCCAGAAGAAGGACCAGTGCGCGTCCACGAGGAACGGGATCGGTGGCGGGGTCGGTGGCGGGTTGGGGATGCTGAGCGGGTAGTACATAGTGGTCCTTCCTCGAGCGGTTGACACCTAGGCGTCAACCGGCCTGCCCGCCACGTAGCAGCGGCTTTCCGTTCGTGTATGCGACGTCGACGTGCAGGTGACTGCACGAGTCATATATCTGCGAGATGTTCTGAGTGGCGATCATCGTTCCAGCGTCCGCACGGCAGTCTTCCTGCCCGATGCGTGCACCCTTCGGCACGATCGGATCGAGCAGGCTGATAAGCCGGATCGAGGGACAGTCCGCGCCGGTGATGGACGTTCCTCCGAGCGAGTAGAAGTCGACGGCTCCGCAGCCACCGTTGATGTAGTGGGAGGATGTGAGTCCCGCGCCTTCGATCTGGCCGGTGCAATTGCGGTTGATATCGCTGACGCCGATGCGCTCGAACTCGTTGAGCGCGAGCACCATGAATGTCTCTAGTTCATCAAGAATGCGTCGAAGATGTCTCGCAGTACCTGCGGGTCCCCGCCGCTGAGCAGCCACTCGCCGGGTGTCACCCGTTTGCCGTCGATGCGAGCGCTTCGCTGCGGAGTTTCCATGAAGCCAAGCACCGTCGCCGGGTGCATGTCGACCGGAATCGATGCGATAAGAAATGCGAGGTGAGGCAGCAGAGGCTGCCGCCTGTCCCCAGTGAACTGCCAATACGGGTACCGCCACCGCCCTTCCGAGCAGAAGGCATACAGGTTGCCAGTGCTGCGCATCCGTTCGACTTCGGCGGCATCCACTCCGAGCCGAGCGCTGGCCATGGCGGGGGTGATCGTCGACTCGAGCGCGCGCTGTGCGGACTTCCGTTCACGAGCGGCGAGGTCGCCGCGCGCGACAGCCGCGACCACTCGAGCCCAGGACTCTTCGGTAAACGCGCCCGATTCGATCAGGAACGCGACGGTTTCAGGGGACGGCTCGTCGCGTCCAGACTCGGGTTCAGTGGTCATCGTGTGTCCGTTCAGCGGTGCTGCAGGCCGCGGTCAGTGTCGCTGCTAGCGGCAAATCGAATGCTGTTGGTGAGCGCTCATCCCCACACCGATGAGTAGCCAGGCTCGTGTTGGTTGAGGGCAGTAAGCGGGAGCAACTGCTGCCAGTCAACGTCCATGACGCTTTGTCCACACGAGGGCGGGACAACGTCGATCGCTCTGGCCACGCGACGGGTCGACACTCCGAGGGCCTCGGCGAGAGTTCGGTGAGTGTAGATGCCGTCGCGCAGCATGGTGTGCAGCAGGTTCATGTCCAACGCGGTGATCTCCGGGCCTGGCCAATCGAGGTCGACGCTGACATCAGGTGTCCAGGTGATTGGGTACCAGTCGCCGTGCGCGAGGAGGAAGGCTTTGGCGTAGCTGTCGAGCGAGGTCTGTAGTTCTGCGGTCATGCGGGTGCGGAAGGCTGTGTACTGGGGAGAGTCGTCACGGGCGCGACCGAGCTTCAGGGGCTCGGGTAAGGAGCCGGTCCCGGTGGCGGTGAGGCGTTGCCACAGGTAGCGGCGGGCGTTGCGGTGGCGTCGCTCTGCTCCGGGGTCCAGTCCGATGCTGTCTGCGAGGATCTCCCAGTGCTCCCGCACCAGTAGCTCGTCGGCTGGCAGCTCACTCCTGTGTCGGTAGTTGATCCATGAACGGCTCGTGTCGATCGTGTGGGCGAGCTCGCTGACACCGGCCAGGAGACGATCGATCTGTCCCGGGGTGCCGAGCATATTGTGTCGCAGGACTGCAGCGAGCTGCGCTTCGGACTCATGCCGGATCTCCCCTTCCATTCCTACGCCGCGCACTACGGTCGCGAGCGCCGCGGCGAGTGTCTCGGATTCGACGTTGCCATCGACGTCGAACCGGCTGCACCATGCCGGCCAGAGCTGCTCCGGAGTCAACAGCTCGCGCCTCAGGGCGAACCCATACGGGTCCCCGTGCTGAGCACGCGTGTCGGGGTGGACCGCAGTATCGAACAAGACCCGCTGCGTGATTGTGAGGTCTTGATCGAGCGCGCGCAGGATCTGAGCGCGGAAGGCCTGCGGGGCATGCGGCCAACGGGTGAGGAGCTCGGCGGGGCTCCCCGGTCCGTACCCCATGCCTCGGGGGACGTGTGCGGGTGGGCGTGCGAAGGTGGCTTGGCGGATGAGGTCTCGCATGGAGTGCTCATCGCCGGTGGTCAGCGCGTAGGCGGCGCCGACAAGTGCGGCCATCGCGTAGGCGCTGTTCGGGGCGCTGATACCGATGTGCTTTTCCTCGTCGAAGAGGCCCACGAGTTCGCCGGCGTCGATTCCACTGAGCCGGGCGATGTCGTCGTACAGTCCCGCGCCACGCAGCGCTGTCGCTGCGGACTGCAGCGTTGGGATGAAGTCGCGGTCGGTGTGGAGGGAGCTGTAGAGGATCCGCTCCTGGGCGCGCATCGGGGCGGAGTCCGGGGCAAGCCGAAAGTGCTCCCAGGAATCTTCGAGCGGCGCCCTGCACCATGTCTTTCTCGTGGCGTCTTTCGGGCCGATATTGGCACGGCAGGTGGCGGGGTCGAACGGGTCAGTGTTCCGGCCGCGCATCTCGGCAACGTCGCGCTGGCAGGTCGGACATGCGTCCAGGAGCACTCTGCGGTGGGTGGTGCAAGCGAACACCCACGGGCTTCGCCACTCGACCTTGAATACCCCTGGATGGTGACGCAAGCAATCGGGACAGTAGCGTGTTCGAGCTTGCCAGGACCAGGGGCCTCGTTTGGAGACCACTGCCGACCGGTCGCCGTCAGTTCCTGGGGCTAAGACGAGTAACACATTGTCGAGCGTCTCCATCGTGGCGTCGCGGAGGCGGGGGATCTCGATGCCCGTTGCCTCGGAGATGCTCGCTGCGAGGTCAGTTGGGAGCCAGGTCCCGAGCGACTCCACGGTCCAGAGTGCGACCGATCCCAGCCCGAATGCGTCGAGCAACGCGGCCCGCGAGACACCGAAGACGTCCCACGACCATCTGCTGATCGCACTGTGTAGCCATTCGCCGGGATACAGCTCAAGCGGCACCCCTAGTCGTACCGGGGTCTCGAGCTTCACCGTCATTCGGGATCCATGATGGGGTAGGTGCCGTCGTCGAACATCGCAACACGTCGTTCGCGTCCTCGCTCGACTTCGTATTGCAGGGGAATGCTGTCGAGCAGTGCCCGGTCGATGGTCTCCGTACCGCTCTCGATGGCGGCAGTGGCGGCACGACTCATGAGCAGAATCAACGAGTTGAGGTACCCGAGCGTGCGCACCCAGGCGTAGACGCCGAAGCTGTCTGCGAACCAGCCGTCGGTTGTCGGTGCGGAGACCAGACGAAGTCGTACCTCGAACGCGTAGACCAGGTCGAGCCATTGTTCGTGTTCACGGCTGTTGCGCATACTCAGCTTCGGCACGTCGATGCGCACCCATCGGCCTCGCGAGTTGCGGGCAGCGACCTCGACCGCTGCGGGTCCGCCACTGTTCAGCACCGTGTTGACGTCTGTGCCGCCGAGGATGACTCGTAGGCCCGCATTGGACATCCACCGGATGATGTTGTGGACGTGTCGACCGGTGGCTCCGCCGAAGTTGACGTGCTGAATCTCGTCGATGATGATCAGCTGCACCCCGCACTGCTTAATCGCTCGTTCGAACGCTGGCAGCGGGTTCGTGTCGCTTGGCCAGTTCAGCTGATCGCACAGCAGCCGCACGACCTCGTTCCGCGTCATCGGGCCCTGGAGGTGGGCGTAGAGCACCGGGCGGAACGTCCAGAGCGGCTCCGCCGTGCCGTGTTCGAGTTCCAGGCTCCGCTGAAACGCCAGCCGCTTCATTTCTTCAGCGGCGTGTGTTTTCAGCATCATGGTCTTCCCCACGCCTGGTTCCCCATCGAGGATGACGACGTCTTGTTGGTGCATGTCTGACCTGATGGAGGACTTCGCGTGCTGCCGAAGAGCCTCCATGACGGTGGTCACCACTGGGGTATCAAGCAGCGGAACCCGCCGGAGGTAGTTGGTTCGGGCGAGGTTGAACCATGAACGCTCACGATCAGTCATTGCAGCCAGTTGCTCGGCAGTAACCGGACGAGGTTCCGCGATGTCGATGGCGAGGACCTCGCTGATCCATGCTCGGTCGACGTCGGTGAGCAGCAGGATCGGGTTCGCGTCCGCCGCGTCGACGTGGCGGGTTGTATTCATTGTCATGGCTACCATCTGTCCGGGTCGTAGGGGCGAAGCGGTTGTCTGGGCCGCGGTTCAGGGTCGTCATCGTCGGGGACGATCGCAGCGCCGGTGGATCTTTCGTCCGGTTCCGGGTCCGGGCCTGCGTGTCGTGGCCGCTGCCGCCTCGGTTGCGGCGCGCTGGTGGGCGGTGTGTATGCGGTGCTGGAGCTCGGGTCTTCGTCGCCTGCGCCCGCTGGGTCGTCGCGCAGGCCGGCGGCAAGTGCGGCAGCGCCGGCTTCCATGAGATCGTCGGCGAGCAGACCGAGTCGGCTCGGCTCGGCCGTGCCGTCGTATTGACCGGCGAAGATTCCGAGAAGGATCCGTTCGATGTCGTGCGCACTCACCCGCTTCCGAGCGAGGAGTTTCACCGCCCAGTTCGTGTGGAACTCGCCGAAGCGTGGTGTGTCCTCGCGCAGGTACGACCACCGGAGTGGGTGGAGGCCACCTTCGCTGTCGAAGCACCACGCAATACGAAGGTCGAACGGGTCGTAGTAGACGCGGATCTTGCCGGTGGCCACGACAGATGGATCTGATTGGAGCTCTTTCAGGACGGGACTCTTGAAGTTCAGCCGGCAAGCGCGCAGTCGGGTCGTGTCTGCGGCGACGAGCGTCGACGGGAGGAACCGAACCCAGTCGAAGTTGTACTCGAGGTCCGGGATCGCACCAATCTTCGCCATCAAGATTCCGTACATCATGTATGGGCTGAGCCTCGCGAAAGGGTCTTCGGGGAGCACAAGCCCGTCGTGATCCTTGTGATTGTAGAGGTCGATGCACTGCCGCAGCCGACGTTCGTATTCGCCGGCGGTCATCAGGTCTTCAGCCTCTGGGCGCTCGCCCCGTTCGTGGACGGATCCGCCCGTGAATCCCGGCATCTGCGATTCGAACATGTCCTTGATCGTGCGGAAGACACGTTCCACTTGCGCTTTGTCGGTCGGGTTGTAGGAGCGTTGTGGTTCGTAGCTGATCCCTAGGCGCGCCATTTGGTTGGCTACATAGTCGGTGACATATGGTTTGCCGTTGTCGACCACTACGCCCTCAGGGTGGAACGCGGCCGAGTGAAACGAGATGAAAGCATCGGGTCGGCCGATGAAAGGTTGATCGAAAGTCTCGTCAAGAGCGGCCCACTCAGAGGCCAGGGGTGATGTCTTGGGACGGAGCACATCCGCCAAGCACAAACCGATCGCGAACTGTGTGGTGGTGTGAGTGACTGCGAGTCCGACGATGCACCGGGTAGCGAGATCGATGGCGAGGGTCACATCGAGTCGGTATGCCTTCCCCACGCGCGGGTCCTTCACCCAAACGTTTGCCCGGGTGGTGTCCACGAGCACCAGTTCACCCGGCCGAGTCGGCAACCGCGGCACGGAGGAAGCTGTCGGGACGTTCATCTGCGAGACCCGGTTTCGTGCGGTTCCACCGAGGTGCGAGTTCGTTCGCCTGATCTTCGAGATGTAGTTCCACAACGTCGAATCGGACGGCAGCGCAAGCGGCGGGAACTGTGCGGCGCTGTGGGCTTTGAACCCGCGCACAAGTGCCAACGTCGTCACGGATGAGCGGCGGGCCTGCACCTCGAGGTACAGGTACAGGGCGTCGAGCACAGCAGGGTCCACCTTGGACGTCGACTGACGCAGATACCGTTTGTCGACGAAAGTTTGATTGCTCCGCCATTCCGCCTCAAGCCGTTGCAGATACTTCATTTCGCTCTTCACGAGTACCGCCTGTCCTTTCATTGACCCTCCGCCCCTCGGATGTTGGGCTCGTTCCACGGCGATCCGTCGGCGACGGACGCTGATGTGCACTCGTGCGGGATCCAACGCCGGCGCCGGCGGGTCACTGTCCGGCTGGTCCGCCCGCTTCCCGGTGAGGAGCAGGTGCAGCAGGTCCTGCTTCTCCTTCCGGCGCGCCCGCGCACGATCGGTCATCCGCTCATCCACGTCGCGCAAGTACGGCCGGTCGCTCGGGGCGACGTTGCCGCGCAGGGACGCCGCGACGTTGGCAATCGGCACCTCGATCGGGTGGGACCCATCAAGACGGGTGAGGACGACGTGAGCTCCGACCGAGGAGATCAACATTCGGTGACTGTCCCAGTTCAGCTCGATGCCGGGGCGAATTACTCTGATGTCGCTCATGGCCGGTCTAGCTCCGAATCTGGGGAGAAGCGCACGTTGAGGTCGACGGTGAACTGCTGGTCCCACAGCATCCGCCGCACCACCACCAGGCCGACGTTGGGGTCGATGCCGTGCAGGTGACTGGCTCGCTCGAGGAGCACGTGGACCCGCGTGCTCGGTTGGTGGGTTGAGAGGAGCTTCGGTGCGAGATCGAGCATCATCCCGTCCGGCACTCGCGCTGCAGCGAAGTTCGCAAGGTTCTCCGTGACAACCGAGGCGACACCGGTCCACACGAAGTGTGCGATCCCAGCTGAGTTGAGCGCATTCCGCACGATCTCGTGACGCCGAACCGCGACCGCATCCAGTGCCCGAGTCGGCCATTTCACATCGATGACGACGATCGCCCCTAAGGCACCGATGACGGCGAAGTCCGGGGTGTGCGACGTTAGTTCACTGCCGGTTGGGAAGTCGATCGTGAAGGGTTGGGCTGCGATGTGGACGGCACTGGTGAGGAAGTCGGCGAGCAGCACGAAACGGCGCTCGTGTTGCGATTCGCAGCCCACCAGGTCGTTGGTCGTGCGGGAGAACTGTGCGACGGGCTTGTTGGATTGCGCGTTTCGGCGGGAGAAGGTGCGCATCGGGTGACTGTTGATCAGTTCCTCCACACCGAGCTGGGAGAGTTTGCGCTCGTACCCTTGGCTGCCATCACGAGAGAGCAGCACGCGCGGTTCCTCGTCGCCCGGCCTCCGGGCTGGAAGCGTCAGGCGGCGTGAGGCTCGTACGGGTCGAGAGATGCGCACGCGTGTGCCGTTGAGGACGCGGGTCCGGTTGTCCCGGACATCCAGCACCGCGCGCAGATACGCCGGCATGGCCCCGCCGGCGGGGCCGCGCGCCACAGCGCTCTCCCATGTGTCGGCGGGAGTCATGATCGCAGTGCCGCCCGGTCAACGGCATGCACCACCTCAGATGCACCGGCCGGCCGCGTTTTCCGCGGCCTGATCATCAAAAACTCTGGCATCGGTTCCTCCTATAGCTGAGTCAGCGCGCAACACAATCGCCTCCATTGGCGTCGACGTTCACGGGAAAACGGTCCCGGATGCGCCGCAGTCGAAGGCTTGGGTCTGACCCAACCAGCCGCACCCGAACCTTGACAAGGCTGATGCGAGTCGCCCTGCACCATGGACACTTCGGTCCAGCCGCCTACCGGCCGCGGCCAGGAGCGCGATTCTCGTTAACGAGCAAATACGCTCGCATGCCGGTCCGCACACGCCCCCGAAATCGGTCTACTCCCGTATAGACGTCTGACTCCTTGCGGCCGAGTGTCTATATGGTGGTCCGATGGCCTTGGACGTCGGCGATGCGCTCTTCATCCTGCATGCCAACGGGTATGAGGTGAAGTCGTTTGGCGGCGGCTTCACCGCGTTCAGGCGACGCGGATCGCGGCGGCCGCCGGTCCCGCACCGAGTGGTCGTCCTCGATCACGTCGACCATCCGGATGCGCTCGTCCAAGCGCACCTCGACGCAGCACCGTCTGGCCGTGAGCTTCTGCTCATCGTGCGTCGAGAAACACCCGCGCTGCGCGCTACGGCACGGACAGGCGCCTTCGCATATGTGGCCATCCAGGACCGATCGTGCAGTGTTGACGGGACCCGCTTGCCGAGAGGAGTCCGCGCACCCAAAGGGTCGAACTACGCCCTGTTCGCTCTCGCTCGCATCATGCTGGCGACATCCCGTCCCACCCGCCAGGGCAAGTCCAAAGCCGCCTCAATCGACATCGGCGCGCCCACAAGACTCTCGCTGGCGGATCAGCTCGACGTAAGTCAGCCCTACATCAGCTTCCTCCTACGCAAGCTCCCCGCGGGTTCAGTGCTCCGAACGGATGATGGTTGGGTCGTCGCCGACTTTGATGCCATCTGGGATTGGCACCTCCGCGACTATCCCGGTCAGGGAGGAGCCCGCATGGCTTGGCAGAGCCCCCGCAGTCGCGCGACGCAAGAGAAGGACGTCAGCGTAGTCCTCAACTCCGCCAGCCTCCTGGGCGACCCGTTGTGTCCTCCAGGGCAATGGCTGGAGTCCGGTGCGACCGCGGTGCCCGCATACGGTCTCACCGAGCCAGCACGAGCAAGGCCGTTGGTCATGCTGAGCACCTATGTGACCACCGACCTGACCGACTGGAACTACACCGTGTGCGCCGAGAGCACCGCGACTGTGAAGCTGGTCGAGATGCGCGACCCGAAAGCGATGCTGACCGCTGCGGCCTGGGGCAACCCCGCCCGCACGGATCCGCTGCTGACTGCCAGCGAACTCGCGCATGAACCAGACGCTCACGGTCCGATCCGGCGCCTTCGGCAGGCAGCGCTTCTCTACGCGGCGGGCAACTGATGTCCGAATCATAGTCGTTGCCGGACCTGCGCGAACGGGGCTAACCTGCCTATGCAGTGCCGTCAAACGGCGCGACGAATACCGCGGCTGCTCACCACGGTCCTTCGACGCTTTGGAAGCATCCAACAAATGCTTCGCAGACGGTAGGTAACGTTCGCTCAAACGAGACCCAGGCTTGTCCCTGCTGCCAGTTTGCCATGCCCTCAGCGGGCCGGCAACGAGAGAGAGGGATGACCCGACATGTCACTGCTGCACGAAGGCTTCATCGAGGATGTCCGCGATGCGGACAAGGTGGTTCTCAGCTCCGAGGAGCTGACGCAAACGCGGGCTCGAAAGCGAAGCATCCTTGCCCGTGTGGCGCACGAGAACGGGGTGTCCGTCTCGCAGCTGGCCGCTGCAGTCAGTCAGCCAGAGGCCACCATCCGAGAGTGGTTGGCAGAAGCCGCGGAGCCCAACGCCGACGACAGCCCGTTCGCCCCAGACGACAGCTGATGTTCCCTTGGCGGCGCGGCTCGTGCGGCTTCATGGCACGCAGCCCACCTGCCGACTGCAGATGGAGGCCAGCGGCCTGTCGGCGCCTGTCGCGGCGACTCACAGTCAGCGGCGGGTTTCGCAGACCTACTTGTCGCTGCAACCCGAAAGCGACACTTTAGATTGCAAAGCGACACTTTACGTGGGCGTTCACACTACATCCCCGGCGCCATGTCGGCGAAGCGCGAGAAGTGGCCGTGGAAGCCGACGGTGATCGTGCGCGTCGGTCCGTTACGGTGCTTGGCGATGATGAGGTCGGCCTCGCCCGCTCGCGGGCTGTCCTTCTCGTAGGCAGACTCACGGTGCAGGAGCACCACCATGTCGGCGTCCTGCTCGATCGAGCCCGATTCACGGAGGTCGGACAGCGCCGGCATCTTGTCGGCACGCTGCTCCGCACCACGGTTCAGCTGCGACAGCGCAATGACCGGAACCTGGAGCTCCTTCGCCATGAGCTTCAGCGCACGGGAGAACTCCGAGACCTCCTGCTGACGGCTCTCGACACGCTTACCGGACGTCAGCAGCTGGAGATAGTCGATGACGACCATCTTCAGGCCCACGCGCTGCTTGAGTCGACGGCACTTCGCACGGATCTCGACGAGTGTCATGTTCGGGCTGTCGTCGATGTAGAGCGGAGCGTCGTTGATGCGTCCACGCACCTGCGCGATCTTCGTCCAGTCCTGCGAATCGACGGTGCCCTTACGCATGAGCTGCAGCGGCACCGACGCCTCAGCGCTCATGAGGCGCATCGCGATCTCGCTGCGCCCCATCTCGAGCGAGAAGAAGATCGACGGCTGGTTGTAGTGGACCGAAGCGGCACGGGCGAAGTCGAGCGCGAGCGTGGACTTACCGATAGCGGGTCGGGCGGCGACGATGATGAGCTGACCCGGGTGCAGACCGTTCGTGAGTTCGTCGAGTTCGCGGAAGCCCGTCGGCACGCCGGTCATGGAACCGTCGGTGTGCTTGGCGGCCTCGATCTCGTCGATCGCCGCACTCACCGCGTCGGTCAGCGGGACGTAGTCTTCGACCTCCTGGTTTCCGGAGACCGCGTAGATCTCGGCCTGAGCGGAGTTGACGAGCTCCACGGCCTCGCCCTCGGCCGCGTAGCCCATCTGCACGATGCGGGTGCCGGCCTCGACGAGACGACGCAGCAGTGCGCGCTCCGCGACGATGCGGGCGTAGTAGCCGGCGTTGGCCGCCGTCGGCACGAGGCTCGTGAGCGTGTGGAGGTAGTCCGCGCCACCCGCGCGCGACAGCTCGCCCGTCTTGACGAGCTCGTCGGTGACAGTGATGACATCGGTCGGCTCACCGTGCGAGTACAGGGTCAGCAGGGCGTCGTAGATGACCTCGTGCTTGGGGATGTAGAAGTCCACGCCACGGAGCGTCTCGACCACGTCGGCGACCGCGTCCTTCGACAGCAGCATGCCGCCGAGTGCACTCTGCTCCGCGAGGAGGTCGTGCGGAGGGACCCGCTCGTTGCCGCGCGGCTCGTCGTACGAACCGCCGCCTTCGGAGCGGCCCAGGTGAGCGATCGACAAGTGGACATCCCTTCTCGATGTGGACTCGGGTGGTGCGGGTGGTGACGACTCAGGTGTAGCAGGAGCATGCGACACGCGCGGGCCCTGCGGGACGCTCGAGGGCTACGGACGAGGGCTGCTCAGCCTGCTCGCCCGGCTGTTCCGAGACGCCGATGACTCACGATAGGGCCACTCGTCTCCACAACCAACTCTGCCTGTGGATAACTCTGTGGAGAGATCGGGGGAAACGCCGCGTGTCGTGTGCACAAGCTGTGGGAAACCCTGTGGAGAGAGAAGTTTTTCTGCCACGCAATACGCCCCTGATCAGGAGATTCTGATTCCACAGGCTGTGTGTGGAAAGTTCTTTCGATCCTGTGTCGAACGTTGGGGAGAACGGGGGTCACCTGTGTACAACTTGCTTGACGCAGAGGGCGAAACGGGTGTAGCACACAGGTGTCGGGGCGACGCGTCGCCCCCGTTCTGGGCACAGAAAAACGCGATGGCGGCAGGCCTCTCGGTCCACCGCCATCGCGCTCATCACGACGTGCATGAGGCGCCGGACCCGAAGGTCCGACACCGCACGGCGGGTACTACTTGGCCGCGACCACCTGAAGGGTGATCGTGGCGACGATCTCGTCGCGGAGGCTGATGGTGGTCTCGTGCTCGCCGACGTACTTGATCGGGGTGTGGATCTCGATCTTGCGCTTGTCGACCTCGCCCAGCCCGGCTTCCGCCACGGCCTTCGCGATGTCGGCAGGCTTCACGGAACCGAACAGACGGCCTTCGCCGCCCGTCTTGACCGTGAGCTTGACCTTGGTGGCCTGGAGGCGAGCCTTCAGGTCCTGGGCCTCTTCGATCGTGGCGTGCTCGCGCGCAGCGCGGGCCGACTTGATCTGCTCGACCTGCTTCTCGCCACCGCGGGTCCACGGGGTCGCGAAACCCTGGGGAACGAGGAAGTTGCGAGCGTAGCCGTTCTTGACGTCGACGACGTCACCAGCGGAGCCGAGGCCGGAGACCTCGTGCGTCAGAATCACTTTCGACATGTGCGGCGCCTCCTAGCGGCCAGAGCCGGCGTAGGGCAGGAGCGCCATCTCGCGTGCGTTCTTGACCGCACGTGCGATGAGTCGCTGCTCCTGGACGTTGACACCGGTGATACGACGAGCGCGGATCTTTCCCCGCTCGGAGATGAACTTGCGAAGCGTGGCGACATCCTTGTAATCGATGACACCAACGCGGATCGCCTTCGCGGGAGCGACGTTCTTGCCGCCCTTAGCACCGCGGGCAGGCTTGCGGCGGTCGCCGCTCGACTTTCCAGCCATGGTTGTTCCTTTGCGTGTGAATGGAGTGATCGGCTAGCCGGCAGAACCGGACCGATCGAATCTGTTTAGAAGGGGGTCTCGTCGCTGTAGCTGCCCGGAGTGTTCCAGGCATCTGCACCGCCGTTGCCGCCGGAAGCTGCGGGTGCGCTCTGAGCCCAGGGCTCGTTCTGCTGCACCTGCGGAGCTCCGCCGCCGCGCTGCTGACCACCGCCGCCGCCACCCGAGGGTGCACGGCTGATGGTCGCGGTCGCGTACCGGAGCGAAGGGCCGATCTCGTCGACTTCGAGTTCCATCGAAGTCCGCTTCTCGCCTTCCTTCGTCTCGTAGGAACGCTGCTTGAGACGCCCGGTCGCGATGACGCGGCTTCCCTTGGTGAGCGATCCGGCCACGTGCTCGGCGAATTCACGCCAGACGCTCGCGCGCAGGAACAGCGCTTCGCCGTCCTTCCATTCGTTCGTCGCGCGATCGAAGTTGCGCGGCGTGGAAGCGATGGTGAAGTTGGCGACAGCCAGGCCGTTCTGCGTGAAACGCAGTTCCGGATCGCTGGTCAGGTTGCCCACCACGGTGATGACGGTCTCGCCGGCCATGAGCCCTAGGCTTCCTTGGTCTCAGCCGCAGCCGGAGCCGCGTCTGCCTTGGGAGCCGCGGCGACAGCAGCAGCGGGCTTGGCGGCAGCCTTGCGGGCGGCCTTCTCTTCGCTGCGCTTCGTCTCGGTGGCGACCTGAGCGATGGCCTCTTCGGCACGCAGCACCTTGGTGCGCATGACGGCCTCGGAGAGCTTCAGCTGACGGTCGAGCTCCTGCGTGGCAGCGCTCGATGCAGTGAAGTCCACGACGGCGTAGATGCCTTCGGTCTTCTTGTTGATCTCGTAAGCGAGACGACGACGGCCCCAGATGTCGACCTTGTCGATGGTTCCACCATCGTTGCGGATGACGTTGAGGAACTTGTCGAGGCTCGGTGCAACCGTGCGCTCGTCAATCTCGGGGTCGAGGATGACCATGAGTTCGTACTGATGCGTCACTAACCCACCTCCTTCGGACTCGAACGGCCACAGACTTTCTGTGGCAGGAGGGTGTAAGCATCGTTGCGATCGGGCGAGAACAGAGCGGACGCACCCGGGCAACCTTCACAGCGTACCGGACGGGAGCCCGTACCGCCACCGCGGGCCTGTCGCGGAGCCGCCACGCGTGGGATGCTGGACGCGATGAGCAGCCCAGCCAGCCGACAGCGCGCCGACCGACTGATCGGTCTCGACCTCGCGCGGTTCCTCGCGCTCATCGGCATGATGGCCACGCACGTCTGGGCGTTCGACATCGCGACCGGTGGACACACGCCGATCACGGAGGTGTTGTCCGGCAAGGCCGCAGCCCTGTTCGCCGTGCTGGCCGGGATCGGGATCGTCCTCACCAGCCGCCGCGACCTCGCCGCCGGCTCTCCCGCAGCAGCGCGCCTCAACCTCTTCGGACGCGGCTTCGCCCTGCTCGTCCTCGGCCTCACCCTCGGCGTCCTGCCCGGCGGCATCTATGTGATCATCGCGTATTACGGCGTGACCTTCTGGCTCGCGATCCCGGCCGTGACGTGGCGTCCACGCACACTGTTGATCGCCGCGGCCGTCTGGGCGGTGGTCTGGCCGATCTGCTCGCAGGCGCTCCGGGTGCCGCTCAGTGGCGTCGACTCCCCCGAGATCGGCAGTGCGTCCTGGTTCGACGTCTCGGGCGGCGGGTTCGCCCGCGGGCTGCTCCTCACCGGGGTGTACCCGGCGCTCACCTGGATCGTCTACGTCCTCGTCGGGATGGCCGTCGGCCGGCTGCTCATGGATGCGCGGGCGAACGGGACCCTGCGGCGGTTCGCACTCCGGCTCGCGGCGATCGGACTCGTCGTCGCCATCGCCGCGGATCGCCTCGCCGCCCTCCTCCTCGGTCCCGTCGGCGGCGTGCAGGGCATCGCGCGCGCCTGGACCGGCGGTCTCGAGCCCGATCCGACGACCATCACCGCCGCGGAGGACACCCTCGCCGAAGGGATGTACGGCACGAGCCCCACGGAGTCCTTCTGGTGGCTCGTCGCCCGTGCCCCGCACTCGGGCACCACGCTCGACCTCGTCTTCACGATCGGGATCGCGGCGGTCGTCATCGGCCTGTGCCTGGCGCTCGGCACCGTCCTGAACCGCGGCTGGTCGCTCGCACTCCTGCCGGCGACCGGGGCCGGGGCCGCCCCGCTCACCGTCTACTCGGCGCACGTCTTCATGGCGTCGGTGGGCGCCTTGATCGCCGCGATCGCCGGGACGTATGCGGACACGGCGTGGCTCATCTCCAGCCCGCAGCTCTGGCTCGTCCACGTCGCCGGCGCGCTCCTCCTCGGCTGGATCATCGCCCTCACCAAGCGTCGCGGACCGCTCGAGACACTGGTCCATGCGGCCGGCCGGGCACTCACCGTCGCCGCGAACCGCCCTGGTCGGACGCCCACGGCGATGATGCCCGCGCCCGTACCCCACGGAACACCCGACGGGCGATGACCGCACCGACGACTCGAACCACGACGCCGGACCCGCGAGCGCTCACCGAACGGATCGACCGACGCGCGCTCCGCGAGTACCGCAGGGGCCTCCCGGGCGAAGTCCGTCCACCACTCATGGCGGCGATCTGGCCCGCCGTCGTGCTGGCGGTGCTGCCGATCGGCTTCCTCTCCGCCTGGTGGTTCGTGCTCGAAGACGGCTCGATCCCGGCCGAGCCCTGGGACTGGTCGGCCCTGATCCTCCTGCCCTACCTCGCGCTACCCGTCGGCATGCTCGTCCTGCTGGTGCGCACGGTCCGACGACGCAGCGGCGTCCGCCAGTTCCGGCTGGACCGGTTCGCGCGGGCGAACGGCCTGAGCTACCGTCCGTTCGCCATACCGGTGGCGTTGCCCGGCCTGATCTTCACGATGGGCGGGACGAGCGTGGTCAGGGACCTGCTGTGGCGGGGCGGCCGGTCGCCGTTGTCCGTCGGGAACCTTCGCACGACCATCGGTTCGGGACGGAACCGCAAGGAGCACCGCTGGGGCTACGTGGCCCTCCGGCTGCCGGTGGCGCTCCCCCACATCGTCTTGGACGCCGTCGGCAACAACTCGCTCCTGCACCCCCGTCTGCCCGTCACCTACGCCAAGGACCAGCGGCTGTCGCTCGAAGGCGACTTCGACCGCCACTTCGAGCTGTACTGCCCGCGCGGGTACGAGACCGACGCCCTCTACCTCTTCACGCCCGACATCATGGCGAGGTTCATCGACACCGTCGCCGAGCTCGATGTCGAGATCGTCGACGACCATCTGTTCCTCTACTCACCCAAGGACCTCTCGACCCTCGACCCCGAGGTGTGGACGTGGCTGATGTCGGTCGTCGACATCCTGGGCGAGCGCATCGCGCAGTGGGAGCGCTGGCGGGATCGCCGCCTGGAACCGGTCGACGCAGTGACGATGCCGGGATCGTTCCCGCTGATCCGTCCGCCACGAGGCGTGGCCGGGCAGGGCAGACGCCTGTCCCGCCGGACAGGATGGTGGTGGGTGATCGGGCTCGCCCTCGCCGTCTACGGGTGGTACCTCATCATCGGCGACGCGGTCCGGGCGATCACCGGCGGCTGAGCCCGTCCCAGCTCGCGAACTGTCACTTCGGAACAGTGCGGGCCGCGAACACCCGCATCTACTGACAGTTCGCGGGCTACTTGGCGTCGGCGTAGGAGGTGACGACGGCGGTGGTGACCGGGAACTCGACCGGCGCGGTGCCGAAGATCAGACGACCGGCCTCGGCCGCCGCCTCACGCACGAGGGCGACGACCCGCTCGGTCTGGCGCTCGGGACAGTGGACGACGATCTCGTCGTGGAGGAAGAAGACGAGGTGGGCCGACTCGGTGAGCGCAGCGGCCGGTCCGACCGACTCTGCGGCGAGCGCCTGCAGCCGTGTCCGGAGGCCGGCCATCCAACACAGCGCCCATTCGGCGGCTGTGCCCTGCACGACGAAGTTGCGGGTGAAGCGACCCCAGCTGCGCGCCTCCATGCGGGCGCGCTGGGTCGCGGCGGCGTTCGCGCCCTCCATCGACGCGGCCGACTGGATCTCCCGCCAGGTCTCGCCGGGCAGCGGTGAGGTACGACCGAGCCGGGTGCTGACCCGCTCGCCGCGTTCACCGGCCCTGGCGGCCGTCTCGACGAACTCGATCGCTCGCGGGAACGCCCTCGTGAGCCGGGGCAGGAGGCGCCCACTCTCCCCCGTCGTCGCGCCGTACATGGCACCGAGCATCGCGATCTTCGCGTGTGGTCTGGTGTCGACCGCGCCGACGTCGACCATGCCCTGGTAGAGGTCGACGCCGCGTCCGGCATCGGCCATCGCGCGGTCGCCGGACATCGCCGTGAGGATCCGTGGTTCGAGCTGCGCGGCGTCGGCGACGACGAAACGCCAGCCCTCGTCCGCGAGGACGGCACCGCGGACCTGGTGCGGGAGCTGGAGGGCACCGCCACCGTCGGAGGCCCAGCGGCCCGTGACGACTCCGCCGGGCACGTACGTGGGGCGGAAGCGTCCGTCCTTCACCCAGGTCTCGACCCACGTCCAACCGTTCGCGGTGAGGAGGCGGGACAGCTTCTTGTACCGGAGCAGCGGCTCGATGACGGGGTGCTCGATCTCCTGCAGCTCCCACTGCCGGGTGGAGGTCGCGTTGATGCCGGCACGCTGGAGCGCCTTGAGGAGCTCGCCAGGTGACTCGGGGCTGAGCTCCTGCACCCCGAGGGCGGCCTTGACCTCCTCGAGGACCGCGGCCAGCTTCGCCGGACGGACACCGGGCGGCACCTTGGGGCCGAGGGCGTCGGCGAGGATGCGGTCGTGGGCCTCGGCGTCCCACGGGAGACCGGCGAAGGTCATCTCCGTGGCGATGAGGGCACCGGCGGACTCGGCGGCGAGGAGGAGTCCGAGCTGCGAGCGTCCCTGCGGTGTCGCGCCGTCGACGGCGTCGCGCTGGAGGGCGAACTCGGCGACGGGATCGCGTTCGCCGCCCGGGAGGTCGAGGTCGAAGAGGGTCCCGACGGCCTCCGCACGCTGGGCGACGCGCGGATCGAGGACCTCGTCCCACGGGCCGGCCGGCGCGGTCGCGAGTGCAGAGTCGGCGGTGAAGGCGGCATTGCGGAGGAGGTTGTGGGAGAGCCGGAGGTCGACGCAGCGCGCGACCCGGACACCCGCGGCGAGGAGCGCCGGGTACCAGAGCGTGGTGTCGTCCCAGACCCAGCGCGGCGGGTTCGGCTCGGCTTCGAGACGCCGGACGAAGGCCGCGAGGTCGGCCCGCGGCATGGTGGTCTCGGAGACCGGAGGTGGCTCGCCGGATGAAGTTGGGCGGTCCTCGAGGTGCACGACGCGCACGCGGGCGCCGTCGAGCTGCTGGAGGACGATGTGCACCACCCCAGTCTGCCTTCACCCGCCGACCTCGCCCGACGCGACCTCTCGCTGGAGAAACGAGACCCGGACGGAATCGCCCGTTCCCTCCGGGTCTCGTGCAGGCAGCACTCGGGCGTTCAGCGCCTCCGGCCGCGGGCCAGGTTCACCCGCGTCATGACCAGGTACGCCGCGAGAAGCAGCTCGGCGAAACAGAGCGCCGAGCCGAGATACTCGGCGACGCCGAAGCCCGCTCGGACTCCGATGATGATCGTCAGGAACGCGGCGACGATCGATCCGGCCGTGAGGCCCTGGCGGATCTGGAGCGGCCGTGGGCCGTGTGTGGTGATCGGCGATTCGGGGTTCGACATACAGATATATTAGATTGCCTCGTATCAGCCGCCTCGACATCCTCGGCGCACGATATCGGGGGTCCCTGAGCCTGTCGAAGGGTCAGGCGCCACCGTGCTTGCACTTCGACAAGCTCAGTGACCGGGAAAGGTCGGTGACCGGGGAAAGGTCGGTGACCGCGGAAAGGTCGGTGACCGCGGTGAGGCCCGGGAGACCGGGACATCCCCCCTATGGGGGTGGGCGCAGCGGTGCCAGACTGCGAACATGCTGATCTCGACGATGAACGATGTCCCCGGCCGCCAGGTCACCGAAGTGCTGGGCGAGGTGACCGGCCTCACGGTCCGTGCACGCAACGCGGGCGTGCAACTCGGCGCCAACTTCAAGGCGCTGCTGGGCGGTGAGCTCTCCGGGCTCACGAAGCAGCTCGCTGAGAGCCGCGAGGAGGCGAAGCAGCGACTCATCGAGGCGGCCACCGCGCTCGGCGCCGACGCGGTGCTCGCGATGCGGTTCGACGCGGCCGAGGTCGGCCAGAACTACCAGGAGGTCGTCGCCTACGGCACCGCCGTCAAGCTCGGCTGAGTGCGGGGCCTGAGCCACCCCGGTCCCTGGGCCATCCCGGTCCCGGTCCCTGAGCCTGTCGAAGGGCGCACTTCGACAAGCTCAGTGACCGGGGGGGGGTGAGGCTCAGTGACCGGGGGGGTGAGGCTCAGTGACCGGGGGGGGTGAGGCTCAGGGACCGGGCCCTTCGACAGGCTCAGGGACCGAAGGAGGGTCAGGCGCGGAGGCGCTTGAGTTCTTCGCGGCGCACGGCCTGCTCGGCGGGGTCCGGCACGGGGAGCGACGCGAGGAGACGACGCGTGTAGACGTCGCTCGGCGCACCGAGCACCGCTGAGCCGGGCCCCTCCTCCACGATGTCGCCGCGGTACAGCACGACGATGCGGTCGGCGAGGATGTCGACCACCGCGAGGTCGTGGCTGATGAACAGCGACGCGAACCCGAACTCACGCTGCAGCTCGGCGAAGAGCTCCAGCACGCGAGCCTGCACCGACACGTCGAGTGCCGAGGTCGGTTCGTCGGCGACCAGCAGTGCCGGTTCGAGCGCCAACGCCCGCGCGAGCGAAGCGCGCTGCCGCTGCCCACCGGAGAGCTCGTGCGGGAACCGGTCGCCGAACGCCTTCGGCAGCTGGACCGCCTCGAGGAGCTCGTCCACCCGACGCCGGGCCGCGCGTGCGTCGCCGAAGCGGCCGTGCACGATGAGGGGCTCCGCCACGCACTCCGCGATCGTGAGCAGCGGGTTGAAGCTCGTCGCCGGGTCCTGGAACACGAACCCGATCTCGCGGCGCTTCGGAGCGAACTCGCGCTCCTTCACCCGGTTCATCTCCACGCCGAGCACCGACAGGGAGCCGCCGGTCACCTTGGTGAGCCCGGCGATCGCGCGGCCGATCGTGGTCTTGCCCGACCCCGACTCCCCCACCAGGCCGAGGACCTCACCCGCGTGGATCGTGAAGTCGACACCCTTGACCGCACGGAACCCGGCACGCCCGAAGCGACCCGGGTACTCGATCTCGAGCCCCTTCGCGACCACCACCGGCTCACCGAGCTGCAGCTGCTTGCCGCGCTCGACCTCGGCCGGCGCGGAGCTCTTGCCGCGGCCGACGTGCGGCACCGACGACAGGAGCTTCTTGGTGTACTCGGCCTTCGGTGAGGAGAACAGCTCCTGGACGGGTGCCTCCTCGACGATGTCGCCCTGGTACATGACCACGACGCGGTCGGCGAGGTCGGCGACGACGCCCATGTTGTGGGTGATGAGGACGATGGCCGTCCCGAACTCGTCGCGGCACCGACGCAGGAGGTCGAGGATCTCCGCCTGCACGGTGACGTCGAGCGCGGTCGTCGGCTCGTCGGCCACGATCAGTCCGGGGTCGAGCACGAGCGCCATCGCGATGACGATGCGCTGCTTCTGCCCGCCCGAGAACTGGTGCGGGAAGTAGTCGACCCGCTCCTCCGGCTCCGGGATGCCGACGCGACGCAGGATGTCGATGGCCTTGGCACGTGCCTCGGCCTTCGTGTACGACCCGTGCGCGCGGAGACCTTCGGCGATCTGCCAGCCCACCTTGTAGACGGGGTTGAGGGCCGTCGACGGTTCCTGGAACACCATCGCCGCGTCGCTGCCGCGGATGGACCGCAGCTGCTCCGCCGACGCCGTGACGACGTCCTGTTCGGTCGAACCGTCGCGGGAGCGCAGGACGACGGCACCCGAGGCGGTCGCCGTCTCCGGGAGCAGACCGAGGATGGTCTTGGCCGTGACCGTCTTGCCCGAGCCGGACTCACCGACGATCGCGACGATCTCGCGCGGTGCGACCGACAGCGAGATGTCGTTGATCGCCTTCACCGCGCCGGCATCGGTCGAGAACGAGACCCCGAGGTCGCGGATGCTGACGATGTCCTTGGTGCCGAGGTCGCGTGGACCGGTGGTCGGCGTCGACTGGCTCATGAGCGCTCGTCCTCTCGTCGGTTCTCCAGATCACTGTCGGCCGCCGCGTCGCTCACGGCGCCCAGCGACTCGGCGTCCATCATCCCGGCGCCACCGGGGCTGTCGGACGTGCCACCGGTGGTCGTGATGCTCGACGTCGCAGCGACCGATCCACTCGACGCACCGACCCGACGACGGCTGCGCAGACGCGGGTCGGACAGGTCGTTGAGGCTCTCACCGACGAGCGTGATGCCGAGCACGACGAGCACGATCGCGAGGCCGGGGAACAGCGCGGTCCACCAGATCCCGCTCGTGACATCGGAGACGGACCGGTTGAGGTCGTAGCCCCACTCGGCGGCCGCGGTCGGCTCGATGCCGAACCCGAGGAAGCCGAGCCCCGCGAGCGTGAGGATGGCCTCGGAGGCGTTGAGGGTGATGATGAGCGGCAGCGTCCGGGTCGCGTTCCGCAGCACGTGGCGGAACATGATGCGGGAGCTCGACGCACCGATGACCTTCGCCGACTCGACGAACGCCTCGCTCTTGATGCGCACGACCTCGGAGCGGATCACCCGGAAGTACTGCGGGATGAAGACCACGGTGATCGAGATCGCGGCAGCGAGGATGCCACCCCAGAGGCTCGACTGCCCGCGGCTGATGACGATCGACATGACGATCGCGAGCAGCAGCGACGGGAAGGCGTAGACCGCGTCGCACACGACCACGAGCACGCGGTCGAGCCAGCCACCGAAGTACCCGGCGACGAGCCCGAGCAGGACGCCGATGAAGATCGACAGGATGATCGCGGACACGATGACGAAGAGCGCGGTCTGGGCGCCCCAGAGCACGCGGGACAGAACGTCGTACCCACCGACGGTCGTCCCGAGGAGGTTCGTCGCGTTCGGCGCCTGCTGCGTACCGAACGAACCGTCGTCGCCGCGCAGCTGGTTGTAGCGGTACGGCGCGACGAGCGGCGCGAGGATCGCGATGAGCACGAACACGCCCGTGACGACGAGGCCGATGACGAGCATCGCCCGCTGCAGCCCGACCGACTGGCGGAACTGCTTGACGACGGGCAGGCGGTCGCGCAGCGGACGCTTCGCTGGCGCGGTCTGCACGGCGGTGGTGGCTGTCGGAGCACTCATGCTCAGTACCTCACCCTCGGGTCGATGATCGCCGCGATGATGTCGACGATGAAGTTGGTCAGGGCGACGATGACGGCCAGCAGCGCGACGATCCCCTGGACGGCGACGAAGTCACGCGCCTTGAGGTACTCGCTCAGCATGAAGCCGAGGCCCTTCCATTCGAACGTCGTCTCGGTGAGGACTGCACCCGCGAGGAGGAGCGCGATCTGCAGGCCGATGACCGTGATGATCGGGATGAGCGCCGGACGATAGGCGTGCTTCGTCACGAGCCGGAACTCGCTGACGCCGCGCGACCGGGCCGCATCGACGTAGCCGGAACCGAGCGTGCCGATGACGTTGGTGCGGACCAGACGCAGGAAGACTCCGGCCGTCAGCAGGCCGAGGGCGATCGCCGGGAGCACCGCGTGGGCGAGGACGTCGCTGATCGCCGTCGGATCGCCGAGGCGGATCGCGTCGATCAGGTAGATGCCGGACGGGTTCGAGATGGTCTGGAGCGTCAGCTCGGTGCCGGTGCTCGCTCGACCGGCGACCGGGAGGATCCCGAGCCAGACGGAGAAGATGAGCTTGAGCAGCAGGCCGGCGAAGAACACCGGGGTGGCGTAGCTGAGGATCGCGAAGACGCGGAGGCCCGCGTCCTGCCAGCGGTCGCGGCGGGCGGCGGCGAGCATGCCGAGCGGGATGCCGACGATGAACGCGACGATGAGGGCGTAGATCGCGAGTTCGAGGGTCGCGGAGCCGTACGTGAGGAGGACCTCGAGGACCGGCCGGTTGTCGGAGATCGTCGTGCCGAAGTTGCCGACCGCGATCTGCCCGAGGAACTCGAAGTACTGGATGAAGATGGGCCGGTCGTAGCCGGCGGCGCTGATGCGTTCCGCGAGCTGATCGGCCGGGAGTCGACCGCCGAGCGCCGCGGTGATCGGGTCACCGGTCAGGCGCATCAGGAAGAAGACCATGGTGACGAGGATGAACACCGTCGGGATGATCAACAGGAAGCGGATGACGAGGTACCGCCAGAGTCCGCCACCTCCGGAACGTCTGGCCGCCTTGGGGGGTGGGGTTGCGACAGCTGCCGTCATTGCAGTGGATCCTCCTCGATCACCGACTCGGTAGAGCCCGGACAGACGATCGGGGCGGCTCTGTGGAGCCACCCCGATCGCGACGTCCGACTCACCATAGTCGGATATCAGTTGGTCAGGCTACTCAGCCCTTGGTGATGGGCGCGTAACGGAACTTGAACGACGCGTCGAGGACGGTGCCCTCGACGTCCTTGCCGACGACGGCCACCTGAGCGCCCTGGAGCAGCGGGATGGTCGACAGGTCGGCCGCCTCCGTGTCCTGGATCTGCTCGATGAGCTTCGTCCGTGCGTCGGCGTCCGTCGTCGAGCGCTGCTCGTTGATCAGGTCGTTGACGGCCGGGTTGTCGTAGTGGTTCGCGAGGAAGTTGTCCGTGGCGAAGAACGGCGACAGGTAGTTGTCGGCGTCGGAGTAGTCCGGGAACCAACCCAGCTGGTAGGCCGGGTAGACGTCCGTCGTGCGGTCCTTGGCGTACTGGACCCACTCGGTCTGCTGCAGGTTGACGGTGAACAGGCCGTCGGCCTCGAGCTGGTCCTTGATGAGCGCGTACTCGTCGCCGGAGCCGGAACCGTAGTGGTCACCGTTGTACTGGAGGTTGAGCGCGACCGGAACGGTCACGCCGGCTGCCTCGAGCGTCTCCTTGGCCTTCGCGGCGTCGGGGCCGCCGTCGCCATCGCCGTAGAGGCCCTTGAGAGACTCGGTGGCGCCGGTCAGGCCGGCGGGCACGTAGGAGTAGAGCGGCGTGTAGGTGTCCTTGTAGACATCCTTGGCGATCGCAGCGCGGTCGATCAGGTCGGCAGCGGCCTGGCGGACGGCGAGCGCCTTCGCCGGGTCGGCGTCAGCGGTGGTCGCTCCGTAGGGCATCGTGTCGAAGTTGAAGACGAAGTAGCGGATCTCGCCACCGGGGCCGTCGACGACCTTGACGTTCTTGTCCTTCTTCAGGTCTTCGATGTCGGTCGCGGAGAGGCTGCGCGATGCGACGTCGATGTTGCCCTGCTTGACGTCGAGCTTCAGGTTGGACTCGTCGGTGTAGTACTTCACGTTGACGGTGTCGTTCTTCGCCTCGCCGAGGAGGCCCTGGTAGTCGGCGTACTTCTTGTACGAGATGAGCTCGTTGAACTTGTAGCTGTCGATCGTGTACTGACCGGCGAACGCCTTGCCCTTGACGATGTCGTTGTCGGGCGTGACCTCGGTGGCGGAGAAGACGTCCTCGTCGACGATCGGGCCGACGGGGCTCGAGAGCACCTGCGGGAAGGTCTGGTCGTTCTCGGTCTTCAGCGTGAAGACGACGGTGAGGTCGTCAGGCGCATCGGTCTTCTCGAGGTTGCCGAGGAGCGACGACGGGCCGTTCTCGTCGGCGATGGCGAGCTGACGGTCGAAGCTGAACTTCACGTCGGACGAGGTGAGGTCGTTGCCGTTGGCCCACTTGAGGCCCTTCTTGAGCTTCACCGTGTACTCGGTCGGCGAGGTGAACTCGGCCGACTCGGCGATGTCGGGCTCGACGTCGGGGCTGTTGTACGGCGTGTTCAGGAGGAAGGGGAAGACCTGGTTCATGACGGCGAAGGAGCCGTTGTCGTACGATCCGGCCGGGTCGAGCGTCGTGACCTTGTCGGTCGTGCCGATGACGATCGTGCCGCTGGCACCGCTGCTGGAGCCGCTACCACCGGCGGCGCAGCCGGCGAGGGCGAGGGCGGTGATGGACAGACCCGCGAGCGCGACGGCGCTCTTCCGGAATCCACTACGTGGGGATGACATTGATGTCGACCTCATTTTCTGTGTGTGAGAGACGGCACGGCTGTGTGCAGGTTCTTCGCACGTGCTTGTAGAGGATTACAGCACGCTCCGAACAAATCCCTCAAACCGAGAAGGCTTCCGGTGCAGATTCGTTACGAGCACGAAACGTGCGCGAGCGACATCTGTAGCGCAATGACCGCGCGTTTCGTCCGGTTCGGACGCCACCGAGATCCCGGGCCGACGCCCCGATGATCAGGGTCGGTCAGTACCCGCGCTCGGCGTCGAACCGGTTCAGCAGCGGTTCGCCTGCGCGGTAACGGGTGAGGTTCTCGATGAACAGTGCCGTGAGTGTCGCGTTCTCACTCTCGACCGTGGACGCCGAGTGGGGCGAGATGAGCACGTTGTCGAGGTCCCAGAGCGGTGAGTCCGCGGGCAGCGGCTCCTCGCGGAAGACGTCGAGCGCCGCGCCACCGAGCTTGCCCGAGCGGAGCGCCTCGATCAGCGCTTCCTCGTCGACGACCTGCCCACGGGAGATGTTGACGATGGTGGCGCCGTCGCGCAGGAGCGCGATCCGGTCGGCGCCGATGAGGTTCTCGGTCTCGGGCGTGAGTGCCGTGCAGAGGACGAGCACGTCGGTGCCCGGCAGCACCTCGTCGAGCCGGCCCACATCGCTCAGCTCGACGCCGTCGGGGAGCTCATAGGTGCCGCCGACGCGACCCACCGCGGTCACCCGTGCACCGATGGCGTCGAAGGTCCGCACCACGTTCGACCCCATGCCCCCGACGCCGACGACGGTGACGCGCATCCCGGCCAACTGTCTGGTCGTGTACCGCTCGAACCGGCGCTCGCGCTGCCGGCGCTGCAGGAAGGGAACGCCCTTCACGACGAAGAGCGCTCCGGTGAGGGCGAACTCGGCGAGTGGGACGGCATGCACGCCGCCCGCCGTCGTGACGGCGATGCCGCTGCGGTCGAGTCCGGTGCGGCGCATGAACGCACCGATGCCGGCGCTCGTCGCCTGGATCCATCTCAGGTTCGGGGCGCGCTCTGGGAGCGCCGCCGGGTCCTGCCAGTCGAAGTCGAACGCGACGTCGGCGTGGGCGAGCATGTCCTCCCACCGTTGCTGGTCCGCTGCGGACAGCTCGGGTGCCGGCCCGCGGTGATCGGCGACGTACTGCGGGACCGCGACGAGCGTCGGGTCGTACAGCACCTCGACATCGGGGTGGGAGGCGCTGATCGCCTCGACGTGCTCAGGCTCGAGGTGACTCGCGATGAGGATCCGCATGATGGTCCATCATGCCCTGCGACGCCCTGCGCCCGGACTCAGTCGTTGATGGCGGCGTTGGCCGCCTCCTGCGCCTTCTTGAGGCCGTCCGCGACGGGCGTCGTACCGGCGAAGATCTCCTTGAAGATCGGGTCGTAGGCGGCGAGCCCCTTCGCGTAGCCGGCACCCGTCGGGGGCGCGATGGTCTTCGCGTCGTCGGCGATCACGTCGAAGAAGGGCTGCACGTCGACGTCCTGGCCCTTCCAGTAGTCGAAGTACTGCTTCTGAGCCGCGGTCACGGCCGGGACCGCCGAGCCGGACGCACCGACGGGTGCGTTGCCCTCGGTGCTGCCCAGCCAGGCGAGCACCTTCTTCACCTGGTCGGGGTGCTTCGTGGCTGCGTTGCCCGCTGCGGCGATCCCGTTCGTGACGCTGACCTTGCCCGCAGGGCCGGCCGGGAGCTCGGCGACACCCCAGCGGAAGTCGGCGCCGTCGTGGACGGCCTTCAGGCTGTAGAGCCCCGACTGGAACATCGCGACCTTGCCCTGGAGGAAGGCGTCGCGGGCGAAGTCGCCGTCGGCGTTCGTGGAGGCTGCCGGCGGCGCGACCTTGGCGCCGTTGATCGCATTCACGAGGTAGCTCACGGACTCGCTCGTCTTCGGGTCGTTGAACGCGAAGTCGTCGCCGTCCTGGTACTTCCCGCCGTTCGAGCCGATGAACGGCAGGAGCACGGCCTGCAGGTCGTATCCGAGGCCGGTGCCGTAGGTGGCGGGCGCCGCGGGGTTGAAGCCGGGCTGGTCGGCCGAGACCCCGGCCGCGTCCTTCGTCAGCTTCTTCGCAAGAGGCAGGAACGTGTCCTTCGCCGCGTCGGGCGACCAGGTCGCCTCCTCGAGCTCGGCGGGCTTCACGCCGGCCGCATCGAGGAGGTCGGCGTTGTAGTAGACCGCGATGCCGGCGTCGGACAGTTGCGGGACGGCCCAGAGCTTGTCGTTCCTCGTGAACTGGCTGACCACGCTCGGCGCCCAGTCCTTCGAGGCGTCCTTGCCGAGCGTCTGCCCGACGTCGAGGACGCTGCCGCTGTCCGCGTACCCGGCGAGATAGGAGTTGTTCAACCAGAAGACGTCGGGAGCGGTGTCCGCCGCGACGTCGGTGCGGAGCTTCGTCCAGTAGTCCGCCCATTCGACGACGTCGACGCGGACGCGGATGTCGGGGTTCTCGCGCTCGAAGGCGGCGAACGAGGTCTCGTAGGCGTCGGCGACGGCGGAATCCCAGACCCGCACCGTGACCGTCGTGCGCTCCGTGGATCCGGCGGCGCAACCGCTCAGCATCAGGGCGGAGGCGGCCGCGATCGCGAGGGCGGCGTGTCGCTTGAGCATGAGAATCCTTCGTTCCGTGAACCTCAGGGAGGCTAGCAGTTCAGTCTGAACGCCCGCGAGCTGTCAGAAACGGTCAGTGTGACGCCGTCTGACTGTGCGTTTGTGACAGTTCGCGGGCAGGTGGGGCTGTCACCGGGAGGACCACCAGTCGAGGAGGCGGCGGGTGGCCTCCTCCTCGCCGAGCGGGCCCTCGTCGAGGCGCAACTCCAGCAGCCAGCGGTACGCCTCGCCGACCTCGCGACCGGGTGCGATGCCCAACACCTCCTGGATACGGTTGCCGTCGAGGTCGGGCCGGACGGACTCGAGCTCCTCCTGCTCTTGGAGCTCGACGATGCGCTGCTCGAGGTCGTCGTAGGCGAAACCGAGGCGGTCGGCCTTGCGCCGGTTGCGGGTCGTGACATCGGCGCGGACGAGCATGTGCAGCCGCTCGAGCAACGGACCGGCATCGCGGACGTAGCGCCGCACCGCGGAGTCTGCCCACACGCCCTCGGAGTACCCGAAGAACCGCATGTGCAGTTCGACGAGTCGCGCGACGCTCTTGATCGTGTCGCCGTCGTAGCGGAGTGCGGTGAGGCGCTTCTTCGCCAGTTTCGCACCCACGAGGTCGTGGTGGTAGAAGGTGACGGCCGCGCCGGGGCCGGTCTTCTTCGTCGCCGGCTTGCCGATGTCGTGGAGGAGCGCGGCCCAACGCAGGACGAGGTCGGGCGCCTCGCCGGGGTGCCGCGAGTGCTCGTAACCGATCGCCTGCTCGAGCACGGTGAGCGAGTGCTGGTAGACGTCCTTGTGGTGGTGGTGCTCGTCGGGCTCCAGCCGGAGGGCGGGCAGCTCGGGCAGCACGAGGTCGGCGATGCCGGTGTCGACGAGCAGCTCGAGGCCCGCGCGCGGGTGGTCGGTCGCGAGCAGCTTGCCGAGCTCGGCCTGGATGCGCTCGGGGCTCACGATGGAGATGGTCTCGCGACGCACCTCCATCGCCTCGATCACGTCGTCGGTGGGCCGGAAGCCGAGCTGCGAGGCGAACCGCGCGGCCCGGAGCATGCGCAGCGGGTCGTCGCCGAAGGAGACCTCGGGCGAGCTCGGCGTCCGCAGCAGGTGGGCGACGAGGTCCTCGACGCCGCCGGACGGGTCGACGAGGGTGATCTCGGGGATGCGGAGCGCCATCGAGTTGACCGTGAAGTCGCGCCGCCGCAGGTCGTCTTCGAGGGTGTCGCCGAAAGCGACGACCGGCTTGCGGGTCACGCCGTCGTAGGCGTCGGCGCGGTAGGTGGTGATCTCGACCGTGTCGGCGTGCTCGACACCGTCGTCGTCGGTGACGGTGACCTTCGCGCCGATCGTCCCGAAGTCGCGGCCGACGTCCCACCAGGCGCTCGCCATCGGCTTGAGGACCGCGAGGATCTGATCGGGCGAGGCGTTCGACGTGAAGTCGAGGTCGCTCACCGTGCGACCGAGCATCGCATCGCGAACCGGTCCGCCGACGAGGGCCAGTTCGTACCCGGCTTCGGCGAACGCCGACGCCACCCGAGCGACCACGGGCGACGAGGCCAGGTCCTGCAGGCGCACCAAGGATTCCGCCACGCTCACCATGGGGTCAATCGTACCCGGACGCCGCCTGCGACCCCGTCGCCGTCAAGCCGCGAGCGCTCCTGGGCGACGGCCGTACAATAACGAGGAACCCACTCCCCAGCAGACCAGAGGCGGACACGATCACGAACGAACTCGACGACCAGCGGCCAACCGTCGGCACTCAGGCACCGACGGCCTTCACCAGTACCGCGAAGGACCCGATTCCGCCGGAACTCCCGTTCACCACCGCCCCTGAGCTCGTCCTCGTGACCGGTGGCTCCCGATCGCAGCGCTTCGACCGCCCCGACGTGGTGCAGCGCAAGGGCGTCTACACCCTCATCAACGGTCACCTGACCCCACAGCAGTCGATGGTGGAGGACCTCCTCGCCGTCGCCGACGTGCTCGACGCGGCCGAGATCGAGTACCTCCTCATCCGGGGCGAGCACGACCGCCCCGTCATCGTCGTCGACCGCTCCCTGCGCAAGCGCCTGCAGACCGCCCTCGCGGAGGCGTTCGCCGACGAGCCCTTCTACAGCGTGCCGCTCAAAGCGCGAATGTCGACGGTGAAGCCGGCCGGCGATCCGCACCTCCTCTCCGACGGCCTGCTCACCGGCGCCCGCAAGGCCGAGGTGTTCCGGCTGTACCGGCCGCGCATCGAACCGCTCGGCCGCCTCCGCTACGGCATGGAGACCGCCCTGCAGCTCGAACTCTGGCGCTTCGGCGACGAGGAGATCACCGCTCCCGTGGAGAACGTCCTCATGCGGACGTACATGCCGCGGACGGAGGCCGTCGAGACGACCGTCGAACGCTACGGACGCAGCTGGCGGACCCTCGAGCACATGTTCGGCGCACTCGCGAGCGACGTCACCTTCGACATCGACCTCGTCTTCTCGTGGGTGGACGGCTCCTCCGAGGAGTTCCAGCGCGCCCGCGCCAAGCGGATGCAGAGCTACGTCGTCGGCGACGGCGACGACTCCGACGCCCGCTTCCGCCAGATCAACGAGCTCAAGTACGCCCTCCGCAGCGTGCACACCTTCGCCCCCTGGGTCCGACGCATCTTCATCGCGACCGACTCCCCCGCGCCCGAATGGCTGGTGGAGCACCCGAAGGTCACCATCGTGCGCAGCGAGGAGTTCTTCGGCGACCTCGACGCCCTGCCGACGCACAACTCCATGGCCGTCGAGAGCCAGCTCCACCGCATCGAGGGGCTGTCGGAGCACTTCCTCTACTCCAACGACGACATGTTCCTCGGCCGACCGATCAGTCCCGAACTGTTCTTCTCACCGGGCGGCATCAGCAAGTTCGTGGAGGCGACCACCCGCATCGGTCTCGGGGCGAACGACCCCTCGCGCAGCGGCTTCGAGAACGCGGCCCGGGTGAACCGTCGGCTCCTGCACGAGCGCTTCGGACGCGTCACCACCCGTCACCTCGAGCACTGCGCCGCGCCCCTCCGCCGGAGCATCATGGCGGAGATGGAGCAGGAGTTCGCCGAGGAGTTCCGCGCGACCTCCCACAGCGCCTTCCGTGCGGCCGACAACATCTCGGTGACGAACTCGTTCTACCACTACTACGGCCTCATGACGGGTCGCGCGGTGCAGCAGACCCAGGCGAAGGTCCGCTACATCGAGACGACGCTCAAGCAGTCGCTCGGGCAGATGGAACGACTCCTCAAGCGACGCGACCAGGACATGTTCTGCCTGAACGACGGCAGCCGGCCGGAGATCTCGGTGGAGCAGCGCACCACCGCCGTGATCGACTTCCTCGAGCGGTACTTCCCGTTCCCGGCGCCGTGGGAGCGCGAGGCAGCCGTGCCGAGCGCGCTCGAGATCGAGCCCGCCAAGCTCAGCTGACCGCCCTTCGACAGGCTCAGGGACCGGGATTGGTCACTGAGCCGAACCAGGTCACTGAGCTTGTCGAAGTGCCGCCCTTCGACAGGCTCAGGGACCGAGACGGTCGCCACCCTTCGACAGGCTCAGGGACCGAGACGGTCGCCGCCCTTCGACAGGCTCAGGGATCGGGATGGGTGCTCAGGGACCGAGAGGGCGCTTAGGGAACGGACGCGCGCTCAGGGACCGGGAGGGCGCTCAGGGGACGATGCGCTCTGCGCGGAGGCGGTCGAAGATCGCGGTGAAGGCGTCCAGCGTCCGCCGGTAGCCGGTGAAGCCGGCGAGTCGGCTCTTGCTCATGTCGGTGACGACCTCGATGTCCCGGCCGAGGTCACCGTCGGTGTGCCACCACGACGCCACGCGGGAGAGGTCGGCCTCGACGAGACCGTGTTCGGCCACCATCTCGGCCCAGGTGCCCTCGACACCCGACATCTGCTGCTCGAGCGGACGCGGCGCAGTGTCGAAGCCCTCCGGCTCGACGCCGAGGTGCGCCGCCAGTCGCGGCCACATCCAGCGCCAGCGGAAGACGTCGCCGTTGACGATGTTGAACGCCTCGTCAGCACCGGCCGGTGAGGTCGCCGCCCAGAGCATCTGCTCGGCGAGGAGTCCGGCGTCGGTCATATCGGTGAGGCCGTTCCACTGGGTCTCTGAACCGGGGAACACGAACGGTCGGTCGAGCCGCTTGCAGAGCGCCGCCTGCACCGCGAGCGTGGACGCCATGTTCATCGCGTTGCCCACCGCATGTCCGATCACGGTGTGGGAGCGGTGCACCGACCAGGTGAACCCCGCTCGCGCAGCCGCGGCGAAGAGCTCGTCCTCCTGCTCGTAGTAGAAGTTGGGCGTGTCGAGTCGGTCCTCGTCCTCGTGGAACGGGGTGTCGGGCATCTCGCCCGCCGCATAGGCCTCGAACGGGCCGAGGTAGTGCTTCAGACCGGTGACCAGGGCGACGTGCTGGACGGGCTCGGCGGCGAGGGCGGCCAGCAGGTCGCGGACCATGCCGCCGTTGACCCGGATGTTCTCGGCCTCGGTGTCCTGACGCGACCAGGCGGTGAAGAACACGTGGGTGACGCCGGTGCCGCCGAGGGCGCGCGCGAGGTCGTCCTCGTCCCGGAGGTCGGCTGCGACGTGCTCGACCTGCGGGTGGGCCGCCGGCGCGCGGCGAGCAAGGGCGAGGATCCGCCAGCCGCCATCCTCGAGGAGCTGCGACACGATCGCGGAACCGGTGATGCCGCTGGCGCCGACGACGAGTGCGGTGCGGGGTGCTTCTGGGGAGGTCATCCGTCCACGATAGGCGCGTCGCACCGGGGAGGCTCCCGGAACGGCGGACCCACCGGGCTGCGGTACTCTGCCGGGCTGCGGCCCTTCGACAGGCTCAGGGACCGGATTGGAGCTCAGGGACCGGAGCGGAGCTCAGGGACCGGAGGAGAGCTCAGGGACCGGTAGTCGCTAGACGAGGACGCCGATCGGCATCGTCAGCGGCGGCTCCGGCTGCACCGGCACCGTGTCGGAAACGGGCAGCTCGATGCCGTCGCGAGCGAGCAGGCGCGCACTCTCCTCGGCGTCGATGTAGTGCAACGGCGGGGTCTCACCCAGCGGCACCACCGAGTGCAGGACCGTCTTGCCGTAGACGTGGACGAGGTTGAACGCCCGCGCGCCGTCGCGACCACGCGTCCCTCCGACGGGCACATTGAGGTCCTGCGTGTAGCACGTGGCCGAAGCGACCGACACCGGGATGCCCGCGAAGGTCGCGGTCGACGAGTAGTGCAGGTGCCCGGCGATGATGCTCCGGACGTCGGACCCCTCGAGCACTTCGGCGAGCTTCGCCTGATCGCGCAGCTCGACGCTCACGGCGAGGTCGAGCACGCTCGGGACGGGCGGGTGGTGCATGGCGAGGATCGTGCCGTGGGGCGCCTTCGTCGAGAGTTCCTCGGCGAGCCAGTCGAGCTGCTCGTCCGAGACCTCGCCGTGGTGGTGACCGGGCACGCTCGAGTCGAGGGTGACGACGCGGAGGCCGTTGACGTCGTAGACGCGGTCGACCGGGCGGGTGGTCGGCACCTCACCGAACAGCCCGGCCCGGAACGCCTGGCGGTCGTCGTGGTTGCCCATCACCCAGATGATCTGCGATCCGAGGCGCTCTGCGACCGGCTCGACGATCGAGCGGATGCGGTCGTACGCGTCGGGTTCGCCCTTGTCGGCGAGATCGCCCGTGAAGACGATCGCTTCGGGCCGACCGCCGGACGCCTCGAACTCGGCGAACAGGCGGCGCAGGTGCGTCTCGCTGTCGACGCTGTCGTAGAGGCTCCCCCCGCCGGCGAGGAGGTGCGTGTCGCTCACATGGAGCAGGAAGTGATCGGGCCTCGGGTACTCGGCCGTGCGAAGACTCACGTGACAACTCTCGTTCGAGCGATGCTCTCCGAACCGCATCGCAGCTGTTTGACCATCTGACCAGATTCGGTTGAACGGCAACGGAACGCCACGCTACGACGCGGGAAACTCGTGAGCAAGGTCACGGGCCGACATCCAGGGGACTCACACCTGACGGTGCCGGTTCCCTGTCTCAGGAACGCCTCGGCGTGTCGAGCGCGGGGGACCCGACACGCCGAGACGCTCCTGAGACAGGGACGGAGCGGGATCCGTCTAGGCGCCGGGGAGGGTGCCGAGTCCGTCGACGACCGGGATCGCCGCGAGGAGCCGCTGCGTGTAGGCGTCCTGCGGGTCGGACCAGACGCGGTCGACCGGACCGTGTTCGACGATGCGACCGGCGCTCATGACCGCCACGTCGTCCGCGATGACCCGCACGACGGACAGGTCGTGGCTGATGAAGAGGAGCGCCGCGCCCGTCTCGACCGCGAGCTTCCGCATGAGCTTCGCCACGCGCGCCTGCAGGGAGGCGTCGAGCGAGGCGATCGGCTCGTCGCCGATGAGCAGCTCCGGACCCGCCGCGATGGCCCGGGCGATCGCGATGCGCTGCCGCTGGCCGCCCGAGAACTGGTGCGGGTAGCGGGTGCGGCTGGCGGCGTCGAGCTCGACGTGTTCGAGCAGCTGACCGACGTCCCAGGCGTCACGGACCGGGTTGACCCGGAGGCCGTCCTCGATCTGGCTCCCGATCGTGCGTCGTGGGTTCAGCGAGGCGTAGGGGTTCTGGAAGACCATCTGGATCCGCAGCAGTTCCGGTGCGCGCTTCCGGAGACCGAGTTTGCCGATGGGCGTCCCGTTGAACGTGATCGCGCCACCCGAGGTCGGTTCCAGTCCGCAGACCGCTCGCGCGAGGGTGGACTTGCCGCAGCCCGACTCCCCCACCAGCCCGAGCACCTGTCGCGGCTCGAGGTCGAAGCTCACGCCGTCGACCGCGTTCAGCGTGCCGCGACCGGGCAGCTTGTACGTCACGTGGACGTCGTCGAGGTGCAGCAGCGTCATGACGCCGCCTCCGTTCCCGTGTCGGGCAGCGCGTCGATGAGCGCCTTGGTGTACTCGTGCTGCGGATCGGTGATGACCTGGTACCGGCTGCCGTGTTCGACGATCTCGCCGAGCCGCATGACCGCGATCGTGTCGGCGAGCGCCGACATCACCCCGAGGTCGTGGGTGACGAGGATGATCGCGATCCCGAGCTCGTCGCACAGCTTCCGCAGCAGGCGGAGGATGCCGGCCTGGACCGTGACGTCGAGGGCGGTGGTCGGTTCGTCGGCGATGAGCACGGAGGGCTCGCACATGAGCGCCGAGGCGATCGCGATGCGCTGCAGCTGTCCGCCCGAGAACTGGTGCGGGTACTTGCGCAGCGCCGCCTCCGGGTTCGGGACGGCGACGAGTCCGAGCATCTCGAGCGCCCGCGCGTGGGCGGCAGCCTTCGAGGCTCCCGTGTGGTGCCGGTAGTGGTCGACGAGCTGGGCCTCGACCGTGAGCATGGGGTGCAGGCTCGCGGTCGGGTCCTGGAAGATCATCGCGATCTCCGTGCCGCGGTACCGGTTCATCGTGCGCTGCTTCAGCCCCACGAGTTCGGTGCCGTCGAAGCGGATGCTGCCGCCGAGGTCCGCGCCGGCCGGCAGGAGCCCGCAGATCGCGAGCCCGGTCATGGTCTTGCCTGACCCCGACTCACCGGCCAGTCCGGTGATGCGACCGGCGGGGACCTCGAGGTCGATGCCGCGGAGGATCTGCTTGGTGGCGGTTCCACGACCGAAGCCGAGCGTGAGCCCCTCGATGACGATCCCGCCACCGGTTCCGCCTGCTGCCTGCGTCATGTCGCGTCCTTTCGGGTCGCTCGCACCGCGTGCGCCACTCACAGTGCGCGCCCCTGCACGGCTTCCTGCGACCGTGGGTCGAGGGCGTCGCGGAGGGCGTCGCCGAGGAAGTTGAAGGCGAGCACCACCGTGAGGATGGCGAGTCCCGGGAAGACCGTGATCCACCAGGAGGAGAAGTTCTGCACCCCGTCGGACACCATCGCGCCCCAGTCCGGTGTCGGCGGGACGGCGCCGAGGCCGAGGAACGAGAGACCCGACAACAGCAGGATGGCCGTACCGACGTCGAGTGTGGCGAGCACGACGACCGGCGACACGACGTTCGGCAGGATGTCCTTGCCGAGCGAGGTGAACGGCCCGTTGCCGAGCAGACGACCGGCGATGACGTACTCGGCGCCCCTGGCTCCGATGACGAGTGAACGCGTCACGCGGGCGTACGCCGGCCACGACACGATGAGCATCGCGATGACGGCATTCGTGAGACTCGGGCCGAGCGCTGCGGCGATGACCATCGCGAGGATGATCGTCGGGAACGCGAACACGAGGTCGGCGATCCGCATGATGGTCTCGTCGAGGGCCTTGCCGAAATACCCGGCGATCGCCCCGAGGAGCGAACCGATGAGCATCGCGAAGATCACGAGCATGAGGGCGAGCGGGATCGAGACCTGCGCGCCGCTGACGACCCGGGACAGGACGTCGCGGCCCACCTGGTCGGTGCCGAACCAGTGCGCGGCACTCGGGGCCTGCAGTCGGTCGAAGTCCTGGGCGAGCGGGTCGAACGGCCGGATCCACGGCGCGAGCACCGCGACGAGCAGCCAGAAGAGCACGATGGCACCACCCGCGACGGCGAGCGGGGTGCGCAGCTGCTTCGAGATGCGGAGGCGGCCCTTGCGCTTGATCTGGACGGCGAGCACGTCGGTCATGCCACCCTCACTCTCGGGTCGATGAAGCCGTACAGCACGTCGACCACGAAGTTCAGGCCGATGTACACGAATCCGACGATGAGCCCGACGCCCATGATCGCGGGCAGGTCGAGTTTGGTCGCCGCGGAGTACGCGTACTCGCCGAGGCCGTGCCACGAGTACACCTTCTCGACGAGGACCGTTCCGGACAGCAGCGACCCGAAGGCGACGCCGAGCACGGTGATGATGGGGACGAGCGCCCCGCGGAGGACGTACCGGGTCACGACGACGTGGCCGGGAAGGCCCTTCGCCCGCGCTGCACGCACGTAGTCGAGGTCGAGTACCTCGAGGATCGCCGACCGAGCGAACCGGGTGAGCAGGCCGATCGTGTAGAGCGCCAGGACCGAGGCGGGCAGGATCAGGTGGGCGATGGCGTCGCCGAAGGTCGACCACTGGCCGGCGAGCAACGCATCGATCGTGTACATCCCGGTGACCTTCGGCGGCGGGATCGCCGCGGGCGAGAGTCGACCGGAGCCCGGGAACCAGTGCAGCTGGGAGAAGAACACGAAGTAGACGACGAGTGCGAGCCAGAACGAGGGCACCGAGATGCCGATGAGGCTCACGACCCGGATGACCTGGTCGGTGATCGTCTTCCGGCGCAGCGCGGCCCACATGCCGAGGCCGACGCCGATGATGATCGAGATGACGATGGCGGTCAGCGCCAGTTCGGCCGTGGCCGGGAAGGCGCGACCGAGTTCGTCCGCGACGGCGCCGCGGGTCTGCTGCGAGGTCCCGAGGTCGCCCTGGAACAGGTTCGCGACGTAGGTGACGTACTGGACGGGCAGTGGCTTGTCGAGGCCGGCGTTCTCGCGGAACTGCGCGACGATCGTCGGATCCGCTGCGGCCTGCTCACCGAGCGCCGCCTGCACGGGGTCCGCGGGGACGAGGTTGGTCAGCGTGAAGGTGACGAGCGTCACCCCGAACATCAGGAGGACCGTGAGTCCGAGCCGGATGCCGAGGTAGCGCGCGAGCGGGTGGAGACCCGCTCGCGCGCTGGACGTCGTCGGTGCGACGCTACTTGATTCCGGCAAGATCGACGGTCCACGTCGGGTTCAGCGGAACCTCGGTGATCGTGGTCGCGGTGACCACGTTCTGCGCCGGCTGCAGGAGCGGGATGAACGGTCCGCTCGCGTTCTGCGCCTTCTGGAGGTCCTGGTACGCGGCGGCACGGGCGTCCGTGTCGGTCGCGGCGAGCGCCGCGTTCGCGAGGTCGGTCACGGTCGGGTCGGCACCTGCCGGCCAGCCCGCGCGGAGGCCGACGAGCTCACCCGGCGTGAACGCGAGGTAGTTCGACGGGTCCGGGAAGTCCGGGCCCCAGTACCAGAGCCCCACGGTCTCCTTGCCGTCGCGGTAGGCGTCCAGCTCGGTGGCGACCGGAGCCGGGGCCAGCGTGATGGTGATGCCGACCGACTTCAGCTGCGCCTGGACCGACTCCGCGATGCTCTGGAGCGACAGCCCCTGCACCGTGATGTCGTTCGGGAAGTTCAGCGTGACGGCTTCGCCGGCGTAACCGGACTCCTTGAGCGCAGCCTTCGCTGCATCGGCGTCGAACTGGTTGCCGTCGGCGGCGTCGAGCGCACCGTTGAAGATCGAGGGGATGAAGCCACCGGGACGGACGGAACCGTCGCCGGCGAGGTCGACGATCTTGTCGTAGTCGATGCCGAGCTTGACGGCCTCGAGGAACTTCGGGTTGCTCGTGATGTCGCTGATCGCGGGGTCCTGGTTGAGCATGAGGAAGATCATGTAGCGCGAGGGGTTCGCGATGATCTTCACCTTCGAGTCGTCGAGCTCGGAGACCTGGTCGGGGTTGAGGTCGAGGGCGACCTGCGAGTCACCGGCCTCGACGTTGAGCTTCTGGGTCGGGCCCTGCACGTTGCGGAGGACGACGCGCTCGTACGCGGGCTTGGTCCCCGTGTACTCAGGGTTCGCCGTGAAGACGACCTGCGAGGCCGCGTCGAAGGACTCGAGCTTGTACGGGCCGGAGCCCGCGGAGGTGGTGTTGAGGAACGACTCGGCCGCGTCGTCGGCGGTCGCGCTGCCACCGTTCTCCTCGACGACCTTCTTGTTCACGACGCCGAGGGCCGGGTTCGGGAGGATGAACGGGAGGGCGGGGTTCGGCGTCGCCGAGGTGAGCGTGAGGGTCGTGTCCGAGGTCTTCTCGATCGTGACGCCGTCGAGCAGGAAGGACGGGTTGCCCTTCACGCCCTGGACGCGCTGCAGCGAGAACACCGCGTCGTCGACGGTCACGTCGGAGCCGTCGGAGAACTTCTTGCCGTCCTTCATCGTGAGGGTCATCACCGTGTTGTCGGCGTTCATCTCGTAGCTCGCGAGGCCGTCGACGGGGGCGGTGACGTCGTCGCCCTTGAAGGTGAGGAGGGTCTCGTAGAGCGCCTTCGCGACGATCGAGCCGGTGGTCTCGTACTCGCGGTTCGGGTCGGCGGTCTTGAGGTCGAAGGACGCGTCGACGACGAGCGACTTGCCCGCGCTGTCATCGGAGCCACCTGAGGGGGAGCAGGCGCTGAGCGCGAGGCCAGCGGCGAGGGCGAGGCCGAGGGCCGCCATGCCGCGCCGGCTCGTGCGGCTGAAGGATCGTGACAAGGTGGAGCTCCTTATCTGGTTGGAGGGATGAGCTGAAAGTAGTGCGATACGCGATCATTCGTCAATCCACAAGCCGTTACCAAAGAAGAATTGTCTCGATTTCGCGGCGAATCTGCCATATCCTCTCAAACGACCGCCAGGACCACTGCTGAATCTGGACGTTTGGAGCAATCGATGCAACTCGACGACACCCACATCCGCATGTTGGAGCTGCTCCGGGAGGACGGGCGGGCTTCGGTCGCCGCACTCGCGGAGGAGCTCGGGATCTCCCGCTCGAACGCCTACTCGCGCTACGAGGCGATGCTCCGCGCCGGCGTCCTGAAGGGGGTCCACGCGGAGATCGAGCCGGCCACGGTCGGGCTCGGTGTTGCGGCGATGGTCTTCATCACGCTGCGCCAGAGCCAGTGGGCGGACTTCCGGGCGCGGCTGTCGTCAGTCCCGGAGCTGGAGTACTTCGCCGTCACGACGGGCGAGCACGACGCGATGATGCTGATCCGGGCCCCCGATGTGGCGGCGATCCACGAACTGGTCGCCACCCGGCTCGCTCAGTGGCCGTCCATCAAGGCGACGACGACCGTCTTCCTCATGGACGAGGAGCGGTCGAACGTGTCGCTCCGCATGACGAGGTCCGAACGCACGAGCGTCGAGGACTCCGGCGAGCGCTTCGGCATGACGCGGTTCGTCCGTACGAGCGACGAGCGCGCCCAGCGGGTGCCGGAGCGACGCGGACGCTGACCGGGCGACGGTGGCGTGCCGGCCCTGGCCGGTTCAGGCGGCGGCGATCTCCCGACAGACGCTGACGTGGGCCTGCCCGTCCGGGCCGACGAAGTCCTCGGTGAGGATGAACGAGCCGTCCTCGGCGCGGGAGATGATCGAGCTCGCTTCGCCACGCGTCGTCAGGTCGCCGGCACGGTTGCGGTGCACGAACGAGATGTCGATGCGTTCGCCGGTGCGTACGCCGCAGAACCGACCGACGGAGACGGTGTCGCCGACGTATTCGCCCCACAGCACGCCGTGCGTCTCGTGGTAGACGAATCGCGTGGGCGCGTCGGCGTCGACGACGCTCGCGGACGACGACACCATGTCGAACACCTTCGCATCGAGGTTGAAATCGAGCGTGGCGCTGGTGCCGGTGTCGGTGGTTCCTGTCATGCCGTCATTCTGCGGAGGCGTCCGAACAGGTGTCAACCTGCCGACGATCCGTCCATCCCGTCCGTCGCCTGAGCCGGTCGGACAGGACGAAACGCCGGATCCGACGATACCGGCGAGATGTTCCGCTGGCTCCAGGCGTCGCAGCTTGACGACGTCCACCTCGAGTGGCTTACTGATCTCCATGTGTCCAGACAGCCTGCAGTTCCGCGACCCCCGCACCCAGCCGCTCCCCCGGGACGACGCGTTCCGCGAGTACCTCGCGACGGGCTGGGGTGCGGTGGACCGCTCCGTCGACCTCGCCGAGGGGGCCGGCGCAGCCGCCGGGCGTCACCGCGACGTCATCAGCGCGCAGTTCCCCGGCCGCTGGCTCGTGGTCACCGCGGGACGCGCCGTGACGCGCGCGAACGACACCGAGTTCCCGTTCCGGCCCGACAGCGACTTCGTGTGGCTCACCTCCTGTCAGGCGGAGGGTGCGGTCCTCGTCATGCGGCCGACCGCCGGTGGGCACGACGCGACGCTCTACCTCGCCGAGCCCGTCGGTCCCGGTGAGGAGGCGTTCTACGCCGACGCCATGCGCGGCGAGCTCTGGATCGGCCCGTCGGCCGGACTCCCCCAGTGGGCGGAAGCGCTCGGCATCGAGGTCCGCTCCCACGAGGTGCTGGACGAGTCCCTCGCCCTCGTGCCCGCCGACGCGCTCCGCGCAGGCGCCTCGGAACCCCGGGCCGACGGTCGATTCGCGCCGTCGCGAGCGCTCCTCATCGCCCTGTCCGCCGCGAAGCTCGTCAAGGACGACTGGGAGATCGCGCAGCTCCGTGCCGCCGTGGACGCCACGGTCGGCGGATTCCGCTCGGTCGTGCGCGAACTGCCTGCAGCCATCGAGTTCGGCGGAGAACGCTGGTTGCAGTCGACGTTCGAGCGCCACGCCCGCACGTTCGGCAACGGTGTCGGGTACTCGACCATCATCGGCAGCGGACCGCACGCTCCCACGCTGCACTGGACGCGCTGCGACGGTCCGGTCCTCCCCGAGCACCTCATCCTCATGGACGCCGGTGTCGAAGCCCGCTCGCTGTACACCGCCGACGTCACGAGGACCTTCCCCGCGAGCGGGTCGTACACCGCGGCCCAGCGCGAGGTCCACGACCACGTCGAGCGGGCCCACCGCGCCGCGATGTCGCAGGTCGGCCCCGGCCGGTCGTTCATCGACATGCGGAACACGGCCTACGAGCAGATCGCCATGAGCCTCCGCGACCTCGGCATCCTGCAGGTGTCGGTCGATGAGGCCATGTCACCGAACGGCCAGCAGCACCGCCGCTACCTGCCGAGCGGCACCGGCCACCATCTCGGACTCGACGTGCACGACTGCGCCCGCATCGGCGACGAGCGGTACCTCGACGAGCCGTTGCAGCCGGGCGCCGTCCTGACGGTCGAACCGGGTCTCTACTTCCACACGAACGACCTCACCGTGCCGCCGGAGCTGCGCGGTATCGGCGTCCGCATCGAAGACGATCTGCTCGTGACCGCCACCGGTCACGAGGTCCTCTCCGCAGCACTCCCGATCAGCGCAGACGGTCTCGAGGCCTGGTTGCGGAGCTGACCGACGGTTCACAACTCAGGACGGTCGTCGTGTGTCGCGACGCGCCCCTCCGGCGCGAGCAGCGACTCGCCCGGTGCGTCCTGCGTTGCGAACGAGCCTAGGCTTGCACGGTGAGTCAGCCCGACGCCCCCATGCGCACCGCCGTCCGCCCGAGCCCCGGCGTCATCGCGACCCTGCGGAACCCCAGGGCCTTCACTGTCGAGATCCTCGCCGGGATCGTGACGACGCTGGCACTCATCCCCGAGGTCATCTCCTTCTCGATCATCGCCGGCGTCGACCCGAAGGTCAGCCTCATCGCCTCCGTCGTCCTCGCGATCTCGATGTCGATCCTCGGCGGCCGTCCGGCGATGATCACGGCCGCTGCGGGCGCCGTCGCCCTCGTCGTCGCGCCGCTCGTCAAGGAACACGGCGTGGAGTACCTGCTCCCCGCCGTCATCCTCGCGGGCCTCATCCAGATCGTGTTCGGCGTGACCGGTCTCTCCCGGCTCATGCGGTTCATCCCCCGCTCGGTGATGATCGGCTTCGTCAACGCGCTCGGCATCCTCATCTTCGTCGCTCAGGTCCCCCACCTGCTCGGCGTCCCGTGGCTCGTCTACCCACTGTTCGTCATCACGGTGCTGATCGTCCTGCTGCTCCCCAAGCTCACGACCGCGGTACCGGCGCCGCTCGTCGCGATCGTCGTCGTCACCGCGATCACGATGATCGCGCACGCCGCCGTGCCGACCGTCGGCGACCAGGGGGACGTCTCCGGCGGCCTCCCCGGGCTGACCGCGTTGCTCGTGCCGCTCAACCTCGAGACGCTCGGCATCATCTGGCCGACCGCGCTGAGCGTCGCGTTCGTGGGGCTCATGGAGACCCTCCTCACGGCGAAGCTCGTCGACGACCTCACCGACACGACGTCGTCGAAGGGACGCGAGTCGTGGGCCCTCGGCGTCGCCAACATCCTGGCCGGGTGGTACGGCGGGATCGCCGGCTGCGCGATGATCGGTCAGACGGTCGTGAACGTCAAACTGGGGCGCGCTCGGACGAGGATCTCCACCTTCGTCGCCGGCGTCTTCCTCCTGCTGCTCGTGACCGCGCTCAGCCCGGTGATGGCGCAGATCCCGATGGTCGCGCTGGCCGCCGTGATGATGATCGTCGCCATCAAGACCGTCGACTGGCACAGCGTGCGCCCGGCGACCCTGCGACGGATGCCGATCCCCGAGACGGTCGTGATGGTGGTGACCGTCGCGGTGGTCGTCATCACCCACAACCTCGCGATCGGCGTCGCTGCAGGAGCCGTCCTCGCGATGGTGCTGTTCGCGCGGCGCGTGGCCCACGTCATCCGCGTCCGCCGGGTCCTCGCGGACGACGCCGCCGCCGTCCGCTACAGCGTCATCGGCCCGCTGTTCTTCGGCAGCAGCAACGACCTGGTCGAACAGTTCGACTACGCGGCCGATCCCGCGGACGTCGCCGTCGACTTCACCGCCTCGCAGATCTGGGACGCCTCGAGCGTCGCCGTCCTCGACGCCGTGCAGGAGAAGTACGCCGCGCACGGCAAGCAGGTCGTGTTCACCGGGCTCGACGAACGCAGCTCGGCCTTCCACGGAAAGCTCACCGGCCATCTCTGAGCCGATCGCTCCGGCACCACCTCAGAGGTGCAGCACTCGACGGAGCCCCGCGTCCAGATCCAGTGACAGGGTGACGGGCACCCTTCCGGCGGCCGGACCGAGGTCGTCCTCATCGAGGGTGAGCAGCTGCGTGGTGTTCACGACCGAGTCCTTCGGCAGACCGGAAGCCGTCGCAGGGAGGAACACGTTGCCCGGGAGCTCGGCGAGCGCCGTGTTCGACGTGACGACCGCGACGATCACGGTCCGGAGTGCGCTCCGCGTGTAGGCGTCATGCTGGACGACGACGACCGGGCGGCGGCCGGCGGGCGCACTCCCCCGCTCACGAGGACCGAGATCGACCCACCGGATGTCGCCGCGGCGGATCACCAATCGTCTCCTACGGTGAGTGCGGCAAGGCGGTCGCGTCCGGCCGAGGCGACGGCCCGTGCTTCCTCCGCCGAAGCGACTCCCGCATGCCGCAGTGCGGTGTCCACTTCGGCAGTGAGACCGGCGGCTCCGGTCTCGTCGAGATACCGACTCGCCGCCGCCGCGAAGAACTCGGACCGGTTGACACCGAGCTCGGCGGCGCGAGCTTCGACGCGGGTGAACAGTTCATCGGGCAATGAGATGGCGGTCTTCACAGTAGGAAGTATAACTGGGTATAACCTCCTCCGCGACCGTGGATCGCTGACGGTGTGTGCGTGGCTGAGCATGCGGCCACGGTACGCGGACCCCGTCGTCCGAGCCTGTGTCGGTGCAGAGGCGGGGGAAGGCGCCTCCGCAAGCCGGGCTGTGGAGGACTGAAGTCGCGGATTCGCAGGCCGCCAGAGGATGATGGAGCCATGGCAGAAACCGGAACGCCCAGAGTCGCGGTCTACATCGACTTCGACAACATCGTCATCTCGCGCTACAACCAGCTCTACGGGAAGGCGGCGTTCAGCCGGGATCGCGCCCGCTCGCACGTGCCGTCCGCCGCTCCGGAGGGCGACGAGATCTCCGAGCGCCTGCAGGCCGCTCGCGTGGACGTCGGCGCCATCCTCGACTACACCTCGTCGTTCGGGAACATCGTCATCAGTCGTTCCTACGCCGACTGGTCCGAGCCGGTCAACTCCGCGTACCAGAAGGACCTCGTAGACCGCGCGGTCGACCTGACGCAGATGTTCCCCACGACCAAGGCGATGAAGAACGGTGCCGACATCCGCCTCGCCGTGGACGTCGTCGAGGACCTCTTCCGCCTCCCCGACCTGACCCACATCGTGATCGTCGCCGGTGACTCGGACTACATCTCCCTCGCGCAGCGCTGCCGTCGTCTCGGTCGCCACGTGATCGGGATCGGCGTCGCCGGTGCGACGAGTCGTGCACTCATGGCGGCGTGTGACGAGTTCTCCGACTACGACGACATCCCCGGGATCGTCCGGCCGGTCGTCACGCGTACGCCCCGGACCCCTGCCGCCGTCGAGAGCACGGCTGAGGTCTCCGCAGAGGAGACGCCGAAGTCCGCGCCCAAGTCCGGCGGGCGTCGTCGCGCCTCGTCCGGGTCCACGCCGACGGCCGAAGCACCGGTCGCCCAGACACCCCCGCGGATCGGGGGCCTCTTCACCGAGCCGGTCTTCAGCCACCGCGACGCCGACGACCTGGACGACACCGACGACGAGACCGCGGACCCCTCCGGCCCCGACGCACAGCGTGCGGCGACCGAGCTCCTCGTGCGCGCGCTCCGCCTCGTGCACGCCAAGAACGACGACGAGGACTGGCTCCTGAACGCCGAGGTGAAGAACCAGATGATCCGCATGGATCCGGCGTTCAAGGAGAAGCCGCTCGGCTACCGCTCGTTCAGCGACTTCATCAACTCGCGCTCGGACCTCGTCGAGGTGAACCCGGACGCGAGCCCCGACGGACGTCGTCTGCGGCTGCGCGAACTGGGCTGAGCCCGACCCCGCAGCAGGAGATCTGCGCCGCAGCAGGACCGTCCACCTCGGGCGTCCTGCTTCCGCGCGGATCTCTTGCTGCGGCGCGGCTCAGGCGCCCCGGAAGAACGCCTGGACCGCTGCACTCAGAGCGGTCGGATCGTCGATGTGGCACAGCTCGCGGGCGGAGTGCATCGACAGCAGCGGCGTCCCGACGTCGACCGTCCGGATGCCGAGTCGCGTCGCGGTGAGCGGGCCGATGGTCGAGCCGCACGGCACCGTGTTGTTCGACACGAAGTCCTGCGAGGGCACACCTGCGGCGGCGCAGCTCCGGGCCCACAGCGCAGCCCCGAGGGCGTCGGTGGCGTAGCGCTGGTTCGCGTTGATCTTGAGGAGCGGACCGCCGCCGGCGATCGGTCGGTTGGCCGGATCGTGGCGCTCCGGGTAGTTCGGGTGGATCGCGTGTCCGGCGTCTGCTGACAGGCACCAGGAGGCGGCATAGGCCTGGAGCCGCTCCGATGTCGATGCGCCCAGCGATGCGCCGATGCGGGTGAGGACGTCGTCGAGGAACGGACCGCTGGCACCGGAGGTCGAGGCCGAACCGAGCTCCTCGTGGTCGAAGGCGGCGAAGACCGTGATGTGTCCGGCGTCGTCGGTCGCTCCCCCGTCGCTCGCGGCCAGCAGCGCCGCGAGTCCCGCGTGGACCGAGGTCAGGTTGTCCATGCGGCCGGCGGCGAACAGCTGACCGTCGAGACCGAATCGCCTGGGCTCCTGGGTGTCGGCGACGAGCACGTCGTAGCCGGCGATCGCGGTGGGGTCGATGCCGGCGATCACCGCCAGGTGCGCGAGCACGTCGGCGTGGGCGAGGTCACCGACCCCGTACACCGGCTGCAGGTGGCGCTGGCGATCGAGGACGAGGCCGTCGTTGACACCTCGATCGAGGTGCACGGCGAGCTGCGGGATGCGGAGGAACGGGCCGGTCCGGACGAGGTGCACGGTCCCGTCGAGCGTCACCAGTCGTCCGGCGAGTTCGAGCTCGCGGTCGAGCCAGGAGTTGAGGAGTGGTCCGCCGTAGACCTCCACACCGGCCTGCAGCCACCCGTGGGCGCCGGTCGTCGGCTTCGGCTTGAGCTTGAAGCTCGGCGAGTCCGTGTGCGAGCCGAGGATGCGGAACGGCGTCGTGGCGTGGGCCCGCTCGGGCTGCACCCAGGCGATCACCGCGCCCTCGCGTTCGACGAAGAACCGGCCGGTGCCGCCGCCCCAGGACTCGGTCTCGAGCCGCCGGGTGAAGCCGGCCGCCGTGAGGCGCCGAGCGCTCTCCGCGACCGCGTGATACGAGGTGGGCGAGGCGACGATGAAGTCGGCGAGGTCGGTGATGTGGGCGACGGAGTCCATTCCCCCATCCTCCCACCACCCACGCACCCGGCACGTGGATGCACCAGGCCCTACCCTGGACGGGTGACGAAGACCCGCAGCGACCTCATCGGGCCCGCAAGCGGCCTGTCCGAGGACCGTCGCGGACGGATCGCACGCATCGTCGACGGTTGGTTCTTCGCCTTCGGCACGGCTGCTGCCGTCTTCCTGGCGTACGTGCTGCTCACCGAGGCGTTCGCCCGCGGTTGGGCCCAAGCCTGGTTCATCCTCGTCATCTACCTCGTCATCGCGTACCTGATCCTCCCCCGCCTGCACACCGTTCTGTCGCGCGTCTACCTGCCCGACTACTTCATCGGACGCACTCGAACGCGCGAGGGCATCCTCGGTGATCCCGTGAACCTGGGCCTCCGCGGTCGGGAGGAGCAGATCCACATGGCGATGCTCTCGGCGGGCTGGACGCTCGCCGACGACCTCGGCCTGCGCGCGAACCTGCGGATCGTGACCTCGACGCTGACCAGGCGCAGCTACTCGGAGGCACCCGTCTCGTCGCTCTACCTGTTCGGTCGTCGCCAGGCGTTCTGCTACCAGCAGGAGGTCGACGGCAGTCCGGGGAAGCGGCACCACGTCCGGTTCTGGCCCACCCCCGAGGGCTGGCTGCTCCCGGGCGGCTACCAGGCGGATTGGCTGGCCGCCGGGACGTACGACCGGTCGGTCGGCATCAGCGTCTTCACCCTGCAGGTGACCCATCGGATCGCCGACGACGTCGACGACGAACGCGATCACATCGTCGCGTCGATCGAGGCTGCAGACCTCGGGGCGTCGACGTCCGTGATCGACAACTTCTCCACCGGGTACCACTCGCGGAACGGCGGAGGCGACGCGATCGTCACCGACGGCGACCTGCCGATCATCGATCTCAGCGCGGTGGTCGTGCCGCCGGCGGCGACCCTGCCGGCCGCCGACGCTCCCCCGACGCGCTCTCTCGTCCGGGCCGGCGACCCGCGGCCGCTGGACACCACCGTCGGTGTGGTCCTCATGGTCGTTGCGGCACTGTCCACCGTGCTCTCCGGTGCCCTCCTGGTCTCCGATTGGAAGCAGGTCATCTCGGAGGCCCGCGCGACGGCCGCGACGGCCGACGACGTCGTCCTCATCCCGTGGGTCGTCGGGGCTGTACTGGCCCTGTCGGCCGTGGTGACGCTGTGCTACCTCGTCCTCGCCTGGCGGGTCCATCTGGGAGGCAACCTCGCGCGCCTCGTCGCCATGACCTTCAGCTCGACGTCCATCGCCACCCTCGCCGCGAGCTATGTCGCCGGTGCCGGCGGATTGACGCTGCAGACCAACCTGATCGGCTTCGCGGTCGACTGTTCCATCATCCTCGCCCTCTCCGGAACCGAGGCCCGCGACTGGGCCCGTGGGCGACAACGACGCACCCGGAGGACGAAAGCATGACCGACGCACCCGACCAGACGGATGAGGGTCCACGCCCCGCCACCTCGCTCAAGCGCGCGCTGCTCCTCGGTGCAGCCATCATCACGATCGTCGCCGGCCTGACGGTGCACTGGTCGGTGGCGGCAGCCTGGGCGAACCCCGTGACCAACGCGCTCTACACGGTGCTCGTCGCGCTCCTCCTGGCCTTCGCCGCCCCGCGGCGTCCGCTGTGGCAGATCGCCCTCGGTGCCTTCGCCTTCTCGGCGGCGATCGAGTGCTTCCAGGCCACGGGCGTGCCGGCCGCACTCGCGGACCAGTGGCCGCCCTCCGCGCTCGTGCTCGGCACGACGTTCATCCCGACGGACTTCATCTCCTACGCCCTGGGCGCGGCGGCGTTCCTGTTCCTGTCGCTCGCCATGTCCCTGGTGATCCGCTGGGTTCGCAACGACATCCTTGAGCGACGCGCACGGGCGGACCGGGAGACACGGCGCCGATCGGACTCAGGACCCGCCTGACGGATGCCCTCAGCCGCGGGTCGTCTCGCCGTACTGGACGTGTTCGAGGTCGAAGACGGCCTCCGCCAACGCCGACCTCGCCGCTTCGAACTCCACGTCGTCGGGGTGACCGACCACCCGGGCGTGCTCGAGGTGCCAGGTGGCACTGCGCAGGAGTTCGACGGTCGTCGGAGCGGGCGAGGGCGCTCGCGTCGAGGCCGCGGGTGACGCGTCGGCGTTCGCCGCTCCGCCGGGGACGAACTCGATCGCGTTCGACTCCTCCGGAGCGTCGCCCTGAGCGTATTCCTTCTTCTTCATATTTCCTTCATCGAGATCGTGGGCTGTTGTGGGTCGACGGTCGACCGGCTCCACTGATGGCGAAGTCGTCAGTGGTGGAGGCGAAGTCATATATGCCGATATGGGAATGTTCGGTTCGGAGCGCTGTTCGGGTCGCGCCATGGCGAGGAGGGTCGGGACACGCCCACGGTCGTCCGGAGCATCCGAGGCGCCGAGGATCTGGAACCGTTCGAGCCCCCAGCGAGACCACGCGGACGCCGTCCACGCGCAGATGGCCGCGTCGATGAGGTCCTCACGGTGCTTGTGCGCCGATTCCTTGAGCGGCGATGGTTCCGCAATGAGGAGCGCCGTCACCGGGTGGCTGTCGAGTTCGAGTGGCGGAGTCGCCGAGGTCAGCGCCTGCAGGCGCGAGACGAGGTCGTCGCAGACCTCCGCGCGGCGTCGCCGTCGCTCGGCGACAGGCAGACCGGGGTCGAGGCGTTTGTAGCGGGGCCGCGCATCCGGGTACCCGAACTCCTCGGCACCCACCAACGTGGTGTGGGGATAGGCCTCGAAGAACACGACGGCATCCGGCGCGGGCGTGCTCAGGCCGTCGAAGTACTGGAACCCCGCCGCCTCCAGGGCGGTGAAGAGCGCGACACCGCCGAGCGCGGGCAGGCCGAGGTTCGACGGGTAGGCCGAGACCTGCCAGCGCCCGTACCGCTGTCCGACCTCACGTTCACAGAGACGCATGCCGGTCTCGTTCTGGACGAGCAGTGGGGCGTCGACCGCGATCACGGAGCCCGGTGAGGCGGTGGCGACGATCCAGGCGACGACGGCGTCGATCCCCACGGCCCACCCGGCCTCGATGACCGTCCCGGTCTCGTCGATGCACACCAGTCCCGTCTCGTTCGCCGCACGGGAGCCGGTCCCCTCGCCCCAGGCGAGGTCGACTCCGAGGAAGCGGGTCACGAGCGGTTCCTTCCGGTGGACGCGGCGAGGCACCGCCTCCCGAGCCTACTGGGCAGACGTCGACGACTCCTCGGATCCGACGGCGGGCCGGAGGTGAGGAGCCGTCGACTGTCCCGAACGGCCGATCAGGCGACCGGTCCCTCGATCAGCGTCACGTCCGCGGTCTGGGACGTTCCACTCGCCGTCGTCCAGGTGACGGAGACCGTCTGGCCGGGCTCGAGCGTGGCCATGGTCGCCGTCAGGGTCTGAGCGGAGTCGATGGCGGCACCGTTGAGGCCGGTGATGACATCGCCGGCTGCGAGGCCGATCGACGCCGCCGGCGTGTTCTCGATCACCGAACCGACCACGGCACCCGGCACGGTCTGGGCTGCGCCGGACGCGGCCAGACCGATCCCGATGAAGGCCGGGTAGCCGATCGAGACGGTGTCGGTCTCGACGCCGGTGCGGATCTGGTCGACGATGGACAACGCGTCGTCGATCGGGATGGCGAATCCGTCGATGTCGGTCCCGCCGGAGGAGGCAGCGGTGTCGACGCCGACGACCTCTCCTTCCGCGTCGTAGAGCGGCCCGCCGGAGTCGCCCGACTGGATGTCCGCGTCCGTCTGGATCAGTCCGGTCAGCTGCTTGCCCGCCCCGGTCGTCTCATCCTGGACCGTGATGTCCTGGTCGAGGGCGGTGACGGACCCGTCCGCCGCGCTGGGCGTCCCGCCCGTGCCCCCGGCGTTGCCGACCCCGGTGACGGCGTCACCGACGACTGCGCCGCCGTCGTCGTCGATCGTGACGGTGTCCAGCCCTGAGGCGCCGTCGAGCTGCAGGAGCGCGACGTCGTTCGTGGCATCCGTGCCGACGACGCGTGCGTCGTATTTCTCCCCGGTCGCCACGACAGTGACGACGATGCTCGTCGCTCCCGCGACGACGTGGTTGTTGGTCAGGATCTGGCCGTCCGCGGTGAGGATCATCCCGGTTCCCGCGGCGGCGGCCCCCTGGTAGGCCAGCTCGGTGTCGATGTCGACGACACCCACGGACTCCGCAGCGGTGGCACTCCGGGTGTTCGCCGTCGCGGCATCCGGCGTCGCCTGCTGCGGGCCAGGCTGACCGCCGGGCGCGCGGAAGCTCTGACCGCCCTCGTCCGGCACCGTCTCCGTCACCTGTGAGGAGGCGGCGACGCTCTGGAACGCGCCTGCCGCGAGCGAGGCGAGGCCGAGGCCACCGGTCACGAGGGACACGACCGTGGCGGCCGTCGCGGCGGCGATGATCCACCCGATGGGCTGCTTCTTCGGCGGGGTGCCCGTGGTCGACGGCGGCTGGGGGATCGTCTGCTGTCCGTACGGCTGGGGCTGCCAGGCGCTGGGCTGCGTGTAGGGGTGTCGGCTGTCGCCGAACCGCCCGTACGGGCCATGAGGGCCCTGGGGGTGACCGGACGGCTGCTGGCCGCGCATCGCGTGGGGAGCCGTGGCGTATCCGAAGGGCGTCGTCGGGTCGGGTCGCGGACCGCCGCCGGTCGTGTTGCCGGGGTAGCCGGCCGGGGGAGTGACGTCCACCCCGGGCCGGGGCTGATACGAGCCGGTGGGCGGCTGGTACGGGTCGGGTTCGGGCGCCGACGGCGACGTCTGCGTGCCGTCCACTGGACGCGGCTCAGGGCGTTCTGGATCTGGGGTGGTGTTCACGGGGATTCCTCTCGGCGGGGGTGCTGAGATCATCTGACTCCCGCAATCCGAGTGAATCGTCTGGTTCGACCATGAACGGCCTCTGAGCTTCCCGACCGTTTCCCGGATAAGGATCGTGCAAAGGCTCCATGCGAGACGCCCCTCAGGGTCGCGTGAGCAACGCCTCCAGCGCGGGTCGGGCCTCCGCCTCGGAGATGTGTCCGGCGACGACGAGCTCCGCGAGCCCGTGGACCGCGGCCCAGACCGCCGTGGTCAGGGCGGCGATGACCTGCGGTTCGGCGCCGGGGGCCAGCGACGCCGTCGTCTCGGCCAGGAGCGCTTCGACGCCTCCGATGAGTGGCGCCATAGCCTCGCTGGGTGAGCCCGGGACGCAGACTTCGGGGTCGTAGATCAGGCGGAACCGCTCCGGGTGCTGCGCCGCGTAGTGCACATACGTCGAACCGATCCGGACGGCCGCCTCCCGTGGGCCTCGACCCGCCGTCGCCTCCCGCTCCTCGCGCATGGCGTCCAAGAGCTCGGCCATGCCGCGTTCACTCAGCCGCTTCAGGAGTGCGGTCCGGTCGCCGAAGTGGTGGTACGGCGCGTTGTGACTGACCCCGGCACGGCGTGCGACCTCCCGCAGGCTCAGCGTGGCATGGCCTTGCGTCCGCATGAGTTCGAGCGCAGCGTCCTCGAGCGCCGGCCCGAGGTTGCCGTGGTGGTACGCGGTGGTTGATCTTGACACAAGCAACATCGTACCCGTACAGTCTGTTCCGGCCAGAAGTGGACAGTGTCCAGATTTTTGGCACTGTCCAGACCTACAACTGTTGGAGAACTGATGCCCGCCCTCGTCATCGACGGACACCCGAACCCCGGGTCCCTGTGCGCCGCCCTCGCCACGAGCTACGCGGACGCGCACGGCGACGCGACCGTCCTCGCCGTCCGCGACCTCGCGTTCGACGCGAACCTCCGCCTCGGCTACACCCGCCGACAGGACCTGGAACCCGACCTCGAACGCGCGTGGGAGCAGATCCTCGCTGCGGACCACATCGTCATCGTGGCTCCGGTCTGGTGGGGATCGGTGCCGGCGCTGCTCAAGGGGTTCTTCGATCGCCTGCTGCTGCCCCGACGCGCCTACCGGATGAAGTCCAACGGCCTCCCTGAGGGGCTGCTAGCGGGCCGTACCGGTCGGGTGATCGTCACGTCGGACTCACCGTCGTGGTACCTGCCGCTCGTCGGCGACACGACGGTGAAGCAACTCCGCACCACCACCCTCCGGTTCTGCGGGATCAAGCCGGTCGCCGTGAATCGGTTCGGTCGGGTGAAGGATTCGACCGTCGAGCAGCGTCAGCGGTGGCTCGCGAAGGCTGCGCAGAACGGGCGCATCGACGCGGCGCGACGGAATCCTCGCCTCTCCACAGCCACGGCGGAGCTGGTCAGTGGCCGTCGACCAACCGGATGAAGGCACTGAGCTCGGCGACACCCTCCGGCGTGACCGGCAGGTACTCGGTGAGTGCGGGGGAGTGCACGAGGTAGGCCGCCCACTGGGCGCGGGAGATCCCGACGTTCAGTCGGTTCTTCATCAAGAGGAACGACATGCCCCGCGGGACGTCGGCAGGGGAGGACGCGGCCAGCGACACGATCGCGATGACGGCCTCCTGCCCCTGGAACTTGTCGACGGTCCCGACGCGCACCGCGTCGAATCCGGCCGCGTCGAGCGTCGCTCGGACGATGGCGACGTGGGCGTTGTAGGGACACACGACGATGATGTCGGCCTCGCTCACCGGGTCGTCGATGCGGCCGGCATCCGGATCGGTCCACCGGAGCCCGATGCTCGACCGGACGAGCTCGGTGACGCGGTCGGCCTCCTCCTGCGAACTCGTCGCGTTTCCGACGTGGTGGACCGGGACGACGTGCAGTCCTGGCGCACGATCCTCCAGACGCCGCTTCGTCGTGGCCGCTGCTGAGCGCAGCTCGCCGCCGTACGACAACCGCGAGACCGGCTCGGTGACCGCGGCATCCATCCGCCAGGTCTCGTGGAGGAAGTAGCCGAGTTCCGGAGGGAGGACGTCGCGACCGTCGGCCACGAATCCGAGGGCCGAGGTGTCGATCGGTTCGGGATGCGTCCCCTGGCTCACCTGCGGCAGCTGCTGCGGGTCGCCCAGGAGGAGGAGGTTCCGCGCGGCGACGCTCGCCGCGATCGTGTAGGCGAGCGAGAACTGACCGGCCTCGTCGACGACGAGCAGGTCGAGCGACCTCCGGTCGAACCGGTTCGGGTTGCTGAAGTCCCAGGCCGTCCCGCCGACGACGAAGCCGCCGGTCTGCTCCGCCATGAACGCGCCATGACCATTGGCCGGAAGGACGGTGTAGCCGCGCTCCGCATCCGGGTCGGCACCGGATCGCAAGGTCTTCGCCACGAGCGCGGGGGAGAGCCCCGCCTTCACGACGCGCTCGAGGAGGTTCTCGACGACGTCGTGCGACTGCGCAACGACCCCGATCCGCCAGCCGTGCTGCTGCACGAGGGCCGTGATGACGTGCGAGGCGACGTAGGTCTTGCCGGTTCCGGGCGGCCCCTGAACGGCGAGCGCCGAGTCGTCGAGGTCGAGCAACGCGGCGGTCACGTCCTCGATCGTCTGCCCGTCTCCGCGGTGGGGCAGTGGGTCGCCCGAGGTCGTGCGGGGCGGCTGTCGCCGCAGGATGTCGACGACACCGTCGTCCGGCCACCCGGGAGCGGCGTCGAGGACCGCTTGCCCCCACTCGGCGATGGCGTCGACCTGTGTTCCGGGTCGCGGGGGAGGAGACGGCGTGAGCGCGACCGGCAGCTCCGTGTAGGGCTCGCGATCCGTCTTGAGCGTCTCCTGGATGAGCAGGGAGTCGTCGTCGACCTCGAGGACCGTGATCTGTCCAGCCGGTCGCGAGCCGGGCTCGGCGCGGGGGAGCGTGTACGGTCCCGGGTGGTCGTAGACCGCGAACGGGTCGGCGCCGACCTTCACACTGCTGCCGGGAGCCCATCGGCCGCGGAGTCGGACGTGACGGCGGTCGCTGCGCTGCCGCCCCTCGCGGAACCAGTCGCGCTCGACGACTCCCGAGGTGACGGTGAAGACGTTCCGGGTGTCCTCCCATTCGTCGCGCGCGGCGATGAGTCGGGAGAAGTGCTCCTGCCAGAACGACTTGTGCTCGCGCCGGTGGTAGTCGATGGCGGCCGCCGCGAGCGCATACGCGGTGGCGTCGTCGGAGCGTTCTGGGTCGAGGGGGTCTCCGGCCAATGCCGTCAGGGCGTCGTGGAGCGGCGTCGGTTCGTCCACGAGGGGGTCGGGTGCGTCGGTGACGAAGGTGCCGGGCAGCACGCCCCGTTCCGCACCGAGGTCGAGCAACCAATTCCGCAGCCGACGGGTCGACTCGCAGTCGTACGCGTTGTACTCAGCGATCTCGGCGAGCTTCCGTTCGCCTTCGGCGACGAGCTCAGGGTCGTCGCTCCGACTCAGCTCGCGCGCCTCCGCGTAGGCGGTGATGGACGCCGCGGCGTCGGTGACGTCGCTGTCGCGGTGGTCCTCACCCATGTAGAGCGGCTCGAGCTTCTTGATCGAGTACGACCGCGTTCCGACGCGCACCGTCTTGCGGACGAACGGGTAGAGGTCGAACAGCACGGCCTCGCGGAGGAGGTCGTCGATCGTGTCCTCCCCGACGCCGTGCCGTGCGGCCAGCGAAAGCAGGTGCGTCCGCTCGTACGCGGCGTAGTGGTACACGTGCATGCCCGGGAACTCGGCACGACGGGCGGTGAGGTAGGCGAGGAAGTCGATCAGGGCCGTGCGCTCCTCGTGGAAGTCGTGCGCCCACCAGGATCGGAACCGGCCGTCGGTGTCGACCAGGCCGAACAGGTAGTCGATGCCCCACCTCGTGCGGTCGCCCCGTCGGGCGTCGCCCGGCTCGCCCTCGGTGTACAGCGGGTCGCCCTCGAAGTCGAAGAAGACGTCGCCCGGATCGGGTTGCGGCAGGAGTCCGAGCGCCCTGGCGTCGTGTACGCGGAACGCCGGCACGCCGGCGGCGGGTGACGGCTCGAGCTGCAGCTGCGCCTGCTCGCGGAGCGCAGCGAGGGTGCTCTCGGCGATGCCGTCGACCGTCCCGCCGTCGCCACCCGACAGCCCGTTCGGCCCCGGTCGCTCAGTCGACCCGGTGAGCGTGAGCGACGCCAGATCGTCGATCGTGGCGATGCCGGCCGCCAGCAGGCGGTCGCGCTGCGTCAACCGGAGCCCGGCCACCAACAGGACGTCGCGTGAGGCCGTGATCTCGGCGTCGCACCAGGCGCATCGTCCGCAGACGCTGTAGCGCTGGTCGCCCCAAGCCACCGGCGCGTCGGCCTCGAGCCGTTCGGCGACGATCCGCAGCAGGCGCGCACGACGGCGACGGTACACCGGCAGGATGTCGGCCACCGCGTGGGTGCTGACGGTGCCGTCTCCCAGAATGAGGTCGACGTCATCGTCGACCGGGATCCCGGCCGTCTCCAGCTGCTCCACGTAGGCGGCGAGCTGGAGGAGGGCGGTGACCTTCGGCGAGCGCGCGAGTTTGGTGTCCTGCACGCGATACCGGCCGTCGGGCCGGCGCACGATGAAGTCGGCGAAGCCGATGAACGATCCGTCGAAGAACGCGGCCTGGAAGACGACCGGGGCTCCGTCGCGGAACGCCGTGATCGTCGACTCGACGGCTGCGGCGAGCGCCACCGCGTCTCGGACGTCGGGGCGGTCGAGCTCGACGACGTCGGTGCCGAACTCGGCGCGGTACGACTCGAGGACGCGAAGCTCGTGCTGGTCGCCGAGCTTGGAGGTCCGCATCAGCATCTCGTCGTCGGGCTCGACGATCGGCTCGATCCGGCCGAGCTTCGCGTCGACCGTGCGCAGGAAGGCGAACTCGCAGGAGGAGGCGTTGGAGAGGTCGCTGGCGCTCGTGATGGCGGAACCGTCGAGGAGGAACATCGGTGCGGTGGGTGCCTTTCGAGACGACTGCTGCGGGGGCTGGTCCACCTCCGATCGCTGTCAGTCTGGCACGCACCACTGACCACGGCGCCGCCGCGGGACGCAGGCTGTCGTCAGCCGAGGGGGAGCCGTCTGTGGAGCGGCTTCGGGCGCCCTCGATCCCGCGTCCCCTAGCCTGGACAGCGACCACGACGCCACGGGACGGGAGCGCATGATGACCACCACGATCCAGGTCGTCGCGGGTGTCGCCTCACAGGGCGACACCGTGCTCGCGTGTCGGCGGGCACCCGGGCGGGCGTCCGGTGGACTGTGGGAGTTCCCCGGCGGCAAGGTCGAGGCCGACGAGCTGCCGCAGGACGCGCTGGCTCGCGAGCTGCTCGAGGAGCTCCACGCCGACGTCGCTGTGGGGGTACTGCTGGACCGCTCCGCCGTCGCCGTGGGCGAGCTCGTCATCGACCTCGCCTGCTACGAGGTCACCTTCCGCGGGGCGCCCCCGGTCCACAGCACGGACCACGACGAACTGCGCTGGGTCACCCGCGAACAGCTCGGCGAACTCGACTGGGCGACCCCCGACCTCCCGATGGTCAGGCGACTCACCGCGAGCTGACCCCGGAGACGCGGCGCGTCAGTCGGCCGCGTCGAGCGGGATGCGGGCGAGCGTGCGTCCACTGAGCACGAGATCGTCGTTGGTCGAGGTGATCGCCAGCTCGGTGACCGTCCACTCGAACAGGGTGACGTCGCGCCAACGCTCGAGGAAGGCGGCGAGCGCCGCGGTCTCGGCAGCGTCGAGCTCATCGCGGAAGTGGTGCAGGCCCACCCCGACGAGCGGTGCGGGACGCCCGCCGACGGCCCGCTGGATGGGGGCGAAGGCGTCCGCGATGGCGGGGAGGTAACAGCGTCCGCGGTTGAACCCGCCGATGACGGGGCCCGCCAGCCTGACCCGGAACGGCGTGAACGCGCCGACGCTCGTCCGCAGCCCGTCGAGGAACCCGGAGGCCGCGTCGATGGACGAGAGCGTCGCGTGCAAGCGGTGGGCGCGTCGGAGCTCGATGCCTCTGGCGAGTTTGGGTGCGAAGGGTGCCGAGGCGAGATCGGCCTCGTAGCTCAGGAAGATCGGATCGACGAACAGTCGTTCGATCGGGACGGGGACGACGACCGCCAGGCGCGCCTCGGCGTACCGCCCGCCGCGGTAGACGCCGTCGGGGCTTGCGGCGAGCGCGAGCGGGTGGTCGGCGTCGATCAGCGGGAGCTGGGCGTACCGGTAGCGCTCGTCGAAGGTGAGCGCCTCACCTGGTCGGAAGCTGGAGCGGACGACGTCCCAGCTGCGGAGGGCGTCGTGCGAGTGCGACGACGTGCCCGCGGCGCTCGTGGCCGTTTCGGGGACATCGACCTCGAACGCGCGGTCGGCGGACCCGCCGGTCACCGTCCGGATCAGCCCCGTCGCGACGCCGGTCGGCAGCGCACCGATCGTGTTTCCGGACGCACCGGCGGGAGAGGGCATGTCGTGAGGTTAGTGGAGCCGTCGACCCGGCGCGTCGGGGACACCCCGAATTCGGGTGATCGACCCAATTCACCGCACGGTCGACGCGAACGCCGACTCTGTCGGACGATCAGTGCGCCTTGCAGGCCTTCCAATAGCCGCAGAACATGACGCGCTCCTTCGGCATGCCACCACGGACCCAGAGCCGACGCACGTTCGCGGCGAGGGACTGCTCTCCGACAACCCACCCGTAGCAGGGGTCGGCCGGCACCCCGAGGGCGGTCGCGGCGGCCAGCGCCGCCCGTCCAGGGACGTCGTGTGGATCCTCTCGGACCACCCAGCGCAGCTCGACCCCGTCCGGGACACGCACGTCCTGCGCGTCGGCCGCGGACGGGATCTCGACGATCGCCGTCCCGACGGTCGAGGCCGGAAGCGAGGTCAGGATGCCTGCGACGGCGGGGAGTCCGGTCTCGTCGGCGACCAGGAGCACCCGGTCGACGTCGGCCGGTAGGTTGAACATGCGCCCCTCGTCCAGCAGCGCGACGGCATCGCCCACCTCGCATGACTGGGCCCAGCTCGCCGCAGGCCCCGCAGTCCCCTCGGCGGCCGACCCGTGGATGACGAAGTCGATGTCCAGCTCCGGCCCGTCGGGGCCGTCGAGCCGGAAATCCCGCACCGTGTAGTTCCGGAGCACCGGTCGCACGGACTTGGAGATCGCGAGGTACTTGGCGTAGGCCAGCATGTCGAGTTTGGTCGGCAGCCGCTCGAGCCCGCCCTCGGAGACCGGGATGAAGAACCGGAACCACTGGTCGTAGCCGAGGAAGGTGAAGCCGGCGATGTCACCGCCACCGAGGGTGACCCTGGCGATGTTCGGTGAGACGCGTGAGCGGCGGACGACCCGCAGCGTGAGCAGGGTCGCCGCCTCGGGTTTGATGCGCGCCGTCTCGGCATTCGTGCGAGCCACTCGAGCCCCTTCCTCCGGCGGCTCCGGCAGCCGCGACTGAGGCTACCCTAACTCAGGTCACCCTTACTGAGGAGATTCGGGTGCGGCGGCGGCGACCTTCCGCGAACGGGTGTCGAGCAGCGCGAAGACCAGCGCCACGACCACGAAGCCGATCGTGACGAGGGTGCTGTTGCGATACGCGTCGTGATACACGTCGAGCGAGGCGCCCGACGCATCGCCGCCGTTCTCCGAGTACACGGTCGCGTAGAACGTGGCCGTCGCGGCGGCGAGCCCGACCGCGGTGCCGATGCGCTGGCCGAGTTGACCGATCGATCCGGCGACACCACCGGAGGCCACGGGGATGTCCGCGAGCATCAGCGTCTGGTTGGGAGAGATGACCGCGCCGCCGCCGATGCCGGCGAGCAGCATCGCGGCACCCATCGCGTACGGCGTGATCTCCGGGGGTGTGATGAACGCGAGGAGCGAGTTGAGACTGAACCCCACCACGACCAGCACGAGCCCACCGACGACCAGGGGGCGTCCGAGTCGGTCGACGACCCGACCGCTCAACCACGAGCTGACGGCCGAGGCGAGGGCGAAGGGGATCGTGATCATGCCTGCGAAGACCGGCTCGAGCCCGAGCCCCTGCTGCACGAACAGCGTGAGCGTGAGGAAGGTGGCCGGCATCGCCGCGAAGTACGTCGTGGAGATCAGGACGCCGTTCCGGTAGCTGCCGAGCTTGAACAGCGAGAAGTCGACGACGGGTGTCTTCCCGGCGCGTTGATAGCGACCCTCCCACCAGGCGAAAAGGCCGGCGAAGACGGCGAACGCGACCAGCAACCACCAGCGCGCCGGGTCGTCGCCCGGGGAACCGGTCGTCAGGACGAACGGCAGCATGAGCGACAGCACGGCAAGACCGAGGAACACGATGCCCACCGGGTCGAGCGATCCGGCACCCGCCTCGTGCGGCTGCTGCTTGGGCAGCAGTCGAGCGGCGATCGGCAACAGGATGATCGCGAGCGGGACGTTCATCCAGAAGAGCAGGCGCCAGCCGTCCTCCGGGCCGCCGATGGCGATGAGCAGACCGCCGAGCGTCGGTCCGAACGCCGTCGAGAGGCCGATGATGGCTCCGAAGAGACCGAACGCGCGGCCGCGCTCCTTCCCCACGAACAACTGCTGGATGAGCCCGATGACCTGCGGCATCAGCAGACCCGCGGCGATGCCCTGGAGGATCCGCCCGCCGATGAGGATGCCCACGCTCGGTGCGACGGCGCAGGCGAGACTGGCCGCCCCGAACACGCTCAGGCCGATCATGAACATGCGACGCCGCGAGTGCAGGTCGCCGTAGCGCCCGGCGGGCACGAGGATCAGACCGAAGGCCAGGGCGTACCCGGCGACGATCAGCTGCAGGGCGGTCGGGCCGGCGTCGAGCGCCTGCTCGATCGACGGCAGTCCGACGTTGACCTTCGAGAGGTCGAGGATCGTGAGGGCGGCGACCGACACGCAGATGGCGAACGCGCGCCACTTCGTCCGGTCGTCGGGGGCGGTTCGCTCGTCAGTCATCCTGGCCAGCCTAGGCCCGCGTCAACCCGGTCCACCCCGGCTTGACGGGCACGGATCCACCGTCCCGTGCAGCATCTTCAGCCTCAGAACCGGCTCAGACGATGACGGGGCAGCCGTCACGGGCTACGCTCGGAAGATGCATATGGATGCCCCTCGCGGGCTGCAAGACCCCGACGAACTGGCCGAACGACACCGCATGCTGGCCGAGTCGCCGGCACTCGCGCCGCTGCGCGACTGGTCGGACGCGATGATGACCCGCCGAGGACGGCGGCAGGCGGACCTCGTCCTCCCGCTCGTCGACCCGGCCGATGCGGCCGTCAACGCGAAGACACTGATCCTCCTCGACGCCCCGGGGACCCTGGCCCCCGACAGCCTCGACGCCCCGGGATCCGGCTTCGCCTCGGTCGACAACGACGACCCGATCGCCGAGAGCCTCTGGAATCTGCGGAACGACATCGGCTTCGACGACGTCATGGTGTGGAACATCGTCCCGTGGTACCTGAGCGCCGGGCGGAAGAAGCCGAACGCGCCTGAGGTCGCTCAGGGAGCGATGGAACTGCGCGCCCTCCTGCCCCTCCTCAAGAACCTGCGCGTCGTCGTCCTCTGCGGACCCCACGCCCAGGACGGTTGGTGGAAGCACGTCGAGCCCCTGCTCGGCAACACCTATAGCGCCTTCAACGCTCCGCACCCCTCGCCGCTGTCACTGAAGCAGCCGGGTCGCCGCGAGGAGATCGAGAAGGTCTTCGCCCGCGCCAAACAGGTCGCCGGCTGATCGCACACCCCCGTTCCGCAACCCCCTCGCCCGTCGGGTGAGGGGGTTGCGTGCGTCTGAGGCCTCGTTAGGGTCGATGGACGAGGAGAGGAGCATCACATGGACATCGGCACCATCATCATCCTCGCCGCGCTCGTCCTGCTGGCGATCGCGGCCGTCTGGTACGTGTCACGCCGAGACCGCGCTGCGCGCTCGGCCGACGAACACCACTCACACGACAACGACGCGGAGGTCGAGCGCGAACGCGCGAGAGGCCTCGCGGAGGGCACCGGCGGCGTTCCGCGCCGGGGCGGCGGCCCGATGGGCGTCTGAGCCCGCGAGATCGCAGAAACGGTCGCCATTCCTGATGAATGGCGACCGTTTCTGCGATCTCGGCGGCGGGCTCTAGACGAGCGGTGGGAGGCCCGCTGCGACGCGAGCGCCCAGCGTGCCGTCGACGGCGGTCCAGTAGGCGATGACCCGCGCACGGAGCTCGGGGCGCGTCACCTTCGAGACGTGGCCGATGATGTTGCCGACGAGACGGTCGCAGGCGGCGTCGTCGAGCACCTCGCGCACGAGGGTCCCGGCCTGGCCGAAGTCGTCGTCCTCGGCGTGCAGCGTCGCGGCTGCCCGCACGAGCTCGCCGTCGGACTGCCAGCCGTTGGACTCAGCGGCACGCGCGGGGTCGGCGTGGGCGCCACCGACCGAGTTGGGTGCGTAGACCGGTGCGTCCGCGTCGTTGAAGGTGTAGCGCATGGCGCCTTCCTTCGAGTACGTGTGCACCGGCGCGTGCGGCGCGTTGACCGGCAGCTGTGCGTGGTTGGTGCCCACGCGGTAGCGGTGTGCGTCCGCGTAGCTGAAGATGCGGGCGAGAAGCATCTTGTCGGGGCTCGCAGCGATCCCGGGGACGAAGTTCGACGGCGCGAAGGTCGCCTGCTCGATCTGCGCGAAGTAGTTCTCCGGGTTGCGGTCGAGGGTCATCTTGCCGACCTCGATGAGCGGGTAGTCGCTGTGCGGCCAGACCTTGGTGAGGTCGAACGGGTTGAAGCGGTAGCCTGCGGCGTCGGCGTAGGGCATGACCTGCACGGAGAGCGTCCAGCTCGGGTGCTCACCGCGGCTGATCGCCTCGGAGAGGTCGCGGATGTGGAAGTCGGCGTCCTCACCGGCGATCTGGTCGGCCTGGTCCTGCGTGAGGATCTCGATGCCCTGGTCGGTCTTGAAGTGGTACTTCACCCAGAAGCGCTCGCCGGCGGCGTTGACCCACTGGTAGGTGTGCGACCCGAAGCCGTCCATGTGCCGCCAGGAGCCCGGCAGGCCGCGGTCGCCCATGAGCCAGGTGACCTGGTGCGCGCTCTCGGGTGAGAGCGTCCAGAAGTCCCACTGCATGTCGTGGTCGCGCAGGTGCGAGCCCGGGAGACGCTTCTGCGAACGGATGAAGTCGGGGAACTTGATGCCGTCGCGGATGAAGAACACCGGCGTGTTGTTGCCGACGAGGTCGTAGTTGCCCTCGCTCGTGTAGAACTTCAGTGCGAAGCCACGGGGGTCGCGCCAGGTGTCGGGGCTGCCCTGCTCACCGGCGACGGTGGAGAAGCGTGCGAGCATCTCGGTCTCGACGCCTGGCTGGAACAGCGCGGCACGCGTGAACTGGGAGACGTCGCCGGTCGTGACGAACCGTCCGAACGCACCGCCGCCCTTGGCGTGGACGACACGCTCCGGCACCCGTTCGCGGTTGAACTGCGCGAGCTTCTCGACCAGGTAGTGGTCGTGGAGCGCGATCGCTCCGTCTGCGCCGACGCTCTGGGAGTGCTCGTCGCTCGCGACGGGTGCTCCGCTGTTGGTGGTGGTGTAGCTGGTCTCGGACATGTCTCTCCTCGAGGGTGGGGCTGGTCGGACGGTCGGATGGATTCAGCACTGCCACCTTGGCGGTGTCAGCTGACGATCGGCATGGAGGTGCCGTCGAGTGGTCTGTGGAACGGCCTCAGGCGGCATCCGCCTGGCACGCGGGGCACACTCCCCAGAACGTGATCTCGGCCGTGTCGATGACGTACCCCGCCGTGTCGTCGGGGTGCATGCACGGCGCCGCGCCCTGCGTGCAGTCGACGTCGACCACGGCGCCGCACGAGCTGCACACCAGGTGATGGTGGTTGTCGTCGACGCGGAGCTCGTACCGGCCGGGATGGCCGTCCGGCTCGATCCGGCGCACGAGACCGACTGCGACGAAGGCGTTGAGCACGCTGTACACGGCCTGTGGGGAGGTCTGCGGAGCTCGCGGCTTCAAGGACGCGACCACCTGCTCCACATCGGCGTGCGGTGTCCGGGCGAGGATTTCGAGGACGGCGAGGCGTCCCGTGGTCACCCGCAGCCCGGCGGCCCGGATCTTCGTGTTGAAGTCGATCGTCGCCGACTCCACCTCCGATCCGTTCATGCAGCCACCGTACCGAGTTGTTTTGAATTAGTCAAAATAAGGACTTCCCCTCCGCGTTGTCCCGCAGCCACCCCTACTCTAATATCAGATATGAGTGGTGGACCGATCGATGACGCCAGATGTGGAGAACTCCCGCTCGCGGCGGGGGAGTGCCGGGCTACAGCTCGACGGTCAGCAGGGGCCGCAGCGAACGTCGGGTCTCCTCGGCCATGTCCACGGAGTCACGATCGAGCAGCCACTGCAGCTGGAGACCGTCCATCATCGCGATCAGCATGCGTGCCGCGCTCGCGGGCTCGACACCGGCCACCAGCTGGCCCTCGCGAGCCATCACCTCGAAGGAGACCGTCATCCCGTCGATCAACCAGCTGTACCGCCGGACGAAGTGCTCGTGCGCCGGGTGGTCCGGCGAGGTCGCCTCGGCGGACAGGACGCAGTGGAGCTCGACGAGACCGGGGACGCGCATGTTGTGCTCGACGAGGCGGAGGAGACCGCGGATGCCTTCGATGCCGCTCCCGATCTCGATGCCGGATTCCTCGCGATCCCGGTCGTCGCGGAAGTCGAGGATCGCGGCGAGCAGGTCGTTCTTGGTCGAGAAGTGGTGGAGGAGGCCGGCCTGGCTCATGCCCACGCGCTCCGCGACCTCGCGGAGCGATCCACTGCGGAACCCCTGCTCGGCGAAGACGTCCATCCCCGCCTCGAGGATCTCCCGACGTCTTGCCGCCGTCTTGGCGTAGCTGCCGCGGGAGCGGCCCGTCTGCGTCACCGTCATCCTGCGATCGTATCGGGCGTGCGGTCCGGCGACGACGGGGTTCCCGAGGCGCCCCTAGCCCGCTCCTTCCCCGGGTGTCCACCCCGGTACTTCCCCAGGTCGCTGTCGTACGGTGTCGCCATGAGACGCCCCATCGAGCCCGTGTACGACACCGCTGTCGGTGTCGGTCGCTCCCTCTTCGGCTTCTGGCGCCTGCGCCGTCACACCACCGGCATCGAACACCTGCCCGACGAGGGTGGCGCGGTGATCGCGATGACCCACTTCGGGTACCTCGAGTTCGCACTGGTCGAGTGGGCGACCGTGCTCCACAACCGCCGCCGTATCCGCTTCATGGCCAAGCAGGGTGCGTTCGACCAGCCCGTCGTGGGCCGCCTCCTCCGGAGCATGCGGCACATCGCGGTCGACATGCGCGCCGGCGCGGCCGCCTACGCCGACGCCGTCACAGCTCTCCGCAGCGGCGAGCTGGTCGGGGTCTTCCCCGAGGCCGGCGTCAGTGCCTCGTTCACCGTCCGCGACCTCAAGTCGGGCGCAGTCCGCCTCGCGCAGGAGGCCGGCGTGCCGATCATCCCCGTCGCGGTCTGGGGCGGTCATCGCCTCTTGACGAAGAACCACCGGGTCGGCTTCCGCGAGCGGTTCGGGGTCCCGGTGCACTTCTCGTTCGGCGAGCCGATCATCGTCGCACCCGGCGACGACGTCGGTACGAGCACCGAGCAGCTCCGCGACCGCTTGCAGGGCATGGTCGACGAGCTGCAACGCGACTATCCCGTCGATGGGACCGGGGCGTGGTGGCAACCACGCGCCCTGGGCGGAACGGCTCCGACGCCTGCCGAGGCTGCAGCCGCCGACCTCGAACGCGAGCGCCGACGCGAGGCGCGTCGGCAGACGGCGAGCTGAGCGCACGTCCGCCGCGGTCTATCCTGTGGAGGTGCCACCTCTGACCTCGTCGACCCACCCCGCAGGGCATCGTCGCTCTGCCAGCCCGCGTCCCGAGCGGAGCGTGGCACCGTGAGTCGCGGGTGGAACGGCTTCGTCGCGAAGTCGACATGGCTCCCGAAGGCCTGGCGCGAACGCGCTGAACGTGCGCTCTCGGAGGACCCCTCGACGCCGGCCACACCGGACACGAACGACGCCGAGTCCTCAGCGGACCACTCGCCGCGGCGCACGCCGGATCCCGCGCCGCGGACGACGCCGACACCCCCCGCTCAGCAGCCCACCGGCTCGGAGCCGCTGGACGACCGCGAGGCGAACGCACCCCGGACACCTGTCGCCGGCTCGGACGGCCACGAGGCAGCACCAGCCGACGAGCGCTCCGCCACCCGCCTGGTGGACCCGGTCGCCCTCCCCGTCACCGCGTCGGCCCCGGTCGTCCCGCTGAGCGTCGCCATCACCGATTTCGAGCTCGCCGACGACTCCGTCATCGGCCCGGCGTCCGTCCTCGACAACCTCGAGCTCACGAAGGCCGCCGTGACCCGCGTCGCCTCGGCGATCCTCACGACGGAGGGCCCGATCGCCGTCCCGCGCCTCGTGACCATCGTCGCCCGGCGCTTCGGCGTCGACCGACCGTCCGAGGAGTCGCGTACCGAGCTGTCAGCGCTGGTGACCGAAGCGTTCGTCGTCCAGAACGGCTTCGCCTGGCCCACCGGACTCGACGTCGTCACGTGGCGAGGCGTCCGCCGGGTCGTGCATCGCGACCACCGCGCTGTCACCGACATCAGTCCCGCGGAGATCTGCAACGCCATGGAACTCGTCATCACCGCGAGCCCCGCGCACGAGGTCGACCGCGAGCAGCTACCGATGCAGGCGGCCTCCGTGCTCGGCTACGGTCGCCTCGGTGAGACCGCTCGACGTTGGCTCGACCTGACGCTCGCCCAGGCGGTGCTCCACGGTCGTCTCGTCGAGGACGGCGACCGCATCCGCCTCCCCTGACGCCGGCCGTTCAGCGGACGGGCGGACCCTGCTGCCCGAACGGCAGGCTCGTGTCGGTGACGCCGTCGATGAAGGCGTCCATGCGCTGGAGGTTGAACCGACCCTGGTCGTTGAGCAGGAACTGGTACTCGTGCTCGAGCCCTGGCCGGAAGTCCGGGTTGAAGATCATCGATTGCACGTCCACACCGAGGCCCTGGAGCTTCGCCTTGAACTCGACCGACTGCGGGTAGAGCGGATCCCAGTTGCCGACCGTGATGTACGTCGGTGGATACTTCGCCGTCAGATAGTCGACGACGGATGCGGACGCCACCTCCGGCCGGGTCTTGTAGTCACGCGCTCCTAAGTACGACCAGAGCACCGTGTCGAGGAACCACCCGAAGCTGCCCTCGGCGTTGACCAGGCTGAGGTCGTATGCGCCGCAGGCGAGGACCACCCCGGCGAGCTGCTCCGGTTCGATCGGCGATTCGACCTTGATGGAGCTGGCGTACTCGGAACTCGTGACCACGTTCGCGACCTGGGCGGCGATCTGGGCACCGGCGGAGTCGCCGGCGAGGATGAGCTTGGACGAATCCACGTTGAGCGCGCGTGCGTTGGCATCGAGGTAGCCGAGCGAGTCGGCGACCTGCTCGATGGGCAACGGGTACTGACCCTCGGGCGCGATCGTGTACTCGACCGCGATCGCCGTGTACCCCTCGCCGGCCAGCACGCGCATGTAGTTGGAGATGAGTTCCTTGCTGCCGGAGATCCACGCTCCACCGTGCACCCACACGATCGTCGGAAGGGCGGCACCACTGCCGCGCACGCCGTCGGGCGTGTAGACGTCGAGCAACGCGTCGGCGTCGCCGGAGCGGTACGGGATGTCCTGTCGGACGTCGACACCGTCGGGGACGTACTTCACGAGGTCGGATTGCACGACCTTCGCCCGCTCGTCGAAGGCCATGCGGATGACCATCGAGCCCGGCCACGGCGTCAACTGCAACCAGACGAAGATCACCAGCGCGATGGCGAGGATCACGCCGATGATCCAGAACATCGTGTTGCGGACGACACGCAGGAAGCGCGCGAAGCCCGAGCGAGGGGGTGCTGTCCTCAAGCGATTCACCTCCTGGCGGGTCTGGACGGCGGCGCTGCCTGGCGGAACACGAACCTCCAGTCTCGCATTCGATCGGACACCGCCGGCGTCTCGGAAGTTTTTCGACGGATTTCGTGACGAATGCCCACCGAGCTGCGTCCTACCCGATGACCGGACATCATCACCGGTTTCCAACGCAGACGAAGGAGAACGCCATGAGTGCATCGGACAAGATCCAGAACGCCGCTGAGGACCTCGCAGGTAAGGCGAAGGAAGCCCTGGGCAAGGTCACCGGCGACGACAGCAAGGTCGCAGAGGGCAAGGCCGACCAGACGAAGGCCGACGCCAAGAAGGCCGGCGAGAATGTCAAGGACGCGTTCAAGCACTAGTCCTCGCGATACAGTGGCCGCCCCCGCCCACCGGCGGGGGCGGTAACACGGTCGACCTGCACCCCGTTCGATCCAGCAATCACATTTGGAGACATCATGAGTTTTCTCGGCTTCCTGCTGCTCGGCCTCATCGCCGGTGCCATCGCCAAGGCAATCCTTCCGGGCCGTCAGGGCGGCGGCTGGTTGATCACGCTGCTGCTCGGCGTCGTCGGAGCACTGCTCGGCGGCTGGCTCGGCGGCATCCTCTTCGGCGCGAACCTGCAGGAGTTCTTCTCGCTGCAGACGTGGCTCCTCGCCATCGGCGGATCCATCGTCGTGCTCCTCATCTACGGCGCACTGACCCGCAACAAGAAGGCGTAAGCGCCTCCACACAGCACTCGGACGCCCGGCCCCTCCAAGGGGCTGGGCGTTCGTGCGTGTCGGAAGAAGGACGACGACAGCACGGTGTCCGCCGTTCCGGGGACTGTGCGACCTTCCGACCTCTGTCAGGATGACTGATGTTTCATTTCAGCACCTGATATGAGAGGAGGTGGTCTCATGGACTTCTACCGAAAGTTGCTCGAGCTGCTCCGCGCGATCTGCGGCTGGGTCTGACCCGCACGGACGAACGCCCGGTCCACCAGGACCGGGCGTTCGTGCGTCGCGTTGCGACCGGAGTCAGGCGTGCTGGCCCTCGTGCTCGCCCTCACCGATCTCCTCGACGAGCTTCGCGTTGAAGGCCGGGAGGTCGTCGGGCGTCCGGCTCGACACGAGGCCCTGGTCGACGACGACCTCCTCGTCCACCCAGGACGCGCCCGCGTTCCGCAGGTCCGTCTTGAGGCTCGGGTAGCTCGTGACCTCACGACCACGGACGACGTCCGCCTCGATGAGGATCCACGCGCCATGGCAGATCACCCCGACCGGCTTGCCCTGCGCGAAGAACGCCTTCGCGAAGGCGACCGAGGTCTCGTCCATGCGGAGGTCGTCAGCGTTGACGACGCCTCCGGGCAGCACGAGTGCGTGGTAATCGTCGGAGGAGGCCTCGGCGACCGCGACGTCGACGGGCTGGACGTGTCCGTTCTTGCCGGTCACGTCCTGGGTGGCGGGCGACACCAGTCGGGCGGTCGCTCCGGCTCCGGTGACCGCCTCCCAGGGGCTCGTCAGTTCACTGTCCTCGTAGCCGTCCGTGAGCAGGAAGGCCACCTGCTTGCCGTTGAGTGCTGCGCTCATCGTCGCTCCAATCCGTCAGCGTCGAGGCACCGTCCGGCGCCTCGCCAGCGACGATACGCTCGGCTCCGCGTCTCGGACCCGAGCTTCCGCCGAACGCGAACGGGGTTGCTCAGGCGTCGCAGGCGATGCCGTCACCGTCCCGATCGAGGTCGTAGACGTCGCTTCCGACGACGTACACCGGGCCAGGCGTGTACGCCGGTCCGTTGCCGCTTCCACCGGCGCAGTCGACATCGCTGGCGATCGGGACGCACTGCCCCTCGTAGTTCGGGTCGCACCCTCCGCCGGCCGGATCGGCGACGGGAGCGGGAGGCGGCGGAGCGGGTTGCCGCGTCCCGACAGATGTCACCTGCGCGACCGGTTGGACCGACACGAGCTGCGCGACGAGCTCTCGAGCGATCTCGACCCCGGCTCGCGTGGTGACGCGGTAGGTGTTCGTCTGCTGTCCAGGGACGCCCGTCGTCGTCACGACGACCTGACCGACGTCGATGTTCGGGTCCTGGACCTCGGTCACCGCGAACGGGATCTCCACCACCTCGGTCACCTCGCTGACGACGTCGGTCGGGGTGGGCGACGGCGTGGCACTCGGCTTGGCGACGGACGTCCCCTCCGGAGCCGACAGCAGCGCCGCGGGCCGGGGCCCGACCGGGTGGATGGCCGCGTTGGCGCTTCCGCCCACGACGACCAGGCACAGGGCGGCTCCGATCACGGCGGCCGCGATCCCGCGGTTGCGGATCCCGAGGGAGGAGACGCGACCACGGACGAGCGCGACCACGCCGATCACCACGGCCACCAGGGCGACGAGTGCGAGCATCGCCCAGAACGCCCCACCGACCGCGCTGACGAGCAACAGTGCTCCGACCAGGCTGAGCAGGGCGATGTGGAGCGGACCGAGGCGGCGCGTACGCGTGGCCCCGGTAGGAGCAGGAGGGCCGGCGACCGGGGGAGCGGGCACGGCCGCCGGCATGCGTTGCCCACCCCAGCCGACTCCGGTCCACCATCGTTGCTGGCCGGGCTGCTCGGGATCGGGATACCAGCCTGCGGGAGAAGTCATGCCCAGATGGTGGGGCCTGGAGCAGGAGCGCACAAGGTCCCCGAGTGGGGCGGGAGGGGATTCCTCCCGTGCCGTGTCACGGCGCGTGTCAGAGGCCGACGAAGCGGATGGTCTGCTGCAGACGCGTGCGGATGTCGAACAGCTGGTTGCCACCCATGCGGTCGACGCCCGGGAGACCGGTGCGGAGGAGGTCGGCCAGGCGGGAGCGCTCGACGAGGACCGTGACCGGATGCTTGCGTCCGATGAACTCCACCGACTCCGGGGTGGCGCCGTCGGGCACGACGATGACGGACGCCGTGAACTTCACCCGGGCCGCCTTCGCGACGGTCCGCGCCGAGCGCACGATCGACCGGACGGGTTCCTCGCGAGGATCGAGCGTCTCCCCGACGACCTCGCCGCGGTGCACCCGGACCGGCCCACCCCAGTCCTCCGACTTGACCGCGAAGAGGCCGGTCGGGCCGAGGACGACGTGGTCGAGCTTCGCCTCGCCCGGCGCCAGGACGTCGTGCCAGACGGTGTATCCGATGCCGAGCGTCGCCACGGTGCGCGCCGTCTGCTCCTCGGCGAGCGCGTTGGCCAACTGGTGCCGGATCTCGCGCGGAGCCGAGCGGACGAGCTTCGGGTCGTAGGGGTCGTCGAGCGGGACACCACGGCCGACCCACTCCCGGATGAGCCCGAGGTAGGCCTCCCGCGAGTCTCCGCCGGGGTGTCCGTAGGCGCGAGCGCGGGGTCGCGAGTCGGCGCGCTGCGTACCCGACCGGCCAGTGGTCGACGCCGACCAGGTCGGAGCGTCGTCGTCGCCCGCGTCGGAGGACGGCACGTTGCGCCCGCGGTCGTAGGCGGCCCGGTCCTGCTCAGTTCCGACGCGCTCCCAGGCGAGTTGGACGGCGTTGAACTGCCGCGCGCTTCCACCGAGGTCGGGGTGGGTCTCGCGCATGAGCCGTCGGTAGGCCCTCCGGAGCTCGTCCTGCGTCGCCGTGGTGCTCACGCCGAGCACCTCGTACGGGCTGGCTGAGAGTGGGCTCTCCGTCATGGAGGGTGGTCGCTTTCGTCGGCGGCGTCGGTCGGTCCGACACGGCAGACTATCGCCATCACCTGGAAGACCGCCCGAACCGGCACCCTGTCGGGGCTGTGGAGCATCGACTGGTCTACCGCCTCACGGACGACGGCGTCCTCATCGCCCAGGCACGGTTCCACGACGAGTAGGGCCAGCGTGCCTGAACACCTCAGGAGCTCGGCAGGAGGATGCCGTCGTCCAGCAGTGCGCGGACCCGGGGGAGGAGTTCGGCGCGGAGCTCCGCCGCATCGACCTCGACGAGCTGGGCGATCGCGTCGATGATGGCTCCCAGGGTCAACTCGCCGTCGCAGGCCCCGACGAGCCCCGCCAGGCCCGTGTCGATGCCCACCGAGCGAGCCAAGCCGCCACCCTGCCGCAGAGTCATCGCCGTCGGGTCCTCGTCCCCGGGCCAGTAGTGGCGCTCCTCGGTGACGTCGCCCGCGAGGATGACGCGTTCACCGAGCAGCTGGTCGTCGTCGAGCGCCACCTGCCAGTCGTGAGCGAGGAGACACACGGCGAGGTGCGCACCCAGCCCGGCGGCGTTCGAGCCCGCCTGCCCGTGCAGCCGCTCGAAGCGGCGCAGCGGAGTGGACGGTTCCGATCGACGGAGCAGCACGTACCCGAAACCGACGCCGGTCACGGCCCGCGCCTCGAAGTCATCGAGCCACGCGCCCGCGAGGCGCTCGAACTCCGGCGTCCCGAGCCGTGTGCCACCGTCGCGGATCCAGGTCTCCGCGTATTCGGCCGGATCCTGCACCTCGCGCTCGATGACCCAGGCGTCGACCGGTTCCGCACTGCGCTCAACCCACCCGGCGACGCGCTCGAGCCCGTCGGCACCGCCGCGGTACTCCCAGTTGCCGAGGAACTGCGCGACGCCGCCGGGCGTCAGATGGCGGGCGACCTCGAGGAACACGGACTCGACGAGTGCATCGCCGACGAGACCGCCGTCGCGGTACTCGTAGCTCGGCACACCCTCGGCACGCGGTGTGATGACGAACGGCGGGTTGGAGACGATGCGGTCGAACCGTTCACCGGCGACGGGGTCGAACATGCTGCCGTGGCGGAATTCGATCGAGTCGATGCCGTTCAGGCGCGCGTTGAGTGCGGCGAGCTCGAGGGCTCGTTCGGAGATGTCCGTCGCGACCACGTGATCCGCGATCCGCGACAGGTGGAGGGCCTGGATGCCGCACCCGGTCCCGAGGTCGAGTGCCGTTCCGACCCGCTCGGGGAGGATGATGCCGCTCAGGGTCATCGACGCGCCGCCGACCCCGAGGACGTGCTCCTCGCCGAGCTCATGCCCCAGTGCGAGTTCGCCGAGGTCGGAGGCGATCCACCAGGCACCGCTCCCGTTGGCGTCGACCCAGGCGTAGGGGCGCAGATCGATGGCCGGGGCGACCGAACCGTCGTCGCTCAGGCCGACGAGACCGAGGGCCACCGCGCCGTCGAGGCCGAGCGACGGCAGTGCACGCATCGCGTCATCGGCCCCCACGGCAACGCCGAGCACGAACAGCGTCGCCAACGTCGCGATCGGTTCCGCGCCGGCCGTCCGGCGGCGATCGTCGAGCGAGCGGATCGCCACGACCCGGTTGGAGCGGTGCAGGGCTGCCTCGGCCGTCTCACCCCAGAGGCCACGCACCCGTTCCACCGTGTACCCGGCCGCGTCGAGGTCGGAACGGAGGAGGTCGATCAGTCGCTGGTCCACGCTCACCAGTGTGCCAGCTGCTGGGTGGGCCGAGCCGCCCACCCTGCAGCCGCCGTCAGCGATCCGTGGTGAGGATCGCGTCGAGGTCCTCGTCGGTCTGCTCCTCGTGCTCCTCCGCCTCGTGCCGAGCAGCCTTCGCCGTGCGCTTCCGCTCACGCTTCTCCAGACGGCGCTCGGTCCGGCGCTCCAGGAGCAGGTAGAGCACCGGCACGAGGATGAGCGTCAGGAGCGTCGACGACACCAGGCCGCCGATCACGACGATCGCGAGCGACTGCGAGATGAACACCCCACCGCCCGTGAGGCCGAGCGACATCGGCACGAGCGCGAAGATCGTCGCGCAGGCGGTCATGATGATCGGCCGCAGACGGAGTCGGGCTCCGTGCAGGACCGCGTCGTCGATGCCGTCGCCCCGAGCCCGGTACGAGTTGACCAGGTCGATGAGGACGATCGCATTCGTGACGACGATGCCGATGAGCATCAGGAGGCCGATCATCGACGGGATGCCGAGCGGTGTCCCCGTGATGAGCAGGGCCGCGATCGCGCCGGTCGCCGCGAAGGGCACGGAGACCAGCAGGATGAGCGGCTGCAAGAGGCTCCGGAACGTCGCCACCATGACGATGAAGACGAGCACGATCGCGATGAGCATCGCGAGGCCGAGCTGCGCGAACGACTCCTCCTGATCCTGGGCGACGCCACCGACCGAGGCGGTGACCCCGCTCGGCAGGTCGAGGCCCGCGAGGCCCTCCCGGACGGCGAGCGTCGTCGCGCTGAGGTCGTCACCCGTCGGTGTCGCCGACACGGTCACGGTCCGGACGCCGTCGATGCGCGTGATCGCCGCTGCGGCACGTTCCTCGCCCACCTGCGCGACGGCGCTGACCGGGATCGGGACGGCGCTGACGTTGGCGAGGTCCTTCTGCGCCTGAGTGAGGCGGTCCGCCTCCGCCTGCTGCTCGGCGGCCTCGCTCTCAGCGTCCCGCATCGCGGTCAGTTGCTCGTCGATGGTCGTGATCGAGCCCTGGAGCTGGGAGATCGCGTCGCTCAGCCCGGCGAGTTGGGCGGCGCGGGCCTCGTAGGCCTGTCGTGCCGCCTCCTCCTCCGGCGTCGTGGGCGTGACCGGCGGCACTTCGACCGGAGCAGCTTGCAGTGCGCTCAGCTGAGCCCGCAGGGCGTCGAGCTGCGACGCCGCGGTCGAGCGGGCCTCCTGGAGTTCCGAGCGCTGGGTCGCGGCCTGGGATGCCGCCTCGTCCTTCGCGCGCTGGGTGGCCTCGTCCTGCTCGGCCGTGAGGGCATCGGTCGCAGCCTTCTGAGCCGCGGCCTGCTGCAAGGCACTGACAGGAAGGGGGAGCGCGGCGATCTCGGCCGGCGTCGTGCCGACCCGCTGCGAGCGCACGATGATGTCGCGAGACGCTCCCTCGAGGATGACCGAACCCATCGGCGCGCCGCGGAGTGCACCGGCGATGGCCTGGCCGACCTGTTCCTGCGTGAAGCCGTACCGGGCGGCGGCGGCGCGGTCGACGTTCACCTTGAGCAGGCCCTGCTCGTCGGCGAGGTCGCTCGTCGCATCCCGGAGGCCGTCCGTACCGCCGAGCATGTCCTGTACCGCGGCGGCCGCTGTGGCGAGCGCCACGGGGTCCTCGCCCTGCAGCGTGACCTCCATGCCGCCTCCGCCACCGGTGAATCCTCCGGCGGCGTCACCGACGGTGACCTCGCCGACGTCGTCGAGCTTCGCCACGGCGTCCCGGATGGTGTCGGCGACACCCTCGCGGGAGCTCTCCTCACCGACGGTCACGCTGATCTGTGCCGTGTTGCTCGAGCCGTTCCCACCGACGGTGGTCAGGTACCCGGAGACCCCGGCGGTCTTCGCGAGGACCGCTTCGACGGCCGCGGCCGCGTCGCTGGTCACGTCGAGGCTCGTCCCCTCCGGGAGCTCCTGGGTGACCGTGACGGTGTTCTCGCCGCCGATGTCACCGAGGTAGTCGGTCTTCAGGAACCCGGCCGAGACGATCGTCCCGGCGAACACGACCGCCGCCACGAGCAGGGTCACGACCGGACGCTTCAGGGCGGTGCGCAGGACCGGCAGGTAGGCGCGCTGGAGCTTCGAGTACGCCTCGGACTCATCCTCGACCACGGACGCCTCTTCGGTGGCCGCGTCGTCGGTGGCCTTGCCCATGGCCGGGGCGGAGGAGCCTCGCATGAACCAGTACGCGAGCACCGGAACGATCGTGAGTGAGACCACGAGGGACGCGATGAGCGCGACCGACACCGTGACGGCGAAGGGTCGGAACAGCTCGCCGACCGTCCCGCCGACGAAGGCGACCGGGAGGAACACGGCCACGGTCGTGATCGTCGACGCGGTCACGGCCCCGGCGACCTCGTGGACCGCCTCGACGACGCTCGAGGTCGTCATCACCCGCCCGGTGTGCCGTCGTTTGATGTTCTCGATCACCACGATCGAGTCGTCGACCACCCGCCCGACGGCGACGGTCAGCGCGGCGAGCGTGAAGATGTTGAGCGAGTAGTCGCCGATCCACAGCCCGATCATCGCGATGAGGAGGGAGAGCGGGATCGACACGGCCGTGATGATCGTGGACCGGATCGACAGGAGGAAGACCAGGATCACGATGATCGCGAACAACAGCCCGAGCCCGCCCTCGACGGAGAGGTCGTGGATCGATTGCTCGACCATCGGCGACTGGTCGAAGACGACGGTGAAGGCCGCACCCGAGCCGAGCTCCTGCTCCAGCCCGGGGAGGGCGTCACGGATGGTGTGGGCGAGTTGGACGGCGTTGGCCGACGGGTCCTTGAGGATCGTCAGCGAGAGCGACGGGAGCCCGTCCGCCCGGGCGATGGAGGTCTCGGCCGCGGGGACGAGCTCCACGTCCGCGACGGCGGAGAGCGCGAACGGGCCGTCCTCGTGCTGGATGGGCAGGGCCTGCACCTCGGCCAGCGAGCCGACGGGCGACCCGACCTCGATCGACAGTTCCTTGCCGGCGTCGACACTGGTTCCGGCAGCCGTGATGACACCACTCGCTTGGACGGCCGCCATGACCTCCTCCGCGGTCACCTTCTTGGCCGCGAGGTCGGCCGGACGCATCGTGATGACGAGCTGCGTGGCGTTCTCACCCGCGAGATCGACCTGGCGTACGCCGGCGATCCCACGGAGCGCGGGGAGCACGGTGGTCTCGACCCTGCCCGCGAACTCGCCGGACTCGTCCTCGGACGCGACCGCGAGCTGCAGCACGGGGATGTCGTCGCTCCCGCCGGCGTAGACCTCGGTGGTCGTGTCGTTCGGAAGCGTGCTCTTCAGGCCGGCGAGGGCGCTGCGGATGTCGCCGACGATCTTCTCGTCGTCCTGGCCGAAGTCCCAGCTCACCTGCACGGACGTGGAACCACTGACCGACGTCGAGGTGACGCCAGTGACACCCTTGACCCCCTGCACCGCTTGTTCGACGGGCTTCGTGACCTCGCGCTCGACCGACGACGGCGAGGCGCCGGGGTACGTCGCGGCCACGACGGCACCCGGCTGCTGCACGGACGGCAGCAGTTCCTGCTTCAGGGAACCGACCGCGAAGAGTCCGAAGGCCACGATGGCCGCGGTGATGAGACCGACGATCAGGCGATTGGCGAGGCTGAGCCTCGTGAGGAATGACATGGAAGGACGGGCCTCTCGGTCGCGGAGCGGGCGCGATCCGCCCCACTCCACGCTATGGAGCGCCGCCGCCGCCCACATCCGCACGAGGATGGACCTGATGCGACCCCGGCATCCGCCGATCGGACGACATCGGTGGTCCTGCGGTACCAGCCTCGGCCGCGAGTGTGCTGCGCCTTGACGGCACGGTCCACCGATACCGGGCGTACCCTTGATACCCGAGTGCGCGCCGCGGGGTGCGCCGGAGCGAGGAGGGTACGTGGATCTGCAGGCCGTCGACCTCCCCAGATTGCGCCGCGACGCGCAGCTCGAGCGCGAGGTGATCATCGAGCATCGCGCCCGCGACGGCGAAGACCCCTGGGATTTCCTGCCCTCGATGCCGACGGTCGACGAACTCGTCGTCGCCGTGCTCCGGGACGACGCGCTGCACGCCCGGGGTCTGGCCGCCCAGCACGCGATGGCTCGGCTGGCCGGGTACTCGTCACTCGATGACGCCCAGGACCACCGCGACAACGCGGACCACCTGGAGTACGAGGTGCTCCGTGAGATCGCCCGCGTGCACCCTGAGTTGACCCGAGCCGTGTGGCGGATGTCCGGCAAGGTCGCCCGGCCGCCGTGGGAGGGCGACGACGCCGAGTAGATCGACGCCGCCGCCCAGGTCACAGCGCTGCGGCGAGTCCCATGGCGACGACGGAGACCGTCATGCTCAGCACCTCGACGACCACGACCCGCTCACGCCGTCGAGCCGCCTCGACCGCGATCCGCGTGGACAGGGCGACGAACCCCGCCATGCCGCCCGCCAGGAGCACGGCGGGGAGAGCACTGGTTCCGAACTGATGTCCTGCCGGGTGTATACCCGATCCGGCATATATACTCCCGGCGGCATGACCCGCCATGGTGCACACGAGCGCCGCCATGATGACGAGACCGCCTGAGGTGTGCACGGTCATTGCAGCACGGTGGCGCTTGACGGCGAGCGCCACAGCGTCGTCGACCGGAGCCGGCAGTTCGGCGACGGAACGCAGCCGGACCGCCGAGGCGACGGCGAGGACGATCAGGACGACGGCCCAGAGCAACGGATGCAGCATCCCGACACCGGTCGCCAGGTCGAGCATCGCCGCGAGCATGACGATCGCGGCCACGAGGTCGAGGGGTCCGCGTCGGCCGCCGACGGTGCAACAGGCGCCGACGGCGGCCGGGACGAGCGCCCCGAGGTGGAGGACCTCGCTCATCGCCGCGACCTAGTGCCCGTGGCCACAGTGCTCCTCGGCACCCTGGTCGTGACCGCCGTGTCCCGCGTGCGCGGTGCCGGTGTCGTGCGAGCAGTGCCCGACCGCTTCGTTCGGCGGGACGTTCAGGGTCGGGTTCTTGCCGAAGAAACCGTAGGGCTTGAGCGTGAACCGGGCGTAGTCCACCGGCATCACCGGCCAGTCCTCCGGACGGGGGAAGTGCGTCGGTCCGAAGGTGTGCCAGAGCACGATGTCCTCGCCGTCGATCGACTCGTCGCCCTCGATGAACCGCGTGATGCCGTCGCCACCCGGGTTCTGGTGGACGAAGTCGCCCGCCGCGTATCGTTCAGCCGGGTCGTACTTCGTGACGAAGAGGTGCTTCGTCGCGAACTCCGCCCGCTTGGCGATCGACGACGACGCGTCGGCCATGAGCGTCGGCGACTCCTGCGGGTACAGCACGTACCCCGTCGGGCGTCCCATCCGGTTCGTCTTCTCCGTGTTGACGATGTGCCAAGCTCGAGCGGCCGAGCCGTCCGCCACGCGTCCGGAGCCCGCTTCCGTGCTGAGCCGCGTGACCCGCTTCGTGAAGGCGTTGCCGTGCTCGTTCCCCGGCCCGATCGGCACCCGGACCGCGTCCACCTCCTCGACCGCGTTCGACAGACCGTCCACCATCATGTCCAGACGGGCCGAGAAGAGGTGCTGATGGTACGGCCCGCCGAGCCCGGGCGCGACCTCCGAGGCGTACGGGTAGTCGGCGCCCGCCGCGTCGAGCCCGGGGTACGCGGAGGTGAAGAGGATGCCCGTCAGCTTCGACTCGCACTCGATGGTGCCGTCGAGGTACAGGTACCAGTAGAACCCGTAGTCGTAGTTGCCGACGGTGGTGAAGAAGGAGATGACCAGCCGACGCGACCGCCGGACCTCGTTGGAGCCGGTGTACAGGTCGGAGTGCTTCCAGAGGGTGCCGAAGTCCTCCTCGTGCATGCAGATCCCGTTCTCGATCGTGAACGGGTTGCCGAGTTCATCGGCGAGCACCGCGTCGAAGTATTTGATCTCGCCCACGCAGTCGCACCCGAGCGCCAAGGAGTTCGTGAACCGGCCGAACAGGTACTCGCCGGTGTCGAAGTAGTTCTGCCAGAAGCGCACGGGGGAGGGGTCGCCGTAGGGGACCAGCATCTCGTTGATCGACGCCCGGTAGATGATGGGCCGTTCCTCGCCGGCGTCGTCGAACGACAGCTGACGGAGGACGAGGCCCTCACGGACGTCGAAGCCGACCTGGAACCGCCAATTGCCCCACTCGACGAACTCGCCGTCGACCTGGAAGCTCGGGCCCTCCGGCTGGGTGATGACGATCGGCTTGAGCGAGGAGAGCGGAGCACCCTGGACCGTCGGGTCGTCGAAGTTCCCGGGCTCCGCCGGGATCGCCAAGGCGGTCGCGTCGATGAGGCGGGTGATCCGCCGCGCCGCGGTGTCGACATAGGCGCTCAGTCCGTCGACGGGGTGGGCCCACGGGTGGTCGGCCGGGTAGTCCTGGCGGAACGCGAGGACCCGGACGATCCGGCGCCCGACCTCCTCGGGATAGTCGTAGAAGCCGGCCGACAGCGGGACGACCTTCACCTCGTCGACCGTGCAGCCACGGGCGGCGAGGGCGGCGACCCACCCCTCGTCCTCCGCCACGATCTCCGCGATGGCGTCGAACTCCTCGATGAGGATCGGCAGCTGGCCGCGGGAACCGTCCAGGACGACCGTGCTGAGCAGGGACCCGCTGTCGATGGACACCACGTTGTCCGTCGATCGACCCGTGGCCATGTCGAGCAGCATCACGCGGGCGAGGCGTTCCGGCAGGGGACCGTTGCCGGCCTGCCAGGCGAGCACCGCCCGCTTGTGGGGCTCCTCGAGGCCGACGTAGGCGAACCGGGTCGTCTCGGTGAAGTCGTCGAAGGCGGTGACGATGTCGCGGATGCGGTCGAACTCCGGCGCGGACAGGCTGGCGAGCGGGTGCTGGACGGGCGTGTCGCCGTCGGCGTCGCGCAGGGTGGTGGGGTCGGTGATGGTCATCGTGATGCTCCTGGTTCGGTGATGCGGGTGGTCGCGGGTGGCGAGGGGAAGGGTCGGATGGTCAACCGCCGATGGCGTCCATGACGTCGGCGTAGGCCGCCGGGCGACGACGACGCAGGTACGCGGCCTGCACAAGGCCGACGACGGGGCAGACCGCGATGAGGGCGAGCAGGACGGCGCTCACGGTCCCGAACACGGGGTTACCGCCCGCGTCCACGTCTCCGACGAGCATCGGGAAGTAGACGACGATCACCACGGCCGAACCGACGAGTCCGATGAACCCGAGGCCGGGTGCGACGACCGTGTTCCACACCCGCCGATCCTGCTTCGTGCGGGCGAAGTACACGATCACCGCGAGACTCGTGACCGCCATGAGGATCGCGATCGCGAGGGTAGCGACGCCGGCGAACCACGTGAACACCTGCAGGACGGGGTCGAGACCGAGCACGGCGAAGACGACGATCAGGATCGCCGCGGTGGCGCTCTGGACGAGCGACGAGGTGTGCGGCGAGAGGTGCTTGGGGTGGACGCCGCCGAGCCGGCCCGGCAGGACGCCGGCGTTCGACATCGTGTGCTGGTACCGGGTGATGACGTTGTGGAAGGACAGGACGCAGGCGAACATGCTCGTGATGAGGAGGACGTTGATGACGAGCTCTCCGACCGGGCCGAGGTAGAGCAGCGTGGTGCGGAGGATCATCGCGCCGGGATCCTCGCCGGCCACGGCGAGGACGTCGTCAGGGCCCCAGGCCATGACCAGCGCCCAGGAGGCGAGGGTGTAGAACAGGCCGATCCCGATCACCGCGATGTAGGTCGCCCGCGGGATCGTGCGGGACGGGTCCTTCGCCTCATCGCGGAAGATCGCGGTCGCCTCGAACCCGATGAACGCCGCGATCGCGAACATCAGTCCGACACCGGGCGACCCGGAGAACACCTGCTCGGGCACGAACGGCTCGGCCGACAGTCCGTCGGCACCGCCGGTCACGATCACCGCCCCGGCGAGGACGAGGACGATCCCGACCTCCGCCACGAGCAGGACACCGAGGACCTTCGAGCTGAGGTCGATGTGGCGATAGCCGAGCAGACCGACGACGGCGATCGACGCGAGCGAGTACAGGTACCAGGGGATCTCCGGGGCGCCGAGACCGGCGAAGGTCACGCTCAACAGGTAGCCGATGTAGCCGTACACCGACACCTGGATGGTCGTGTAGGTCAGGAGGGCGAGGAACGCCGACGCGAGACCGGCCGGTTTGCCGAGCCCGTATCCGACGAAGGTGAAGAAGGCACCCGGCTTGGGCACGTGCCGCGTCATGGCCGAGAGTCCGACGGCGAACAGCAGCAGGATCACCGCGGACACGACGTACATGCTCGGGAAGCCGACCCCGTTGCCGAGCAGGATGCCGAGCGGCGCGGCTCCACCGACGACCGTCAACGGCGAGGCCGCGGCGACGACCATGAAGACGATGGCGGTGACGCCGAGCGATCCCTTCAGGGACCGGGTGGGCTGTCCGGCATCGGTGGCCGGACCTTTCGTGACGGTCATGGACACTCCTCGAGCAATGCGGCGGTATCGGGACGAGGCCAGCATCCCGGTCTCCTGTTGCCGCCTCGTCTCGTCGCCGTAACACCTGCTCGGCACCGAATGAGACCGGTCGACACCGCTGTCTCATTTGACGGTCACGAAGCCGAAACACGCCCGCCACGCCGGTGCAACGGGACGCGCCTAGCCTGAACGACGAGGAGGAGGTGAGGGACGTGACGGCTCTGGAACGCGCGATCAGCAATCCTCCGAGCGTCCGTGGTCTCGAGTCCCGGTCACCGGTCGACGGCCTCCAGCGGCGCAGTGTCGGGTTCATCGACGTGTTCGCCCAGTCCGTCTCGGCGGTGGCGCCGTCCGCCGCTGCGACGACGATCCCGTTGATCGTCACCGTGACCGCGGGCGGGGCGACCATGTGGTCGCTCGCCATCGCGATGCTGCTGTCGTTGCTCGTCGCCACCACCGTGAACGTGTTCGCGAAGCGCATCGCCGCGACCGGCTCGCTGTACACCTTCGTCTCCAAGGGGCTCGGAACGGGTGCGGCCTTCGTCACGGGCGTCGCGCTGCTCATCGGGTACGGCTTCATCGCCATGTTCGCCCTGGCCGGTGCCGGGTACTACCTGTCGATCCTGCTGCACCGGTTCTGGCCCGGCATGCCGAGTTCGACGGGTGTCGTGTCCGCACTCCTCGTGTGCATGGCCGTCGTCTGCCTCGTCGTGCTCGTCCGCGGGATCCACCTGTCCACCCGGGTGACCCTGATCGTGGAGAGCGCCTCGGTCGCGATCATCCTCATCCTCGTGGGCGTGCTCCTGTCGCAGCTCGGACCGACGCCCGATTGGTCCGTACTCGGGCTGGATGCCTCCCCGGAACACCTGGCGGTCGGATCGGTGCTCGCCGTGACCGCCTTCGTCGGATTCGAGAGCTCCTCGACGCTCGGCGTCGAAGCCCGTCGGCCCTTCGCGAGCATCCCCCGGTCCCTGGTCTGGACCGTCGTCGGCGCGGGTCTCCTCTTCCTCGTCACCTCGTACAGTCAGCTGGCGGGCTTCGCGGCGTTGGGGGAGGACATCACCGCGACCCGAACGCCCATCAACGACCTGGCGTTGGCCTCCGGGGTCGAGTGGATGGGGCTGCTGCTCGACCTGTCCGTCGCGGCGTCGTTCCTCGCCTGTGCGATCGCCTCCATCACGGCGTTCTCGCGGGTCGTCTTCTCGATGGGTCGAGAGGGGGTCCTGCCGTCGCGCCTCGGGACCACGCACCGCCGGTTCCGCACGCCCCATGTGGCGATCGGCGCGGCTCTGGCGATCGTCACGCCGATCTCGGTGCTCGCGCTCGTGCTGACCGGAGGCGCCTGGGCGGCGATGCAGGTCCTCATCGTCGTGGCGGCGGCCGGGTACATCACCGCCTATGTCCTCGTCTGCATCGCAGCCCCGGTCTTCCTCTGGCGGATCGGAGAACTGACGCTCTGGCCGCTCCTGCGCGCGGTGGTGGCCGGGGTGTTGCTGTCCATCGCGCTCGTGGTCTATCTGGTCGTGGAGAGCGCCGGCGAGCGTGCTGTCGGCGTCTGGGTGTTCCTCGTCACGATGGCACTCGGCATCGCGATCTGGGCGATCCGGCATCGACGCCGACCGTGGCTGAGTTCGACCGTGGGGGTCTACGACGAGACGGTGAGCGCCGACGTGCTCGGCGGACCGTCCGCGGAGCACCGGTGAGCGGCGCGGGCGAGCTCCGCGCCCGACAACCGAAGGCCGTGCACAGCGCGCTCACCGTGCTCGAAGAGGTCGCGCGATGCGGTGCCGGTGTGACGGCGCAGGAGGTCTCCGCCGGACTCGACATGCCGAGGGCGACCACCTACCGACTCCTCAACCTCCTCGTCCAGGACGAATACCTCGTCCGCATGCCCGACCTGCGCGGATTCGCACTCGGGCGGAAGGTCGTTGAACTCGCCCATCTCGTCGCTCCGGCCCCACCCCCGCTCGCTGCGCGCGAGGTGATCGGACGATTGCGGTCGAGCGTACGAGGAGGCGTCCACCTCGTGCGGTACGAGGGCGATCGGATCAGGATCGCGGATGCGGATCCCGACTTCCCGTTGAGTGACGAGCAGCGGATCGTCAGGCGCCTCGACACCTCCGCGATCGGGCGTCTGCTCCTGCACGAGCTCGCTCACGGCGGATACGACTGGTCAGGACTCGTCCAGCGGCCGTTCCGGGACGCCGAGCCCTTGATCCACGACGTCGAACGACTCGGGTACGCACGCCAAGTGGGTGAGGTGACGCCCGGTCACGGTTGCCTCGTGGTCCCGATCCGGGACGACCGCGGCGGTCTCGTCGCGGGGCTGTCGCTTTCGGCACCGAGTGAGCGGATCGAGCGTCCCGCCGCACTCCTCGACCTCCTGATCGACGGCTCGCGCCAGCTGCAGCCGCTCCTCGTCTGACCGCCGGACGTCCGTGTGACATCAGCCTCGAGAAGGCGCATAATCAGAATATGCAGCCAGCTGATCGTTTCCGCGCATGACGGAGTCCACGCCTTCCGCGAAGCCTGAGCGCTCGCCGTCGGACCGTCGCAAATGGTTCGGCCTCGTCGTCATCAGCATCGCCGTCGCCCTCATCATCGTCGACTCGACGATCGTCAACGTGGCGATCCCGTCGATCGTCGACGACCTCGGGATCTCCTCGACCCAGGTGCAGTGGGTCCAGGAGTCCTACACGCTCGTCTTCGCCGCGCTGCTCATCGTCTTCGGCACGCTCGCCGACCGGTTCGGCCGTCGTCGGATGCTGCTCGTCGGCGTCGTGGTCTTCGGCGGAGCCTCCGTCTTCGCCGCACTCGCGGCGACGGGCGACCTCCTGATCCTGTCCCGGGTGATCCAGGGCGTCGGCGGCGCGATGATCCTGCCGACGACCCTCTCGATCATCAACGCGACCTTCCGAGGCCGCGACCGTGCGATCGCCTTCGCGGTGTGGGGCTCCACGATCGGGGGCATGGTGGCCGTCGGTCCGCTCCTCGGAGGCTGGCTCACCACCGACTTCTCCTGGCGCTGGGCGTTCGGCATCAACGTGCCGCTCGGTGTCCTCATCATCGTCGGACTGCTCCTGTTCGTGTCGGAGTCGCGGGAACCCGCGACCGACCGCATCGACGCCGTCGGCGCCGTCCTGTCGATCCTGACGAGCGCGTCCCTCGTCTACGGACTCATCGAGGGCCGGAGTCTCGGGTGGTGGCTCACCGACAACCCGCTCGTCATCGGGGACTGGACCTGGCCGTTCAGCCTCTCCCCGGTGCCCGTGGCACTGATGATCACGGTCGTCGCAGGTGTCGCGTTCGTCCTCTGGGGACGCCACCGGATGCGCCATGGGCGCAGCACGATCGTCGCGTTCTCCCTGTTCTCCCTGCCGTCGTTCCGGAACGGCAACATCGCCGCCCTCATCGTCTCGCTGGGGGAGTTCGGCATCATCCTCTCGCTGCCGATCTGGCTCCAGTTCGTCCTCGGCTACAGCGCACTGCAGACCGGTCTGATCCTCCTGGCCCTCGCGATCGGCTCCTTCGTCGCGAGCGGGTTCGCTGGCGCGTTCGGCAACCGGGTCGCACCCGTCCTGATCGTCCGCGTCGGCATCGTCGCGGAGATCATCGGTGTCGCGGGCATCGGGCTGGTCGTCGGGCCGGCGACCGAATGGTTCGCGATCGTGCCGTTCCTGTTCGTCTACGGCTTCGGCGTCGGTCTCGCCACCGCACAGCTGACGGGCGTCGTCCTGAAGGATGTGCCCGTCGAGCAGAGCGGCCAGGGTTCCGGGACGCAGAGCACGGCGAGGCAGATCGGCTCGGCACTCGGTATTGCCGTCCTCGGGACCATCCTCTTCGTGAGTACGGCGTCGGTCCTCGACGGACGACTCGAGGACGCCGGTGTGCCGAGCGCGCAGCGCGACGCCCTCGTGACGAGTGTCGTCGACAGCTCGGGCGCCGCCATCGCCGGTCTCGACGCGAACCCGGCGACCGCGACGGTGGCCGAGGACGCCAGGATCGCCCTGTCGGACGGCACCCGCTCCGCGGCGTTCGCGGCCGCAGGATTCCTGGCCGTGGGCTTCCTCGCCACCCTGTCGCTCGGCGCCGGGCGCCGGGAGGACCGAGAGGACGAAGCCGGAGCACGAGCGGACGGGACGGACTCCTCCGAGACGTTCGACCCGACCTCGCGGACGTAGGGCTTCGAGGCCGCCTCACACCTCCGCCGGCGGCGAATCGGCGTCTCCCGGCGCACAAGCATCCAGGTTCGACTGGGAGGCCCCCGTACAATCGTCACCGGACGGCTCCGCCCGAGCGGACCGTCCCCACCGCCCATGACACGCCACCGCCACCGCCCACGCCTCCTCAGCGCCCTCGCAGCAGCCGCGCTGTCGCTCGCCGTGGTGTCCGCCGGCGGTTGGTCCACGGGTTCCAGTGCGATCGCCTCGCCCGAGCTGAGCGCGAACACGGCATCGACTCCCGACGGCCTCGTGTCCGTCGAGGTGAGCCCGAGCGACGGGGGAGCGGTCGAACCGTCGTCCCTCACCTCGTTCGGCATCACGCTCACGAACGGCACCGACGCCGACCTCCCCGCCGGCTCCGTGTCCGTGGCGGTCACCACGGCGCGGATCACCGGCACGGCGGCGCTCGACGCGTGGCTCGACACGACCGGGGTGGACGCGGCCGCGACGCCCGCCGGCACCACCGTGGTGCGGACGATCGACATCCCCGAGCTCATCGCCGGACAGCAGTACGTCGTCAGCGGTCTCGACTTCACTCCTCCGGCGTTGGGGTTCGACGACGCCGACGCCTGGGGCTCCTATGGCGTCTCAGCCGGCTATGTCGCGGGCGACACGGCGGCCGGAGGTCGGACGGCGCTCGTCTGGCGGGCGCAAGGCCAACCCACGTCAGCCTCGGTCGCGCTCGTCGCCCCGCTCACCGTCCCCCTCAGCTACGGCGGTCTCCTCGATGCGGACGAACTCACCGAGCTCACGGCCGACGACGGCGCGCTCACGACGCAGCTCGACGCACTCTTCGGCGAGCAGATCGCGCTCGGGATCGACCCACGCATCATCGCGTCGATCCGGGCGCTCGGCACGCGCGCACCGGAGAGCGCCGTCGCCTGGCTCGCCCGCCTCGAGGCCGCTCCGAACGAGACCTTCGCGCTCCAGTACGGCGACGCCGAACCCGCCGTGCAGGCCGAAGCCGGCCTCGACCGACTGCTGACCCCGAGCTCGTTCTCCTTCGCCTTGAACGTCGCCGACTTCCCCGTCGTGCAGCCGACCGAGACGCCCACCCCGACCGCGTCGCCGACCACCGGGCCCGACGACGTCCAGCCGACTCCGCAGGCCGGCTCCTCACCGGCCACGTCCTCCGACCCGTCGGCGGCAGCCACGCCGTCGGAGGAACCGACACCCGCACCGAGCCCGTCCGAGACCCCCGGCCAGGCGGTGCCGACCGTTCCGACGATGGACGAGCTCCTCAAGTGGAGTTACTCGCTCCCGGGCATCGTGTGGGCGGGAGGCGCGGTGACCGATGCGGATCTCGCCGTCTTCGCCGCATCTGGCGGAACGGTCACGTTGCTCGACTCCGCGAACACGACCGACACCGGACAGTCCGTGCGCGCCTCGGCGACGGTCGGCACGGCGCAGACACTGCTGGCCGACCACGGCCTCGCCGAGTCGCTGGGCGACGCCGCCGCCGCCACGACGGACGCCGCGTTCGAGAGCGCCATCGCCGATGTGAACGCGCGGGCGGCCGCCATCGGCACCGAGGGTTCGTCCGGCGGAACGGTCGTCGCCGTGCTGCCTCGGGGAGTGGACGCGGCCCTGCCCGCCCTCGCCGACACCGTGAACGCGCTCCGCTCCCTGCCGGCCACGACGCAGACCTCCCTGGCGGCGACGCTCGCCGAACCGCCGGCCGCGGCGACGCTCGGGGCGATGGCACCCGACAGCGAGCGCGTTTCCGACGTGCAGGTCCTCCTCGACGAGGAACAGGACGTCACCGCCTTCTCCTCGGTACTCGACGAACCCGAGCTGCTGACCGGACGGGAGCGCGCCACCCTGCTCTCCAGCCTCGCGGCCGGCTGGCTGCGTGCGGAGGGCGACTGGGGATCGGCGGTCACCGCGCAGCAGGAACGGACGGACACGGTCCTCGCATCGGTGCGCGTCACCGACAGCAGTCGCATCAACATGGTCGGCGGCGAGGTGTCCCTGCCGTTCGCCGTGCGCAACGACCTGCCCTATCCCGTCACCGTGGTCATGGAGGCCTCGCCGAGCAACGGTCGACTGAGCATCTCCGGTTCCGTGACGCAGGAGATCGCCGCGGACTCGCGCGCCACCGTGCTCATCCCCGTGCAGTCGCAGATCGGCAACGGCGACGTCACCCTCCGTCTGCAACTCTTCAGCACCAGCGGGCAGGCGATCGGTGAACAGTCCTTCGTGGGCGTGAACGTCCGCGCCGATTGGGAGGGCATCGGTGCCGTCGTCCTCGCCCTGCTCGTCGCCCTGCTGTTCGTCAGCGGTGTGGTCCGCATGGTGCTGAGCCGACGAGCCAAGCGACGCGGCTCGGGTTCCACATCCGCCGCCCCCGCAGATGCTCCGGACGGCGGTCAGCCGCCAGGCGATGAGCCCCCGGTAGAGTCGTCACCCGGACGACAGGAGACGAATGGCTGACGGCATCGGCAGGGCGAGCGCGCTCCTCGCCTCGGGAACCCTCGTCTCCCGACTGCTCGGCTTCGTCAAAGCGATCCTCGTGGCTCAGGCCATCGGCGTCCTGGTCATCGGCGACACCTTCGCGATCGCCAACCAGCTCCCGAACACGATCTACGTCATCATCGGTGGCGGCGTGCTCAGCGCCGTGCTCGTGCCGCAGATCGTCCGTGCGGGGATCCACGCCGACGGTGGCAACGCGTACATCAACAAGCTCGTCACCATCACCCTCGTCTTCATCGGCGGGGCCACCGCGCTCATCACCCTGCTCGCACCCGTGTTCGTGTTCATCGTCGCCGCGACGCTGTCGCCTGATCAATTCGCGCTCGCGACGGCGTTCGCCTACTGGTGTCTCCCGCAGATCCTGTTCTACGCGCTTTACACCGTCCTCGGGGAGGTCCTGAACGCACGCAGGATGTTCGGTCCGTTCACCTGGGCACCGGTGCTCAACAACGTCATCGCGATCGCCGGGCTGATCGCCTTCATCACGCTGTACGGCAGCGGCGACCTCGCGGTCAGCGAGTGGACCGACGGTCGAACGGTGCTCCTCGCAGGCTCCGCCACCCTCGGCGTCGTCGTCCAGGCCGCCTTCCTCATGCTGTTCTGGCGTCGGGCCGGACTGCGTTTCCGACCGGACTTCGAGTGGCGAGGCGTCGGCCTCCGGGCCACCGGGCGGATCGCCAGCTGGACCTTCGGGATGCTGCTCCTCACGACCGGTGCCGGGATCATCGAGACCCAGATCGTCGCCTCCGTGAGCGATAAGGGGCCCTCGGTCGCGATCCTCAACTACGCCTGGCTGATCTTCATGCTCCCGCACTCGATCATCACCGTCTCGATCGCGACGGCCTATTTCACGCGGATGAGCGAGCACGCGCAGGGCACACGCGATCGCGGACGGGACATCCAGCGGCTGCAAGCCGACATCTCCGGGGCCATCCGTGTCGTGAGCGTCCTCATCGTGCTCGCAGCGGCCGTCATCATGGTGGTCGCCGTGCCGTTCGGCAGTATCTTCGCCGAGACGTTCGAACAGGCGCAGGCGATGGGCGGCATCATCATCGCGTTCGTGATCGGACTCGTCCCCTTCTGCATCCTCTTCGTCCTCCAGCGCGCCTTCTACGCCCTCGGAGATACGAAGACGCCGTTCTTCTTCACCCTGTTCCAGACCCTCCTCTTCGTCCTGCTCGCGCTGATCGTGCTCCTGGTCCTCCCACCGCATCTGGTGGGTGCCGGCGTCGCGCTCGCCATCACGATCGCGTGCATCGCACAGACCGTGGTCGCCGCACTGCTGCTCCGGCGCCGGCTGGGGGGTCTCGACGGCCGACGGATCGTCATGAGCCTGGTCCGGTTCATCGCCGCCGCCGTGCCTGCGGCTGTGGTCGGCGTCGTCGTGCTGCTGCTGCTCGGCGGTGTCAGCGAGGAGGGGTTCCCGACCGCCACGATCCCCGGCGCCATCGTCACCATGGCCGTCGTCGGGGCGGCGATGGCCGCCGTGTACCTCGCGGTGCTCGCCCTCCTGCGCACGCCCGAGCTGAAGGCGGCCTTGGCGCCCGTCCTCGCCCGGTTCGGGCGCTGACACCCACGCGTCGACACCACCTCGATCTCACCGGCTGAGAGCTGTCCGAGGCCCCGGGGGGAGCGGAATAGCGGCCGGTTAGGATGTGTTACACCACTCGGAACCCCGGAACCCACCTGGTCCGGGAGCCCACGAACCACTGAGGAGCATCGTGCGTCAGGTCATCATCATCGGATCAGGACCCGCCGGCTACACTGCGGCGATCTACGCTGCCCGCGCCTCGCTGCAGCCACTGCTCGTCGCGTCATCGGTCGAGGCCGGCGGCGAGCTCATGAACACCACCGAGATCGAGAACTTCCCCGGCTTCCCCGAGGGCATCCAGGGCCCCGAGCTCATGATGAAGCTCCAGGAGCAGGCGGAGCGGTTCGGCACCGAGGTCCTCTACGACGACGTCACCGAGCTGAAGCTCGACGGCGACGTCAAGACGGTCACCCTCGGCAACGGACAGGTGCACGAGGCACACACCGTGATCTTCGCCACCGGCTCCGCCTACCGCAAGCTCGGCCTCCACGACGAAGAGCGACTCTCCGGCCACGGTGTGTCCTGGTGCGCCACCTGCGACGGCTTCTTCTTCAAGGAGAAGACGATCGCGGTCATCGGCGGCGGCGACAGCGCCATGGAGGAGGCCACCTTCCTCACACGGTTCGCGTCGAAGGTGTACGTCATCCACCGCAAGGACACCCTGCGGGCGTCGAAGATCATGCAGGACCGTGCGTTCGCGAACGAGAAGATCGAGTTCATCTGGAACAGCGAAGTCGCCGGCATCACCGGTGCCGACGCGGTCGACGGCGTGACGCTGCGCTCGACCACCGACGGCACGGAGACCCATCTGCCGCTCGGTGGCCTGTTCATCGCGATCGGCAACGACCCGCGCACGCACCTGATCCACGGCCAGCTGGAGCTCGCCCCCGAGGGCACGATCGCCGTCAAGGGCCGCTCGTCGAAGACCAACCTCCCCGGCGTCTTCGCCGCGGGCGACGTCATCGACCCCACGTACCGACAGGCCATCACCGCGGCCGGCAGCGGCACCATCGCCGCCCTCGACGCGGAGCACTACCTCGCAGACCTCGAGCAGGCTGCTGGGGAAGCGTCGGCCATCGGCGAAGCACAGACGGCCGGTCGTCCGCAGCCGGCCGACCCCGTGCTCACCACCACCGTTTGATCGACGGCCAGGCTATCGGCCTGGCCACCACGAAGGAGAACACTCATGTCAGATGCAGTCACCGAGGCCACGTTCGACGAACTGGTCATCAACAGCGACAAGCCCGTCCTCGTCGACTTCTGGGCCGCCTGGTGCGGTCCGTGTCGCGCGGTCGGCCCGATCCTCGACACGATCGGCTCCGAGAACAGCGACAAGATCACCGTTCTCAAGCTGAACGTCGACGAGAACCCGAACCTGGCCATGAAGTACCAGATCACCTCCATCCCCGCGATGAAGGTCTTCAAGGGCGGCGAGGTCGTGCAGACCGTCATCGGTGCCAAGCCGAAGGCAGCACTCGAGAAGGATCTCGCAGCTTTCCTCGCCTGATCAGGTTTTTCTGAACCACGGAACCGCCCGGCTCATCTGAACCGGGCGGTTTTTCGCCGTCAGGGTGTTTCACGTGAAACATCCCGAAATATCGCTTTGATCAGGCGTTATTAATTACAGAGCGCGCGCGTGCCACTTCGACAAGCTCAGTGACCGAGATGGGGCGACCGTGCGCCAATCCACGGATCCCCCCGTCTCGGTCCCTGAGCTTGTCGAAGGGCATGAGCAACCTCGCGGCCGAACGGCTCATGTTTCACGTGAAACAGTGTCAGGAGGACTGACCGAATCCCGACTCGCCAAGCTCGCTCAGGATGCGGTTGAGGTCGGCGATGGTCGCGAACTCCACGACCATCTGTCCCTTCTTCGCGCCGAGCGTCACCTTCACGCGGGTGTTCAGGCGGTCCCCGAGGCGGTCTGCGATCTCATCGAGTTGCCCGCGTCGCGAGCCGGCGATCGGACGCGGCTTCTTCGCCTGAACGCCCTGAGCCGCAGCAGCCTCGGCCGCGCGAACCGACAGGTCCTCGTTCACGATCTTGTCAGCCAAGCGCTGCTGCGCCTCAGGATCGGTCAGCGACAGGATGGCGCGAGCATGTCCCGCGCTCAGCACACCGGCGGCGACGCGCTGCTGCACGGCCGCCGGCAGCTTGAGCAGGCGGATGGTGTTGCTGATCTGTGGGCGGGACCGACCGATGCGGTTGGCGAGCTCGTCCTGGGTGATTCCGAAGTCGGCCAGGAGCTGCTGGTATGCGGAAGCCTCCTCGAGCGGATTCAGCTCCGAGCGGTGCAGGTTCTCGAGCAGCGCATCGCGCAGCATGTCCTCGTCGGCGGTGTCCTTGATGATTGCGGGGATGCGGTCGAGACCCACCTCCTTCGAGGCGCGAAGACGCCGCTCACCCATGATGAGTTCGTATCGTTCGTCGTCGCCAGGGATCGGCCGGACCACGATCGGCTGCAGTACGCCGACCTCACGGATGCTCGTGACGAGTTCAGCGAGGTGGTCCTCATCGAAGACCGTGCGCGGCTGGTTGGCGTTCGGCACGATCAGTTCGGGGGAGAGGTACGCCAGCCGGGCACCGGGAACGGCCACGAGCTGCGGCCCATCTGTCGTGGTAGCAGCGGCGTCCGGTGCAGTGGGGGCGTCGGCAGCCGCCGCCTCTGCTGCGGCGGCGTCCGCGGCGGCGGTAGCCGCGTCCTTCGCCGCCTTGCGGGCAGTGCCCTGGTTGTCGGGGAAGAAGACGTCGACGGGACGGTTCGCCTGCGAGTCTGAACTCGTCGTCGGAATGAGTGCACCGATCCCGCGACCGAGTCCAGTTCGTTTCGTTGCCATCAGTGACTGACTCCCTCAGGGTGGTTCGTATCGGGTGTATCGGAGGAGCCTGCGGCCCATCGGTTGGCGATCTCCGCCGCTGCTTCGAGATAGGACACTGCGCCGAGCGACGTGGGGTCGTAGCTGATGACGCTCTGCCCGAAGCTGGGCGCCTCGGAGATGCGCACCGCTCGTGGGATGACGGACTCAAGGACCTGTCCGGTGAAGTGGTCTCGGACGTCCTGGGCCACCTGCTGCGCGAGGTTCGTGCGGCCGTCGTACATCGTCAGCAGGATGGTGCTGACGGCGAGCCCGGGGTTCAGATGCCGTTGGATCAGCTGGATGCTGCTGAGGAGCTGACTCAAGCCCTCGAGCGCGTAGTACTCGCACTGGATCGGGATGAGTACCTCTTTGGCCGCGACGAAGGCATTGATCGTCAGGAGGCCGAGGGACGGCGGGCAATCGATCAGGACGTAGTGGAACGGCTCTTCGGCGTCCTGGATGAACTGTTCGAGGGCCGTGCGGAGACGGTGCTCACGCGCGACCTGTGATACAAGTTCGATCTCCGCGCCGGCGAGATGAATCGTCGAGGGAGCGCAGAACAGCGTGGGGAACTCGGGGCTCTGCTGGACGACATCGGCCAGGGGGAAGTCGTCGATCAGGACGTCGTAGACACTCGGGACATCCGAGTGATGCTCGACGCCGAGTGCGGTGGACGCGTTTCCCTGGGGATCCAGATCGATCACGAGGACACGTGCCCCCGAACGGGCGAGGGCGGCGCCGATGTTGACGGTGGTCGTCGTCTTGCCGACTCCACCCTTCTGGTTGGAGACCGTGAAGACCCGAGTGTGGGCGGGCGTCGGCAGGGTTGCGTGAGCCAAGGCTTTACGCCTCTCAGTCAGATGATGGAGCTCGCGAGCCAACGGCGTGGACGCGTCGAAGGCGCTACCAACGGAGTCGCGCTCGGGAGCCGCGGAATGCGTTGGTTCGGGTTGTTTCACGTGAAACCTTCTTGCTCGAAACGTGTCCTTCAACCGTACCAGCGTGGGCTGACGCCAGGGGAGCGATCTCCGACAGTGATCGGGGGAGTGCGTACGCGTGGCGACCCCAGAGCGCCGTTTTGCGACACCCACATATCGTTGAACGCGCCGAATGGTGCCCAGAACGGACGCCTCGCCTTCCTTCGTCCACAGGGTTATCCACAGGGCTCCGAGATACCCGATGCCGCGTAACCACGTGCGCCTCGGGCGTGCAGGTCGAAGCCGGTCAGATCAACACGAGGCGAGCCCGGCGGACGTGTGTTGACAATCATGGGGGAAGTTCTTCTGTAATCAGGCAGAGATCCGCGTCTTTCCGCGGAAGTTCGCACCCGATCGCCCCACTCCGGGTCCGGTAGGTCCGGGCTCCTGCCCCGGTGCGGGTTGACCACAGTGCGGTGGTACGCCGGTTGGGGCCCGCTTCTTCACGGAGGATCACCAGTTTCTCCGGTTACGCGCGAGAACTGTCCACAGAGTTATCCACAGGCGCTATCTCCACGCGCTCGTATAGTGGGGAGCTGTACGACTGGCGCCGGTCCGCGCCAGCGTTTCACGTGAAACCAAGACTCCGTGCACGCCGAGCCGTCCCGCGGCTCACATCGATAGGCGCCCTACCAGCCTCTGGCCACAGCCGGCTGACCGCCTCACCGGGGTGATCCGACAGTGGGGAGCGGTAGCGACGAAGCATCACGCAACCGTCCGATCCCGCACTCGGTCCGTCGTACCCGCCCGCTGTTTCACGTGAAACACTCTCGACAGGACCAACGCAACGGATGGGAGTGATCTCGAGCGCAAGCCAGCCTGCTACCGCGCAGTGTGCTCGTCGAACTCAACTCGTCTCCACCACCGCGTCACAGCCACGCAGGAGCAGAACGTCACCCATGTTCCACGTGAAACATCGAACACCGCGCCGGTCCCGGCACGACAGCCTCCCTGGGCGCGCACTCACTGAGTGAACTGGGTCACATGACTCCAGGTCGACAGGAACCACTCCTGAGAACCATGGACTCCAGCGAGGGGCATCGCTCCCACGTTCCACGTGAAACGTCGCGCAATCTCACCCTGCCGGCGGCAAGCACCCTCCTCCGAGGCTATCTGCGCGCGGAATCATGCATCGTCGATCAGGAGTACGCCTGCTCCTTCCAAGCTGACAGGAGTCACGAGCACGACCTCCACAGTGCCGGCGGATCTCGATACATCGTTACGCCGAGTGGCCGCCAAGCACCGTAGGTACGTCACATCCCGCGGGGAGAGACGCTAGGAGCAGCAGCAGGGAGCTCCGATGCGACCGCACCGCAAGGCGGCGCCGAACCTTCAGGAGAGCGACGACATCAACGCGCGCGATAGCGGCCGGCCGGCCATCCTCTCCCTCTTCGGCCGGCAGCTCACCCAGCACCTCAGCCAACACCGACCCCGCGGGTGGACAGAGCCTGCCGACGGTCGGGCGCCAGACGGGCCCGCAGGCACTGAGGAACTATCGGAGTGCGCATCTCGCGCAACAGCTGCCCAACGAGAGGTCCGCCACGTGATGCACCACCGCGAGTCAGCTGAACGTGTGGGACGGGGCGACGCATCCGACGCATACTCCCTGCAACCAAAGACCGACTCGGACCTACCCGGACTGCGAACGAAGGCCACAGATCCCTGACAAGCCAGACCGGATCACCAATCTGGGAGCTCCACCGTTGCCACCCCCACTCGTCCGTCATCTCCGAACGGGCAGCTAGCTGGCCGGCCACCGCACACAACAGCATCGACGTCTGGGTGCGCCGACCACCGGTGCGCGGAGCATCGCCGCCCGTCGATCACGGTGCCGGCGCCGCGTCACGACACCGGGGCTACAGGCCCAGTGAAGAACATATATGAGATACCAGAAGCATTACCGCTGGCAAACGTCAGAAAACACTCGAATCCGGCCCGCCCAGCGCCCCAAATTCGTGTCCGAATGGACCGGAGAATCGTTCCTGACGAACTCAGGGCCTCTGAACCGGCCGCATTCTCCGGGCCGGTTCGTCAGGAGCCATTCTCCCGAGAGCTCGCAAGCCGCGGAAGATCGTCTGCGGCGCCCCTCACGGAGGCCGCAAGAGCTCTCGCCCGACTTCAGCCGCGGACGGTTCCCACGATGACTCGGGTCGGCTCCGCGAGAACACCCTCACCAAGCGTTCGAACCTCGACGCCGGAGACCCGGTACTTGCGAAGCTCCTTGGTCGACGCCTCGACCTCCGCCTGCGCGCCGGCGCCCTTCATGAGGACCAGCTCTCCGCCGTCCCGAAGCAGGGGAGCGGTGAGGGGGAGCAACTTGCGGAGCGCACTGACCGCGCGCGCAGTCACCTGGTCGAGCGGCTCGTCGAGGCGAACCTCCTCAGCGCGCGCTCGCACGACGGTGACGTTCTCGAGCCCGAGGACGCCGACCTGATCGTTGAGCCAGGCGACTCGACGTTCCATCGGTTCGATGAGCACGAACTCGACGTCCGGCCGGGCGATCGCGAGGACCAGTCCAGGCAGTCCCGCGCCAGTGCCGACGTCTCCTACTCGTCCGGGACGGAGAAGCGGAGCCACGATCACGCTGTTGAGGATGTGGCGGGTCCAGAGACGCGGGAGCTCCAGGGGCCCGATCAGACCGAGAGGTTCGCCGAACTCCGCCAGGTTCGCGGCGAAGGCGCGACCCACATCGATGCGGTCGCCGAACAACTCGGCTGCTTCCGCCGGTTCCGGTTCGAGTTCTGCAGGCACGTCAGTCATCGCAGTTTCACGTGAAACGATCAGGCCGCGTCAGCCGCGGGTGATGACGGTGTGACGATCGCGGCCTTCGCCGTGCGACTCGGACACGAAGCCGCGAGCCGAGACGATGTCGTGGACGAGCTTGCGCTCGTAGCTCGACATCGGGGGGAGTGCCGCCTCGGTGGAACCGGCCTCGATCCGCTCGACCGCTCGCTCCACGAGGGCGCCGAGCTCCTGCTGACGCGCTTCGCGCGATCCGCCGATGTCGAGGATGAGTCGGGAGAAGCCACCGGTCCGGTTCTGAACAGCCAGACGGGTCAGCTCCTGCAGCGCGTTGACCGTGTCGGGACGCGACAGAAGACGCAGGTTGCTCTCTGTGGGGGAGTCGATCGACACGTACGCACGACCATTGCGGGCATCGATGTCGATGTCGCCATCGATGTCGCAGATGTCGAGGAACTCCTCGATGTAGTCCGCGGCGACGTCGCCCTCTTCTTCGAGCTGCGTGATGGTGGGTGCTTCGTCCTGGGCCGGGGCCAGTTCCTGGTCAGTCACCGATACTCCTACTTGTCTCGTCCGTCGGTCTGCTGCTTCTTCGCGCGCGCCTTGCCCATGGGCTGCTGGCGCTGCGTCGGGGTCTTCTTCTCGGGTACCGGCGCCTCGGAGATCGAGATGACGTCGCCGTTCGGCGTCATGAGCTTGCCCTTCCGCGCGAGACGCTCCTCACGAGCCTTCGCAGCGTCAGAACCAGGCGTCGGCATGTTCCGGATGACGAGGAACTGCTGCACCATCGTCCACGCGTTGGACGTCAGCCAGTAGAACATGACGCCGAGCGGGAAGGCGAAGCCGGAGAAGAGGAACACGAAGGGCAGGATGTAGAGGAGGATCCGCTGCTGCTTGAACTGCGGGCTGGCCTTCGTCTCGGCCGACATGTTCTTCGAAACGATCTGCAGCTGCGTGATGAACTGCGACGCGCACATGAGGATGACCATGACGGCGGCGATGATGACGACCGCCCAGTTGACCGGGTTGCCGGCGAGTGCCGCCTGCATGCTCGTGTGCAGCGGAGCGATCCCGAACAGGTTCGCGTCGCCGAACTGCACAGCGAGGGTCTCGTTCAGGGGACCGACGCCGGCCTTGCTCTTCTGGGCGTCGTTGAGCACGGAGAACAGGGCGAAGAAGATCGGCATCTGGACGAGCAGCGGGAGACAGCCGCTGACGGGGGAGGTGCCGTGCTTCTTGTACAGCTCCATCGTCTCGCGGGACATCGCCTCGCGGCTGGCCTGGTCGCGCTTGCCCTTGTACTTCTCCTGCACCTTCTTCATCTGCGGCGCGATCTCGAGCATCTTGCGTTGGCTCTTGATCTGCTTGATGAACAGCGGGATGAGCGCGGCACGGACGACGAGGACGAGCCCGACGATCGAGAGGACCCAGGTCAGACCGGCCGCGGGGTCGAGTCCGATGGCAGTCCACAGCAGGTGCCAGCCCACGAGGAGCAGCTCGACCGCCCACTTGAGCGGCCAGAGAATTGTGCCGATGATGTCCATAGGTGCGGGTCAGCCCTTTCCGTGGCTCGGTTGCACGACAAATCCGTGAGAAGTGACGCTGTACCGGAAGTTCTTCTTGGGTGGTACCTCGTCGAAACGAGGTGCTGCCCAGGGGTGGCATCTCGCGATGCGGGCCGCTGCCATCGCCGAACCGACGACGACACCGTGTTGCTGCACCGCTCCCAGAGCGTACGCGGAGCAGCTGGGGTAATACCGGCAGACGTCGCCGTACAGCGGTGAGATCGCGGCGCGATACCCACGAAGCGCCAGCACCGCAGCATTGCGGGGCGCGAGGCAGGTGGCAGCGAGGACGCCGTTCATCGGAGCGCGTCCGAAGCTTCGTCGATGACGCCGCGTTTGACCAAGGCACGATCGACCTCGGCATGGAGCGAGGCGAACGGAGCCGTCGCTGCAGACGGCAACGCACGGATGACCACGTCAGCCCCGCCGGCAGCCTGAACGACGCTGTCGTGGCAGATGGCCTTCAAGCGACGTCTGACGAGATTGCGGGTCACTGCGTTTCCGACCGTTTTCGCAACGATGAACCCGAAGCGCGGCTGTCCGCCCTTCGGGTTCATGCGTACGTACGTGACCGTGTGCTCGCCGACGAACCGGGACCCGCGACGAACTACCCCTCGGTAGTCGTCGCCGGACGTGATCCGGCTCGCACGCTCGAGCACGACGGCTCTACGCGGAGAGTTCGGTGCGGCCCTTGGCGCGACGAGCCGACAGGATGCCGCGGCCGGCACGCGTGCGCATGCGCAGACGGAAGCCGTGCTTCTTGGCGCGACGACGGTTGTTCGGCTGGAAGGTTCTCTTGCTCATAATTACGATCTCCGGATCATGACCCACCACTGCACAGGTGGCAGCAGGGTACGGAAGGGTGCCCGTGGGCAGAAGTCAACTGATTAAACCTACGGTCTACTCGCGCGAAGGTCAAACCAGCGGCGCCCAAACGAATGATTATCCACAGGATTCTCAGAAATTGTAGCAGTGACACGCAGGGCGGCCGTACAGTGATTTGGGACTGGGGCGACGTGTTGTTAGCGTAAGCCCTCGGGTTATGCACAGCGTGTGGATAGCACCGCGCTCAGCCCCGAATACTCAGGGGAGAGCCTGTGGATGAACCTGTGAGTATGTGTGGGGAGAACTATGTCGGACGCCGACGATGCGATCGCTGAGACCTGGCAATCGGTGCTCGAGATCCTCTCCGTCGACGACCGCATCACCCCGCCGCTCCGCGGGTTCCTCAACCTCATCGTCCCCAAGGGCATCATGGGCGGCACCTTCTACCTGGAGGTGCCCAACGAGTTCACGATGGGCATGCTCAACCAGCGCATGCGGGCACCGATCCTCGCCGCACTCGCGTCCATCGTCGACGGCGGTCCCGTCGGCAACTACGCGATCGTCGTCAACCCCGACATCGTCGAGGAACGGTACGAGCAGACCGGCTTCCAGCACATCGACCCGGCACCGCTCGAGTCGCCGCAGCCGCAGCTGACCCCGACGCCCACGCTGCCGGCGCGAGAGAACGACACCCGACTCAACCCGAAGTACAGCTTCGACAACTTCGTCATCGGCCAGTCCAACCGGTTCGCGCACGCGGCCGCGGTCGCGGTGGCCGAGGCGCCGGCCAAGGCCTACAACCCGCTGTTCGTCTACGGCGACTCCGGACTCGGCAAGACCCACCTCCTCCACGCCATCGGCCACTACGCGATGAACCTCTATGCGGGGATCCGCGTCCGGTACGTGTCCAGCGAGGAGTTCACGAACGACTTCATCAACTCGATCGCCAACAACCGCGGCTCGTTCTTCCAGTCGCGGTACCGCGACATCGACATCCTGCTGATCGACGACATCCAGTTCCTCCAGGGCAAGGCGGAGACGCAGGAGGCGTTCTTCCACACCTTCAACACCCTGCACGATCACAACAAGCAGGTGGTCATCACCAGCGACCTGCCGCCGAAGGCGCTCACCGGCTTCGAAGAGCGGATGCGTTCACGCTTCGAGTGGGGACTCATCACCGACGTCCAGGCTCCCGACCTCGAGACGCGCATCGCGATCCTGCGCAAGAAAGCGCAGAACGAGAAGCTGCACATCCCGGACGAGGTCCTCGAGTTCATCGCCACCAAGGTGTCGAGCAACATCCGTGAGCTGGAGGGCACGCTCATCCGCGTCGTCGCGTTCGCCAGCCTGAACCGGACGGCGGTCGACATGACGCTGGCCCAGACGGTGCTGAAGGACGTCATCAGCCTCGACGACGACAACGTGATCTCGCCGATCGACATCATCAACACGACGGCCGACTACTTCAAGCTCTCGGTCGACGACCTGTACGGCTCGAGCCGGTCGCAGGCCGTGGCGACGGCGCGTCAGATCGCGATGTACCTCTGTCGCGAACTCACCAACCTCTCACTCCCGAAGATCGGTCAGCTGTTCGGCAACCGGGACCACACGACGGTCATGTACGCCAACCGGAAGATCACCGACCTCATGCAGGAGAAGCGCTCGATCTACAACCAGGTGACCGAGCTCACGAGCCGCATCAAGCAGAACCTCCGCTACGGCGCCTGACCCGTGTCCGGTCACTGAGCCTCACTCGGTCCCTGAGCTTGTCGAAGGGCCCTCAACAGGCTCGGGGACCAGGGAACCGCTACGGCGCCTGACGCGTCCTGGTGAACGTTTCCGGCCCCTCGACGCACTCGGTGCGCTCGAGGGGCCGATTTCGTTCATCAGGCGACGACGAGCGCTCATTCGACGACACGATCCGCGTCCGATCTGTCCACATTCCGACCTCGCAGCCCTGTGGATAACCTGTGGAGAGATGTGGAAGCTCCGGGCACGCTTGTGAGTGAACACCGTTCACCGACCTCCGCGTCCCACACCCTGGCGTCGTTCTCTCCACAGGCCACCACCAAGTTACACACATGTAGTTCCCTGTGTTCGAGCGGGTTCGGGAGACTTATCCACAGTTTCCACACCGGTTAAGACTGTTAACCGTTAATTCAATGATCTCTCCGGCAAACAACCTTTCCCCAGGCTCGCTTCTCCACAGCACCTCGTCCCACTCGACCCCGGAAGCGGACCCACTAGCATTGGTGACGTCATCGAGAGCCAGAGACAGGGGACTTGTCGTGCGATTCAGCGTCAACCGGGATGTATTCAGCGAAGCCGTCTCGTTCGCAGTGAAGCTGCTCCCGCAGCGCCCGACGCTGCCGATCCTCAACGGCATCCTCATCGAAGCCGGTGACGACGGTCTCATCCTGTCCTCGTTCGACTACGAGGTCTCCAGCCAGACCGGCATCGCGGCCGAAGTCGAGGAGGCCGGTACGGCACTCGTCAACGGTCGGCTGCTCTCGGAGATCGCCAGTCGACTCCCGAACGCGCCCGTGCGGTTCAGCAAGGTCGAGAACCGCATCGAGGTCACCTGTGGTTCGGCCCGGTTCACCCTCGGATCGATGCCCGTCGAGGAGTACCCGACGATCCCGCAGGTCGACGCCGACTTCGGTCTCGTGCCTGCCGACGAGTTCGCCACCGCAGTGAGCCAGGTCGCCGTCGCCGCGAGCCGCGACGACGTGACCCCGGTCATCACCGGTGTGCAGCTCGAGGTCTCCAAGACGAGCCTCAGCCTCGTCGCGACTGACCGCTACCGGGTGGCGGTCCGCGAGATCGACTGGGACTCCGGCCAGGGCGACGGTTCAAGCGAGACGATCACGGCTCTCGTGCCGGCTCGCACCCTGCAGGAGGTCGGCAAGACCTTCGGCCACAGCGGCAACATCAACGTCGCGATCACGAATCGCGACGACCGCGAGCTCATCGCGTTCCGGGCTGACCGCAAGACGGTCACCTCGCTGCTGATCAAGGGCAACTTCCCGCCGGTCAAGCGGCTCTTCCCCGAGACGACCGACAACTACGCGATCATCAACACCGCGGAACTCATCGAGGCGACCAGGCGTATGTCGCTCGTCCTCGAGCGCGAAGCGGCCCTCCGCTTCACCTTCACCATCGACGGCCTCACGCTCGAGGCCGTCGGATCCGAGCAGGCGCAGGCATCCGAGGGCATCGACGCCCTCCTCACCGGCGACGACATCGTGCTCTCCCTCAAGCCGCAGTTCCTGATCGACGGTCTGACCGCGGTCCGGAGCGAGTACGTGCGGTTCTCGTTCACGAAGACGGAGAACACGAACAAGCCGGGACCCATGCTCATCACGAGCCAATCCTCCAAGGATCAGCCGGGTGCCGACAGCTACAAGTACCTGCTGCAGCCGAACCTGCTGCTGCGCTGACACGCAAAGGATCCACCATGCACATCGGTCTCGTCGGTCTCGGCAAGATGGGCAACAACATGCGCACGCGTCTGCGTGCGAACGGCATCGAGGTCACCGGTTTCGACCGGAACCCCGATGTCACCGACGTCGCGACGATCAGCGACCTCGTCGCTGCGCTCCCGGCACCTCGCACGGTCTGGGTCATGGTCCCCGCCGGGGCCATCACCGACTCCGTCGTCGAGGAGCTGAACGGCCTGCTCGAGGCCGGCGACCTGATCATCGACGGCGGTAACAGCCGCTTCACGGACGACTTCAAGCACGCTGAACTCCTGTCGGCGAAGGGCATCGACTACATCGATGCCGGCGTCTCCGGCGGTGTCTGGGGTGTCGACAACGGCTACGGCCTCATGGTCGGCGGTTCCAAGGAGCAGGTGGAGCGGGTCATGCCCGTCTTCGACGCCCTGCGTCCTGAAGGCCCGCGCGATGAGGGCTTCGTTCACGTCGGAGAGGTCGGCGCCGGCCACTACGCGAAGATGGTGCACAACGGCATCGAGTACGCGCTCATGCAGGCGTATGCCGAGGGCTTCGAGCTCCTCGACAAGCGCGAGGACATCATCAAGGACGTGCCCGGCACCTTCAAGGCCTGGCAGCGCGGCACTGTCGTGCGGTCTTGGCTGCTCGAGCTGCTCGTCCGTGCCCTCGAGGAGGACCCGGACTTCGAGCAGATCGAGGGCTACGTCGAGGACTCGGGCGAGGGTCGCTGGACGATCGAGGAGGCCATCGCGAACGCGGTGCCCGTCCCGACCATCTCGGCATCGATCTTCGCCCGCTTCGTGTCGCGCCAGGAGGACTCGCCGGCCATGAAGGCGGTCGCCGCACTCCGCAACCAGTTCGGCGGACACGCGGTCAAGAAGGCCGACGACTGACGACACGACGTCTCCTGACGAACGAAATCGACCCTCCCGGAGCCTTCCGCTCCGCTGGAGGGTCGATTTCGTTCACCCTGCGTCGTCGTGCCGGCCGCGTTCGGACGTCCGAAGGCGCCCCGACCCGTTCGGCGTCAGGGCGAGGCGGTAGGGTGACGTGGTGATCGTGCGGCACTTGAATCTCACCGACTACCGCAACTACGCGGTGGTCGACGTGGCGCTCGAACCCGGACCCAATCTGTTCGTCGGCCGAAACGGCCAGGGCAAGACCAACCTCGTCGAGGCGATCGGATACCTCAGCAGCCTCGGTTCCCATCGGGTCTCCTCCGAACAGGCGCTCATCCGACACGGTGCCGACGCAGCGATCATCAGGGCCCGCATCGTGCACGACGGTCGTGAGCTGCTCGCCGAGGTGCAGCTCAACCGGGGTTCGGCCAACCGCGCGCAGGTGAACCGGTCCCAGATCAAGCCGCGCGAACTGCCGAGGTACGTGTCCACCGTGCTGTTCGCCCCGGAAGACCTCTTGATCGTCCGCGGCGACCCGTCGGCGCGCCGGCGGTTCATCGACCAGCTCCTCGTGCAGCGGATCCCCCGCCTGGCCGGGGTGATGGCCGACTACGACCGCTCCCTGAAACAGCGGAACTCCCTCCTCAAATCGGCGAGGGCGCGTGGGCTGAAGTCCGGGCCCCTGGCCACGCTCGACCTCTGGGACGATCGACTCGTGCAGTACGGCACGGAGATCATCGCCGAACGTCTGCAACTCCTGGCCATGCTCGGTGGGCCACTGCGTGCCGCGTACGAAGCCGTGGCCGGAGACGATCACCGACCGGTCCTCCTGCCCGTGCTCAGCATCGCCGGGACCGATGCCGAGGACGAGTCGGCAGCCGCCGATCCGACGGAGGGCGTGGAGCCAGGCGCGCCCGTCGATCTGGCGCGCATCGCGGAACGGTTCCGTGCGGCGCTCGCGCAGCGTCGGTCGGCCGAACTCGAGCGGGGCCTGACGCTCGTCGGACCGCACCGCGACGACGTGTTCTTCGGTCTCAACGGGTTGCCGGTCAAGGGCTACGCGAGCCACGGTGAATCGTGGTCGTTCGCACTCGCCGCCAAACTCGCCTCAGCCGAGCTCCTCCGCGCCGACTCGTCCCTCGGTGATCCGGTGCTCATCCTCGACGACGTCTTCGCCGAGCTCGATTCGCGTCGCCGGGAACGCCTCGCGGCCGCGGTCGCGGAGTACGACCAGGTCATCATCACCGCGGCGGTGTTCGACGACGTCCCCGAACGGTTCACCGCGCACGTCGTGCGCATCGAGGCCGGACGGATCGTGGACGGTCCGGACGAGGCGGGCGGTCCCGCGCAGCACGAGCCACTCCCCGCGGAGTCGACGCATGACTGAGCCGCGGCGACTCGGACGGGATGCCGACCCGGCGGGGGAACTCTCCGCCACGGTGTACCTCCGGTTCAAGGAGATCTTCGGCGGCGAGCGGATCTCCCGTGACCGCAAGCGCCGCGAACGCTCGGCCGAGGGGCCGCAGGACTCGGTGCCGTACGGTGTCGGTCGCGACCCCAAGGGCCTCGGGACGGTCATCGATTCATTGACCGCCGGACTCGGGTGGAACTCGCCGCTCGCCCAGCACGAGGTGCTCGGCAACTGGGCGGAGTTGTGCGGCGAGGACACCGCCAGGTACTCCGAACCGGTGTCGATCTCGGACGGCGTCCTGCTCGTCCAATGCCAGTCGACGGCGTGGGCGACACAGCTGCGACACATGCGTCACGAGATCCTCGTCCGCATCGCCGAACGCTATCCCGACGCCGGTGTCGACACGATCCGTTTCCAGGGCCCCGGAGCACCCTCCTGGAAAAGAGGCCCCAGGTCGATCCCAGGGCGTGGTCCACGCGATACTTACGGCTAGGGAGGCAAATACGGCCTCCCGGCATGGAAAAGTGCCTCAAACGGGCGTTTTCTCGCGGCTTCACGGGGTCTGTTTGGTAGGATGGAACGGTCGAATCTCGACGGTTTGGAGCCCTCTTTTCCTATGACATCAGAACCCAACACGCACGCCCAAGACTCTGATTACGGCGCAAGTGCCATCCAGGTTCTCGAAGGTCTCGAAGCCGTCCGGAAGCGGCCCGGTATGTACATCGGGTCCACCGGTCCACGTGGTCTGCACCACCTGGTCTACGAGATCGTCGACAACTCCGTGGACGAGGCCCTTGCCGGCTACTGCGACACGATCCTCGTGACCATCCTGGAGGACGGCGGCGTCCGCGTCATCGACAACGGTCGAGGCATCCCGGTCGACATCCACCCGGTGGAGAAGAAGTCGACCGTCGAGGTCGTCCTGACCATCCTGCACGCAGGCGGCAAGTTCGGTGGCGGCGGGTACGCGGTCTCCGGTGGGCTCCACGGCGTCGGTTCGTCCGTCGTCAACGCACTGTCCACGCGCCTCTCCGTCGAGGTCCGTCGTCAGGGTTCGGTGTGGCGCCAGAGCTTCCAGCACGGTGTCCCCGACGCCCCGCTCCACGAGGACGAGCCGTCCTCCGAGACGGGCACCACGATCACCTTCTGGCCGAGTGCCGAGACGTTCGAGACGACGGAGTTCGACTACGAGACGCTCCGCACCCGCTTCCAGCAGATGGCGTTCCTCAACAAGGGCCTCCGTATCGAGCTCGCCGACGAGCGGCCGTTGCGCGACGCCATCGAGGCCGAGGACGTCGACGACAACTCGGCGGCCCACTCGCAGCGCAAGGACGTCTTCTTCTACGAGCGCGGTCTCGAGGACTACGTCGAGTACCTGAACAAGGCCAAGCGTGCCGAGCTCGTCCACGACGAGATCATCTCCTTCGAGTCGGAGAACACCGAGCGCAAGATCGCGCTCGAGGTCGCGATGCAGTGGACGACCGCGTACAACGAGAGCGTCCACACCTACGCGAACACGATCAACACGCACGAGGGCGGCACCCACGAAGAAGGCTTCCGGGCTGCGCTCACCACGCTCGTGAACCGTTACGCGCGCGAGAAGGGCATCCTCAAGGAGAAGGACGACAACCTCTCCGGCGACGACGTCCGCGAGGGCCTCACCGCCGTCATCTCCGTCAAACTCTCCGAGCCGCAGTTCGAAGGCCAGACGAAGACCAAGCTCGGCAACACCGAGGCGAAGGCGTTCGTGCAGAAGGTCGTCAGCGAGCAGCTCAACGACTGGTTCGACCGCAACCCCAACCAGGCCAAGGAGATCATCCGGAAGGCGCTGCAGGCCGCGACCGCTCGACTCGCCGCCCGCAAGGCCCGCGAGACGGCCCGCCGCAAGGGCCTCCTCGAGGGTGGCGGCATGCCCGGCAAGCTCAAGGACTGCCAGTCGAAGGACCCGTCGCTCTCCGAGATCTTCATCGTCGAGGGTGACTCCGCAGGCGGTTCCGCCGTGCAGGGTCGCAACCCGGAGACCCAGGCGATCCTCCCGCTCCGTGGCAAGATCCTCAACGTCGAGAAGGCACGCCTCGACCGCGCCCTCGCGAACAACGAGGTCCAGGCCATGATCACGGCCTTCGGTGCCGGCATCGGTGAGGACTTCAACCCCGACAAGGTGCGGTACCACAAGATCGTGCTCATGGCCGATGCCGACGTCGATGGCCAGCACATCACGACGCTGCTGTTGACGCTCCTGTTCCGCTACATGCGCCCGCTCGTCGACCTCGGATACGTGTACCTCGCGCAGCCGCCGCTCTACCGCCTGAAGTGGTCGAACGCCGACCACCAGTACGTGTACAGCGACCGCGAACGCGACGCGCTCCTCACCGACGGTGTCGCGTCGGGCAAGCGCATCCCGAAGGAGAACGGGATCCAGCGCTACAAGGGTCTCGGCGAGATGAACTACAAGGAGCTGTGGGAGACCACCATGGACCCGCAGACGCGGACGCTCCTCCAGGTCACCCTCGACGACGCCGCTGCTGCCGATGAGATCTTCTCCACGCTCATGGGCGAGGACGTGGAGTCCCGCCGGACCTTCATCCAGAAGAACGCGAAAGACGTCCGCTTCCTCGACATCTGAGTGGCACGAACCACCCTCATCCACCGGTCACTGAGCTTGTCGAAGTGATCCACCTCGCATCGAACAGGTCCTTCGACAAGCTCAGGGACCAGGAGAAGTAAGAGAACATGGCAGACGAAACCAACGACGAGATCACGGTCCCGGACGAGGACCACGGCGTGCACGGACGGATCGACCAGGTCGATCTGCAGCTCGAGATGCAGCGCAGCTACCTCGACTACGCGATGAGCGTCATCGTCGGTCGTGCCCTCCCGGACGTCCGCGACGGGCTGAAGCCCGTCCACCGTCGCGTGATCTACGCGATGTACGACGGCGGCTACCGCCCCGACCGCTCGTTCTCCAAGTGCGCGCGCGTCGTCGGCGACGTCATGGGTCAGTTCCACCCGCACGGCGACACGGCCATCTACGACGCGCTCGTGCGCCTCGTCCAGCCGTGGAGCCTGCGGTACCCGTTGGCGCTCGGCCAGGGCAACTTCGGCTCACCGGGTAACGACGGCGCGGCCGCCCCTCGGTACACCGAGACGAAGATGGCCCCGCTCGCCATGGAGATGGTGCGCGACATCGACGAGGAGACCGTCGACTTCCAGCCCAACTACGATGGCGAGTCCCAGGAACCGGTCGTCCTGCCGGCGCGCTTCCCGAACCTCCTCGTCAACGGGTCGGTCGGCATCGCGGTCGGCATGGCCACGAACATCCCGCCGCACAACCTCCGCGAGGTCGCCGACGGTGCCCTCTGGCATCTGGCAAACCCGGAGGCCAGCCGGGACGAGCTCCTCGAGGCGCTCATGCAGCGCATCAAGGGGCCGGACTTCCCGACCGGCGCGCAGATCCTCGGTATCAAGGGCATCCAGGACGCCTACCGCACGGGTCGCGGTTCCATCACGATGCGTGCCGTCGTGAACGTCGAGGAGATCCAGGGCCGGACCTGCCTCGTCGTCACCGAGCTCCCCTACCAGGTGAACCCCGACAACCTCGCGCTGAAGATCGCCGACCTCGTCAAGGAGGGTCGTCTCGGCGGCGTCGCCGACATCCGCGACGAGACCTCCGGTCGTACCGGCCAACGGCTCGTCATCGTGCTGAAGCGCGATGCGGTCGCGAAGGTCGTCCTCAACAACCTCTACAAGCACACGCAGTTGCAGGACAACTTCGGCGCGAACATGCTCGCGATCGTCGACGGCATCCCGCGCACGCTGCCGCTCGACGGGTTCATCACCAACTGGGTGACGCACCAGGTCGAGGTCATCGTCCGCCGCACCGTGTTCCGACTCCGCAAGAAGGAGGAGCGCGCACACATCCTCCGCGGCTACCTGAAGGCGCTCGACGCCCTCGACGAGGTCATCGCGCTCATCCGTCGCTCGCCGTCCGCCGACGAGGCGCGCACAGGCCTCATGGACCTCCTCGAGATCGACGAGCTCCAGGCCAGCGCGATCCTCGACATGCAGCTGCGTCGTCTCGCCGCCCTCGAGCGTCAGAAGATCATCGACGAGGCCGCCGAGATCGAAGCGCAGATCGCCGACCTCAAGGACATCCTCGCGAAGCCGGTCCGTCAGCGCGAGATCGTCAGTGAAGAACTGACCGCGATCGTCGACAAGTACGGCGACGACCGCCGCACCGAGATCATGTTCGGCTTCGACGGCGACATGAACATGGAAGACCTGATCCCCGAAGAGGAGATGGTCATCACCGTCACCCGCGGCGGGTACATCAAGCGAACGCGCAGCGACAACTACCGCCAGCAGCACCGCGGTGGCAAGGGCGTCAAGGGTGCCCAATTGCGCGCGGACGACGTGGTCGACCACTTCTTCGTGACGACGACGCACCACTGGCTCCTCTTCTTCACGACGAAGGGTCGCGTGTACCGCGCGAAGGCGTACGAGCTGCAGGAGGCCGGCCGCGACGCCAAGGGCCAGCACGTCGCCAACCTGCTCGCCATGCAGCCCGACGAGGAGATCGCCGAGATCCTCGACATCCGCGACTACGAGGCCGCGACGTACCTGGTGCTCGCGACGCACGACGGTCTCGTCAAGAAGACGGCGCTCTCGGAGTACGACACGAACCGCTCGGGCGGCATCATCGCGATCAACCTGCGCGAGGGCGACGAGCTCACCTCCGCGCTGCTCGTGGAGAACGACAGCGACGTCCTGTTGGTGTCCCGCAAGGGCATGTCGATCCGCTTCACGGCGAGCGACGAGACCCTGCGGCCGATGGGACGCGCGACGAGCGGCGTCATCGGCATGCACTTCCGCGACGACGACAAGCTGCTCTCGGCGTCGGTGCTGCCGTCCGTCGAGGGTGAGGAACGCGAGGCGTTCGTCTTCGTCGTGACCGAGGGCGGCTATGCGAAGCGCACCAACATCGACCAGTACCGCGGCCAGAACCGCGGCGGTCTGGGCATCAAGGTGGCCAAGCTGAACGACGATCGAGGCACCCTTGCGGGCGCGCTGATCGTCGACGAGAGCGACGAGGTCCTTGTGGTTCTTGCCAGTGGCAAGGTGGTAAGGTCTGCCGTGGCCGAAGTTCCAGCGAAGGGGCGCGACACGATGGGCGTCGTCTTCGCACGTTTCGCGGAGAGCGACCGAATCATCGCGCTGGCCAAGAACAGTGACCGAAACCTTGAGACCCAGGATGTTCCGGAGACGGTTGCAGACGCAGCCGCCACGGAGGGTGCAGAACCCGAGGCATCCGTGCCGGACGAGACTCCGGCGATGAAGGAAGAAGTAGATGAGCAGTAGCGTCGCAGAGAAGTTGGCCAAGAAGTCGACCAAACGCACCAGCACCAAGCAGGTGCGCCTGAAGCTGGTGTACATCGACTTCTGGTCGGCGGTGAAGCTGTCGTTCCTGGCGGCGATCGCGGTCGCCGTGGTCATCGTGGTCTTCTTCTTCCTCGTCTACACGGTGCTCAACACCACCGGTGTCTTCACGAAGGTCGGTGGACTGTTCACCGACATCGCCGGCCCGGGGAACAACATCCTGCAGTACGTCAACCTCCCGCAGGTCATGGCCTTCGCGGGCATCGTGGCGCTGCTCAACCTGATCGTCATCACGCTGCTGGGAGCCCTGCTCGCGGGTCTCTACAACCTCAGCGTGAAGATCACGGGTGGCCTCCTCGTCGGGTTCACCAACAACTGACGCTCCGTCTGGTCGGCGCCGCCCCGTGCGGCGCCGCTCGATTATGAGTTGCGGCGGGAATCGGGTAGTCTCAACAAGGTTCAAAACGGGGCTATAGCTCAGGCGGTTAGAGCGCTTCGCTGATAACGAAGAGGTCCCAGGTTCAAGTCCTGGTAGCCCCACCCTGCACGACCAGCAACACACCGATTGGATCGGATCTCCGGATCTGCTCCATCCGGGGCCTTAGCTCAGTTGGTAGAGCGCCTGCTTTGCAAGCAGGATGTCGGGAGTTCGATTCTCCCAGGCTCCACAGTCCAGAAACGCCCTCGGCAGACGCCGGGGGCGTTCTCCGTTGTCGCGGGGCCCGGCGGTTAGGCTGGCGGCATGGATATCCGCGTCGCTGCTTATGCCGTCATCGTCGACGAACGGGGCATGCTCCTCTCCCACTGGAACGAGAGCGGACACAGCGGATGGACACTCCCCGGCGGCGGCATCGACCCCGGTGAGGACCCGGCCGACGCGGCCGTCCGCGAGGTGTTCGAGGAGACCGGCTACCACGCGGAGCTCGACGACCTGATCGGTGTCGACTCGCAGGTCGTGCCGGCGGAGCGTCGCCTCAGCACGGCCGCCACCGGGCCGCTCCACACGCTGCGCATCGTCTACCGGGCGCACCTCACCGGCGGCACGCTGACCTACGAGTCCGACGGCAGCACCGACTACGCCGCGTGGTACCCGCTCGAGGAGGTCGGCTCACTCGACCGCGTCAGCCTCGTCGACGTCGGACGACGCTTCGCCGGGCTCATCTGAGCACAGCCGTCACAACACGAAGCCCCTCCCCGGTCGGAACCGGCGAGGGGCTGCGTCGTGCGAAGCGAGATCAGGAAGCGGCAGGCTCCTCGTCGGAGACCCACAGCTCGTCGTCTGCACGGAACGTCTGCCAGACGGCGTAGGCGACACCGGCAGCGGCGAGGACGCCGAGGCCGATCGCGATGACGGTACCGGCGCTCGCGCCCTTCTTGGCGGGCAGCACCTGCTCGGGCACGTGGAGACGGCGGAGGGCTGCCTGCACGCGGGTGTCCTTGGCGATGTCGCCGATGCTCAGCACCGTTCCGACGACGCCACCGACAGCGGGGACGACACCATCCGTGATGCCCTTGCGCACGCCGTCGACGGCGTTGCGGGAGACCTTGATCCCCCGGTCGACCGTCGGGACGACGCGGTGCTCGTAGGTGTCGCGCACGACGGGGACCACCTGCTCCTTCGAGAAGTTCCCGAGCTGACGGCTCACCTCACGTGCGACTTCGTTGGCGTGGTTCAGGACATCCTGCTGGGAGTCCCAGAGGTCGGCAGCGGAACCCTTGAGCTTCTTGAGCTCTTTCCGGCGCTTGCGTGACAGGCTCATGTGGTCATCTCCAATGATCGCGGCAACAACGTAACCTCCATCTTGCCACTTAGACCCCTGGATACCATCCGAGAGTCCCGAACCCTTGTGCAAGAATTGGGAGTATGTCAAAGCACACCGCAGTCGCCACGTTGCACACCAACCACGGTGAGATCAAGGTCAACCTCTTCGGGGACCACGCTCCCAAGACGGTCAAGAACTTCACCGACCTGGCGACCGGCGGGCGCGAGTGGACGGACTCGAAGACGGGCCAGACCCGGAACGACGCGCTGTACAGCGACCTCATCTTCCACCGCATCATCCCCGCGTTCATGATCCAGGGCGGCGACCCGCTCGGAACCGGCACCGGCGGCCCGGGCTACAACTTCGACGACGAGATCCACCCGGAGCTCAACTTCGACGAGCCCTACATCCTCGCCATGGCGAACGCCGGCAAGCGCCGCAACGCCATCACGGGCGCCGTCGAGGGCACGAACGGTTCGCAGTTCTTCATCACCACCGTTCCCACGCAGTGGCTCCAGGGCAAGCACACCATCTTCGGTGAGGTCGCCGACGCCGAGTCCCGCGCGGTCGTCGACGCCATCCAGGCCGTCCCGACCGGTGCCGGCGACAAGCCGATCGAGCCCGTCGTCCTCGAGAGCGTCACCATCTCCGAGGCCTAGACCCCGCTCGGAGGACAGACCGTGACCCTGCCCCGGGATCCGTCGGCCAACTTCTGCTATCGCCACCCCGACCGACAGAGCTTCGTGCTCTGCCAGCGTTGCGGTCGGACGATCTGTGGAGAATGCCAGACGCCCGGGGCAGTCGGTTTCATCTGTCCGGAGGACATGAAAGCGCAACGGCAGAGCGCCCCTCGCAACCGGCTCGGCGCGAGGATCAGCAACTCCTCCCCCATCGTCACGTACGCGATCATCGCCGTGACGGCATTCGTGTTCCTGTTGCAGTGGATCCCCGGGCTGGGCGTCACGAACGCGCTCCTCTACGCCGGCGTGTACTCCGATCCGTCGTACGGTGCCTTCCAGCCCTGGCGGATGCTGACCGCCGTGTTCGTGCACTCGCAGGGCTTCATCTTCCACATCCTGCTGAACATGTACACGCTCTGGATCTTCGGACGGATCCTCGAGACCATGCTCGGGCACTGGCGGTTCCTCGCGCTCTACCTGGTCGCCGGGTTCGCCGGTTCGGTCGGTGTCCTGTTCCTCGCCGACCCGAGGACGGCCGTCGTCGGCGCCTCCGGCGCGATCTTCGGGCTGCTCGGCGCGTTCCTCGTCATCCAGCGACGCATGGGTGCCGACACCCGCGGGCTGTTGGTGCTCCTGGGCATCAACCTCGTCATCGGCTTCATCCCCGGCGTGAACATCGCCTGGCAGGCCCACCTGGGCGGTCTCATCGGCGGCGCCCTCGTCGGACTCATCCTCGTCAACACCCGCAAGCGCACCCAGCAGCCACTCCAGGCGGTCCTGATCGGCGCCTTGAGCGTCGTCCTCGTGGGCGCCAGCCTGCTACCCGCCCTGCTCTGAGCGGGGCCGCACTTCGACAGGCTCAGTGACCGGGATCGGCTGAGTGACCGGGATCGGCTGAGTGACCGGGATCGGCTGAGTGACCGGATTTGGTTCAGCGGCCAAGCCCGGCTGAGTGACCGGGTTCGGTCCGGTGGGCCGGCGAGGCCCGGTGAGCGGGTGCTACCCGGCGGCCAGCGTGGCCGGTGGTGCGGTCGGCGGTGATCCGCAACCATGGAGCAGACGTTGAAGGTTGGGTGAGTTATCCACAGAGTTATGAACACTGGGGATAATTACATGGGTGTGGTTCCCCGTGTTTCCGGGACTCCCTGCGGTTCTCCACACCGGCCTGTGGATAACTGGGAAGTTCTCCACACTCCTGTGGAGAACTCGATTCGTCGGCTGCCGGGTACAACGAAACAGCGGGCCGTCCGAGAGGACGACCCGCTGTGCACGACGTGAAGTGAGAGAGGCTAGCGCCACCTGGTGGTCATGAGGAAGCCGATGAAGGCGATGCCGAAGCCGACGAGGATGTTCCACGGGCCGAGCGACTGGATCGGGAGCAACGTGCCGCTCAGGTAGTAGACGACGATCCAGGCGAGGCCGAGGAGCATGAAGCCGAACATGACCGGCTTGAACCAGACCGCGTTCGGTGCGGGTTCGCCGCTCGTCTGCTCGGGTTCGCGGGACGGTTTGCTTCGTGACTTCGTGCGTGCCATGCCGACATTCTACCTGTTCACCCCAATCGGTGCCTCGGGGATCAGCCGATCCCGAGTTCTTCTCGGTAGAATCCATGCGTGACCGACGACCTACCTTCGCGAGCGAGCGCACGCGCCGCTGAGCGGAGTGCGCCGTCGAAGCACCGCATCAGCGTCTTCGGGGTCGCCGGCGAACTCCTCATCACCGCGGGCATGGTCGTCCTGCTCTTCCTCGCCTGGCAGCTCTGGTGGAACGACATGATCATGGCCGGCAGCCAGGCGAACGCCGCGTCGAGCCAGTCGCAGGAGTGGATCAAGAACGCCGAGACCGCTCCCGCGCCGGAACCGACCGTCGACGCGAGCGGCGCGCCGAACTACGGTGAGCCGCCCGTGACCGCCCGCCCCGCGCCGGGCGACCCGTTCGCGGTGCTCTACGTACCCCGCTACGGCGCCGACTACCGCCGCGTCGTGGCCGAGGGTGTCGACACCGCGACCGTCCTCAACAGCTTCGACCTCGGCGTCGGTCACTACCCGAGCACCCAGATGCCCGGAGAGGTCGGCAACTTCGTCGTCGCCGGTCACCGCAAGGCCTACGGCGGCGCGATGACCCTGATCAGCGACCTGCAGATCGGCGACAAGGTCTACGTCCAGACGGCCGACGGCTACTACACCTACGTCTTCCGGAACATCACCTACGTGCTGCCCACCCAGGTCGACGTCCTCAACCCCGTCCCGCAGGTCGACGGCGTCGCACCGACGCAGCGCATCCTCACCCTGACCACCTGCAACCCGCTCTACTCGACGGCGGAACGCAGTATCGCTTACGCGGTGTACGAGTCCTGGCAGCCGCTGTCAGCCGGGCCGCCCGCCGAGATCGCCGCGTCCGTCGCGGCCGCTGGAGGCTGACGATGTACGGCGCACTCTGGAGGGTCCTGCCCGGACCCGTGTGGCTGAGGATCTTGATCCTCGTCGTCCTGTTCGTCGCGGTCGTGGCTGCGCTCTTCACCTGGGTGTTCCCCTACGTGGACTCGTTCATTGTCGATCAGAATGTGACCGTCGGCGACGAATGACCCGCGTCCTGGTCATCGACAACTACGACAGCTTCGTCTACACGCTGAACGGTTACGTCGAACAACTGGGCGCCGAGACCGTCGTCGTGCGGAACGACGGCGTCGCCCTCGCCGACCTCGAGGGCATGATCCGCGAGTTCGACGGCGTGCTCGTCTCCCCCGGACCCGGTCGGCCCTCCGACGCTGGGATCTCGATGGCCACCGTACACGCGGCGCACCGCACTGGGACACCGCTCCTCGGGGTGTGCATCGGCCACCAGGCGATCGCGGAGGCGTTCGGAGCGACCGTGCACACCGCTGGCGAGCTCATGCACGGGCAGACCTCGCTCGTGGAACACGACGATAGTGTCCTCTACCGCGGCATCCCGCAGCAGTTCAACGCCACGCGATACCACTCGCTCGCCGTCGTCGACGGCACCGTGCCGGAGGAGCTCGTCGTGACGAGCCGCACGACCGGCGGCGTGATCATGGGGCTGCAGCACCGGGACGCCCCGATCCACGGCGTGCAATTCCATCCGGAGTCGGTGCTCTCCGAGGGCGGCTACCAGCTTCTGGCGAACTGGCTCGAGACGACTGGGCTCACGGGTGCGCATCAGCGGGCGCGAGGGCTGAGCCCGCTCATGACCCGGTAACCCTTCGACAGGCTCAGGGACCGGAGAGCTTGCTCAGGGACCGGAGAGCTTGCTCAGGGACCGGAGAGCTTGTTCAGGGACCGGAGAGCTTGTTCAGGGACCGGAGAGCTTGTTCAGGGACCGGAGAGCTTGTTCAGGGACCGGAGAGCTTGTTCAGGGACCGTCCTTCGACAGACTCCGGAATCAGCGCCGTCTACGAACCGGTGCAGTAGGTGAGCGTGATGACGGACTTCTGCGGGATGTCGCCTGGTGCGGGTGACATGGCCGTGACCGGGTCGCCGGCGACGGCCTTGCACGTCGCGTCGGCCTGCGGCTGCACGGTGAACTGCCTCGTCGCATCCTGCAGGTAGTTCGTCGCGTCGAGGAGCGGCTGCCCGACGACGTCCGTCAGCGTGACGTTCCCACTGGAGACGACGAGGTTGACCGTGGAGCCCTGGTCGACGGAGGTGCCCGCTCCGGGATCCATCCGCAGCACGACACCTGCCGGCACGGTCGGCGAGTTCTCCCGGGTCACGGAGCCTTGCGTGAGGCCGGCGGCTGCGACCGCGGCCCACGCGGCCTCGGAGGACTGGTTGACGACGTCGGGGACCTCGACCTGCGCACGGCCGGTCGACACGTAGACCTTGATCTGCGTGTTCTTCGTGACCGTGGTCCCGCCGGGCGGGTCGGTGCGGATGACGTGACCCGCCTTGTAGTCGCTGCTCGCTTCGTCGAACTTGGTGGGCACGAGCTCGAGCTGTTCGATCGTGCTGTTCGCGCTCTCCCACGTGGCGTCGACGAGGTCGGGGACCTCTCGGGAGTCCGTGGAGATGCTCGTCGCGGGTGGGAGCTGGACCACCCAGAACACGAGCGAGAACAGGATGACGGCGATACCGGCGATGGCCGCCCAGATCCACACGACCGGTGGCCGGCGCTGGGTACGCGTCACGGTGTCGTCCGAGGTGAGCTGACGGATCGCCTGCTCGGTGCTGGACGCCGCCGTCGGCGACGGGCCGAACAGCGAGTCGTGGTCGTCGCGTCGGACCGGAACATGGCCGGCTCCGGCTTCGTCGAGATCCTCACGGAACTCGACGGCGCTCTGGTACCGCTCGAAGCGATCCTTCGCGAGGGCTCGGAGGACGACCTGGTCGAGCGCCGGCGACACCTTCGGGTTGATCGAGCTCGGCTTCACCGGGCGCTCACTCACATGCTGGTACGCGACGGCGACGGCGGTGTCGCCGCGGAAGGGCGCCTTGCCCGTCAGCATCTCGAAGAGGACGACGCCGGTGGAGTAGAGGTCGGTCCGGGCGTCGACCGTTTCGCCCTTGGCCTGCTCGGGAGAGAAGTACGCGGCCGTGCCGAGGATGGCGGTCGTCTGGGCGACCGTCGTGGACGAATCGGAGACGGCGCGCGCGATACCGAAGTCGGTGACCTTGACGTCGCCGGCCGAGGTGATCATGACGTTGCCCGGCTTGATGTCGCGGTGCACGACGCCGGCTCGGTGGGAGTACTCCAGCGCGGTGAGGATGCTGTGCGCGATGCGCACGGCCTCCTCGGACTCGACGGGGCCCTCGGCGATGAGGTCCTTGAGCATGCGCCCCTCGACATACTCCATGACGATGAACGGCTCGATGAGGTCGTGCCCCGATCCGTCCTTCACCCGCTCCTCGCCGGCGTCATAGACGCGGACGATGGTGGGGTGGGCCATCCGAGAGGCGGCCTGCGCCTCCTGGCGAAAACGGGAGCGGAACGCGGGGTCGGTGGCGAGCGTGGACTTCAGGACCTTGATGGCGACGGTGCGACCGAGCTTGGTGTCCACGCCGCGGAAGACGTTCGACATGCCCCCGCGACCGATGAGGTCGCCGACGACGTATCGGCCTGCGAGCAGGCGTTGATCGTCAGCCACGTACCACCCCTGAATTCGCTTGGAGGACAAACACTAACAGCTTACCCGGGCACCCTTCGAGTGCTCTCAGGGATGACCCTGAGAGCACTCGTCGAAGCATGACTACGAGGTCGCCTTGACGACCGTGATGGGCGTGGGCGCAGGGGAACCAGACGAGGTGCCGGTGCTGCACCGGACGGCGTACGTCGCCGACAGCGAACCAGGGGTGTCCACCGTGACCATGCCGAACGTCGTGTTCGCGTCGAACTCACCAGAGGAGTTGTTCTGGAACGTTCCTCCGGTGACGGAGACGGTGTAGCCCAGGAAGTCGGTGCCGCTCGGGCAGGCGTTCTGCACGGCGAGCCAGTCGATTCGAATGGTCGTGGATGCGGCGTCCTTTGGAATCTCGAGCTGTCCGCCGTCGTTGAGCGCGGACTGATCGAACTTGGGCGCCTCCGTCGGCGCGTTGATCACGGCGATCTCGCCGTACACCGTGAGCGTGATTGCCGAGCCGGTCTTGACGTTGCCCGTGGGGTTCACGTCGTAGACGGTGTCGACCTGCTCAGGCGTGGTGGCGGCGTTCCCGACGTTCTTCGAGACGCTGAAGTTGTACGGTGCAGCACTGAAGATCGTGTTGAGCTCGTCGAAGGACCGGCCCTGGAGGTCGCTCAGGTTGATCGGGAACACCGTCGGCGTCGGCGACGACGTCGGAGTCGGGGTCTTCGTCTTCGGGGGTGCAGACGACGTGGTCGCCGACGGCGTCTTGCCCCCGGCATCGCTGCCCTGGTTGGCGAAGACCGCGATCAACGAGCCGACCAGCACGATGACGAGCAGGGCGACGAGACCGATGAGCGGCCACGTCCACTTGCTGCGTGGCTTCTTCTCGCCCTCGCCTTCGACGTCGTCCTCGAGCTGCTCCGCTTCGGCGGCGGAGAGCAACTGCGTGGTCGCGTCGTCGGCTGCGGGCATCCGGCGGGTCTGGTCCATGACGGTGGTCGCGGCGTCGCCGGCACCGCCGAGGATCATCGGGACGGCTGCAGCCGCGGCGTTGAGGTCGCCTCGACGGAGCGCCTGGGCGGCGCGCGCGACGTGGGCGGACGATGCCGGACGGTCGACCGGGTTCTTCGCGATCATCGACATGACGAACCGGCGGACCGGCTCGGCGATCGTGACGGGAAGCTCCGGCGGCTGCTCGTTGATCTGCGCCATCGCGATGGCGACCTGCGACTCGCCCGTGAACGGACGGCGCCCGGCGAGGCACTCGTACGCGACGATGCCGAGCGAGTAGATGTCCGTCGACGGCGAGGCGGGGTGACCGCTCGCCTGCTCGGGCGAGAGGTACTGCACGGTGCCCATGACCTGACCGGTCGCCGTGAGCGGCACCTGGTCGGCGATGCGGGCGATGCCGAAGTCGGTGATCTTGACGCGGCCGTCCGGCGTGATGAGCAGGTTGCCCGGCTTGATGTCGCGGTGGACCAGGCCGGCCGCGTGCGCGGCCTGCAGCGCCGAGGACGTCTGCGCGACGATGTCGAGCACCTTGTCGGTGGGGAGGACCCGCTCGCGCTCGAGCACGGTGGACAGGGCCTCACCGGGGACGAGTTCCATCACGAGGAAGGCGCTGCCGTCCTCCTCGCCGTAGTCGAAGACATTGGCGATGCCCTCGTGGTTCACGAGTGCGGCGTGCCGTGCCTCGGCACGGAACCGCTCGAGGAACCCGGGGTCCCCCATGTACTCGTCCTTGAGGATCTTGATGGCGATGGTCCGGCCGATGACCAGGTCAGTGGCCTGCCACACCTCGCCCATACCACCGATCGCAATACGAGATTGCAGTTCGTAGCGACCCCCGAAGGTCAGCCCGGCTGTCGGTCTCATTTATTCAGCACCGCCTCTAGTACTTTCTTCGCGATCGGCGCGGCCACGAGGTTGCCGTAACCGTCCTGACCGAGTCCACCGCCATCTTCAACAACGACCGCCACGGCGACCTTGGGGTCGTCCGCAGGCGCGAAACCGGTGAACCACAGCGTGTACGGATCGTCCGATCCGTTCTGCGCCGTGCCTGTCTTTCCAGCCACATCGACCCCGTCTATTCTTGCATTAGTCGCAGCACCGCTCTGGACGCCCTGGACCATGATGTCGGTGATCTCCTGAGCCACCGAGCTCGAGATCGGCTGCGACAACTGCGCCGGTTCGAACTCCTTGAGGACGCTCAGATCCGGGTTCACGACCCGGTTCACCAGCTGCGGGTTGCAGACGATGCCGCCGTTCGCGATCCCTGCCGAGACCATCGCCATCTGGAGTGCCGAAGCGCGGACGGTGTACTGCCCGAAGGCCGCCATGGCCGTCTGGTCGTCGCTCAGCGCGTTCGGGAACGTGCTCGGCTGCATCGGCATCGGGTTGAGCCCGGTTCCGGTGATGTTCACGTCCATGTTGAAGCCGAAGTTCTGGGCCATGTCGCGGATCTTCTCGTAGCCGAGTTCGACGCCGAGTTCTGCGAGCGGGATGTTGCAGCTGAGCTCGACGGCTGTCGCGATGGAGACCGTCGCGCCGCCGCCGCAGCTCCCGCCCTCCGAGTTGCGGATGACGGTGCTCGTGCCGGGCAGGGTGTACGTGGACGGGTTCGGGAACTCCGACTCCGGCGTGTAGTCGCCGGAAGCGAACGCCGCAGCGGCCGTGACGAGCTTGAAGGTGGAACCGGGTGGATCGAGGTCGCCGTCCACGCCCTTGTTGAGAAGCGGCTGGCGGTCGTCGTCGTCGAGGGCGCGGTACGCGTCGAGCACGGCGGCGTTGTCGTGGCTGGCGAGGACGTTCGGGTCGTACCCGGGGCTCGACACCGAAGCGAGGATCTTGCCCGTCTTCGGTTCGATGGCGACGATCGCGCCCTCCTGGTCGCCGAGCGCGTCGAAGGCGGCCTGCTGCACGACGGGGTCGATGGTGACCTCGACCGCGGCACCCTTCGGGGCCTGCCCGGAGATGAGGCGGTTGATGGAGTCGAGGAACTGCGAGTTCGACGTGCCGCTCAGGAGGTCGTTCGTCGCGAGTTCGAGCCCGGAAGACCCTTGCGTGGGCGAGAAGTAGCCGGTGACGGGCGCATACAGCGGGCCGTTCGCGTAGACACGCTGGTACTTGTACTCGTCGTCACTCGCGACGGACGAGGCGATGGCGGTTCCATCCGCGAGCAGGATGGGGCCCCGCTCCGTCCGGTAGCTGTCGTAGAGCGTCCGGGTGTTACGACCGTCGGCGTTCAGGGTGTCGGCCTGGAACATCTGGATGATCGTGGTCGACCCGAAGAGCGCCAGGAACATCGCCAGGACGACGATGCTCACCCGCTTGAGTTCGCGATTCATGAGACCACCGCCTTGGGTTGGGTCCGGACAGTGTCGGAGATGCGGAGCAGGACGGCGATGATGATCCAGTTCGCGACGAGCGACGACCCGCCGGCCGCCAGGAAGGGTGTGGTGAGTCCCGTGAGCGGGATGATGCGGGTCACGCCGCCGACGACGACGAAGACCTGCAGTGCGACCGTGAACGCCAGGCCGATCGAGAGGAGCTTGCCGAAGTCGTCGGTACCGGCGTAGCCGACTCGGAAGCCTCGCGAGACGAGTAGCAGGTAGAGCGCGAAGATCGCGAAGAGGCCGGCGAGACCGAGCTCTTCACCGAGGCTGGCGATGATGTAGTCACTCTGCGGGACGGGGGTGATCTCGGGCATGCCCTGGCCGAGCCCGGTGCCGAGCAGTCCGCCGTGGGCGAGGCCGAAGATGCCCTGCACCAGCTGGTAACTGCCGCCGTCGCGGTCGAACACCTCCGGGTTGAAGGCGTCCCACCAGTTGTGGAAGCGACCGGCGACGTAGGAGAGGGTCTGACCGGCGATGAACGCACCCGCGAAGAACATCGTCAAGCCGATGATGATCCAGCTGGCGCGGCTCGTCGCGACGTACAACATGACGAGGAACATGCCGAAGTAGAGCAGACCGGTTCCGAGGTCGCGCTGGAACACGATCACGCCCATCGCCATCGCCCACACCACGAGGATCGGGCCGAGGTCGCGCAGCCGGGGGAACTGGACCCCGAGGAACTTCTTGCCCACCATCGACAGGCTGTCGCGTGTGCGCACGAGATAACCGGCGAAGAACACGGCCAGCGCGATCTTTGCGATCTCACCGGGCTGGAAGGTGACGGCGTCGCCGATGCCGATCCAGACCCGGGCGCCGTTGACCTCGCGACCGATGCCCGGCAGCAGGGGCAGCAGGAGCAGGACGAAGGCGAAGAGGCCGGCGATGTAGGTGTACTTGAACAGGACGCGGTGGTTGCGGATGATCAGGACCACGGCGATGGCGCCGGCGATCGCGATCGCACTCCAGACCATCTGTCGGACCGCGGCGCTCGCCCAACCGGAGTCGCCGAGGGCGATGTCGATCCGGTAGATCTCGGCGATGCCGATGCCGCCGAGCACGGTGGCGATCGGTAGCAGGAAGGGGTCGGCCTCAGCCGCGGTGTAGCGCAGCACGATGTGGAAGGCGAGGACCAGGAGTGACAGGCCCGAGCCGAACGTGATCAGGGCGAAATCGAGGTGCCCGAGGGCGCCGAGCTGCACGAGCATGACCGCGACCGCGTTGATGGCGAACGCGAAGATGAGGAGCGCGAGCTCGAGGTTGCGGAGCTTCTTCGGCAGCCGGAGTCGGCGCATCGTCTTGATGACGCCGGTGTCGGCTTGGATGGGGGCTGCGACGTCACTGGTCATCGGTCACCCGCAGACGTTTCACGATGTCGAGGGCCTCGGTGAACGAGGATGCGCTGATGGTCTGGTCGACGGCCTGGCGGTCGAAGTCGGAGAGCGAGCCGAGCGGGATGCCGGTGTCCTCCTTGACGTTCGAGAGTTTGATGGGGCCGACGTCCTGCTGGATCCCCTGGTAGATGACCACCGTGTCGTCGTCGCCGCCCACGAAGTACCTGGTCTGGGTCCACGCGTACCCGAGCACGACCCCGCCGACGATCGCGATGATGACCACGATGAGGCCGACGAGCCAGGTGATACGCCGACGTCTCGCGCGACGCTCGTCCTCTTCGATGAGCTCGTCGAGGTAGTCCTCGGAGGCCGGCTCGAAGTGGGAGTTGCCGAGCGAGGTGACGCGGCCGGGGTGCAGCCAGCTGTTCGGGATGAGCGACGGCTTCTTCACCGACGGGGTGAGTGCGAAGGCCACGGGCTTCGAGGCCGAACCGACGACGACGGGCTCACCGTCACTCACCGGCTCGTCGACGATGTCGACGACCACGACGGTGACGTTGTCCGGGGCACCGCGGTCGAGGCTCTGCCGGACGAGCTTCTCGGCAGTGCGCTGCGCTGACAGCTTCTCGGTGAGGGTCGCGGTGATGTGCGTCTCGTCGACCACGCCCGAGAGACCGTCCGAGCAGAGGATCCAGCGGTCACCCGGCTGCGTCCCGAGCGTCATCGTGTCGATCTCGGGGGAGGCGTCGACGTCGCCGAGGACGCGCATCAGCACCGACCGGCGGGGATGGACCATCGCCTCCTCGGCCGTGATCCGGCCGGAGTCCACGAGGCGCTGGACGAAGGTGTGGTCGACGGTGATCTGGCTGAGCTCGCCCTCACGGAAGAGGTAGATCCGGGAGTCGCCGATATGGGCGATCGCGACCTCGTTGCCGATGACCGCGAGCGCGGAGACCGTGGTGCCCATCCCCGTCAGCTCGCGGTGCTTCGAGACCGTGTCGCCCAGGATGGAGTTCGCCGCGAGGATCGCCGACTGGAGCGTCGCCTCTGCGGCCTCGGACGAAGGATACGGCTCGTCGGCTTCGATGATGCGGTTGAGTGCCATCGCCGAGGCGACGTCACCACCCGCGTGGCCGCCCATACCGTCGGCGACGACGAACAGGTGGTGCCCGGAGTAGCCGGAATCCTGGTTGTTTGAGCGCACTTTACCCACGTGGGAGAGCGCTGCGCCGGCGCCGCTGGTCGTCACCGGGTTACCGCCGCAACTCGAAACTGGTCTGGCCGACCTTGACGGGGGTGTCGAGTGGGATCTGCGTCGGGACGCTCACGCGCTTGCCGGCGAGGAAGGTGCCGTTGGTGGAATCGAGGTCCTGGACCATCCACTCGTCGTTCCAGAGCATGAGTCGCGCATGATGCGTGGACGTGTAGTCGTCGCGGATGATGAGGCCGGAGTCCGCTGAGCGGCCGATGGTGATCGGCTCGCGGCCGAGGGGGAGCTCGGTGCCCTGCTTGGGCCCCGACACGATGACGAGGCGCGAGGTGTTCTCGACCGTGGCGCGCGGAGGCGTGCCGCTCGATCCACCGGCGGCGGCCCGACTGGGGGCCGGGGCGGTCGCGGCGCGCATCGGCTGCGGCGGGGTGGCCGGAGCTCCGTTCGACGACTGCTGCTGCGGCTTCCGGACACGCGGTCCGAAGAGGTCGGTGCGGAGGGCGTAGACGATGCCGAAGACGAACGTCCAGAGCAGGAGCAGGAAGCCGATGCGGAGGACCAGCAGGGTCAGTTCGCTCACGCGCCGTCCCCCCACGAGTCGCCGAAGGACGACACATCGTGACGTCGGGTCGCATCGCTCATCTGGCGATCGGATCCGCCGGCCTTGGCGACCACCCGGAACACGATCCTGGTGCGGCCGATCTCGATGACGGAGTCGGGGGAGAGGGCCGCCTGGCGGAAGGACTGACCGTTGAGCTTCGAGCCGTTCGTCGAGCCGAGGTCGCGCGCCTGACCGGCGTTCCCGTCCCAGAGGATCTCGACGTGCTTCCGCGAGGTACCGGTGTCGGGGATCGTAATGTCGGCCTCGGTACCGCGGCCGATGACCGTGCGGGCCTGCGTGATCGGGTAGCGCTTGCCACCGATGTCGAGCACGGGCGCCCAGGTGACGGAGCCCTTGAGGTTGACGCTGTCGATCTGGACGAGGCCGTCGGGGAGGGAGCGGTCGCCGGAGAGCTTGATGGTCACGGCACCCGGGAAGGAGTACCCCTGGCTCTTGGCGTGCTTCTGGACGAGCGAGCCGAGTTCGTCGATGAGGGAGGGACCGATGGTGTCCATGCGCTCGAAGTCGGTGGGCGACATGCGGACGGTGAACTTGTTCGGCACGAGGATGCGGTCGCGGGAGACGACGGCTGCCTTGGTGTCGAGCTCGCGTCGGAGCGCGCTCGTGATCTCGACCGGCTGGAGTCCGGACTTGAAGGTCTTCGCGAAGGCGCCGTTGACGGCGCGCTCGAGTCCCTTCTCGAAGTTGTCCAGAATGCCCACGGTCTCTCGATTCGTGTCGGTGTCCAGGCAATGTTAGACGGTTTGCCTGCACGCGAGGCCAATCGACGCGGGCGCCGACGCCAGGTGTTCACCCGCTCGGCAGCAGGAGATCGACATCGGCGCCGGACCGTCGGGGCCGTTTCCTCCTGCCCTGGTGCGGATCTCCGGTGTTCTGCCACCCGGGCTCCGCGTGCTATCCTCGATAAGTTGCCGCGAGAGCGGTGACGTCTGGTGTCTCGCGCGAGTGGCGGAATTGGCAGACGCGCTGGCTTCAGGTGCCAGTGCTCGAAAGGGCGTGCGGGTTCAAGTCCCGCCTCGCGCACCAGGGTGGGTTCACGTAAGAACGCGAATCAGTTCATGAAATGCGAGTTCGGCGGTTGCCTCGGTGAAAATCGAGGCAACCGCCGCTTCTTTTTCGGGCCTCAGCGTGGTTCGCGATCGCGGATCCGCGCTCGCCGCGTTCTGTGTCCACGACGAATAGCCCCTTGAGGGGCTGTTCGGTCTTGATTTTCGATTGCGAGCGAGTCGTTCGGACTAGGCGGGAGGTGCGAGCGCCCCGACTGTTGCCGGCCGAACATTAGCCAGGTTCGCGGCGGAGAACTTCTTCCTCGACTTCCGCCGCCGCTTGGCCTTCGGCCTGCACTCTTGCACGAGAGCTCTGACGAGCACGCGAATGTTGTACGCGACTGCCATGAGGGCGGTGGCGATGCTCTGGTAGGCCTTGCCGCGGCCGGGTCGCTTCGCGGCGGACTTGAGGTCGGTGAACCGAGTGTGCTTGATGCCCTTGTTCACAGACTCGACCTGGTTGCGCTGACCGTAGGCCTTCTTCCACTCAGCGGTCCCCGCGAGTATCGCTGAAGATGACGGAACTACCACTTCTGAAGCCCACGGTTCCGGGCGACGCCGCCCCACGGGAGGCTCGTCACCGGTTCACGAGGGCGCGCGACGGTCAGACGGGGGTGTTCGCGTACTCTTCCTGGCACGTCGCGCACGTCGGCTTCGTCTCGTGATCTGCGGTGGGAACGAACCAGTGGCCGCACATGGCGCGGATCGCCTCGCCGTGGACGCTGGCGTACGCGATGTGATCACGATGTGAGTAGTGCGCGACAGTGCCGAGCCGGACCTCGCCGGGGCGCACATCGGCGGAGAGTTCTCCGGAGTCGGCGGCCGCACGTGCGGCGGACATCGCATCCTCGGTGAGGACCGCCCAGTGAGATACGGCGTTGTCGTTCAGAGGGGAGGCCGTCCACGCCTCCGGTTGCGGGTCGATGGCGGACGTGACGATGGTGGACGCCATCTTGCAGAGCGCGGGGTGCTCCCACCCCGCGGGGGCAAGCTCGACGATGAGCTCGCGCGCGGTGGCGCCCTGGGCGACAGTGTTCACGACCGTCATCGACAGGGTCAGCAGCTCGGCGCTATCGGGTGACAGCACGGTGGTATTGAAAGTGTTCTCGGGGTTGATGACGGCCGCGTCCAGGAGCACGAGAGCTGTGAGATGCAGCTGGAGCTTCCATGCATCCAGACGAGCGACCTTCCGCTCGATACGGCGTAGCGTGATGTCCTCATCGGCGGGAAGGAACGCGCCGGAGCCGGAGCGGCAGCGTCGGCCGAACTCTTCGTAGAAGTCTTCGGGGGACCCCTCACGGTGGTAGCCCGCTGCGCCGAGCCAGGCGGTCTCCTCTTCGCCCTCTGCGAGCACGACAGCCGCTCCTCGCCACCGTGATGAGTACGTCTGCTTGAACCAGGGGCGGTCGTTGACGGCGCTGATGGTCTCGCGCAGCATCCCGGTGTCGTCGTCGCCGGAGTACTGGTCATCGAACGCGAGGATCAACGGGTGGCGCAGCTGCGACAGCGGCGGCAGCATCTTCAGGTGCGCACGCACGACCGAGTCTGGGACGTCACCGCTGACGGCACGCTGGGCAAGCTCGCGCAGCTCCCTGACGTCAGCCAGGTCTGCCGGGCTGGTCCAGTCGTTGGCCAGATCCTCGGAGGCGCAGCGCAGTGTTACCCGGCGACTTCTTCCCATGTCCCCAGCATACGAACAGCTGAAGACACCGGGCGAAGGTTCGGGTCAGTTGAACTCGTCGAGTGCGAGGTCGTCGAGCTCGTCCATGTGCGCAGCGGCTTCCGCGTGGCTCTTGCGCATCTCCAGCATGCGGGCACGGTAGGCCATGACATCAGGCGCGGCGATCCGACGGTCGCGAGAACCGACAACGTAGTAGGCCAGAGCCCCGGAGTCGAGGATCTTGTACAGGTGCGTGCGGCTCACGCCGAGCAGTTTCGCAGCCTCGGCCGGGGTTAGGTCTTCCTTCTCGGACACGACGAACGTGTCCTGGCCCCCGCGAAGCGCGAGGGAGAGGTTCTCAAGGGTGGTGCGGAGCGCGCCGTCAGGGAGCTGGTGGAACGCGTCCTCCAGGACGGTGATCTCGGTCGTGGGCACGCTGGAAGCGTCGAGCTTAGGCATGATGGTGTGCCTCGAATCCTGTCGGGGATGGCCACGCTGGGGACGTGGCGGGTGGCGGATGCGGCTGGATGGGAGTGGTCACCGTCGTCGGCGTGTACGCATGACCCAAGTGTCACACATGGCACGGAATCGGTCAATTCGAACATTTCGGGCATATTCGCCCTATGCGCGGCACTGACCATCAGGCGATCCTAAGATGTCATAGATGCATCAGATGTCACATGCGCCACACATCGGAATATTTTCTGCTAAACTAGGATCATGACCTCGAAACTCCAAGCGCGCGGTGAGCTCCTGACAGCTCTGCGTCTTTCGCGCGAGCTCACGCAGGTGCAGCTCGCCTTCGACGTCGGCATCTCCCAGGCGGCCCTGTCGAAGGTCGAGTCGGGTGAAGCTCGTCTCGATCTCGAGACCTGGCGCAAGGTCGCAGACAAGCTGATGGTCCCGCTGTCCGCGTTCCGGGCGGCCGAGTCGTCCACGGCGCCCGCCCGTATTTTCCACCGCAAGCAGCGCAGCACCCCGAAGAGCGCCGTGAACAAGGTCGCGGCGGAACTGTCGCTCGTGCGCCTCCGTGTCCGTGACCTCGTCGGAGATCAGACCACGTCTCTGCGCCGTCACGACCTCGATGGCGGATACAACACCCCGCAAGAGGTCGCGCGCGATGTGCGCGATGAACTCGGACTCGGTCGAGCACCTCTTGGTGACCTTGTCGCCATCCTCGAAGAAGCCGGTGTGGTGGTGCTGCGGTGGCCGTTGGAGAGCATCCAGGTCGACGCCATCGCGTCCTGGCAGGACGACACCGTGCCCGTGATCCTCATCGGTGACCACGTCCCCGCTGACCGGCAACGCTTCACAATGGCGCATGAGCTCGGCCACGCCGTCATGCACGAGACCGAAGCCGACAAGGAGCAGGAAGCGGAGGCGGACGCGTTCGCCGCGGAGTTCCTCGCCCCGGAATCCGAGATCGCGAAGGAGTGGCCGAGCGATGCCAGCCTCGACGCCCTCCTCTTACTGAAGAGGCGGTGGGGGATCTCTCTGTCCGCTCTCATCCGGCGAGGCAAGGACATCGGCCGCCTCACCGAACAGGAGTACCGGCAATGGAACATCCACCTGAGCACCACCGGGATGCACCGCCGCGAACCAGACCCCACTGAGCGCGAGAACCCCACCGCGCTCACCACAGCAATACGCAAGTACCTCGCCGAAGGCGCGAGTGTCGAGGAGCTTGCGAGCACTGCCCACATGTACCCGCGCGAGTTTGAACAGACCTTCCTTCAGGAGACATCATGAGTTTCACCGTCATCGACAACCCCCATACCGCCCCGACCCCGCTCTTCATCGCACCTCGCAGCGTCGAGACCGGCAACGCCATCGCCCTGCTCACCGACCGGCAGTTCCATGTGGCCGGCCAGAATGCGCAGAGTGAAGCGCCGCTGATCCAGACCAACTTCGGCGGTGCGATCCTGGTCGGCGACGACGCCGTGACGAAGGTCGCGGGCATCCGCGCCGCGAACCCTGACCTGCCCCTCATCGTCGAACCCCGCTCGCTGCGCAAGCACCTGGCGACCGATACCCAGCCGTTCCAGCTGACCGCCGCGACCCTCAGCGAGGATCTCGACCAGCAGCGTGTGTACAGCGACCTCGCGATCACACCCACCGGTCAGATCAAGCCCGGCGACTCCGACGCGCTGAAGGCCGCGCTCCGCGAGGTGAACAAGCTCGGCCGCACGGACACCATGTTCGCGATCCCCGCCTACGCTGGCTGGCTCAGCGACGAACAGTACGTCAAGCAGCTCATCGCCGTCATCAACCGCAGCGACCACCCGGTCCTGCTCACGTTCATTCACGGGCACAACCCTGTCGAGAGCGTGAAGCGCGCCCGCGCCTACCGCCGCGTCTTCCAGGAGACAACCGTGCCCGTCGTCGCCCACCGCGCGGACCTCATCGGCTTCGACGCCCTCGCGCACGGAGCCATCGCCTCCGCTATCGGCTCCTACCCCTCCACTCGGCGCCTGAACCCGTTCGACCACCACGGCGGCCCCGTCGGCGACCGCGAGAATCTGTCGCCGCACATGCTGCTTACCGACATGCTCCGCATCGTCCGTTCCACCCACATGCGGCGCGAATGGTTCGCGAGCGCGACCCCGATCCAGTGCTTCTGCGTCATCTGCCGTGGCGCCGATGTCGACAGGCTTCACGAGGACCCGGCAGAGCGGCGTACTGGCCACAATCACAACGTCGTCAACCTCGACGGCCTGTACTCCTCATACGTCGGGCTCGGCACCGCTGCACGTCGGACACTGTGGGCGAGCCAGGTCGCAGGGGCGCTGGACACATACCCGCAGCTCGAGGCGCACATCGGACGCAGCCTGCGGGTAGACCCCATCCTCCAGAACGTGTGGGCGAAGGCGTCCTAGCCGTTCAGGTCGCGGAACTGTCCGTAGACGAGCTCCGCGAACCGCCAACGCGCTGACGACCAGCGCTGCGGCACGAAAGCGGCGGGCATTATCACGCACTCGCCATCCGGCGTCTGAAGCCCGATCCCATAGTGGGAAGCCTCGGTGAGCTCGAACGTGCTCGCCGAGGCCGACGTCATTATGGTCCGTGGGCCGTATCCGGCCCACCGGTGGGCGACGGAGCACCCGCGCTTCAGGCTCGTGGACGTGATCTCGATGCTTTGCACGTCCACGGCCGGCTGCGCGCGCCGCTGCGCCCACAGGCCACCTTCAGGGTCTTCGAGGATCGTCGCGAGGTGCGCACTATCCGCCTTGCGCAGCACGCGCTCGAAGCGCGGCGACACCTTCCCCAGCTGATCCTCCGGCACGCTGAGCAACGCCGCCAGAAGAAACTCATCCCGGATCTCACGCCGACCCGCACGGACACGCGCGTCATGCTCGTTGAGATTCACAGAGTAGGTGACCGTCAACAGCGACCGGTCGAACACGCCCTCGTGTCGGTACGTCGCATCCGACTCTTGCAAAACCTCAAGCATAAGCCAGCTCCCGCGCGGCGTCCCAGAACGGGTGCGTGACTCGCTGGAAACGGATGGGCTCTGTCCGAGCCTGTCGTTCAAGCCTCTCCATTAGTCCCACTCCTTCCAAAGCGACGAGGATACGCTGCACCGCCGACTGTCCGAGCCCGAGACGATCCTGCAGGCTCTTCGAGTCCACGACACCGTCTCCGGCGCCGATGGCATCGGCAACGCTCAGCATATGCGTGTTGTTGAAGAGCAGCTTCGACCTCACGCCCATGCGGCTTTCCATACCCCCAGTGTAACCCGAAACCCAGGTTACGCGTTACACGCATTGGCCAACAGGCCGGCGTTACCGCGCTCGTGTCGGGTCTCGCGGCCGCACGGCTCCACCGATGGGACGTCGGCTGATCGGCGGAGCTGCCGTCCCTGCCGTCCGCCGCGTCAGTCCCGACGCGGGGCTGCCGTCGAATCGCGCACGATGAGCTGTGAGTCGAGACTCGCGACCGAACGGGGCGACCCTCCGGCCATGGCCTGGAGCAGCACCTCGACCGCCAACGACCCGCACCGGTTGATCGCGAGCCGCACGGTGGTGAGACCGGGCTGGCGGATGGACGCCATCTCGATGTCGTCGGTGCCGATGATGCTGAGGTCCTCGGGGCAGCGCTTGCCCATCGACGTGATGCCGGCGTCGATGCCGAGGGCGACGAGGTCGTTGTAGGCGATGACCGCCGTCGCGCCGCTCGCCACGATCGTGGCCGCTGCCGCGAGGCCGCCTTGGATCGAGGCCGCCTGGTGGCCCAGGCGGGTGAACTCGATGTTGAGCTGCGCGCACGCCGCCGCGACCGCGTCGCCGCGGCGGAGGTCCGCCCACGAGTGCTTCGGTCCGGCCGCGTAGGCGATGTGTCGGTGACCCAGTGCGGCGAGGTGCTCGACCGCCTGCCGTGGCCCGCTCTCGGTGTCCATCACGACGTAGGGCAGGCCGTCGATGATGCGGTTGACCACCACGACCGGGGTGTCTCCCACGAGCGCGCGGATCTCGTCGTCGGGGAGGCGTGGCGAGCAGAGGAGCATCCCGTTCAGCTTCCGCGCCAGTTCGAGCTGCTCGTGCTCCCGATGCAGGTCCTCATCGGTGTCGAACAACACCGGGCGGTGTCGTCCCTGCCAGGCCTGGGCGTGGACGCCCTTCAGGAGCGTCGCGTAGACCGGGCTGGCGATGTCGGGGACGATGACGCCGAAGGTCTTCTCGGCCGTCGAACCGTTCGGGTTCGAGTACCCGAGGTCCGCCGCCGCTGTGAGGACCCGCTCGAGCGTCGCGTCCGCAAGGCGATCCGGCTCGCCGAACGCCCGTGACGCGGTGGCGATGGAGACGCCCGCGTGACGGGCGACATCGGTGAGGGTGGCGGTCACGGTTGATCCTTCGCGGGGTCGGGTGTACTCATGATGCGGCATCGTGCTGCCATGAAACTACTTGACAAACTTTGTACAAACCATTCAGAATCGCTTTCATGATGATCGACGCGGATCTCCTCCAGCCGACGACGCAGTGCCACGAGGCTCGGCGATGACGGCCCTGCCGCCGCGACTGGGCGCCGGCTCGGGCCCGCGTCCGGAGCACCCGGCACCGTCCGCCGCCGGCATCCTGCACCTCGGCCTCGGCAACTTCCACCGAGCGCACCAGGCCGTCTACACGGCGGCTGCGCTCAGCGCGGGCAGCGATGAATGGGGCGTCGTCGGTGTCGCGTCCCGGTCCCGAGCGGTCGTCGACGCCATGCAGGCGCAGGATCTCCGCTACACGGTCGCCGAGATCTCACCCACCGGGGCCTCGTTCTCCGTGCCCGCCGTGCACACTGACGCGTTCGTCGCGGCGGAGGATCCGGAGCGCGTGGTCGGCACCCTCGCGGACGACCGCATCCGGGTCGTCACGCTGACCGTGACGGAGCACGGCTACAGCGCCTCGCCGTCGACCGGCCTCCTCGACCTGAACGACCCGCTGATCGCAGCCGACCTCCGGGGAGGTGCCCCGCAGACGACCATCGGCCAGCTCGCCCGCGGTCTGCAGTTGCGGGCTTCGGGTAGTGGAGCGCCGATCACGATCCTGAGCTGCGACAACCTGAGCGAGAACGGCGCTCGCACGGAGGCGCTCGTCCGGGCGTTCCTCTCCGAACTGCGCGGCACCGAGGGCGCGGAAGCGCTCGCCTACCTCGACAGCGCGGTCGCCTTCCCGTCCAGCATGGTCGACCGCATCGTCCCGGCGACGACCCCGCAACTGCGCGAGCTCGTGGCCGCCCGCCTCGGCGTCCGGGACGACGCACCCGTCTCCGCCGAACCGTTCACGATGTGGGCGATCGAGGACCGCTTCGCCGCCGCCCGCCCCGCCTGGGAGGCCGGAGGTGCCGTGTTCACCGACGAGGTCGGGGCGTACGAGCAGATGAAGGTGCGGCTCCTCAACGGGACGCATTCGCTCATCGCCTACCTCGGTGCGCTCCGGGGGGTGGCCACGATCTCGGAGTCGATCGCCGACACCGCCGTCGAATCCGCCGCACTGGCGATCCTCCGCGACGAGTACGAACCGTCGGTGCGGTTCCCGTCCGGCGTCGACGTCCGCACGTATGAGGGGCAGCTCTTCGAACGCTGGGCGAACCACGCCCTCGGGCACCGCACAGCTCAGGTGGGCACCGACGGATCGGTGAAGCTCCGCCAGCGCATCCCGGAACCCGCCCTCCGCCTGCTCGAGGCCGGATCCGTTCCGCACCTCATCGCCCTCACGGTCGCGGCCTACCTGTCCTGCATCGCCCCGATGCCGGGGTTCGACCCCGGTCCGCACGCGCGCGCCATGGTCGATCCGGCCCGCGAGGAGCTCGCCCGGCTGGCGGACACGTCGACGGACGGCCGGCACCTCGCGCAGCGGGTGATCGCCGAGCTGCACCTCTTCGGGCAGGACCTCGCCGAGCAGCCGACCTTCATCTCGCGGGTCGGCGAACTGATCGACACCATCCGTCGACACGGCGTCGACGCGGCCATCCGCGACAGCATCGCCGCCTCGCAGGCACCCATGACCACGACAGGAGCCAACCGATGAAGACGCTCGCGATCCACGGCGCGGAGGACATCCGCTGGGAGGACGCCCCCACCCCGGAACCACGCGACGGCGAGGTCCGCCTCCGGGTGCGGTACGTCGGTATCTGCGGTTCCGACCTGCACTACTACTTCAACGGAGCGAACGGCGAGTACGTCATCCGCGAACCGCTCACCCCAGGCCACGAGCTCTCGGCCGTCGTCGACGTGGACCCCTCCGGTCGGCTCGCCCCCGGCACCCGGGTCACCGTGCACCCGGCGCGATACGGCCCGACCCTGCCGGGGCTCGAGGACCGCCCACACCTGCGGCCCGGCGGCGACTACCTCGGGAGCGCCGCGGCGAACCCGCACCGACAGGGTGGGGCCTCGGAGTACCTGATCGTCGAACACTCGATGGTGCGCGTCCTGCCCGACGGACTCCCGCTCGAGCGGGCGGCGCTCGCCGAACCCCTCGCGGTCGCCATGCACGCGGTCGGGCTGGCAGGCGACGTGCGCGGTGCGCGGGTCCTCGTCATCGGTGCAGGCCCCATCGGTCTGCTCGTGATCGCCGCGGCCGGCCGGGCCGGTGCAGCGACGATCGCGGCGAGCGACATGCGTGAACAGGCACTGGAACGCGCCGCGACCGTCGGAGCCGGTGAGCTCCTGCTCGTGGGTCGAGACGCCGTCGCCGACGAGTCCTACGACGTCGTCTTCGAGTGCTCCGGCGCGCCGGTCGCCCTGACCCAGGCGGTCCGCGCCGCGAGACGAGGCGGGTCGATCGTCCAGGTCGGCATGCTCCCCGACGCCGACAGCCCGATCAACCTCGCCCCCATGCTCGCCAAGGAGCTCACCATCCGCGGCGCGTTCCGCTTCTCCACCGAGATCGACGACGCGATCGCGTTCCTCACCGAGGGCGATCTCCTCGACGCCGTCGTGACCCAGGTGATCCCAGCCGAGGAGGCGGTCGAGGCCTTCGCCGTCGCTCGGGACTCGTCCCGGTCGGCGAAGGTGCTCCTCGCTTTCTGAGCCACCCACCGCCCACTCCCACCCCCACTTCCGCTGCATCCCGTAGGTCCGAAGGAGTACCTCATGTCAGAACCCAAATCGTCCGTCGCCACCGGCGACCCCACCGCGAACCGATCCGTCCGCGATCTCGTCCGCGCCGCCATCTCCGGGTGGCTCGGCACCGCGCTCGAGTTCATGGACTACCAGCTCTACTCGCTGGCCGCCGCGCTCGTGTTCGCCGACCTCTTCTTCTCCAACGAGGACCCGGCCATGGCCGTCGTCGCCGCGATGGCGACGTACGGGGTCGGCTACGTCGCCCGTCCAGTCGGCGCGTTCTTCTTCGCCCGGCTCGGCGACAAGACCGGCCGGACCAAGGTCCTCTTCTACACGATCCTGCTCATGGGCCTGTCGACGACGCTCATCGGATTCCTGCCGACCTACTCGCAGGTCGGCATCCTCGCGCCGATCCTGCTGGTCCTCCTGCGGATCGCGCAGGGCTTCGGAGCCGGTGCCGAGATCTCGGGCGCCGGCGTCATGCTCGCCGAGTACGCCCCGGCCAAGCGACGCGGCATCATCGCATCGCTCGTGGCGCTCGGGACCAACTGCGGCACCCTGCTCGCCTCCGCGCTGTGGGCCGGTCTGCTCCTGGCGTTCAGCGAGGACGAGGTCATCGCGTGGGCCTGGCGCATCCCGTTCATCGGCAGCGTCGTGATCATGCTCTTCGCGGTCTGGGTCCGCTTCAACCTCAAGGAGAGCCCGGTCTTCGAGGAGCGCGACGACGTCGTCGACGGCAAGGCGCTCACCAAGCAGGAGACGATCGCCCTCGCGACCGAGACCGGCAACCTCCGCACGCTCGAGGCCATGAACCGCAAGCCGATCAAGGCGTTCAGCATCGCGCTCCTGCTGCGGTTCGGTCAGGCCGGCAACTCGGGACTCGTCCAGACGTACCTCATCAGCTACATCACTGTCGTCCTGCTGCTGGACCGGTCGATCGGTGTCAACGCCGTCATCGTCTCCTCGCTCGTCGCCTTCATCACCGTGCCGCTCTCCGGCTGGCTCGGTGACCGGTACGGACGGAAGCGCATGTACATGGTGTGGGCGATCATCGCGCTCATCATCATCGTCCCGACCATGCTCATGATCCACAGCAAGGACACCGTCCAGGTGTTCGTCGGCTACGTCGTCCTGCACAACCTGGCCGTGATGAGCTTCGCGTCGCTCGAGAACCTGACCCTGCCGGAACTCTTCGGCGCGCGGAACCGCTACACCTACACCGCGATGGCCCGGGAGATCGCCGCGATCGTCGCGACCGGCGCCGGCCCCGTCATCGCCGCCGCTTGGGTGTCCGCCGCCACCGGCTCCTTCATCCCGATCATCATCATGCTCGGCGTCTTCACCCTCTGTGCCCTGGTCGCGTCCATCTGGATGCCCGAGGTCGCCGGTCGGGACCTCACCGACCCGCGCGACGCCATCTGACCGGCACCCGACCTCCTCGAAAGGAACCCCATGAGCATCGAACGCGCGGACGTCATCGTCACGAGTCCCGGCCGGAACTTCGTCACCCTGAAGATCACCACCAGCGACGGTGTCGTGGGCTGGGGCGACGCGACCCTCAACGGGCGTGAGCTCGCTGTCGCGTCGTACCTCGGCGACCACGTCGCGTCGATGCTGATCGGCCGTGACGAGGACCGCATCGAGGACACCTGGCAGTACCTGTACCGCGGACCGTACTGGCGGCGCGGCCCCGTCACGATGGCGGCCATCGCGGCGGTGGACATGGCGCTCTGGGACATCAAGGCCAAGAAGGCCGGGGTGCCGCTGTACCAGCTGCTCGGCGGGGCGAGCCGATCGGGGATCCGGGCGTACGCTCACGCCTCGGGGACGGACTACCAGGCGCTCGCCAACGCGATCACCGGGTACCAGGAGCTCGGGTTCACCGCGGTGCGCGTCCAGACCGGTGTGCCGGGACTCGGGCAGGTCTATGGGGTGTCCGCCGCAGGACCCGGGGTCCGCTATGACTACGAGCCGGCGAAGCGAGCGGCGGACGGCTCGGCAGCCACGGCACCGACCGAGGAGTCCTGGGACACGGCCGGCTACCTCGCGCACATGCCGGGCGTCTTCGAACGGATCCGTGCGGACTTCGGGACGGGCCTTCGGATCCTGCACGACGGACACCACCGCATGTCGCCGATCGAGGCCGCCCGGTTCGCGAAGGACATCGAGCCGTACAAGCTCTTCTGGCTCGAGGACTGCACACCGGGGGAGGACCAGACCGCCTTGCGACTCGTCCGCCAGCACTCGACCACGCCGCTGGCGATCGGCGAGGTCTTCAACTCGGTGTACGACTACCAGACCCTCATCACCGAGCGTCTCATCGACTACGTCCGCTCGGCGGTGACGCACACCGGTGGCATCACGGCGATGAAGAAGCTGCTCGACTTCGCGGCGATCTACGGGATCCGTTCCGGCATCCACGGCCCCACCGACATCTCGCCCATCGGGATGGCCGCGGCGCTGCACCTCGACCTCGCGATCCACAACTTCGGGATCCAGGAGTACATGCCGCACAACGAGCAGACGCTCGAGGTCTTCCAGACCTCCTTCACCTTCGACGACGGCTTCCTGCACCCCGGCGAGCAGCCCGGCCTCGGCGTCGAACTCGACGAGGACGCGGCCGCCGCATTCGAGTACACGAAGGCGTACCTGCCGGTGAACCGGCTGACGGACGGCACCGTCCACGACTGGTGAGCGGCGGCGGTGGTGGCATCTGGTGCTCCGCGGCTGTGAGGTGAGATGATGCGGTGCTGCCTCGAACGCGTGCGATCCTCCGCCACGTCCGTCCCGATGCGCGAGGCGCTGCAGGTTCCGGGACGGCAGCTCCTCCCTGCGACCCGGAATCGAAGGATGCCCGGTGCACGAGGACCCGACCGTCGGCGCGGCCGACGCCGCTGAACCACTCACCCGGGGCGGCAGCGACGCGCCCGCCGCTCCGCCGTCGCACCGACTGCGTCCGGTCGCCCTCGGCGGTGTCATCGCCGCCACGGTCGTCGTCGCCGCGGCCTGGGTGGTCGGCGCGTCGGTGTCGCTGACGGCGGCCACGGCACCGTCGGTGATGCTGCAGCCCTACCTCGACGAACTGGAGGACGGGCACCTCGAACGGGCGGTCGCGATGGACGGGACCGCTGCCGCCGCCGCCGAACTCGGCTACAGCGTCGACCTCCTGACCGATGAGCGGTACGCGCTCGCGACCGACCGCCCGACGGCCTATCGAGTCGGAGCGACCCGGACCGAGAACGGGGTCGCCACGGTCGACGTGGCGTTCGAGCGCGGCGGTAAACGGCAGACCACGGCGTTCACGCTGCGCGCGCAGCCGTCCGGCTTCCTGTGGTTCAGCGCGTGGCGCATCGAACCGGCGAGCCTGCCGACCATCACGGTGCCCACGGTCAGGTTCGGCGCGCTGGACCTCTCCGTCGGAGGCGAGCACGTTGGCACGGTGGATGAGACGACGGTCTACGTCGTCGGACCGGGGAAGTACGACATCGCGGCCGACTCGACCACCGGCTTCTTCGACTTCGCAGTGCCCAGCGTGGAGGCCGAATGGGACGGCAGGCCGACGGCGTACCTGTACCCGACACTGACGGCGCTCGGGCAGGAGGGGGCGACCGCTGCGGTCCGCGCGTACGTGGACGCCTGCATCGCATCGACGTCCTATGAACCCGAGGGCTGCTCCATCGCGATCGACAATTCGGAGGGCGACGAGATGTCGGGCGTCACCTGGCTGTTGACCCGTGGTCCCGAGTTCGAGTTCTCGGAGTACTCCGCGACGGCGGGGTTCCTCGTGACCACCACCCGTCGGGGCAGTGCCGACTTCCTCGCCGCGTTCGCCTCGGCCTCGGGCGAATACGGCATCGTGACCGCGGAGGACTGCGAGGTGTGGGTGGACGGTGCCGTCGTGTTGTCGACCGACGGCACGTGGACCTTCGACCCGTACACCTGGTGAGGATGGGCGACATGATGCACCTGGCGACGGAAGGTGACGCATGAAGTACGTTCCCGCGTTCGGCCTGAAGGCCCAGGTGTTCATGCTCTGTGTGGCGCCGCTCTTCCTCTTCCTGGTGATTCCGAAGGACAAGCTGGTGTCAGCGGTACCGGTCCTGGTCGTGGCCTTCGTCGTCCTCGCAGCCGTGGCATGGAACACCCTCGTCGTGACGGCACACCGGATCGTCGTGCTCGATGAGCACCTGGTGGCGTACACGGCCTTCCGCTCCCGCGTCGTCCGTATCGACGACGTCACCTCGATCGGACCGAGCTGGACAGCCCAGAGCTTCCGCATCGCCCTGCGGGATGGTCCGAGCATCAGGGGCTACCGCCGCAACGGCTACGCCGCGTTCGCGGAGGACCTGACGACCGGACACCCGTCGATCGAGTTCCGGTACTCCATGCTGAAGCCGAAGACCGATCAGTTCATGGAATCGGGCTACTCGGAGCTGACGGAGGACGAACGCCGCGAAGCCGAGGCCCTCGTCCTGGCCGCCCAGTCGGCGACGAGCTGAGCTGCCCGCGCGACGATAGGGTGAGGACCCGTGACGGCCGCCCTTCCCCCTGAGCATCGCGAGACGACGCCCCGCGGGGTCCTCGTCTCCGTCGTCGCGTCGTTCCTGTTCGCGGCGCTGTTCTTCCTGCCACCGCTGCTGGAGCCGTTCGGGGCGAACGAGATCTTCGCCTGGCGCGTGATCGCGACGGTGCCGGTGCTGGCGACGCTCATCGCGGTGTTCGGGTGGTGGCGGGACGTCCGCGACATCGCGGTCCGTCTCGCACGTCGTCCGCTCCTCGTCCTCGTGGTCGTCCTCGACGGGCTCCTGTTGTCCCTGCAGCTGTGGCTCTTCGGTTGGGCACCGCAGACCGGGCACGGGCTCGAACTCGCGCTCGGCTACCTGCTGATGCCATTGGCGATGGTCGTGGTCGGCGTCGTCCTGCATCGCGAGCGACTCGCACCGCTCCGGATCGCTGCGGTCGTCGCAGCCGCCATCGGTGTCACCGCCGCGATCGTCGTCGCCGGTGGGTTGTCCTGGGCGACCATCGCGGTTGCGGTCGGCTACCCGGTGTACTTCGCGATCCGGCGCCGAGCCGGGCTCGACTCCATCGGTGCGTTCTGCTTCGAGCTGACGGTCCTCGTCCCCGTCGCGGTCGTGCTGGCACTGCAACCGTCCTCACTCGCCATCCTGGCCGCGCACCCGCAGCTGGGCTGGGGGATCGTGCTCCTCGGGGTGACCGGCGGTGTCGCCCTCGTGCTGTACCTCGTCGCGAGTCGTCTGCTGTCGTTCGGGGTCTTCGGGCTGCTCAGCTATCTGGAACCGGTGCTGCTGGTCCTCGTGGCGGTCCTCCTCCTCGGCGAATCACTGACCCTCGCCGACGGGTTCGTCTACGGCCCGATCGTGGTCGCCCTCGTGTTCTTGGGGCTCGAGACCGTGCGACGCCCGCCGCGCTGATCGTCCACCTGCAGCCCGGCGCGTCGTCGCGAACCTGTGAAGTCAAGCCTCGGGACGCGTTCCGCGAGCGCGCCTAGCCTGATGGCATGGTCACGAAGCATGCTCCAGCAGTGTCGCTCGAGCCGTCCTTTCCCTCACAGCACGATGTGTCTCCAGCGCGAGACTCGTCCGAACGGCACCACGTCGTCCCGATCGGTGCCCGGCAATGGCGGATCTCGAACGACGCCGATCCCTCCTCACCCGAATGCTGTCTCGCGTACGTCGAGGCACAGGGCACCGGTTACGACGTCCTCATCGTGGCGCCAAGCCCGCCCGAATGGCTGCATGTGGACACCTTCGACGAGGCCAAGCGCGCCGCGATCCGACGGCCGTCACCGCAGCTCTGAGTCGCTCCACCGGCATTCGTTCGCCCATTCTCGGGCGACGGAGTGCTGGTTCGCCCAAGAATGGGCGAACGAATGGGTTCAGACGCTCCCGCGACGCACGATCGACGTGGGGACGAACGAGCCGACAGGCGAGATCGTCTCGCCCCGGAGCTGCGCGAGGAGTACTTCCGCCGCGCGCTGACCGACGGCCGCCGCCGGCTGGTGGACGGTGGTCAGGGGCGGGTGGCATCGGAGCGCCCACGCCGAGTCGTCGAAGCCGACGACCGACACATCCTCCGGCACGCTCCGCCCTGCCGCACGGAGAGCTTCGAGCGCTCCGGCAGCGACGGCGTCCGAAGCCGCGAACACGCCGTCGATGTCCGGCTCCCGGCGGAGCAGTTCCGACGTGCCGGCGAAGCCGTCCTGGTGCGAGTAGAGCGGGACCTCCACGACGAGTCGTTCGTCGAAGCGGTCGCCGAGCGCGTCACGGAACCCTGCGAGTCGGTCGGAGCCCGAGTCCCGGTCGAGGGCTGCCGCGATCATGCCGATGTGCCGTCGGCCGGCGCCGATCAGTTCACCGGTGATGTCGGCCGATGCCGACCGGTTGTCGATCCCGACGAAGGGGAGCTCACGGAGGTCGGGCGGGTGGCCCACGAAGGTCGCGGGGAGGCCGAGGCGCTCGATGACGCGCGTGATCGGGTCGTTCTGGCGGGCGGAGACCATGATCACCCCGTCGACGAACCCACCCGAGAGGTAGCGGGTGATGCGGTCGGTGTCGCGCTCGGAGTCGACGACCAGGCAGACGAGCTGGTGGTCGGCCTGTGAGAGTGCCTCGTTCGCCCCGAGCAGGATGTTGCCGATGTTGGGGTCGTCGACGAACAGGCTGTGCGGCTCGTGGACGACGAACCCGACGGCCTGGGTGCGCTGCATGACGAGGTTCCGGGCGGCCGTGTTCGGCACGTAGCCGACCTTCTCGATGGCGGCCTCGATCGCCTCGCGCGCTTCAGCCGACACGTAGCGCTCGCCGTTGACGACCCGGCTGACCGTGCCCCGGGAGACGCCGGCCTCGACGGCGACATCGTGCACCGTCGCTCGTTTGCGTCGGGTCGGCGGAGAGGTCACGGCTCCACCCTAGCGCCGGTCCGGGCGGCCTTCGGCGGGCTCCGTGTTGACAGATTCAGAAACGCACGCCTACTCTGTGTACGTTCACAGACTCTCAACGTGGAGTTGTCGCTCTTCGATCTGTGCACGTTCACAGATCGCGGAAGGCACCATGAGCACGACCCCCACGTTCAGCCACGACGGCATCGCCTACGGCTGCGACTACAACCCCGAGCAGTGGGATCGGTCCGTCTGGCGCGAAGACGTCGCGCTCATGCAGGAGGCGGGCGTCGACCTCGTCGCCCTCAACATCTTCGGCTGGTCGCACCTCGAGCCACGGCCGGGGGAGTTCGACTTCGCCGGGCTCGACGAGATCCTCGACCTGCTCCACGAGGCCGGCATCCGGGTCAACCTCGGGACCGGCACCGCATCGGCGCCACCGTGGCTGACGTTCCGGCACCCGGAGATCCTCCCCGAGACCGAGGACGGGACGACGCGCTTCCCCGGCGGTCGCCAGGCCTGGTGCCCGTCGTCCGCGGTCTTCCGTCGCTACGCCCTCGAACTCGTCGAGCGCGTCGCTGAACGCTACGGCGAGCACCCCGCAGTCGAACTCTGGCACGTGTCGAACGAACTCGGCTGCCACAACGCGCTCTGCTACGACGACGAGAGCGCCGAGGCCTTCCGGGGCTGGCTCCGCGCCCGCTACGAGACGATCGAGCGCCTGAACACCGCGTGGGGCACGTCGTTCTGGAGCCAGCAGTACAGCGACTTCGCTGAGATCCTGCCGCCGCGTCTGACCCTGTCGAGCCGGAACCCGAGCCAGGTCATCGACTTCCACCGCTTCTCCTCCGACGAGCTCCTCGGCTACTACCGGGCCGAGCTCGAGGTCCTCCGCCGCCACAGCTCCGTGCCCGTCACGACCAACTTCATGGTCACCGCGCACATCCGGAACCTCGACTACTGGCAGTGGGCGCCCGAGATGGACGTCGTCGCCAACGACCACTACCTCGACAACCGCCTCGCGGACCCCACGGCCGAACTCGCGTTCGCGAGCGACCTCACGCGCGGTCTCGCGGGTGGCGGTGCGTGGTTGCTCATGGAGCAGTCCACCGGCGCGGTCAACTGGCAGCCGCAGAACCTCGCGAAGGCAACGGGCGAGATGACCCGCAACTCCCTCACGCACGTCGCGAAGGGCGCCGAGGCGATCTGCTTCTTCCAGTGGAGGGCGTCGCTGCAGGGCTCGGAGAAGTTCCACTCGGCCCTCCTGCCGCACGCGGGTACCGACTCGGACGTGTGGCGCGAGGTCGTCGAGCTGGGCGGCACCCTCGACCGACTCGACGAGATCACCGGCACGCGCGTCCAGGCCGACGTCGCGCTCCTCTTCTCCTGGGAGAACTGGTGGGCGGCCGACGGCGAGAGCCGCCCGACCCACGCGATCGACCACCTCTCGCAGGTCCACGCGGTCCACGCGTCGCTACGTCGCCTGGGTCACACCGTCGACGTCGTGCGTCCGGGAGCCGACCTCTCCGCCTACCGGCTCGTCGTCGTCCCGAATCTGTACCTGGTGCGCGACAGCGAGGCCGCGATCGTCTCGGATTTCGTCGCGGCCGGCGGGCACGCCGTCGTCACGTTCTTCAGCGGGATCGCCGACGAGGAGGACCGGGTCCGCCCCGGCGGGTACCCGGGTGCGTTCCGAGAGCTGCTCGGCGTCAACGTCGAGGAGTTCGCCCCCGTCCTCCCCGGCCAGGTGCTGACCCTCGCGTCCGGCCGGACCGCGACGGCCTGGTCCGAGCGGACCCGCGCCCGAGGTGCCGAGGTCGTCGACTCCTTCGCCGACGGCCCGTCGGCCGGTCGCCCGGCCATCACGCGCAACCGCATCGCGGGTGGCGGCGACGCCTGGTACCTCGCGACGAACCTGGACGCCGTCGCGCTCGACGAGGTGCTCCGCGACGCAGCCGCGGGGGCCGGGGCGCTGCCACAGGGTGATCCGGACCAGCCGGGCCTCGAGGTCGTCCGCCGCGCCGATGAGGGACGGAGCTACCTCTTCCTCATCAACCACTCGACGAACGACGTCGAGCTGTCGGCCAGCGGGCGCGAGCTCGTCACCGGCGAACCCGTCGACTCCATCGCACGCGTGCCAGCCGGCGCCGTGCGCGTCATCAGAGAGGACCGCACGCGATGAGCGTCAACATCGAGACGGCCGAGGCGACGTCGCCACGGCCCGTCCGCCCGCCGAGGGCGGCCAAGCTGCCGAAGGCGGTGGTGCAGCACAAGCGGGCGATCGCCATCTTCATCGTCCCGTTCGCCGTGCTGTTCGCGCTGTTCTACCTCGTGCCGATCGGGTACGCGGTCTACCAGTCGCTGCTCGTGATCGAGCGTGACGGCACCTTCGGTCAGGCCCGGGAGGTGTTCGGTGGACTGGCGCAGTACGTGCAGGTCTTCCAGAACGGCCCGTTCTGGCAGTCCGTCGGACGGGTGCTCCTGTTCGGCGTCGTCCAGGTGCCGGTGATGCTCGGGCTCGCGCTCCTCTTCGCGCTGCTGCTCGACTCACCGCTCCTGCGGGGCAAGCGGTTCTTCCGCCTCGCGTTCTTCGTCCCGTACGCGGTGCCCGGCGTGATCGCCGCCATCATGTGGGGCTTCCTCTACTCGCCGAACCTGTCGCCGTTCACCGCAGTCACGCAGAGCGTGGACTTCCTCTCGGCCGATCTCGTGCTCTGGGCCATCGCGAACGTCGTCACCTGGGTGTTCGTCGGCTACAACATGCTCATCATCTACTCCTCGCTGCTCTCCATCCCGACGGAGATCTACGAGGCCGCCCGGCTCGACGGCGCCGGTCAGGCGCGTATCGCCTGGTCGATCAAGATCCCGCTGGTGATGCCGGCGATCGTCCTCACGGCGATCTTCTCGATCATCGGCACGCTGCAGCTCCTCGCCGAGCCGCAGGTGTTCCGCACCTTCAGCTCGGCCGTCAGCAGCACCTTCACCCCGAACCTCACCGTCTACACCACCTCGTCCATCCCGAACGTGAACCTCGCAGCCGCCTTCTCGGTCGTGCTCGCGTTGGCGACCTTCGTCCTCTCCTTCGGGTTCCTGAAGTTCACGCAGCGAAAGGAAGGCAAATGACCGCCATCCTGTCCACCGGCCGCGGCCCGCAGGAGAGCCGCCTGTCGCGCGCCGGCGCGCTCATCGTGATGCTCGTCTTCACGCTCTACTTCCTCATCCCCATCTGGTGGCTGTTCATCGCCTCGACGAAGTCGTCAGCGCAGTTCGGCAACTCGGCTCCGCTCTGGTTCGCGGACTTCAACCTGTTCGAGAACATCGGCCAGCTCGTCGCCTACCGAGACGGCGTCTACCTCAAGTGGATGCTGAACTCGGTGCTCTACGCCGGCCTCGGCGCACTGCTCGGCACGCTCTTCGCAGCCATGTGCGGCTACGCCCTCGCGAAGTACCGGTTCCCGGGACGCGACCTGATCTTCAACGTCGTCCTCGGCGGTGTGCTCGTCCCCGCGACCGCGCTCGCGCTCCCGCTGTTCCTCATCTTCAGCCAGGTGGGCCTCACGAACACGTTCTGGGCGGTCTTCCTCCCCTCGCTGGTGAGCCCCTTCGGTGTCTACCTGACACGGATCTTCGCGGCGTCGAGCGTGCCCGAGGAACTCCTCGAGGCCTCGCGTCTCGACGGTGCCGGTGAGATCCGGACCTTCTTCACCATCTCCGTGCGACTCATGTTCCCGGCGCTCGTCACCGTGTTCCTCTTCCAGTTCGTCGCCATCTGGAACAACTTCTTCTTGCCGCTCATCATGCTGCGCGACGAAGCCCTGTTCCCGGTCACCCTCGGGCTCTACTCCTGGAACTCGCAGGTCAACCAGATCCCCGAGCTGCGCCTCTACGTCCTCGTCGGCGCGTTCCTGTCGATCATCCCGCTCGTCATCACCTTCCTCCTGCTCCAGCGGTTCTGGCGCTCCGGCCTCGGTGCCGGCGCCGTGAAGTAGTCGGACCGACGAGCAGACCTTCCTCTCCATCCCGCACCAACACCCATCCCGCACCATTCACAGAAGAACGGATTCGCTATGAACCTCAAGAGAACAGCGGTCGCCGCAGCGGTGCTGTCGGCCGTCGTCCTGAGCGGCTGCTCCTCCACCGGGTCGGAGGGCGGCAGTGCTGCTGCCTCCTGCGCCCCGGCCGAGGGCAAGGTCGACCTCAGCTTCACCTCCTGGATCCCCGGCATCGAAGAGGTCGTCGACGTCTGGAACAAGGAGAACCCCGACATCCAGGTCAAGGTCCAGACCGGCCCGAACGGCAACAGCGGTACGTACCAGAACTTCTTCAACCAGCTGAAGGCCGGCAACGCACCCGACCTCGGCCAGATCGAGTACGACGCCCTGCCGAACTTCCGCGTGCAGAACGGCCTCATGGACCTCGGCGCGTGCGACGACGTCATGGCCGCCAAGGACGACTTCGTCGACTGGACCTGGGGTCAGGTCTCGCTCGGTGAATCCGACTCGGTCTACGCCGTCCCGCAGGACTCCGGCCCGATGGCCATGTTCTACCGCGCCGACCTGTTCGAGCAGAACGGGATCGCCATCCCGACGACGTGGGCCGAGTACAAGGAGGCCGCCAAGCAGGTCCGCGCCACTGGTGCGTACATCACGAACTTCTCGCAGGGCGACATCAACCAGTTCGCCGGCTTCGTCTGGCAGGCCGGCGGCAGCTGGTTCAACAACGACGGCTCCGACTGGACCGTCGACCTGACCGACCCCGCCTCCAAGAAGGTCGCCGACTACTGGCAGGACCTGATCGACGAGGACCTCGTCTCGACCGTCCCCACCTGGACGACCGAGTGGGACAACGCCTACAACACCAGCGCCGCCTGGACCTGGAACTCCGCCGTCTGGGGCGCGAACTCCATCGCCTCGGGTGCTCCCGACACCGCCGGCAAGTGGGCCGTCGCGAAGGCTCCGCAGTGGGAGGCCGGCGACTCCGCGGCAGGCAACTGGGGCGGCTCCTCGACCGCCGTCTTCACCGGTTCCAAGCACCCCTATGAGGCGTCGAAGTTCGCGCTGTGGCTGAACACCTCCGATGAGGCACTCACCATGCTCAACAAGAGCGCCAACATCTACCCGGCGACGAAGGAGGGCCTGAACCTGCCCGTCCTCAAGGAAGGCGTCGACTTCTACGGCGGCCAGCCGATCTACGATGTCTTCGCGGAGGCTTCCTCCGAGGTGTCTGAGGACTTCGCCTGGGGCCCGACGATGACGCAGACGTACAACGACGTGTCCGATGGCTTCAAGGCTGCGGTCTCCGGCGACGGAACCCTGCTCGATGCCCTCACCAAGGGCCAGTCCGCGACGATCGACGCCCTCAAGGCGCAGTCCATCCCCGTCAAGGAGTAACAGAACAGTGATCCACCACCTTCGTGCCGCGGGCGTCAGCCTGATCGTCGACGCCCGCGGCACGAAGGTGCCCACCATCCTCCACTGGGGAGCCGATGTCGGCGAACTCGCCGCCGACTCCCTCACCGCCCTCGCCGACGGGCTGATGCCGGCGATCCCGCCCTCGTCCATCGACGCCCCGCCGCGCCTCAGCCTGCTGCCCACCGTGTTCGACGGTTGGAGCGGCCGCCCGGGTATCGGCGTGCACCGGCCGGGCGGAACCGATGCCTCGAACCTGCTCGCGCTGCGGCTGATCGACCAGCAGACCACCGACACCTCGCTGATCCTGACGACGTCCGACGAGCGCGCCTTGGTGACGGTCGTCTCGACGATCGAGTTGACCCCCCAGGGCGTGCTCCGCGTCCGGCACACGGTGCGGAACGACGCCGAGGTCGACCGCCCGCTCGCCGTCGACGCCCTCGCCGTCGTGCTCCCGGTTCCCGACCGCGCCACCGAACTCCTCGACTTCACCGGTCTCTGGACGCACGAGCGCACGCCGCAGCGCCACCGCCTCGGGCAGGGTGCCTGGACGCGCGAGCACCGTCACGGACGACCCGGTCACGACGACGCGTTCCTGTCCGTCACGGGCGCGCCCGGCTTCGACTTCCGCACCGGCGAGGTGTGGGCGACGCACCTCGCGTGGAGCGGCGACAAGGTGGTCTGGAGCGAGCGCTCGCCACTCGGTCCCGTGGTCACCGGCTCCGGTGAACTCCTCGCGCCCGGCGAGGTCACGCTGGAGCCGGGGGAGACCTACGAGTCGCCGTGGACGGTCGCCGTCTACTCCGACGCTGGTCTCGACGGCGTCTCCGCGCGACTGCACCCCTGGATCCGGTCGTGGAGCACGATCACGAAGCCCCGCCCGGTGGTGCTGAACACCTGGGAGGCCGTGTACTTCGACCACGATCTGCCGACACTGCTCACCCTCGTGGAGCAGGCGAAGCGCGTCGGTGTCGAGCGGTTCGTCCTGGACGACGGCTGGTTCACCGGTCGCACGGACGACCGCCGTGCACTGGGCGACTGGTTCGTCGACCCGGAACGCTGGGCAGGCGGGCTGTCGCCACTCATCGAGGCGGTGACCGGTGCCGGCATGGACTTCGGACTGTGGGTCGAGCCGGAGATGGTGAACCCCGACTCAGAGCTCGCGCGCACGCATCCCGATTGGGTCCTCGGGCATCCGGACGCTCCGAGCTGGCGCTTCCAACGTGTGCTCGACCTGGACAACCCGGACGCCTTCGCCTACCTCCTCGGCCGACTCGACGCGTTGCTGACCGAGTACGACATCGCGTTCCTCAAGTGGGACCACAACCGCGACCTCCTCGGCGGCTCGGCGCACCGGCAGACGACGGCGCTCTACCGACTGCTCGACGAGGTGCGTGCCCTGCATCCCGGTGTCGACATCGAGTCGTGCGCGTCAGGTGGCGCGAGGATCGACCTCGGCATCCTCGAACGGGTCGAACGGGTGTGGACGAGCGACACGAACGACCCGCTGGAGCGGCAGTCGATCCAGCGCTACACAGGGCTCGTCGTTCCACCGGAGTATCTCGGCGGTCACCTCGGTGCGGCCCGCTCGCACACCACCTGGCGCGCCTCGGACCTGTCGTTCCGCCTCGCCACGGCGCTCTTCGGGAGCGCTGGCATCGAGTGGAACCTCAACGAGGCGAGCGAGTCGGAACTCGAGTTGATCGCGGCATGGATCGCGCACTACAAGCGCCTCCGCCCGCTGCTGCACACGGGCGAGGTCGTCCGCATGGACAGCGCCGACCCGGCACTGCACGCGCACGGGGTGATCGCCCAGGACCGCTCGTCCGCGATCGTCGCGCAGGTGGCGCTCGCCGCGCCGCTGACGGCGATCCCCGCGCCGCTCCGGGTGCCCGGCCTCGATCCCGAGCGTCGCTATCGGGTCCGCCCACTCGACCTCGGCGCGCCCGCCCGGTCGATCCAGGACGTGCCGCCGGTGTGGCTGACCGAGGGCTCGGTCGTGCTCACCGGCCGCGCGCTGGCCGAGGTCGGGATCGCGATGCCGCTCCTCGCTCCCGAGCAGGCGCAGCTCTTCACCCTCGACGCGGAGTAGCCGCCGCGTTCGTTCGCCCGTTCCCGGGCGAACGAGAACTCCCTCGCCCGAACACGGGCGAGGGAGTGTCGTCGTGCGGGTCCGGTCAGATGTTGCAGCCTGAGGCGCGCGCCGCGTCGTACGGGTACCACGAGATCGGCCCGGGGCCCATCTGCGGCCCGCAGAGGATGTTCCAGGTCTCGGCGCCCACGACGCCGTCGACCTGCATGCCCCAGTACGTCTGGAAGGCGACGACGGCTGCTCGGGTCTGGTCGCCGAACTGGCCGTCGACCTCCAGGTTGGTCACACCACCGGGGATCCTCGGTCCGAAGGCGTTGAGCAGGGTCTGGATGTTGGCGACGCAACTACCGTCGCCGCCGGCGGAGTACTGGTAGTCGACGCACTGGCCCGCCGCTTGGGCCGGTGCAGCCGTGGCGACCCCGCCGACGGAGCCGGCGATGGCGAGACCGAGGGCGGCCCCCGCGATGGTGATCCTGTTGCGCATCGTTCGTGTGGTCATGTCATGTTCCTCTCGGTCGACTGCTCGGACATCACGAGCGTAGGTCGAGCGTCTCGAGCGGTGAATGGGGAGTGGTGCCCATCAGATGTTGCAGCCGGAGGCACGAGCAGCATCGTAGGGGTACCACGTGATCGGCCCGGGGCCCATGTGCGGGGTGCACATCTGGGCCCAGGTGTCGGGGCCGACGACCCCGTCGGGCTCCACGCCGAAGGTGCTCTGGAGCGCCATGACGGCCGTTCGCGTCTGCTCGCCGAACTGGCCGTCGACCTCCAGCTGGGGACCTCCGGTCTTGAAGGCGTTGAGGAGCGTCTGGATGTTGGCGACGCACCCGCCGTCGCCGCCGATGGAGTACTGGTAGTCGACGCACTGACCTGCGGCTTCGGCTGGGGCGGCGGTGGCGACCCCGCCGACGGAGCCGGCGATGGCGAGACCGAGGACGGCCCCCGCGATGGTGATCCTGTTGCGCATCGTTCGTGTGGTCATGATGTTCCTCTCGTTCGACTGCTCGGACATCACGAGCGTAGGTCGAGCGTCTCGAACCCTGAATGGGCAGTGGTGCCCATGTCAGGTTCAGTCCACGAGGAGATCGGGAGGGGTGATGACCAAGCAGAGGACGCCCCAGAACATCGCGCCGAACACCGAGAGGACGACCGGCAGCGCGACCAGGTCGGCTCCCGTGCCGGCCAATCGGGTGAACTCCACCGACCACATCCAGACGACGAGACCCAGCACGGCTGCTCCTCCGGCGAGTGCTCGCTGCACCCGACGGTTCGCCTGCCACGACTCGCGGAGCCCGGCGATGCCGAGCACCGCGGCGACCACGGACAGCGCGAGCGGGACCGCGATCATGAGCCAGGTCGGCGCGGTACCGTCGACCACTCCGTTCCGGTCGACGTGGACGTCGAGCGTCGGGGGTGCGGTCGGGAGGACGGTCCAGGCAGCGACGATCCCAGCTGTCAACGGGAGGCACATCATCCCGGCCGAGACGACTTCGCGGACCATCCTGCTCATCGGTTCGCCCCCCAGCGCCTCCGGTGTCTGTTCGTTCGCCCATCTTCGGGCGAATGTGTGCTCGTTCGCCCACGTTCGGGCGAACGAAGGACGGTCAGTCGATGCCGATGTCCTCGCCGACGACGGTGATCTGGGCCGGGACGGGCCAGGGGTGGTCGCCGACGGGTGCGAGGCGGACGAGCTCGGTGACCCGGGGCGCCGGGGCTCCCGCTGAACCGATGAGCCAGCCGCCCACGAGGAAGGTGGTGCCGGGGACCGACCAGACGGCGATACCGGTCACGCCGAAGTCGCCGTAGGCGCCGTCGGAGAACCGCACCGTGACGAGGTCGCCGTGTGCGAGCTCGGCGAGCTGAGCTGTGACGGCACCGGGGTCGGGGTCGACGGGGTCCAGCTCAGGGATCGTCTCGAGCACCTGGAGGGGCTTCGTCGGCTTGCCGTTCTGATCGAGCGCCGTGCCGGCCAGGAGGAGTCCGCCGATGATCGGCGAGCGGCGAGCCCGGCCGACGAGGTCGAACACGCCGTAGCGGGGCACGCTCAGACGCGCTTGCAGTGAAGCAGCGTCCTCGGCCGACTCGATGGCGGCCGTGAGGCCCTTGATGTCGCGGCGAGCAGGGGCGCTGAGGTCATAGTTCACCCATCCACTCTCCCATGCCCACTGTGACAGCGGATGGACGGCCACAAATAACAGTTTCACTCAATGATGAACAGTCCGTTATGGAACCGTGACCAGCGTGCGTTGACCTGTCACGCGAACACCGGGCATGCTAATCAACACTTGGCCGCTGATATGAGCGCCGCCGCCCCAGGAAGCCCCGCACTCAGCGGAGGGCTCCTCACAAGGATGTGAGTATGACGACTTCACAGTTGGAAACAAATTCAAACAGACCAAAACGGATGCCGGACGGGATGTTCGCATTCGTCCTCGTCCTCCCCGGACTCGCGCTGCTCGTCGCGGTCGTCGCCTATCCGCTGCTGACCGCGCTCGTCACGGCGTTCTTCAAGCAGAGCCTGGTCGTGCCCGGCCGCGAGTTCGTCGGCTTCCAGAACATCATCGACGTTCTCCAAGGCGACTTCTTCAAGCTGCTCGGGCAGACCATGGTCTTCACCCTCGGGACGACCATCGCCCCCTTCATCATCGGTTTCGCACTGGCCCTCGCACTCAACACCCGCATCCGCGGTGCCAAGGTGCTGCGTGGACTCATGCTGATCCCCTGGCTCGTTCCGGGTGTCGTCGTGTCGTTCCTCTGGATGTGGATCTTCAACGCGAACTACGGAGTGGCGAACGCCGTCCTCGGCCTGTTCGGGGTCGACGCGCAGGCGTGGCTGGCACAACCCCAGACGGCCATGTTCGCGGTGATCGTCGCGAAGACCTGGCAGTCCTTCCCCTGGATCATGGTCATGCTGCTCGCCGGCCTGCAGACCGTGCCACAGGAACTCCACGAGGCGGCCGAGATGGACGGCGCCGGGACCATCCGACGCTTCTTCTCGATCACGGTCCCGCAGCTGAAAGGCATCATCGGCCTCGTCCTGCTGCTCGAGTTCATCTGGAACTTCCAGCACTTCGACATCATCTACGTCCTGACGGGCGGCGGTCCGGCTGGGAGCACCCAGACCTTCGCCACCGCCGTCTACGAGACCGCCTTCCGCGGCTTCGACCTCGGCCACGCGGGCGCCCTCGGGCTGCTCTGGCTCATCCTCCTGATGGCGCTCGTCGTCGTCTACGTCCGATTCTCGGAGAAAGGCGAGCAGAAATGAGCGTCTCCACCGCCCCGCCAGCACCGCAGGACACCACGCCGGACCCGCAACCGCCGTTCGTCGCGACCGAGCTCGGCACGCTGCGACGCCGACCGTCGCTCTTCCGCTCGGAGAGCCGGGCGGTCCGGATCAGCGCTTGGGTCGCGGTGATCGTCTGCGGCGGCTTCGGGCTGCTGCCGGTGTACTGGTTGCTGGCCACGTCGCTGACCCCGCGAGCCCAGGTCTTCTCCTACCCACCGAAGCTCTTCCCCACGGAGATCAGCTTCGAGGCCTACACCGCTCTCGCGTCGAACCCGGACCTGTTCGGTTACCTGCGGAACAGCATCATCGTGTCGGTCATCACCGCCCTGCTGTCCGTGATCGTCTCGGCCTACATGGGCTACTCGTTCTCGAAGTTCCGCTACCGCGGACGTCGATCGCTCATGTACTTCGTGCTCGCCTCGCAGATGTTCCCGCAGGCGTTGCTGCTGATCACCCTGTACTCGGTGTTCAGCGCCTACGGACTCCTGAACACCTATGCGGCGCTGGTGCTCTCGTTCACGACGTTCACCCTGCCGCTGTGCGTCTGGATGCTGAAGGGGTTCTTCGACACGATCCCGGACGAACTCATCGAGGCGGCTCGCGTCGACGGGGCGTCCCGACTGCGGATCATCCACTCCATCGTGCTGCCGCTGTCCGCACCCGGCCTGGTCGCCGCGGGCCTGTTCGCCTTCGTCCGCGGGTGGAACGACTTCATCTTCGCGCTCACGCTCGCGGGACCCGACAAGCAGACACTCCCGCCCGGCCTCGTGAACACCTTCGTCGGCGAGGCCGCCACGGCCTGGCCCGAGCTCATGGCGGCGTCGCTCGTGGTCTCCCTGCCCGTGGCGATCGCGTTCATGGCCCTGCAGCGTCACCTTGTCGGCGGACTGACCGCCGGTGCCGTGAAGGGCTGAGCGCAGCACCCCGAACCGGCCCGCCGCCGGGCCTCCCCACAATCCGTTCCACCAACCCAGACCCGTCCCACCAGGATCACGCTCGAGGAGGAGCCATGTCCCACACCACCCCGTCCTTCGCCACCGCCGCACAGCAGACCGTCATCACCCGCCGCCGTGCCCTGCAGTTCCTCGGCATCGGCGTCGCCGCAGCCACCCTCGCCGGATGTGCGCCCACCGGTGCCGCACCCGGGGCGGGATCCATCCCGAAGGCGACCGCCGGCGGCACCGCGACCGACTTCGACTTCGCGAGCTGGTCGCTCACCGAGAAGGCTTCGGCACCCGCCATCCAGAGCCTCCTGCAGAAGTACGAGGGCAAGGCCAAGATCGACGTCGGTGAGGTGTCCTTCCCCTACAACGAGTACATCAACCAGCTCATGCTGCAGGTGCGCGGCGGGCAGTTCTCCGGAGTCGCACACGTCGATGTCGCGTGGCTCGGTTCCCTCGCGAGCCTCGGCAAGCTGCAGGACGTCTCCGGGCTGACCGAGGGACGCGGATACACGAAGGCCGGACTCACGGCCGCGACGTTCGACGGCGTGCAGTACGGCCTTCCGTGGACGATCGGCGCGATCGGCCTCGTCACCAACCAGGCGATCCTCGAGCAGGCCGGCATCGGGGAGTTCCCCACGACGATCGACGAGTTCGAGGGCTCACTCAAGCAGCTCAAGGGCCTCGGCAATGGCATGATCCCCTACGCCGCGTCGACGAAGGCGGCGCAGCTGAAGGACATCCTCATCTGGATGCAGACCTTCGGCAGCCCCCTGGTCGACGGGGACACCGTGACGATCGGCGACGACGCCAGCATCGAGGCGGTCACCTGGTACAAGAGCCTGTACGACCAGGGACTCATCGCCGCCGACGTCGACCGCTTCGACGCACGCTCACTGTTCGCGCAGGGACGCACCGCGATCTACGACGACGCGATCGTCGGACGGAGCGCCGTGACCGGCGAATCACCCGACCCCGACTTCGCGAGCAAGCTGCAGCCGGTCTCCCGGCCGGTCCTCAAGCAGGGTGACACGCCGCGTGCGCTCGTGTGGGGCGGGGCGCTCGCCGTGGTCGACGGTCCGGCCGCCGGCACCGCAGCGGACTTCGCCCAGTGGGTGACGTCCGACCCGGAGACCGTGCTCGAGGACTTCGCCGCCCGTGGTCTGCCGCCGGCGACCGAGGATGCGCTCAACTCCGACGCCGTGAAGAACGACTCGTTCGCCACGAACTTCAGCGACCGCATCACCAAGACGAGCTCGACGAACCCGTTCTGGAAGTTCGTCCAGTACTCGCAGATCGAGACGAAGATCGCGGAGAAGGTGCAGGCGGTCCTCGTCGGCCAGGAGCAGCCTGCCGAAGCCATGAAGGCCGCCGGGGCAGCCGCGCAAAAGCTCGTCGGCTGAGCCGCGGATCGGACGATCGTGACCGGCACCGGGAGAACCATGCGACGCAGCTCATCGAACACCGTCCGCGCGCTCGCCGCGGCCGCGCTCACGGTCCTCGCGCTGGGGGTGACGGCGCCGGCGGTCGCCGCCTCCGGAGGCCAGGCGCGGAGCGACGCGGGCGGGGGCGCGGTGACCGACACGGTCGAGACCGTGCCCGTCACCGTCGACACGTCGAACCAGGCCGGCTGGTGGCGACCGCTCGACGTCGTCGACGGTGTCTCCTACTTCGCCTTCAACGCGCCGGCGTCCACCGCGTCCAAGCACGAGGTCCACCTGGCCTCGCGGGGCGCGGACGGGACGTGGACCGAAGGGTGCCTGCGCTCAACGGCCGGCGGTGCCTGCGTGACCTTCACCGACGACAACGGTCACAACCAGCCGTCGATCGTGGTCGATGGCGCCGGCATCATCCACGCCTTCGTGTCGATGCACAACGAGCAGTGGAACGTGTTCCAATCCGGTGCACCCGGCGACGTCACCTCGCTCGTGGAGGCGACGTCGTCCATGCCAGACCTCGACGCGGCGATCACCTATCCGGTGACGGCGCGCGGCCCGGACGGCGACGCCTGGGTGCTCGTGCGCGTCGGGACCGACGCGCAGGGACGACGAGAGGGGCGGCTCTACCGGTACGACCTCGACACCGGTGTCTGGGAACGCGAAGCGGTGGTCGCCGCGGCGACCGGCTACTCCTTCTACCCCGACGACCTCGAGGTGGACGCCGACGGTCGCGTCCACGTGCTGTGGGAATGGGGCCCGTTCCCGGCGGACCCGGCGCGGCACCTCGGGTCGTACGCGACGTACGACCCGTCCGACGGTTCCTTCGCCGACGTCGCGGGGACCGCGCTCACCGGACCGATCACCCCGACCACCCCGGGATCCGTCGTCTGGCGCCCCTTCGATGCCGGTGAGGCCATCGGCAGCTACACGCCGGCGCTGCAAACCGCGAAGCTCGCCCTCGACGGCACGGAGCTCGCGGGGATCGTCTACCGGTTCGTCGAAGCCGACGAGACCGCGTACGACGTCCGGTACGCCTCGTGGGACGGCGGTGCCTGGAATGACGAGTCACTCATCGACGCCTCCGCGCTCGGTTCCGGCGTCTCGACCGTCGCCGCGATCGATTCGACGAGCGCCGGTGGGGTCGACCGCGTCTACGCGGTCCTCGCCGTGCAGGTCTGCGGCGAGAACCGCAGCCAGGTGGTCCGGCTGGAGCGCGAGACGGACGGCACCTCGTGGACGGCCCGCACGGTCGGCACCGATCAACTCGGCCAGCAACGGCTGCGGGCGGAGACCGTCGACGGCACGGATGTGCTCTACCTGAGTGCGCCACTCAGCGAGACCACACGCGGCACCGTCCGGTACGCGGCGATCCCGCGAGCGGCGTCGGCCGAGACCGGCGGGACCTCGCTCCAGGACATCGTGTCGGGCCTTCGTGGCGAAGCGTCCGGCACGAACGTGGCACTCGGCGCGACCGTCAGCGTGTCGTCGTCGCTGCGCGCCGACACCGGCGGGGCACTCGCCGTCGACGGCGTGTGCACGGACGCGAGTCGTTGGATCTCCGCGGTCGGCGACACGGCACCCACGATCACGGCCGCCTGGCTGACCCCGACGGCGCTCGCCGAGGTCAGGGTCAAGAGCGGCTACGCCGGGGGAGTCTCGACCGATTCGGTGCTCCGCGACTTCACGATCGAGGTCCGGACGGGCGGCGCCTGGGTCGAGGTCGGCCGGTTCGACGACAACACCGCAGGGACCGTGACTGCGGCCGTCGACGGACTGGTCGTCGACGCGGTGCGCCTGCTCATCACCGACCCGTCCGCCTCGGCGACCGACGTCGCGCGGGTCTTCGAGCTCGAGGCGATCGCGGCACCCGCCACCGAATCCGCGAGGAACGACGATGTCCCGGGATAGCGTTGTGCTCAGTCGAGACCGCAACGGTCCCGAGCGGCCGGGATCCACCCGGTCAGCAGTGAGGAGCAGCACCATGTCGGACGCCGCCTTCGGCTCTCAGCGGTCGGCACCGGTACCGCGCCGTTCGCGCACGGGCATGGTGGCGCTCGCCGTCCCGAACCTCGACGAACCGTACTTCGCGGAGCTCACGACGCTCCTCGTCCGCGGTGCCGACGAGCGTGGACTGTCGATCCTCATCCAGCACACCGAGGGCGACCACGACCGCGAGGTCGACATCGCCAACGGGGTGGGCCTGCCGCTCACGGACGGACTCATCCACATCCCCCGCTCGCTGACGGTCGGCGACCTCACGCGGCGGACCTCCCCGGGGCCCCTGGTGCTCCTCGGCGAGCACATCCAGGTGAGCCCGTTCACGCACATCTCCATCGACAACCGGGCGGCCGCCGACGCCGCGACGACGCACCTCGCCGAAGTCGGCTGCTCCCGGATCGCGTTCATCGGGCCCAGGGACGAACGACCGTCCGACGCAGCGGATCAGCGGTACGCCGGGTATCGGGACGTGGTCGCGCGGCTCGGGCTCGCGCAGGAGCCGTCGCTGATCGGACACGTCGACGCGTTCACGCCCGAGGAGGGACGCCGCGTGATGCGCAGGATGACCGCCGAGGGCGTCGCGCTCGACGGCGTCGTCTGCTCCAACGACTCGATCGCCTTCGGCGTCCTCGCGGCTCTGCACGAAGCCGGCCGGCTGGTGCCCGAGGAGGTCGCGGTGATCGGCATCGACGACGTCCACGCCGCCCAGTTCTCGACCCCGTCGCTCACGACGGTGGCGCCCGACTACGACGCGATCGTGCGCGCTGCCTTCACCGAACTCGAACGCCAGATCGCCGCCCCGCCCGGCGCCGACACCCCGGTCCGGCACGTCGTCGTCGACGCGCGGATCGTCGTGCGGGACAGCACGGCGCGCTGAGGTCCATGAGCGGCAGGACAGGCCTGCGCTCCGCTCTGCCGGGGTGCTGGAGGTGGCGCGGTCAGGCGTCGGTGTGGTCGTCGTCGGACGAATCGGAGGCGACCGGCGCGAGCCAGACCTCGGCGAACTGCGCGCGGAGCGTGGTCTCGACGTCCTCGGTCACGTCGTCGTCCATGACGAGGTGGTCCACTTCGCGGAGGTCGACGATCGTCGTCAGTCCGACGGCGCCCCACTTCGAGTGGTCGGCGAGGACCACGGAGCGGCGCCCGGCGCCGACGAAGGCCCGGTTGGTCTCGGCCTCGAGGAGGTTCGAGGTCGTCAGCCCCGCCTGCAGGTCGATCCCGCGGACGCCGAGGAAGACGACGTCGCAGTGCAGGGACTCGATCGCGCGCACGGCGACCGGACCGACCAGGGCGTCCGAGGGGGTGCGGACGCCGCCGGTCAGCACGACCGTCTGGGTGTACGGCTCGTCGGCGCGGTCGGGCCGTGCGAACACGTCGGCCACCGGGAGGGAGTTCGTGACGATGGTGAGCTCCGGGATGGCTCGCAGCTCCTGCGCGAGGGTCCAGGTGGTGGTCCCGCCGGACAGGCCGACCGACATACCGGGCTCGACGAGGATGGCTGCGCGACGGGCGATGGCGCGCTTCTCGGCAAGCAGTCGGCGTGCCTGGTTGGGGAAGCCCAGCTCGGCACGGTCGGGTAGCCGCGGCGTGGTGGCGCCACCACGGACGCGGTCGATGAGACCCTCCGTCGCGAGTTGCTCGATGTCGCGTCGCACGGTCATCTCGCTGACGCCGAGCGCGGTCGCGAGGTCGACGACGCTCGCCGCACCGTTGCGGCGCACCTCCGACATGATCTGCGATCTGCGTTCCGCACCGAGCACAGCGTCCTCCTTCGACCCGGCTGCCAGTCTGGCACGCGCGCACGGCGAACCTCGGCACCGGCGATCCACGACGACGAGGCGGAGGCGGACGACGCATGCGTGAGGTACGACATCGGGACTGGTTCGGCGACGAGGTTCGCGACGGCACCTACGGCTACGACCTCGAGGGGCTCCTGGCGGTCGAACCGGTCGTGCCGCCGGCCGGATTCGAGGAGCTGTGGCGCGGGTGGTACGCGGCGGCATGTGAGGTGTCTCCGGATCCGGTCTTGACCCCGATCGGCCGACAGGGTGCGCACGAGGTCTTCGTCGTCGAGCACACCGTCGCCGACGGCCTCCGCCTGCGCGGATGGCTCGCGATGCCGGTGGGCGCGCCTGCGCGCTTCGGGATGGTGCACGGGCACGGCTACGGCGGACGGGACGCACCGGACTGGTCCCGCGTCCCGGACGACGCTGCCGTCATCTTCCCGATCGCCCGCGGCCAGGGCGTCTTCAACGCGGGACTCGGAGCGCCGACGCCGGAGGACGGGCATGTCCTGTTCGGCATCGACAGCGTCGAGCGGTACGCGCTCGGCCGCTGTGCCGTCGACCTCTGGCACGCGGCGTCGGCGCTGCTCGACGTCGTCGGACCGCTCCCGCTCTACCTCGTCGGTGAGAGCTTCGGCGGTGGGATCGGTGCGCTCGCCCTGCCGTGGGACGACCGCTTCGTCGGAGCGACGCTCGTGGTGCCGAGCTTCGGTCAGTACGATCTGCGTCTGCGCCTGCCGTGCGAGGGGAGCGGGGAGCGGGTGCGACACCACGTCGCCGAGCACCCGGAGGCGCGCGAGGTCCTGCGGTTCTTCGACGCGTCGACGGCCGCGGGGTTCGTCCACGTGCCGGTGCGGGTGGAAGCCGCGCTCTGGGACGGACACGTGCCACCACCCGGGCAGTTCGCCGTCGCCAACGCGCTCGAGGACCTCGAGCTGAGCGTCCTCCCCGCCGGGCACACCGAGTACCCGGGGCTCGAAGCCGTGCTGGAGGAGTCGTACGCGGCGACGAGGGCGCACGCAGTCCGGTCGGTCGCGCTCGCGGTGGACGGATCGACGATCGAGAGGTGAGAGGGTGGACGGATGATCGCTGCGCTCACGCTCCCCGTCGCCCTCAGCACACCGGGGCAGGAACTACTGCTTCGCCGGGCCACCCTCGCCGACCTCGACGCGCTGATGGCGCTCCTCGCCGACGACCCGATCAGCGCGTCCCGCGGTGACCAGGCCCAGGAGAGCGATCTCCCCGCCTACGAGCGTGCGCTCGCGGACCTCATCGACGATCCGGCGAACGAGATCCTGCTGGTCGTCGACGCGGTGGAGGCCGTCATCGCGACGATGCAGCTGACGCGCATCCCCGGGATGGCCCGGCGCGGCTCCACCCGACTGCTCGTCGAAGCCGTGCGGGTCTCCTCCGCGCTGCGATCCGGCGGCGTCGGAACGGCGATGATGCGCTGGGTGACGGACGTCGCCGCCCCCGCGACCGGATCGTCGATCGTGCAGTTGACCTCCGACGAGGCTCGGGTCGACGCCCACCGCTTCTACGAACGACTCGGCTTCGTCGGCTCGCACCGCGGCTTCAAGTACGCTGTCGACGCCGCACCTCGACAGGCTCGGTGACCGGTGGTGGCTCGGTGTCCGGTGAGCACGCGGCGAGGAACGGGCGCCCGATGACCGGTCAGCGCCACGACGTGGTCTGCGCGGTCCTGATCCGGCATGGACAGGTCCTCCTTGCGCATCGGGCCGCGACGAACGACTGGTACCCGGACGTCTGGGACCTCCCGGGTGGGCACGTGGAGTCGGGCGAGACCGGTATGCAAGCGCTGATTCGCGAGCTGCGCGAAGAACTCGGGGTCTCGATCAGCGAGTTCGATGACCCGCCGGTCGCGGAACTCCGACTCGAGGACATGACTCTGCGGATCTGGCGCGTCGACACCTGGCTCGGTGAGCCGCGGAACCAAGCTCCCGAGGAGCACGACACCGTGGGATGGTTCGACCTCGCGCAGCTCGAGGAGCTCGAGCTGGCGTCTGTCGACTACCTTCCGCTGCTTCGCCGTCTGCTCGAATGACGGCACAGGGCTCCGCGCTCCCGATGCCGCCGCGTCGGACTACCGGCCGACGAAGAACTCGAGGGCGATGCCGTCCGGGTCGGTGAAGCTGAGGGCTGTCCCGTACGAGGCTTCGACGAGTCCGCTGTGCTCGATGCCCGCGGATGTCAGGTGTGCGGCCCACGCGTGGAGCTCATCGACGGAACCGACCGTGAACCCCAGGTGGTCCAAACCCGGACTGAACGGCGTGAAGTCGCCGGTCTCCGTCGTCTGGTGCTCGGTGAGCCCGAGCGTGACGCCGTCGGGGAGCGAGAAGAGCTTTCGAGTGAGTCCGGGGCCGTCGATGGCGCCGACCGGGGCGAATCCGAACACCCGTTCATAAAACGCGGTGCTGGTCTCAAGGTTTCGGACGGTGAAAGCGACATGGTTGACTCCGCTGAATTCGGGCATGTCGTCAGTGAACTCCCGGTACCTCCCAGTCGACTGGGAACGAGGACGGCCCTCCCGGCAGAACTGTTGATCCGGGCCCAGGGGCAGCGGGCCTACGCTCTGAGGATGGGTATCGTCCGCACACTCGCACGCTGGCTCCTCGGAGCTGTCCTCACCTTCGCCGGCGTCGGCCACCTCACGTTCGCGCGGCAGTCGTTCGTCGCCCAGGTGCCGCAGTGGTTGCCCCTGCCGGTCGACGTGGTCGTCGTGGCGTCGGGAGTCGTCGAGATCCTGCTCGGCCTCTCGCTGATCCTGCTCGCCCGGTACCGCGTCGCCGTCGGCTGGATCGTCGCCGCGTTCTTCGTCGCGGTGTTCCCCGGCAACATCGAGCAGTTCGTCCGCGGCACCGACGCCTTCGGCCTCGACAGTGACGTCGCGCGCGGTGTTCGACTGGTGTTCCAACCGCTTCTCGTCGTCTGGGCGCTCTGGTCGACGGGAGCGTGGCGAGCGTGGCGGACCAGCCGCCGCCGGTCGTCCTCGACCGAGTCCGGCCTCGGAGCTGCCTAGTCATCCGGCCCCACCGGGTGTCAAGGGGCCTGAGGTTCCAGGCCTGATCCGGCAGGGTTGATGCATGCGATGCATTACATACGCGGGTGAGAATGTTGTGACGACCGACGAGGTCGCGGCCCTGCTGGTCGAACTGACGGCGGAGCTCGCGAAGCGCGGACGCGCTGAAGCGGTCACCATTCCGATCGTCGTGGACTCCGACGTCGAAGACGCATCAGCCCAGCTCGTGATCGGTCTCGGCAACGACGTGCTGTCCGTGCCGCACGCCTGGGATCAGGACGTACCGGACTTCAGTGAGGCCGAATCGCGCCTGCAGGGCTACCTCGACGACATCCGTCCGTCCACGACGGCCTACGAGCCGCGCGACTCCATCGAGACCTCGGACGTCCTCGAGGATCCCGACCTCGACCTCCGCGACTTCGCCCGCTGAGTCGGCCTTGCGCGACAACGCCGGCGTCGACCCCTCTGGTCGACGCCGGCGTTCGTCCGGGTCGCTCAGCGCGGGAGCGGCAGCTTGGCCGTCTCGCGGGCCCGCAGCACGACGATCAACGTGATGAGCGCGGCCGCCATCACATAGAACGCGGGGGCGAACCGGTTGCCGGTCGAGGCGATCAGGAATGTCGCGAAGTAGGGCGTGATCCCACCGAACACGGCGACCGACAGGTTGTATGCGATCGCCATCGAGCCGTAACGGATGCTGGTCGGGAACAGCTCGGCCATCGCAGCACTCGACGCACCGTCGTACGCCGCCATGAAGACGCCGAGGATCACCATCGCGACGGCCGCGGCGGCGAAGTTGCCCGCGCTCATGAGCATGAGCGTCGGGTACGTCAACACCAGGAACCCGACGCAACCGGCGATCATCACCGGCTTCCGCCCGATGCGGTCGCTCAGCAGGCCCATGAACGGGACGAGGATCGCGATCGCGAGCAGCCCGAGCACCGTGACGCCGTAGCTGAGCGGCTGCGAGTAGCCGAGGTCGGTCTGCAGGTACGACGGCATGAAGGTCTGCAGGATCCAGTGGCCGACGGCCTTGATCACGACGAAGCCGACGCAGAAGAGCAGCGCCTTCCACGAGGTGCGCAACGAGGTCCGCAGCGGTGACTTCGAGACGGCCCCCTTCGCTTGGATCGCCTGGAACTCCGGGGTGTCCTCGAGCTTGTTCCGCAGGTAGAGGCCTGCGAGGCCGAGGGGCAGGGCGAGGAAGAAGAGGGCGCGCCAACCCCATTCGTTGAGGGCGTCGGTGCCGAGCGTCGAGGTGAAGAGGAGCACGAGGCCCGCACCGACCACGAAGGCCGCGAACCCGAACACGTCGATGAAGCTCGTCACGAACCCGCGTCGGTTGGACGGGGCGTACTCGGCGAGGAGCGTCGTGGCGCCGGAGCTCTCACCACCTGCGGCGAAGCCCTGGACGAGCCGCACGATCACGAGCAGGATCGGCGCCCAGAGGCCGATGAGGTCGAACGTCGGCAGGAGGCCCATGACGACCGTCGCCCCGGAGGTCACGAGGATCACCGTCGCGAGGACCGTCTTGCGCCCGATGCGGTCACCGAGCGAGCCCCAGAAGAGGCCACCGAGCGGACGCATCACGAAGCCGGCCCCGAACACCGCGAACGCGGACAGGAGAGCCGACTGGGTGTTGCCCTGCTGGAAGAAGTTGAGGCTGATGACGGTCGCGAGCGTGCCGTAGAGGCCGAAGTCGAACCATTCGACGAAGTGGCCCGCCCCGGCGGCCCAGATCACCTTCCGCATGCGGCGTGATCGCTCCGCGTCGTCGTAGGGGGTCTGTGCGCTGTGCGCGGCGGCTTCGGCCAGGGCTGCAGCCTGGGTCCTGCTCTCGTCCATCGGTCCTCACATCGTTGTCGGGGTGCTTCGAGGTTCACCTGCCGAAGAATCTTACCCACTGAATGGGAAAGTCGTACCGCTGAATGGTAGCGTGGCACTCGCCCGGAGGTCGCCATCTATTCGACGGCTTCCAGGATCACGCATCACGAAGGAGTGTCATCCATGCAGCACCGCACCCAGACCGCAGACGTCGTCGTCATCGGCGGTGGCCTCGCGGGCGTGTCAGCAGCCGTCGCCGCTGCCCGCCTCGGTTCGCGGGTCTCGCTCGTCACCAACCGGCCGGTGCTCGGTGGCAACTCGTCGAGCGAGGTTCGGGTGTGGGTGGTCGGAGCGACCGCGCACGGCCACCAGCGGTTCGCGCGGGAGACCGGGATCATGGGGGAGCTCTTCCTCGAGAACCAGTACCGCAACCCGGAAGGCAACCCGTTCTACTGGGACCAGACCGTCCTCGACCTCGTGCGCGCCGAGCCGAACCTGCAGCTGCACCTCAACACCGACGTCCGCATCGTCACGATGGAGGAGTCGTCGGACGGTGAGGAGTCGCCGTCGCCACGAATCACGTCCGTCACCGGATGGACGATGGGCAGCGAGATCGAGACCGAGTTCTTCGCCCCCGTCTTCATCGATTGCACCGGAGACGGGCTGGTGGGTCATCTGGCGGGTGCGACCTCCCGCATCGGGCGAGAGGGCCGTGCCGAGCTCGGCGAGCCGTGGGCGCCCGAGGTGGCGGACGACGAGCTCCTCGGCAGCTCGATCTTCTTCTACACGAAGGACACGGGACGCCCCGAGCGGTTCGTCGCTCCTGACATCGCGCGCGACATCCGCGACACCCCGATCCTCACCAACCGGATCATCCGGACCGGCGACAACGGCTGCAACTACTGGTGGATCGAGTGGGGCGGCGAGCTCGACACCGTCGCCGAGAACGAGCAGATCCGCGACGAGCTGTGGAGCGTCGTCTTCGGGATCTGGGACTACATCAAGAACTCCGGCCAGTTCGACGCCGACACCCTGACGCTGGAGTGGGTCGGGTCGATCCCGGGCAAGCGCGAGTACCGGCGGCTGCTGGGCGACCACACCCTCACGCAGAACGACCTGCTCGACCAGGTCGACTTCGAGGACACCGTGGCCTTCGGCGGATGGTCGATCGACCTGCACCCGGTGGAGGGCGTCTACGCCGAGAGCGCCGGTGCGCAACAGCGCTTCAGCAACGGCACCTACGGGATCCCCTTCCGCAGCCTGTACTCGCGGGACGTCGGCAACCTGTTGTTCGCCGGACGCAACATCTCCGCCTCCCACGTCGCGTTCGGGTCCACCCGCGTCATGGCGACCTGCGCCACGCAGGGTCAGGCGGTGGGGACGGCTGCGGCGCTCATCGCCCGCGACGGACTGACGCCGCGGGAGCTCGCCGGGCAGGCGCTCCCGCTCCTGCAGCGCACACTCATCCGCGAGGACGCCCCGGTCATCGGCATCACCACGGGCGACCCCGACGATCTGGCCGGGCGGGCGACGGTCTCCGCCTCGAGCGCGCTCAGCGCGATCTCCACGCTGGAGCACCTCGGCTCCGGCGAGCGGTTCACCCTCGACCGCGACGTCGCGATCCTCGTACCCGTCGCTCCGTCACTCGACCAGATCACCCTGCTCGTTGACGCCGCACGCGACGCGACCCTCCGCGTCGAACTGTGGAGCACCGGCAAGCGCCAGAATGCCGTCCCGGTCGAGCACCTCCTCGACGGAGCTGTGGAGATCGCCGCCGGGCTGGGCGTGTCGGCCACCGTCCGCTTCGGATGGACGCCGGATGTCGAGCAGAACGCGGTGCTCGTCGTCCGTGCCAACCCGGACGTCAGCCTGCTCCTCACCGAGGGCCACCCCTACGGGCTCCTCGTCCTGACCGCGAAGCACGCGTCCGACGAGGTGTTCGACGACCACATCCCCGAAGAGCAGGACCAGGCGATCCTCGACTGGAACGCCCGGAAGCTCCGCGGCCGGAGCGTCGCGCTGACCGTCGGTGGGGACACCACGGCGTACCGCCCGGAGCGGATCGTCGACGGCTACCAACGTCCCTACGGCGGACCGCACCTGTGGTCCTCGGAGCGACTCGATGACAACCGCGATCTGGTCGCCGAGCCCGAGGTCCTCACACTGCACTGGGATGAGCCGGTCGATGTCGCGTCCGTCCGGATCGTGTTCAACGACGACGTCGACGTGGACCTCATCAACCTGCACCACCACCGCACGGACTTCGAGGCGGTGCCGGAGCTCGTCGCCGCGTACCGAGTCGAGGCCCGACCGGCGGGTGCGCCGGAGGGGACGTGGACGGTGTTGGCCGAGGTCGAGGGGAACCGCCACCGCCACCGGATCCACGACGTCGAACCCGTGCGGGTCGACGCCCTCCGTGTCGTCGTCACGGCCACGAACGGGTCGCCCTACGTGAGTGTCGCGAGTGTGAAGGTCTTCGAGCAGCCGAGCGGGCGCACCACCCGGGCACGCCGAGCCCGACCGCTACGCTGAACACGGCCTCCGAGGCCGGACATCCGAACCGACACCGACACCGTGGAGGACCCGTGGCAGGTGAGATCCAGCAGGGCATCGGCCGTGCAGCATCCGTGCTCGCCGTTCTCGGCGCATCGACCACCGGACCGTTGCGGGCCTCCGACATCGCCCGTGCGACCGGTCTCGGCACGTCGACGACCGCACGCCTCCTCGGCACGCTCGAGGAGCTCGGGTATGTGACGAAGGCGGCCGACAGTCCGTCCTACGCCATCGGCGCGACCATTCTGGCGCTCGCAAGCGAGGGGCTCAACCAGAACCCGGTGCACCGGGAGTCGCGTGCTCCCGCCCAGGAGCTCGCGCAGCGGATCGGACTCAGCGTCAACGTCGGTGTCCTCGACGGCTTGAGCCTCATCTACCTCTGCCACTTCGAGGGAGCCCTCGCCCCGAAGTCGCACTCGATGATCGGGCTGCGCCAGCCGCTGCACGCGTCCGCGCTCGGCAAGTGTCTGCTCCTCGACCTCGACGCGGACGGTCTCCGAGCGCTGCTCGGTGATGAGCCGCTCCCGCGCTACACGGCCAACACCGTCACGGAGCACGCGGCCCTCGCCGCCGAGCTCGCGACGGCGCGGGAACGCGGCGTCTGCATGGAGGACCAGGAGCTCGCGCTGGGTCGTCTCGGGATCGCGGCGCCGATCCGCGACGCGAACGCCAGAGTCGTGGCGGCGATCTCCATCTCGGGCCGACTGAGCCTGATGCGCGAGCGCGACCTCGACGTCCTCACCGAGGACCTCATCGAAGTGGCGGACCGGATCAGCGTCGGTCTCGGCCTCATCTCCGCGATCCCCTCCTCCTGACCAGTACTCGGCAAACCGACCTCACGAACCGAAGGTGACCAGTGGCGCAATTCGACCTCCCCCTCGCCCAGCTCCAGCAGTACCTGCCCGACCGCGAGGAGGCGTCGGACTTCGACACCTTCTGGGCGGACACCCTCGCCGAAGCCCACGCCCTCGCCCAGCCGACGGTGCGTGAACGATCCAACCCTGAGCTGACGGGTCTCGTCGTCGAGGACGTCACGTTCTCCGGGTTCGGTGGCGACCCGATCAAGGGGTGGTTCATCCGACCGGCCGGCGCGACCGAGCCGCTCCCGTGCATCGTGCACTACATCGGCTACAGCGGCGGTCGTGGGCTCGCCCACCAATGGACGATGCACCCGTCCGCGGGCTATGCGGTGTTCGTCATGGACACCCGCGGCCAGGGGAGCGCGAACCTGCCGGGCGCGACCGCCGATCCGTTCGGGAGCGGTCCGCAGGTCGCCGGCAAGATGAGCGCCGGGCTCGGCAGCCCCGAGACCTACTACTACCGTCGGGTCTTCACGGATGCGGCGCTCGCCGTCGACGTGGTGCGGAGCTTCCCGGAGGTCGACCCCGCCCGGGTCGTCGTCGCCGGTGGCAGCCAGGGCGGCGGCATCGCGCTCGCCGCGGCTGGGCTCTGCGAGGGACTCGCGGCGGCGCTCGTCGACGTCCCCTTCCTGTCGCACTTCCGTCGTGCCCTGCAGATCACCGACGCGAGCCCCTTCGCCGAGCTGAAGACGTACCTCATCAGCCGACGAGGCCACGAGGAGGAGGTGTTCCGGACGCTCTCGTACTTCGACGCGACGAACTTCGCCGCCCGTGCGACCGCCCCCGCACTGTTCTCCGTCGCGCTCTGCGATGCGGTGTGTCCGCCCTCGACGGTGTACGCGGCCTTCAACCACTACGCGGGCACGCAGAAGGACATCGCCGTCTACCCGTACAACGGGCACGAGGGCGGCGGGCCGGTGCAGCAGCAGGCGCAGCTGACCTTCCTCGCGGACCGCCTCGCCTGACGCTTCGCTCGCCCATCTTCGGGCGAGCGAGCTCCCTTTCGCCCAAGCATGGGCGAACGGGCGTGGGACGATGTGCACGTGACTGAGACCGGCGGCACCGACCCGACGCTGACGACCACCCGTCGTCGGACGCGGGCCGGCATGATCGCGGCGATGGCGCTCGTGCTGTCGTTCGCGGCGGGGGCGACCGACGCCTTCGCGTTCCTGCAGCTCGGCGGCGTCTTCACCGCGAACATGACCGGCAACTTCGTGCTGGCCGGACTCACGAGCCGGCCCGACTTCGGCGAGGTGCTGCTCGGGGCGACGGTCGCCGTGCTGCTGTTCTCCGTCGGGACGTTCCTGGCCTTCCGCTTCACGAGGCCCGTCGCCGCCCCTGACGGACGGCCTCCGGAGGCGCCGCAGCACCGGCTCGTCCTCGTGCTCGGCGGTGCGGTGATCGCGCAGGCGTGCGTCCTCATCGGATGGATCGTGTCTCCCGAGACGCGCACGACGCCAGTGATCTGCGTCCTCATCGCGCTCTCCACGCTCGCGATGGCGGGGCAGACGGCCGTCGCGCGTCGCATCGAGCGGTCGGGCGTGACCACCACCTTCGTGACCGGCACCCTCACGAGTCTCATGCAGAGCCTCGCCGACGGTGTCCACGACCACCACCTCATCCGCATCGGCGCGATCGTGCTGCTGGTGGCGGGCGCCCTCTGCGGCTCGCTCCTCACCGGTGTGGACCCGGTGTTCGGTGCCGCGCTGCCGCTCCTCCCGTCGATCGTCGGGCTGGTGCTCCTCCGGCTCGCGCCGACGGCGTCCATCGCCTGATCCACCGAACTTCGAGCGCGTGTCCGAGACGCGCCGCCGTCAGTGGGTGAGCTGCGCCCGGATGAGGATGGGGAAGTGGTCGCTCGCCTCCGAGGTGGGTTCCTGCTCGTCGACGAGGGCTTCGATCGGTTCCAGTCGGGTGTGCGGAGCGACCCTGCCTGAGCGGCCGAGCACCCAGTCGATGCGTGCGTTCCCGGGACGCTGCGGACCGTAGCCCTGGAACGTGCCGATACCGTCGCTGTCGACCGGTGACAGGTCGACGAAGCCAGCGCGCTGCAGAGCGTCGTGCGCCGCCGATCCGCGTTCGGTGTTGAAGTCGCCGGTGAGGAGGACGGGGACGTCGACGCCGGAGAAGCGGTCGGCGATGAGCTTCGCGCTGTGCGTGCGGACGTCGTCGCCGTGGGGTGAGCTCTCGTGGTCGAGGTGGGTGTTGGCGAAGACGAGCTCGTCGCCGGTGCGTCGCTCGCGGAGCCTGACCCAGGTGACGAACCGTGCGTGCAGTGACGGCCAGGTGTTCGAGCCGGGCTCATCCGGGGTGTCCGACAGCCAGAACTCGCCGGCGTCGAGCTGTTCGAACCGCGAGCGGCGGAAGCACACCGGACCGTACTCGCCGGCCGAACCGCCGTCACGGCCCTGCCCGAACCAGTCGTACTCGGCGAGGCCCGGGAGCAGGTCGTGCAGCTGGTGCTCGCGGACCTCCTGCAGCCCGAGGAGGTCGGGCGCGTTGCGGGCGATGACCTGTGAGACCAGCGGTGCGCGGTCCACCCACTCGTGACCGGGCTGGGCGACGGCGGTGCGGATGTTGTAGCTCATGACGGTCAGGACGTTCTGGGTCAGGATGGATTCGCTCACCCGGCCAGCGTAGGGGAGCCGGATGACGGGGAGCTGTCCCCATGTCGCCGACCGGGCCGCCTGCCTAGAATCGCCCCATGACCTTCGACCTCCGCGACGCCCAGGCCCGGATCCTTGCGCTCAACAGCGAAGACCTCCCCTTCATCTACGACCCGACGCCCGACGGGATCGTCGCGCACTGGCGGTACGCCGACCAGCGCTGGCTCGGCTTCATCGGCGCCGGGATGTTCAGTGCCGAGTACGAGCTGCGGGTCGAGCTGCACCCCGAGGACGGCGAGTGGGAGTTCCACGAGCAGTCGTCCTCCTCGAAGACGACCGTCGGTCTCGGCGGTCTGTCGACCAAGCGCACCTGGCAGTCCGGCCCGCAGAAGTCCTTCTCCTTCGGGCGGAGCGTGGCGCCCATCTCGCAGTCCACCGACCGCGATGGCACGACGACCGGACAGTTCATGGGCTACGAGTTCACGACCGACGAGGTCAAGCGGCCCGTGATCGACGCCCTGACCGCCGCCGGCTGGAAGCCGCGCAAGGGGTTCTTCGGCAAGCTGTTCGGAGGCTGATCAGCCGCGTGCCGGGTCGGCGGGCACTGCACCCGTCGAGTCGCGCACGACCAGTTCCGGGCGGAGCAGGATCGCGTGGGTCGACTCCCGGTCGTCGGTCCGTTCGCGCGTGACCACCTGCTCGACCGCCAGCGCGGCCATCCGTGCGATCGGCTGACGGACGGTCGTCAGCGACGGTGATACGAGATCGGCCAGGGGGATGTCGTCGAAGCCGACGACGGAGACGTCCGTGCCGATGCCGAGTCCGAGATCGCGGATGCCTTTGCAGACCCCGAGGGCCGTCATGTCGTTGATCGCGATGATGGCCGTCGGCGGTGGACCGGCACTGAACAGGTCGTGCACGGCCCGTCGGCCGACCTCGGGCGCCTCGAGCTCGTCGGCATCGGCTGGAAGCCCTGCCCACACCGGCAACTCCGCCGCGTCGAGGCCCGCCGCCTGGACCGCCGCGAGGAAGCCGGCGTGCCGGACGGTCCGGTTCACCGAACGTTGCGACCCGGAGACGAACGCGATCCTGCGGTGACCGAGCCCCGTCAGGTGGGACGTCGCGACGCTGCCGCCGACGTGGTTGTCGATCCCGATGCTCGCGACGAGGGGCGGGTCGCCGGGCTGGACCGGACGGTCGAACAGGATGAGGTTGAGGCCGCGCTCGACGAAGGACGCCAGGTGGTCGAGTGACGGCAGTGAGGTGCAGAGGACGATGTCGCGGACGCCGTTGTCCCACAGCTCCTCGACGTACCCGAGCTCTCGTCCGGGGTCGCGCTCGCTGTTGCCGAGGAGGACGTTGTAGCCGTGGCCGAGTGCGGCCTGCTCGAGCTCGCGGGCGAACGCTCCCCAGAACGGGTTGCTGACCGACGGCACGATGAGGCCGATCGTCTTCGTCTGCCCGGTGCGCAGTTGTCGTGCTGCCCGGTTGGGCCGGTAGTCGAGGGCTCTGATGGCTGCGAAGACCCGGTCTCGGGTCTCGGGCTGCATCCGGTCGGAGCGACTGTTGAGGACGTTCGAGACGGTGCTCGTCGAGACGCCCGCTGCCGCGGCGACCTGTTGGATCGTCACCTTGTCGGCCATGACCGCCCCCTTCGTGGCTCCGCGTCGCCCGGGAACACGGCGTCGGTACCGCTTTCCAGTGTATCGATAAAGCGGTCGCGCCACCAACATCTTGTCGATTCTTCCACTCTATGACTGGCATCGACCAGGACCGCCGATGTGGAGCCGGTTGACGTCACCGGATGTGGTGGTTATGGTCGGTAAATCGATACACAAGATCATCGCCGATCCTGGATACCGATGACGACGACGTCACGGACTCGCGGCATCGTCGCCCCGAATCGATACCCGTGAAGGGAACCAACGCATGACCACCCGGACCATGAGGCCCCGCCACCGGCGGACGACCGGCATCCGCAGGGCCCGCATCGCCACCGGACTGCTCACCGCGAGTGCGCTCGCGCTGGCTCTCGGCGCGTGCTCGACCCCGGCAGCCGAGAAGGACACCGACCCGAACGCCATCAGCGGCGACCTGACGATGCTGACGCCGATCTTCGAGGGCACAGCGGGCCAGAAGCTGCTGGAGGAGGAGCTGCTGCCGCAGTTCACGGAGATGTACCCCGACGTGACCGTGTCCGTCGACTACACGAACTACGCCCGGCTCAACGAGAAGCTGACCACCGGCGTCGTCTCCGGTCTCGTGCCGGACGTCATGATGATGGGCGTCGGATGGATCGAGGCCTTCGCCGATCGCGGGGTGCTCGCCAACCTCACCGACGGAGGCCTCACCGCCGAGTCGCTGGAGCAGACCATGACGCCACAGATCGTCGAGGCCGGGCTCTGGAAGGGCGACGTCTACGGCGTCCCGATCATGCTCGACGCCCGCTTCGGGGTGGCGCGGATGGACCTCCTCCGCGAGGCCGGCTACGACCACACCCCTCGGACCTGGGACGAACTCGTCGAGATGGCCGATGCGCTGACCGAGCGCGACGCCTCGGGCAAGCTGACGCGCACCGGCTTCGACATGTTGACCATCGAACCGCGCCAGATGTTCGAGACGGCCCTGTTCTCGAACGGCGGATCGCTCTTCTCCGACGACAACAGCTCGCCGGCGTTCGACTCCGAGCAGGGTGTGGAGGCACTGCAACGGATCGTCGACCTCTTCCACGACGAGAAGGTGGAGGACACCGGCTTCTCGGCGCCCAATGCGACCGTCAACCCGCTCATCAACGGGCGCGCGGCGATGGCGATCGCACACAACAACGTGTGGACCCAGGCCGAGGCGGCCGACCCGGAGGTGTTGGACGACCTCGAGCCGTTCCTCATCCCCGGTGACTCGCCCAGCATGTTCGTCGGCGGCACGATGGCGGCGGTCTCCGCCACCACGGCCCACGAACGGGCGGCGCAGAAACTCGTCGAGTTCCTGGCGAGCCCCGGCCCGGCGCTGGCGGCCAATCAGCAACGCGGCAACGTGCCGGCGCTCACCGAGCTCCTCGAGAGCGAGTACGTGCAGGACGACCGCCTCGTGCAGTTCGCCATGGAGAACCTGTCGGTCGCCAAGCGTGAGGGTGGGCCCCCCAAGTGGCTCGGTCTCCGCGGCGACGTCGCCCCGGCGATCGAGAACGCGATCCTCCGCAAGAAGACGGCGAAGGCGGCACTCACCGACCTCGCCGCGACCTTCCAGAAGAAGTTGGACCGGTGATCATGACCGCGACGCGCACCCCCGACGTCCCCAGGACGCTCGACCCTCGGCAACCTCCACCCATCCCGCGGCGGGCCGCCAGCAAGCGTGCGGCACGGAAGAGCGGCCTGTTCGGCTGGCTCATGGTCGCCCCGGCCGTGTTCCACATCGGCCTCTGGACCGCGATCCCCGTCCTCGCGACGATCGCCCTGAGCTTCACCGACTACGACATCTTCGACGCACCCGCGTGGATCGGTCTCGACAACTACGTGGAGATCTTCCAGGACCCGGTGTTCGGTCAGGCCACGTGGAACACGATTGTCTACACCTTCTGGACCGTGCCCGCCTCGATGGCGATCGCCATGGTCATCGCCGTCGCGCTCAACCAGAACCTGCGACTGCGCACCTGGTTCCGGACCGCGTTCTTCCTCCCGCAGGTGACGGCGACGGTCGCCATCGCGATGGTCTGGCTGTGGATCTTCAACCCGCAGCAGGGTCTCCTGAACGGGATCCTCTCGGTGGTCGGGATCCCGGGTCAGGCCTGGCTGGCCGACCCGGAGTGGGCGCTCCCCTCGGTCATCCTCGTCGGAGCGTGGCAGGGCATCGGCATCAAGATGCTCATCTACATCGCGGCGCTGCAGAACGTCGACCCCTCGCTCTACGAGGCCGCCGCGGTCGACGGTGCCGGCCCGATCCGCAAGTTCTTCGCGATCACCGTGCCGATGCTGAAGCCCGCCACCTTCTTCGTGCTCATCATCTCGATCATCGGAGCGTTCCAAGTGTTCGACCAGATCTACGTCCTGACCGACGGCGGACCCGCGAACTCCACGACGATGATGACCTACGAGGTCTACCGCTCCGCGTTCCAGAACTTCGAGATGGGGATGGCGTCGGCGCAGTCGGTGCTGCTGTTCCTGATGCTCCTCGTGATGACCGTCATCGGCCGACGCGCGACGAAGGGTGACGAGGGATGACCGCCGAACCGCTCACGACGAGGTCGCTCGTCACCGGAGCCCACGAGGACTTCCCGACGAAGCCCGCCGGGCGTCGTCGGAACCGCCGGTGGATCGGACGCGTCGTCCTCAACCTCGCCCTCACGCTCGGTGCGCTCACGATGGTCGTGCCGTTCATCTGGATGATCGCGACGTCGCTGAAGTCCCCGGCCGAGCTCGCCGAGTTCCCGCCGACGTTCCTGCCCAAGGTGTGGGAGTGGAGCAACTATCCGGAGGCGCTCCAGGCGGCGCCGTTCGCGACGTACTTCCGGAACAGCTTCATCATCTCGGCGTCGCACACGATCATCACGCTGATCTTCGCCGCGATGGCCGGCTACTCGCTGGCCAGGATCCGCTTCCGCGGCAGGGAGCTCGTGTTCCTCGGGTTTGTCGCGATGCTCATGATCCCGACCTACACGAAGATCGTGCCGCAGTTCCTGCTCGTGAAGTTCATGCCCCTGTTCGGTGGGAACGACATCCTCGGGCAGGGCGGATCCGGGTGGCTCAACACCTGGTGGGCGCTCATCATCCCCGGCGGCCTGAGCGCGACCGCGATCTTCCTGTTCCGCCAGTTCTACCTCTCCCTCCCGACGGAGCTCGCGGAGGCCGCAAGGATCGACGGACTCAGCGAGTTCCGCATCTTCTCCCGGATCTACACGCCCCTCATCAAGCCGGCGATCGCGACGGTCGCGCTCCTGACCTTCCAGGAGAGCTGGAACAACTTCCTCTGGCCGCTCCTCGTCACCACGAGGGACGACCTCAGGGTGATCCAGGTCGGGCTCGCGGTGTTCCAACAGCTCGACGGGACGCAGTGGCAATACCTGATGGCCGGCACCACGATGGCGACCATCCCGATGGTCCTCCTCTTCCTGTTCTGCCAGAAGTACTTCATCCAGGGGTTCACGAACGCCGGCATCAAGTAGCCGGCGACCCCGCCCACCGCTCATTCCGAGCGGACCGAACACCAGCAAAGGAATCACCATGCAGATCGACCTCACCGGCCGCCGCGCCCTCGTCACCGGCGGAGGCGCCGGCATCGGAGCCGCGATCGCCCGAGCACTCGGCGCGAGCGGAGCGGACGTCGCCGTGCACTACGCGTCGAGCGCGGAAGGCGCAGCCGCGGTCGTCGACGAGCTCACCGCCGCGGGTCGGACGGCCGTCGCGGTCCAGGGCGACCTGACCGACTCCGCCCAGGCGGACGCCGTGGTGCAGCAGGCGACCGAGGCGCTCGGGGGCCTCGACATCCTCGTCAACAACGCCGGCCACCTCGTCGGGCGGGCGACGGTCGCCGAGATGACCGACGAGCACTGGCACCAGGTCCTCGACGTGAACCTCACGAGCAGCTTCGCCGTCACGCGGGCCGCGCTCCCCGCCCTCACCGCCTCCGGTGCCGGACGCGTGATCCTCATGTCGTCCCTCGCCAGCGAGAACGGAGGCGGGGCGGGATCGGTGCCCTACGCGGCAGCGAAGGCCGGTGTTATCGGGTTCACCCGGGCGCTCGCGAAGGAGATCGCACCCGCCGGCGTGACGGTGAATGCGGTCGCCCCCGGCTTCATCGGCGACACGGCGTTCCACAACACCTTCACGCCGACGAAGGCGCAGGAAGGGATCGTCGCGGGCATCCCGCTCGGGCGCGCCGGCACGGTGGACGACGTGGCCGGCGTCGCCTTGTTCCTCGCCTCCGAACTGTCGTCGTTCGTGACCGGCCAGGTCGTCGACATCAACGGAGGGGCCAACTTCCGATGACCACCGTCACCCGGGCGCGCGGCGGCTGGTGGCACGACTTCGTCTGCCCCACCCACGGCACCGAGCTGCTCGAGGCACGTGGCGACGCCTTCGTCTGCACCTACGGCTGCGAACTGCACGGGGAGCCGTACGCCTCGGCGTGGCTGGTGCTCGAGCATCAGGCCGCGGCTCGACTCGCGCGGACGGCGGCGCGCCGGTTCCGTCGACACGGCGACCCGGCCGACCAGGCACAGGCCCTCGCCATCGTGCGCGAGTTCGCCGACTACTCCGCCGAGATCACGGCCGAGTGGAACCGCGACAGCGAGAGCTGGATGCTGCAGGGCAAGCTCTTCAAGCAGGCGCTGACCGAGGCGATCTGGGCCACGCAGATCGCCGACGCGGTCGTCGTACTCGCCGACGACGAGGCGGCCCGGGAGGCGATGGGCGCACCCGTCGCGACGATGCTCGAGGCCCTCGTGGAGACGATCGTCGAGTCCCGTCGGGTCCTCGTCGTCGAGCGCGACGACCTCACGAGCAACTACGTCGCCTGGCTCGACGCGGCCGGTGGCCTGGCCACCCTGGCGCTCGCCGCATTGGGCGGAGTCGCGCCGCACGGCGATCAGGCGCGCTGGATCTCGCAGGCGGTCGAACACTCGGCCGTCGCCATCGGCCAGGACGGCTGGGAGTGGGAGGGGTCCACCTACTACCACCTGTTCGTGCTCCGCGCCTATCTCCTCACCCTCGCCGGAGCCGACCCGGCAGCGCTCGATCGCGCCCTCGTCCAACGGTTGCGACGGATGGTCGACGTGCTCGTCGGCTTCGCCGGACCGGACGGACGTCTGCCGATGCTGCACGACGGCCCCTACGATCGACTCGGCGTCCACCTCGAAGTGGTGGAGATCTGCGTCCTCGCCGGACAGCTCTGGGATCGGACCGGCCTCGACGCGGTCGAGGCCTGGGCTCGGCGTCGTATCGGCGAGCGTCACGACGGACTCGAGGACCTCCTCGACGGCTGGTTCTCCGGGGCACCGCTCGCCGCGCCAGGTGACGCACCCGGCCGTGGCTCGGTACTGTTCGCCGACGTCGGGTACGCGGTCGTGCGCTCCGAGGCGAGCTCCCTGCAGGCGGTGCTCGACGCCGGACCGCACGGCGGCTCGCACGGGCACCTCGACACCCTCGCCCTGTACCTCTACGGCGACGGGGTCGCCTGGCAGCCCGCTCCCGGTGTCCCGCCGTACGGCAGCGCCTTGCGACGCGACTACTACGCCCGGACGACGGCGCACCCGACCGTCCGGGCGGACGACGCCGATCAGCTCGAGAGTTCGGCGCGCGTGGAGCGCTGGGAGGTCGACCCCGCGGCCGACACGACGCTCGTCCACGCCTCCTCCAGTGAGGCGATCGACGGCGTCCGACTGGACCGGCGGGTCGAGTCCACCGGAGGGATCCTCATCGACGTGCTCTGTGCAGCGACCGCCGACGGCTCGGTCCGGACCTTCACTTCCGCCCTCCGACCCGCAGTGCCGTTCGAGGTCCTCCAGCACGGTGACGGGTGGCGCACCGGCTGGTCCGGCCCGTCCGGGCGGCGGCTGCACGGCCACCATGTCGCGGACGTCGCGTCCGTCCTCGTGGACGCCCCGGGCAGAGGGCCGTCGGACGATCCGACCGTCCCCTTGGCCGTCGGCGACTGGACGGCGACGGCCGCGCGGGTCACGTTCGTGTCGGTCTTCGCCGAGGCGGAGGTGTCGCCGATCACGTCGATCCGTCTCGATGGGGGACGCCTGGTCCTCGGCCTGTCCGATGGACGGACCCTCGAACGGGAGCTGCTGCCGTGATCCCGGCACTGCTCCTCGACGTGCGGGAGGACCTCCTCCGCGCCGAGCTCAACGGCGTGCGGCGTCGCGAGTTCCGTCGCCTGCTCGACGAATGCGAACGCCTCCGTGGGATCGAGCTCCCGACGGAGCACCCGCTGGCCTCGATCACGTACTTCGGCCCCGCCGCGGCGAACCTCGCGCTCGCCCACCGGCTGACCGGGCAGCCGCACTACCTCGACGAGCTGCGACGCTGGCTCGCGCCACCACTGGCCTTCGAGCACTGGGGTCGCGCGCACCTGCCGGACCACGACCTCGATGCCGGGTGGCTGCTCCACGGACTGTCGCTGGCCCTCGCCTGGGCGGGTGACGCGCTGGACGAGGGGGAGCGGACCCGGCTCCGGGACCGCCTGATCCTGCAGGGCACCCGCCTGTTCGACTTCGCCGTCGAGACCGAGGGTGACTGGTGGTCGTCGTCGTACTGGCAGAACCACAACTGGATCTGCTTCACCGGTCTCGCAACCGCCGGGTACGTCCTGGCCGACGAGCACCCCGGCGCGCTGGCCTGGACCGAGCGCGCGAAGGCGAACTTCGACGAGGTCCTCGACCTCCTGCCGACCGACGGCTCGAACCATGAGGGCGTCGTGTACTGGCGCTACGGCGAGCCGTGGTTGGTGAGCTATCTCGACGTGCTGCGTGCCGCCGAGGGCGTCGACTGGTTCCCGCGGAGCGAACATCTTCGGGAGACCTTCTGGTTCCGCCTCCACCAGGCCGCTCCGGACCTCGAGCGCATCGTCGACCACGGTGACTGCCACGACCATCGCAGCGGACACTCGATCGCGCTGTACCGGAAGCTGGCCGCCGAGTACCGGATCCCGCAGGCCCAGTGGTTGGCCGATCGTGTGTCGACCGACCTCCTCTGGCGGGAGGCGTCGCAGAGCGGTGTGCGCCCGGGGGTCCTGCCCGAGGCCTATCAGGAGATGCTCTGGTTCGACCCCACGGTCGAGGCGATCGGTCCTGAGGAGCTCCCGACGGCCAGGTACTTCCCCGATCTCGGCCTCGTGGCCGGCCGGACGTCGTGGGACGCGGATGCGACGCTGGTCTCGGTCAAGGCGTCGCCGGGCGGCGGTTGGCGGGCGTGGCGGGAGTCGCACCGTCACCGACGCGAACGAGGCTGGACGACGCTCAACACCGGTCATCATCACCCCGACGCCGGCGCGTTCGTCCTGCTCGGTGGCGGCGAGTACCTCGCGATCGACGAGGGTTACTCCTCCCGCAAGCGGACGGAGCACCACAACGGTGTGCTCGTCGACGGTGTCGGGTACGGGCGCGAAGGACACTACGACGTCCACGCCGGCCTCGCCGAGGACCGCGTCGGCGAGATGCTCGAGGTCACGCTCGCCGAGGACTGGGTGCACACGGTCAGCGAGATCGGCGCCCTGTACGCGCCGGAACTCGGCGTCCGCAGGCTCCGGCGTCACCTCGTGCGGACGCCGAGCGGCGCGCTCGTCCTCGTCGACGACCTCGAGGCGGACACCGCCCGCTCCTGGACCTGGTTGCTGCAGACGACGCACCCCGCAGCGCTGCTGGGCGACGGGCGGCGGTTCGCACCCGCCGGCGCTGCCGGCCTCCTCGTGACCTCGCTCGACGACGTCGATTCGGTCGACCTCGTCCACCCGACGGCGGTCCAAGCCAACCCGACCTCATCGACACCGGGGCTCGAGATCGAACGGGTGCAGCACACGCTGCGCCGGACCTCGTCCCCGTCGCACTCGGCGCGGTTCGTGTCCGTGCTCCAACCCGTGCGATTCGGTGAGCCCGTTCCGTCGGCCGCGACGATGGCCGAGTGCCACGAGGGACTGATGATCACGATCCCCGGGCTCACGGACGCGGAACAGGTGGTCGTGCGGGTCGATGGAGCGCGACCAGGTCATGACGGGATGGACGCGGTCGGTAACGGCTTCGCAGGACGGAGGCTGCGAGGATGAGCGGCATGGCAGTCAAGCGCACCGGCTGGGAAGGTCGTCTGCTGGGTGTGCTCGTCCACCCGATGAACGTCGCGGCGGCAGGTCTGGCCGCTGCGGTGCTGTCGCTCGGTGTCGTGACCGCCGTTCCCGCGGTCATCGCGGCGAGCCGCTCGATGCGACGCTGGCTGGACGGCGAGGAACACGCGGTCTTCACCGGCGTCTTCCGGGAGTTCGCGGCCACCTGGCGACGCTCGCTGCCGCTCGGCGTCGGGGTCGTCGTCGTCATGGCGATGCTCGTCGTCGACGTATCGTTCCTGACCGCGCAGCTCGAACAGGGATCGGCGATCGCGATCGCCCTGCTCGCCGCGACCGCGCCGGTGGCACTCGCCCTCGGACTCCTCCTGCTCGCCCTTCCGGCGTCGGCGGCGCTGCAACCGGACGCCTCGGCCCGGGCATGGCTGGTCGGGGCCGGGGCACTCGTCGCCCGTCGGCCGTTCACGGCCCTGCTGCTCCTCGTCGGTGAGGCGACGTTCGCCCTGCTCTGCTACCTGTTCCCGACGCTCCTGCCGTTCTTCGGTGCCTCGCTCCCGGCGTACCTCGCACTCCTCGTCTGGCGGCGGGCCGGCCTGCAGCGCTGAGTCGCCCGGAACTGCACGGAAATCGCTGAATTCCGTGCAGATTCGGGCGACTCACGCACGCACCACGACCGCCGCTAGGCTTTCAGGAACCTCGCCGCCGACCGGACGGATGGACCTGTGCTCGTCACCATCACCTCGACCGCGCCCTCGGCCGCCGACCTGGGGCACCTCGTCCGCAAGCATCCCGCGCGGGCGCAGAGCTTCGACCTCAGCGTCGGGCGCGCTCACGTGTTCTACCCGGAGGCGACCGACGAGCGGTGCACCATCGCCCTGCTGCTCGAGGTCGACGCGATCGCGCTCGTCCGTCAGAAGCGCTTCGGCGGCGGTGACAGCGCCTCGCTCTCGCAGTACGTGAACGACCGACCGTACGCGTCCTCGTCGATGGTCGCCGTCGCGATCGGGCAGGTGTTCCGTAGCGCCATGACCGGCCGCAGCGAATCCCACCCGGAGCTCGCCGCGGCAGCGCTCCCGCTGACGATCACCGTCGCCGCGGTGCCGTCGCGAGGCCTGGAGCAGCTGGCGACCCGACTCTTCAGCCCGCTCGGCTGGACCGTCGTCGAACGGGCGATCCCGCTCGACCCGACGGTCCCCGCGTGGGGCGACTCGCGATACGTCGACCTCGAGCTGACCGGTGACCTCCGCCTCGCGGACGCGCTCCGCCAGCTCTACGTGCTGCTGCCCGTGCTCGACGACGCCAAGCACTACTGGGTCTCCGACGACGAGGTCGGCAAACTCCTGCGCGCCGGCGAGGGGTGGCTGGCGGACCACCCCGACCGGGACCTGATCACCAAGCGGTATCTCGCGCACCAGTCGCGGATGGTCACCGATGCGCAGTCGCAGCTCGACCCGGAGGCGCGGACTGCCGGTGCCGACGAGGACGATGCGGCAACCGCGTCACAGACGAAGCGTGCCCCGGCGCTCGCCGGCCTGCGCGCCGAGGCGGTCGTGCAGGCGCTCGCCGACGTGCGTGCGCGTTCGGTCGCCGACGTCGGGTGCGGCGAGGGCTCCCTCCTCACGCGATTGCTGGCGGATCCTCTGGTCACCTCGGTGATCGGGACCGACGTCTCCGCACGCGCGCTCGCATCCGCGTCGCAGCGGCTCGGGCTCCGCGACGCGAGCGATCGCGTCCGAGAGCGTGTCCAGCTGCTGCAGTCCTCGGCGACCTACGCGGACACCCGGCTGCGCGGACTCGACGCGATCGTGCTCATGGAGGTCGTCGAGCACATCGACGCCGAGCGCCTCGATGCACTCGAGGCTTCGATCTTCGGTGCTGCGGCTCCCGAAGCCGTGATCGTCACGACGCCGAACCGCGAATACAACGCGTTGTATCCCTCGTTGCCGGCGGGCTCGTTCCGGCACCCGGACCACCGCTTCGAGTGGGACCGTCAGGAGTTCGCGACCTGGTGCACCGCTGCGGCCGAGCGGTATGGCTACGGCGTCGAGCACCGCACGGTCGGCGACGTCGACCCGCAGCACGGCTCGCCGACGCAGCTCGCCATCTTCCGGAAGGCCATCTCATGAGCGACCTCGAGCAGACCCCCGCCGCCCTGCCGATCCCCGAACTGTCGCTCGTGGTCCTCATCGGCGTGAGCGGGTCCGGCAAGTCGACCTTCGCCGCCACGCAATTCGGCCGGTTCGAGACCCTGTCGAGCGACTTCTTCCGAGGGCTCGTCTCCAACGACGAGAACAACCAGGCCGCCAGCGCTGACGCCTTCGCCGCACTCCGCGATGTGGCCGCGCGCCGCCTGGACGCCGGGCTCCTCACAGTCATCGACGCGACCAACGTCCAGCCGGCCTCGCGCAAGTCGCTCATCGATCTGGCACGCAACCACGACGTCCTCCCCGTCGCCGTGGTGCTCGACGTCCCTGAGCGCGTCTGCATCGAGCGCAACGAGGTCCGCGAGGACCGCTCGTTCGGCGCGGCCGTCATCAAGCGCCAGCAGGACCAACTGCGCCGGTCGATGCGGCACCTGAGCAAAGAGGGCTTCCGGAAGGTCCACGTCCTCTCCGGGGTCGAGGCGATCGCGCAGGCGTCGTTCGTCCGTGAGCCGCTGCTCAACGACCGCCGTCAGGAGCGCGGTCCCTTCGACGCGATCGGCGACGTGCACGGGTGCCGGAGCGAGCTCGAGACGCTGCTCACGAAGCTCGGTTACGTGATCGAGCGCGACGTGGAGGGTCGACCGATCGACGCCGCGCACCCCGAGGGACGCCGCGCGATCTTCCTCGGCGACCTCGTCGACCGCGGGCCGGACACGCCTGGCGTGCTGCGGCTGGCGATGGGGATGGTCGGCGCGGGGCACGCGTTGGCCGTGCCCGGCAACCACGAGTCGAAGCTCGTCCGCGCGCTGCAGGGCAAGCGGGTGCAGACCAGTCATGGGCTCGCCGAGTCGCTCGCGCAACTGGCCGAGGAACCGGAGGAGTTCCGTGCCGAGGTCGAGCGGTTCTGTCGCGAGCTCGTCGCGCACCTCGTCCTCGACGACGGGAAGCTCGTGGTCGCACACGCCGGCCTGATCGAGCAGTATCACGGACGCGCGTCCGGTCGAGTGCGGTCGTTCGCGCTGTACGGCGACACCACGGGGGAGACCGACGAGTACGGCCTGCCCGTGCGACTGCCCTGGGCGGAGGACTACCGGGGCAAGGCGACCGTCCTGTACGGCCACGTGCCGACCGTCGACGCCGAGTGGGTCAACAACACGATGTGCCTCGACACCGGCTGCGTCTTCGGCGGCAAGCTGAGTGCCCTGCGGTGGCCGGAGCGCGAGGTCGTCGACGTCCCGGCCGAGCAGGTCTGGTACGAACCCGTCGTGCCGCTCGGCCGCCCGACCGGTCCGGCCGGCGAGCAGCGGGATCCCGGGCTGCTGCGCATCGACGACGTCCTCGGCAAGCAGGTCGTCGAAACCCGCGTCTCGGGCCGGGTCGGCATCCGCGAGGACGCGGCGGCCGGCGCACTCGAGGTCATGAGCCGGTTCGCGATCGACCCGCGGCGCCTGGTCTACCTGCCGCCGACGATGAGTCCGCCGAGCACCTCGCAGCGGAAGGACCTCCTGGAGCATCCCGCTGAGGCGTTCGAGGCGTATCGCCGGGAGGGGCTCGATCGGGTGGTCTGCCAGGAGAAGCACATGGGCTCGCGAGCCGTCGTGCTGCTCACGCGTGATCCGGCACCCTTCGGTGCGCCCGCGGGGTGGCGAGGCGCCGTCCACACCCGCACCGGTCGGCCGTTCTTCGACGAGGAGACGACGCAGACGCTCCTGACCCGGCTCGACGCCGCCGCGGAGCGCGCCGGTCTCTGGGAGGAACTCGACGCTTCCTGGCTGCTCGTCGACAGCGAGCTGCTGCCGTGGTCGGTGAAGGCGGAGAGCTTGATCCGCGACCAGTACGCCTCGGTCGGAGCTGCCGCGACTGCTGCACTCCCGGCGGCCGTGCACGTGCTGGAGCAGGCGGCGGCGACGGGTGTCGACGTCTCGGACCTGCTCGAGCGGACGCGTCGACGGGCCGAGGCCGCCGACGCCTACGTTGCGGCCTACCGCCCGTACACCGCGCCCTCGAACGGTCTGGAGGGCGTGCAGATCGCTCCGTTCCAGCTCCTCGCCTCGACCGGGGCGAGTCACCTGGGCCGCGACCACGCCTGGCATCTCGCGGTCGCGGACCGTCTGGCGGACGCCGACCCGGAGCTCATCCGCCGGACCCGCTCGATCGAGGTCGACCTCACCTCGGCGGCCTCCGAGGACGCCGCGACCGCGTGGTGGGAGGAGCTGACCGGTGCGGGTGGTGAGGGCATGGTGGTGAAGCCTGTGGCCGGTCTCGTCCGCGGTGCGAAGTCGCTCGCGCAGCCCGGCATCAAGGTGCGCGGGCCCGAGTACCTGCGCATCATCTACGGCCCCGACTACACGGAGCCGCACAACCTCGAGCGCCTGCGCGATCGGGACATCGGCCACAAGCGGTCGATGGCGTTGCGCGAGTACGCGCTCGGCGTCGAGGCGGTCGAACGGTTCGTCGCCGGTGAACCGACCTGGCGGGTGCACCAGGCCGTCTTCGGCGTGCTCGCCATGGAGTCCGAGCCGATCGACCCGCGCCTCTAGCGTCGGCCCTGGCGGGTCGTCAGCGGAGGACGGAACTCAGCAGGAGACTCGTCTCGCTGTTGACGACGCCCTCGATGCGTCGGATCCCGCCGAGCACGCGGTCGAAGTCGGTCAGTGTCTCGGTGCGGAGTTCCGCGACGAGGTCCCAACCGCCGTTCGTGGTGTGGAGCGCGCTGATCTCCGGGAAGCCGCGGAGCTGGCGGATGACGTGGTCGGTGGTGCGACCCTCGACCTCAATGAACGCGATCGCGCGGATGGTGCCGGGGTCGAGTTCGTCGCGCACCCGGACGGAGAACCCCACCACCGTGCCGGAGGAGATGAGTCGCTCCAGGCGACTGTTCACCGTCGCCCGGGCGACGTCGAGCGACCGGGCCAGGCTCGCGACCGACGCACGGCCGTCGGCTCGGAGCGCAGCCAACAGCCTCCGGTCCAGATCGTCCAGCGCAGCCATGCACACAATGTACAACGCAGTTACTCACATTGTGCATAACCTGTGCACAAATCGCGCATCTCTGGAATAGAAAGTGCAGATCGTCGAAACCTAGGCTCGAAGCAACCGCGAGTGGTCTGCTCCGGTCGGCTCCGAGCCCGAACTCGTCTGGAAGGGAACGTCATGACGCGTTTCGTCGATGTCCGCAACATGGTCCGCTGGACGGCCGACCGACGTCCTGAGCGCATCATCGCCGGCATGATCGGCTACCTCGAGGCCGACTTCCGCCGCTGGCCGTCGTTCGACAAGAGCCCGCGCGTCGCGAGCCACACGCCCTTCGGCGTCATCGAGCTCATGCCGACGAGCGACCACGAGACGTACGCCTTCAAGTACGTGAACGGCCACCCCTCCAATCCGGCCCGGGGCTACCAGACGGTCACGGCCTTCGGCGTCCTCGCCGACGTGCACAACGGCTATCCCACCTTCCTCGCCGAGATGACGCTCCTCACGGCCCTCCGGACCGCCGCGACGTCGGGCATGGTCGCGAAGCACCTCGCCCGCCCCGACTCGAGCGTCCACGCCCTCATCGGCGCCGGCAGCCAGGCCGAGTTCCAGGCCCTCGGCATGCGGGCCGCCCTCGGGATCAACACGGTCCGGATCTGGGACGTCGACCCGCTCGCGATGGACAAGTTCGCGCGCAACCTGGAGCCGCTCGGGTTCGAGGTCGTCATCGGGACGAGTGCCGCGGACGCCGTGGCGGGGGCGGACGTCGTCACGACTTGCACGGCCGACAAGGCGCTCGCGACCGTGCTCACGAACGACCTGGTCGAGCCCGGCATGCACCTGAACGCCATCGGTGGCGACTGCCCCGGCAAGACGGAGCTCGAGGCGTCGATCCTCGATCGCGCCGACGTCTTCGTCGAGTTCCCGCCGCAGACCCGCATCGAGGGCGAGATCCAGCAGATGGCTCCCGACTTCCCGGTGATCGAGTTCTGGCAGGTCCTCACGGGCGCCGTCCCCGGCCGCAGCTCGCGGGAGCAGATCACGCTCTTCGACTCCGTCGGTTTCGCGATCGAGGACTTCACCGCGCTGCGCTTCCTCCGCGACTCCGTCGACGGCAGCGAGTACTTCGAGGAGATCGACCTCGTCGCCGCCCCCGACGACCCGAAGGACCTCTTCGGACTCGTCGGCGCGCTCTCTCCCGTCGGCTGAGTCCGACATGTCCGTGCAGGCGCCGTCGGCCGTGGTGCTCATCCGGCCGCACCGGTTCACGCCGAACCCGCTGACCGCAGCCGACAACGTCTTCCAGGTCGCGGACGGCGTCCCGTCGGCGTCCGTGGCCGGGGTGGCTCACGCGGCGTTCGATGAGGTCACCGCCGTGGCCCAGGCGCTCGACGCCGCCGGGGTGCGCGTGCACCTCTTCGACGATGAGGACCCGGACCGCCCGGACAGCGTCTTCCCCAACAACTGGCTGTCCACGCATGCGGGCGGGCACCTCGCGGTCTACCCGATGTACGCGGTGAACCGCCGACGCGAGCGCCGGTGGGACATCGTCGAGATGCTGAAGCGCGAGTACCGCGTGCAGGACGTCATCGACTACTCGGGGCTGGAGCTCGACGACGTGTTCCTCGAGGGCACCGGTGCGATGGTGCTCGACCACGCGGCCCGGGTGGCGTTCGTCGCGCGATCCCACCGGGCCGACCCGATCGCCCTCGAGCGGTTCTGCACCAACTTCGGCTACGAGCCGCTCGTCTTCGACGCGGTCGACCCGCACGGGGTCCCGATCTACCACACCAACGTCATGATGGGCGTGGCGACCGAGTTCGCGCTCGTCGGCCTCGACCTGATCGCCTCGCCGGCGCGGCGCGATCAGGTGATCGAGCGGCTCACTGGCCATGGGCGGACGATCATCGACCTCGACTACGGACAGGTCTGCGACTTCGCCGGCAACGCGATCGAGCTGCGATCGGCGACGGGGGAGCGCCTCCTTGCGATCTCGAGTCGCGCCGTCCAGAGCCTGCGGGCGGATCAGTTGGCGGTCATCGAGCGCAGCTGCCGGATCCTGCCACTGGACGTGCCGACCATCGAGCTCGCCGGGGGTTCCGTCCGCTGCATGATCGCCGGGATCCATCTCGACCGGCGGCCGGCGGTTGCCGCATCCAAGGCGGCACCGACCCCTCAGCTCGCCCGCTCCTGATTCCACTGATCGGTGATCCGATTAACGCAAATCCATCCGTCCGACGCGATGGCTGAGCGCTCCAGGCCTGCGACGATGGCTGTCCGCGTGCGCATGGGTTAGATTGACGTCGATCAGCTGATCGACGTGGAATCCGGCCGACGTCCTCTCTGACCGAGCTGGAGAGAGTGGGCGATCGTGCCGCTGTTGGAACATGAAGCCTCTCGACGCGGCCGATTCCGGGTGTTCGCCCGCGCACAGCTCCCGTTCGCGATCGCCTTCGGCATCGTCGCGATCCTCGTCGCGATCGTCCTGCCCGAGCGGTTCTTCACGGTCGCCGTCCTCTCGGGCACCGCTCTCGCGGCGATCAGCACCCTCCTCGCAGCTGTCCTGCCGTGGGAACGCTGGCCGACGCACGCGATGGCCGCCATCGCCGTCCTCGACCTCCTCGCCGTCGCGAGCATCCGGCTCGAGCTCATCAGCGTGACTCCGGGCGCGAGCCTGCTCTGCATCTTCCCCGTGCTGTGGTTGGCGTTCGGGTTCACCCCGCGGATGATCATCCTGGCCGTGGCGGGGACCCTGTTCATCAGCAGCGCTCCCTATGTCCTCCGGGCTCGCACGCCGGAGACCGCCGTGGACTGGCTCAACGTCGCGCTGCTCCCCATGCTCACCATCGGTATCGCCGTCGCCGTGAACATCGGAGCCCGCCAACTGCGACGGAGCCGGCATGCCATCCAGGAGCAGGCCGCGCAGCTCGAACGCTCGCTCGCCAGGGCGCTCGACGCGGAGGCGCTCGCCGAGTCGATCCTCGAGACGGTGGACGCGGGCGTCGCCTTCTACACCGCTGACGGCACCCTGGGCGTGGCGAACGCGCATGCTGCGGACATGGTCGCCGCCGTCGGGTTCCGGCTGGACACCCCGCCGTACGCCGGGGAACACGTCTTGCAAGCCGATCGTCGGACACCCATCCCGTTCGACGAGCAGATCATCCCCAGGGCGCTGCGGGGCGAGCTGCTCTCGAATCATCTCGAATGGGTGGGGGAGGCCGGGCAACAGCGTGCGATCCTCGCCAGCTCCGCGCGGGTCATGCGCAACGGGGACATGCACCTGGGAACGGTCATCGTCGCGCACGACGTCACCGAACTCGCCAACGCGATCAACGTCCGTGAGGCGTTCCTCACGACGGTGTCGCACGAGCTGCGCACGCCGCTCACCTCCATCCACGGCTACCTCGAACTGATCATGGACAACGCCGAGGTCGACGCCCCCGGTCTGCTCCCGGCGCTGCGGGTCGTCCAGCGCAACGCGGTCGAGCTGGAGCGGCGGGTGCAGGAGCTGTTGACCGCATCCGACTCGACGGTCCAGGTCAAGCCGAGCCGTATCGACCTCACGGACGTCGCCGCGCGTGCGATCGAGACGGCGACCGCGGGAGTCTCCGGTCCGGTCGTCCGACTGCACGCCGACGCGGCGGCGGTCGTCTCTGCGGATCCCGAGCAGGTCCTCCGTGCGATCACCGAGCTCGTCGCCAACGCCGTGAAGTTCACGCCGGCCGATGGGACGGTCGACGTGGTCGTGGAGCCGGGCGCCGGGCACGCCCAGGTGGCCGTCAGCGACACGGGTGTCGGGATGAGCGCCGACGAACTCCGTCAGGCCTTCGACAAGTTCTTCCGGGCGGACTACGCCCGGGACCAGGCGGTGCAGGGTGTGGGGCTCGGCCTGCCGGCTGCGCGGGCGATCGCCGACGCGCATGGCGGTTCCGTGACCCTGCGGAGCACCCCTGCTACGGCCGGCGCCCCCGGTACGACCGTTGCGACCCTCGTCCTGCCGCAGGAGCCGTCGGTCATCCCGTCACGATGACGCGGACGTTCGCGCCGTCAGTCTGCTGACGGCTCGCCGAGGAGCGCCGACCGTGCCGCATCGAGGCCGGTGACCTCGGCGGTCCAGTCGGGTCGCACGAACTCGTCACGGTGCAGTCGGAGGCCCTGCGACTCGACGAGCTCGCCTGGCCGCCCGATGAAGCGTTGGAGGCCGTTGTCCCGATAGCCGAGTCGACGCGAGACGCCGAGCGATGCGCCGTTCCAGACGGCCGCGTCCGACACCGCGACCTGCGCGTCGAGGTGGTCGAAGGCGAACTGGAGCATGCCCGCCCGCATCTCGACGCCGAGGCCCTTCCCCTGCTGCGCCTGCGTCAACCAGGAACCGCTCCCGATCGTCCGGGTGACGGCGAAGTCGCGGGCGCCGATGTCCTGCAGACCGATCGGCGTCCCGTCCAGGAGGATCGCGAGGTTGAGCGTCCAGGACGACGGCGTCGCTCCCGCGCGCTGGGTCCAGAGGTGCCGTGCGGTCTCGCGGATGAGTTGTTCGCGCGGCTGGTCGGTCCACGGCGTGGAGAACGGCATGACGGCGGGATCGTGGACGCCGGCGAGGGCGGCCTCGATCAATCCGGGGAGGTCCTCGTCGCGCACGAGGCGCAGGACGAGTCTCGGCGTGCGGATCTCCAGGCCGAAGAGCGGCCAGACGTCGGTGAGGCTGAGCATCGTGCCACGGTATCGCCTCGGGCTGTAGCCGGTCGAGGCCGCCCTGTCGAGCCGGGGGTGTAGCGGGCGGCTTCCGTGACACACTCGACGCGCCGCGGGATCGCGGCCCGGTTCGACGATGAGAAGGGCTCCACGATGAAGTACACGCACCTCGGCCGCACGGGGACGACGGTCTCCCGGATCGTGCTCGGCACCATGAACTTCGGCGACCGGACCAGCGAGGAGGACTCGTTCGCGATCATGGACCGGGCGTTCGACCTCGGCGTCAACTTCTTCGACACGGCGAACGCGTATGGCGGCAGCGCCGGTCGGGGCGCGACGGAGGAGATCATCGGCCGGTGGTTCGCAGCCCGCCCCGGCGTCCGTGACGACATCGTCCTGGCGACGAAGGTCCACTCGCCCATGGTCGCCCCGAACGACGACGGCTCGGACGTCGTGAACGCGCGTGGCGCGTCGGCCTGGCAGGTCCGTCGTGAGGCGATCGCCTCCCTGGAACGGCTGCAGACGGATCGGATCGACCTGTACCAGTTCCACCACATCGACCGGCACATCTCCTGGCAGGAGCTGTGGCAGGCGATGGAGGTGCTCGTCGCTCGCGGCGAGGTGGTCTACACGGGCAGCTCGAACTTCGCGGCGTGGAACATCGCGCAGGCGAACGAGGTCGCAGCTCAGCGACACTTCCTCGGCCTCGTCAGCGAGCAGTCGCTCTACAACCTCGCGCAGCGCTCGATCGAACTCGAGGTCATCCCCGCCGCGCAGCACTACGGGCTCGGCATCCTGCCGTGGTCGCCGCTGTCCGGTGGTCTGCTGAGCGGTGGTTCCTCCGACAAGGGCGCTCGGTCGGGCGAGTCTCGCATCACCGAGGCCCGAGCCAAGCAGCAGGACCAGCTCGAGGCCTACGACCGCTTCGCGGCCGAGCGTGGCTGGACCTCGGCGTCCCTCGGTCTCGCGTGGCTCCTGCACCAGCCCGGCGTCACCGGCCCGATCATCGGACCGCGCACGATCGAGCAGCTGGAGTCCGCCGTCGCAGCAGTCGACATCGAACTGAGCGCCGACGACCTCACCGCCCTCGACGAGCTCTTCCCCGGCCCCGGTGGCCAGGCCCCGGAGGCCTACGCCTGGTAGGCGTGTGCGATGCGGCGGACCGCCTCGGTGATGGCGGTCGGCCCGGCGTTCAGTTCGAGGATCCGTCGGCTGATGTTCGGCTCGAGGATGAGTGCCTCGAGGACCGCAGCCACGTCTTCGCGCGTGATCTCGTCGTGGAGCTCGGCGGGCCCCAGGGTGACCGTTCCCCGGGCCGGGTCATCGGTCAGCAGTGACGGGCGGAGGATGACCCAGTCGATCGGCTCGCGGGTGAGCGCGACCTCCGCCCGCTTCTTGACGGCGAAGTAATGTTCTTCGTCGTCGCTCAGTTGCCGTTCGCGCCAAGCCTCCGGCATGACGGACAGCAGTATGAGGCGCTTCCCCGGTGACGCAGTGACCGCTTCCGACACGCGCTGGAGCGCCGCGTCGTCGATATCGTCCGTCACGCTCTGGGGTCCGGCGTTCGACCCTGCCGCGAAGACGATGACGTCCCAGTCCGAGATCATCGCCGTGATCTCCTCCGTGGTGGCGACCCCGAGCTCGCCGGTGACGGTCGTCACTCCATTGGCCTCGAGGGCGGGAGCCGGCAACGACGACCTCGTGAGGCCTGAGACGACGACACCTCTGGCGCGGAGCCGGGTCGCCAGGAGGCGACCGACTCTGCCCGTGATCCCGAAGATGAACACGCGCGTGGTGGGTGCGGCTGAATCGTCGTGGGATGCGTTCTCGGTCGCGGCGGTGGTGTCTCGTGACGTCATGGGTGATCCTCTCGATCTCTTACGTACCAATAGTAACTTACCAATAGTAGGTAGAATTGGGGGATGGACACCACCGCGGATGACAGCTTCAGCTCTGGGCCGAGACGTCGCCTCTCGTGGGACGCGCGCCACGCGCAGTTGCTCGATGCGTTCCGCGACCTCATCCGCACGCATGACCTCGCGGACGTCACGCTGGCGCGGGTGGCTGCGCACGCCGGCGTGACGAAGCCCGTGGCGTACGACCACTTCGGTGATCTGTCGGGCTTGCTGTCCGAGGCCTACCGGGCCTTCGAGTCGCATCAGCGAGACGCCCTGGTCCGCGCCCTCGAGGGCGCCCCCCGGGACCTCGCTGCTGTAGCGGACCTGGTCGCCGAGGCCTACATCGAATGCTGGGTCGCTGAGGGGATGGAGCTCGCGGCCGTCGTGGCCGCTCTCCAGGGTTCGACGACCTTGAGCGGCCTGCGGTCGGAGGCGGAGCTGGCGTATCTCGAGATCTGCCGCGAGGCGCTGGAGCCCTGGACCGGCGCAATCGACCCGGCACCGTTGAGCGCCATCGTCGGCGCCGGGGACGCCCTCGCCAGAAGTGTCCTGTCCGGGGCCCTCTCGACAGCTCAGGCCTGCGCGACCCTCGCCGTGGTGGTTCGGGCCGTCGCGTCGGCCTCGGCCGTTCCCGATGCGATTGGGGAGCTCGGCACCTGAGCCGCGGCTTGCTCAGCGTGGGCCGCCCCCCGCTATGGTTGCTCCATGGCTCGCGCACCCTGGAATCGACCCGGCGAATCTCCACAGACGCGGCGGCTTCGCATCGCGATGTTCTGGACCGCTGTCGTCCTCGTCGTGGCATTCGTCGCCATCCTCGTGTACTTCGTCGTGCGATCGGCTGAAATCGCCGGTCTGTAAAGGCGGCTCGATGCGACAACGGCCTCTTCGCTGTCGCGACCCTCGGGCGCCGTCCCGGGGACGGGGTCGGTCACCGACCCTTGGGGAAGCCGATCGGGCGCAGCTCGGGTGCCAGGTTCTCCCACTGCCAGGCGCGCTCAGCTTCCTGAGCGGGCTGACCGTCTCTGCCGAGGCCCACGGCTTTCGCGGCGTAGGTCGCCGCGTGCGGAGCGTGGTCGAACATGTGGGCTACCGCGCATGCCTGACCGGCTGCGCGAGCAGCGGCGACGGCGGCGAATGCTCCTGTTTCGGTCGCGTCGCGTGCGGCCGCATGTGCTGCGAACGCAGCGGTGCGGCACGCCGTCATCGGAAGCTCGCCGCGCTCCCAGGCGCGGAGCGCCGCGATCGCTGCACGTGGTCGATCGTCACCGGGGCGCTGTTGTTCGAAGATCGGTAGAGCTCGTTCCGCGCAGTTCGCCGCCCACAGCGCGATCGCGTGATGGATCGCCGGCTCAGGGTTTGCCCACTTCGGTTTCGTCTCTTCGCTCACTCCCCGATCGTCTCAGCGATCGAGCGGAGAAAGATCGGCCCGACGCAGCTTGTGTCCGGGAGGCGTCCGCGTACGTATTGGAAGTGGCTCGGAAGCGATGGCGGTCTCGACTGGTCGCGCGCCACCCAGGATTGATCTGGGAGTTCGCGTGTCACGAAGGATCAGGTCGGCACGGTATGGAAACAGGTGGAAGGCCGGACAGTCTCGCTGCGGGTGGTCAGAACCCGAACGTGAGGACCGCTGATCTGCGCCCCTCGCGCAGGGCGTCCATTGCAAGTCGCTCGTGAGCGGGCAGGTTGACCGGCAGATCGTCGAGGCGAAACCACGACAGTTCTGCGCACTTGGCCGGTTCTCGGATCAGTGGTTCGCCACCCCAGACGTCGCAGACGAAGAACCAGTCGACGCGCTGTTCCATCGGGTTCGCTGTGCCATCGGTGCGCTGCATGACAGCCACGGCCGATAGTGCCTCGGGTGCCACCTGAACGCCGAGTTCTTCCCTCGCCTCGCGGATTGCGGCAGACGCCGCAGTTTCACCAAGCTCTACATGACCGGCGGCACCCGCTGACCAACAATCGTCCATGTAGCCGGTGTTCTGCCGTCGTTGCAGCAGGACCGATTGATCGCGGCACAGGAAGACATACGACGCGGGAACAACGGAGAAATGGCTCATGGTCGTCAAACCCTATGCCGCTTACGGCAGGGAGAGGAGCGCGTCACAGCGCTCGATGACGCTGCGGTGGTGGGTCGCCAGGATGACGAGCGCGCCATCGTCGGCCAGCTCGCGGAGGGTGTCGAGGACCAACGCGGCGTTGGTCGTGTCGAGTGCGCTCGTCGGCTCGTCGGCGAGGATCAGCGCGGGACGTTTGACGATGAGGCGAGCGAGCGCTACCCGCTGCTGCTCGCCGCCACTGAGCGTGTGGATCTTCGCGTCATGACGGCCGGCCAGTCCGACACGCTCGAGTGCCTCCCGTCGAGCCAGCCGGACTCGCTCCTTTCCGGCTGCGACGAACCGCGCCGCCACCGCGATGTTCTGATCGGCGGTCCAGGTCTCGACCAGTCCGTAGTTCTGGAACAGGAAACCGATCCGATGCCGGTAGAGCTGTCGCCGACGTTCCTCTTGTGGCTTCGTGACGTCGTTCCCATCGATGATGAGCTCCCCACCTGAGACCGTGTCGAGCAGGCCGAGGCAGTTCAGGAGCGTCGTCTTGCCTGATCCGCTCGGACCGGAGAGCGCGATGAGGCCGGGATGATCGAGGGTGAAGCTCAGGCCAGACCAGATGGGGCGGCCGTCGATGGTCTTGCGGATGTCGTGCGCGTCGATCGAGATGGCTGCCGGCGCTGGACCTCGGCGTGGCCGGCTGCGGGTGGTCGTCATGATGTCCTGTTCAGTAGCGTTTGATGAGATCGCCTCGGAGGCGGTGTTCGGCCAAGCGGACCAGTCCGAGGACCAGGATGCACTCGACCGCCAGGATGACGGCTGCCCACGGGAGGGCATGGGGAGTCGTCGTGATGACGCCGGCACACAGGAGCAGTGCGGTCCCGCCGAGCGATGAGATGAGAAATGTCCGGTGCGAGGCGAGGAACGACCAGCCGTTGGTGAATCTGGTGAAGATCGCCTGGCTCTGGCCCTGACAGTATGCCGACGCCAGGACTGTCGCCGAGAAGGCGAGCACCAGAACCGTGAACGCGATCGAGAGCTGTAACCCGCGGATCGCGGACTGGAGGGTCTGGAGGGCGTCGATCGCGAAGTCGGCGGCAGTGTCCAATGACGCGAGCCTGGCAGTGATCCCGAGACGATCGAGCAGGTCCAGGGTGGTCTGATCGTCGCTGACGAGTACGCCACCCGATGACGCGTTTGAGAGGTAGAAGTCCGACGAGAGCACCTCCGATGCCGCCGGGATGACCGCGACGACCGGGTCCGCCTGAGCTGGTTGAGCCAGATCCTGGCTGTAGTTGAAGATGCGCTGACCGTCGCGCACTCGGATGACCTCGATAGTGATCGGGTGCGGGTCGAGGCCCGCGAGCGACATCTGGAACGCCGCCTCGTCTTCGTATGTTTCGACGATGTCCGGTATTCGCTCGGTCAGCCGCTCGGGGATCAGCAGGGTGAGATGATCGGCCTCTTCCGCGACGGGTGCGACCCGAGTGCCGTCCTCGGAGATGATGGCCTGTCGGCGGAGGAACTCGTTGTTCACGACGATCCGATTGCCGTCGGCTCCGTAGTCATCGGTGCGGACGACGGAAGGATGGACGGCGAGCAACAGCTGACCCGATCCATCGAGTGTCTGGACGACTTCGCGGAAGAGCTCCTCGAGTGCTTTCCACTCCAGCTCTGATGACATCGGAGTGAATCTGAGGGTGAGCAGGTCGGTCGACGCTCGCCAATGGTCCAATTCCGCCGCCGATGCTGCCGCGACCGATACCTGTGAGCTCGCGCTCGTGAACGCGGTGAGCAGACTCCACATGGTCACGCTCTGGATCATCGCCGCGGCGACGGCGAGGTAGAGCACCGGACGCTTCCCCGCGATGAGGGAGGCGAGAGGCTCGTTCGGGAGGAGCAGCAGTGTCAGTAGAGCCACTCCCGAGATGATGAGGAAGACGACGAGCACGATCGGGACAGTGAAGGTGACGAACCCTCCGAGCTGGGCCCAGCCGTTGATGAAACCGAGCGCGACAACGCCCAGAAGAGCGAACACGATCAGGGCTTGGCCGAAGACCACTGCGATCCCTCGCAGCTCAGCCAGCACGAACTGGGCTTCGCTCCACCCGTTGACGAGCGCGACGGCTCTGCGCTTCTGTGCCTGGGAGGAATGGAACACGAGCGCCAAGCCGACGGCGAGGAGGGTGGCCATCCCGATCGTCGCGACCGCCGGTTGCTTCGCGATCGTCCCCATGACGTAGGCCTGGGGGCTGCGAGACTCCGTCTGGGCGAGGTACCCGAGAGACTCGAGGGACGAGACAATGCGCGCGCCTTGGCGAGCCGAACCGTCGATGAGGTACAACCCGCGCAGGTCCGACGTTCCTCCATCACCGATCGGCCTCACGATGGTGCGGATCGCGCTGCTGAACGGCCGGTATCCCGCGGCTGCCTCGTCGAATGTCAGGACGATCCGTGAGTGGTCGATGTCCTCGGGATCCGCCACGACCTTCACGATCGACACACCCTCCGCCTCCGCAGCCTTGCGGACTGCGGAGATCGCGTCGAGGCGCGTCGCCTGCGCAGGGATGCTTTGCACGACCACAGCCGTGGAAGCGCCGTCGAAGGTGACCTCATCGACGCCTTGGAACGCCAAGTAGCAGGCACCCAGGGTCAGCAGGACGGTGCAGCACAAGGCGAGGCGAGCGAGGAGAGCCATTGTTCACCTTTCGGAGGAGGGCTCTGCTCTCGCCCGTGCGACGGGCGAGAGCAGAGATCGAGTTCAATCGAGGTTGTACTTGGCGTAATTGCCCCAGAGTGACGTCTCGACGCTCACCTCGGACCAGTAGCCGAGGTTTACCACCGGGCTCTTTCTTTCGTAGCTCGCGTTTCCGGCCAGACTGTGATGGCGCGATCCGTGGTGAAGATAGTCGGACCAGGTCCCCCGCGACGGGCTGTCTGTCCCGTAACTCCAGGTGCCACCCTCCGGTGGATTGACCGTGACTGCGTGGGCTGAGCCCGCGCCTGCCACGGCGAGGGTCGTGCTGAGCGCAACAATCGCGGCTCCTCGCTTCCAGCGCATCTCGTTCTCCATTTCTGACCAGCAATTTGCCGGTCGACTAAATGTATTAACATCTAATATATTTTGTCTGCCTAGTCCTCTGTTGGGAGGACATCCCTTCTCGACGTCGAGGACGAACCTGGAGCCGGAAGCACCCCAAGGAGTTGACGTCGGCGCACGGGTGTGTAGCGCGGGCGGACTCCGGAGGCGCGGTCCGGTACCGTGGGCGGCGGGGCGTAACGATGAGCGACAGCATCAACACCTGGGGTGGCACGGCGACGCGGGAGGGCGTTCAGCCGTTGTTCGTGGTCCGGCGGCCTCGGTACCAGTCGCTGATGTTCGAGATCCTCGGCGGGCTCGTCGCCGTGATCGGGCTGTTCGGCGGGCTCGGCGAGCTGTTGTCCGGCGCGGAGGACGGCGTCTCCAACTTCGGGTTCTTCCTGCTCTTCTTCGTGGGCGGCGGTGGACTGGTCGTCGTGCTCGGTCTGTTGCTCGGCGCCGGTCGCATCAAGGCATACGACCGGCATCTCGACGTGAAGTCGGGCTTTGGCCGATACCGCCAGCGGCAGGTCGGCGACATCCACACCCTGCGTTTCGGGTCACAGTCGCCGGGAGGCGGGCCGACCTTCATCAGCCTCACCGCGTGGGATGAACGCCGCAGGAAACAGTTCACCGTGTTCACCGGCTACCGCGGGTACGGCGAGCTCACCGCATGGCTCAAGCAGCGCCGGCCGGAGCAGTGGGCCGACTGCGAACGCGCGGGCATTCCCCGCTGACGCGAGGTGAGGCCGAACACGTTCGGGCCGTAATCGACCATCACGGACGACAGCGGACGTGCACCGTATGTCCTGATGTCCCGCAGCACCGCTCTCGAGCCTGCGTCGGGACCGCGGAGTTCAGCGCGTCGATAAGCTCACCCCATGGGCGTTCTCGGCATCGGCGGGTTGTTCTTCCGCAGTCATGACCCGTCGGCGCGCGCGGCGTGGTACCGCGAGCATCTCGGCATCGAAGTCGGCGCGGAGGGCGAAGACGCCGTCTGGATGCAGGAGGCCGGCATGACCGTCTTCGCGCCTGTTGCGGGGACGAGCGAGTCGTTCGCTCACGACCAGCCGTTCATGCTCAACCTTCGCGTCAGCGACTTGGATGCCCTGATGGCGCATCTCGAGGGAGCCGGTATCACCGTCGAGCGTCGAACCGAGTGGGAGACGGAATACGGCCGATTCGTCCGCATTCACGACCCCGAGGGCCTCCCGATCGAACTCTGGGAAGTCCTCGAATAGCCGCCTCGGCTACCTCGTCGCCCGCGAACGCGCGCCCATATCCTCGGCCACGAGCGCCTAGCTGCCGCTGACGACGCTCACGGCCTGGAGGCCCACCACCACGGCGTTGATCGGCACGGCGATGATGAGCACGACGACGGCACCGATGACGGCGACGATCGAGTGTCGAGGCGTCCGCTTGTGGACCCGCGCCTGCAGGATGAGCACGACGATGGGCGAACCGATCGCGATCGCGGCGCCGAGCACGAACCCGGCGAGCGTTCCGCCGCCACTGAGCCGGTCCTCGGACGGACCGAACTCACCCTGCAGCGCGAAGGAGAGTTGGACGAGCCAGCTCACCACCAGCAGCCCGAACAGGAGCAGCGTGATGCCGACGCCGGACGCTCGTCCGGTGACCGGTCCGTCCTGGTCGGCTGCTCCAGGGTCGGCGGCTGACACGGATCCGGGATCCGACGCGGCGGGCCCTGTGACCGGGCTCGGCCCCGATGGCCGTTCGACCGGCGGCCGCAGTCCGTCGCCGGTGTTCGGTTCGTCGCTCACTGACTGCCCCTCAACGCTGGATCGGATGCCGGTTTCTCTGCGTCCTCGTCGGCCCGTTGGTCTCGTCGAGAGCGCCGAGATGATGCACCGGCGGAATCGATGCTGCCACAACGCGAGGTGATACCGGCTCCGAGCTGCACCCGAGCAGTGACACAGATGAACCGATCCAATCGGTCACGGCCGACCATTGCGCGGATCAACATCCAGCTCAGACGGCGATCCTGACGAGGAGGTCATTGGCGGCCGGTCCCCATCCCGTTGGATCCTCTGCTGGAGGAACCAGCACCAGGGAGAACCACAGCACGAGGACGTTCCACCAGTCTGCCTCAGTTGCTGTCAGCGGACGCTCAGACGCGTATCCCTCGAGCAGCCAGGCGTGGACGTGGGGCGATACCGGACCCCAGTCACGGAAACGCGTTCCGAGCATCACGGCCGACTGCGCCAGCTCCATGATGGGGAAATCGAACCGGGCCTCCTCGAAGTCCAACACCGCCGCGATGTCGTGTCCTGCGCACAGGATGTTCGCGGCCCGGAAGTCTCCGTGGACGAGTTGTGCCGACAGCGGCTCGGTCGGTGAGTTGTCGACGAGCCTGATCAACCTCTCACGCGCTGATGGCGTCAGCAGGCCCGAACGGTCGGATTCCAGCCAACCGCTGATTCGTGTCGCAAGCGGCTTCGGCACATCGGCGAACCCGCGCACGTCCTCGGTGTCCGGATATCGCCCCAGCGCCAGGTGCAGCCTGGCGAGAGCGGCGCCGGCGGCGATGACCTGATCCCTGTCCGTGACGTCCAGCAGCGAACCGCTGATCTGGTGTTGGAGACTCATCGACGTCCTATCGTCGATCGGTATCTGGACCCGCCCGTCGACCGAGGGCACGGGTGCTGAAACGGGGAGTCCGCGCTCACCAAGCCATGCGGTGAGCTGCGTCAACGCAGCAAGCCGCGGGAACCTCGGCGGGAGAACGGACCACTTCGCGAGGAATGACCCGGACGGAGCGCTGATCCATGCCAGAGCATTGTGACCACTCATCACGACCTGTGTGACCGATTCGACGTCGAGTCCCCAGCGATCACCAACGGTGGCGGCCACCCATTCGCCGACCGCGGCGGCATCACTGAACCCGAACCGCGCGGCAACCACCTCCGCGGGATCGTCCGTCTCCCACAGCATCTCCAGCAGCGGTGCGGTGACCCTGGTCATGCTTCCCCCTCTCGGTCAGAGCTCGTGCCGCACGAGGGTACCGCGCGCCCTCGAGATGACGCTCTGCTCGCGACCTCGACGCCTGCCCGGTGACCGGTCCCGTTCGTCACGCCGAGAGCGCCGCCCCCACCTGCGCGGCGAGGAGCGGAACCGTCTCCTCCTGGAACCAGGGGTTCTTGCTGCGCCAGCCGCGCGCGAGCGGCGACGGGTGCACGATCGGGAAGAGCGGGAGGTGGGTCTCCGCGGCCCGGACGTTCTCCGTCAGGGTGCGTCCGGCACGCGGTCCGAGGTAGGCGCGCTGGGCGTAGGCGCCGATGAGGATCGTCAGGCGCACCTCGGTCAGCTGCTCGAGCAGGCGCGGATGCCAGCGCGGCGCGAAGTCGCGGCGTGGCGGCAGGTCGCCGCTCGTCCCCTTACCCGGGAAGTAGAAGTCCATCGGGACGATCGCGACGTTCGCCGGGTCGTAGAACTCCTCGGGGGTCACACTCATCCAGGAGCGGAGGAGGACGCCGCTCGGGTCGTTCCACGGGATGCCCGACTCCTGCGCGAGGCGACCAGGCGCCTGACTGATGATGAGGACCCGTGCCTCCGGGGAGGCGACGAAGAGCGGTTCCCAGCCGAGTTCGCCGGCCCAGGCGTTCGACTCGTGCGCGGCGACCTCGGCTCGGAGTCGATCGATCGGATGCATCCCTGCAGTCTCCCACCCGCCGCGCAATACAGTGAGGGGATGGACGACGACCAGCGGCGACGGCGACTCATCCCCGAGCCGGTGGACCGGTTCGCGACCGGCGAGGAGTACCCCGAGTACCGGGTCGACCTCGAGCGCATCCGGTTCTCCCCCTACTTCGCGCGGTTGTCTGCGGTGACGCAGGTCGTCTCGCCCTCCGGCGTCGGTCAGGTCGTCCACAACCGGCTCACGCACTCGATCAAGGTGACCGCGGTCGCCCGTGCCATCGCCATGCAGCTCACCACGACCGATCCCGAGCAGAACGCCATCGTCGAGCGACTCGGCGGGTGCGACCCGGTCGTGGTGCAGGCCGCCGCCTCCGCCCACGACCTCGGCCACCCGCCGTTCGGCCACCTCGGCGAGCAGGTCCTCGACCGCCTGGCCCGCGAGCGGCTCGGCCTCGCGGAAGGTTTCGAGGGCAACGCGCAGTCGTTCCGCATCCTCTCCGCGCTCGACGTGTGCGAGACGGTGAAGGAGGGACTCAACCTCACGGCCGCCTCCCGCGCCGCGGTGCTCAAGTACCCCTGGGGCCGCACCATCCACCGCCCCGACCTCGACCCGGCGGATCCCACCCGCATGCCGCGCGGGTCAACCGCCAGCCGCTGGGAGACCGCTCCACCGAAGTTCTCCGCGTACACCCTCGACCTCGACGACATGCTCGACGCCCGCAGTGCGTTCACCGCGATCGCGCCCTGGCAGCAGACCGTCGAGTGCTCCGTGATGGACGTCGCCGACGACATCGCCTACTCCCTGCACGACCTCGACGACTTCTACCGGGCCGGCGTCCTGCAGCAGGCGGCGGTGGCGGTCGAGTTCCGCACCTTCCTCCGTGATCAGCACACGCTCGCCGCTCTCGACGCCGACGAACTCTGGAGCCGCGCGCCCGGCCACTCGCTCGAACTCCTGCGCCGGCGGATCGTCTCACGCGACCCGTGGATCGCCAGCGACGAGCACTTCCGGGCGTCGGTCCAGCGGGTCGCGACCGAACTCGTCGAAGGACTCCTCGCCGTCCCCTTCGACGGTTCCAGCCGAACCGAACGCGCCATCGAGTCGTTCGTGTCGTCCTGGATCGGTCGCCTCCAGCGCTCCGTCCTCGTCGTCGAGGAGCCGAACGTGCGCTCCGGCCACGTGTCACTCCTGCCCGAGGCCTGGCACGACGTCACCGTGCTGAAATTCGTCCACACCCGGTTCGTCATCGACCGGCCGGACTTCGCCACCTATCAGCGCGGCCAGTCGCGGGTGCTCGACGTGCTCGTCACCGAATTGGACAGCTGGCTCGACGACCCCCGCGACGGCCCGCGAGCGCCGCAGAAGCTCCTCGACTTCGTCGAACTCGCCACCGACGGCTACTTCCGCCTGCGCGCGGACAACCCCGACTGGCTCCCGGCAGACCCCGAGTCCGACAGCGGCCGCCCGCAGAGCGACCCCCGCGCCCTGGGGCGCCTCGGTCGGGCGCGCGGCATCCTCGACTACGTCGCCTCGCTGACCGACGAACAGGCGACGGCGCTCGCCGCCCGACTGCGCGGTGACCGCGAGTCCTGGGCCTTCGGCAGCTGAGTGCAGCCTGAACGCCGACCCGGTTCCGAGCAATACCCGACGCATTTCGGATAGGTCAGAGCGGGGGATCGCTAGAACATCTAGCGTTATCAACGGCGCCAGGAACCAGCCCGGCACCGGAACAGAACGGATGGCGCGCCTCATGGGAAACCTCCTCTACGGAACCCCTCCGACCCCGCACGAGATCGAAGACCGACTGCTCGCTCACCTGCAGACGGTCATCTTCACGAAGTTCCGCCGCAACGAGAGCTTCGCGTTCCACCTCGAAGCCGTTCCCGGCCGCGGGACCGGACGTCAGTCGCTCTGGCTGAACCCGATGATCCCCCTCCAGTTCTCCTTCTACGGCAGCCGTGCCCCCGAGCTCAACCGTGAGTGGTTGGCCGCGCTCCTCGAGCAGGCCAACAGCGCCAAGGGCATGCGCGTCGTACCCGAGCCGGCAGCCGGTGCCGCGAAGCGCGTCGAGTCCGCGGCCTAGGTCCGAGCGTCCGCTCCGGCGGATCGATCAACGCCACGACGAGCTCCGGCCGTCGGGCATCTGCGAAGCACCAGTTGGGGGTGGGACCGTGACGACGTGGACTCCCAGCGCGCCCGACTTCCTCGCCCTGGACGATGCGCGAACCACCGGCCGACTCCTCGACCGCACCGACATCGTCTTCGAGACCTCGCACGTCAGCGCCGAGTCGGGCGGCGGCCTGTCGCTCAGCCGCGCCGCCATCGCCCTGGACGTCGACGGCGACACCGTCCGCGTCCTCACCCGGCACATCGTCGCGTGGTCACTTCGCGCCGAGGGTGGACTGATCGTCGTGACCGTCTGGTCCGAACGACCGACCGCCGTCCACGAGACGACGGTCCTGCCGCGCTTCGCCAGCATCACGTCGTCCGCGATGACCGACGTCCTGGGCGCAGAGCACGGCTTCCTGCAAGGGACCGCCTGACATCGAGTGGACTGCTCCGCGTCCGGACGACCCCGTCGAGGGTGACAGTTCAGGATCGCCGTGAGATTCTATGAGCGATGAGCGAACACACGGGACCCGCCGAGCGGTCCGAGGTCGCAGGTCGCGACGTCGATGAGGCCCGCGACCTGTTCACCGGCGCCTACAACGCCGGCGAGATGGTCATCGAGCCCACCGAATCGGAGTTCACGTTCCGGTACACCGCGATCGGCGACGACGAGCTGACCCTGCGCGGCACCCAGTTCGACGGCCACGTCACGGGCACGGTCCTGACGCAGGGCGAGTACATCGTCTCGTGGTTGACCGGGGGCAGCGGCGCCACCGACCTCGGCGGTGATCCGGTACGGCTCGTGCACGGGCAGCCGGCGATGTTCGCGAACAACCGGCTCGCCGAGTTCGACTTCACGGACTACCGGCAGAACCTCATGCACTTCGACGGGACGTTCCTCGAGCGGGTGGCCGGCGAGGTGGAGGGCACGAGCGGCCCGATCCTCTTCGACACGACGGCCCGTCCGACCGGTGAGCAGCTCCGCCGGTGGGCCGCTTCGGTGACGTCCGTCGCCCGGGTCATCTATGACGACACGAGTCCAGCGCTCCTGCGGGCCGAGGCGAACCGCGCGGCCGCGGTCGCGCTCCTGGAGACCTTCCCGCACACCGCGCTCCACGCACCGGTCGAGATCGGGGTGCCGAACGGCGGGAAGACGCGCGCCGCAGTCGAGTTCATGATCGCCAACGCGCATCTCCCCATCCGCACCGAGGACGTGGCGGAGGCGACCGGCATGAGCCAGCGCAGTCTGCAGAGTGCCTTCCGCAAGGAACACGACATCACGGCGATCGACTACCTCAGGCGCGTCCGGCTCGACCGCGTGCAAGAGGAACTCCGGAAGGCCGACCCGGGGCTGGCCACGGTCGCCGAGATCGCCAACCGATGGGGTTTCGCCCATCTCGGACGCTTCTCCGCTTCCTACACGAACCGCTTCGGCGAGTACCCGAGCACGACGCTCGGTTCGTAGCCGTCGAGGCCGGTCAGGTCAGAACTCGCCGAACTCGTCGTACTCGTCGAGACCGGACAGGGTCCCCGTCTCGATCGTCGGGACGATCTCCAGGGCACGGTTCGCGAACGACTCCACCGTGATGTGCAGGCCAGGGCTGACGAGCACGTCGATGGTCCGGTCGGAGGAGAGCGGCACCCGGACGAACCGACCACCGGCTTGGACGGCGGCTTCGATCTCGGACATGAGCGCAGGCAGGTCGACACCCGGTTCGATGTCGTAGATGGCGCGGCCGATGGCGATGCTGTACTGCAAGACCATCACCTCCGAGCTCGGGTTGTTGCTGCAAGCGTATGGAACGCACCTGTGGATGACGGTGGGTTGACCAAGTCGGCGACTCATGCAGGGGGGTGTCGCCTCAGTCGTCCTGCTGGGCGGCGAAACTGCGCAGCACGGATGCGACGAATGCGAGCTCCCCGTCACCTGTGGCGACGCTGTTCATGAACGCCTCCGCTGCATCCACGTCGAAACCGTGGCTGAGCCGGATGCCGTGACCCATGCGAATCACGAACGGCGGGCCGTTCCGAATGCGGTGGCGACGGCTGTGAACACGTCGTCGGCATCGAGATGGAAGCAGTTCATGCGAGGCGCGCATTGAGCCCGGCGGAGGTCGCTGCGACCTCCTGCGCGAGTTGGACGATCATCCGCTTCCGGTCGTTCGCCGCGGCCAACGCCGCATCGTGGACGAACGACTCCTGGGAGGTCTCCGTGCCCGAGGCGTCCGCGTGCAGCTGGTCGAGTTCCGCGTCGATGGAGGTCACATCGCTCGCCGGCATGCATCGAGGATAGCTCGGTGGTACCCGCTACCGCGCGCGGTCGACGCGGGTCTCCTCCCAGACGGGCTCGTCGGAGGCCTGCACCCGGCCGTCGGAGCCGAAGACGAGGAAGCGGTCGAAGCCGCGCGCGAACCAGCGATCGTGGGTCACCGCGATCACGGTGCCCTCGAAACCCGCCAGACCTTGTTCGAGCGCCTCCGCCGAGACGAGGTCCAGGTTGTCGGTCGGCTCGTCGAGCAGCAGCAGCGTGGCGCCGGAGAGTTCGAGCAGGAGGATCTGCAGGCGCGCCTGTTGCCCGCCCGAGAGGGACTCGAACGACTGCTCGGCCGCGCCTGCCAACCCGTAGCGGTCGAGCACGCGGCTGGCGGCCTCGCGGGGGAGACCCGACCGGTGCTCGTCGCCGCGGTGCAGGATGTCGAGCAGGGTCCGGCCGACGAGTTCGGGGTGCCGGTGCGACTGTGCGAACCACCCCGGCTGCACGCGCGCGCCGAGCTTGGCGTCACCGTCGTGCTCGACCGGGACGAGCGCGTCGCCCGCTGCGGCGAGGTGCCCGGCGCCCGGATCGGGATCCGTCCCGCCGCCGGCGAGCAACCGGAGGAAGTGCGACTTGCCCGAACCGTTCGAACCGAGGACGCCGATGCGCTCGCCGAACCAGATCTCCGCGTCGAACGGCTGCATGAGGCCGGTCAGTTCCAGCCCCGTGCAGACGATCGCGCGACGACCCGTACGTGCGCCGCGGAGGCGCATCGTGACCTGCTGGTCCTTCGGCCGCTCCTCAGGCGGACCGGCCTCCTCGAACTTGGCGAGTCGGGTCTGCGCGGCGCGATAGCGGGAGGCCATGGAGTCGTTGAACTTGGCCTGCTCGCGCAGACGCAGCACGAGTGCGCGGAGCTTCACGCGGTCCTCGTCCCAGCGCCGGCGGAGTTCGTCAAGACGGTCGAGGCGGGCGTCGCGGGCCTCGTGGTAGCTGCGGAAGCTCGCGCCGTGGGTCCACGTCGTGCTGCCGGCCGCGCCGACCTCGAGGGTGATGATGCGGGTCGCCGCCTGTGCCAAGAGCTCGCGGTCGTGCGAGACGAGGAGGACCGTCTTCCGGGTCTCGGCGAGCATCCCCTCGAGCCAGCGCTTCGTCGGGACGTCGAGGGAGTTGTCGGGCTCGTCGAGGAGGAGGACCTGCTCGGGGCCGCGGAACAGGGCCTCCAGGACGAGCCGCTTCTGCTCGCCGCCGGACAGCGTCCCGAGCGTCCGCCACTGCGCGCGGTCGTAGGGCACCCCGAGTGCCGCCTCGCAGCAGCTGTCCCAGAGCACCTCCTGGTCGTACCCGCCGGCGTCGGCGTACTCGGCTAGCGTCGTCGCGTAGGCCATCTGGGTCGCCTCGACGTCGTCCTCCATGAGGGCGAGCTCGGCGCGGTCGACCGCCTCGGCGGCCGCGCGGACCCGCGGAGGCGCGACCTGGACGAGCAGGTCGCGGACCGTCCGGTCGTCGTCGCCGCGACCGACGAACTGGTCCATCACGCCGAGGCCGCCGTCGATGGAGACGACCCCGGAGTCTGGCTGGAGTTCGCCGCGGATGATCCGCAGGAGCGTCGTCTTGCCGGCGCCGTTCGCTCCGATGAGCGCGGCGATCGCTCCCTCGCCGACGCGGAACGAGACCTCGTCCAGCAGGGTCCGTCCGTCGCTCAGCGTGTAGCTGAGGTCGCTGACGTCGATGTAGCCCATGGTGCGCACTCCCCAGGGAGCCGATCGCCCCCGAACGGGCCCGCGCTGGTTCGCGCCGGGCCGCCCACCGCCTGGCGAGCCGACCAGTCTAGCCGCGCCGGTCCGGCCGCGCGCAACGTACGCTCGCCGAGCGCACCCGTTCCGGCCATGGCGCGCGCTCGTTCCGGTCGCGGTACGCACCCGTTCCGGTCACTGAGCCCCCCCACCCCGGTCACTGAGCCCCCCACCCCGGTCACTGAGCTTGTCGAAGTGCCCACGGGCGCCCTTCGACAGGCTCAGGGACCGGAGGAGGTCGCCGCCCTTCGACAGGCTCGGGGACCGGAGGAGGTCGCCGCCCTTCGACAGGCTCAGGGACCGAAAGGGGCCCGGTCAGAGACCGAAGGAGTCGCGCGGCTCAGGCGAGCGAGGCCGCGATGTCACCGATCCACGTGCGCACCGACGCGTCGTGCTCGTCGAACCAGTCGCCCTCGTAGCCACGCGGGACGCCTTCGACCACCATGACGAGCGCGAGGTACAGCGACCACAGCCGCGCGCGGGTCCGGGCGTCCTCGTCGGGGAGGAGCTCGCGGCCGGAGGTCTCGCGGTAGGCGCGGAGGAGTTCCGAGTCGGCGGCGACCGTCTCCGGCACGTCGGTGAAGAGCGCCAGGGAGACGAGGTCGGCGGTCGGATCGGCCCAGTGGGCGCGCTCATGGTCGATGACGCCGGTCAGTTGGGCGGCCTCTGCCCCGTGCTCGGGCATGACGAGGAGGTTGCCCTCCCAGAGGTCGAAGTGGACGAGTGTCGGCTGCGTCACGCTGTCGAAGGCCGGCAGCGCGTTGTTGATCAGGTGTCGGATCTCCTCAGCCGCGACCGGGAGGTCGACCTCGAACCGCAGGGCGTCGGCGAGGACGGCCTCCACGACGAGTCGGTAGGCGTCCGCGGCGCTCGCCGCCTGAAGCTCCGGGCGGACGGGGTAGCCGAATCGATTCCCCTCGGCGAGGCCGGTCGCCGGATCGGTGGACGCGGCCTCCGCCGGGATATCGACGTCGTCTGGTTCCACGTGGAACGGCGTGCGTCCTGCCTCGTGCAGGCGGGCGAGCGTGCGGCCGAGGACGTCGCGGGCGAGGGGGACGGTCTCGGTGCTGTTCGCCGGTCGGCCGGTGAGTTCGGTCATCACGAGGGCGTCGCGTCCGTCGAGGGTCGCCTCGAAGACGATCTCCGGCTGCGGCACCTCCGCACGACCGAGGATGCGGAGGGCGAGCGCCTCGGTCGCCATGAGGGACCGCTCGTAGGTGAGGCCGGCCGCGTCCGCGGGGGAGAGCTTCACGATGACGCGCTCGCCGCCGTCGAGTTCGACCGCTGCGACCTCGTTCGCCGTGCCCGCTCCGAGCATCGTGATGGTCGGGCTGCCGGGCTGCATCGCCGGTCGCTCGGCCGCCCAGTGCTCGGCGACCGCGATCATGGTGTCACTGGGGCGAGGGGTTCGGCTCATCCGCCCACGGTAGCGCGCCCTCCGCCCTCCGCTCTTCGCCCTTCGCTCGCGCTGGCCCGCTCGCCGACTGCCCCTACCCCGGTCACCGAGCACCCCACCCCATTGCCGAGCCCCCCCATCCGGTCACCGAGCGCCCCATCCGGTCGCCGAGCTTGTCGAGGTGCGCAGCCCAGAGCGTCCACAACTCCTGCTGGAGTTGCGGGCGGCTCACGCGGGGTGCGGGATCTCCTCGCGGGCGGCGTCGGCGGGCTCATCCTGCAGGAGTTGTGGACGACGGCGGGAGCGCTTCGCGGCGGTGGACGCACCGACGATGACGATCAGGCCGAGCAGGGTGATGGCCGCGCCGGCCCAGATCGGCGAGGTGTAGCCGAGGCCGGCGGTGATCGTGACGCCGCCGAGCCAGGCGCCGAGCGCGTTACCGAGGTTGAACGCGGCGATGTTCGCACCCGAGGCGAGCGTGGGAGCGGCCGACGCGTACCGCATGACCCGCATCTGCAGCGCGGGGACGGTCGCGAATCCGAAGCCGCCCATGAGGACGAGGGCGATCACGGTGGCGACGGGCGACTGTGCGGTCGCGGCGAAGGCGACCAGGATCACGGTCAGCACCGCGATCACGACGATGAGCGTCCGGTCGATGTTCCGGTCGGCCGCCTTGCCGCCCACGATGTTGCCGACCAGGAGTCCGACGCCGAAGAGGATGAGCAGCCACGGCACCGTGGTCGAGGCGAAGCCGCTGACCTCCGTGAGTGTGTACGCGATGTAGGTGAAGGCGCCGAACATACCGCCGTAGCCGAGGACCGTGACAGCGATCGAGAGCCAGACCTGGCCGGAGCGGAACGCGCGCAGCTCGGCGAGGAGCGACGCCGGGGCTTCGTCACGCTTCGGCTTCGGCACGAGGGCCAGGATGCCGACGAAGGCGATGACTCCGATCACCGTGATGGCCCAGAAGGTCGAGCGCCAGCCGAAGTGCTGGCCGAGCAGCGTGCCGAAGGGGACACCGAGCACGTTCGCCGCGGTGAGGCCGGTGAACATGATCGCGATCGCGCCGGCCTGTTTGTGGGCGGGGACCATCGCCGCCGCCAGGACCGAGCCGATGCCGAAGAACGCTCCGTGGCTGAGGGCGGCGATGATGCGGCCGGCGAGCATGACCTGGTAGTCGCCGGCGAGTGCGGAGACGAGGTTGCCGACGATGAAGAGCACCATCAGGGCCAGCAGGACGGGCTTCTTCGGCAGTCGGGTGACCGCCGCGGTGAGGGCGAGCGCCCCGACGACGACGGCCAGGGCGTAGCCGGAGATGAGCCAGCCGGCTGCGGCCTCTGAGACGCCGAAGTCGGCCGCCACCTCGGGCAACAGCCCCATGATGACGAACTCTGTGAGGCCGATGCCGAAGCCGCCGAGGGCGAGGGCGATGAGACCGAGTGGCATGACGATTCCTGCGATTCCTGGGGGTCGTGGGGAGAGTGCTGGTGGCCTGTAGCCGGGACGCGTACGCTGATAGTTGCAGACGCGCGATAGATATCGTTGCACGCGCTAGGTAATAGCGCAAGCAACTATGTGCGTCTGCAATCAATTGATCGATGTTCGAACCGAGGAGTCCCGATGGGCATCGCCGACGACGCTGTTGAGATCCGCGCGCAGGGGTGGCGGACGCTCGCTGCCCTGTACGGATCGATCGAGTCCGATCTGGAACGTGCGCTGCAGGCCGAGGCCCGGCTCTCCGTGGTCGAGTACACCGTGCTCGACGCCCTGGGGCGCCAGGACGGCTGGCACATGCGCATGCAGCAGCTCGCCCGCGCGACGGCCCTGTCGCCAAGCGCCACCACCCGGCTCGTCAACCGCCTCGAGGACCGCGCGCTCCTCACCCGCGTGCTGTGCGCCGACGATCGCCGAGGTGTCTACACCGAGCTCACGGCGGCCGGGAAGGCGCTGCTCGAGGAGGCCCGACCGGTGCACGACCGCGCCCTCGAGGAGTCGCTCACCACCGCGGAGTCGCTTCCGGAACTCGCGCCGCTCGTGGAGGCGATCCACCGGCTGGACCCCGTCGCCACCACCGTCTGACCCGTTCGCAATTCAGGAAGCCTCCGGCGTGTCCGTGCTGCGGCGCGGCGGAGCCGGCGAGACACGCGGGGGCGTCCTGTATTGCGAACACGGCGTCGGTGGGTGATGCCAAGCTGAGTCGTCCGACTCGAGGGAGCACGATGAGCACCGCAGCACCGAACACCCGTGTCACCGCGCTCGTCGCACCAGGGTCCCGCAGGGTGCTGGGCGCCTATCTCGGTGCCGCGCTCATCTGGGGTGCCAGCTTCCTCTTCATGAAGACCGGCCTCACCGGCCTCGCTCCGGCGCAGGTCGCGCTGTCCCGCGTGGTGCTCGGCGCCCTGACGCTCTGCATCATCATGCTCGTCACCCGACGCCGCTGGCCGCGGGAGCGCCGACTCTGGGCGCACCTCGCCGTCGTCTCCGTCTTCCTCTGCGTCGCCCCGTTCCTCCTCTTCTCCTGGGCGGGACAGTTCCTGCCGTCCGGCCTGTCGAGCATCCTCAACGCGTCCACGCCGATCATGACGCTCGCCGTCGGCGCCGTGTTCCTGCCGAAGGAGCGACTGAACGGCCTCCAGGTGTTCGGCATCTTCGTCGGCGCCCTCGGCGTCGCGATCGTCGTCGGCCCCTGGCGTGTGCTCGGCGACCCGGCGATCCTCGAGTCCATCCCCGCGCAGCTCGCCTGCCTCGGCGCGACCCTCTGCTACGGCATCGCCTTCGTCTACCTCCGGAAGTTCGTCCTCGGCACCCACAGCTACGACGCGGTCGTCATCTCCGCCGTGGAGATCTCGCTCGCCGCCGTCATCATGCTCGTGCTCTCGCCGTTCATCGCGATGCAGCCCGTGTCGCTCGATGCCCCGGTCGTTCTCAGCATGCTCGCGCTGGGAGCACTCGGTACCGGCGTCGCCTACATCTGGATGACGACGATCGTCGACTCCTGGGGCCCGACGGCGGCGTCCACCGTCACGTACCTCACGCCCCTCGTCGGTGTCGTCCTCGGCATCGTCGTGCTCGGTGAGATCCTGCACTGGAACGAGCCGGTGGGTGGCGTGATCGTCGTGCTCGGCATCCTCGTGAGCCAGGGGCGGCTCCGGCTCCGGAGGCGCACGCCCCCACTCTCGGCATAGGGTGGCTGGACGGCCGCGCGCTGACGGTCGCGGCCCTTCCCACGGAACGAGGTTTCACATGCGCATCGCATCCGGGCAGTTCTCCGCCGGAACGGACATCGACGAGAACCTCGCCAGCGTGGTCGCCCTGCTCGGTGAGGCCGCGGCGGGTGGCGCCGAGCTGCTCGTGCTGCCGGAGATGAGCAGCTACGCCACCTCGGAACCGCCGAGCGCGCTCGCCGCGATCGCCCAACCACTCGACGGCCCCTTCATCACGGGCGTCGCCGCCGCAGCCGCTGCGCGCTCCCTCCCGACGGTCGTCGGCACCATCGAGGAGAACCCCGGCGGGTTGCCCTACAACACGCTCGTGGTGATCGACGCCGAGGGGGACATCACGGCGACGTACCGGAAGGTGCACCTCTACGACGCCTTCGGGTACGCGGAGAGCGACGGCATCTCGGCCGGCGAGCTCACCGAACCGTTCGTCCTCGAGTTCGGCGACCTCCGCATCGGTGCCTTCACCTGCTACGACCTCCGCTTCCCGGAGAGCGCACGGCGGCTCATCGACGCCGGCGCCAACGTCATCCTGCTGCCAGCGATGTGGATCGTCGGCCCCGGCAAGGAGGACGCCTGGACGACCCTCGTGCGCGCCCGGGCGATCGAGAACACCGCCTACGTCGTGAGCGCCAACCAGACCGGCCCGCTCGCCACCGGGAACTCGATCATCGTCGACCCAGCTGGCGTCGTCATCGCCGCCGCCGGCGAGGCACCCGGTGTGGTGTTCGCCGAGCTCGATCCGGTGCGACTCGACGCCGTGCGGGCGCGGGTGCCCTCGCTCGCCAACCGCCGGTTCACCGTGGTCCCGCGGACCGCCGAATGAGCGTGGGCGAGCGCGTGAGCGACCCGGTCGGCCTCTCGGAGGTCGTCTCCATCACGCGCGACCTCATCCGGATCGACACCTCGAACTACGGCGGCGGGCGTGCCGTCGGCGAGTCCCGCGCGGCGGACCTCGTCGAACGCCTGCTCGGTGAGGTCGGGATCGTGTGCGAGCGCTTCGAGGCCGAGCCCGGCCGGACGAACCTCGTCGCGCGGTGGCCAGGTCGTGACCGCACCCTGCCCGGTTTGCTGCTGCACGGGCACCTCGACGTCGTCCCGGTCGACGCCGCCGCGTGGACGGTCGACCCGTTCGGCGGCGAGATCGCCGACGGCATGCTGTGGGGCCGCGGCGCCGTCGACATGAAGAACATGGTGGCGATGATCGTCGCGTCGGTCCGGCGCATGGTGACGGCGGGGGAGCAGCCCGAGCGCGACGTCGTCCTCGCGTTCTTCGCCGATGAGGAGGCCGGGTGCGTCCTCGGCTCCCAATGGATGGTCGAGCACCACCCGGAGCAGTTCGCCGGCGTCCGCGATGCGATCAGCGAGGGCGGCGGGTACAGCGTCACCCTCGGCGAACGAGCGGACACCCGCGCGTACCTGCTCAACACCGGCGAGAAGGGCGTGCTCTGGTTGCGGCTGACCGCCCACGGTGCCGCCGGTCACGCCTCCCTCGCGAGCCAGGACTCGGCGATCGTCAAGCTCGCCGCCGCGGTCGGCCGGATCGGCGCGCTCGACTGGCCGGTGTCGTTCACCGAGACGACGACGCACCTGTTCCAGCGGCTGCGCGAACTGACCGGGGCCTCGTCCGAGCTGTCGCCGTTCGAACTCGCCGCGCTCGTCGGCCCGAGTGCTTCGCGGCTGCGCGCCGGCCTGCAGAACGTGGCGAACGTCACCATGATCTCCGGCGGGTACAAGGAGAACGTGATCCCCGAGTCCGCGACCGCGACCGTCGACGCGCGGTTCCTGCCCGGCCAGCGGAACGAGGTCATCGCGCGCATCCGCGAGGCGGCGGGTGAGGGGGTCGACGTCGAGGTCCAGCTGGAACTCATCGCGATGGAGTCACCGAACGACGGCGAGCTCGTCTCGGTGATCGAGGCGGTCGTCGAGCGTCACGACCCCGGTGCGACCGTGCTCCCGCACCTCATCCCCGGCGGCACCGACGCGAAGGCGCTCAGTCGACTCGGCATCACGGGGTACGGCTTCATCCCGCTCCGGCTGCCGGCGGACTTCGACTTCCCCGGAATGTTCCACGGTGTCGACGAACGCGTGCCGCTCGACGCTCTCGACTTCGGCTGCGCGGTGCTCACGGACATCATCCGCTCGGCCTGACGTACGCCGGTCCCTGAGGTGACTTACGCCGGTCCCTGAACCTGTCGAAGGGCGGTGGTGGGCTCGGTTGGGGCGCCCTTCGACAAGCTCAGGGACCGGAACGGCGCTCGGGGACCGGCGCTCGCTTGGGGTCCTGAGCTGCGCTCGGCGACCGGGTGGCCGACCGGTGTTCGGGTTCGCCGATCGGCCACCCGGAGTCGGGTGGCACGGTGTTCTGGCGAGCTCGGGGTCCGGGAGGCTCGGCGCTACTAGCGTGCGGGTGGTGCGGGCGGAACAGGCCTCGGTGCCGTCGCGAACGGGCCGGAGAGCCTCGCCCACTGCAGCAGCATGATGGTCTTCGCGTCGATGATGTCGTCGCCGATGCGCGCGATCGCGTCGTCGATGTCGAGTTCGAGGAGTTCGATCTCCTCGCCCTCCTCGGCGAGCCCGCCCCAGTCGCCGCGACGCGCAGCGGGGTCGTACTCGGCCGCGTAGAAGTGCAGGCGCTCGGTCACGGAGCCGGGGCTCATGAAGGCGTCGAACACATGCTGGACGGCCTCGACCGCGAACCCGGTCTCCTCGCGGGCCTCACGGGCAACCGCCGTCTCGGGATCGTCGTCGTCGAGCAGGCCTGCGGCGGTCTCGATGAGCTCGCCGGTCGGGTGTCCGTTGACGTAGGCCGGGTAGCGGAACTGCCTGGTGAGCAGGACCTTCCGCGAGTCACCGTGGTAGAGCAGGATGGTCGCGCCGTTGCCGCGGTCGTAGGTCTCGCGCTGCTGCGTCGACCATGCGCCTGAGCGGTCCTGGACCCGCAGGGTCGTCCGTCGGAGGACGTGCCAGGCGGCGGCGACCAGTTCCACGTCGGTCACCTGGACGCGCGGGTTGCCGGTGAGGTCGAGGCCGGTCCGGTGCAGGCCGGTGCGCCCGCGGGCGTCGGGGAGGTCTGCTCCGGGTCGCGGCTCCCGGACCGTCGTGGAATCGGCCATCCATCGAGTGTACGACCGCCCGCGAACGGCATACCAGCGGGGTGTCCCGGGTGCGCCGCTCGGGTGAGCCCTGCTGCGCGCCGCGCCCGATCGTGAATGGCGACTGTTCTTCGGTTTTCGCGGGTTCTGCAACATACTGGTGGGAGCACCGGTCGCGGTCCACGGAGGACCCCCGTCGAAAGGCACTCGATGACGAGCAGCAGTCCCGCCAGCAGCAGTCCCGCCGCCAGCGAAGGCGCCCCGGCAGCAGCGCGGTCGGTCGCCTGGGTCGTGACCACCCAGGACGCACCCTGGCAGGAGCAGGAGCCTCTCGGGTTCGGACGAGTCGCGGGGATGCCGAACGTCATGGTCGACCTGACGAACCCGCAGCAGACCGTCGACGGTATCGGCGGATGCTTCAACGAGCTCGGCTGGACGGCGCTGGGGCTCCTGTCCGAGGATGACCGCGAGGGTATCCTGTCCGACCTCTTCACGCCGGGCTCGGGACTGAACCTCTCGCTCTGCCGTATGCCCGTCGGCGCCAACGACTTCTCCACCGACTGGTACTCCTACGACGAGGTCGACGGCGACTTCGACCTCGAACACTTCAGCATCGATCACGACCGCGCGACGCTCGTCCCCTTCATCCAGGCGGCGCAGCGGTACCAGGGCGACCTGCGTCTCTGGGCGTCGCCGTGGAGCCCGCCCACCTGGATGAAGACGAACGGGCACTACGCGGCCGCGCGCCCCTGGGCAGGATCAGATGTCGACAACGGCATCCGTGACGATCAACTCGGCGCAGAGGGGACCGATCTGTTCGTCCTCGAAGACCGCTACCTCGAGACCTACGCCCGGTACTTCGCCCGCTTCGTCGAGGCCTACGGCGAGGAGGGCATCCGCGTCGAGATGGTCATGCCGCAGAACGAGTTCAACTCTGCGCAGGTGTTCCCGAGCTGCGTGTGGACGGCCGAGGGGCTCGCGCGGTTCATCGCCGTCCTCGGCCCGGAGATGGACCGTCTCGGAGTGCGGGTCTTCCTCGGCACGCAGGAGCGGCCGCACGACGCGCAGATCGAGACCGTGCTCCAGGATCCGTCGGCCGGCCCGTGGGTCGCCGGAGTCGGATTCCAGTGGGCCGGCAAGGGCGCGATCGCCGCAGTGCACCACGCCCACCCGGACCTCGCGCTCTACCAGACCGAGCAGGAGTGCGGCGACGGCCGGAACGACTGGCGCTTCGTGCGGCACACCTGGGGACTCATGCGCCACTTCTTCACGAACGGCGCGCAGGCCTACACGTACTGGAACCTCGCGCTCACGGAGGGCGGGGTCAGCCGCTGGGGCTGGGCGCAGAACTCGCTCGTCGTCGTGGACCCCGAGAACCGGACCTTCCGCTACACCCATGAGTACTTCCTCATGCGGCACCTCGGGCACTTCCTGCAGCCGGGGGCGCAGCGACTCGCGACGATGAGCTGGACCGGGCACGAGAACCTGCTGGCCTTCCGCAACCCGGACGGCGGCGTCGTGCTCGTGATGCAGAACGACCTCGGCCAACCGCTCCCCGTGCAGATCGTGGTGGGCGACGACGTCATCACCCCGACCCTGCCGGCCGACTCCTTCGCGACGCTCGTCATCCCGCCCGCCTGACTTCGGTGCCGGAGCCACCCCTTGTGGGCGGTCGCCTCTGCGGCCTAGCCTCTCGCGTACCGGCACTGGCGACGGAGGACACATGGGCAGGCTCATCTACTCGGCGATCAGCTCGCTCGACGGCTACCTCGCCGATGAGGAGGGCCGCTTCGACTGGAGTGCGCCGGACGCCGAGGTGCACGCGTTCGTGAACGAGCTCTCCCGCCCGATCGGCACCTACCTGTTCGGCAGACGCATGTACGAGATCATGACGTTCTGGGAGACGGCGGACGAGCTGCCGGACGAACCTCGCGAGATCACCGACTTCGCGGCACTGTGGCTCGCGGCCGACAAGGTCGTGTACTCGACGTCGCTCGATGCGGTCTCGACGGCCCGGACGACGCTCGAGCGATCGTTCGACCCGGAGGCCGTGCGCCGGTGGAAGGCGGAATCGGACCGCGACCTCAGCGTCGGCGGTCCGCACCTCGCGGCCGAGGCGATGGCCGCGGGGCTCGTCGACGAGGTGCAGTTGTTCCTCTCGCCGGTGATCGTCGGTGGCGGCTTGCGTGCGCTGCCGGCCAACCTCCGGCGACGTCTGGAACTCGTCGACGAGCGTCGCTTCGAGGCCGGCGTCGTCCACCTCCGCTACACCGTCACCGGCGAGCCCGTCTGAGTCGGCAGCGCGGCCAGCTCGCTCCGCGCACAACTCCTGCTCCTCCGAGGCGGTGATCCCCGCCGGTGCGCACAACTCCTGCTTGGAGCCGCGCGGCTCACCCGACACGCCGGGGCGGGAGGTGACGCGGCGCGATGAGCAGGAGTTGCGCACGGGCGGGGATCGGCGCCCGTGCGCCCAGCAGGAGTTACGGACGGGTCAGACGGCTTCGAGGATGATCGCGGAGCCCTGCCCGCCACCACCGCAGATGCCGGCGGCACCGATCGAACCCGAGCCGGCGGCGGCGAGGCGCCGGGCGAGGTGCCCGACGATCCGGGTGCCGGAGGCGCCGATCGGGTGACCGAGGGCGATCGCGCCGCCGTTCGCGTTCACGATCGCGGGATCCACACCGAGCTCCTCGGTCGAGTGGACCGACACGGCGGCGAACGCCTCGTTGATCTCGACCGCTGCGAGGTCACCCGTCGTGTGGGAGGTCTTCGCGAGGGCGGCGACGATCGCGTTCGACGGCTGGGCGTGCAGGCTGACGTCGGGTCCGGCGACGAGTGCATGCGCGACGACGCGGGCGATCGCGGTGAGTCCCCGGGCTGCAGCGACTTCCTCGCTCATCAGCACGACCGCGGCGGCCCCGTCGGTGATCTGGGAGGAGTTGCCTGCGGTGATCGTGCCCTCGCCGCCGAACGCGGGACGCAGCCCGGCCAGCGACTCGGCAGTGGTGTCGGCGCGGAGTCCGTCGTCGGCGCTCACGACCGTCGGGCCCTTGCGCCCCGGCACGGAGAAGGGTTCGATCTCCTCGGCCTGGACGTCCGCAGCTGCTGCGAGCCGCTGGTGTGACCCGGCCGCCCAGGCGTCCTGCTCAGGGCGTGCGATGCCGAGTGAGCCGTTGCGCTCTTCGGTGGACGACCCCATCGACCGGTGCTCGAACGCATCGGTCAGGCCGTCGTGGTCGAGGGTGTCGACGAGCTCGATGGCGCCGTAGCGCTTGCCGGCGCGCGAGCCCGACCAGGCGTGCGGGGCGAGACTCATCGACTCCTGGCCGAGCGCGACGACGACGTCGACCTCGCCGGCGTCGATGAGACGCGTGCCGCTGACGATCGCCTCCATGCCGGAAAGGCACACGGCGTTGACGGTGATGGCGGGGACGGTGAAGGGGATGTCGGCCCCGACGGCGGACTGCCGGGCGGGGTTCTGGCCGGCGGCGCCCTGCAGCACCTGGCCGGCGATGACCTGCTGCACGTCGGCGGCGTCGACCCCTGCCCGGGACAGCGCGGCGCGGATGGCGTGGGCGCCGAGCTCGGTGGCCGGCACGGACGCGAACGCCCCGTTGAACTTCACGAACGGGGTGCGGGCGTACCCGACGATGACGGTGCTCATGCGTGTGCCTCCTGAGGCGTGGCGGGTGCGGTCGGCACCTCGCCGGTGGTGGTGGGGTCGAGTTCGACGGAGAACTCCGCGCCCGTCAGGGTGCGCAGCTCGGCGACGCTCGTGTCGGGCGCGAAGGCCCGTAGGACGAGCGCCCCCTCGACGATATCGAAGACGGCGCGGTCGCTGATGATCCGGTCGACGACACCGACGCCGGTGAGAGGGAGATCGCACTGCTCGACGATCTTCGGGCTGCCGTCCTTCGCGACGTGCTCGGTGACGACCACCACCCGTGGCGTCCCGGCGACGAGGTCCATCGCACCGCCCATCCCCTTGACGAGCTTGCCCGGGATCGTCCAGTTCGCGAGGTCGCCCGCACCCGACACCTGCAGCGCGCCGAGGATGGCCAGCTGCACGTGGCCGCCGCGGATCATGCCGAACGAGGTCGCGGAGTCGAAGTAGCTCCCGCCCTCGAGGAGCGTGACCGTCTGCTTCCCGGCGTTGATGAGGTCGGCGTCCTCCTCGCCCTCGATCGGGAACGGACCCATGCCGAGCAGGCCGTTCTCGCTCTGCAGCGTGACGTGGACCCCCGGCGGGACGTGGTTCGCGACGAGCGTGGGGATGCCGATGCCCAGGTTCACGTACTCGCCGTCGCGGAGTTCGGTCGCCGCGATCGCGGCCATGTCGTCTCTCGTCCACATGATGATCAGGCTCCTGCCGGTGTCGTGGTGGCGGCCGCCGGACGGACGGTGCGCTGTTCGATGTCCTTCACCCGCGGCGTCGCCGTGACGAGGCGCTGGACGAAGATGCCGGGGGTGACGACGGTGTTCGGATCGAGGTAACCGTCCTCGACGACCTCCTCGGCCTCGGCGATCGTCAGCCGGCCGGCGGTCGCGACGATCGGGTTGAAGTTCCGTGCGGTGTGCCGGAAGACGAGGTTGCCCTCGCGGTCGGCGCGGAACGCGTGCACGAGGGCCACGTCGGCGACGATGCCGCGCTCGAGGACGTAGGTCTCCCCGTCGAACACCTCCGTCGGCTTGCCCTCCGCGACCGGGGTGCCGACGCCGGTCTTCGTGTAGAACCCGGCGATACCGGAACCGCCAGCGCGCAGCCGCTCGGCGAGCGTGCCCTGTGGCGTGAACTCGACCTCGAGCTCACCGTCGAGGAACTGCTTGGCGAAGAGCTTGTTCTCGCCCACGTACGACGCGACGACCTTCCGCACCTGTCGGTTCTCGAGGAGGATGCCGAGGCCCTTGCCGTCGACGCCCATGTTGTTGGAGACGATCGTGAGGTCGGTGGCACCCGTGTCCCGCAGGGCCTCGATGAGGTCGGTCGGGTTGCCGCTCAGGCCGAACCCGCCGACCGCGATGGTGGCTCCGTCCCGGACGACCTCGTGCAACGCCTCGGCGGCGCTCGACCAGTGTTTCGTCATGTCACTCCCTTGTGGATGGCGGACCGGCCTGCCCACATGGTGGTTCCGGCCGTTCGTCTCTCCAGTAGTCAGTCACAGCGGTCCTGCGGTGTCAAAGGTGGCATCGGGCCCGAGCCCGGATTCACTCATGACGTGGTCCCGGCCACGGCGTAGGCTCACCATGTGGACAAGCTGATGGTGAGATGTGGCTGAGGGGATGCGCGGCGCCCAGGTCGTCTCGCGCGTGAGCCGGATCCTCAAGATCGTGTCGGAGCATCCCGGTGGCGCGTCGTCTTCGGCGGTTGCTGCGGCCGCCGGGCTCACCCGGCCGACGGCGCACCGCCTGCTCGCCTCGCTCGCCGCCGAGGGCTTCCTCGACCACGACACCCGGGCGGCCCGATGGCACCTCGGTCCAGAGTTGTTCCTCCTCGGATCGCTCGCGGCGGAGCGGTACGACGTCGCCGAGCTCGCGCAGGAGAGCGTGCGGATCCTCGCGCACGAGAGCGGCGAGAGCGCGTTCCTGTCGGTGCGCCGTGGCTTCGAGACCGTCTGTCTCCTGCGTGAGGAGGGGAGTTTTCCGGTGCGGTCGTTCGTCCTGACCGAGGGTGTCCGCTTCCCGCTGGGGGTCGCGTCGGCGGGGCTGGCGATCCTCGCGTTCTCGAGCGACGAGGAGATCGACGACTACCTGGGCCGCGCCGACCTCGCCGAGCGGTGGGGCGAGGCCCACGCCGCCGACCGTGTGCGCGAGCGGATCCGCGAGACGCGCGAGCGCGGGTATGCGGTGAACCCGGCGCTCATCCTCGAGGGCAGCTGGGGGATGGGTGCAGCGGTCTTCGATGCGGCGGGGAAGCCCGCCTGGGCGCTCAGTCTCACCGGGATCGAATCCCGGTTCCGGCCTGAGCGCCAGGCGTTCCTCGGTGGCCTGCTGCTGGAGCAGGCGCACGAGCTGTCGAAGCGGCTCCGCTGAGCCGGGTGGTCGGTCCCTGAGCTGCGCTGCACTTCGACAAGCTCAGTGACCGGGTGGCCGCTCCGTGACCGGCGGTGCGGTTCCTGAGCCTGTCGAAGGGCAGTGACCGACGGTGCGGTCCCTGAGCCTGTCGAAGGGCGGCGGCACGACGCCGGCGAGCCGTAACCCGACGCTGCTCCAGCGGTATCGCTGACCTCCCAAGGTGGCGCGATGAGGCGTGGAGGGACTCTCGACCATCTTTCGACCCACGCGCTGGGTCTCGCGCTATGGCGGTGAGTCAGTCATATCAGCGAACCAGGAAAGCCTGAAATATTAACTGGACATGCAAAATATCTGTTCGCTAGGGTCGACCTACGCTCAACTCCTCAAGCCGAACCGACCAAAAGGAGCCATTCAGGTGTCGATAGTCGGATCGGCTGCGGACAAGATCGCGGGGCGTTACCGTCGGTGGCGCTCGACTCAAAGGGTTAGAGGGGAAACACATAATGAGGATCAAAAAGGCACTCACCGTCACGCTACTGTCTGCGGGACTGTTGGCTGGAGGAGCAGGTGTCGCGCACGCGGAAACCGTTTACTACAAAGGGTCTGCGATCAGCTGGGATCACGGTCGCTCTTGGGGGGTAACGAGTTACTCGAGTGTGCAGTCGGGCGCCTACGAGCACAGCGCCACCGCAAATACGACCTTCTCAGGTTGGAAAGCCCCGGGAGTGCTTGCGAGCGCTGAACAGTGGGTCGGGACGGGCTCGGCGACGGCCTACTGGAACGCCCGAGGATAGGTTCTTCGTTCACATATTCGGCCTCTCGTGAGGTCTCCGTCGTCTGGGGCGACCTCACGAGAGTGTCCGGAGAACCGGCGGTCGGCGAAAGAGAGACGGCAACACACATGGCCCTCTGGTCGAAAGTGACGAGCGTCGTGCTCGTGATCGTCATCGGAGCACTGATGAGTGTGCTCTACGTGATCGGTCAAGGGAGCCTGCTTCGTCGAGAGATCGATGAGTATCCTCGCGGTTCCACAGAGATCTCCCTCTATGACGTTTCCGAGGCGCAAACGACTCGCGTACTGGGCATTCTCGGTGAGTTCGCCACCGCCGACGAGGCAGCCATCGTGAGAGTGGATCAAGAGTTGTCCGATGCTGACGGCTCATTGACCGGGATGCGCGTCGGGGTCATGACCGGAGACAATGCTCCGGCATCGCTCACGTTGGATTTCCTCGGGACGACGCTGGTCGACATCGACCAGATCGCCGATCTCGCCAGGGCCGATCCCGCCGCATCGATCGGCCTCGACGCCAACGCGGCAGATGTGATCCACCCTGTTCCGGAGTTGTTGTTCGCGCCGCGGTTCTCCGTGGTGCAACTCGCGCGGCTCGTGGAAACGTCGGGTACGGTCAACGGTGCTTACCGGGTTTCGGGAGCCGACGAGGAGCAGTTGACGGAGTTGCTCAGTTCGCTCGAATCGGCGACGGGGCTCTCGTCGGACCGGATGCTCGCACCGCTCCGCGGTCATGTGACGGACAGCGGGATGAGCGCCCGCCTGCTTCAAGGATTCGTGATAGCCACGGCTCTCCTGCTGTTGCTCGTTCTCCTCTTCGAGGCAGTGCGTGCGTTCTGCGTGCTCGGCGTGCATCTCCTCCTGGGAAGGTCGCGCTTGGGTTTCGCCGTCGTGCTGTTGAGACCCGTCGTCGTCGCGATCGTTGCAACCATTGCGCTGTCGATGATCGCCGTACCGCTGATGGCGCCGGGATACAGCGTGAACCCGACGATGCTCGTCGCTGCATGGAGTGCCGCAGTGGCCGGAATGCTCCTACCAGTCGGGTGTGTGGCGATCGCGGCCCTCGCGCTCGTCGCGGTCAAACCGGTCGACGCGATCGCCGGACGCTTCTCGCGGCGAATTCTGCTCGGCGTGCTCGCCGGTATTCACGCGATGGCGATGGCCGGATTCACCACGACGTTCATCTTTCTCGACGGTCCGATGAAGGAAGCCGGAACGCTCGCAGGGGTCAGCGAATCATGGGCGGCGGTGGCCGATCAGGAGATCCTGTACCAGACGAAGGCGGGTGATGATGAGGCGAGTTTCGCCGGACAGTCAGGCCAGTATCAGCGCGATTTCTACGACTGGTACACCTCGATCGCCGACGCGCGCGGCGTCGGCCTCGTCAACAGCCAGTATGTCGACCGGAGTGTGCTGGACGTGTGGTCGGGAGTGTACCAATCCGTTCCGGAGCGGCCGTTCTGGTATGTGGTGGCCTCGCCGAACGCCCTCGCGTCACAGGGCTTCGCGGTGGACGCCGGTCTCGTCGAGCGTGCCGAGGCCGGCGAACGTGTCTTCCTGATTCCGGATTCCTGGACGGGATCGGCGCAAGCCGCAGTCCGCGGGTGGCTCGGTGAGCACAGTGACGTCGCCTACGAACCGGCGATCCGCACGGCCTTCTTCGACGACCGGATCGTCACCTTCCAGAACTACCACCCCGCCGAAGCGCTGTTCCCGTGGAGCACGAATCCGGCTGGGTGGAATGGGGTCACCGACGCGGTCATCCTCGTGACGACCCCGGAGAACATGATCCCGTTCGAAAGCGAAAGCCTCGCCGCGGTCGGGTTGGACAACAGTTACGTCAAGCTCAGCCGGGGCGCATCGAAGAGCTATGCGAATCAGTCATACCTCTCGAGATTCGACCTGGACGACAACGGGGTCGAATTTCTCCCGGTCGGCGATTTCGTCGCGGGCCTCACGAAGTCCATCCAGTCGGTGGTGCAACTCTTCGGCGTGATGATTCTCTTCCTTGGCCTGTTCTGCTTGTTGCTGCTCACTGCGCTGATGAGGCTGTATTCGACCACGTATCGGGAATCGATGGCCGTCAAGAGGATGCTCGGGTATTCATCCAGCAGCATCTTCGCGCCCGCCTTCGTCCTCGTCGGCGTGGTCTGTGCCTCGGCAGTGACAGCCGCGGCGCTGTCCTCTTCGCGGAGCGCGATCCTGGGGATCGCCGTCATGTCCGCGGCACAACTCATCCTGTTCGTGTTCCTTGCGCGAACCCTCTCGCGGCTGCAACTGACCATCATGCTCAAGGACTAGGACGGACCCACAGTGACACCACTGCTCATGATCGACCAGCTGACCAAGCAGTACGGTTCACGCCGCGTCCTCGACGGCGTGGACTTGGAGGTCCACCGTGGCGAATCGGTCGCCATCGTGGGGCCGTCAGGTTCCGGCAAGTCGACGTTGTTGAACATCGCAGGGCTCCTCGACGAGTGCAGCGGCGGCGAAGTGCGGTTCCGCGGCGCACCGCTTCCACGGATCAACAGCCGGGCGGCGTCGCATCTGCGCCGCGACCACATCAACTACCTCTTCCAGTCGTTCGCGCTGATCGGTGCTTCGACGGCCTTCGAGAACGTCCTGATCGGTCTTCATGCTGTGAGACTCGGCCGACGAGCGAAGGAGCAGCAGATCATGGAAATACTCAACCGACTCGGTCTTCGGCAGGTCGCGCACGACCGGGTCATGACGCTGTCCGGGGGAGAGCGTCAGCGCGTCGCGCTCGCTCGTTGCCTCGTGAAGCCGGGAGAGCTCATCCTCGCGGACGAGCCGACGGGAGCCCTCGATGACGCTCTGGCGGATGTCGCAGTCGCTGAAATGCTCTCGCTACAGCAGGACTACGGCAAGACACTGCTGGTGGTCACTCACGATCGGCGGGTCGCCGACCGATGCGACCGGGTCTTCGACCTCGGCCTGTCTGCAGAACGCGATGGAGCCCCGTCGCTCTCGGCCTCGTCGGCCGACCCGGCGACCAGGTCCTGAGCTGCGCTGCACTTCGACAAGCTCAGTGACCGGGTGGCCGCTCAGTGATCAGCGGTCCGGTCCCTGAGCTGCGTCGCACTGAGCCTGTCGAAGTGTCGAAGGGTGGTGGGAGTACTACTCCGAGACGGCGGACAGCTCCTCGAACTCGTCGTCGGTGAGCTCGATCGTCGCGCCCTGCAGGTTGTCCTCGAGGTGCTCGATGCTCGACGTCCCCGGGATCGGGAGCATGACGCGCGAGCGCTTGAGCAGCCAGGCCAGCGCGAGCTGCGACGGGGTCGCGTCGTGTCGCTCGGCGAGCTGCGTGAGCGGGCCGTCCTCCTTGCTGAGGGCGCCGGTCGCCAGCGGGAACCACGGGATGAAGGCGACGCCGTGCTCGGTCGACCAGTCGAGGAGGTCCTCCGAGGAGCGGTCGGTGAGGTTGTAGAGGTTCTGCACCGACGCGATCGGAGCGATCTTCTGGGCCGCCTCGACCTCGGCGACGCTGACCTGGCTGAGGCCGATGTGCCGGATCTTGCCCTCGTCCTGCAGCTTGCGCAGCTCGCCGATCTGGTCCTCGAACGGCACGGTCGGGTCGATCCGGTGCAACTGCAGGAGGTCGATGCGGTCGACGGCGAGACGGCGGAGACCGAGTTCGACCTGCTGGCGGAGGTAGGCGGGCACGCCGGTGGGCGTCCACTCGCCGGGACCCTGTCGCGTCTGGCCGACCTTCGTCGCGATCACGATGTCGTCGTAGGGGTGCAGCGCTTCGCGGAGGAGGGTGTCGGTGACGTCGGGGCCGTAGGCGTCGGCGCTGTCGAAGAAGTTCACGCCGAGCTCAGCGGCTCGCTTGATCAGGCGGATGGCGCCGTCGCGGTCGTCGGGCTCGCCCCAGACGCCCTCGCCGGTCAGCTGCATGGTGCCGTAACCGAGTCGGTTGACGGTGAGGTCGCCGCCGAGGGCGAAGGTGCCTGCGGCGGTTGCGGGGCGTGTGGTGGTGTCGGTCATGCGGGTGCTCCTTCGGAGGAATGCGGGAGTTCCAGCCAAGCACCGGCGGCTGGGAGGCGCACCCCCCTTGCGTTCGGTCCCCGAGCCTGTCGAAGGGTGGTTCCTGAGGTTGTCGACGGGCGCCCTTCGACAAGCTCAGGGACCGGCGGGTGTTACTCAGGGACCGCCCTTCGACAGGCTCAGGGACCGGGGATGGGTCAGGCCGCCGCGTCCTCGAGGGCGGCGCGGAAGGCGACGATCGCCGGGCGGGTGACGCCGGCCTCGCGCGCGGAGGTGAAGATGGTGCGCCGCGGGAGGTCGGGCAGGTCGACGAGGCGACAGCTGGCCGGCTCGCCCGCCCACTGGAGGTCGGGGATGAGGGCGACCGCGTTGCCGGACTCGATCAGCCGGATCTGCGCCTGGAGGTCGGCGGTCTGGTAGCGGACGTCGGGCTCGAACCCCGCACGGCGGCACAACTGCTCGGCGAAGTGGCGTGACGCCGCTCCGTGCGGCTCCATCACCCAGGGGAGGTCGGCCGCATCCTCGATGCGCAGGACCGGGTGGATCTCGTTCGCGACCGGCGGGCACGCGAGTCGGATGGGGTCGGTGGCGAGCTGACGGCGGTCGAGTCCGGGGTGCCGCGGGGCGGCGTGGGCGGGGTACTGCTCCGCGACGACGACGTCGAAGTCGCGCGCCCAGGTCTCGGCCAGCGCCGTCTCCGGTTCGTGCTGCACCATCTCGACGCGGACGTCCGGGTGGTCGCGGCGCATGGCGCTCAGGGCCGCCGGCATGAGCGCGAGCGCCGCCGACTGGAAGACCGCGACGCGGATGGTGCCCGACACGGTCGTGAGGGACGCCCCGAGGTCGGCTTCTGCGCGCTCGAGCGTGTCGAGGAGGGCATCCGTGTGTCCCACGAGGATCTCGGCCTGCGGGGTGAGCTGCACCCGTCGACCGACCTTCCGCAGGAGCTCGACACCGGTCTCCTGCTCGAGGACGGAGAGCTGCTGCGACACGGAGGAGGGGCTGAAGTTGAGGGCTGCGGCGACCTCGGCGATCGTCCCGCGGATCTTGAGTTCGCGCAGCAGGCGGAGCCGTCGGACGTCCAGCACGGTGCCCTCCAAAACCATCGGCTCAACCGATGGATATCGTTCGAAAACCTTCGCTGTATCTTATTGGTCCCGACGCCGATACTGGCACCATGACCGACACTCTTGCATCGACGCAGCAGCTCGACCGCGACGCCCTCGCCACCGAGGCCATCGCCCTCGTCCGCCGCTGGCTCCAGACGGCCTCGACGATCCCCGCCGACGCCTCCGCGCAGCAGCTCGCCGGTGTGTTGAAGGACCCGACCGGCCTCGAGTTCACGGTCGGCTTCGTCGACGGCGTCGTGCGTCCGGAGGACCTCCGCGTCGCGGCCCGCACCCTGCAGACGATCGCCCCGAAGGTGCCTGCGTTCCTCCCCTGGTACCTGAAGGCCGCCGTCCGCTGCGGCGGTGCGTTCGCCCCGATCCTGCCCGGTATCGTCATCCCGATCTCCCGCAAGGTGCTCCGCAACATGGTCGGCCACCTCGTCGTCGACGCCACCGACAAGAAGCTCGGCCCCGCGATCGCGAAGATCAAGACGCCCGGCACCCGACTCAACGTCAACCTGCTCGGCGAGGCCGTCCTCGGCACAGGTGAGGCGGCACGTCGTCTCGAGGGCACCCACAAGCTGCTCGCGCGCCCCGACGTCGACTACGTGTCGATCAAGGTGTCGTCGACCGTCAGCCCCCACTCGGTCTGGGCGTTCGACGAAGCCGTCGAGCACGTCGTCACGAGCCTCACCCCGCTGTTCGAGCGTGCCGCCAAAGCCACACCTGCGAAGTTCATCAACCTCGACATGGAGGAGTACAAGGACCTCGACCTCACCATCGCGGTCTTCACCAAGCTCCTCGACCTCCCGCAGTTCCGCGACCTCGAGGCCGGCATCGTCCTGCAGGCCTACCTGCCCGACGCCCTCTCCGCGATGATCCGTCTCCAGGAGTGGTCGGCCGGTCGCCGTGCCGCCGGTGGTGCCGGCATCAAGGTGCGCATCGTCAAGGGCGCCAACCTCCCCATGGAGCAGGTCGAGTCGTCGCTCCACGACTGGCCGCTCGCCACCTGGTCGACCAAGCAGGACTCCGACACCAACTACAAGCGCGTCGTCGAGTACGCCCTGCACCCCGACCGCATCGACAACGTCCGCATCGGCGTCGCGGGCCACAACCTCTTCGACATCGCCTTCGCCTGGCTGCTCGCCAAGCAGCGGGGCGTCGAGCGCGGCGTCGAGTTCGAGATGCTGCTCGGCATGGCTCAGGGGCAGGCCGAGGCCGTGAAGCGCGACGTCGGCGAGCTCCTGCTCTACACGCCGGTCGTGCACCCGCAGGAGTTCGACGTCGCCATCGCGTACCTCATCCGCCGCCTGGAGGAGGGCGCGAGCCAGGACAACTTCATGTCCGCCGTGTTCGAGCTGAGCGAGAACGAGACCCTCTTCGCCCGTGAGGAGCAGCGGTTCCTCGCGTCGCTCGCGGAGCTGGACACCACCGTCCCCGCGCCGAACCGGCAGCAGGACCGCACGAAGCCGGCCGAGGCCTCTCCGGTCGACGCGTTCGAGAACACCCCCGACACCGACCCCTCGCTGCCCGCGAACCGGGTCTGGGGACGCGACATCCTCACCCGTGTCGCCGAGTCGCGGCTCGGGGACGACACCGTCGCCGCGTCCATCCTCGACAGCGTCGAAGCCCTCGACGCCGTCATCGACGGAGCGACCGCAGCGGGCGCCTCGTGGGGCTCGCTCTCCGGCGCCGAGCGTGCGGTCATCCTGCACCGCGCCGGCGACGTCCTCGAGCGGCGTCGTGCCGACCTCATGGAGGTCATGGCGTCGGAGACCGGCAAGACCCTCGACCAGTCCGACCCCGAGGTGTCCGAGGCGATCGACTTCGCCCACTACTACGCCGAGCGCGCCCGCGAGCTCGACCACGTGGACGGCGCGACCTTCACCCCCGCGAAGCTCACCGTCGTCACCCCGCCGTGGAACTTCCCCGTCGCCATCCCCGCCGGCTCGACCCTCGCGGCGCTCGCCGCCGGTTCGCCCGTCATCATCAAGCCCGCCCGTCAGGCTCGCCGAAGCGGTGCCGTCATGATCGAGGCGCTGTGGGAGGCCGGTGTGCCGCGCGAGGTGCTCCGCTTCGCGCAGCTGGCCGACAACTCGCTCGGTGAGCGCCTGATCGCCCACCCGGCGGTGGAGCGCGTCATCCTCACCGGTGGCTACGAGACCGCGGAGCTGTTCCGCTCCTTCCGCCCCGAGCTCCCGCTCCTCGCCGAGACGTCCGGCAAGAACGCGATCATCGTCACCCCGAGCGCCGACCTCGACCTCGCGGTGAAGGACGTCGTCGCGTCGGCCTTCGGTCACGCCGGCCAGAAGTGCTCGGCCGCGTCGCTCGTGATCCTCGTCGGGTCGGTTGCCTCGTCGCGCCGCTTCCGTCACCAGCTGGTCGACGCCGTCACCTCGCTCAAGGTCGGCTACCCGGTCGACCCGACCACGCAGATGGGGCCGATCATCGAGCCGGCGAAGGGCAAGCTGCTCGGCGGCCTGACGACGCTCGGCTCCGGTGAGTCGTGGCTCGTCGAGCCGAAGCAGCTCGACGACAGCGGCAAGCTGTGGAGCCCCGGCGTGCGTGCCGGCGTCGCTCGCGGCTCCGAGTACCACCTCACCGAGTACTTCGGCCCGATCCTCGGGATCATGACGGCCGAGACCCTCGAGGAGGCCATCGCCATCCAGAACGAGATCGACTACGGTCTCACCGCCGGGCTGCACTCCCTGAACCCGGCCGAGCTGCGCCTCTGGCTGGACGGCATCCAGGCGGGCAACTTGTACGTGAACCGCGGTATCACCGGCGCGATCGTGCAGCGTCAGCCGTTCGGCGGTTGGAAGAAGTCCGCGGTCGGCGCGGGGACGAAGGCCGGCGGCCCGAACTACCTCATCGGCCTCGGCTCGTGGACCAGCGCCGAGAGCACGGCTGAGCGCACCGTCGGTCGGTCGGCGGAGCGCCGTGGCCCGAAGCCTTCTGTCGCCTCGTTGCTGCGCGCCGCTGACGCGGTGCTCAGCGCCGACGAGTTCGCGTTCCTGCGCCGGTCGGTCGCGAGCGACGCGGCAGCGTGGGCGGACGAGTTCGGGGTCGCGAAGGACGTGTCGAAGCTGACCGCCGAGCGCAACGTGTTCCGGTACGTGCCGCGTGAGGTCCACGTGCGTCTCGTCGACGGCGGTTCGGTCGCGGAGCTCCTCCGCGTCGTCGCCGCCGGTGCGACCGCAGGCGCGACCGTGCACGTGTCGTCCGCCGTCGCGCTGCCGCCGAAGCTCGTCCCGGCCGTCGAGGCCATCGCCGGTGGGATCACCGTCGAGAGCGAGGACCGCTGGTACGTCACCGCCGCCTCGCTCGTCGGGACGAAGGCCGGCGCGCGCGTCCGGATCATCGGTGGGACGACCGAGGGTGTCGCCCACGCGACCTCCGGCAGCCCCGACGTCGCGATCTACGCGGGCGACGTCACCGAGGCCGGCCGCATCGAGCTGCTGCCGTTCCTCCAGGAGCAGGCGGTCTCGATCACGGCGCACCGCTTCGGCACGCCGAACCACCTCTCGGACGACCTCATCTGACCCGACTCCGCGCGGTTCGCAACTCAGGAACGCCCCGGCGTGTCATCCCGACACACCGGGGCGTTCTGCGCGACGCGCCGACGTCCTCCTGAATTGTGGACGGAGGACCCGTCGCGTGGGTCTTGTCCCTCACTCAGGACGAGCTGGGTGTGTCGGCGCCGGGCGCACGCGGATGGGCGCGACACGCCGGAGCTGTCCTGAGTTAGGGATGAGGTGGAAGGGGTCAGGGGAGGGGTTGTGGCGTCAGCGGAGTGTGCCGTGGACGGCGAATTCGTCGATGCGCGCGAGTTCGGCGTCGTCGAAGTCCAGGCGGTGGATCGCTGCGTAGTTGCCCTCGAGCTGCTCGACCGAGCTGGCACCGATGATCGCCGAGGTGACCGTGTCGCGACGCAGCACCCACGACAGCGCCAGCTGCGCGAGCGTCTGGCCGCGTTCCTCCGCGATCGCCTGCAGGCCGCGGGCGCGCTCGAGGTAGGTGCCCGTGATCGACTCTTCGTTGAGGAAGTGGCTCGTCGCCGCACGCGAGTCCGACGGGACCGTTCCGCCGAGGTAGCGGTCGGTCAGCATGCCCTGCGCGAGGGGGCTGAACACGACGGCACCGAGACCGAGGTCGTCGAGGGTGTCGAGCAGGCCGTCCTCGACCTCGCGGGAGAACATCGAGTAGCGCGGCTGGTGGACGAGCAGCGGGACGCCGTGCTCACGAAGCGCGGCCGCCGCGGCGATGGTCTGCTCGGGGGAGTAGTTCGAGATGCCCGCGTACAGCGCCTTGCCCTGCTTGACCGCCGTCGCGAGCGCACCCATCGTCTCCTCGATCGGGGTCTCCGGGTCGGGGCGGTGCGAGTAGAAGACGTCGACGTACTCGACGCCGATGCGCGCGAGGCTCTGGTCGAGCGAGGACAGCATGGTCTTGCGTGAGCCCCACTCGCCGTAGGGCCCCTGCCACATGTAATAGCCGGCCTTCGAGGTGATGATGATCTCGTCACGGTGGGCGGCGAGGTCCTCGGCGAAGATGCGGCCGAAGGCGGTCTCGGCGGAACCCGCGGGCGGGCCGTAGTTGTTGGCGAGGTCGAAGTGGGTGATCCCGAGGTCGAAGGCGCGGCGCACGATGGCCCGCTGGACCTCGATGCTGCGGCCTTCGCCGAAGTTGTGCCAGAGACCGAGGGACAGCGCGGGGAGGCGCAGTCCGCTGCGGCCGACGCGGCGGTAGGTCATGTCGTCGTAACGGGTTTCGGCTGCTTCGTAGGGCATGGTCTGCGCTTTCATCATCGAATCGTCGTGGTGCCGGAGGCAAGCGTACCGTGATCGTTCACGGCCGAGCCGATGCGGCGTCGAGTAGCGTGAGCACGTGTCGTCCACCACGCTTCCACCCGCTGAAGAGCCTGTGTCCCACCCGCGGTCCGGGTGTGGCGTCGCGATCGTCCGCGAGGGTCGGATCCTCCTGCTCGAGCGCCTCCGCGAGCCCGAGGCCGGATCCTGGGGCATCCCCGGCGGGAAGGTCGACTGGATGGAACGCCTCGAGGACGCCGTCCGTCGCGAGGCACTGGAGGAGACCGGGCTCGAGCTCGGATCGATCGAGCTGTTGTGCGTCGTCGACCATTTCGAGCAGGCGCTGCACCAGCACTGGATCTCGCCGGTGTACCTCGCGGAGGACACCGTCGGCGAGCCAGAACTCCGAGAGCCGGAGAAGCACGGCGGTCTCCGGTGGTTCCCGCTCGACGCATTGCCGGAACGGGTGACCGTGTCCACGGCGGCGGCGGCGGTCGAGGCGATCGCGCGGTCTCGCGGATCCAGACGCCCGGACGACGCCGACTCGTAGACTCGGGCGCGTGACCGATTACCCGTCGTCCGACGCCCGCAACGACTTCGTCACCTTCGACGCGCTCCGGGCGGAGGCCGTCGAGCAGCCGGTCCGACGTGGAGCGGGCGCGTGGGGGTTCTTCGGCACGGTCGCGATCGTGATCGGCGCCCTGTTGATCCCGGTCGCCCTCGTCAGCACCTGGGCGGACACGATGCTCCGCGACACCGACGCGTTCGTCGACACCCTCGCCCCGCTGGCCACGGACCCCGCCGTCCAAGCCTTCGTGGGGGACCAGGCGCTCGCCGCGCTGGAGAGTCAGGTCGATCTCGATGCGGCGGCTGCAGTACCGGCCGACCTTGCGGCGACCCTCTCGCTCCCGCCGGCGATCTCGGAAGTGCTCGGCGCGATCGGCGGCGACACCGCGGATGCGCTGCGCGAGGTCCTGCGCCGGAACGTCGCCGAGTTCGCGACCGCCTGGACCGAGGCCCTCCGCGTCACGCATGAACAGCTCGTCGCGGGCGTCTCCGGTTCCCAGGGTGCCGTCATCGACGTCTCGGCCGAGCAGGGCCTGGGCGTGCAGTTGGGACCGATCGTCTCCGCGACCCGCACCTGGCTGGTCGACGCCGGGTTCGGCTTCGCGGCCGCCATCCCGGACGTCGACCGCGTGGTCGACGTCGTCCCGGCATCGCAGGTCGCGCCAGTGCTCGATGGCATCCGGGTGATCGAAACGGCGGCGGGTTGGTCGCCCTGGCTCGCAATCGGGCTCCTCGCACTCGGGGTGATCTTGCTCTGGCTGGGGCGCCGCAACCCGAGCCGGACCGTCGCCGGAGCTGCGATCGGCGTCCTGCTCGCGGCGGGCCTGACGCTCATCCTGCTCGGCGCTGCCCGACTCGCCCTCGTGTTCGCGGTGTCGGTCGCGATCCCCGGCGGCGTCGGGGATGCGGCGGCGTCGCTGCTGCTGGGCCCGCCCACCGAGGTCGCCTGGTCCGTACTCTGGGTGTCGCTCGCCGTGGCAGTGCTCGCCTTCGTCAGCGCTGCGTTGCGACTCCCCGAGCGTGTCGCGCGGGGCGTCCGCACGGTGCGGCGCCCGCTGTCGGGGACGAACGCCTAAGCACCGGTCGCCGATCCGTCGGCTTGGGTGGCCCGGCTCGTCCGCGGTGCTGCGAGTCTCCGATGCCACGGCACCTCCACGAGTGTGTGGAGCAGCCAGGACGCGGTGAGGATCGTGCCGCACCAGACCGGGATGATCGGGGCCCGGAGGAGGAGGGGCATGCCGTCGACGGCGCTCGGCGTGATCGCTTTCGCCAGCAGGATGAGCACGAAGACGTGCACGAGGTACGTGGAGAACGAGAGCTGCCCCAGGAAGCGCGCTGGGCGACTGCGCAGCACCGCCGTGGAGCGCGGACTCGCGACCGCCAGGCCTCCGACGATGATCCCCGCGAAGGTGATCGCTGCCCAGGCTCGTGGTGCTCCGGGTTCGAGTGCGATCGCCGCCATTACCAGACCGACGGCACCTCCCGCAGCGACCCACGCCGCTCGTCGGGTGGCCGGGAGGGCCGCCGTCCACTCCGCCACACAGAAGCCGAGCGTGAAACAGCACAGCACCCGGACAGCTGGGGGTGCCATGCCGTTCATGGCCGACGGCGCGACAGCGGCTGCGATCGTCGTCGCGCAGACGAGTCCGATTGCGAGGGCGATCACCGGGACCGGGCCGCGCATCCGGCCGCGGAAGGCGAAGGCGATCACCGGGAACAGGATGAACGCGAGGAACTGGGCCGACAGCGACCAGGCGGGCGGGTTCCACCAGAGTGCGTCGCCGAACCATGCGCGGGTGAGGGTGAGCTCGGCGAGGAGGCCGATGGGCGGGAACGCTCCGTCGTCCGTTGCGACACCGACGATGGCCCCGCCGACGCAGAGCAGCACGAAGGCGGAGAGCACGGCCACGTGTGCCGGGTAGAGGCGCGCCACGCGGTTCCGGAGGTAGCGACCGTAAGCGGGCCAGGTCCAGCGCCGATCCAGGTAGGCCCGGGCGATCGTGTAGCCGCTCAGGACGAAGAAGACGTCCACGGCGAGTCCGGTGTGTGCCAACGGCGCGAGCCACGAGAGCTCGGGGAGTACGGAGAACAGCCAGTCCGCGGAGTGCGAGAACACCACCCACCAGGCGGCGATGGCGCGGGCACCGGCGAAGGCGGTGTGGTCGACGCGGGGTGCCGGTCGGCAGCCCGGCCAGGTCGCGCGGTTCGCGGGTGACGGCATGGTGCTCCTGAATGGTCGGGCGGCGGTGAACGCGCCAGACACTCATCTTAAGATGCTTTTGTGCCTCATGTCTCTGTACTGTGTGAGCTGTGGACAAGACATCACGACGCGAGAGATCAGGCTGGTGGCGGAGCGGCGCGGCCGAGCCTCAGACGACACCGGAGCCAGAGCCGACCGCCGATGACCCGGGTCCGGAGGAACCGGGTCCTGACGAACCGGCTCCGTCACCCGATACCGGAGAAGAGCCGTCGACTCCGGACGCGGTACCGGACGCCGCCACCGTCGCGCCCGCCGAACACGTGCTCGGCGGCCCGGGGATCGACACGACCGGTGCGGTGGTGAGCACGGCGGCCGTCAAGGCGTGGTTCGCGGCGCTTCCGGACGGAGCGACCGCCGTGGTCAGGGGCGGGGACGTCGTCGCCCTTGACGGGACGCTCAGGCTCGCTCGACGCATCGACATCAGAGGAGGGGGTGAACTGCGGTTCGTGGCGGGGCTCGCCGCCGACTCCGCGATCAAGTTGATCGTGGACGGAAGCTCGGTGCGGGATGTCCGAGTCACGTACTCCGGCCCCATCGACGGCGGTGCCGCGGAGCGCAACGTCGGGATCGACATCCACGCGGACGACGTCGTGGTCGACGGCGTCACGGTGGATGGGTTCCAGAACGGCATCGTCGTCCGCCCGTTCGGTGAATACCAGGGCACCATCGTCACGAACTGCCACGTGCTCAACATCAGGGGCGCCGGCGGCGGCTCGGGGTCCGACTCGAAAGCAGGGGAGGATCGGGGCGACGGCATCGCCGTCTGGGGTGCTCGGGCGACCGTCGTCGGCAATGTGGTCTCCGCGGCTGCGGGTACCGACGCTCGGATCGGGATCCACGCCGAGTCGCTCGGCGACTTCGCGGTCGATCCGGGTTCCTGGCTGGATTCGATGATCACGATCAGCGGCAACGTCGTCTCCGGACCGTTCCGTCGGGGGATCACCCTCGAGGGTGTCGGCCACGCCGTCGTCTCCGCGAACACCGTCTCGGATGCGACGTGGTGGGGGATATCCCTCAACGACACGGGTCCGACCTCGGTGGTCGGCAACGCCGTGCGTTGGACGAGGACGGCGGACCAGACGCCCGGCTCCGTGTGGAACCCGCTCCGCTGCCCCATCATGCTGTACCGGGGTGCGCAGTCCTCCCTGGTCACCGCGAACGTCATCGAGATCCTCGGGGTCGCGTCGGCTGCGATCGTGCTGCAGCCGGCGACGCTCCCCAGCGACAAGACGAAGCTGGTCGGGGCGACGGATGCGATCATCTCCGACAACATCGTGCGGATCGCAGGGGGAAGCTGTTCGACGGGGGTGGCGGTCGACCGCGCCGTCCGCGCGACGGTGTCCGGGAACCAGATCGCTGTGAGCCTCGCGACCGGTCCGGTGGGCGGGGTGATCTCCTACCTGGCCGTCGACGCGGTCGTGAGTGGCAATTCGATCGTCGGGGCGGCGAGCTCGAACGGGTACGGGGTGCTGCATCAGGGTGACGGCTCGATCGTCGTCATGGGGAACCGCATCGACCGGATCCGTGTCGCGGTCGCCGTGAACAACTGCACCGGTGGTGCGACGATCGTCGGCAACACGGGACGCGACTGCGAATACGGCCTGGACACGTTCGGTACGACCGGGCCGTCGGTGGTGCAGGGCAACCGCTGGGAGTCGAACAACACGGCGCATGCGAACGCGCAGCCGAACACGAGCTACCTCTCGACCCGCCACATGGGTCTCGCGCGCCCGTACGGAGGTCGGTCGGGCGACATCCTCGTCGGGAACGGCCTGCTCTGGGTGAACGACCAGGGCACCTGGCGGTGGACCGCGCTGAAGTGACGCAGCGGCGAGACGGTGGACCCACTGATATATGAGTAGATTGGCAGCGTGAACGACATTGAACAGCCCCTTCCGGCCGGCCGGCCGCGAGCGGTTGAAGTACCACCCGATCCGTCCCCGCCGCCAACGCCCGTGCCCGATCCCCCTGCGGAGTCGCCCGACGATCTCGACGGTGGAGGAGGGGAACCAGCGCCGCAACCGGAGCCGTCGCCCGACGCCGCGACGCCCGCCGCCGACCCGGCGTCGTCCTCGTCTTCCGGCGCGTGGGTCTTGGAGGGCCCGGGCATCGATCCGACGGGTGCCGCAGTGAGCACCGCCGCCGTCGCGGCATGGTTCGCCGCCGTGCCCGTCGGCAGCACGGTCATCGTGCGAGGCGGCGATGTCATCGCCCTGGATGAGACGATCCGGCTCGACCGACGACTCGATCTCAGGGGAGGAGGTGAACTCCGTTTCGTGGACGGTATCGCTGCTGCTGCGGCACTCTCGTTCAGAGCGGACGGCAGCACGATCCGGGACATCCGCGTGACGCACCCCGGTCCCATCGACGCGGGCGCACGGACCCGGAACATCGGGATCGAGGTCCTGGCGCACGACGTCGTCATCGACGGCGTGACGCTCGACGGCTTTCAGAACGGCGTCGTCGTCCATGCATCGGGCGACTTCGAGGGCACCATCGTCACGAACTGTCACATCCTCAACATCCGAGGTGCCGGGGGCGGTTCCGGCTCTCCATCCAAGGCCGGAGAGGACCGCGGCGATGGCGTCGTCATCTGGGGTGCCCGCGCAACGGTCTCCAACAACATCGTCACGGCTGCCCCTGGGACGGATGCGCGGATCGGCATCCACGCTGAAGGGCTCGATGCGTTCTCGACCGACCCGGGACCGTGGCACGATGCCATGGTCACAATCCACGGCAATGTCGTGACGGGGCCGTTCCGTCGTTCCATCGCACTCGAGGCGGTGAGCCACGCGGTGGTCTCCGCCAACACCGTTTCAGATGCGACGTGGTGGGCGATCGCGATGAGCGACACGACCGCAGTCTCCGTCGTCGGGAATACGATCCGATGGACGAGGGCTGACGATGACACGACGGGCTCTGTGTGGAAGCCCAAGCATGCCGCTGTCTATGTGTTCCGCGGCACGCAAGCGACGGTCATCGCGGCGAACGTCGTCGACGTCGCAGGTGACGTGCCGGTTGCGATCCGCTTCTACGCGGCGCCTCGAGACGACGACAAAGGGACCATCATCGGCGCTGCCGACGCGGTGGTCGCTGACAATACGATCCGCCTCGCAGGAGGATCCTGTTCGACGGGCATCGCGCTCGACCGGACATCCCGCGCAGTCGTGTCCGGGAACCGGATCGCCGTGTCGTCGGGTTCCGGTTCGGTCGGTGGGGTGACGTCCTATCTCGCCGTCGATGCGTCGGTCAGTGGGAACTCGATCAGTGGGGGCGGAACGACGACTGGGTACGGCGTGCTGCATCAAGGCGACGGACCGATCCTGGTGTCCGGGAACCGCGTTGACAAGGTCCGCGTCGCCGTCGCGGTCAACCAGTGCAAGGAGGGCGTGACGGTCACCGGCAACGTGGCTCGCGACGTCGAGTTCGGGCTCGACACCTTCGGCTCCACCGGTCGATCGCTCGTGCATGGCAACCTCTGGGGATCCGCGAACACCCCCCACACGAACGCGCAGCCGAACACGAGCTACCTCTCCACCCGGCACATGGGTCTTGCGCGGCCCTTGGGCGGCCAGTCCGGCGACATTCTCGTCGGGAACGGTCGTCTCTGGGTAAATGACCAGGGCACCTGGCGGTCGACGACCCTCAGCTGAACCGACGGGCGGGCACTCGGGAATCGAGTGCCCGCCCGTCGGCGTCGGTAGGGCTCAGCTGCGCGGTGCGTGCGCCGCCTCGGACCCGTCGGCGACGGCTGCCTCGTCGATCGCCGACTGCTCCTCGCCGCCGCGGAACTGCGTGCGGTAGAGCTCGGCGTAGGCGCCGTCGACCTCGAGGAGCTGTGCGTGCGAGCCCTGTTCGACGATCCGTCCGTTCTCCATGACGAGGATCGTGTCCGCGTCGCGGATGGTCGACAAGCGGTGGGCGATGACGAACGAGGTGCGGTCGGAACGCAGCGCTGCCATCGCGTGCTGCACCAGCAGCTCGGTCCGCGTGTCGACGGAGGACGTCGCTTCGTCGAGGATGAGCAGCTTCGGCTTCGCGATGAACGCGCGGGCGATCGTGATGAGCTGGCGCTCACCGGCCGAGACGCTGCCGCCGTCCGCGTCGAGGACGGTGTCGTACCCGTCGGGCAGCTGCCGCACGAAGCGGTCGACCATCGTCGCCTCAGCGGCCTCGACGACCTCCGCGTCGCTCGCGTCGAGTCGGCCGTACCGGATGTTCTCGCGGATCGTTCCCTCGAACAACCAGGCGTCCTGCAGCACCATTCCGACCTGCGACCGCAGCTCGGCGCGCGTCAGGGCGGTGATGTCGACGCCGTCGAGCAGGATGCGACCACCCGTGAGTTCGTAGAACCGCATGACGAGGTTCACGAGGGTCGTCTTCCCGGCCCCGGTCGGGCCGACGATCGCGACGGTCTGACCCGGCTGCGCGGAGAAGGAGAGGTCTTCGATGAGCGGCTTCTCGGGGTCGTAGCTGAAGGAGACGCCGTCGAACTCGACGTGGCCGTCGGTGTGCTCGGGCAGGTGTGCCGTCGCCGTCTCCGGGTCCTGTTCCTCGGCGTCGAGCAGCTCGAAGGTGCGCTCGGCGGAGGCGACACCCGACTGCAGCTGGTTCGCCATGCCGGCGATCTGACCGAGCGGCTGCGAGAACTCGCGAGAGTACTGGATGAACGCCGTCGCGTCGCCGAGCGTCATCTGCCCGGAGGCGACGCGCAGGCCGCCGACGACCGCGATGAGCACGTAGGACAGGTAGGACACGAAGGTCATCGCCGGCATGATCATGCCGGACACGAACTGCGCTCCGAACGCGGCCGTGTAGAGCTTCTCGTTGCGCTCGTCGAACTCGGCGAGCATCTCCTTGTCGCGGCCGAAGACGCGCACGAGCTCGAGCCCCGAGAACGACTCCTCGATGTGCCCGTTGAGCGAGCCGGTGTTCTTCCACTGCGCGGTGAAGAGCTTCTGCGACCGCGAGCCGATGACCCCGGCGATCAGTGCGGACAGGGGCAGCGCGATCAGCGCGATGAGGGCGAGCTGCCACGACACGATGAACATCATCGCCGTGATGCCGAGCACCGTGAGCGCAGACTGCACGAGTTGCGAGAACGCCTGTTGCAGGGCGGTCTGGATGTTGTCGACGTCGTTCGTGACCCGGGACATGAGGTCGCCGCGCTGGCGGGTGTCGAAGTAGCTGAGCGGGAGGCGGTTGAGCTTCCGTTCGATGTCCTGGCGGAGGGTGTAGACCACGCGCATGACGAGTCCGTTGAGGATGTATCCCTGCGCCCAGTTGAGGATCGACGCGACGATGTACATGGCGAGCACGATGATGATGAGGCGGCCGAGCAGGGTGAAGTCGATTCCCTGACCGGGCGTGATGTCGGACTTCACGAGCATGTCGGCGTACTGGTCGTTGCCGGAGGCCCGTGCTTCGTCGACGATCTGGTCGAGCGGGACGCCCGCCGGGAGCTGCGAGCCGATGACGCCGTTGAAGATCGCGTCCATCGCGAGCCCGAGGATCTTCGGGGCGATGACCGTGAGGACGACGGAGAGCACGACGAGCCCGACGACGAGGCTCATCTTGACCTTCTCGGGGGCGAGGAGACCGATGAGCCGCTTCGCGGAGGGCCAGAACTGCTCGGCCTTCTTCGACGGGGTGCCGCCGAACATGTCGCCGTCGGACTCACCCGGCGTGAACTCCGGTGCGAGCGCCTCCTCCTCGACCGCGGTCAACTCGGGGGCCTGAGCGGTGTCCTTCGAGGGACCGGAGGAGCGCTTGTCACGTGGTGAACGGGCCATGGTCACGCCACCCCTTCCACAGCGAGCTGCGATTGGACGATCTCGCGATACGTCTCGTTGGATTCGAGGAGTTCGTCGTGGGTGCCGCGGCCGACGATGCCGCCGTCGTTCATGACGATGATGTGATCGGCCTCGCGGATGGTCGCGATGCGCTGCGCGACGATGATGACGGTCGCGTCGGCGGTGCTGTCGCCGAGGGCTGCGCGGAGTCGGGCGTCGGTGGCGACGTCGAGGGCCGAGAACGAGTCGTCGAAGAGGTAGACCAGAGGCTTCGCGACGAGGGCCCTGGCGATGCACAGGCGCTGACGTTGGCCGCCGGACACGTTCGTCCCGCCCTGGGCGACGCCGTCGTTCAGCATCTTCGGCTTCGCGCGGACGAAGTCCTCAGCCTGCGCGACGTCGAGGGCGCTCCACAGCTCGTCGTCGGTGGCGTCGGGACGTCCGAACCGGAGGTTCGAGGCGATCGTGCCCGAGAACAAGTACGGCTTCTGTGGCACGATCCCGACGACCCCGGCGATCTGCTGCCGGGTGAGCTGCGAGACGGGGACGCCGTCGATGGTGACGTGGCCCTGCTGCGGGTCGTAGAGGCGCGGGATGAGCGAGAGGAGCGTCGTCTTGCCGGAGCCGGTGGAGCCGACGATCGCGGTGGTCTTGCCGGGCTCCGCCGTGAACGTGACGTCCGACAGGACCGGTCGCTCAGCACCGGGGTAGCCGAAGGTGACTCCGGTGAACTCGACTCGTCCGACCGACGGCACGCGGATGTCGGTGCTCGTCGGAACCGTGAGGCTCGGCTCGGTGTCGAGGACGCTCTGGATGCGCTCGGCGCACACGACCGCGCGAGGGATCATCATGACCATGAAGACGCCCATCATCACCGAGGTGAGGATCTGGAGCAGGTACTGGAGGAACGCGGTGAGGGAACCGACCTGCATCTGTCCGGCGTCCACCCGTTGGCCACCGAACCAGAGCACGGCCGCCGTCGCCAGGTGCAGGACCATCATGATGACCGGGAACATGAGGACGAAGATGTTGCCGACCTTGATCGACACCCGGGTGAGCGCCTCGTTCGCGCGGTCGTACCGCTCCGACTCGAACGGCTCTCGGACGAACGCCCGGACGACGCGGATGCCGATGATCTGCTCGCGCAGCACGCTGTTGATGCCGTCGATGCGGTCCTGCATCTGGCGGAACAGCGGCATGAGCAGGTAGACGAGGAACCCGACGATGATGAACAGCACCGGCACGGAGACCCACACGAGCCACGACAGCCCCGCGTCCTCGCGGAGCGCCATGATGATGCCGCCGACGCACATGATGGGCGCGGACACCATGAAGTTGAGGGTCATGAGGACGAGCATCTGGACCTGCTGGACGTCGTTTGTGCCGCGCGTGATGAGCGTCGCGCTGCCGAAGCCGCCGATCTCGAGGGCGCCGAGCGAGTCGACCTTGCGGTAGAACTCCCGGCGCAGGTCGCGGCCGATGGCCATGGCGGTGCGGGCGCCGAAGTAGACCCCGCCGATGGCCGCGGCCACCTGGACGAGGCAGACGAGCAGCATCGTCATGCCGGTGGACCAGATGAAGTCCGTGTCGCCGCGGGAGACACCCTGGTCGATGATCTGGGCGTTCAGGCTGGGGAGGTACAGGGCCGCGATCGTCGAGACGAGCTGCAGCACGAACACCGCGACCACCCAGGCCGCGTACGGCTTGGCGTGTCGGAGGGCGAGGGCGAGGAGGGCCACGTGAGGTCCTTAGACGGTTCGTGTCCGGCGCGGGGCGTCGCGCGGACGGGTGACGAGGTGGAGCGGGCCTGGCGCGAGACCAGTGCTCCGGTCGGCGGCGCAGCCGGACGGGAGCGTGAGGGACGTGCCCGAGTGACGATACTCCGCACCGGTGACACGGTGGTGTCCCGGTTCGGAATCGTGATGATCTCGGGTCAGTCGACGCCGACGGAGATGGTGTGCCAGCCCTCCGCGCCGTCGGGGACGACGTCGACGGGGGTCTCGCTCTGCGTCTTCCCGGCGGCATCGGTCGCGCGGACGGCGATGGTGTGGTCGCCGGCCGGGGCGTCCCACTGGAGGACCCACTGCACCCAGGTGTCGTCGGAGATCGCGGTCGCGAGGGTCGTGTCGAGCCAGTCGCCGTCGTCGATCCGGACCTGGACCCGGTTGACGCCCGTGTGCTGTGCCCAGGCGACGCCGGCGATCGCGACGTTGCCTGCAGCAACACGTCCACCGTTGCGCGGCACGTCGATGCGCGACTCCGTCTTGATGGGCCCGCGTTCCGACCAGCCGCGGTCGGTCCAATACGCCCGGGCGTCCGCGTAGCGGGTCACTTCCAGCTCGACGACCCACTTCGTGGCGGAGACGTACCCGTACAGGCCGGGGACGACCATGCGGACCGGGAAGCCGTGCTGCAGCGGGAGCGGTTGCCCGTTCATCCCGACGGCGAGGAGGCTGTCGCGGTCCTCGTCCTGCAGGACCTCGAGCGGGGTACCGGCGGTGAACCCGTCGATGCTCCGCGACAGGACCATGTCGGCCCCGGCCTTGGGCTTCGCGCGGGCGAGCAACTCGCGGATCGGGTACCCGAGCCAGAGCGCGTTGCCGATGAGGTCGCCGCCGACGGGGTTGGAGACGCAGGTCAGCGTGATGATCGACTCCTGGAGCGGGAGGGCGAGGAGTTCCTCGAACCCGATCTCGACCTCCTGCTCGACCATGCCGGTGATCTTGAGGCTCCAGGTCGAGGGGTCGATGTTCGGTACTTGGAGGGCGGTGTCGATCCGGTAGAAGGAGTCGTTCGCCGACACGACCGGGGTGAGTCCGTCGATGCCGAGTTCGGCTCCAGCGGGGACCGGTGGTGCGGCGACGGCGGCCGTCGGGAGCTTGAGCGCCTTCCGGATGGTCTCCACGGCGACCGCTCCGGCCGAGGCGACGCGCGCGCCGACGCCGACGACGAGGGCGCCGACCGCGGTGCCGCCGAGCAGGACGAGGAAGGAGCGCCGGGGGAGTTCGGCCCGCGAGGCGCCGACGACCGGCCGGGCTTCATCCGCGACCGTCGCATCGTCCCAGGTCCGGAGCCGGGTCACGAGCAGTCGCAGCACCAGGATGCCGACGGCGGTGCCGACGATGCTCGGGAACGCCCAGTCGAGGCCGGCGTCCGCGCGGGTGATCGCTGCGACGACCGCGACGACGCCGACGAGCGCGAGGGCGATGCTCCCGACCACCGGGCGGCGTTCCTCGAGGATGCCGATCCCGACGGCGAGGGCCGCGACCAGGACACCGAGCACGATGAGCAGCACGAGCTTGTCGTCGGTGCCGAACAGGGCGATGACGAGGTCCTTCACCCAGCCGGGCACGAGGTCGATCACGAGGGAGCCCACGGCGAGCAGGGGCGAGCTCGCGGGGGCGACGAACGCTGCGACGGCCTCGGCCGAACCGAGGGTGGCGACGGCTGCGACGACGCCGGACGCACCGGCGAGCAGGGTGCGGCGGCGGGGCTCCATGTCCGTCATGCTACGCGCGCCCGCTGGGCGTTCCTCCCGGAAGCGGCTCTAGAGGGGCAAGTCGGCCGTCCATCCCCGTACCCTGGGGGGATGACCACAGTCGGGCTCGGAATCCCACGCATCGGGTCGCCGCTCAGGCACATCCCGGACGCTGCCGGACGCCCCGACGTCGACGGCCTCATCGATCGCTTCGGCAGGGTCGCCCGCGACCTCCGGGTGTCGATCACGGAGAAGTGCTCGCTGCGCTGCACGTACTGCATGCCCGAGCAGGGTCTCCCCGCGATCGCCCGCGACGACCTGCTGACGCCGACCGAGATCGGCCGCCTCGTCGAGATCGCCGTCCGCGACCTCGGGGTGCACGACATCCGCTTCACCGGCGGTGAGCCGCTCATGCGCCCCGACCTCGCGGAGATCATCGCCCGTAGCTCCGCGGTCGCCGGCGACGCCTCGATCTCCATGACGACCAACGGCATCGGACTCGACAAGCGCGTCGACGAGCTCGTGGCCGCCGGGCTCACCCGTGTGAACATCTCCCTCGACACCGTCGACCGCGACCACTTCGCGCGGCTCACGCGTCGCGACCGCCTCCCCGCCGTCCTGGCCGGCATCGAGGCCGCCAAGCGCGCCGGGCTGACGCCGCTCAAGATCAACGCCGTCCTCATGCGCGACACGCTCGACGGCGCGGTCGCCCTCCTGTCCTGGGCGATCGAGAACGGTTGCCGCCTCCGGTTCATCGAGCAGATGCCGCTCGACGCCGACGAGGCGTGGGTGCGGGAGAACATGGTCGACGCGGCCGAGTTGCTCGACGTCCTCGGCTCCCGCTTCACGCTCACCGCTCCGCATCGCGAGGACCCCTCCGCTCCTGCCGAGGAGTGGCTCGTCGACGGCGGCCCGGCGACGGTCGGCATCATCGCCTCGGTCACGCGCTCGTTCTGCGACGACTGCGACCGAACCCGGCTCACGGCCGAGGGGACGATCCGCTCCTGCCTCTTCGGCGACGACGAGACCGACCTCCGGGGCATGCTGCGTTCGGGCGTCGAGGACGTCGAGATCGCGGACCGCTGGCGCGCGGCGATGTGGCACAAGCAGGCCGGGCACCGCATCGCGTCGCCCGACTTCGTCCGTCCGGAGCGGAGCATGGGAGCGATCGGTGGCTGAGACGACGACCCTGCAGGTACTCGTGCGTTACTTCGCCGCTGCCGAAGAGGCCGCCGGCGTCCCCGAGGAGTCCTTGCCCGCGGTCGCGACGGTCGGCGAGTTGAAGTCCGTGCTGCTCGAGCGCTACGGCGACGCGATGGCGAAGGTACTCGCGTCAGGCTCGTTCCTGGTCGACGGCGTGGTCAGTCGCGACGACGCGCGTCCGCTCGGCGCCCGGGTCGACGTCCTCCCACCCTTCGCCGGCGGCTAGGACGGCGACGTCGCCGAGCGACCACGCTCGGCCAGGGCGCGGGTCGCGCGGTGTTGGAACCATCGCACGAGGTCCAGGATGCGATGGCGCCGTGCATCCGATTCGTCCTCGTGCGACGCCCGGTAGCCGGGGATCGAGTCAGCCGGGTAGTCGTCGAGGTTCTCGCAGCGCATCGTCCAGTCGGGGAACCGCCGGTAGTCGATCTCCTCCTCGACCAGGACCCGCAGCTCGCTGTGTCTGGTGTCCTCGCGCAACCGCTGCAGCACGTGGCGCACGGCCGGAGGAGGCCCTTCGACCACCTGAAAGAAGTCGTCGCCTCGCACGGCGAGCATGCCGGTGAGGCCCGAGCGTTCGTTGTTGTCTCGGGACTGACGGAGGATCGCTTCGAGGGCGGTCTGCGTCAGCGGCGCAGCGGACGTACTCACGTAGGTCACGGAGAGGAACGCGGATTCGGGCTGCGTCATACTCCGTGACCTTACACGTCAGGTGTCGGATAGGGGCTCATCGCGAAGCCTGCCAGGCGCGACGGGCCACCCCGGCCGACCGGAACATCAGGACGAGCGAGGAGATCGCGCCGACGACGGTCGCCAGGAACGCCACGAGCGCCAGCATTTGGAGCAGTTCGCCGATCGATGACGACCGGCCGACGTACGGCGGGATCTCGTCGGACACGGTGTTCCCGACGCCAAAGCCGGCGACGAACATGGCCAGGAGACCGAGCCAGACGAGCATCGAACCGAGGGTCGCGACGTGGACCCAGTGTGTGCCGAGCCGGCCGCGCCATCCGAGGTGGGTGAACACCAGGATGGCAGCGAGGCCGAGCAGGAACGCGATCGCGACCCCGACGAGGCCGACGGCCAGGGTGGTGGGCGTGAACACCCCGTAGATCGCCTCGAGGCCGTAAGAGTCGTCCGTCATCGCGAGCGGTGCCCAGATGAGTTCCTCGATGGGAGCGAGCACCAGCATCACCGTCGCGGCGACCGCCCAGACGACGACAGCGATGCGCTGAGCGCGGAGGTCACGGCGTGCATCGGTCGTCTGCATGGACTCCACGCTAGGCGCTCGGCGACAGCGGGGCGTCATCCCGCCGACGCGTCCTCCGGTGACGGTGCGGCACCGAGCAACGCCAGTCGCTTCGCCAGGTAGGGCGCGGTGCGGCTATCAGGGTCTGCGGCGACGGCGTCCGGGGTGCCTGCGGCCACGATGCGTCCACCAGCGTCGCCACCGGACGGTCCGAGGTCGATCACCCAGTCGGCCGCCGCGACGACGTCCATCTCGTGCTCGACCACGACGACCGTGTCGCCGGAGTCGACGAGCGCGTTCAACTGCGCCAGCAGACGACGGACGTCGGCCGGGTGGAGGCCGGTCGTCGGCTCATCGAGGAGGTAGAGCGTGTGACCGCGTCGCACCCGCTGGAGTTCCGTCGCGAGCTTGATGCGCTGCGCCTCACCGCCCGACAGCTCGGTGGCCGGCTGGCCGAGTCGCAGGTACCCCAGGCCGACCTCGAGCAGGGTGCGGAGGCTGCGCGCAGCCGCCGGGACGGCCGCGAGGAACTCGGCCGCCTGCTCGACGGTGAGTGCGAGGACGTCTGCGATCGACTTCCCGTCGTAGGTGACCTCAAGGGTCTCCGCGTTGTACCGAGCGCCGTCACAGGTCGGGCATTTCCCGTAGCTGCCGGGGAGGAACAGCAGCTCGACCGACACGAAGCCCTCACCGAGGCAGGTTTCGCAGCGACCTCCCGCGACGTTGAACGAGAACCGGCCGGCCGTGTAGCCGCGTTCGCGGGCGAGGTCCGTGGCGGCGAAGGCCGCGCGGACGGCGTCGAACAGTCCGGTGTAGGTCGCCAGGTTCGACCGCGGTGTGCGTCCGATGGGCTTCTGGTCGACCCGCACGAGGCGGTCCACGTGTTCGAGCCCGCGCGCGCGGCGGACGGTGAGCGTGTCGGCGTGTCCGTCCGGCACCGTCGCCTCCGCCAGGCCGGAACCCTCGGCCGCATCGGGATCGGTGGGCACCTCGTCGTCATCGTCCGCGACGTCGTCCGTCGTCCGGCCGTCCGCGCGCAGGTGATCGCGCACGACGTCGTCCGTCGTCCGGCCGTCCGCGCGCAGGTGATCGCGCACGACGTCGCGGAGGACCCGGCTCACGAGGGTCGACTTGCCGGAACCCGAGACACCGGTGACGGCGACGAAGGTCCCAAGGGGGATCGAGGCGTCGACGCCGGCGAGATTGTGGAGCGTGATGCCCTCGACCTCGAGCCAGTCGCGTGCCTCGCGGAGTGCTCGTCGCGCGGGAGCCGGACCGTGCTGGTCGGGGAAGAGGAACGGGCGGGTCGCCGAGGCCTCGACGTCGGCGAGACCCTCGACGGCCCCGCTGTAGAGCACGTCGCCGCCACCCTCACCCGCGCCGGGGCCGACGTCGACGATCCAGTCGGCGTTCCGGACGACGTCCATGTTGTGCTCGACGACGTAGACCGAGTTGCCCGAGCGCTTCAACTGCTCGAGCACCTCGAGAAGGGGCTCCGCGTCGGCCGGGTGCAGCCCCGCCGACGGCTCGTCGAGCACGTAGACCACGCCGAAGAGCCCCGAGCGCAGCTGGGTCGCGAGCCGGAGCCGCTGCATCTCGCCAGGGGAGAGCGTCGTGGTCACGCGCCCGAGGCCGAGGTAGCCGAGTCCGAGGTCGGTGAGCACGCGGATGCGCGCGAGGAGGTCGGTCGTGATGGCGACGGCGACGTCGGTGCGCTCGCCGGACAGCGTCGTCGGGAGTGCGGGCGCCGCGTCGGTCAGCTCCGTGGTGGGCCGGATGACCTCGGCGAGCTCCGTCATCGGCAAGGCGTTGAGTTCGGCGATCGTGCGGCCGGCGAAGGTGACCGCGAGCGCCTCGCGGCGGAGTCCCGTGCCGTGGCAGAGCGGGCACGGACCCGAGCGCACGAACTGGAGCACCTTGTTCCGCATCATCTGGCTCTTCGAGTCGGAGAGGGTGTGGAAGACGTACTGCTTGGCGCTCCAGAACATGCCGTTGTACGGCTTCGCGACGCGGTCGCGCTGCGGCGTGATCTGCACGACCGGCTGCTCCTCGGTGAAGAGGATCCAGTCGCGGTCCTCCTGGTCGAGCTCCCGCCAGGGGCGGTCGACGTCGTATCCGAGGGCGATGGTGATGTCGCGGAGGTTCTTCGCCTGCCAGGCTCCCGGCCACGCGGCGATCGCGCCCTCGCGGATGCTCAGCGACGGGTCGGGCACGAGGGAGTCCTCGGTGACCGTGTGCGCGACGCCGATGCCGTGGCACTCCGGGCAGGCGCCGACGGCGGTGTTGGGCGAGAAGGCGTCCGAGTCCAGACGGGTCGTGAATCCCTCGGGGAAGGTGCCGGCGCGTGAGAAGAGCATGCGGAGTGAGTTCGAGAGCGTCGTCACCGTGCCGACGCTGGAGCGCGAGCTGGGGGCGCCGCGTCGCTGCTGCAGGGCGACCGCCGGTGGCAGGCCGGAGATCGAGTCGACGTGCGGGTCGTGACCCTGCTGGATCAACCGTCTGGCGTACGGGGCGACGGACTCGAGGTACCGTCGCTGCGCCTCGGTGAAGATCGTGCCGAACGCGAGCGACGACTTGCCCGAGCCGGAGACCCCGGTGAAGGCGACGATCGCATCGCGCGGCACGTCGACGTCCACGTTGCGGAGGTTGTTCTCGTTGGCTCCCCGGACGCGGACGAACGGGTCGGATGCTTCGGGGGCGTGTTCGGGCATCAGATCACCCTACGTCGCCGCGGTCCGGTGGGCGACCGGTTGACGTGCCCCGCCCGATGCGCGATGTCGGGGGTGGAAGGCAGGATCGTCCTCATGACTCGTGAACGTTCCTGGCACGGCTGTGTCTTCATCGGCGTGAGCCTCGACGGTTACATCGCAAAGCCCGACGGCGACCTCGGCTGGCTCACCGAGCTCGAGCCGCGGGAGCATGCCGCGGATGCGCCAGGGCAGCACCCGGCGCTCGACTGGGACTCGTTCTTCCCGACGATCGACACGCTCGTGATGGGCCGCTCCACCTACGACACCGTCCTCGGCTTCGGCGAGTGGCCGTTCGACGGCAAGCGGGTCGTCGTGCTGAGCACCACACTCGAGGCCGGGGACGACCGCGTCACGGTCGCCGGGTCGGTCGACGAGGCGGCCGCCCTGCTCGACGAGGCCGGGGCCGGCCGCGTCTACATCGACGGCGGCAGGACCATTCAGGCGTTCCTCGGTGCGGGCCTCGTCGACGAGATCACCGTGTCGGTCGCACCGGTGCTCATCGGCTCGGGCGCCCGCCTCTTCGGCGACCTCGACGCCGACGTCCGCCTGCGGCTCCGCGGCACCCACGCGACGCCCGAGGACGGGCTCGTGCGCATCACCTACGAGGTGCTGCCGCGCTGACAGCTCGATTCGCCCCGAATGGTCGCCCACGCTTCGTGCATGCGACCACTCGGGGCGAATCGAGCAGGGGTCGCTACAGGCCGACCCACTCCGTCTCGCCGTCGGCCAGGTGCTGGCGCTTCCAAATGGGGACGGTGCGCTTGATCTCCTCGACCAGCCGCTCGCAGGCGGCGAACGCCTCGGCCCGGTGCGCAGCCGCGACGGCGGCCACGAGCGCCAGGTCGCCGACGACGAGCGACCCGACGCGGTGCGCTGCCGCCACTCGGAGGCCGGTCTCCGCGGCGACCGTCCGGCAGCAGTCCTCCAGGAACCGTTGGGCGTCGGGGTGCGCCCGGTAGTCGAGGGCGTCGACCGCCTCGCCGTGGTCGTGGTCGCGCACGATGCCTCGGAACGCGACGAGTGCGCCGTTGGCGGGCGCCGCGACGAAGTCCTCGATCGCGTGCGCGTCGAGGGGCGACTCCGAGATGAGGGCGAGGACCTCGGGAACCGTCGACTCACTCATGCGAGCCACCTCCGGCGATCTGGGCGACGAGGTGGTCGAGCAGGCCGTCGAGGACCGCGAGTCCGTCCTTCACGCCGCCGGTCGACCCGGGCAGGTTCACGACGACGGTGCCGCCGGAGACCCCGGCGAGACCGCGACTGAGCGCGGCGGTCGGGGTCTTGGTCGACCCGAGCGTGCGGATCGCCTCCGCGATGCCGGGCAGTTCGCGGTCGAGGTGGGGCTGCGTCGCCTCCGGGGTGCGGTCGCTCGGCGAGAGGCCGGTGCCGCCCGTCGTGATGAGCACCGCGGGCGCGGCGTCCAGGGCTGCCGTGATCGCGAGGTGCACGTCGGCGTCGGACACGACCGTCACCGCATCGACCGCGTAGTCGTGCTCGGACAACCAGGCGGAGATGCGCGGCCCCGTGAGGTCCTCGCGTGTGCCGGCCGCGCCGGCGGTCGACGCGACGATGACGGCCGCGGTTCGCGGACGGACCGTTCGCGCCACAGGTGCTTCGATCGGCTCCACCGCTTCCGGCGTCCAGTTCCCGCGCTTGCCGCCCGACTTCTCCAGCAGCCGGATGTCGCCGAGGACCGATGCCGGGTCGACGGCCTTGACCATGTCGTGCAAGGTCAGGCCGGCGATCGACGCGGCCGTCAGGGCCTCCATCTCGACCCCGGTCTGGCCGGTGGTCTTCGCCGTCGCGGTGATGACGATGGAGTCCTCGGTGAACGCGAAGTCGAGGCTCACGGATGACAGCGCGAGCTGGTGGCACAGCGGGATGAGCTCGCTCGTCCGCTTGGCTCCCGCGATCCCGGCGATGCGAGCGGTCGCGATGACGTCCGCCTTCGGCAGGCCGTCCGCTTGAACGAGCGCGATCACGTCTGGTCGGGTGGTGAAGGTCGCCGTCGCCGTCGCGGCCCGCTTCGTCGTGGCCTTGTCGCCGACATCGACCATCCGTGCGCGGCCGTCGTCGTCGAGGTGTGTGAGCCCGGTCATAGTGCCCATGCTTCCACAGCGTCACCGGCGTCGAGCTCGACGATGTCCTCCGGGATCACGATCAGCACGTCCGAGGCCGCGAGCCCGGCGACGAGGTGCGAGCCGGGGCCCGCGACCGGTTCGACCCGACCATCGTCTCGTCGGCGTCCGCGGAGGAACTGGCGCTTGCCGGGCACCGAACGCACGGCGACCGCGAGTTCGGCTGGCACACGCGACGCCTGCGGCAGCCCGGCGACCCGGCGGAGGACCGGAGCGACGAAGACCTCGAACGAGAGCTGGGTGCTCACCGGGTTGCCGGGGAACGCGATGATCGGGACGCCCCGGTGGGCACCGAGCGCCTGTGGTCCGCCGGGCTGCATCGCGACCGAGCCGATCCAGCCGCCCAGTGGCCCGAGGACGTCTCGGACGACCTCGTGCTCGCCCATGGAGATCCCGCCGGAGGTGAGGATGAGATCGACCTCGCCGTGGAGGTCGTCGAGCAGGGCGAGCAGGACGTCGGCGTCGTCGACGACGCGCGAACGGGCGGCGACCTCGGCCCCGGCTGCGACGACGGCGGCCGCCAGCGCGGTCCCGTTGGAGTCGAAGGTCTGGCCGAGCGTCGGCGTCTCGCCGGGTTCGACGAGTTCGGCGCCGGTCGTGACGATCGCGACCCGCACCCGCCGACGCACCTCGACGGTCGTGATCCCGGCCGCAGCCAACACGGCGAGGTGTCGCGAAGCGAGGCGTACGCCGGCCGGCAGCAGCTCCTCGCCGGCGCGGACGTCGCTCCCGCGCTCCCGGACGAACAGCCCCACCGGTCGCTCGCCACCGCCGCGCGCAGGACCGAGGAGAACGGTCTCGACACCGTCCGGATCCGTCTCGACCTCGCTCTCCTCGACCGGCACGACGACGTCCGCACCCGGCGGAACGACCGCGCCCGTCATGATGCGCACCGAGGTCCCCGCCTCGAGCGGCGCGGGTTCGATCGGGCGCGCGGCGATCTCACCCACCACCCGCAGTCGCGTCTCATCGCCCGTGAGGTCTGCCGCCCGAACCGCGAACCCGTCCATCTGCGAGTTGCGGAACAGCGGCAGGTCGACCGGTGACGGCACCGCCACCGCTGTCACCCGAGCTGCGGCCTCGTCGATCGGCACGCGCTCGGCGCCGGTGTCGGTCACGTCGTCGAGGAGGGCTGCGACGTCGGAGGCGTGTTGCTCGACGGTCTTCCGACTCGTGGGCGCTGGCGTCGTCATGGTGGTTCCCGTCGTCGAGGTCGGTCGGTGGGGCTGCACGGGGTGTTCGGAGCCGCGGTCAGTAGCGGGGGACGGTCGGATCCACGAGCCGCGACCACGCGTCGATACCGCCCTCGAGATGGACGGCCGAGTAGCCGCGCTCGAGGAGCAGGCGAAGCGCTGACTCGGACCGGATGCCGTGGTGGCAGTAGACGACTACGGGCGTCTCGGGGTCGAGCCCGTGGAGCGTCTCAGGGAGCGAGCCGAGCGGCATCAGCGTCGAACCCGGCAGCCGGGCGATCTCCGCCTCCCACGGCTCCCGGACGTCGAGCAGGACGGCCTCATCGTCGCTCGCCGCGAGCTGTGGTGCGGTGATCGTACGTCCGGCGTGTCGCGGCTCGTGGGGTGCTGCCGCTGCGGCACTCGCCGCGTCCCCTCCTGGCGTCCGATGCAGATGCTCATCGAGCGACACCTGCCGGGCACCCGCGGGGTCGCGCTCGTACCGGAGTTCGCGGAACCCGCCGCTCAGCCCGTCGAACATCGTCACCCGGCCGAGCGAGAGGGTCCCGACCTCGGTGAGCACCTTGATCGCCTCGGTCGCCATGATCGACCCGATGACCCCCACCGTGGTGGGCAGGACCCCGCCGGCCTCGCAGGAGAGCACCGAACCGTCCGTCGGCGGGTGGGGGAAGAGGTCGCGGTAGCGCGGGCCGCGAGACGACCAGCTGAGCCCGGCCTGCCCGCCGTACTGCGAGACCGCACCCCAGACGAGTGGGACGTCGGCGAGCGTCGCGGCGTCGTCGACCAGGTAACGGGTCTCGAAGTTGTCGCTGCCGTCGATGACGAGGTCGATCTCCGCGTCGGCCAGGAGGCCCATGATCTCGCCGGGTCCGAGGCGGAGGCGGTGCCTGAGGATCGTCGCATCGGTGTTGACGGCGAGGGCGCGATCGGCGGCGGAGTCGACCTTCGGCCGGCCGACGTCCGCGGTGCTGTGGACGGTCTGCCGATGCAGGTTGCTGAGCTCGACCGTGTCGTCGTCCACCAGGTGGATCGCGCCGTCACCGGAACCGACACCGGCAGCGGCAAGCGCCGGGATGACGATGCTGCCGAGCCCACCGGCGCCGACGATCAGCACCCGCGCATCGGCAAGGCGCTGCTGCGCCGCTGGTCCGAACCCGGGGAGGGCGAGCTGCCTGGCGTACCGCGCGGTCGAGGACATGCGCCGATTATCCCACCGGCACCGTGCCCGACGGCCCTCAGACCGGCTTGACGGGCGTGCGCAGGAGGCAGAAGGCGTTGCCCTCGGGATCGGCGAGGACGTGCCACGACTCGTCGCCCGTCTGCCCGATGTCCGTCGGGCGCGCACCGAGGGCCAGCAAGCGCTCGAGTTCGGCGTCCTGGTCGCCGTCGGTCGGGCTCACGTCGATGTGGAGCTTCGACTTCGGCTGCGGTGGGTCGTCGCTGCGGCTGAGGATGATCGTTGGCTGCGATCCACCGAAGCCGTCCCGGGCTCCGATCTCCACCCCGTCCTCGTCTCGGTCGAGCACGACGAAGTCGAGGACCTCGCACCAGAAGCGGGCGAGCGCTTCCGGATCGCGGCAGTCCAGGACGAGTTCACTGATGCGGCATGACATGACGGCACGCTACCCCGCACGCGTCGTGCAGCGGAACCCGTTGCGGATCGGCTAGGACTCGTCCCCAGCGGTCTCGGCCCAACGGGTCAGGGTGATCGTGAACCCACGGACGAGGCGGTCGAAGCTGCGGTCGAGATCGCGGTCGAGGCCGAAAGAGCCTGCCGCCTCGAGCGAGACGAAGCCGTGCAGGGTGGACCGGAACGCGCGGATTGCGTCGATGGCGTCGTCGCCGCGGAGCTCGTAGGCCGTGAGGACGTCGGTGATGACCTGGATGGCACCGAGCGATGCTGCCGTGTCCTCCTCGTCCTCCGGCCCGGCGATCCACTGCGCGGCCGTATAGCGTGCCGGGTGCTTCAGGGCCCACTCCCGGTAGGCCCCGGCCATCACCGTGATCGCGTCCGCGCCCGAACGGCCGACGGCCGCGCGCAGCAGGACGTCGCCGAGCTCGCCCTTCGCCTGGAGGGAGATGCTCCGGCGGAGTCCGGCGAGCGAGTCGAGGTGCTTGTAGAGCGAGGGCTGCCGGACGCCGAGCCGTTCGGCGAGGGCGGCGAGGGTCAGCCCCTCGAGCCCGACCTCGTCGGCGAGTTCAGCCGCTTCGTCCACCACGCGCGCGCGGCTGAGTCCCGCCCTAGGCACGGTGCAACGCCGACTGGAGGAAGCCGAGGACGGCCTGCGACGTGACCTCGGGCTGCTGGGCCTGCGGGTAGTGGCCGGCGTCCTCGACGAGGACGACCTCCGCCTGCAGGGTGTCGCCGATCCAGCGGGCCTCTGCCGCAGGGTCGGGGAAGTCGGGGTCCTTGGTGCCCATGATCACGAGCGTCGGAGCGCTCACGCCGGGGAGCGCGGCCTCGGCCGGGGCGTGGTCGGTCTGCCTCGTCGTCTGCGAGAAGGCCTTGCCGTAGGCGGGTCGACGCAGGCTCGCGAAGACGTCGGCGAGGTAGTCGTCGAAGTCGACCGGCTTCCGGCCCGCGTTCAGCGTGGGGAGGTAGGCCTTCCAGACCCGTGCGATCCACAGCGGAGCCATCATCGCGCGGAAGACCGCCTGCATGACGGCGCCCGCCTTCGGGTTGCGGACGAAGGGCCCGACGAGCACGAGACCGGACACGTCCTCGGGGTGCTCTGCGGCGACGATCACGCCCGCGCCGGCAGCGAGGGAGTTGCCGATGACGACGGCCGGGGCGCCGAGGTCGCGGATGAGGGCGTGGACGTCCGAGGCGGTCGCCACGTCGCCGTACGAGGAGAACGTCGTGTCGCTGTCGCCGTGACCGCGGAGGTCGGTGGAGGCGACGCGGTACCCGGCCTGGACGAGCGCTGGGGCGAGGAAGCGGTAGGAGGAGCGGAGCTCGCCCATCCCCGGGACGAGGACGACGAGCGGGCCGTCTCCCTGGATCTCGTAGGCGATCTTGCCCTCGGGACGGTCGAGGTAGCGGGTGGCAGGCCCTGTCGATGCCGGGTTCGTGTTCATGAAGCTAGTCTGCATCGCCGTTTGGCTAATGTCAATAGCTTTTGCGGACGAGGTTCATTCGCCCATCTTTGGGCGACAGCAGCTCCGTTCGCCCAAGAATGGGCGGACGAGTGCGGGGGAGGGGTGGTCAGCCGAGGTCCGTCCACCAGCGGACGCCGTCGAGGGTGACGCGCGTGGTCTCCTCGTGATGGAGGACGACGAGCAGGACGTCGTCGCAGAGCCGACAGCGCACCACCCACGCGTCCGGGGTGCCGAACACCAGCTCCGCGGCGAGGGGCGCGACGTCGCGGCACCCGAGGCACTGCGACATCGTCCTGCTCGGGTCGGTGCCGGTCAGTTCCGACAGGGTTCCGGCGAGGACGTTCCCGTCCAGATGCGAGGTCATCACGCGCCTCCGAACCGCTCGGTCTTGATGCGGGCGGGATCATGGCCGATCGCGACGAGGGTGTCGGCGACCGCCTCGACGAAGCCGGTCGGCCCGCAGACGAACACCGATGGGGCCTCGCCGCCGGTGGACTCGAGCGCCTGCAGGTCGGCCGCGGCCAGGCGACCGGCGGGCCGAGGCCAGCCGTCGGGCGCTCGCCGGGTGTAGATCCAGGTGACCTCGACCCCGGTCGCCGCAGCGAGCTCGTCGGCGAAGAAGGCGTCCTGCGGTGAGCGGACCGAGTACACGAGTCGGAACGGCGTCGTGCTCCCGGCCGCCTCGTGCGCTCGCACCATCGCCATGAGCGGCACGATGCCCGAACCGCCGCCGATCAGGAGGACCGGCTCCGTGTCCTCGGGGCGCCAGACGAACCAGCCGCCCAGTGGGCCACGCACCTCGACCTGGTCGCCGACCTCGATCGCGTCGACGAGGAACGGGGAGACCTCGCCGTCGGGGACCCGGTCGACGGCGATCTCGATGCGGTCGCCGGCGTCCGCCGAGGCGATCGAGTAGGAGCGCACCGCCTGGTAGCCGTCGGGCGCGGTGAGGCGGACGTCGGCGTGCTGCCCGGCGAGGTTCCCGCCCCAGCCGGGGGCGTCCAGGACGAGGCTGCGCCCCGATGGGGTCAGCTGCGTCGCCGTGACCACGGTGGCCGGCTTCCAGACGTCGACATGGTTCGTGCGCCTCACGAGTACCGCTGTTCGAGCCAGGGGTCACCGTAGGCGTGGTAGCCGTTCTGCTCCCAGAACCCCGGTTCGTCGTCCTGCTGCATGACGAGGCCGCGGATCCACTTCGCGCTCTTCCAGAAGTACAGGTGCGGGATGAGGAGCCTCGCCGGGCCGCCGTGCTCCGCGGCGAGGGGCTCGCCGTCGAAGCCCGTGGCGATCCAGGCCTTGCCGTCCAGGAGGTCGTCGAGTGGGACGTTGGTCGTGTAGCCGCCGTAGGAGTGGGCCATCACGAAGTCGTAACCGCTCTCGACCTCGGCGAAGAGCGTGTCGAGTGAGACGCCCTGCCAGCTCGTGCCGAGCTTCGTCCACCGGGTCACGCAGTGGATGTCGCGGGTGATGTCGTCCTGCTGCAGGGCCTGCATGGCCGCCCAGTCCCAGCGGTGGGTCTCGCCCGTCTCCGTCCGGATCTGGAACTCCCACTCATCGGTGTCGATCCGCGGCGTGGGCCCGGCGGACAGCACCGGGAAGTCCTCGGTGAGGAACTGACCGGGCGGGAGTCGGTCGTCCTGCTCCCGTGCCCGTCCTCCGAAACCACGTGTGAACACCGCCATGTCGACCTCCTCAGGATGGTCATCACCCTAGTGAGCAGGTGTCGGTGAAGCCAGGCCCTCCTGGGGTCACCAAGTGGTTCCGGTCTCGCTCAGCCGGTGATGAGGTTCGACAGCGCGTCGATCGAGTGGACGACGGCGAGGGCGCCGGCGGCCTCTGCGGGCGAGCCGTAGCCCCACTCGACGAGGATCGTCGGGATCCCGTGTGCAGCCGCGCCCTCGATGTCGTGGAGGCGGTCGCCGACGAGCACGGTGCGGGAGGTGTCGACGCCGGCGGCCGTGAGGCGTCGGAGGGCCTCGCCGACGACGTCGGCCTTGCTGCTGCGCACCTCGTCCTCGGAGGCGCCCGTGACGACGGTGAAGTACTGGCTCAGACCGAAGTGGTCGAGGATCGTGTTCGCCTGCGACTCGGGCTTCGAGGTCGCGAGCCCGATGGGGATGCCGGCCTCGGAGATGCGCGCGAGCAGCCCGGCGACGCCTGGGAACACCGCGGTGCCGACCTCGGCGCCCTCGATGGCGACCTGGCGGCGGTACTCGGTGAGGGCGAGCTGCGACTGCAGTGGGTCCATGTCCGCGAAGTCGCGGAAGGAGTCGAGCAGCGGCGGTCCGACCCAGCGCAGCAGCGATTCGTCGGACGGGACGACGGCACCGACGTTCGCCAGGGTCGTCTTCATGCGGGAGATGATGCCGGGAGCCGAGTCCACGATCGTGCCGTCGAGGTCGAACAACACGCAGGACCAGCTGCGGTGGAAGGACACGGTCGTACTCGCGAGGTAGAGATCGGTCACACGCTCCATCCTAGGGCGACCCCTCCGGCCGGGAAGGGTTGTCAACCGGTTGCCAGAGCCGTAGGCTGACTGGACCGGCAGCCCGACTGTCTGGTTCCCGATGACGAGAACGAACGCGAAGGCGGAAGCGCACGTGAATGCACAACACCCGGTGAGCTGGACCCTGTCGGGCTTCGGCGACGAGATCGACGCCGACCCCACGACGCAGATCGCCGTGCTCGAGGCGCTCGGGGCATCGCACATCGAGGTCCGCAGCGCGTGGGGCGTCAACATCATCGACCTCGACACCGACCAGCTCGCCCGACTCGGTGCGCAGCTGCGGCAGTCGGGTATGGGTGTGTCCGCCATCGGATCGCCGATCGGCAAGGTCGACGTTGCCCTCGACGCCGAGCTGGAAGTCGCCCGCCTCGCGCGAGCGATCACCGCTGCACACGCCCTCGGGACCCCGAACATCCGCATCTTCTCCTTCTTCCGCGGCGAGGGCGTGCCGGTGGAGGCCACCCGCGACGACGTCCTGGTCCGCATGCGCCTGCTCGCCGACCTGGCCGAGCGGGAGGGGGTCGTGCTCCTGCACGAGAACGAGAAGGACATCTACGGCGACGTCCCGGAGCGCATCCTCGACCTCGTCGAGTCCGTCGGATCACCCGCCCTGCGGCTTGCCTGGGACAACGCGAACTTCGTCCAGGTGGGCGTCGCCCCGTTCGACGACGGCTACGCGATGCTGCGCCCGTACGTCGACTACCTCCAGGTCAAGGACGCGGTCGCCGAGAGCGGCCAGGTCGTGCCGTCCGGCGAGGGCGACGGGCAGCTGCGTGAGACGCTCACGGCGTTGCGCGACGACGGCTACGCCGGGTTCGCCTCGCTCGAGCCGCACCTCGCCGACACCCACGCGCTCGGCGGCTTCTCCGGTCCCACCTCGTTCGGCGTGGCCGCCCGGGCCTTCCGGAGGCTCACCGACGAGCTGGGGATCGAGCTGCGATGAGCCGCGAGCCCGCACCCGTCCTCCGCCGCGTCGCCGTGATCGGGTGCGGCGACATCTCCGCACTCCACCTCGCGGCGATCGGAACGGTCCCCGGCGCGCAGCTCGTGGCGGTGTGCGACGTCGACGCCGGCCGGCTCGATGCGGCGACGGCTGCGACGGGTGTCCCGGGATTCACCGACCTCGACCGACTGTTCGATGAGGCGCGACCCGACGTCGTCCACATCTGCACCCCGCACCACCTGCACGCCGACCAGGCGATCCGGGCGCTCGAGCGCGGGATCAGTGTCATCCTCGAGAAGCCCCTCGCCCACACGCGCGATGAGGCCGAACGGCTCCTGGCCGCGGCGGAGCACAGTCGCGCGAAGATCGCGGTGTGCTTCCAGAACCGCTACAACCAGCCGGCGGAGCGCGCCAAGGAACTCCTCGACTCGGGTGAGCTCGGCGCAGTGCTCGGCGCCTCGGCGGTCGTGCCGTGGCATCGGACGGCGGCCTACTACGAGGATCGCCCGTGGCGCGGTCGCTGGGAGACCGGCGGCGGTGGACTCCTCATGAACCAGGCGATCCACACGATCGACCTCGTGCAGTGGTTGGTCGGCGACCCGATCGAGGCGACGGGGTCGATCGCCACTCGCGCGCTTGCCGAGGTGATCGAGGTCGAGGACACGGCCGAGCTGCGCATCGTGCACGCGGGTGGCGCGACGAGCACGGTCTACGCGACGGTCGCCGGGGTCGCGAACCTGCCCGTGACGATCGACGTCGTCTGCGAGCGGGGCACGCTGAGCCTCGGCGCCGAACTCACCGCCCGCTTCGCCGACGGGCGCGTCGAGACCACCGTCGAGCGCGTGACGGCCAGCGGAGCGCGTGCCTACTGGGGCGTCTCCCATGAACGGCTGATCCAGGACTTCTACGCGGGGCTCGACGAGCCGGGCGCCTTCTGGCTCCACCCCGCCGAAGCATGCAAGGCGTTCGCCGTGATCCAGGACGTCTACGACGCGGCGATCCCCGAGCGACGGCCGTCGGTCCTCGCCGCGCAGCTCGGCGCTCGCTGAGCCACCACCCGTTGCAGGCGGCGACGCCTCAGGACGCTGCGGTCCGCCTGACGAGCCGCAGCGCTCCGTCCGGGTCGGGGAACCGCTCCACGTCTCGGACGGCCGTCTGCAGGACGGTGTCGAGGTGCTGGGACGCCAGGCTGACGCCACCCATCGCCACCGCCTCCGAGCCGAGCGAGGACACGACCACGTCCGGTGGCAGCGGGCAGATCTCGCCGAGGGTGTGGATGAAGCGCGGCAGGAAGACGTCCGCGCCCGGAGCGCTGCCGCCGCCGACCACGAGGAGTTCCGGATCGAGTGCGAGGACCATGGCCGCCGCACCGGTGGCCAGGTCGTCCGCGAACTCGTCCATCGCCGTCAGAGCGATCCGATCACCGGCGCGAGCCGCCTCGAAGATCTCCTCGCGGGACGGCCGTGGTGAGCTGAGGACCGACTCGCCGTACCGCTCGTTCAGGCGGGACCACCGGAGTTCGGGCATCTCGCCGACGATCCCTGCCGCACCGTGCACGCCGCGATGCACCTTCCCGTCGACGATGGAGGCCGCGCTGGTGCGCACGCCGCAGAGGAGGTAGACGACGTCGCGGTGGCCCTGTGCTGCGCCGACGGTCAGTTCCGCGCGGGCGCCGAGCGCGACGTCGCCCTCCACCAGGACGGCTCCGTCGAACTCCTGCTCGAACCGCTCGCGCAGGTTCAGCCCGACCCAGTCCGGCAGCCCCGTCCCGCCGAAGTGCAGTACCTCGCCGTCCCGGCCGATCGCGCCCGGGGACCCCACGGCGACGATCCACACCGACCCGCGGGTGAGGCCGAGGGTGCTGAGCACCGCATCGCCGGTCGCCAGCGCCAGGGTGATGCGCTCGGTCGCGCCCGTGTCCTCTGGGAGGCGAGCCGTGCGCTGGTCCAGGACGGCACCGGCGAGATCGGTCACGACGGCGTGGATGTGGTTCGCGCCGATGTCGAGCGACAGGAGGTGGCCGAGTCCGGCCCGCACGTGGAAGGCGGTGGCGGGTCTGCCGATCCGGGACGCCGAGGCGCGTTCGACGGATTCGAGCCAGCCCATCTCGACGAGGTCCGTCACGATAGCGTCGATGGCCGTCCGAGACAGCCCGGACGCGTCCGCCAGCTCCCGCAGGGTGAGTGGCTGCGGGAGCAGGGCGCGCAGCACACCGAGCGAGTTCATCCTCCGGAGCAACGACCGACTGCCCATCGATCCGCCGGACGGCTCCACCATCGCCTCTCGAGGCATTCGCCATTCCCCTCTTGCGACTTTTCACGGCACGTTGCAGTATTAACTCCGCCTCCTCGACTCTACCCGCGGCAGCCCCGTGGTGGCAGGCGGGAGTCCCGCGTCGATCCCGAGAGCGCCCACCCACACAGAAAGCCGGCCATGCTGCACACCTTCACCTTCGGTGACCTCCGCATCCCCGCGAACCTCGCCGGCGAACCGACGGCCACGAGCACGGGGTTCGTCGTGCCCGCAGGTCCGGTCGCGCTGCTCCACCCCTTCGGCGACACCGGCTTCTACCGGCACGGCTGGAACTCGTGGAGCCCGAGCGGCTGGACCACCACCGACGGCGAGACGATCGGCATCAAGAACAGCCCCGACCGGCTGCTCACCGCCGACGATGCGGTCAACGAGACCACGCACCTCCACTCCGGCAGCGGTGTCGGAGCCATCGCAGGACCGGACGGCACCGTGCTGCTCATCGGGACCCTCGGGCTCGGCAACCCCCGGGTCGGTGCCGACCGCAACACGATCTGGGCGCGGAGCGAGACCGACGAAGCCGAGTGGTTCGTCACGTTCGGACCGGAGCAGCAGGCCTTCGCCGACTACGCGGCGATCCTGTCCGAACGGCTGGGGCGGCGCTCGCAGCGCGCCGGTCGCGTCTGGAGCAGTTGGTACTCCTACTACGAGGGCATCGACGAGGAGCTCGTCGCCCGCACCGTGGCCGACCTCACCGGGTACCCCTTCGACGTGTTCCAGCTCGACGACGGCTGGGAGCCGATCGTGGGCGACTGGACGGCCGGCCCGGACTTCCCGTCGGGCATGCAGGCGACCGCCGGTCGCATCGCCGAAGCCGGGTTCCGCCCGGGGCTCTGGCTCGCCCCGATGATCGCGCTTCCCGACTCCACCATCGCGCGAGAGCGCCCCGACCTCCTCGTGCAGGACGACGCCGGCCGCCCGCTGGCGACCGGCTACAACTGGAACTCCCACTACTACTCGCTCGACACCACGCAGCGGGAGGTGCAGGACCACCTCCGCGAGGTCTTCGAGCGCGTCACCGGATGGGGCTTCAGCTACCTCAAGCTCGACTTCATGTACGCGGGCGCCGTGACCGGTCGGCGGCACCAGGACGTCCACCGCGAGACCGCCTACCGGGACGCGATCTCGTTCATCAGGGAGACCGTCGGCGACGACGTGTACCTGCTCGGCTGCGGCGTCCCGATGATCCCGTCCATCGGGGTGTTCGACGGCGCGCGCGTGGGGCCGGATGTCGGTCCGTTCTGGGACAACGCCGAACGCGTCGGCGACCCGTCGGGCGTCGGGGCCTGGAACTCCATCGTCGACTCCGTCAACCGCGTCTGGCTGAAGGAGGTCTACGAGGTCGACCCCGACGCCGTCTACTTCCGCAGCGCTCGGAACCTCCTCGACCCCGTCGAACGTCGCCTGCTCCAGGACGTCGCCGCCATCCTCGAGTTCAAGTCGACCTCCGACCCGGTGGTCTGGCTGCATGAGAGCGAACGCGCCGAGCTCCGGCAGTACCTGACGGAGACGCCGACGGTCGAGCAGACGGGGCGGTTCACGTTCCGGCTCGACGGCCGCGAGGTCGACCTGACGGACGTCGTGGCGGGAGAGGCCCGCTCCGACACCTCGTACATCGGGTGACGCCAGGCGCTCGGCGGCAAACCGGCGTTATCCGATAAACGAACGCCGACCGCGCAGAAGTGGAGCTTTGGCACAGTCGTGGGATTCTGAGCAGGATGAGCGCGAAACCAGGGTCCGCGGAGCGGTTCGAGGCCGCGGGGAGCGACGTCGACGACGCTCGCGAGCTCTACCGCGAGGCCTACCGGATCGGCAGGATGACGGTCGAGCCGACGGCGGCTGCGTTCGGATACCGCTTCACCTCCACTGGCGACGACGACCTCTCCCTCCGCGCCTCGCAGGTCGAGGGACGGATCACGGGTGCGTCGTTCACCCAGGGGGAGTACGTCGTCTCCTGGATGACGCGTGGCGAAGGCGTCTCGGACCTGCTCGGCTCGCCGATGAAGTTCCTCCACGGGCAGCCGGCGATGTTCGCGAACGACCGCCCCGCGCAGTTCGACCTCATCGACTACCGGCTCAACATGATGCACTTCGGTGGCGCGTATCTCGAGGGTGTCGCGGGGGAGACCGAGGGGTCGGTCGGTCCGATCCGGTTCGACACGACGTTCCGCCCGTCGGGCGACGCCCTGCGGCGCTGGACCGAGACGGTGGCGACCGTCGCCCGGGTGGTCTACGACGACGGGAGTTCCGCACTGCTGCGCGCCGAGGCGAACCGAGCGGCAGCCGTCACGCTGCTCGAGGTCTTCCCACACGTCGCCCTGCAGCCGCGGGTCGACCTGGCGGTGCCGTCGGGCGGCAAGACCCGCGCCGCGGTCGAGTTCATGATCGCGAACGCCCACCGGCCCATGGGCACCGACGAGATCGCCGCTGCCGCGGGGATCAGCCTGCGCAGTCTGCAGGCGGCGTTCCGCCGCGAGTACGACGTCACCGCCACCGACTACCTGCGGTCGATCCGGCTCGATCGCGTCCGACAGGAGCTGCGGGACGCGGAACCGGGCCTCGCGACGGTCGCCGAGGTCGCCAGGCGCTGGGGGTTCACCCACCTCGGGCGCTTCGCGGCCTCGTACACGGCCCGCTTCGGCGAGTACCCGAGCGTCACCCTCGCATCGAGCCGCGGCGCAACCCACCCGCGTTCCCTAGGCTGAGGCCATGACGCGATCCACGGTGACCGATCCGCACGCTCCGAAGCCCGTCGGGCCGTATTCGCATGCCGCGGTCGCCCCGACCGGAGCGCTGTACCTGTCCGGGCAGACGCCCATCGATCCGGTGACCGGAGCCCTCGTCGACGGTGATGTCGCCGAGCAGACCCGCCGGGTGTTCGCCAACCTCGAGTCGGTGCTGACGGCCGCCGGTCGCGGGTTCGGCGACGTGGTCAAGGTGAACGTCTACCTCGTCGACATGGCGGACTTCGCGTCGATGAACAGCGTCTACGAGACGGTCTTCTCGGCGCCCTATCCTGCGCGCACCACGGTCGCGGTCGTCGGGCTGCCGCTCGGCGCGCGCGTCGAGATCGAACTGGTCGCCTGAGGCGGTGCGCCCCTGGGCGAGAGCGGCTCCAGAGCTCATCCAGGTCCCTGAGCCTGTCGAAGGGTTGGACGAAGGCCCGACTCAGTCCGAGTTCGGCGGCGGGGCGGTCGACTCGCGCATGATGAGCGTGGTCGCGAGGTCGGTGATGGTCGGGACGTCGGTGCCCCCGAGGTGCGCGAAGAGGGTCTGCACGGCGTAGGAGCCGGAGGCGATGTGCGGGCTGCGGATCGACGTGAGTGCCGGTGTCGTGAAGTCCGAACCGAAGATGTCGTCGAAGCCGATGAGGCTCAGCTGGGTGGGCATCTCGACACCACGTGAGCGCAGCTCCAGCATGATGCCGATGGCCAGGAGGTCGTTGTACGCGAGGACCGCGGTGGCACCCGTCTCGAGCACGGCCGTGGCCGCCGCCCTGCCCGCGGCCATGTCGGGCTGCGTCGACGGCACTCGCACGGTCTCGATGCCGCGTTCGGCGCACAGCTCCCGTGTCCGGCTCCACCGATGCCGCGACATCCAGGAGCGACCGGGGCCGGAGACGAACGCGAGGCGGCGGTGACCGAGCTCGGCGAGGTGGTCGATCGCCTCGGTGAGCCCCGGGTCGATGTCGGCGACGATGCTGTCGACGTCGTCGACCTGACGGTTGATCACGACGACGGGCTTCTCCTGGCCCAGTGCGCGGACGTCGTCGGGCAGGAGCCTCGAGGTCGCGAGGATGAGACCGTCGACCGACGGCATGAGCCGCCTGGCGGTCAGCAACTCCATCTCCGCCGACTCCTTGAACTCCGCGAGCACGAGCGTGTAGTTGCGCTCGGCGGCCTCGCGCTCCGCGCCGCGGACGACGTCGAAGAACATCGGGTTCGTGATGTCGGCGACGATGAGGCCGAGCGTGCCGGTGCGCCCGGTGGGGAGCGCCCGGGCGGCGGGGTTCGCGACGTAGTTGAGCTGCTTCGCGGCGTCGTGGATCTTCTGCGCCGTCTTCTCGTTGATGCGGCCGGGGCGACTCAGCGCCCGCGACACGGTCGATGGGTTGACGCCGGCGAGCTGCGCGATGTCGTAGATGGTCGCGGCACGTTTCGTCTTCGCGGCCCCTGCCGTGGGTTCGGGCGTTCCGGGCTCGGGAGCGACCGTCTCCGCGGATGCGTCAGCGGTGCTCATGGGGCCCGCTCCTCTCGATCGCCGCCCTCGGCGGCCTGAGCCATCGTACTGCCGCGGCCTCGGCGTGCGGGCTCAGGCCGGCCGGGTCAGCGGGTCGCGACATCGAGTGCGTGGCTGGCCCATTCGTATGACAGGCGGTGCGACTCGTAGACGCTCTCGACGCTCGGGAAGTCGACCTCGATCATGTAGTCGCCGTCGTAGTCCGCGGGCATCGCTGCGACGATCGCGTCGAAGTCGAGTACACCGAGCCCGGGTTCCGCCCACAGCCGCTTCGTCTGCGACGTCTCGTGGTAGCTCAGCGCGCCGTCCGCTGCGCCGTCGAGGTGATCGGCGTAGACGTCCTTGATGTGGATGCCGCCGACGCGGTCGCGGTAGTCGGTGATCATCGCGACCGGGTCCGCTCCCGCCCAGCGGAGGTGTCCGGTGTCGGGCCCGAACCCGATGAGGTCCGGTCCGAGGGTGTCGAGCAGACTGCGGATCTCGTGCTCGGTCTCGAAGACACCACCGACGTGCGAGTGGTGCAGGGGGCGGATCCCCTCGGCGAGCAGGACCTCGCAGGTCCGGCCGGCGTTCTCGATGGCCAGGTCGAGACGCTCCTGGGAGAAGTCGGCGCCGATCGCCGGCGTCGCCATGCGGGCCGGGATCGCCATCGAGGAGATCATCGTGCGGTCGAGTCCCAGGGAGGCCTGCGCCGCCCCGAACGCCTTCGCCGCCTCGAGGACCTCGGTCAGGACGACCGTCTCGTCGAACGCGCTGCTGAACAGGCTGAGCGACGGCGTGAGGCCGTAGCCGCCGATCCACGTGCGGTACTCGTCAGCGGTCATGCCCTCGGGGATGTCGGCCTTCACCGCGGTGAACCCGATGTGCTGGAAGTCGGCGAAGGCCTCCTCGAACACCTCGCGGGTCTTGCCGCGCGCACTCCAGTACGGGATGGGGTTCGCCGCCACCCGGTTCGTCCGCTGCGCGCTCATCGGGTCACCGCCGCAACGGCGTCGAGCCGGACCGGCTGGCCAGTGCGCGCGGATTCGTAGAGACCGGTGATGATCGAGATCGCCTGGCGGTTCTCGGCCAGCGTCACGCGGAGCGGCTCCTCCCCGCGGATCGCGGCGAGCACGTTCCGGTACTGGTGCAGGTGCGCGTCCGACATCTGTCCGGCGACGCTCGAGCCCGCCTGCGTCTCGTCGGCGAACTGCGCCGCCTGGTTCGTGTCCTTCCCCTGCGAGCCGAAGAAGGCCTCGGCGCGCTCCATTCCTGCGGGGGTGGAGTGGAAATACGTCAGCTGGTCGTTCTCGATGACCGCGGAGCCGCGGTCACCGTGGACCTGCAGCCGCGCGACGAGGCCCGGGTAGACGGCCGTCGAGCCGTGGATGACGCCGAGCGCGCCGGATGCGAAGCGGACGACACCGACCGCGACGTCCTCGGTCTCGATGCGCTCGTGGGCGAGGAGCGCGGTGTAGCCGAAGACCTCGACGGGGCGTCCGAGGAGGGCGACCAGCAGGTCGACCGTGTGCACGCCCTGGTTCATGAGCGCGCCGCCGCCGTCGAGCGCCCAGGTGCCGCGCCAGTCGCCGGAGTCGTAGTAGCTCTGCCCGCGCCACCAGTCGACCGAGGCGATGCCCGAGGTGATGCGCCCGAGGTCTCCGCGTTCGGCGGCGGCGAGGACGATCTCCGTCGAGGGGTCGAAGCGGTGCTGGGAGATGACGGTCACGACGGTGCCGGCGCGCTCCTGGGCGGCGATGATGTCGTCCGTCCGCGAGACGGTGACGTCGGCCGGCTTCTCGATGATGACGTGCTTGCCGGCCTCGAGCGCCTCGATGGCGAGGTCGGCGTGCAGGCCGGTGGGCGTGCAGACGACGACGATGTCGGGGTCGGTCTGCGCCAGCGCCTCCGTGAGGGTCGTGAACGCCCGTCCGCCGCGCTCGGCGACGAGGGCCTCCGCCTTCGCGAGCTCCGGGTCGGCGACGGCGACGAGTTCCAACTCGTCGCGCAGCTGGTCGATGACGATGCCGTGCTGCTTCGAGATGATGCCGGCGCCGGCGATGGCGATGCGGTGCGGTCGGGACATGCGGGGGTTCGCTCCAGTTCTGTGCGTGGGATGGGTCGGTGTCCGTGCCGGCTCAGGCGAGCTGGCGGAGGTGTGCGAGGGCGGCCTCGAGCTCCGGTTCGAAGTCCTCGAAGAGGCACTCGACGGTGATGGGGCCGTCGTAGCCGCCGTCGCGCAGGGCCGTGATGAACCCGGTGAGCGGCCAGTCGCCCTGGCCGGGTGGCCGTCGTCCGGCATCGGCGATGTGGGCGTGTCCGATGCGGGCGCCGAGGGCTTGGACGACGGCGAGCGGCTCCTCCTCCAGCATGATGTGGAAGAGGTCGGCGACGACGGGCACGCGGTCGATCCCGAACTCGTCGAGGAAGGCGACCGTCTCCTCGAGCGAGTTGAGCAGGTTCGTCTCGTCCCGGTTCAGCGGCTCGAGGACGATCTGCAGCCCGTTCCGCTCCGCCGCGTCGCGCGTCTCTACGACGACGTCCGCGAACCTCGCGCGGGCGGCCGTGACGTCCACCCCGGTGGGGATGGTGCGCGCCGTCCCGCTCCCGAACACGATCTTCGCGCCGGGCTCCGAGACCGAACCGATGATCGGCATGACGGCGTCGAGGTACGCGGTGACGCGCTCCGCCGGGAAGCCGGGGTCGGCGAGCGACAGGTCGCCGGGGAACAGGATGGCGAACGAGCCGCGTGGGACGCTCGTGTCGTAGTCGGGATGGCGCGTCCACCCGGCTCCGTCGGCGACGACGAGGTTGCCGACGATGGTCGGTTCCGCGTAGTCGGCTCCGGACGCGAACGCACCGGGGATGCGTTCGGAGGGGACGATCACGCCGTACCCGGTGAGCGGGTGCCGCTGGGCGGTCGGGTTCGTGTCGGACATGTGGTTCCGTTCCGTCGTCGGTGGGATGGTCATCGCTACTTCAGGCTCCCCGAGATGAGGTCGAGGCGCCAGAACCGCTGGAGGACGAGCACGAAGATCACCACGGGGATGACGGCGATGAGCGCCCCGGCGATGGCGACCGAGTAGAGCACCGGTTCGCTGCCACCACGGTTGAGCATGAGGAACATGGCGACCGTGATGGGCGACAGCTCCGACTTCGACTGCATGATGTACGGCAGCAGGAAGTTGTTCCAGGCGCCGATGAACTGCAACAGGAACACGGTCACGAGACCGGGGAAGAGCAGCGGGAGTCCGATCGAGACGAAGGTGCGTCCCTCGTTCGACCCGTCCACGCGTGCCGCTTCGAGGAGTTCCTGCGGCACTGAGCCTCGCGCGAACACGTAGGAGAGGTAGATCCCGAACGGGGTGATCGAGATCGGGATGAGCACCGCCCAGTAGGTGTTCGTGAGGTTCAGCTGCGCGAAGAGCATGTACTGCGGGATCGCGAGCGTGATCGTCGGGAGCAGCACGCCGGCGAGGAGTCCGACCATGACGGCCTTCTTGCCCGGGAACCGGTAGAGCGCGAGCGCGTAGCCGGCGGCGGCCGAGACGGCGGTCGACAGGAGTGCGCCGCCGATCGAGTAGATGAAGCTGTTGCCCAACCAACGCGCGAAGGAGCCGTTCTCGTACGCGAACAGGTCGGCCATGTTGTCGACGAGGCTCGACCCGAAGGTGAACGCGCTCGTGGAGAACAGCTCACCCGTGCTCTTCGTGGCGGCGAACACGACCCACACCATCGGGAGCAGGAAGTAGAGGACGGCGATCAGGAGGACGATCGTCGGGAGGATTCCGCCGAGCTTGTGGACGAGGCTGACGGATTCCTTCGGCTTGCGGATGCGGCCGCGATCGGCGCGGACGACGGTCTCGCGAGCGCGACGGTCCTCCTCCGCGCGTTCCGCGGTGCGTGCGGTGGTGGTCATGCGTTCCTCCGAGCTGCGAGGCGTTGCCCGCCGAGCACCAGGAGCGACAGCAGCACCGTGGCGAGGGCGAGGATGATGGATGCCGCCGACGCCGAGTTGAGGTCGTCGTGGGCGAAGGCGTCCCGATACACCCGCATCAGCGGGAAGTAGGTGGAGCTGATGGCCGGGGTGAGGCTCGAGAGCATCTGCGGCTCGCTGTACACCTGGAGCGCGCCGATGATCGAGAAGAGCCCGGTGAGGATCGTGGCCGGCACGATGTGCGGCAGCTTGATGTACCAGGCGATGCGCGGTTCGTTGCAGCCGTCGATCCTGGCGGCGTCGATCTGCTCCTTCGGCAGCGACTGCAGCGAGGTGTAGAGGATGATCGTGTTGAAGCCGATCCCGCCCCACAGCACGACGTTGATGATCGCGGTCATGACGAGATCCCCGCGCAGCAGCGTCGGGAACTGCAGACCGAAGGTCTCGGCGAGCTGGTAGATCGGGCTGATCTCGGGCACGTACAGGAAGCCCCACATGAGCGCCGCGATGACGCTCGGCACGCCGTACGGCAGGAAGATCGCCATCCGGCTGAACGCGCGGAGTTGGGCTCTCGGGAGGTCGAGCAGCAGCGCGAACAGCATCGCCGTGAGCATCATGATCGGCACGAGGAAGAGCGCGTACACGGCGAGGTTGCCGAGGCTCGTCCAGAACGTCGGGTCCTGGAGCACCTTCGTGTAGTTGCCGAGGCCGACGAACACCTCCTCGCGCACGCCGTACGCGCTCGCACCTGCCGCGGTGCCCATGAGGCTGAGGCCGCCGGAGTACACGATCGGGATGACGAACACGAAGACGAACAGGACGACCGCTGGGGCGATGAGCACCCAGGCGAACAGGTGGTGCGGGCGGGTCAGCGAGACGCGCCGTCTGGTGGGGACCGCGGTCGGATCGTCCTCCGTCCGACCGCGGTCCCGCTCGATGGTCGGCGCGGTCATCAGCCGGCCAGGTCCTTCTCGACGATGTCCTGCACCTTCGGGAGCACGTCGGCCCACGGGCTCGTCCCCTCGATGGCGTTGCCGAGTTCGTCGGTGATGGCGGTGAAGGCCACCTGCGTGTTCGGGCCCCACTGCACGGTGACGAGCTTCGACGCCGCTTCCGTGGCGCTCGGCCAGTAGGTGGTGTCCTCGGGCATGAGCTCCGGCGGCGTGCGGTCGATCTCCTGGCCGTGCAGGGCGCCGGTGAACTTGTTGACCTCGACGAGTCCCTCGGCGCCCTCGTCGGAGGCGTTCAACCACGTGATGAACTCGAGCGCCTGGTCGTAGTGCGGGCTCTCCTTGAGGATGACGTTTGCCGAACCGCCACGGGCGAAGACCCGCGGATCGGCGGCGTCCCACTGCGGGATCTGCGCGGCCGACCAGAGCCCGACCGTGTCGGGGTACTGGTTGAGCAGCGGGCCGGGAGCCCAGGCGCCGGCGATCGTGCCGAGCACCCGGCCACTCGCGGTCGCCTCGATCTGCTCGGGGCTGCCGGTCTGGTAGGTGCTCACGAGATCGTCCTCGACCATCCCCTGCCAGAAGTCCAGGACCTCCTGCGTCTCGGCGCTGTCGATGTCGACACCCCATTGCTCGTCGGAGTAGTCCCACCACTGGGCGCCGTTCTGCAGGGCGAGTCCCATGAACTGGTCGGCGTCGATCGAGCTGAAGTTGAAGAGGTAGCGGTCACCGTCGAGGGTGCGGACCTGCTCGGCGAGGGCCCGGAAGTCGTCCCAGCTCGCGGCCGGGGTGAGACCGTACTGCGCGAAGAGGTCGTTCCGGTAGACGAAGAGCGCCGGTCCGAGGTCCTGCGGAACGCCGTAGACGGTGTCGTCGAAGGACACGCTCTCGAGCACCGTGGGGGAGTAGGCCTCCTCGAGGTCCTGCTTCGCGCTGTCGAGTGGGGCGAGGACGCCGGCCGACACGTAGGTCGGCAACTGCGTGTACTCGGCCTGCGCGATGTCGGGGCCGTCACCGGCACGCACCGCGCTCAGGACGCGGACGGGCATGTCCGCTCCACTCGCGGGTTGCGAGATGTTGACCTGGATGTCGGGGTTTGCCTCGTTCCACACCTCGACGCGCTTGTCGATGTTCGAGCCCCAGGCCCAGAACTCGAGCGTCACCGGGCCGTCGGCCGAGTCGTCGCCGCCCGGGCCCGAGCAGGCGGTCAGTGCGAGGGCGAGGATTCCCGCGGTCGCGATTCCGATACGAACGCTGTTTGCCACTGCAATCTCCTTTGATAGCGGGGTCTGCTCCTCGCGTCGCTGAAGCGTTTCAGTGGTGCTGGACCACGACGGTTCCGGGCGGAAGCGGGATCAGTCTCGCAGACGGTCGTCGATCTGGCAAGCGATTGCCAGATCCGAGTGGCAATCGGTTGACAGACCGCGGTCCCCCGGTTTCAATGGAGGCGTGCCAATGACGCTGCAGAACGATCCAGACCGCCTCCTCCCCGCCGACCCGGGGACGCGCGACGTCGCCAGGGCGCTCTACCGCTCGGTCGAGGCCCTGCCGATCATCTCGCCGCACGGACATGTGGATCCGGCGATCCTCGTCGAGGACACCCCGTTCGCGAACGCCACCGAGCTGTTCCTCCGGCACGACCACTACGTCACCCGCCTGCTGCACGCCGCCGGGTTCTCCCTCGCGGACGTCGGTGTGCCCGACCTCGCGGAGGGTGGTGCCGTCGCCGCGCCGCGGGACGCCTGGCGACGCTTCTGCGAGCACTGGCACCTGTACGCCGGCACCGCCTCCGGGTACTGGCTGAGCTCGATCCTCGGAGAGCAGTTCGGCGTCACGGAGCAGCCGGACGGAGCGAACGCCGACCGGCTCTTCGACACGATCCACGAGCGGCTCCAAACGCCGGCGTTCCGTCCGCGTGCGCTGTTCGACCGCTTCCGCATCGAGGTGCTCGCGACCACCGACGACCCGATGGACGACCTCGCCGCGCATGCCGCCCTCGCGGCGGACCCCACCTTCAGCGGGCGCGTCCTGCCGACCTTCCGGCCCGACGCGTACCTCGATCCGGCGAAGGCCGGTTGGGCGGAGCGGGTCGCTTCGCTCGCCGCCTGGAACGGGACGCCGGAGGGCAGCTACCGCGGCTACCTCGAAGCGCTCGCCGGGCGCCGTCGCCACTTCATCGAGCACGGCGCGGTGTCGGCCGACCACGGTGTCCCGCAGCCGCTCACGCTCGAACTCGAGGAGGTGGACGCCGCAGCGCTGTTCGACCGCGCGCTGTCGGGCACTGCCGACGCCGCGGACCTCGAGCGGTTCGCCGCGCACATGCTGTTCGAGAGCGCCCGCATGAGCGTCGAGGACGGCCTCGTCATGACCGTGCACCCCGGCGTCCACCGCAACCACCACGCGCCCACGCTCGCCCGCTTCGGGCCGGACACCGGGCACGACCTCCCGGTCCGCACCGACTACGTGCGCCCCCTGCGTCCGCTGCTGGAGCGGTTCGGCACGGCTCCGGGGTTCCACCTCGTCCTCTTCAGCGTCGACGAGACGAGCTACTCGCGGGAGATCGCACCGCTCGCCGGGTTCTACCCGAGTGTCTTCATCGGCGCGCCGTGGTGGTTCCTCGACGCGCCCGACGCCGTCCTGCGCTTCCGCTCCGCCGTGACGGAGACGGCCGGGTTCTCGCGCGGATCGGGGTTCATCGACGACACCCGGGCGTTCCTCTCGATCCCCGCCCGACACGACATGTCCCGGCGCCTCGACGCGTCCTTCCTCGCGCGACTCGTGCGGGAGGGGCGCATCGACGAGGCGACGGCCGAACGCATCATCCTCGACCTCGTCGTCGACCAGCCGCGACGGGTGTTCAAGCTGTGAGCACCGTGATGAACGCGGACAATGCTGCCGGAGCCCCGGGGGAGGAGGCGGTCCCGCATCTGTCCCGCGCGCGACTGCCCGAGTTCCCATCGGCACCGGTCCGGATCGTCCACCTCGGACTCGGCGCCTTCCACCGCGCCCACCAGGCCTGGTACACCCAGCTCGTCGACCCCGATCACGAGTGGGGCATCGCCGCCTTCACCGGTCGGAGCCCGCAGGCCGCAGCCGATCTGGATGCCCAGGACTGCCTCTACACGGTGGTGGAGCGATCGGCGGACGGCGACTCGGCCACGATCGTCGGTTCGATCGTCGAGGCGCGGGACGGTGGCGACGTCGCACGGCTCCACGACCTCCTCGCCGCCGAGACGACGGCCATCGTCACGCTCACCGTCACCGAGTCCGGGTACCGGCTCGATGCCGAGGGGACGCCGGACGCGTCGGATCCGGCGGTCGAGCACGACGTCGCCCTGCTGTCCGAGGCCTTCGCCGAGCGGGCGGACCTCCGCGACGCCCGACCGACGACGACGCTCGGCAGACTGCTCCTCGGCCTCGAAGCCCGTCGTCGTGCCGGGGCTGGTCCGATCGCGATCGTGCCGTGCGACAACATCGCGGACGGCGGCCCGCTCGTCCGTCGAGCGATGCTCGCCCTCGCCGACCGGGTCCACCCGGAGACCGCTCGATGGATCGCCGACGAGGTCTCGTTCGTCTCATCCTCGGTCGACCGCATCACGCCGCGTCCCACGGTGGCCGACGGAGCGACGGCCGCGACGCTCACCGGATTCGCCGATGCCGCTCCCGTCGTGACCGAGCCCTTCACCGACTGGGTGCTGAGCGGCGACTTCCCCGCCGGGCGGCCGGCGTGGGAGTCCGCGGGTGCCCGGTTCGTCGACGTCCTCGAGCCCTACGAGCAGCGCAAACTGCGGCTGCTCAACGGTGCCCACAGCCTCCTCGCCTACGCGGGCCCGCTGCGCGGTCATGCGACGGTCGCCGAAGCGGTCGGCGACGAACAGTGCCGGGCCTGGGTCGAGGAGTACTGGGACGAAACGGAGCGCCACCTGCCGGAGGGCCTCGGGCTGACGGCGTATCGCACCGCACTCCTGGAGCGCTTCGACAACGCGCGCATCGAGCATCGACTGCAGCAGATCGCCCTCGAGGGCGTCACCAAGCTGCGGGTGCGGATCGTGGCGACGCTCCTCGCGGAACGGGCCGCCGGTCGGCCGGGAACCGGGTCCCTGCGCGTGATCGCCGCATGGGTGGCGGCCGTCCAGGGCGACGACCGGCCGGGTGATGCGAGCGGTGCTGCCGTCGCCGAGGCACTCCGGTTCCAGGGTCGGGAGCGGACCGCGGCGCTCGTGCGCCTGATCGATCCCCGCCTCCTCGACTCGGAGCCGGATGACGGTTCCGCGCTCGTCACCGAGCTGGGGCGCCTGGTCGACGAGCTCGCCTTCCCGGTCCCTGAGCACCCTCTTCCGGTCCCTGAGCACCCTCTTCCGGTCCCTGAGCACCCTCTTCCGGTCCCTGAGCCTGTCGAAGGGCCCACCCCGGACGACTCCTCCCGGTCCGCCTGAGTCCGGAACCACCCGGCCACACCGGCCGCAACGCACGAAGGAGCAGTACCCATGAACATCGACAAGGCCGAGGTCATCGTCACGAGTCCGGACCGGAACTTCGTGACGTTGAAGCTCACGACCGACGACGGCCTGACGGGTCTGGGCGACGCGACGCTGAACGGGCGTGAGCTCGCGGTGGTGGCGTATCTGTCCGAGCACGTGGTGCCGCTGCTGCTCGGGCGCGATGCGTCGCGGATCGAGGACACCTGGCAGTTCCTCTACCGCTCGGCGTACTGGCGGCGTGGTCCGGTGACGATGGCGGCGATCGCGGCGGTCGACATGGCGCTGTGGGACATCAAGGGCAAGGCTGCGGGCATGCCGGTGTACCAGCTGCTGGGCGGGGCGTCCCGGACGGGGCTGCTCGCCTACGGGCACGCGTCGGGGAAGACGAACGAGGAGCTGTTCGACAGCGTGCGCGAGCACCAGGCGCAGGGCTACAAGGCCATCCGCATCCAGACGGCGGTGCCGGGGTTGAAGTCGATCTACGGCATCGCCTCCAACGCCACGTTCGAGGGCAACACCGGCGTCCGCTACGACCACGAGCCGGCGCAGCGCGGTGGCCTGCCGAACGAGGAGGACTGGGACACCCGGTCGTACCTGCGTCACCTGCCGACGGTGTTCGAGGCGGTCCGGAACGAGTTCGGTCCGGAGCTGCCGTTGCTGCACGACGGGCATCACCGGATGACGCCGATCCAGGCCGCGAAGCTCGGCAAGAGCCTCGAGCCGTACGACCTGTTCTGGTTGGAGGACTGCACGCCGGCGGAGAACCCGGAGGCGTTGCGGCTCGTGCGGCAGCACACGACGACCCCGCTGGCGATCGGGGAGATCTTCAACACGGTGTGGGACTACCAGCAGATCATCCGGGAGCAGCTCATCGACTACGTCCGCAGCGCGGTCACGCACACCGGTGGGATCACGCATCTGAAGAAGGTCCTCGACTACGCCTCGCAGTACCAGATCAAGTCGGGCATGCACGGGCCGACGGACATCTCGCCGGTGGGGATGGCGGCCGCGATGCACCTCGGGCTGGCGATACACAACTTCGGCATCCAGGAGTACATGAAGCACGGCGAGAAGACCGACGCCGTGTTCCAACAGTCCTACACCTGGGAGAACGGCATGCTGCACCCGGGAGAAGCACCGGGGCTGGGTGTCGAGTTGGACGTCGACGAGGCGGGCAAGTACCCGTATCAGCGCGCCTACCTGCCCTACAACCGTCTCGCCGACGGCACCGTCCACGACTGGTGATCCCTGCGGCCAGCGCGGTGCGCTGACCCGACCGCGCTCCTGTGGCGTGAGTGCGCCCCTCCGGAGGCCCGCGCTCACGTCACAGGGGCGCACTCGTGTCACAACCTCGTCACCCAAGCACCTCTGGTATTTCAGGTTCCAGCGGGTTACCGTGGTGCGGTACGAGGACGCGCACGACGGTTCGGGGGCAGATGACGAGCGACGACACACAGCCACCGGAGGTCCAGCCCGACCCCGCCCCATCGCCGACACCAGACCCGACACCCGAGCCTCCCGCCCCGACCCCACCCGGCCCGGCATCCGACGCCCCGGAGGCGCCCACCGAGGCCGATCCGGCAGTGCCCGCGACGCAGGCGGCGTCCGACGGCACGATCGTCCTGGCCGGCGACGGCATCGATCCGACCGGAGCGACCGTGTCCACGACCGCGGTCCAGACGCTGTTGTCGGCGGCTCCGGACGGCAGCACGATCATCGTGCCGGGCGGCGCCGTCATCGCGCTCGACGCGACCCTCCTGCTCGACCGCCGGCTGGCATTGCGGGGGAGCGGCGAGCTGCGGTGGACGGCAGGCATCACGAACGCGCCGGCGATCCGCATCACCGCCCCGGGATCGACCGTGCGGGAGGTGCACCTCACGAACCCGAACCACCTCGGTTCCGCCACGGGTGCGCGCAACATCGGCATCGACATCCGGACGAGCGACGTGATCGTCGACGGGGTGCGGATCGTGGGCTTCCAGAACGGTGTGGTGAACGAGCCCACCGGCGAGTTCGAGGGCGTCATCGTCACGAACTGCCACATCGTCGACATCGTGGGCGTGGGCGGTGGACGCGGTTCGACCTCGAGGGCCGGCGAGGATCGCGGCGACGGCATCACCATCTGGGGTGCTCGTGCGCTCGTCTCCGGCAACGTCGTGAACGCGCTCGCCGGCACGGACGCGCGGATCGGCATTCACGCGGAAGGCCTGTCGGACTACGAGGTCGACCCGGGGCTCTACCCCGACGCGATGTTCTCGATCAACGACAACGTCGTCAGCGGTCCGTTCCGCCGCGGCATCGCATTGGAGGCGGTGTCGCACGCCACCGTGTCGGGGAACACCGTCACCGGGAACACCTGGTGGGGCATCGCCGCGATCGACACGCGCTCGACCGGGATCTCCAACAACACGGTGCGCTGGACGCGGGCGGCCGAGGACGACCAGGGGTCGGTCTGGAGCCCGTCGCGCGGGCCGATCATGGTCTACCGCAGCGCGGAGGCCACGGTGGTGGACGGCAATGTGCTGGAGATCCGTGGCGTCGCCTCAGCCGCCATCCGCCTGCAGGACGCCACCATGCCCTCGGGCGACACCACGACGCCCGTCGGTTCGACCGACACGGTGATCACCGACAACGTCGTCCGGCTCGCCGGCGGCACGTGTCCGAGCGGGGTGGTGCTGCAACGCGCGATCCGGCCGCTCGTCGTCGGCAACCGGCTCAGCGTGACCACGCCGAGCGGGACGGCAGGCGGCGTCGTCTCGTATCTCAGCAGCGACCTCGTCGTCGCCGACAACTCGCTCCTCGGCGCAGGTGAGGCCAGCGGGTACGGGGTGCAGCATCAGGGCGCCGGAGCCGTGCAGGTCACCGGCAACCGCGTGGAGGGGTTCCGGATCGGGCTCGCCGTCACCAATTCGACGGGCGGGGTGACCATCGTCGGCAACACGGTTCTCGCGTGCGCGACCGGGATCGACACGTACGGCTCGACCGGCCGCTCGATGGTCGCGGCCAACCGTGTCTCGGTCTCCGGCACCGCCCACATCAACGCACAGCCGGCGACGAGCTACGTCACGACCAGGCACATGGGTACGGCGCGCCCGGCCGGTGGCGGGTCCGGCGACTTGCTCGTCGGCAACGGGCTGCTCTGGGTGAACGACCAGGGCACGTGGCGCTCGGTGAAGGTCACCTGACGCGGTCGTCGCGGCGGTCCGGTGCCGGCGTCCGGGCGTCCGGTGGTCAGCCCGCGAGGAGGGCGACGCCGATCACGACGACGGTCGCCGCCGCGATCCGGCGCACAGGGCGGCCCTCGCGGAGCACGAGCGCACCGAACAGGCTGACGAGGATGACGCTCACCTCGCGCATCGGCGCGACGAGGGCGACCGGTGCCATGGTGATGGCGACCAGCACGAGGATGTACGACATCGGCGAGAGCACCCCGAAGGCGAGGATGCGCGGCCAGTGGGCGCGCAGGACCGCCGGCAGCTCGCGTGCCCGGCGTCCGAGCGATCCGGAGAACAGGACGACCTCGACCGCGGTGCAGCCGACCATGAATGCGACGGGCGAGGCACCCCAGGTGCGGACGGCGTTTGCGTCCCAGATCGTGTAGGCCGCGATCGCGACGCCGGTGAGCAGCCCGAAGGCGACCGCAGGGTCGAGGCGTCGTCGGTTGGCGCGCTCGTCGACGGCGACCGGTGACGGGTCGCTGCCGCGATCGACGAATCCGATCGCGACGACGCCGACGACGATCGCCGCGACGCCGACGAGCGCGAGCAGTGACGGGCGCTCGCCGAGCAGGAGGACGGCGATGATCACGCTGATCGTCGGACCGGTGCCGCGTGCCGTGGCGTAGACGGTGGAGAGGCGTCCGCTGGCGTAGCCGCGCTGCAGCACGAGCATGTAGACGTAGTGCAGCACGGCGGAGACCACGATGCCGATGGCGAAGCCGCTGAGGTCGTCCGTACCCAGCCCGCCGGTGAACGGGACGACGATCGCCCACAACACGGTGCTGGACACCGCTCCCCACCAGAGGAAGGGCATGCCGATCCGGCTCACGCCGTGGGCGACGATGTTCCACGCCGCGTGGCAGACGGCGGCGGCGAGGACGATGGTGACGGCGAGCAGAGACACGTGAGACCCTTCCGATCCTCGCGGGCGCGACGATCAGGGTCCTCCGGGCTTTTATCCTGTCAGATGACGGTCGCCGGCTGGCCGCCGACCGTGGCGCCGCTCGGACCAGTCGAGCTGTCGCTCCGGAACCCTAGGCGATATCGCGCACCACGCTACCAGCCTCCGGCGAGGCGTGTCCGTGCGTCAGTCGACGATCGCGATGGCGTCGATCTCGACGAGCATCTCCTCGCGGGGGAGGCCCGTGAAGACCGTGGTGCGGGAGGGCAGGACGCCGCCCTTCACGCGCGAACCGACGAACTCACCGTAGGCGTCGTTCATGATCGCGAAGTCCTCGCGCTTGGTGAGGTAGACGCGCAGCATCATGACGTCGTCGAAGGTCGCGCCGCCGGCCGCGAGGATCGCCTCGACGTTCTGCAGCGTGCGGGTGGTCTGCGCGGCGACGTCGCCCGGGAACAGGTACTCGTTCGTCGCGGGGTCGACGGGGCCCTGGCCGGAGACCTGGACGAAGTTGCCCTTGCGGACCCCCTGGGAGAAGGTGTGCGCCGGAGCCGGGGCGTCGGTGGTGGAGATGGCGGTGCGTTCGGTCATGGGGTGTGTCCTTCGGTTGGTGGCCCTTCGACAAGCTCAGGGACCGGGATGGGTGGTCAGGGACCGGGATGGGTGGTCAGGGACCGGGATGGGTGGTCGGGGACCGGGTATGGGGGTCAGGCGGTGGCGGAGGGTTCGGCGGCGACCGGCGGTGCGTAGCCGAGTTCGGCGGAGATCGCGGTCGTGGTGGCGAGGAGCTGCGGCAGGAGGGCGCGGACGCCGCTGTGGGGGAGGACCATCGTCGGGACCGAGATCGACACCGCCGCGGTGACCCGGCCGTCAGGCCCGAACACCGGCGCGGCCACGCAGTTCATGAAGCTCTCGTGCTCCTCGTGGTCCTCGGCCCATCCGCGTTCGGTCGAACGCTCGATCTCGGCGAGCAGGGCGTCGGCGTCGGTGATGGTCTTGTCGGTGTACCGCTCGAACACGATGCCGGTGACGACGCGTCGACGCTCCGCCTCGTCGAGTCCACCGAGGAGGACCTTCGCGACCCCGGTCGCGTACAGGGAGGCGGGCAGGCCGACGCGCGAGTACATGCGGAGGGGCTGACGGGACTCGACCTTGTCGATGTAGAAGACGGAGCCGCCCTCGTAGGCGGCGAGGTGCACCGTTTGGCCCGTGGCCGCCCCGAGCGCCCGGATGTGCGGCGCGGCGACGCCGCGGACGTCCTGCTCGTCGAGCGCGGTCTGGGTCAGCTCGAACATCGCCCGCCCGAGGTGGTACCGGAACGACGCGTCGCGCGTGACGAAGCCGTGCTCCTCGAGGGTGTTGAGCAGGCGCAGCACCGTGGTCTTGTGCACGCCGGCTGTCGCCGCGAGCGCGTCGAGGGAGTTGGTGCCCGAGACGATCTCGCGGAGGAGGTCGAGGGCCCGGGACAGCGATTGACTCATGCGTCGATCATCCCGTGCGCGCCGACGGTCGTCCACGGCAGCGGGCGGTCGGCGGTGATGCGCCACGACGCCCACTCCTCATCGGTCGCCTCGACGATGGTGTCCACGCCTTTCGCGTCGGGTACGAGCTCGGGGCGGTCGCCATGGCAGATGAGCGTCGACGCCGCGACCGCGTGGCCGAGCCGCGTGCAGGCGGTGTCGGAGCGACCCGAGGCCAGCCCGGCGAGGTAGCCGGCGGCGAACGCGTCGCCCGCGCCGACGGTCTCGACGACGTCGACCGACAACGACCGCACCTCGATGCCCGCCTCGGAGCCGCGGTGGAGGGTGGTCGCTGCGTTCTCCTCGTCCTTGAGCACGATGCGCTGCAGGGTCGGCAGCTCGGCGAAGAGGCGGGCGGCGTCCGTGTGGCCGAAGAACAGCTCCGCTTCGTCGACGCCGAGGAACAGGACGGACGCCTGGTCGAGGAGACGGTGCAGCGGGGCGGTCGAGCGACGTTCCCAGAGTCGCGGGCGGAAGTTGAGGTCGACGCTCAGGATGGTGCCTCGGGGCAGTGCGCCGCCCAGCTCGCCCACGAGCAGCGCGGTCGAGTCGGAGAGGGCCGGGGTGATGCCGGAGGTGTGCACGATGGCGGAGGCGGTGATGGCCGCCCGGGTCGCCTCGTGTCGCAGGGTGTCGGCGCCGAGCTGCGACGCGGCGGACTCGCTGCGGTAGTAGTGCATCCGCGGTCGACGGTCGCCGTCGGCGCTCACGACCGTCTCCTTGACGTAGAGGCCGGTGGGCCGGTGGTCGTCACGTTCGACGGCGTCGGTGAGCACGCCGTCGTGCCGGGCCGTCTCGAGGATGTAGTCGCCGAAGCCATCGGCCCCGAGGCGTGAGATCCAGTGGGTGGGGACGCCCAGGCGCGCGAGGCTGGAGGCGACGTTGAACTCGGCGCCACCGACAGCCGTCTGGTAGGCGCGTGCCTCGGCGACCGGAAGCTGGCCCTCGGGCAGGAGGACGACCATCGCTTCGCCGATCGTGCTCACGCTGGACGGTGACGTCGTCATCACGGTTCCCCTCGCGTCTCGGCCGGGTCCGGTTGACGGCCTGTGGACGTAATGCTAGAACAGACGTAGCGCCGGATGCAATGTCGGTTGCAAGATGCGCAACGCTTGACGCTCGCGACGTCGGCAGCGCTCGATCGTGAAACGAGGAGACCATGACGGACGACTTCGATGCCGGCGCGCTGGGCGCGCTCGACGGCAGCCTCAAGGGCTTCCCGCCGGCGTCCGTCGGAACCGACGCCGCCGCGTTCCTCGCCGGTCGACCGGCGCTCGCCGATTTCACCACCCCGCTCGTCACGCTCGACCGCTCGGCGATCACCGACAACGTCGAGACCATGCGGCAGTGGTGCGACCGCACAGGAGTTGGCCTCGCGCCGCACGGCAAGACGACGATGAACCGAGCCCTGTGGCAGCGTCAGCTCGACGCGGGTGCCTGGGGCATCACCGTCGCGACCCCGTGGCAGCTCTCCATCGCGCTGGACTGGTCGATCCCCCGCGTGATGCTCGCCAACGCCCTCGTGCAGCCCGAACACCTGCGCGCCGTCGCGCGGTCCCTCGACAGCGGCGACGCCGAGATCGTCGTGTGGGCCGATTCCGTCCGAGCCGTGCAGATCATGTCGCGCGTGCTCGCCGAGCAGCCACCCCGTCGCCCCCTCCACGTGCTCGTGGAACTCGGTGCGCCGGGCGGCCGCACCGGAGCCCGGGATCAGGCCACCGCGCTCGAGATCGCCGAGGCCGTCGTCGCCTCACCCGAGCTCGCGCTCACCGGCGTCAGCGGCTACGAGGGGGCCCTCGCGCACCACGGCGACGACGGTTCGCTGCAGATCGTCCGCGACTACCTGGAGTCGCTCGCCGCGCTCCACGGCGCGCTCCTCGCAGGCGGCCGGTACGACGAACGTGTCCGGACGCTCATCGTGACCGCCGGGGGCAGCGCCTACTTCGACGTGGTCGCCGAGGTCCTCGCCGGACTGCGCGACCTCGACGGTGCTCACGGACGCGCCGTCGACGTGCTGCTGCGCTCCGGCGCGTACGTCACCCACGACGACGGCTTCTACCGCGGGATCACGCCGCTCGGCCGCCACGAGGGCACCGGCGACTTCCGCTCCGCGATCCACGGCTGGGCGACGATCGTCTCCCGCCCCGAGCCCGGTCTCGCGCTCATCGACGGCGGGAAGCGCGACTTCCCGTTCGACGAGGGACTCCCCGAGGTGCAGGGCGTCCGCCGCGCCGGGTCCGCCACCGTCGAGCCGCTCCCGGGCGCGACGACCACGGCCATGAACGACCAGCACACTTTCGTCTCCCTGCCGCCCGGCAGCGACGCCGAGGTCGGCGACGTCATCCGCCTGGGCCTCTCCCACCCGTGCACCACCTTCGACAAGTGGCGTGCCCTCGTCGTCATCGACGACGTCCGTCTCGCCGAACCGAGCGCCGTCGACGCCGTCACCACCACCTTCGGCTGAGCCGACCCGAACAGGAGCCCCGCATGACGCTCGAGACCCCTCCCACCACGCCGCACGCCCTCGACGCACTGTACGCCGACCGCGCCATCGCCGTCGTCCGCGTGCCCGTCATCCCCGACCCGGTCGAACTCTGCCGGGCGCTCGCCGCGGGCGGGATCCGCAGTGTGGAGTTCACCTTCACCACGCCGGGCGTCGAAGCGCTCATCCGCGCCGCGGCCGACGCGATCGGCGACCACGGGGCCGTGATCGGCGCGGGGACGGTCGTGGACCACGACACCGCGCAGCGCGCCGTCGACAGCGGAGCGCAGTTCCTGGTCACGCCCGGTCTGAGCGAGGAGGTCGCCGAGGTCGCCACCGCCGCCGGCATCCCGTTCCTGCTCGGGGCGATGACGCCGAGCGAGGTCATGCGCGCCGCGTCGCTCGGTTCCCACGCGGTGAAGATCTTCCCCGCCGCCGCCATGGGGTCCGGCTTCCTCAAGGACCTCAAGGGTCCGTTCCCGGGTCTCCGGCTCGTGCCGTCGGGCGGACTGCACGCCGGCAACGCCCGGGAGTACATCCAGGCCGGCGCAGCCGCCGTCACCGCGGGGTCGAGTGTGGTCGGTGCGGCCGACATCGCCGCCGCCGACTGGGCCGGGGTCACCGAGCGCGCGACCGCCTTCACCACGGCGGCCCTCCTGCCGTGACCTCGCGACCGACGGCCGGTGCGCGCGCGGTGGTCATCCGCGGCGCTCGCATCGTCGACGGCACCGGCGGACCGAGCGTGCACGGGTCACTGCTCCTCGACCGGGGCCGCATTGCCGCGATCGGGGCGTCCGCCGAGGCCGACGCGCCCGCCGACGCCCTGATCATCGACGCCGACGGTCTCGTCGCGTCGCCCGGCTTCATCGACATGCACGCCCACTCCGACCTCGCCGTCCTTCGCGACCACGAGCACCTCGCGAAAGTCTCGCAGGGCGTCACCACGGAGGTCCTCGGACAGGACGGGCTCTCCTACGCCCCGACGGACGACCGCACCATGTCGATCGTCCGACAGCAGATCGCCGGCTGGAACGGGCAACCCGACGACGTCGACTTCGCGTGGCGGACCGTCGGCGAGTACCTCGACCGGGTCGACCGCGGGGCCGCGCTGAACGTCGCCTACCTGGTGCCGCAGGGCTCCGTCCGGATGCTCGTGGTCGGCACCGAGAACCGGGCTGCGACCGCTGACGAGATCGCTCGTATGCAGGAGCTCGTCGCGGCGGGTCTGCGGGAGGGGGCCGTCGGGATGTCCTCCGGCCTCACCTACGTGCCCGGGATGTTCGCCGACACCGAGGAGCTCGTCGCGCTGTGCCGCACCGTCGCGGAGCACGGCGGCTTCTACGCACCGCACCAGCGCTCGTACGGCAAGGGTGCACTCGAGGCGTACGCGGAGATGATCGACATCAGTCGTCGTTCCGGGTGCGCGCTGCACCTCACGCACGCGACGATGAACTTCGGCGTCAACGCCGGCCGGGCCGCCGAACTCGTGGCCCTCATCGACGCCGCCATCGCGAACGGCGTCGACATCACGCTCGACACCTATCCCTACCTGCCGGGTTCGACGACCCTGTCGGCGTTGCTGCCGAGCTGGGCGGCGGTCGGCGGGCCGGACGCGACGATCGAGCGTCTGGGCGACGACGACGTCCGGGCGCGGATCCGATACGAGCTGGAGGTCCTCGGCACGGACGGCTGTCACGGTGTCGTCACCGACTGGGCCACGATCGAGATCTCCGGCGTCGCGAACCCCGAGCTCGCCGGCTTCGTCGGACGGACCGTCGCCGACATCGCCGCCGAGGACGCGGGACACGCATGGTCGGGCGACCCGACGGCCCTGTTCTTCGCGCTCCTCGAAGCCGATCGGCTCGCGACCGGCATCCTCCAGCACGTCGGCGACGAGGCCAACGTGCGCACGATGATGGCGCACCCGGCCCACACCGGCGGGAGCGATGGGATCCTCATCGGCGCGAAGCCACACCCGCGTGCCTGGGGCACCTTCCCGCGCTACCTCGGCCACTACGTCCGCGAGGAGGGGGTGCTCGGGCTGGAAGACGCCGTCGCCCACCTCACCTCGCGACCGGCCGCGCGCCTCGGCCTCAGCGACCGCGGCGTGCTCCGCGTCGGAGCCGTCGCCGACCTCGTCCTCTTCGACCCTGCGGCCATCGCCGACCGCGCGACGTTCGCCGAGCCCCGGCAACAGGCCGCCGGCATCCCGTGGGTGTTCGTGAACGGTGCCGCCGTCATCGCCGACGGTCGACGCACCGACGCCGTCCCCGGCCGCTCGATCCGCCGAAGCCCGGCCTGACCGCTCCCTCGTTCCTCCCCGCCCCGCGCCCACAGACACAGAAGGTCCTCCCATGCCCATCACCGCCCTCGCGCGCAGCGTCGTAGCCGCCGCCGCACCAGCCCCGAGCGATCCCATCGGATGGCTGCAGCAGACCACCCCCGGACTGCTCATCCTGTGTGCGGTCGCCATCGCGGTGCTGCTGTTCCTCATCATCCGGGTGAAGCTCGAACCGTTTATCTCGCTCTTCATCGTCGGCATCGGTCTGGCGCTCGCGACCGGGACGAGCATCTACCAGATCGTCGGCGTGGCCGTGCCGGACCCCTTCGACGACGAGCAGATCAAACCGGGGGCGTCACTCCTCGAGACCGGCTTCGGCGGCATCCTCGGGCACATCACGATCATCATCGGTCTCGGCACCGTGCTCGGCGCGATCCTGGAGCGCTCCGGCGGTGCCGACGTCCTCATCCGGAAGCTCCTCGGTCGCTTCGGGGAGCGCGGCGCTCCGATCGCGATGGGGCTCACCGGTCTCATCTTCGGCATCCCCGTGTTCTTCGACGTCGGCATCTTCGTCCTCGCGCCCCTCGTCTACATCACCGCGCGTCGCGGCGGGAAGTCGCTCGTGCTCTACGCGCTCCCGATGCTCGCCGGCCTCTCGATGACGCATGCGTTCCTGCCGCCGCACCCGGGACCGACGGCGCTCGCCGGCACGTTCGAGGTCGGGCTCGGCTGGCTCATCCTCATGGGCTTCCTCTGCGGTATCCCCGCCTTCATCGCGTCGGGCATCGCCTGGCCGCTCTGGATCGGGAAGCGTGTCATGGTCTCGGTTCCCGAGGAGTACGTGCTGGAGCCCGAGGACGACGCCCCCGAGCGCAAGGACGTCTCGCTCTGGAGCGTCGGTCTCATCATCATCACGCCGATCCTGCTCATCCTCGCCGCCACCTTCGGGGCCCTCGCCCTGCCGAACGGCCCGGTCCTCGAAGCGTTGACACTCATCGGCAACCCGGCGGTCGCGCTCACGATCGCCGTCTGCCTCGCGTACTACGTGCTGGGGGTGCGGCGCGGCATGACGCTCGCCGAGCTGGGCGAGCTCTCCGGTCAGTCGCTCCGGCCGATCGGCATGATCCTGCTCGTCGTCGGTGCGGGTGCGTTCTTCGGCGCAGTCATCTCAGCGACGGGTGTGGGCGCGGCACTGGCCGAGGTGCTCGGTTCGCTCGGCCTGCCGATCATCGTGTCCGCGTACCTCATCAGCTCCGGCCTCCGCATCGCGCAGGGCTCGGCGACCGCGGCCATCGTGATCACGGCGGGGATCCTGCAGCCGGTCGTGCTCGCGGGCGACTACTCGCAGCCGCAGCTGGCGCTCATCGGCATCGCGATCGCGGCGGGTTCGATCACGCTCTCGCACGTCAACGACGGCGGGTTCTGGATCATCGCGAAGTACTTCAACATGTCGGTGAAGCAGACGCTGGCGACCTGGACCGTGCTCGAGACGATCCTCTCGGTCGTCGGCTTCGGGATGGTCGCCCTCATCTGGCTCTTCGTCTAGTTCCGGGTCGTGACCGTCGGTCCAGTGCCTTTCTCAGCAGTGTTCGGGCGCGTCGGTGCCGGGTGAGGCCGGCGCGCCGGAGGACTCCTGAGAAAGGTCACTGAGCGGTAGTTGGTGCCTTTCTCAGGAGTTTCCGGGCGCGTCGGTGCCTGGTGAAGCCGGCGCGCCGGAGGACTCCTGAGAAAGGGACTCGGTCGACGTCAGAAGAGGCGGGAGTCGCTGTCGTCGAGGCCGCGCATCGCGTCGTAGTCGAGGACGACGCAGCGGATCCCGCGGTCCTGGGCGAGGGTGCGCGCCTGCGGCTTGATCTCCTGGGCGGCGAACACGCCCTGCACGGGGGCGAGGAGCGGGTCGCGGTTCATGAGTTCGAGGTAGCGGGTGAGCTGCTCGACGCCGTCGATGTCGCCGCGGCGCTTCAGCTCGACCGCCACGGACGCCCCGGTCGCGTCGGTGGCGAGGATGTCGACCGGACCGATCGCGGTCATGTACTCGCGGCGGATGAGTCGGTAGCCGTCGCCGAGGAGCTCGATCTGCTCGGCGAGGAGCTTCTGCAGGTGCGCCTCGACGCCGTCCTTCTGGAGGCCGGGGTCGACGCCGAGCTCGTGCGTGCTGTCGTGGTGGACCTCGTGGATCGACACGATGAGCGCGTCGCCGGTCTTCTTGTGCGTGACCTTCCACAGCTCCGTGATACCGGCTGCCGCTTGCGTCTCATCGGGCTCGACCGTCGTGAGCACGCAGGGCGGGCTCATCCAGTTGAGCGGCTTGTAGGAGCCACCGTCGGAGTGGACGAGCAGGCTGCCGTCGTTCTTCACCATGAGCAGCCGCTTGGCGAGCGGCAAGTGAGCCGACAACCGTCCGGCATAGTCGACCGAGCACTCCGCAATCACCAAACGCACGACGACGAGCCTACCCTCCGCGCCTGGCTGTCCAACGCGCACTCGGACCCCGGTGGGTGTGCACAACTCCTGCCGGCCATTGAGAGCGGCCGCTCCCCTCGCAACAGTTCCGCCCGCAACTCCTGCTGATCTTCCCTCCGTCGGGGCCTGAGCCCCCTGTTCTCGGCTCGACGAGGTTGTAGGTGATGCGAGGAGCAGGAGTTGCGAACCGTGCGCGGGCGGCGGACTGGCCGCAAGCAGGAGTTGTGAACCCTCGCCAGGCGGGGCGTGCCGGCGGACGAACCGGGCTCAGCGCTTGCGGCGGCTGCTCTCGCGGGCGGCCGGAGAGGCCAGACCGGCGAACACGATGAGCACGAGCACGACGAACAGGGCGTTCAGCAGGCCGATGGCGTCGCCGAGGATGCCGATGAGCGGCGGACCGACGAGGAACGCGCAGTAGCCGATCATCGCGACCGCGCTCACCCGTGCCGCAGCGCGCTTGGAGTCGTCGGCCGCGGCGGACATGCCCACCGGGAACCCGAGCGAGGCGCCGAGTCCCCACAGCACGGTGCCGAGGACCATGAGTCCGGTGACCGGCGTGAGGATGAACAGCACGAGTCCGGCGATCGCCGCGCCGGCCGACACCTGCAGCACCGGCACCCGCCCGAAGCGGTCGATGAGCGGCCCGCCGACGATGCGACCGACGGTCATCGCGGTGACGAACACGCCGTAGACGAGCGCACCGGTCGTGTTGCTCTGCTCGTGGCCGTCGACCACGGCGAGTGCGAGCCAGTCATTGGCGCTGCCCTCGGCGAACGCCATCCCGAGCATGATGACGCCGATGAGGATGAGGCGGCCGTCGGCCCAGACGGAGAGGCTCTCGCGGAGACGGTCCTGCCACGGGGACTTCGGTGCGTCGTCCAGCTCATCGGCCACCATCTGCTCGGCCGGAACGAAGCGCACGGCGACGACGGCGACGATCGCGATGACGACCGCCATGACGAGCGCGTGCCAGAACACCTCGAGACCGGCGGCGGACGCGAGGGCGCCGAGCCCTGCTCCGGCGACCGTGCCGAAGCTGAAGCACGCGTGCATCAGCGGCATCACCGTCTTGCCGAGCTCCTGTTCGGCCGCGGCGCCCTCGACGTTCATCATGACGTCGAGCGCTCCGTTCCCGAAGCCGAAGATGATGAGCCCGACGAGGACGATGCCCTCGAGCGGCACGAGGCTCGCGCCGATCCCGATGAGGAGCAAGCCGGTCGCGACGAGCCCGAGCGTGAGCTGCATGCCGTGTCGCGGGCCGAGACGCGCGAGGAGGTGCTGCGAGGCGACGAGGCCGAGGATCGATCCGATCGACATGCCGAGGATGAGCAGCCCGACGGCGCCGGTGGTCAGCTCGAGGTTGTCGCGGATGGCGGGGATGCGCGCCACCCACGTCGCGATGCTGAGGCCACTCAGTGCGAAGATCACGAAGATCGCGTTGCGCCAGGCGAGGAGTTCGCGGCGTGGGCGCAGGGCGACGGGTGCGGTGTGCGGGTTGGTCGGCTCTGACACAGGGTCCTCGGGATCGGTGCTGGTGCGCCTGGGCGCTCGGTGGAGCGGGGTGGTGAGGCCCGTGCATCTTGGCGGATCTGGCGGAAATCGAATCGATTCGATTCCGTCGACTAAGCTAGCAGATCGTGGACCAGGAATCACGCCCCTCGCGACCGACGCTCGCCGATGTCGCCGAGCGCGCGGGGGTGTCGCCGTCGACCGCCTCGCTCGCGTTCAGCGGCGCCGGACCCGTCTCCGAAGCGACCAAGCAGCGGGTGCTGCAGGCTGCGGCCGACCTCGACTACGCCGGCCCCGACCCGCGGGCCCGCTCCCTCCGCCAGGGACGCAGCGGCATCGTGGGAGCCGTCGTCGCCGGTCGGATCGGACACTCCTTCCGCGACCCGGTGATGGTGCAGACCCTCGACGGACTCGCGGACGAGCTCGGCGCGGTCGGTGCCGGTCTGCTGCTCCTGAACGATGCGCAGGAGGGCACCCTGCAGTTGAGCAACGCACCGATGGACGGCGTCGTCCTCATCGGCTGCAGCCCGAACCTCGACAGCTCGGTGGCGATCCTCAGCCGACGGGGCATGCCGATCGTGTCGATCGAAGGACTCGCGGCCCTCGGCGTCCCCGACATCGCCGTCGACAACCGCGGCGGCGTGCGTGAGGAGGCGCGACACCTCGCAGATCTCGGCCACGAGCGCGTCGCCGTCGTCACCCTCAACCTCGACCCGACCGAACGCCGCGGCCCGCTCACACCCGAGTGGGAGCGATCCGCCACGACGGTCCCGGCCATCGAACGCCTGCAGGGCCTCCGCGACGTCTTCCCCGACGCGCAGGGGTTCGTCACCACGGGCTCGTCGCTCGAGGAGGGCCGGGTCGCCGGACACGCCATCCTCGACGTCCCGGCGGGTGAACGTCCGACGGCGATCGCCGCGCAGAGCGACCTCCTGGCCGCCGGCGTCATCCGCGCAGCTGAGGAGCTCGGCATCTCCGTCCCCGCGGAGCTCAGCGTGGTCGGGTTCGACGGCATCCGGGTCGAGGGGCTCGACTACGACCTCACGACGGTGTGGCAGCCCTCTCGGGAGAAGGGGTCGGCCGCCGGCCGGGCGATCGTCGCCATGCTCGACGGCCGCGATCCGGAGTGCGAGCAGTTCAGCGTCCGGTTCCACCCCGGAGCGACGACGGCACCGGCGCACCGGGCCCGGTGATGCGACCGACCACCCTCTCGTCCATCGCCGACCTCGGGGAGCTGGCCGAGGCGCTCACGGGGTTGCGCGCGGCGGCCGGTGCGCCGTCGTTCGCCGAGCTGGCCCGGCGGGTCGGTGCCCTCCGGCTCGGACGAGGTTCCCGCGACGCCCCCGGCAAGGTGACGGTCTACGACTGCTTCCGCACCGACCGGCATCGGGTCGACGCCGAACTCATCCACGACCTCGTCCTCGCTCTCGGAGCCTCGGCCTCAGCGGCCGCCGAGTGGCGCACCACTGCTGCGCGCCTGAACGGTGCGACGCTTGGAGGCCCGGTGTCCGCCTCCGTCCTGCCGGCAGCTGAGGGATCGACGTCCACCGGCGTGGAGCCCGCTGCCGCACCCGTCGTCGTCCTCACCGGGCTCCCCGGGGTCGGCAAGGCCGAGTACGCGAGGCGGCTCGCCGAGGTCGAACGCCGCCGTACCCCCGGTGCGGTGGTGCTCCTCGTCCGGTTACACGGATTCGAAGACGGCCAGCGTCCGGCGGAAGCGGACGAGGTCCTGCGCGAACTGGTGCGCGCCGTCGGAGGTCGGTCCGATCGTCGCCTCGACGCCGCAGCGCTGCGCGAGAGGCTCCGAACGGCGGCGCGCGACCGCCGGATCGTCGTCCTGCTCGAGGACGCGTTCTCCGCAGCGCAGCTCGCTCCACTCCTGATCGCCGACCACGCCCGGGGTCCCGCCGGGTGCGGTCTCCATCTGATCGTGACCTCGCGAGCCCGGCTCGACGGCCTCGAGGCACTGGCGGCCGCCGAGGGACTCGCGGTGGACCGTCGGACCGTCCTGCCCCTCGAGACCGAGGAGACGGTCCGGCGGCTCTCGGCCGCGACCGCCTCGCGGCGTCCGACGTCCTCCTCGTCCGACGACGCGGCGGTCCACCGGCTCGCGAAGGCGATCAGCGGGATCCGTCTCGACCTCGACCTCGTGCTGCGCTTCATCGAAGACCACCCGGACTGGTCGCTCGCCGATGTGGCCGAGCGCTTCGGCGACCGCCCGCGGCGCGACCACGCGGTGCCGCTCCTGGAACCCTCGGTCGCCGCCGTCGGACCGGACGCCGCGACCCTGTTCCGGCGGCTCGGCCTGCTCCGCGGCCCAGTACGGCTGGACGTCGTCGAGACACTGCTGGACGACGCGGGTGCGGATGCGCCGACCTCGGTGCGCCTGCTCCGTCGCCTGGCGGACATGCACCTGGCCACCGTCTCGGAGCGGGCCGTCGAACTGCACCCGCTCGTCCACACCGCGGCCCACCGGCTCGCGGTCGAGCAGGAGCGCCCGTCGGTCCTCGTGGTGCTGGCCGGGCGTGTGTTGGACCGGTTCCGCGAGTTGATCGGCTCCGTCCGCTTCGACGCGTCCCTCGCCGACGGGCTGGTGGCCGCCGCAGCGCTCGCGGTCGACCAGCGGGCGGGCGACGCGCTCGCCGCGGTCGTCTTCGACGTGGTGGAGCCGGTGGGTGATGCCGGCTACTGGAGCCATGCGGCCGAACTCCTCCAGCTCGCCGCGCCGTTCGTGCCGCGGGACCGACGAGGCACGACCGCGGAGCTCCTCGCCCGCGCCTTCGAGAAGCTCGGTCGGTACGACGACGCCCTCGACCACCTGCATCGGGCGAGCCGTCTCCTCACCGAGGAGCAGCCGGGTCGCACGATGAACGTGATCGCCAATGTGGAACGCCAACTGGGACGGATGGCGGAGGCCGAGCAGTCGTATCTCCGCGCCGCTCGGATCGCGGCCGCAGCCGGCAATCCGATCACGCGAGGGCGCGCGATCGGCAACCTCGGCAATCTGTCGCGCATCACGAGCCGGTATCGCCGATCGGAGCGGTTGTTCGATCTGGCCGATGCGGTGAGCGCTCGAGCCGGGGATGACGTCAATCGGACGATCGTCGAGTCGAACCGTGTGCTCCTGCTCCAGGCGCAGGGTCGGTTCGACGAGGCGCTCCGGCGCTGCGCGACCCTGCTCGAGCACGGCGGTGCCGGCGTCAACCGCGGATACCTCCTCACCCAGCGCGCCACGATCCTGCTGGACCTCGACCGTGTGGCCGAGGCGGAGGCGGCCCTGCTCGCGGCAGGGGCGGACGACGGCGGTCCGACGACGTTCGACGAGGACGCCGAGATCGCCATCCAGCTCGCCCAGGTCGCTCGTCGACGCGGAGACCTCGTCGAGGCCGCGCGTCTGGCGGACACCGCCCTGGCCTCGGCCGAGCGTGTCGGCTACCCACTCCTCCGCTCCGACGCTTGCAGCACCCTCGGCGAGATCGCCGCCGACACCGACGACGCCGGGACCGCCGAGCGCTGGGCGCGATGCTCGCTCGAGCTCGCCGAACTGCTCGGTGACCGAGTCGAGCAGGCGCGGGCGTTCGAGACGATCGGGAGAGCGGCGGCGATCCGCGGCGACCGAGCGGCGGCCGACGCCGCGTTCACCACCGCCGCCGACCTCCTCAGCGCGGTCGGCCACTGGCGAGCCACGGCCGTCCAGACGATGCGCGCGAACCTCGCTCGGGCCTGACCCCACCGCCGCCACGCGTGCGCGACCTCCGTTCGTCGACCTCGGCGAGTCGTTCGGGCTCGTTCGGGCGGCTGGCTCGGAGCCGCGGCGCTCCGGCACCATCGGTTCGGGCACGCCGTGGAGCATGCCGCCACCCCAGACGACCGGCCGGGCGACGCGTGTCGCTCGGTCCATGCCAGGAGAAGGACGAACCACATGACGCACCGCACACGATCGATGAGCCGGCTCCCGCGCCTGGTCGGAGGAGGTGCTGCGCTTCGTCTTCGCCGCGGCCCTCGCCGGCTGCTCCAGCGGTTCCGTCTCGGTCGGCGAGACGGCCACCGTGACCCTGCCTGCCAAGATCGCGGGGAACGACGACCAGGACTTCGCCGTCACGGTCGCCTCGCTCGACGCGGCACCCGACGAGGTGACCGCGCAGATCGGCGGTGACGACGACGTCTACTTCGCCTTAATCGAGTTCGCATACGAGGGGGACGCCACCGCCGAGGTGCTCGCGCTGCCCTGGAACAACGTCTACGCCGAGCTGTCGGACGGAAGCTTCCTCGAGACGTCGTTCATCGGTCTCACGGAGTGCACCGGGACACCGGACGACCCGACGGCGGCTGCGGAGGACCTCGTCGGTGGCGAGACGATCACGGTCTGTGTGCCGCTGTCCTCGACCGATGGCCTCGAAGTGACCGGCGTCTCCGTGGGCGGTTCCGACGTCGGGGCCGGCGGAACGGTCTGGAAGCGATGAGCGGCGGGCAGCAGCCTGGCCAGCAGCCGGAGCAGGAACCGGTTCAGGCGGGTGGACCGGAGACCCCACCGCAATGGTCCGTCGAGGAGTGGGGGAGTTCGCCGTTCGGGTGGTTCGCCGGCGCGGGGATCGGCGTGCTCGTCGCCGTGCTCTGCTTCACCCCGATCTGGGACGAGGTCGCCGGGCGGAGCACCGGACGACGAGCCGGTTTCGGTGCGCTGCTCGGTACGATCGGGCCGTTCGGCGTCGCCGCGATCGCGCTGGCCGTCGCCGTCGTGTTCGTGGTCGTCGGTGTCCGGAAGCGACGCGCCGGCGACCGCGGCTGATCGCCCGAGCCGGCATCCGGCCGACGATACGGACGGCGTGCCCCGTAGGGTGGAGGAGACGCTCGAAGGAGACCCATGACCGACCAGCCCATCGCCACCGCAGCACTCGTCCAGCAGGAGGCGGCAGCGCTCGCCGTGTCGCTCGCACCGGTGTACCAGGATCTGCACGCCAATCCGGAGCTCTCCTTCGCGGAGCACCGGACGGCCGCCCTCATCGCCGATCGCGTCACCGGTCTCGGCTACGGCGTCGCGACGGGGATCGGTGGAACCGGTGTCGTCGGTGTCCTGGAGAACGGCGAGGGACCGACGGTCCTGCTGCGGGCCGACATGGACGGCCTGCCCGTCCTGGAGGAGACGGGCCTCGACTACGCGAGCGTCGCGCGCGGGGTCGACCCGGAGGGCAACGACGTCCCGGTCATGCACGCCTGCGGCCACGACGTCCACGTCACCTGTCTGCTGGGTGCCGCCGAACTGCTCGCTGCGCGGCGCGACACCTGGTCCGGGACGCTCGTCGTCCTGTTCCAGCCGGCCGAGGAGGCCGGCGGCGGTGCGCAGGCGATGGTCGACGACGACCTCTACGCACGCGTCCCGAAGCCCGACATCGTGTTCGGCCAGCACGTCGGTCCGCTGCCGGCCGGTGTCGTCGGCACGCACGCCGGTCCGTCCTTCGCCGCGACCGACGCCTACCGCGTCACCTTCCACGGCCGCGGCGGGCACGGCTCCCGCCCGCAGTCGACGATCGACCCGATCGTGATGGCGGCATCGGCGGTCGTCCGCCTCCAGAGCATCGTGTCCCGCGAGGTCGCCGGAACCGACACCGCGGTGCTCACCGTCGGCACGATGCACGCCGGCACCAAGAACAACATCATCCCCGACACCGCGCAGATCGGCGTCAACATCCGCAGCTACGAACCGCACGTGCGCGACCGCGTCGTCGGCTCCATGGAGCGCATCATCCGGGCCGAGGCCGCAGCGTCGGGCGCCGAGCGGGAACCGGTGATCGAACACACCGAGGCCTTCCCGGTCCTCGTGAACGATCCTGCGGCGACCGCCGACGTGACCTCGGTGTTCGCCGACGCCTTCGGTGCCAACCGGGTCGTCGACCCCGGTCTCGTCACGGGGAGTGAAGACGTCGGCATGCTTGCGACGGCCGCCGACGCTCCCATCGTCTACTGGATCCTCGGGGGTGCCGACCCACAGGCCTTCGCCGCGGCCTACGCCTCGGGGCGCATGGAGCAGGACCTCCCCGGCAACCACTCCTCGAAGTTCGCGCCGCTCATCCACCCCACCCTCGACACCGGCATCGCCGCGCTGTCGCTCGCCGCGCTGTCGCGTCTGGCCGCAACGGCGGCCACCGCATGATCGTCGTGACGACGGACACCGTCGCCGGACACCGCATCGACGCCGTCCTCGGCGAGGTCGTCGGGCTCACCGTGCGAGCTCGCGACTGGGGCTCCTCGATGTCGATCGGCTTCTCGGCGCTCGGCGGCGGCGAGGTCCCGGGGATGACCCAGCTGCTGTTCGAGTCCCGCCAGGAGGTCATGCGACGACTGGTGGCCGACGCGGAACAGCGCGGCGCGAACGCGGTCCTCGCGATGCGTCTCGAGACCACCGACATCGGCGGTGCGTGGACGCAGCTGACCGCCTACGGCACCGCGGCGTACCTCGTCCCGATCCCCGCAGGCGAGCCCGGAGCGACCGGCCAGTCCGCCTATGCGGCGGCGCAGCCGGACGCCCCGAAGCCACGCGGCGACGTCTGACGGCGGGGCGGACGAGGGGTGCGGTCTCGTTCCGACCTGCCATGACCTGACTCGACCTGACCCGCCCGATCACCGCGCCGACGCAGACGGAGGAGACCCATGACCGCTTGGATCGACGAACTCATCACCGAGGTGACCACGGCTGTGCGGGAGCGCAGTGACGAACGGGTGGCCGAGATGTTCGAGCGCTGCTTCGCCGACACCCTGCACAGCACGATGACGCCCATGCCGGACGGCACCGTCTTCATGCTCACCGGCGACATCCCGGCGATGTGGCTGCGCGACTCGAGCGCCCAACTCGCGCCCTATCTCCACTTCGCAGCCGACCACCCCGAGCTGGCCGAGCTGCTCGTCGCCGTCAACCGCCGGCAGCTGGACGCGATGGCGCTCGACCCCTACGCGAACGCGTTCAACGCCGAGCCGAACGGACACGGCCACCGCGACGACCGCACCGACGCGTCGCCCTGGGTGTGGGAGCGCAAGTACGAGATCGACTCGCTCTGCTACCCGCTCCAGCTCGCACACGACATCTGGCTGGCGACCGGGCGCCGCGACCACCTGGATGCGCGATACCGCTCCGCCGTCGTCGCGGCGATGGAGGTCTGGCGCGTCGAGCAGCACCACGAGGAGCGCTCGCCGTACCGGTTCCAGCGGTTCGACGCGCCACTCTCCGACACGCTCGTCCGTGACGGACTCGGGCCGGAGACGGCGTGGACCGGGCTCTCGTGGTCGGGGTTCCGGCCGAGCGATGACGCAGGGCGGTACGGCTACAACGTTCCGGGCAACCTCTTCGCCGCGGTGACGCTCGCCGGGGTCGAATCGATCGCTGCCGATGTGCTCGATGACGAGGCACTCGCCGCGGAGGCCGGTGCGCTCCGGCGCGAGCTCGAGACCGCGATCGACGCCCACGGTGTCGTGACGACCGATCAGTACGGCGACGTCTACGCCTACGAGGTCGACGGGTTCGGCAATGCGCTCCTGATGGACGACGCCAACGTGCCGAGCCTGCTCTCGCTGCCGTTCCTCGGCTGGTGCGCGCCCGACGACGCCCGGTACCTCGCCACCAGACGGTTCCTGCTCAGCGAAGACGACCCGAGCTTCTTCGTCGGGTCCGCCGCTCGCGGGATCGGGAGCCCGCACACGCCCGACGACCACATCTGGCCGATCGCGCTGTCCATCGAGGGCCTCACCTCGCAGGACGAGCAGGACCGCGCCCGCCTGCTCGACACGCTGCTGCGGACCGACGCCGGCACGGGGGTCATGCACGAGTCGTTCCACAAGGACGACCCCGACATCTTCACCCGCCCCTGGTTCTCCTGGGCCAACGCGATGTTCTGCGAGTTCGTCCTCGACGTGGTGGGTCTGCGCACGCACGTTCGGCGTCCCGTGCCCCGAGCCGACTGAGCGGACCCGCCGCCTCGTGCGCCGGCTCAGAGCAGTCGCAGCTCCTGAGCACGGGTGACGGCCCTGGTCCGGTCGGCCACGTCGAGCTTCTCGAAGACGTGCAGCAGGTGCGTCTTCACCGTCGACTCCGAGATGAACAGCGCCGCCGCGATCGACCGGTTGCTGTTGCCGGCGGCGACGAGCGCGAGGACCTCGAGCTCGCGGGCGCTGAGTTGCGGGCGGGCTGGGTTCCCGCCCTGCATGCGGCCGACGAGCGTCGCCGCGATCGTGGGCGCGAGCACCGTCTGACCGGCGACCACCGAACGGATGCCCGCCAGGATCTCCTGCTCGGGCGCCGCCTTCAACAGGTAGCCGCCGGCACCGGCCTCGATCGCGCCGAGGATGTCGTCGTCGGTCTCGTAGGTCGTCAGCACGAGCACTCGGACGCCTGGCACGCGCTGCACGATGCGCGCCGTCGCCTCCGCACCGCCGAGGACCGGCATGCGCAGGTCCATGAGCACGAGGTCGGGCCGGTGCTCCTCGGCCGCAGCGACCGCCGCAGCGCCGTCCGCCACCTCGGCCACGACCTCGAGGTCGTCCGCGCGCCCGAGCAGCGCGACGATGCCCGACCGCACGATGGGGTGGTCGTCCGCGACGACGATCCTGATCCGTGTCATCGTCCCTCCTCCACGGTTCCTGACCCTGTCGAAGGGCCGCCGGCCGAGACACCGTCCGTGCTCCCTGAGCCTGTCGAATGGCGGCTGGCTGTGTCATCCCCGGTCCCTGAGCTTGTCGAAGGACCTGCTTCGATCGTCACCGGCACTCGCACCCGCACCGTCGTCCCCGCTCCGGCGGCACTCGCGAGTTCCACCGTTCCGCCGAGCAGCGTCACCCGGTCGTGCATGCCGTGCAGCCCGAAGCCTGCGCCCGGACTGGTCCCGAGCAGCGCGCCGTCCGGGTCCGCGATCCCGACCCCGTCGTCGGAGATCCGCAGTTCGGCCCAGCCGTCGTCGACGGTGAGCGCCAGCTCGACGCGGTCGGCGGCGGCGTGCTTCCGGATGTTCGCGAGACCCTCCTGCGCACTCCGGAGCAGCACGACCTCGGGCGCGCGCTGGAACCGTTCGGACGGAGCGTCGATGTCGACGGCCACACCTGTCTCGCGGGCGAACCGCTCGCCCAAGCGGCGGAGGCTGTCACCGAGCGTCGTGTCGGCAGCCGGCATCGCAGCCGTCGTGGCCACGAGGGACCTCGCCTCGCGGAGGGCGTCGCGTGCCGTGCTCTCGATGAGGTCGATGCTGTCGAGGGCGGCGATCGGCCGACCGTCCAGCGGGGAGGCGTCCGGCGTGCCCGCGACGGTCTCGCCGACCTCGGAACGGGCGCGTTGCGCGAGCAGCACCACACTCGTGAGGCTCTGCGCGATGGTGTCGTGGATGTCGCGAGCCATGCGTTCGCGTTCGGCGGCAGCCCCGGCCTCCCGGCTCGCCCGTTCTGATTCGGCCTGAGCGGTCTGCAGACTCACGAGGAGTCGCGCCTTCTCGTCGCCGAGCTCGGCGATCCGGGTGATCCACAGACCGAGGGACAACGCGAAGACGAGCGAGACGCTCTGGATCGCGAGCCCCTGCAGGATCGCCTCCGCGGTGGCGCCTTGTCCGACGATGAAGCCGACGGCGAGGGTCGCGGCGCTCGCGATGTTGAGGACGATCGCGTTCCGCGTCTTCGGTGTCAGCACCCACAGCAGCGGGAATACGAGGCACTGCAGGGTCAGGACGTTCGGTGAGAACGCGGTCCCCACGGCGGTGAGTGCGATGAGGGTGATCGCGAACCAGAGCCCGCCCTGCGGACGCTCGAGCGTGCGTCGCCCCGCCGTGTAGTAGACGAGGCAGAGCACCGCGAGCACGATCCAGACGCCGACGACCCGTTCCGGTGCCCCGGCCGCGCTGACGCTCACGAGCGCACCGACGATCACGCACCCCGCGCCGAACGCGACATCCCACCATCGTCGTCCGTCCATGTCCCAACCCTCCCATCCCTGCTCGCGAACTGTCACTTCCTGCTAGTCCCGGCGGCGTACACCCACCGGAACTGACAGTTCGCGGGCTAGGAGCGACGGACCCAGCGGAAGGTGAGGCGGGTGAGGACGAGGCCGACGACCGCCCAGACGACGAGGACGAGCGCGACCATCGGGAGGTCCCAGCCACCGGACGGCTCCTGCGAGGCGAACCCCTCCGGCAGGAAGACGGAGCGCATGCCCTGCGCGATCCACTTGAGCGGGAAGACACTCGCCACGTTCTGCAGCCACTCGGGGAGCATCGTGAACGAGAGGTAGACGCCGGAGATGAACTGCAGCACGAGCACGATCGGGATGATGACGGCCGTCGCGCTCTTGCCCGTGCGGGGGACTGCCGACAGGGCGATGCCGAGGACCGCCGACGTCGCGATGCCGAGCAGGTAGATCCAGGCGAAGGTGAGCCACCGCTCGGGCTCGGTCGGCAGGGTGACGTCGAACAGGAACCGGGCGACGAGCAGCAGCAGCGCGATCTGGAGGACCGAGGTGACGAGGACCTGCCCCATCTTCCCGAGGAAGTAGGAGATCACCGGAAGTGGGCTGCCGCCGAGGCGCTTGAGCGTGCCGTCGCTCTTCTCCGTCGCGATGTCGGTCGCGAGGTTCTGGACGCCCGAGAGGAGGATACCGGCGGCGATCATGCCGGGGAGGTAGAACGCCGCCTGGCTGACCCCGCCGGTGCCGTCGGGCGCCTCGCCCACGTTCCCCATCGCGCTGAAGGCGGTCGAGAAGATCGCGAGCATCACGACGGGGAAGAGGAAGGTGAAGAACACCTGGTCGCCGGAGCGGAAGTAGATGCGGGTCTCGTAGCCGATCCGGCTGGCTCCGAGCCGGAGAGTGCGTCCGCGGGGGAGTGCCGGGACGAGCGCGTTGGTGGTGCGGTCGATGGTGGTCATGCGCCGACTCCTGTCGTGGTGACCTTGGTGGCCGGTGACGGTGCTGCTGATGAAGTGGTTGACGTCGCAGCGCCGTCGGCCGCGTGGACGAGCCCGAGGTAGATGTCCTCGAGGCTCGGACGGATGACTTCCAGGTCGCGTGGCTCTCCGCCCAGTGTCGCCGTGAGATCGGCGACCCGTGCGGCCGGCGACTCGGTCCGTTCCTCGTGGAGGCCGTGCTCGTCGCGCCAGCGCACCACGGGGATCCGGGCCTCCGCGCCGCCGATCTCGTCGACGGCGCCGATCTCCACGAGCCGACCAGCCGCGATGACGGCGACGCGGTCGGCGAGCTGGGCGGCTTCGTCGAGGTAGTGGGTGGTGAGGAGGATGGTCGTGCCGTCACGTTTGAGCGAGCGGATGAGTTCCCAGAACTGCCGACGCGCCTCGGGGTCGAAGCCGGTCGTCGGCTCGTCGAGGAAGAGGAGCGCTGGGCGGCCGACCACCCCGAGGGCGACGTCCACCCGCCGGCGCTGGCCCCCCGAGAGCTTGCCGATGCGCGTGCCCGCCTTGCTCGTGAGCCCGACCGCCTCGATGACCTCGTCCACCTCCCGCGGGTGCGCGTAGTACCGGGCGAACTGTGTGAGCTGCTCCCGGACCGTGACGTTGGCGGCCTCGGCACTCGACTGGAGGACGATGCCGAGGCGGGCCTTCCAGTCGAGACCGCCCTTCGCCGGGTCGACACCGAGGACGCTCGCCTCGCCGCCCGTCCGGTGGCGGTAGCCCTCGAGGATCTCGATCGTGGTGCTCTTCCCGGCACCGTTCGGGCCGAGGAGGGCGAAGGTCTCGCCCTGGTGGATGTCGAAGGAGACCCCGTCGACGGCGGTGAAGTCGCCGTACTGCTTGCGCAGCTCGCGGACCTCGATGATCGGTCGTGTGCTCATGGTGTCCATGCTCGTCCGCTGCGACGCGCAGCGGTAGCGGTGGAGGGGCTGATCCTCGTATCCACCGATCGGTTGATGCGCGGGGCACCGGAGGTCTCATCGTGCCAGCGCAGCCGACCCGACGCGCACGAACGCCCACCCGCCCGACGAGGGCGGATGGGCGCTGGTGTGACGCTGCGGCGGCCTAGCCGAGTGCCGCGGTCGAGACGACGACGACGAGGTCCTCGACGTTCTCGAACCCGGCGGTCTCCTGGGTGAGCTGGGTGAACGGGATGCCGATGATCGTCAGCCCGTCGAGCGATCCGGTGAACGTACCGGCGGCTTCGGTCACGCTCGCGCCACCGGCCGTCGCGTTCGCGGCTGCTGCGGTGAGGGAGGCAGCGCCGCCGGAGAGGACGGCGTAGCTGCCCGAGGCGGCACCCGCTTCATAGCTGAGGATGCACACCGTCGGCAGGTCGCCGAGGACCGCGGCCGGAGCGAAGGTGGCCTTCGCCGCGGCGACAGCGGCTGCCGGGACCGCGACGCCGCTGGCCGCGCTGAGCGTGTTGACCTGCTCTTCGGTGCACTTCGTCGCACCCGATGCCGGCTCTTCCTGGGCAGCGTCCTCCGTGGCCTCGGGCGCGGTCGTGGCGCTCGTCGAGGGTTCGGAGTCGGCCGGTGCGTCGCCGCTACTGCAGGCGGCGAGCCCGAAGAGCCCGATGACGGCAACGGCGGCCACCGCGGAGACGCGGAGACGGTGGTGAGCGGAGCGTAGTGACATGGTGGTTCCCCCTGGAATCGTGAGCGTTGACGGATGCTCACGTCCAGGATGGGGGACCGAGGCGACAGCCTCAATGGGGACAACTCCCCAGTTGTCGGTCAGGCGCCGGTGCGCATCCAGGCCGTCGTGCGAGCTCGAAGCCCGAGGGTGGTCGCGCGCGCACCGAGGTAGCCGACGAAGAAGGTGAGTGCCAACCAGGTGAGTCCGGTCTGCCCGCCGGGTGCCCAGGCGAGGACCGCGAGCGCGAACGGCAGGAAGACGAGCGTGTTGAGCAGCCCGGTGATCGCGAGGTACTTCGCGTCGCCGGCGCCGATGAGGACGCCGTCGAGGACGAAGACGACGCCTCCGAGCGGAGTGGTGACGGCGAGCACGATGATCGCGGGCACGATGAGCGCCGCGAGGTCGGGGTCGCTCGTGAAGAGCAGGCCGATGACCGGGCTTGCGAGCGCGATGACCAGGCCGAGGACGATCCCCGAGCCGACGCCCCACTGCAGGCATCGGACGAGGACGGCGCGCACCCCTGCGACGTCGCCGGCCCCGAGCCCCTTGCCGACGAGGGCCTGCGCGGCGATCGCGAGGGCGTCGAGCGCGAAGGCGAGGGTGGCGAAGAGGGTCATGACGAGCTGGAACCCGGCGAGTTCGTCGGTGCCGAGGTCGGTCGCGACGAACACGGCGATGAGCATCGCGGCACGGAGGCTGACGGTGCGGAGGAACAGCCACCCGCCGGAACGGGCCGCCCCACCGAGGCCGGCGCGATGCGGTCGGAGACGTGCTCCCGTCCGACGCACGTGGCGCAGGACGACGACGAGATAGGCGACGACCATGCCCCACTGTGCGATGACGGTGCCGATGGCGGATCCCGCGATGCCGAGTCCGAGGCCGTAGATGAAGAGGAAGTTGAGGCCGATGTTCGCGGCGAACCCGGCGCCGGCGACCACGAGGGGCGTGGTGGTGTCCTGCAGGCCGCGGAGGAGCCCGGTCGCACCGAAGACGAGCAGCATGGCAGGGATGCCGAGCATCGAGATGCCGAGGTAGGTGTCGGCCTGCTGGGCGACGGCGTCCGTCGCACCGAACAGCCCGACAAGCGTGGGGGAGAGCAACCATCCGGCCGCACCGATCACGACACCGAGCCCGAGCGACAACCAGAGGCCGTCCACCCCGAGCGACACCGCGCCGCGCTCGTCGCCGTGACCGAGACGCCGGGCGACCGCAGGCGTCGTCGCGTAGGCGAGGAACACCATGAGTCCGATGACCGTCTGCAGGACGGCACTCGCGACCCCGAGGCCGGCGAGTGGCACGACGCCGAGGTGGCCGATCATCGCGGAGTCGGCGAGGAGGAACAGCGGCTCCGCCATCAGCGCCCCGAGCGCGGGGACCGCGAGCCGGAGGATGTCGCGGTCGACAGGCCGCAGCCGTCGCCTGTCCTGTCCCGTGGTCACCCGCCGAGCCTAGCCGCGGGTGGTGACACGCCGCGTCGCCGTCCGAGGCGGGACGAGCCGAAGGCCTACCGCACGAGTAGTGATCCGCTCAGGCCGGGGAGGTCGCGCAGGCGGATGCCTGTGAGGAGGCCGGACGCGGCGGCGTAGGCGACCCGCGGTTGGTCGGCGTCCTCGCGGCAGGCGAGGAACAGCGGCACGGCGGTGGCACCCAGGCGCTCGGCGACGTCGGCGATCTCGGCGAAGCCGACGAGGGGGTCGACCCGGTGGGCGATGCCGGCCATCGTGCGCACGGCGACGCCGTCGGGCTCGGTGCCGTCCTGTGCCAGTCCGGAAGCAGCGAACGAGACCAGGGACGCGCCCTCGGACGCGAATCGTCGGCATGCGTCGGTCAGAGCCAGCTCGACGGCTCGGCTGGCGTGTTCACGTGACGCTGCACCCGCACCCGTCGTCGTTCCGGCGTCGTCCTTCGGCAGTGCGCGCCGGACCGCATCGAGCACCCATCCGTGCACGGTGCCGCCGGCCCCCGGGATCGGCAACCAGGACACCGCCGCGAGCACGGCGCCCGCGGCGTCCGTCACGACGGAGACCCGGACCGCGGCGGTCGGCTGCCGGTCGTCGTCATCGGGGGCGTCGATGCTCGAACCCACGGTGAGACCGAGCTCGGGCACGTGCCGGTCGGACACCCACACCGACGACAGCGCGCGGATCTGGCTGCGGAGCTCCCACGGCAGTTCGCGAGCGGCCAGGAGGATCGAGGCCGTCGGATCCGCGCGGGTGGCTCCCGTCGCATCGTCCGGACCAGCGGGTCCTGATGCATCCGCCCCGCGGAGGTCGAGCACGAGGTCTCGACCGAGCGGCGACACCCGCCACCCCTCGGGCACGATGCGCGCGTCGCGGGTGGCGAAGACCGCCGGTGTGAGCCCCTCCTGCTCGGCCGCCGTCGCGAACGACGACACCGCTGCTGCTGCACCGCCGGGGTCGCCGATCGGCTCGCCGAGGGCCAGCGCGACGCCGGCGTGCTGCTGGTAGGCGACCGCGTGTCCACCGTCGGCCGTGACGAACACCCGGTTCTCCGGTCGGAGCGCCGAGGCAGCCAACGGTCCGCCGCCGTGTTCGTGCAGCAGCTGCGCCGCCCTGGCGCGTGCTCGCCGCGCACCCGGACCGATCGCCCCGGGCAGGCGTCGCCTGGTCTGGTTCGCCGCGACCCGGAACGCGTGGCGCGACAGCACGAGGACCACCGCCTGTCCCACCCACAGGACGCTCGCGGAGATCCAGATGGTCGACGCCACGAGCGGCACTTGGGCCAGCCAGGCGAGGGCGATGAGGGCGAGCGTGACCAGCAGGTTGCCGACGGTGAGCACCATCGCCGCCCACCAGGCCCAGCGATGACCACGGCGGAGCCAGTTCGCGATCACCAGGATCGCGATGGTGTCGACCCCGACGTCGAGGATTGAGCCCTGCGTCAGGGTGGTCGAACCGAGCGGCCCGTCGAGCGACACGAGGGTGACGAGCAGCTGCACCGCACCGATCACGAGCAGTCCGGAGACGGCGAACAGCCGCCAGTCGCGCATGGTGGGTCGCGGGGTCGACCGGTGCTCGCCGAGGAGGAGGCGGGCCACGATCACGAAGACGACGGTCGTGATGAAGTGCTCGAGGTCGTCGATCTTCCCGACGTAGAGGAGCGCGATCGACACCCACGACAGGAGCAGCAGCCGCCAGCGCAGCCGGTAGGGGGAACGCATGAACGCGGTCGCGGTCGCGACGCAGGCGAGGATGCCGCAGCTCGGACCGACGTCGAGCGTCGTCACGAGGGACTGCGCCCACGGCCAGTCGAGCCGAGCCAGCGCCGAGGCCGCACTGAGGGCTCCGAGGACGCCGACGAGATTGCCGGTCACGAAGATCGCCGACGCCCGCAGCGTGCCGAATCGGACCTCGACCCATCCGCCGAACACGGCCGCGCCGACGATCGCGATGAGATAGGCGAGCGGGTCGGCGGTGATGAACATGCCCGTCAGGACCGTCCACCAGCGCCCGGCTTCGAGGCTCGGCACCCCGTAGGCGAATGCCGGATACCAGGCGGCCTGGTCGATCGGGCGCCACAGGCCGCCGGTCACGACGCCGAGTGCGACGAAGACGGTGACGAAGGCGGTGGTCGCAGGGGTGCTCCGCAGGGCCCAGCGCAGCGGCGTCAGGACGACGGAGATCGCGGCGCGCAGATCGGTGCGGACGGGGGCCGAGCTGGCGGCCCGGGTGGTCGGCGTGTCCATTCGGGCGTCGGCGTCGGTCGTGGCCGGGACCGACCCGGATGGCGACAGCAGTTCGTCGAGCTCAGCCTCGGTCATCGACACGGGCGCGCGATCGGCGGCCGGCTGGGCAGCCCGACGACGGATCCGGAACACGACGACCACCGCGATCACGACGGCCGCGGCACCGGCCAACGCGAGCGCCGCCCAGGAGAAGCGGTGCAGGAACTCGGTCGCGGCACTCCCCAGCACGGTGACGACCGTCACCACGAGCGAGGCCCAGGCGATGCCACCCGCCGCGTTGGCGACGAGGAAGTGCGGGTACGTCATGCGGAACATGCCCGCGAGCGGTCCGGAGAAGATGCGGAGGACGGCGATGAACCGTCCGACGAACACCGCCCACGGCCCCCACCGCCGCATGAGGTGCACCGCGGCGCCCAGCCGCTTCGGCCCCACGTGCTTCGGGAACCTGCGGTTCAGCACCGACAGGAGCCGCCGACCGTACCGCTTGCCGATCCAGTACCCGATCGAGTCGCCGAGGATCGCACCACCGGCGGCCGCGGCGGCGACGAACACCGGGTTCAGGCCGCTCGACGCGGCGAGGAGAGTCGCACCGATGAGCACCGTCTCACCCGGCAACGGCACACCGAGGCTTTCGACCGCGACGACCAGGAACACGACGAGGAGGAGGACGCCGGGCGGGAAGTCGGCCAACCAGTCCACGCGGGCTCCTTCCGGCCGGGTGGGTCAACGGTAGTCCCTCGTTCCCCGAAGTGCTCGCGACGCTCCTCCACAGGACTCGGTCCAGAGCTGCACGCCCGCTCTGAGAGAACACCCGAGCCGTGGTCAGGTGCCGTCGCTAGGCTGATCCGCATGACTGACGCGCAGCTCGCCTCCGGCATCGACCGCTCCGAACTCGACCCGGCCGTGCGGCCGCAGGACGACCTCTTCCGCCACGTGAACGGCAAGTGGATGGACCGCACCGAGATCCCCGACGACAAGGCCCGCTGGGGATCGTTCCACCAGCTGGCGGAAGACGCCGAGAACGCCGTCCGCGACATCATCGAGGAGTCGCAGACGAACCCCGACGGCGAGGAGGGCGTGAAGATCGGCGCCCTGTACGCGAGCTTCATGGACGTCGACCGGGCCAACGCCCTCGGAGCGACGCCGCTCGCCGACCAGCTCGCCCGCGTCGCAGCGGTCGACTCCATCGAGGCCTTCCTCCGCCTGTCCGGCGAGTTCGAGGCGGAGGGCGTCGGCGGCTTCCTGCAGCTCTTCGTCGACAACGACCCGGGCAACCCCGAGCGCTACCTCGTCTTCGCCGAACAGGGCGGCATCACGCTGCCCGACGAGTCCTACTTCCGAGAAGACACCTTCGCCGAGATCCGCGACGCCTACCGGGCACACCTCCAGACGATGTTCGAGCTCGCCGGCATCGACGATGCAGCCGCACGCGCCGACCGCGTGTTCGCCCTCGAGACGGCCATCGCGTCCAAGCACTGGGACAACGTCGCCACCCGCGACAGCGAGAAGACGTACAACCTGTACTCGTGGGACGAAGCTGCGGCGCTCGCCGCGGGCGCCGACCTCGACGGCCCGAACCTCGCCGTGTGGCGCGATGCGATCGGCGCGGCCGACGCGGTGTTCGCCGAGATCGTCGTGCGCGAGCCGAGCTTCCTCGAGGGCCTCGGGGAGCTCCTCGTCGACGAGCAGCTCGAGTCCTGGAAGGACTGGCTGGCCTGGAAGGTCGTCCACGGTGCCGCACCGTACCTCTCCGAGGAGTTCGGTCGCGCCAACTTCGACTTCTACGGCAAGACACTCACCGGTACGCCGCAGCAGCGCGAGCGCTGGAAGCGCGGCGTCTCGCTCGTCGAGGGCATGCTCGGCGAAGCCGTCGGCCGCATCTACGTCGACCGGCACTTCGGCGCGACGTCGAAGGACGAGATGGACGTCCTCGTCGGCTTCCTCGTCGAGGCGTACCGCGACAGCATCGAGAACCTCGAGTGGATGAGCCCCGAGACCCGCACGCGCGCGCTGGAGAAGCTCGACAAGTTCACGCCGAAGATCGGTTTCCCCGTGAAGTGGCGCGACTACTCGGCGCTGGAACTCGACGCCGACGACCTCCTCGGCAACGTCCGTCGCGCCAGCCGCTTCGAGATGGACCGGGAGCTCGGCAAGATCGGCAAGCCGCTCGACCGCGACGAATGGTTCATGACGCCGCAGACGATCAACGCCTACTACAACCCCGGCTTCAACGAGATCGTGTTCCCCGCCGCCATCCTCCAGTACCCCTTCTTCGACGCCGGCCGCGACGCCGCCGCGAACTACGGGGCGATCGGTGCGGTCATCGGCCACGAGATCGGGCACGGTTTCGACGACCAGGGGTCGAAGTTCGACGGCGACGGCCGACTCACCGACTGGTGGACCGAGGCCGACCGCGCGGCGTTCGAGGAGCGCACCGCATCGCTCATCGAGCAGTACAACGCGCTGGCTCCCGCCCAGGTGCCCGACCACCACGTGAACGGCGCCCTGACGATCGGTGAGAACATCGGCGACCTCGGCGGGCTCGGTATCGCCTGGAAGGCGTACCTGCTGTCGCTCGAGGGCGCGGAGCCGCCGGTCATCGACGGCCTCACCGGCGCGGAGCGGTTCTTCCTCTCCTGGGCGCAGGCCTGGCAGCAGAAGGGACGCGACGCGGAGGTCATCCGACTGCTGTCGATCGACCCGCACTCGCCGAACGAGTTCCGTTGCAACCAGATCGTCCGGAACATCGACGCCTTCTACGAGGCGTTCGGCGTGACCGAGTCCGACGCCGCATGGCTCGCCCCCGAGGAGCGCGTCACCATCTGGTAGCCGACCTGCCGGTCCCTGCCCCTCGCACCACCCGGTCCCTGCCCCTCGCACCACCCGGTCCCTGAGCTTGTCGAAGGGCAGGGCTTGTCGAAGGGCAGGAACCGCTTGTCGATGGGTCGGCTCCGCCTGTCGCCCCCTACCGATGACCCCAGTAGTGGGACATGCGGGAGACCGACAGACGCTGCGAGAATCACTCTGGAGTCGACGAATCGTCATCCCGATGCACTCGTGAAGCTCACGGCGCGAGACCCGAACAGCGCCTGAGCGGACCTGGTCCGATCCGTCCGGTTCACAGCAGCGTCGCCGTCGATATCGCCACAGCCCCAGCCGTCCCCCGGCCTGGGCGAGGCGGTAGCGGCGGCGACGTGCTCGACTCCCCGCGAACCCGTAGAATCGCAGGCGTGTCTAAAGTCTTGAGCAGCCTCCCCGTCGGCGAGCGCGTCGGCATCGCCTTCTCCGGAGGTCTCGACACCTCCGTCGCCGTCGCCTGGATGCGCGAGAAGGGTGCCATCCCGTGCACCTACACCGCCGACATCGGCCAGGCGGACGAGCCCAACATCGGCGCCGTCCCCGACCGCGCCAAGGAGTACGGCGCCGAGATCGCACGCCTCGTCGACGCGAAGTCGGCGCTCGTCGAGGAGGGCCTCGTCGCCCTTCAGTGCGGTGCGTTCCACATCCGCAACGCCGGCAAGACGTACTTCAACACGACGCCGCTCGGTCGCGCCGTGACGGGCACCATGCTCGTCCGCGCGATGAAGGAGGACGGCGTCGACATCTGGGGCGACGGCTCCACGTACAAGGGCAACGACATCGAGCGGTTCTACCGCTACGGCCTGCTCGCCAACCCGCGCCTGCGCATCTACAAGCCGTGGCTCGACGTCGACTTCGTGAACGAGCTCGGTGGCCGCAAGGAGATGAGCGAGTGGCTCGTCGCCCGCGACTTCCCGTACCGCGACTCCACTGAGAAGGCGTACAGCACCGACGCCAACATCTGGGGCGCCACCCACGAGGCGAAGCGCCTCGAGGAGCTGAGCTCCGGCATGGAACTCGTCGAGCCGATCATGGGCGTGCCGTTCTGGCGTGAAGACGTCGCGATCGCCTCCGAGGTCGTCACCGTCACCTTCGAGGCCGGTCGCCCGGTCGCGCTCAACGGCGTCGAGTACGCCGACGCGGTCGCGCTGGTCCTCGAGGCCAACGCCATCGGTGGTCGTCACGGCCTCGGCATGAGCGACCAGATCGAGAACCGCATCATCGAGGCGAAGAGCCGCGGCATCTACGAGGCCCCCGGCATGGCGCTCCTCCACATCGCGTACGAGCGTCTGCTCAACGCGATCCACAACGAGGACACGGTCGCCAACTACCACAACGAGGGTCGCCGACTCGGCCGCCTCATGTACGAGGGCCGCTGGCTCGACCCGCAGTCGCTCATGCTGCGCGAGTCCATCCAGCGCTGGGTCGGCTCCGCCGTCTCCGGCGAGGTCTCGATCCGTCTGCGCCGCGGCGACGACTACACGATCCTCGACACCTCGGGCCCGGGCCTCAGCTACCACCCCGACAAGCTCTCGATGGAGCGTGTCGGCGACGCAGCGTTCGGCCCCGACGACCGCATCGGTCAGCTCACCATGCGCAACCTCGACATCGCGGACTCGCGCTCGCGGCTCGAGCAGTACGCAGCGGCCGGCATCGTCGGCGGCGCGACCGCGGACCTCGTCGGCAAGCTCGAGCAGGGTGAGGCGCAGGAGATCCTCGGCGGCGAACTCCTCGACCCGACCGCAGACGCCCTCGAGCGCGCGACCGACCTCGCTTCCGAGGGCGCCGCGTTCGACTCCGGCACCGACTAGTCGCACCACGTAACGCAGAACGCCCGCCGCACTCCAGGAGTGCGGCGGGCGTTTCGCGTCGGCGCTGCCTGCCCCAACTCAGGAAGGACGCGGCGTGTCGACCTGCAACTCCGCCGACACACCGGCCGACTCCTGAGTTAGGGCAGGAAGGCGGTGCGGTGTCCACAGCGCAGGACAACTGCGTTGTGTCCTGACCGTTCTCAGGAGTCCTGCGGCGTGTCGACCTGCAACTCCGCCGACACACCGGCCGACTCCTGAGCTAGGGACGGCAGGGGTTCACAACTCAGGACCGGTGCGGCGCGTCCCGCCGGACCCGCCGGGTGGCCGATGTGACCCGCCGGGGCCGTCCTGAGTTGTGAACCGGCCAGGGCTACGCGGGGACGGGTGACTCCGCGTGTCGACCGGGTGTTGTTGTGTCCCTAACTCAGGACGGCTGCGGCGTGTCGCGTGCGACACGCCGGGCGGACGGCGCGACACGCCGGGACACTCCTGAGTTAGGGACGGCGACGGAGGACGAGGACGCTGTCGTCGAGCTCGGCGGGCTCGCCGTCGGGCCCGATCGCGGCGCGCGCGACGAGGCCTGCGGTGACGACCTCCCACTCGGTCGCCTCCAGCTTCAGCGAGGCCTGGACCTCGTCGGGGGTCGGGAAGTGGGCGTGAGCGATGTGCTCGGTTGCCCAGGGTGGCGGGCCGGCGTGGCCGACGATGAGGAGGGCGCCACCGGGGGCGACCGCCGATGCGGCACGGCGCAGCACCGCCTCGCGCGGGAACTCGACGGGGGAGTGCAGGAAGGTCGCGGTCACGAGATCGAACGACGTCGACGGCTCCCACTCGACGAGGTCGGCCTGCACCCAGGTGATGCGATCGGCGACCCCTGCCTCGCTCGCTGTGGAGGCTCCGAGGGCGAGTGCGCTCGGGGAGATGTCGACGGCGGTCACGGACCAGCCCTGCCGGGCGAGCCACACGGCGTCGGCGCCCTCCCCGCTGCCGAGCTCGAGCGCGGTGCCCGGTGGCAACCCGCGCACCTCACGCTCGAGGGCGGCGTTCGGATTGCCGCTCCACACCTGGCCGCGGCTGCTGTAGCGGTGCTCCCAGAAGGCGGCGGGATCGGTGATGGCGGGCTCGTGCTCGGAGGTCATGACATCAGCCTGCCGTGACACCGGCTGCGAACGCCCGTTTCTTGCCGGAACGGCAACGGAGGTTGTCACCGGGTGGCCTTCGACCCTTCGACAGGCTCAGGGACCGGGTTGCGGCTCAGGGTCCGGGTTGCGGCTCAGGGAGCGGGTTGCGGATGGGCTGATCCGGTCACTGAGCCTGTCGAAGTGCTCGCGGGGAACGACGGTCCGGTCGCCGCCCTTCGACAGGCTCAGGGGACCGGGCATCGACGCCGCGTCCTGCGTCAGGCGCGGAAGTTGAGCGCCAGGTCGATGAGGAGGCGCGTGCCGTACCCGGTCGCACCCTTCGACCGCCAGGACTCGTCCGACTCCACGAGCATGGTGCCGGCGATGTCGAGGTGCGCCCACGGGACGTCGCCGACGAACTCCGCGAGGAACAGCGCGGCGAGCGTCGAACCGGCGAACCGGCCGCCGATGTTGGCGAGGTCGGCGACGTCCGAGTCGAGCTGCTTGCGGTAGCTGCGTTCGAGCGGCAACTGCCACAGCTGCTCGTCGGTGGCCTTCGACGACGCGAGCGTCTGGTCGACGATGCCCTGGTCGGTCCCGTGCACCGCCGCCGTCTTCGTACCGAGCGCCATGATCGCGGCACCGGTCAGGGTCGCGATGTCGACGATCGCGTCGGGCTCCTCCTCGACGGCGAGGCTCAGGCCGTCGGCGAGGACGAGGCGACCCTCGGCGTCGGTGTTCTTGATCTCCACGGTGGTGCCGTTGCGGAACGTCAGCACATCGCCGAGCATCGTGGCCGAGCCCGAGGGCATGTTGTCCGTGCACATGAGGAACGCCGTGACGCTGCTCGTGCAGTGCAACTCCTCCAGCGCCGTCATGGCGGACAGGATCGCTCCGGCGCCCGCCATGTCCATCTTCATCGCCGCGTGGGACGGGTCGGACGGCTTGAGCGAGATGCCGCCCGAGTCGTACATGATGCCCTTGCCGACGAGCGCGAGGTGTCCTGCGGCCTCGATCGGCGAGCCGTCGTCGTCCTTCGGCGTGTACCGCAGCTTGATCATGCGCGGTTCCTCGACGCTGCCGGCGTTGACGCCGAGCAGGCCGCCGAGACCGAGCTCGATGAGCGCGTCCTTGTCGAAGACCTCGACGTCGAGCCCGTTGGCGGCACCGAGCGTCTCGGCCACCTCGGCGAGGTCGGTCGCCGTGAGGTGTCCGGGAGGCGTGTTCGCGAGGTCGCGGGCGAGGTTCGCCGCGCGGGCGAGGACCTCGCCACGGTGTGCGCCGGTCGCGGTCTCCGGGAGGTCTTCAGCACCGGCGACGAGGTGGAGCGCGACGAGCGGGGTGCGCTTCGTCTCCCGCTTCAACTCGGTGTAGCGGTACCGGGCGAGGAGCGCGCCCTCGACGACGAGCTGGCCGGCGGAGGCCGGGTCGACGTCGAACGACCGCGCCACGTCGAGGCCGATGCTCGCGAACGAGGATGCCGCACGGGCGAAGGCTGCAGCGATGTCGCGGAGGGCTGCCGGGGTGCGCTTCTCAGGAGCACCGACGCCGACCGCGATGTACGTCGGGGCGTCCTGGCTGGGGATGACGAGCGTCTGGCCGACCTCACCGGTGAACCCGGCGCGGGTCAAGGCCGCACGGTCGAGTCCGAGCGCGGCGGGGATGTCGTCGCCGGCGCCGTCGGCTGCGGGGGCGACGGCCAAGCCGATCGCCTCGACGCCCTCGGGGAGTTCGATCGCGACGCTCAGCTCGACCGCCTCGGCGTCGAGTGAGGGGGTGCGGGAGAAGGTCGGCGGGATCAGCTTGGTGGGGCGGGATGGCATGCAGCGTCCTTCGTCTCGGAGTCGGGCTGGATCCATCGTATGGGCCTCGCCTGGCTGCTGACGCGAGGGGTCTGGCAGGATGCCGGGATGGGTGCATGGGGAACGGCGATCTTCTCGAACGACACAGCGTCGGACATCCGCACCGAGTACCGCGAGTACGTGCAGGACCGGGTGCCGGACGACGAGGCGACGCGGCGGACCATCGGGTCCTTCGCCCACCTCGTGGAGCGCGCGGACGGCGAGCTGTGGATCCCGCTCGCGGCCGCGCAGAGCGAGGTCGGCCGACTCGATCCCGACGTGCGGACGCGTGCGCTCGCGGCGATCGATCGCGGTGCCGACCTCGAGCTGTGGGCCGAAGCAGGCACGGGGGAGGTCGCCAGGCGGACCGCGGCCCTCGATCGCCTCCGCGAGAAGCTCCTCGGCCCGCAGCCCGCACCGAAGCGCCTCCGTCGATCGTGGCGCCATGTGGAGGACGACCTGACGCCAGGCGACGTCCTCGCGTTCACGGCGCCGAACGGACAGACCGCCCTGTTCCGGGTCGCCGGCATCCATCGGTCCCGATACGGCGACTCACCCGAGCTCGACGTGCTCGACTGGGTGGGCGAGCAGATCCCCGGGCCGGAGACCCTGGCGACGCTGCGAGCGAAGCGCGAGCCGGCGTCATTCAGCCTGCCGGAGCGGCCGGTCGTCTGGCGGCCGGATCGGTTCCGCAAGACGGACCCGGTGTGGCACGAGGTCGGCTTCGTCCGTGTCGCACGCCTCGAGGGGTGGCCGAACCGGCCGGGCCAGACGCCGGGCCACTCCAGCCTCTGGCGGGTGCTCAACCTGGTCGTGACCCGCGGCCTCCTCGACGGGACCTGGTGAGGTGAGGCGGATCGCGTGCACCTCGCCACCGCGTGTGTGGGAAGCACGCCGTTTGTGCCATGCGCGACCATTCCGTTCAGTGCACCATCTATACCCATTTTGGGTATACTCAGTGCAGTGAAGACGCATCGAGATGAAGTGGCCGGCGCAGCAGCTCTCGCGCGACGTCCTCTGAGGGTGGCGCGTCCGGCGGATCTCGCTGACGTCTATCGCAATCCCTCGAAGGAGCTGTCGCGGCTTGAGCAGTCCGGCAAGGTGGTTCGGCTTGCGCACGGGTTCTACATCGCGGTGCCCGACGACCGCATCGGCACGGACTGGAGGCCCACGCTCGAGAGTGCCGGTCTGGCGATCGCCACGGCCATGCAGGGCGATCGAGTACCGGTCCTCATGGGCCTCGGCGCTGCTCGCTTTCATCGAGCCATCCCTCGCGCGGTCGCGGTGACCACGATCGCGATGCCGTCGAAGCGAAATCCCGTCCGGTTGTCCGCTGGTGGCGAGGTCGTGTTCGTCGCGCGCGACGTGGACCGATTGGAGGCTCGCCTCGAACGGTTGGATCTCGGGAGCGGGCTCGTCACGACGGTGGAGCAGACCGCGTTCGACCTCCTCATGCGGCCTGGGCTTGGAGGCATGCCCGCAGAAGCTGCAGAGGCGGTGACCAACCTCGCCCCTCGAGTCGATGCGGGTGAACTCCAACGGATCGCCTCACGCCACGGGCGGATGAACGATGCCGTGCGAGCGCTCATCTCGAGGCGGGAGGAGGCCGAGGATGGCAGCTGAACGGACTCCGACCCCCGGCGTCCTCAGTGCAGCCGAGCGCAGGCGAATCGAGGACCAGTTCGGCGTCGAGACCGCGCAGGTGGTCCGAGACCATCTGATCTCCCATGTGCTGGCAGCGCTTTCGGAGACCGTCGCCGACGAAGTGATCTTCTTCGGGGGCACGGCTCTCGCACGGACCCATCTCCCGTTCCTCCGGCTGAGTGAAGACATCGACCTCATCGCCGTCGGGTCGCGGGCGCAGGTCGGCCGCCGAATCGAACAAGCGGTCCGAGGCTCACTGCAGCGGACCTTCGGTGAGGTGCAGTTCCTTCCAGGATTCGGCGCGACTCGCGGTTCCGAACCGGTCGTCCTCAGCGTCGATGCCAGCAGCATCCAGGTGCAGCTCCTCGACCAGGTCGGCTACCCGAAGTGGCCGACGGAACGCCTCGAACTGGTGCAGCGGTACAGTGACGCGCCGCCCGCGTGGCTCACGGTGCCGACCCGTTCGGCGTTCGTGGCCGCGAAGGTCTCCGCCTGGGCCGATCGCAGGGCGCCGCGTGACCTGTACGACCTGTGGGCGCTCCAAGCGCACGGCGCGTTCGACGTCGAGGCGGCACGCCTGTTCGCAACCATCGGGCCGGGTGGGCGACCCAACGCACGGACCTTTGACGCGGCACCGGACGGCGTCGAGTGGCAGCGCGCGCTGGCTCACCAGGGCCGTATCGACGTGGACCCGGAAACTGCGCTCACGACCGTCCGAGACGCTTGGTCGCGTCTGAGCTGACCGTACGGCAGCCTCGACCGGCATGTGAGGTGAGGCGGATCGTCGCTCGCGGGGTGCGCGGGCGGCGATCCGCCTCACCTCAACGGGAGGCGACGAGCGCGGCCCGGACGTCGTCGCGCGGCTCGGCCTCGATCGCCTGCGCGTGCGCCTGGGCGAGTACGTCCGCGATGAGCACGCGCTCGCCGGACTCGGCTGACCGCACGGCGGCCTCCACCATCGCGAGGCTCAGTACGTTGGCGTGCACCTCACCCGACGGGACACGCCCCGTGCGCAGGGCGTCCACGAACTCGACGAGCGAGCCGGCGATCTCCTCCGGCACGTCCGGCTCGAGGTCGGCGGTCTCGACCTTCGACGGAGACCCGCCCTGCGGTGCGAGCTGCCGCTGCGGAGCGGAGTCGCCGTCCCAGATGGCCGTGCCGTGCTCGCCGTTCACCCGCCAGCTGCCGTTCCACGAGGTCTCCACGCCGTCCGCACACCAGCTGCCGCTGTAGGTGTACCGGACTCCCCCGGCGAACTCGAAGATCGCGGTCGCGGCGGCGTCGGCGGAGAACCAGCTCCAACCGGGGTTGTACTCCTCGCAGTACACGGCGATCGGGTCGCTGCCGAGGACGTAGCGGGCGGCGTCGAAGGCATGGATCGCCATGTCGACGAGCAGCACGTGCGGCATCTCCTCGCGGAAACCGCCGAAGTGCGGTGCCTTGAAGAACTCCGTGGTCGCGGACCCGAGCCGACCGAGCGTCGCGACCTGCTCCCGGAAGGCGGCGATCGACGCGTAGTAGCGACGCGACTGGCTCGTCATGAGCAGTTGCCCGCTGGCTTCGGCCGTCGCCGCCAGTGAGAGGGCCTGCGCCACCGTCGGTGCGATCGGCTTCTCGCAGAGCACCGGCAACCCGGCGAAGAGCGCCTCGGTGTTGACCGGGTGGTGCGCGGCGGGCACGGTGACGTTGACGACCGCGTCCGCCCCCGTCGCCTCGGCGACGACCGACACGCTGGTGCCGACGACGACACCCTCGGGGCCCACCCGGAGCCCGGCCTCGGTCACCGCCGACTCGGCGAGGGCCGTGTCGAGGTCGACGACGCCGACGAGTTCCGTGTCCGGATTCGCGAGGATCGTCCGCAACCACGCCCGTCCCATCCCGCCGGCACCGACGAGCACGAGCCGGACCGGCCTGGTGGCGTCCGCGAGCGTCGCGAAGCCACCGTCGACAGGAGCGCTCATCGCGCGAGCGCCCCTTCGTACCCGCGGCCGTTGTAGAAGTCCTCGGTCTCGTACCGCAGGAGGACCGGCACCGCGCGTTCCGGACGCAGGGTCTGCGCCCACCGGACGCCGTTCGCGAGGACGCGACGGACGTGCTCGTGGTGGTAGACCGGGTAGTCCTGGTCGCCGGGGGAGAAGAAGAAGATCTTGCCGAAGCCGCGCTTGTAGGTCATGCCGGAACGGAAGACCTCGCCACCGGTGAAGGTCGACAGGAAGACGAGCTCGTCGGGCGCGGGGACGTCGAAGAACTCGCCGTACATCTCCTGCGCCGGGATGATGAACGGGTGCGGGATGCCCTGGGCGATCGGGTGCGTGGGGTCGACGGTCCAGACGATCTCGCGGTCCTCCTCCGACCGCCAGCGGAGCGTGCACGAGGTGCCCATGAGCTTGCCGAAGATCTTCGACCAGTGGCCGGAGTGCAGCACGAGCAGACCCATACCGGCGAGCACATGCTGATGCACGCGCTCGACGACCTCGTCGGCGACCTCGCCGTGAGCCGCGTGGCCCCACCAGACGAGCACGTCGGTCGCGGCGAGCACCTCCTCGGTGAGCCCGTGCTCCGGTTCGTCGAGCGTGGTCGTGGTGACCACGGCGTCGGCGCCGAGGTGCTCCTCGATGCCCTCCTTGATGGTCGTGTGCATGCCGTCCGGGTAGATGGCGCGGACCTTCTCCTCGATCTGCTCGTGGCGGTTCTCGCCCCAGACGAGGACGCGGATGGGGGTGCTGCTGTCGGACATGGTGGTGCTCCTTCGAGGATGCGTTGCGTGGTCGGAGAGGATGTCGGAGTGGTCGTCGGTCACTTCACGGCGCCGCCTGTCGCGCCCGCGGCGATGAACCGCTGGGCGATGACGAGCAGCAGGATCGCGGGTAGGGACGAGAGGACGGCGGTCGCCATCACCGCGCTCCAGTTCGAGACCTGCGAGCCGAGGTACTGGTAGATGCCGAGCGTCACGGGCCGGACGTCCTCCGTCGTCGTCAACGTCAGGGCGAACAGGAAGTCGCTCCAGGAGAAGAGGAAGGCGAACAGGCCGGCGGTGATGAGCACGTTGCGGCTCACCGGGAGGACGATCGAGACGAAGGCCCGCACGTGCCCCGCGCCGTCGACCCGTGCCGCCTCCACGATCGAGGGCGGGATGGTCTGCATCGACGCCCGCAGGATGAGGATCGCGAACGGGATGGCGTGCGAGGCGTCGGCGAGGATCAGCCCGGGGATCGAGTTGAGCAGGCCGAGGTCGTTGTACGCCGAGTAGAGCGCGTTCGCGATCACGATGCCCGGGATCATCTGGGCGATCAGGATCACGAGGAGCGCGATGCTGATCCAGCGGAACCGGAACTGTGCGAGGGCGTAGGCCGCCGGGGCCGCGATCGCGAGCGACAGGACGACGGTACCGAGCGAGATGACGAGGCTCGTGACGAGGTGCCCGCCCTGGTCGGCGATCGCCTTCTCATACCCCGCGAAGCTCGGGTTGATCGGGAAGAAGTCGCCCGTGAGTGTGTTACCCGACGGCTGCAGCGACGCGTTCACCATCCAATAGACGGGGAAGAGCATGATCGCGAGGATGATGACGCCGACGACGGTGTAGCCGAGGTGGCGTCGGTCGCCGCGGTGGCGACGGGGGCCGACCGGGGCGAAGCGGCGCGTCTGCCGGCCGCCGGTCACGATGCTGGTCGTGGTCATGAGGGTCCGTGTCCTTACTCGTCGACCGCGCGTCGGTTCACGCGCAGGTAGACGATGGCGAAGAGGAGCGAGATGACGATGAGGATGTTGCTGAAGGCCGCACCGACACCGAACTCGAAGTTCACGAACGACTCCTGGTACGACCGCACCGCGAGGGTCTGGGTGGCGTTCGCCGGCCCGCCGTTCGTGAGGCCGAGGATGATGTCGAGCACCTTGATCGTGTAGACGACGCCGAGCACGAGCACGACGCTGACCACGGGCCTGAGGTTCGGCCAGGTGATGTGGCGGAACGCCTTCCAGCCGGTCGCGCCGTCGAGCGCTCCCGCCTCGTAGAGCTCGTCGGGGATGTCCTGGAGGCCGCCGTAGAGGATCGTGACGTTGAACGGGATGCCGATCCAGATGTTGACGAGGACGACCGCGAACAGGGCCACCGACGGGCTCGTCAGCCAGGGGACGCCCGACAGGCCGATGGATCCGAGGGCGGCGTTCAGGACGCCACTGTCCTGGTCGAGGATCGACCGCCAGGTGGCGCTCGACACGATCAGGGGGAGGAGCCAGGGGAGCAGCAGCATCGCGCGGAGGAACGAGCTCAGGGGGAAGCGTCGCTTGAAGAAGACGGCGAGCGCGAGCCCGATCACGAACTGCCCGGCGATCGACCCGACCGTGAACAGTGCCGTGTTGAGGAGTGCCGGTGTGAACAGCTGGGAACTGAACACGGTCACGTAGTTCGCGAACCCGACCCACGGCGCCTCGCCCGTGAAGAACGTCTTCGTCGTGTACTCCTGGAAGCTCATCGTGACGTTCTTGACGACCGGATAGCCGAAGAAGAGGACGATGTAGAGCGCTGCTGGGAGGACGAAGCCGAGCTTGATCAGGTCTTCCCGGCGGAAGCGTCGGGACCGGCGGCCGGCCCCGACGGGGGTGCGCTTGGTCGGCGCGCCCCCGTCGGTGCCGCTGGACCGCTGGTCGGTCTTCCGGTCCTGGAGCGATGCTCCGGCGATGCCACTGCTCATCGGGATCAGCCCGCGGCCGCCTGCTTGAACGCCTCTTCAGGCGTCGCCTGCCCGGTCAGGGCGAGCTGGATGGCGGTGTAGATCTCGGTCGCGGCCTCGGGCCACTCCTCGCCGAGCTCGCCGGTGCGCGAGCGGGCGTTGGCGACCTGCTCCGTGAACGCGGCCATCTCGGGGACCTTCGCGACGTACTGCTCGGCCAGGGCCGTCTTCGTCGGGACGGTGAAGCGGGCCTCCGCGAGGGCGAGCTGGTTCTCGTCACTCGAGATGCACTCGACGAACTTCGCCGCCTTCGCCTGCTTGTCCTTGTCGCCGGTCACGGGCACGGTCCAGACCTCACCACCGAGCGGGGCGACGGGTGTCTGGCCGGCCTTGTTGACCGGAACCTGGACGCTGCCGTACTTGAGATTGGTGTCGGCGCTGAGGGCCGGGATCTGCCACGGGCCGTTGATCATCATCGCGGCCTTACCGGCCATGAACTGGTCGTTCACGTCGGCCTGAGACCAGTTGATGACGCTCTTCGACGCCGACCCCGAGTTCACGAGGTCGACCTGCAGCTGGAGGGCCTCCGCGACGGCGGGCGTCGTGAGGTCGGCCTCGTCGCCGCCGTTGGTCCACATGAACGGCAGGAACTGCCAGCTGCCCTCGTAGGTGGCGATGGAGCTGAAGGCGAGGCCGTAGGTGTCGCCCTCGGTCAGGGCCGCCGCTGCGGTCTTGAGTTCGTCCCACGTGGTCGGCGGGGTGATGCCCTTCGCGGCGAGGAGGTCCTCGTTGTAGAAGAGGCCGAGGGTGTTGACCGTCGGCGCCAGGCCGTAGACCTCGCCCTCGTAGCTCGCCGCGTCGAGGATGCCCTTCGCGAAGCCCGAGGTGTCGACGCCGTAGTCGCTGAGTGGCGAGAGGCCGCCGGTCGCGGCGATCTCCTGGACATCCGGGTTGTCGAGCATGAGGACGTCGGGCAGCGTCTTGGACGACGACTGCTGGAGCACCTTCTGGATGAGGTCCTTGCCGGGGACGGTCTCGCGCTTGATCTTCACGCCGACGTCGTCCGCGCAACGGTCGAGGGCGTCGCCCACGAGGGTCTTGTCGGGTTCGTTGTTGTAGTAGTCGAGGATCGTGAGGGTGCCGGCGTCGCCTCCGGCCGCCGCGCCACCGCCACCACTGCACGCGGTGAGGGCGAACGGGGTGATCGCGAGGATCGCGAGCGATCCGAGCACGTGCGGCCGACGGATGATGCGTGGCCGGGTGTCGCGGGTGGTCGTGGATCTCATGTCATGGCTCCTTTGCCTGGTGAGTGGTGTTCGTGATGCGGTGGTGATCGTGGTGCGGTGGGTGGTTCGGTCAGTGGTCGAGTGGGATCCAGGCGGCGCCTGCGTCGGCGCTCGCCGAGACCGCGGTGAGCACGCGCTGCACCAGGAGGCCGTCGGCGAAGCCCGGTTCGGGCGCCCGGCCGGCGGCGAGGTCACGGGCGAGGTCGGCGACCTCGTGGACGAAGGTGTGCTCGTAGCCGAGGCCGTGGCCGGCCGGCCACCAGGCGTCCGCATACGGGTGACCGGGTTCGGTGACGAGGATGCGCCGGAAGCCCGCCTCCTCGGCCGGGAGGGTGTGGTCGTGGAACTGCAGCTCGTTCATGCGCTCGAAGTCGAAGACGAGCGATCCGTCGGATCCGTCGACCTCGAGCCGCATCGCGTTCTTGCGACCGGTGGCGAAGCGGGTGGCCTCGAAGGTCGCCAGGGCGCCGCCGTCGGTGCGGGCGATGAACACGACCGCGTCGTCGACGGTCACCCGGCCGGTGAGGGGTTCCGCCGCCTCGCCATCCTCAGGATCGCCGCCCGCGGTGGCGCTGAGGCCGCTCGACGAGGTGGGGAGCGGCCGCTCGGTGACGAAGGTCGAGGTCAGGGCGCTCACACCGGTCAGTTCCTGCCCGGTGACGAACCGCGCGAGATCGATGATGTGGGCGCCGAGGTCGCCGAGCGCACCGGAGCCGGCCTGATCGGCGTCGAGTCGCCAGACGAGCGGGAAGGTGGGATCCGCGATCCAGTCCTGCAGGTACTGGGCCCGGATGTGACGGATCGTCCCGAGGCGACCGTCGGTGACGAGCCGTCGTGCGTAGGCGAGCGCGGGGGTGCGCCGGTAGCTGAAGCCGACCATCGCGTGCACGCCGCGCGCCGCAGCCCGTTCGGCCGCGGCGTTCATCCGCTCGGCCTCCTCGAGCGTGTTCGCGAGCGGCTTCTCGCACAGGACGTGGATACCGGCGTCGAGCGCGGCGATCGCGATCTCGGCGTGGAGGTGGCCCGGGGTGCAGATGTCGATCACGTCGATGTCGCCGCGGGTGAGGAGCGCTCGCCAGTCGGTCTCGACGTCAGCGATCCCGAACCGGTCTGCGAACGCGCGGGCGGCGTCGGCATCGCGACCGCTGACGGCGACGAGGTCGACCCCGCGGCCGAGGTCGAAGAAGCGGGGAGCGGTGGTCCAGGCCTGCGCGTGGATGGTGCCCATGAAGCTGTACCCGACGATCGCGACGCGCAGTGGCTCCTCGGACCGGTGGCCGTCGGTGGTCGGTACAGGCATCAGCACGGCTCCTTCGCCGGTCGAGGTCGGATCGCGCCGACCGGAAAGTTAACCGGTTTACTGCGCGCTTCGGGAACCAGCATGCACCGCGTCGCCGGAGCCGTCAAGAAGCACTTTAACCGGTTTACCGAATCGTGATCCGTGAGAGACTGACCGGACAGCACCGCACCTGAACGGGGATCCATGGCAACGATGCGTGACGTCGCGCGACTCGCAGGGGTCTCGGTCGCCACGGTGTCGTTCGTCGTCAACGATTCGAAGCCCGTGTCTCCGGCCACCCGACTGCGGGTGGAGTCGGCGATGGTCGAGCTGGACTTCCGCCGGAACGCGGTCGCCCGCGCGCTCGCGAGCCGTCGGACCCGCATCATCGCACTGCTGTTCCCGGTGTTGCAGCATCGACTGTCCGACAACGCGGCCCGCTTCTTCACCGGTGCTGCGGAGGCTGCGGCCGAGCTCGGGTACACCGTCGTCCTCTGGCCGGAGCCGAGCGACCCAGACGCGCTTCGCGAGTTCACCTCCGATGGCCTCATCGACGGCGTCATCCTCATGGAGGTGCGGCTCGACGACCATCGGGTCGACCGTCTGCTCGCGGCAGGGACGCCACTGACGCTCATCGGTCGGACGCGCGATCCCTCCGGTCTCGACTACGTCGACGTCGACTTCGAGGGGATGGTCGAGTTGTCCATCGACCGCTTGCAGGCCCTCGGTCATCGGGAGTTCGCCCTGCTCGAGGAGGTCGAGCGTGCCGATCTCGACGGTTACGGCCCGGTGGTCCGCGTCCAGGAGACCTTCCACGCCGTGTGCGCGGCCCGTGGACTCCGCGCTCGGACGCTCCAGTGCACTCCCGATCCGGCCGGTGGTCGCGAGATCGCGGCGACCCTCCAGGAGGAGGCGCCCGAGGTCACCGCCGTCCTCGTGCTCAACGATCGGGCGGCCCTCGGTTTCGTGAGCGAGCTCGGCAGGCGCGGCGTCTCGGTCCCCGACGACCTGTCCGTCGTCCTCGTCGCCTCCACCCGAGAGGTGTCGGAAGCGGCCGACCCGGCGCTCGCCGTCACGTTGCTGCCCGCCGCCCAACTCGGCAGGATGGGCGTCGAGACCCTCATCGGCCGTCTCGACGGCACCCTCGGTGAACTGCGTCACGAACTCGTCATGGGCGCCTTCCTCGAGGGCGCGTCCCTCGCGCCGCCGCGCTGACCGTTCATCGAGCGATCGCCGGAGCGATCGCCGGAGCGACCGTGGGGCGTCACGGGCGTTGGAGGCCGATCCGCGGGTAGAGCGCACGGAGCGTCTGGTCCAGCCCGCCCGTGAGCGAGCTGACCCCGTGATCGCCGCCCGGTATCGCGAAGGTCTGGACCTTCCAGCCGGCTGATGTCGCGGTGGCTGCGGCGCGCCGCATCATGTCGGTGTAGACCGCGTCCGCCGTCCCAGCGGAGAAGAACGCCTCCGTGTCGGCGTAGTTCGTCTTCGCCATGATGGTCGCCGGTTTGATCGCGTCGTACGCGTTCTGGTCGCCGTCGAACATCGCGCGCAGGCTGTCAGCAGGGACGCTGGCGCCGGGATACTCCTCACCCGAGACACTGATGACGTTGCCGAAGGTCTGCGGGTACTTGGCTCCGTAGTAGATCGCACAGCTGCCGCCGGCCGAGTACCCGGCGACCGTCCAATCCTTCGGCGACTGGAGGATGTGCAGGTTCGCCTTCGCCCACGGGAGGACGTCCTGCGTGACGTACGTCTCCACCTTCCCGTACCGCCCGTCGATGCACAGCGGATCCACGGAAGGGTCGCCGAGCTGATCCACGACGAGCGCGATGGGGGCGAGCCCCTGGTGGTCGGCGGCGATCGCGTCGAGCGCCTCGCCGATCCACTTCGCGTCGGGGTCACCCGGTTGTCCCATCATCATGAGCACGAAGGGGAGGGGCGGGGGATCCTTCACGAGCGCGGCGGGTGGGTAGTAGACCTGCGCCGGGCGGGCGTTGAACCCGGAGTTCGTGTTCGGGATCCGGTCGCCTGCGGGGAGTGGGCCGAATCGTCCCGTCTTCGGCAGATCGGCCGGCGGCTTCCACGTCTCGTACAGCGGGCGGGCCGGAGCGCCGGTGGGCGTGCTCGTCGGCGTCACGAGGGTGATCGGCTTGCGGTTCTGGACGTGGAACATCGAACCGAGGGTGGTCTGGACGCCGTACGCGCCGTTGACGCCCAGCGCCGCGGTCGCGCCGAAGACGATGATGCACGCGACAGCGATGACGCGCCGCTTCCACGAGACACGCCAGTAGATCGTCAGGATCGCGAGCGCGCTCCCGGCGAAGGCGCCGATCAACCAGGGCTCCGCCGAGCGGATCAGGGGCCCGCCGAACAGGTTGAGCGCGTCGAAGACCAGCCACACCGTCCCCAGAGCGAGGAGCGCACCGGCCAGGAGGGCGATGGCGGCGCTCAGGTACCACAGCAGCCCGGACCGACGGATGACGAGGTACAGCAGGCCGGCGATGCTGAGCCCGTCGAGCACCCAGACGAGTGGACCGTCGATGACGTCGAGGTTCCACAGCCAGTCCATCGATGCTCCATCCTGCGTACCGCGATGGTTGTCAGGCTAGGCGGCCGCCCTGAGTGGGACAAGGGCCGTTGGGCGTCCTCACGGGCTCGCCCATAGGATTGAGGGGTTCCGGGAGCGGGCGCCAGCCAGGCGTCAGCACCGGAAGGTACCGCCGCGTGGCAAGCGGCACGGAGGATCCACACCCATGGCAGAGCAGTCCCATCTCGAGTCCGTCATCACCCTGGCCCAGCACCGCGGCTTCGTCTTCCCGTCGGGAGACATCTACGGCGGCACGCGGTCTGCGTGGGATTACGGGCCCCTGGGTGTCGAGCTCAAGGAGAACATCAAGCGCCAGTGGTGGAACGCGTTCGTCCGCGGCCGCGGCGACATGGTCGGTCTCGACTCCGCCGTCATCCTGCCCACCCCGGTCTGGGAGGCGTCCGGTCACGTCAAGGTCTTCAGCGACCCGCTGACCGAATCGCTCATCACCCACAAGCGGTACCGGGCCGACCACCTCTTCGAGGCGTACGAGGCCGAGCACGGCCACCCACCGGAGAACGGCCTCGCCGACATCCCCGACCCCGAGCACCCCTCGAAGATCGGCCAGTGGACCGAGATCCGTCAGATGTCCGGCCTCCTGAAGACCTTCCTCGGCGTCGTTGACGACGAGTCTGGTCTCCACTACCTGCGTCCAGAGACCGCTCAGGGCATCTTCACGAACTTCGCGAACGTGCTGCAGACGGCCCGCAAGAAGCCGCCGTTCGGCATCGGCCAGATCGGCAAGGCGTTCCGCAACGAGATCACGCCCGGTAACTTCATCTTCCGCACCCGCGAGTTCGAGCAGATGGAGATCGAGTTCTTCGTCGAGCCCGGCACGGACGACGAGTGGCAGCAGACCTGGATGGACCTCTGCTGGGCCTGGTTCATCGACCTCGGCATGACGCCCGACAACATCCGTTGGTTCGAGCACCCGCAGGAGAAGCTGGCGCACTACTCCAAGCGCACCGTCGACATCGAGTACAAGTTCGGCTTCGCCGGCAGCGAGTGGGGCGAGCTCATGGGCGTCGCGAACCGCACCGACTACGACCTCAAGGTGCACACCGAGCAGTCCGGCAAGGACCTCAGCTACTTCGACCAGGCCAAGAACGAGCGATTCGTGCCGTACGTCATCGAGCCGTCGTTCGGTCTGACCCGTGCGCTCATGGCCTTCCTCGTCGACGCGTACGAGGAGCAGGAGCTGCCGCCGAACGCCAAGGGCAAGATCGAGACGCGCACCGTGCTGCACCTCGACCCACGTCTCGCGCCCGTCAAGGTCGCCGTGCTGCCGCTGTCCCGCAACGAGGCGCTGTCACCGCTCGCCCGCCGGATCGCCGACGAGCTGCGCGGTTCGTGGAACATCGACTTCGACGACGCTAGTGCGATCGGCCGCCGCTACCGTCGTCAGGACGAGATCGGCACCCCGTACTGCGTGACCGTCGACTTCGACTCGCTCGAGGACAACGCCGTGACGGTCCGCGACCGCGACAGCATGCAGCAGGAGCGCGTCGCCATCGACGAGTTGTACGCCTACCTCGCCACCCGCCTCAAGGGCGCGTAGGCCTCCGCCGCTTCACACGAACGCCCGCTCGCCCATGTTTGGGCGAGCGGGCGTTTCTTCGCCCAAAAACGGGCGAACGGACGCGGAGCGCTCGGGCTAGGCGTTGCCGAGTGAGGTGTCGAGGAACGCGAGCGTCTTCACCCAGGCGTCGGCGGCCGCGTCCTCGCGGTAGGTGATCGTGTTGGTGTCGTTGAAGAAGGCGTGACCGGCGTCGGGGTAGACGGTCGCGGTGAACTCGACCCGTGCGTCCTCCATCGTCGTGGTCAGCTCGGGCAGGCTCTGCATGAGACCCTCGTCCTGGTCGCCGTAGAACGCGAGGACGGGGCAGGCGATGCTCGTCACGGCCTCGGGCTCCGGCGGGTAGCCGTAGAACGGGACAGCGGCGCGGATGCGGCGGTCGGCCGCGGCGAGCGCGAAGCTGTAGCCGCCACCGAAGCAGAAGCCGACGACGGCGACGCGGCCGTCGATCCCCTCCTCGTCGAACAGGGCGTCGACGGCCTTACCCAGGTACCCGAGCGCCTCCTCGGCGTACTCGGGCGACTTCGAGGCCGAAAGCTTCTCGCGCAGCTTCGGCTGTGCCGCGGTCCTCGTCGCCTCGTCGCTGTTGAAGACGAGGCTCTCCAGCTCCGCACCGATCTCGGGCGTGACGCCGGCGCCACTCAGGATGTCGGGCGCGATGACGAGATAGCCCTCCGCGGCGAACCGGTCGGCGACGTCGGTGATGTGTGGGACGAGGCCCCAGATCTCGTGGATGAGCACGAGCCCGCCGCGGAGCTCGACGCCCTTCGGCGGGTCGGCGCGGTAGGCGGTGAGGCCCTTGGTCAGCGTGATGGTCGTCATATCGCCAGTGTTCCAGCCGACCCTCCGCACCGGCTGGGGGTTGCGCTGCCTCGCGAGTTATCCACAGATTCTGGACGAGCATCCGAACTGATGTTTCAGATGACTACAGTCGAGCTGTGGCGTGCCCACGGGCCGGCTCTCCTCACCGCGAGGCGGCCCCTGGACCTCGACACACTCCGCTCGGAGTCGTCGACATGCCGACCTGCCCCCTCGTTCCATCCGCGATCAACACCCTCGGAGGTTCTCTCGTCGTGCCCGTTCGACCACTCGCCATCGTCGGCCTGTCCGCCCGCTTCGGTGGCGCGGCAGACGCCCACCAGTACTGGCGCAACATCCTGGCGGCCCGACGCAGCGGCTCCACCGTCCCCCGCTCGAGATGGGATCACGCCACCTTCTTCGCGCCGCACGACCCCCGAGCGGTGCATCACGCCTACTCCGACCAGGGCTCCTTCATCGACGACGTCGAGCAGTTCGCGGCACGGCACTTCCGCATCCCACCCAGCCGGGCGCACGCGATGGACCCGCAACATCGCCTGCTCCTCGAGGCTGCGCGAGCCGCCTGGATCGACGCCGGGTTCGAACGTCGTCGCATCGACCGGTCGTCCATCGGCGTCTTCGTCGGGATGGCCGCGAACGACTACCGCGAACTCTCCTCGCTCCGCATCCGGGCGCAACTCCTCGGCGACGACTCGGTCCACGCGGAACACGCCGGCCCCGACCTCACGGCGGCGATGGGCGCGCGCGTCGCCGGTGTGCGTCCGTTCCACGCGTTCTCGATGCCGGGATGCCTGCCGAACATGGGGCCGGCGCTGGTGAGCAGCACGCTCGACCTCGGCGGCCCGAGCTTCGCGGTGGACGCCGCGTGCTCCAGCAGCCTCGTCGCGCTCCACCAGGCGATCGCCGCCATCCGGTCAGGGCAGTGCTCGGCGGCGCTCGTCGGCGGCGTCAACCTGAGCCTCGTCCCCGATGCGATGGTCGCCTTCTCCCGGATCGGTGCGCTGTCACGGAGCGGAGTGTGCCGACCGTTCGACGGCGATGCCGACGGGTTCCTCCTCGGCGAGGGCGTCGGCATGATCGTCCTCAAACCGCTCGAGGCCGCCATCGACGACCACGACGACGTCTACGCGGTCATCCGCGGCTCCGGGGTGTCCAACGACGGCCGGGCCGAAGGACCGATGACGCCGACGACGGACGGACAGCTGGCAGCACTCCGCGGGGCTTACGAGGACGCCGCTGCCGACCCCGCCGACCTGGGCGTCGTCGAGGCGCACGGCACGGCCACCCCGGTGGGTGACCGCACCGAGCTGGAATCGCTGGCGGCGCTGCGTCGTCTCGGGGCATCGCCGCACCGGACCGCCACGGTCACGGCGGTGAAGGCGCTCGTGGGGCACACGATGGCGGCGGCCGGGATCGCCAGCATCGTCAAAGCGGCACTCATGGCGAGGCATCGGGTCGTCCCCGGGCAGCCCCGCCTGCGTTCCGAGGCGCACGCCGAGACCCTCCGATACGGCCACCTGGCGCTCGCCTCCCGCACCATCGACCCGGGCGACGACGGTCTGGGCCTGATCGGCGTCAGCTCGTTCGGGTTCGGCGGCACCAACGCGCACGTGGTGCTCGAATCACCGCCGGCGCGAGCAGGTCGAGTCCGTCGGCGTGCCGCCGGAGGACCGGCTGACGAAACGCTCCCGCACCTCCTCGTGTTCTCGGCCGCCGACCCCACGCTGCTCGGCGAGCACCTCCGCGCGGTCCTCGCCGTCCTCGAAACCGCCGACGCACCATCCATCGCCGGTCTCGCACGGACCCTGACCTCCCGGTCGCTCGCGAGCACCCGTCTGGCGGTGGTGTGCCGCACCGCCGCCGAGCTGATGTCCGGGCTGTCGGCAGCTCTGGAGCAGCTCGCAAGCGGAGCCATGGGGGTGATCTCCGCGGACGTGTGCGCCGGGGTCCGTGTCGACGAGGCCGCTCGGCGGATCGCCTTCGTCTTCCCCGGGCAGGGCAGCCAGACACCGCGGATGCAGTCGGACCTCCTCGATCGGTTCCCCGCCTTCCGTGCAGCGGCCGAGACCTTGAACGAGCAGGTGCTCGACGAGACCGGGGTCGATGTGCTCGCGGCGCTCTCCGCGGCCGACGCCGACACCGCCTCCGGAGTCGACCGCCTCACGTCCACCGAGGTCTGCCAACCCGCGCTCGCGGTGACGGCGCTCGCCGCCGTGGCGCTGTTGCGCGAGATCGGCATGGAGCCCGACCTCGTCATCGGGCACAGCGTCGGCGAGCTTCCCGCCCTGGCGACGGCCGGCGCGCTCGATGCGCCCGACGCCGTGCGGCTCGCCGCGGTCCGCGGACACCACATGCGGTCGGCTGCGACGCGACCCGGCGACGGCATGACGGCCCTCGGCTGCGACGCCGAGCGGGCCGCAGCGCTCCTCAGCGGCATCGACGACGCGTGGATCGCGGCCGCCAACGATCCCCGGCAGACGGTGGTGAGTGGAACCGGCGAGGCCCTGCGCACCGTTGCGGAACGGTGCGTCGAGCACGGGGTGTCGACACAACCGCTGCGCGTCGCCACCGGGTTCCACTCGCCCCTGCTCGAGCCGATCCGGACGGCCCTCGTCGCGGACCTGTCGCGGTTCCGACCTCGTGCGCCGCAGCTGCAGCTCGTCTCCACCGTGACGGGCCGCACGGTGGAGACGAGCGAGGAGCTGGGTCGTCAGCTCGAGGAGAACGTCTTCTCCACGGTGCGGTTCCGCGAGGCGATCGAGTCGGCGTCCGCATCCGGCGTCGGCGTCTACGTCCAGATCGGTGGGGGTTCGGCACTGCTCGGGTCCATCCGACGTTCCCTGGGCGATGCGCCCGACGTGCACGTCATCCCGAGCAGCGCGTCGGCGCCGGACGACGCGTCGACGTTCCTCCGACTCCTCGGTCGGCTGACGGTGCTGGGGGCCGACCTCGACCTGGCATCGCTCGTGCCACCAGACACCGCGGGTGTGGCGCTGCCGATCGCGCCGCTGCCGACCGAGCCGTACTGGGTCGTCCGACCGGACGCCTCCGACCCGACGACCACAACCCGAGTACCCACATCCGAACCGCACCGACCATCCTCCCCCGTCGAACAGGATCCCCACTCCATGCGCCACGACCCCCACGACCCATCGTCCTCCCCGCTCGCCGGACCACCGTCGGCACGACCGCCGATCCAGCCGCAAGCCGCCGAGGCGCAGGCCGACCACCTGCCCGGACTGCTCGCTCTCATGAACCGCCAGCTGAGCCTCATCGAGGGTTCCGGGCGGGCCGGTCACGCGCCCGCGTCGACGGATCCGTTCCGTTGGTCAACGGAACCCGGCTCGCCGCAGGCGGAGGTGGTCGCACGGATGGGCCTCGCAGCCTCCCGGTCGCATCGTGCGGAGTCCGACGCGGTCATCCTCGGCATGGTGTCGCGCATCAGCGGGTTCCCGCTGGACCTGATCCGGCCGGACATGCACCTCGTCGAGCAGCTCGGATTCGATTCGCTGATGATGCGTGAGCTGATCACCCAGCTGCACACGGAGTGGCCATCGCTGCCGACCCCCGCCCAGCTCGGCGAGCGCTTCGCCGGGCGGCCCACGGTGGAGCAGGTGCTGGACGGCGTCGGCTCCCTGCTGCACCCGTTCGCCGAGGAGCCGCAGCACCGGCTCCCGCGGGTCGAGACGGACCCGGTGGCTGCCGCATCCCCGGCGCCGGCCGACCGCCCGACCCGATGGACCGAGGCCGACTCCCGCATCGAGTGCTTCCCGGAGGCGGTCGCCATGCGGGAACGCCGGCAGCAGACGGACCGCAACCCCTACTTCCTGCTGCATGAGGGGATCATCGACGCCACGACGACGATCGGCGACGCCCAGCTCGTGAGCTTCTCGAGTTACAACTACCTCGGTGTCACCGGCCACCCCGTGGTCGCCGAGACGATCGCCGACGCCGTGGCCCGATACGGCAGCTCGGTGTCCGCCAGCCGGTTCCTGTCCGGTGAGCGGCCGATCCATGCCGAGCTCGAGCAGCAGCTCGCCGACCTCCTCCAGGTGGAGTCGGCGCTCACCCTGGTGAGCGGCCACGCGACGAACGTGAGCGTCATCGGGCACCTGGTGGAACCGGGGGACCTCATCGTCCACGACAGCCTCGCGCACGACAGCATCATCCAGGGGGCGAAGCTCTCCGGAGCCACCCGGCGGTCCTTCCCCCACAACGACCTGAACGCGCTCGACGACCTCCTCGGCGCGATCCGCAGCGGGTTCCGCCGAGTCCTCATCGTCGTGGAGGGCGTCTACAGCATGGACGGCGACCTCGTACCGCTCCCGCAGCTCATCGAGCTGAAGAAGCGGCACGGCGCACTGGTGCTCGTCGACGAAGCGCACAGCATCGGGACGGTCGGCGCCAACGGCGGCGGGGTCGGTGAACACTTCGGTGTCGACCGCTCGGACATCGACCTCTGGTGCGGCACGATGTCGAAGTCGCTCGCCGGATGCGGCGGCTACGTCGGTGGCGCCGCCGCCGCGATCGACTACCTCAAGTACTCCGTGCCCGGGTTCGTGTACAGCGTCGGCATCACCCCGGCGAACGCGGCCGCGTCGCTCGCCGCCCTCCGGCTCATGCGCGACGAGCCCGAGCGCCTCAGCCGCCTGCGGCAGAACGCCGACCGCTTCCGCGAGACGGCCCGGGCCGCCGGCATCGACATCGGCGACAGCGCCGACTCGCCCGTCGTGCCGTGCATCGTCGGCAGCTCGGAACGGGCGCTCGCCCTGGCGACGGCGCTCTTCGACCACGGCTTCAGCGTCAACCCGATCCTGTACCCGGCCGTGCCGGACGACCAGGCGCGGCTCCGCTTCTTCATCACCGCGGAGCACACCGCCGAGCAGATCCAGCGGGTCGTCGACATCACGGCATCCGAACTCAACCGCATCACCCACGACATCGAGGTATCCGCATGACGAACCACTCCAGAACGACACCCAGACGACGGGCGGTGATCACGCTCCTGATCGGCCTGGTGTTCGCGATCGTGGCGGGCATCGCGGGGGCCGACGTCCTCGACAACCTCAAGACGGGCGGGTTCGACGACCCGCAGTCCGACTCCGTGGCCGCAGCGGACGTGCTCGCCGATCGGTTCCCGGGCAGCGACCCGAAACTCGTCCTCGTCGTGGACGTCTCCGACGGACTCGACAGCGCCGCCGGCAGGGAGGCGCTCGACGACATCGTCGGCGCGGTGGACGACGTGGACGGCGCCAGCGTCACCGGCTCCTACGCCGACGCGGAGCAGCTGCGGAGCGACACCGACCGCGGTGTCGTGCTCGTGGCGCTCGCCGGAGACGAGGACACCGTGCAACGCGCGACAACGATGCTTCGCGGCACGATCACCGAGGAGGTGACATCGGCCACCGTGCGGTTCGGCGGCATCGCGGGGATCAACGATGACCTGAACGCGCAGGTCAAGACGGACATCATCGTCGCGGAGACGATCGCCATCCCGATCACCCTCGTGCTGCTGTTCTTCGCGTTCCGCGGTGTGGTGGCCGCGCTGCTGCCCGTCGGCGTCGCGGGCGTCACGATCCTCGGCTCCCTCGGCCTGCTGAACGTGGTCGCGCAGCTCACCTCGGTCTCCCTGTTCGCGGTCAACCTGGTCACCGCGTTGGGCCTCGGACTCGCCATCGACTACTGCCTGCTGTTCCTCACCCGGTATCGGGACGAACGCTCGGGCGGAGCCACCGACGAGGAGGCGTTGCGGATCGCTCGGCGGACGACCGGCCGGACCATCGTGTTCAGCGGCGTCGTCGTCGCCGCGGCGCTCGCCACGCTGATGCTGTTCGACCAGTACTTCCTGCGCTCGTTCGCCATCGCGGGACTCGTCATCGTGGCCTGCTCCGTGGTGGGCGCGGTCGTCCTGCTGCCCGCCGCCCTCACCCTCCTGGGTCGCCGGATCGACTGGGGCCGTCTGCGCTCCCGCCGTCCGGCCGGGGCCGAGGGCCGGTTCTGGTACCGGGTGGGCGACCACGCGTATCGCCGTCCGTGGTTGGCGGTGCCCGTGATCGCACTGCTCATCGCCATGGCCGCGCCGTTCGCGCACGCGGAGTTCGGGGTGCCCGACGAGCGGGTGCTCCCCGCCGACGCCGAGAGCCGGGTCGTGGCGGACATCATGCGGTCCGACTTCGCCATCGCCGAGGCGGACGCCGTCTCCGTCGTCACCGAGGACTGGGCGGGGACGGACCGAGAGCTCGACGAGTACGCCACCGAACTCTCCTCGATCACGGGCGTCGAGGCCGTCACGACGTCCCTCGGCAGCTTCGTCGACGGACGCCTCGTCGTCCCGGCCGATGCGCGGACGGAGCAGCACTTCCGCGACGGTTCGGCGCTCTGGCTGCAGGTCGCGACCGACGTCGTCCCGTACTCGCCCGAGGGCTCGGAGCTCGTCCGCGACGTCCGCGCGGTGGACCCGGGAGCCGGCTCGACCGTCCTGGTCGGTGGCCTCGCGGCGCAGATGATCGACATCGGAGACTCCATCGCGGCGCGTCTGCCGTTCGCCGCCGCGGCCATCGCGCTCATGACGCTGATCATCCTCTTCCTGTTCACCGGGAGCGTGCTGCTCCCGATCAAGGCCCTGGTGCTGAACGTGGTCGGGCTGGTCGGCATCCTGGGCGTCATCGTGTTCCTCTTCCAGGACGGCAATCTGTCGGACGTGCTCGGCTTCACCCCGTCGCCCATCGCCATCTCGATCCCGATCCTGCTGTTCTGCATCGCCTTCGGGCTCTCGATGGACTACGAGGTGTTCCTCCTCGCGCGAATCCAGGAACGGTTCCGTGCCACGGGCGATCTCGCGGAGGCGGTGCGGAGCGGGCTCGGTGCTAGCGGCCCGATCATCACGGCCGCTGCGGCGATCCTCGCGGTGTCGTTCTTCGCCATGGCGACCTCCGGGGTGTCGATCATCAAGATGCTCGGCATCGGTACCGGCATCGCGATCCTCATCGACGCCATCCTGATCCGCGGCGTGCTCGTCCCGGTCTTCATGCGCGTCGCCGGACGATACAACTGGTGGGCGCCGCGGTGGCTCGCGGCGATCCACCGCCGCATCGGGATCACGGAGGGCTGAATGGACGCGCGGTTCAGCGGCCCGTCGGCCGACGACGACCTCTCGGCGCTCGTGTCCGAGGCGGCTCGTGCGGCGAACGCCCACAACACGCAGCCGTGGGTCGTGGACCGCCAGGATGACGAACTCGTCCTCCGCCGGGACCGCACTCGCACCCTCGGCGCGAGCGATCCGCGAGGACGCGACACGATGCTGTCGTTCGGGGCGTTCGTTGAGTCGCTCCTCATCTGCGCGTCCTCCGCCGGTGTCGGACTGCGGTTCGAGGCTTCAACCGGCGGTGACGCGGAGACCGATGAGGTCGGCCGGTTCTCGCGCCACCCGGAGGGCTACCAGACGACGTTCTCCTCGGCGGACGTCTGTGGACGACGCGTCTGGCGAGGGCGATGGCGGGACGGCGCTCCTCCGCCCGACGTCCTCACGGCGGCCGCTGCGGAGGCGGAGCGTGCGGGGTTCCGGCTCGTCTCGATGCCGACCCGGGACGCCCGTCCGTTCCTCATCCGAGCCAACCGGTGGTTCTTCGGCGACGCGGCGATCGTCGCCGAGCTCCACCGGTGGACCCGCCTCTCGCCGCGCCACCCCGACTACGACGAGGACGGCCTCAACGACGCGATGCTCGTGCTGTCGAAGGTCGAACGAGCCGGCCTGCGGACGCTGATCAGCCCGCGGGTGTTCCGCGCGCTTCGCGGGCTCGGGCTGCCCGGGCTGTTGGCACGGATGTCGGCCACCGCCACCCAGGGCTCCGGCATCGTCCTCGGTGTCGTCGGACCCACCGGGGCCCGGCAGGAACTCGCCGCGGGGCGACTGCTCACCCGGCTCTGGCTCGGCTTCCAGGGCCACGGCCTGTACGTGCACCCGCAGAGCGCGCCGCTCGACTGTCCGGAGACCCGGGCCATGCTCGACGAACGCTGGAAAGTCGCCCGGGACGAGCAGCTCGTCGCCTGGTTCCGTGTCGGTATCCCCGCCTCCGACCCCTTGACGCGTGTGGCGTCGCCGCGTCGGTCGAGTGGCTGAATCCGCAGCCGCGGTGGTCGACGCTCTCCGGATGCAGGTGCCGACGGGCGTCGTCGTCTCGGCGTCCGTCGGCACCGCAGCCGGGCCGTTCCGGGCTCGTCCGACCTCGGCTGGTCGCAGCGCCGAATCCCGCTCGGCGCGCGACTGCGCCAGGGCGGCACTCGCGATGCTCGGCCAGCGCTCCACGGACATCCCGACGGGGGAGGGCGGGCGACCGGTCTGGCCGACCGGCTTCGTCGGGAGTCTCTCGCACTGCCCCGGTTTCACGATCGCAGCCGTCGGTCACGTCGGTGTCGCGAGCGCCATCGGGATCGACGTCGAGGTGCACCGGCCCATCCGTCCCGCCGTCGCGGCGACGATCGTCTGCGGGAGTGAGGCGTCCATGCTCACGCGGCTCGCCACGAGCCATCCGGCCGTCGCGTGGAGCGCCGTGTTGTGGAGCGTCAAGGAGAGCGTTTTCAAGGCGTGGTACCCGCTCAGCGGGCGATGGGTCGACTACACGTCATGTGAGGTGGTGATCCACCCGGATCGGGGCTCGTTCGATGCGCGGGTCGTCGCGCCGGCTGGCCCGACCACGCCGCGCACGTTCGCCGGCCGATGGTCGGTGGTGGGCGCCCACCTCTGCAGCGTCGTCATCGTCCCGGCCTCGCGGCGACAGGACGGGTGATCGGTTGATCCGGCCGACGCGGGTACCGTTGAGGACGATGTCGTAGACCGCAGGAGGAGGGGCCATGCCGGACGAGGAGCGGACGACGACGGACTGGCGCGCGCTGGCCGCCGCCCTCGCGAACGACGACACCCGGACGGTGTACGCGCAACTCGTCCTCGGGCAGGAGCCCGACCTCGGCGCCACCCAGCGTGCCGTGCGGCGAGCCGAGCAGAGCGTCCAGACGTTGTCTCGGGCGGGCCTGCTGGACGACGGCGGGCGCGTCTCGGGCGGGGTGTTCCGGGACCTCCTCGCGGCCGCCGCACCGCCGAAGCGCGAAGGGATCGACCGCTTCCTGGTCGACGGTCGGATCGTGCAGTACCCGTCGAATCCGGACGAGCGGCAGGCGCTGTTACAGCGCGTCGCGGCATCAGCGCTCCAGCCGGGTGAGGTGGTCGACGAAGCCGAGATCAACGAGCGGTTGTCCGCGTTCCACGACGACGTCGCGGTGCTCCGGCGGTACCTCGTCGACGCGCAGCTCGTCGAACGCACGCGCTCAGGGACCGAGTACGCGCTCGTCACCTGAGGAGGCCGCCCTGCGACAGGCTCAGGGAGCGCTATGCGCGAGGTCGGACCTCCTCCGGTCACTGAGCTTGTCGAAGTGCGCACGGGGTCTTGTGGGGCTGCCCTTCGACAGGCTCAGGGACCGGTGCGCGCGACGGTGGACCTCTTCCGGTCACTGAGCTTGTCGAAGTGCGCACGGGGTCTTGTGGGGCTGCCCTTCGACAGGCTCAGGGGCCGAAGCGCGCGACGGTGGACCTCCTCCGGTCACTGAGCCTGTCGAAGTGCGCACGAGGGGCTTGCGGGGCCCTTCGACAGGCTCAGGGACCGGGTTGGGGGCTCGGGGACCAGGCGGGAGGCTTAGGGACCGACGGGAGGTTTAGGGACCGGGCGGCAGGCTCAAGGCCCGCGGCCGGCGTCAGGCGCGGATGTCCTTCGTGAGTTCGGCGACGAGGGCGGCCCGCTGCTCGCGGGTGGACGGTCGACCTTCGGCGTCGGGACGCTCCTGCCACGGGAACGGCCCCGTGGCGCGGCGGTACTCGACCCCGAGGGCGTCGAGGCGGGCGAGATGCTGCTGCAGCCGCGCCTCGAAGCCCGCGAGGTCGCGCTCGCGGCCGACCCAGGCGACCTCGGCGAGGGCGCACAGCCGCGGGTACGCCTGGTAGTCGATCACGCGGGCGGAGTCCATGTGCTCGGTCCAGATGTTCGCCTGCACCCCGATGATGTGCTCGGCCTGCGCCTCCGTCAGCTCAGCCGGCACCGGCTCGAAGGTGTACACCTCCGCGACCGTCAGCGGCGGGCCGACCGGGATCGGCTCACCCGGCAGCTCCGACTCGCGGTAGTCGAGGTAGACGCGGTCGTCCGGGCAGGCGATGACGTCGTACCCCTGGCGCGCGGCGGCGACCGCGCCGAACTCGCCGCGCCATGAGGCGACGGTCGCGTCCTTCGGCAATCCGCCGCCCTCGAGGATCTCGTCCCAGCCGTACAGGCGTCGGCCTGCGGCGGACAGGTGCGCCTCGAGCTGGCGGATGAACCACGCCTGCAGCGCTTCGACGGAGTCGAGCCCGCGCTCGGCCATGAGGGCTTGCGTTCGAGCGCTCGCCGCCCAGCGGGTCTTCTTCGCCTCGTCGCCACCGACGCCGATGAAGGTCGATGGGAAGAGCTCCATGACCTCGTCGAACACGGTGCGGAAGAACGCGACCGTCTCCTCGCCCATGTCGAGGATCGCCTCGTTGATGCCCCACCGTGTCCACACCGACGGCTCGTCCGTGTCCTGCGCCACGTCCGGCACACCCAGCTCGGGGTACGCGGCGATGATCGCTCGGGCATGGCCGGGCAGGTCGATCTCGGGGACGACCGTGATGGACCGCTCAGCGGCGTAGGCGACGATCTCGCGTAGGTCGTCCTTCGTGTAGAAGCCGCCGTGCGGGCGGCCGTCGCCGGGAGCGTGCCGCGCTGCGCCGTGCTGGCTCTCGGTCCGCCACCCGCCGACCTCGGTCAGCTTCGGGAACGCGTCGATCTGGATGCGCCAGCCCTGGTCGTCGGTGAGGTGAAAGTGGAGGACGTTGAGCTTGTGGCGCGCGGCGAGGTCGATGAACCGCAGCACGTCGGACGTGGGGAGGAAGTGCCGTGCCACGTCGAGCATGACGCCGCGCCAGCCGAAGCGCGGGGCGTCGTCGATGGTCGTCGCCGGTACGGTCCAGTCGACGCCGGGGACGAGCGCACGGCGGTTGACCGCCGGTGGGAGGAGCTGGGTCAGGGTCACCGCACCGGAGAACGCGCCGGAGGTGTCGGCGGCGACGATGCGCACACCGTCCGCGTCGACCACGAGCCGGTAGCCGCCGGCCGCGACGGTGTCGTCGTGGATGAACGCGATGCTGTCGGTCCGCATGTCGATCCGTGCGTCGAGGTCGAACCCGGTCGACGTCTGCAGCACCCCGCGCAACCAGCGGGTCGCGGCCGTGAAGCGGCGGTCACCGCCGAGCCCGGTCGCCTCGCTCAGCGTGAAGGCGCCGTCGTGCTGCTGGACGGATGCGGGCAGTGGAAGCATCGGTGGTTCTCTCCTCGAGTGCTGATGGGCCGTTCTCAGGACTGCTGCGGCGCGGCTGGCCGGGAAGCCGGCGACACGCCGGAGGACTCCTGAGAAAGGTCCGGGATGGTGGAGGTCAGGACGGGCGGTCGACGAGGGTGGTGAGCCGGTCGGCGATCAGCGTATCCGAGACGACGGTGACCGGCGACTGCCCGGCCTCGGCGGCGAGCTCGGCGATGCTGCGGCCGACGAGCTCGCGGAGGTCGGGGTGCGACACCTGCGCGATGCGCACGGCCGACCAGTCGACCTGCTCCTCGACCGGCGGCTCGGCGAAGGCACGCTCGAGTTCGTCGACGATGGCGTCGTCGCGGAGACGGTCGATGACGGCGTCGCCACCGCCGCCCGTCACCCAGGAGGGCAGCAGGGCAGTGAGGGCGGTGCCGCGGAGGACGCCGCCCGGGAGGATGGTGCCGGTGCCGTGATCCATGGGCCGCTCTCCAGTCGTCGGGCGATTGCGCATGTTGCAACGGGGGTTGCGTCAATGCCCGACAACTGTAAAGGGTCCGAACAAACGTGTCAACGGTGTTGAGACGGGGTGGCGTGGAGGGTCAGCTCGGCACTTCGACAGGCTCAGTGACCGGGGAAGGGCGGCTCAGTGACCACGGGGTGCTGGCCCGATGATCGGGGAAGGGTGATCTCTGTAGCGGGCGAGGGTGGCTCGGCACTTCGACAGGCTCAGTGACCGGGGGAGGGTGGGCCTCGTGACCGAGGAAGGGAGGGCCTCGGCTCTGCGGTCGGCGTGCCTACTCCACCAGGCGGAGGCGGACCGCCATGAACTGGCGGCCGGGCAGGTCGACCCGGACGGTGCCGGTGTGGGTGCCGGGCACCGTCTCGACCGTCATGTTCCAGGTGTCGAGCACGTCGACGTGGAACTCGCCCTCGGGGAGGAAGACGTTGCGGAACCGCGGCCGGTTGAAGCCGAAGTAGCCGATGACGTAGCGGCCGGCCACCCCGCCCCACGGCACGTCCCAGTCGCCCGGCAGCGGGTCGAGGACGCCCGTCGGGGACTCCGCCGAGATGCGCTCGAGGAATGCGATGCGGTCGGGACTCGAACCGATGAGCGGCCCGCCCTTCGACCAGAACAGCTCCTCACGGTCGTTGAGGTAGGTCTCGCCGTGGCCGACGTAGCCGCCGCGGATCGCGCCCTCCCAGAACCGTCGCACCATCTCCTCGCCGGTGATGTTGCCCCAGCCCTGGTCGATGTCGCCCTCGTAGGCGCACTCGTCGATGACGATCGGCTTGCCCCACTGCTCGCGCCAGGCGTCGGTGTTCTCCGCGGTCCGGTAGACGTCGACGCGCTGCACGCTGCAGTGCGTGATCCAGGGCTTCGCGTAGTCGTAGAACCCCTGGCAGTTGTGGATGGAGTTGAGGTGGCCGTGCGGGTCCTCCGCGCCGACGACCGCCGCGAGCCGCTCCCAGTCGTCGTTCGTCTTCGCCCAGAGCAGGTCGTACTCGTTCGCCATCGACCACCACACGTTCGCGAACGCGGCCAGCCGGCGGACGGCGTAGCGCAGGTACCGTTCGTCGACGGCCGGACCGAGGTCCGCGAAGCCCCAGCGGTCGTAGGCGTGGAAGAGGATGAGGTCCGCCTCGATGCCGAGGGCGCCGAGCTGGGTGATGCGCCGCTCGAGGTTCGCCCAGTACGCCGGGTCGAACCGCTCGTGGTCGAACCCGTCGGCGAGCGAGCCGACGAAGGGGAACGTCTCCGGCTCGTTCGCGTTGTAGAGGTACGACTTCGGGAACACGCACATGCGGATCTTCGTGAACGGCGCGGTTTCGAGGGCGCGGAGGGTCTCCTCCTGCAGCTCCTCGGGCTGGTGCGTCCAGGCGTAGGCGGTCGTGCCGAGCGGGCGGTGTCGGGTGCCGTCCGCATGGGCGAAGTGGAAGCCGTCGACGCGCACCGGTCCGTGGCTGCCCGTCGCCGCGGCCGACACGGTGAACGCGCCTGCGACGCCGTCGAGTGATCGGGCGGTCGAGCTCGTGGTGAACGACCACTCGCCCTGCTCCTCGGCGAGCAGCCGCACCAGGTACCGGCCGTCGCCGTCGTAGAACCCGCCGACCGTGAGCTCGCGTACGCCGTTCGTGAACGTCGCGCCGAGTTCCACGTCGACGAACGGGTTGCCGTGCGACGGCCCGTCCAGCCGGATCTCCACGACGCCGTACTGCGGGACGTCGCCGGGGACCGTCAGGGTCGCCGAGCCGCGCGGGACGTCCTGGCCCTCGTAGTCGGGAGCGGGCTCGATCGCGGCGCCGTAGGGTGCGCGGGCGTCGGGACCGTCGTCCACCTGTGCGAGCGCCGCCCAGAGACGATCCTTCGCCGCATCGTCCTGCAGCTCCGGCACGATCGCCGACAGCTGCCCGAGACGGATGCTGCGGAACTGCTTGGCCATCGGCGACGCGGCGATGCCGGGCAGGAACTGCTCGAGGACGGTGCGACCCGCCGGGCTCTCGATGACGTCTCCGAAGGCGGAACTGCGGTCGAACATGGATCTCCTGTGATCAGCCGAGGGGGTCGGCGGCGGGGTGCACCTGGTGCAGGCGGTGCGAGTGTTGCACGTGGAACAGTCGTGTGGGGGTTATCGCGCAACTCCTGGTGCCGGAGTGGCTGCAGCAAGCGCTGCCCCCACGTCGTCGAGCATCGACGGCGGCGTGAACATGAGGAGCTGACGGACGGTCCGACCACGAGTCCACTGGGTGCCGCGGCGGATGTCGTCGGCCTTGGCCTGATCGTGGGCGCCCACCGAGCTGAGGAGGGCGTCGTACGCGGCCGGTCGGTCGATGATCTCCGAGAGCGGCGAGTCGAGGCCGAGCGTGATGTCGTCGTCGGCACTCGAGCCGGCGTCCGTGACCTCGACCGTCCAGTCGTGGCGACCGGACCCGACCGTCTCCTCCGGGGCACCCGGCAACGCGACCGTCGCCGTGGTGTTCGGTGGCACGACCGCCGACACCCGGAGGGACGACCCATCGCGACGCCACGCCACCGATGCCTCGCCATAGGGCGTGAGGTGGCGGGCCTCGGCGTGGTCGAGTCCGTCGAGCGGCCGCGGTGCGATCCGGAGTTCGCGGTAGCCGGGAGCCGCGGGAGCGAGGCCGGCCACGGTGCGGTGCAGCCAGTCGGCGACGGCACCCAGCGCGTAGTGGTTGAACGAGGTCATCTCGCCCGGGTTGACCGAGCCGTCCTCGAGCAGGCTGTCCCAGCGCTCCCAGATCGTGGTCGCGCCCTTGGTGACGGGCGAGAGCCAAGACGGGTTCTCGGTCTGGAGCATGAGGCGGCCGGCCGCGCGGAGGTGGCCGCCGTCGGCGAGCGCGTCGGTGATGAGCGGCGTCCCCACGAAACCGGTCCCGATGCGGTAGCCGTCGGCACGGACGAGGTCGGCGAGGCGGTCCGCGAGGCGCTGTCGCAGGGCGGGGTCGTCGACGAGGTCGAACCGCAGGGCGAGGGCGTACGCGGTCGGCGCGTCGGACATCATCCGGCCGGCGGGCGTCACGTACTCGGCGGTGAAGGCCGCCCGACTCCGCTCGGCCAGTTCGCCGTACCGCTCGGCGTCCGCCGTCTCCCCGAGGAGCCCTGCGGTGTCGGCGAGGATCCGGAGGGATCGCGCGTGATAGGCGCTCGCGACGATGTCCGAGTCGACCCTGGCCTTCGCCGGCTGGTCCGGCGGCGCGCTCGGGTCGAGCCAGTCGCCGAGCTGGAAGGTGTTCGACCAGAGACCGTCGGTGCTCACCCGGAGGACGGCCTCCACCCAGGACCGCATCGACGGGTACTGCTCGCGCAGGATCCCGAGGTCGCCGTAGCGCTCGTGGAGCACCCACGGCACGACGGTCGCGGCGTCGCCCCAGGCCGCGGTCGGCCCGCCGCCGGCGAATCCGGACAACGCGGCCGGGACCACCATGGGGACGACACCGTCCTGGTGTCCCTGCTCGAGCGCGAGGTCGCGCAGCCAGGAGTCGAGGAAGGCGGAGCTGTCGTAGAGGAAGCTCGCGGTCGGGGCGAAGACCTGCAGGTCACCCGTCCAGCCGAGCCGTTCGTCGCGCTGCGGGCAGTCGGTCGGGATGCTCAGGAAGTTGCCGCGCATGCCCCAGACGACGTTCTCGTGGAGGCGGTCGAGCAGCTCGTGCGAGGAGGAGAACCAACCCGTGCGCGTGAGGTCGCTGTGGAGGACGACGGCGGTGACCGACGCCGGGTCGAATGCGCCCGGCCAGCCGTCGATCTGCGCGTAGCGGAAGCCGTGGAAGGTGAAGCGGGGCTCGATCGTCTGCTCGCCGTCTCCCGAGAGCGTGACGTGGTCGGTGGCCGCGGCGTTGCGGAGGGGACGCAGGGCGAGTTCGCCCTCGTCGAGGACCTCGGCGTGCCGGAGCGTGAGCGTCGTGCCCCGCGGGCCGGCGACGGTGAGCCGGAGGCGGCCGACGAGGTTCTGGCCGAAGTCGAGGATGGTCGCGCCGGACGGCGAGGTGAGCACGTCCGCCACCGCGCGCTCCTCGATGCGACGGACGGGCGCGGCGACGCGGGCCTCCGGCACCGGGTGCGCAGCGTCGTCGACGAGGGCCGGGGCCCAGGTGGACGCGTCGAACGCCGTCGTCGACCAGCCGGGTTCGGCCAGGGTGGTGTCGATCGCCTCGCCGGCGTAGATGCCGCTGTCGACGAGCTCGGCACCGTCGGCCGCCGACCAGCTCGCATCGGTGACGAGTGTCTCCGTCGTCCCGTCGAGGTAGTCGAGCTGCAGCTGGGCGGCGAAGCGTGGCTGGTCGCCGTAGATCCGCTCGGCGAACTGGAAGAATCCGTAGCGCTCGGTGTACCAGGCGCCGGCGACGGTCGCGGCGAGGACGTTCTCGCCCGGCTCGACGAGCGCGGTGACGTCGACGGTCTCGTGCACGAGGCGGTCGCCGTAGGCGGTCCAGCCGGGGGAGAGGACGTCCTCCGAGGCGGGCAGCCCGTTCAGCTGCGGTTCGGCGGCACCGAGCGCGGTCCAGAACAGCCGGGCGCGACGGACGGGCCCGCCGACCGTGAAGGTGCGGCGCACCCGGATCGGCTGCGCCGGACGCTCGGGCGCCGCGAGACCGATGAAGCGTGCGGTCCAGGCTCCGTCGGCGAGGAACGCGGCCTCGACGACGGTCGGCTCGCTCCAGGGTGTCTCCTCACCCGCGGTCGACGCGGCACGGACCTCGACGGTGCGCACCTCGTCTGGGGCGAGCGGGGTGAACGGCCAGGAGACGAGGACGGAGTCGCGGCCCTCGACACGCGCCGTGACACCACTGCCGTCCCGGAGCTCGGCCCAGGCCTGCACCCAGTCGGAGCCACCGGTCTCGACGGTCCAGCTCAACCGAGGCGTCGGCGTCGCGACCGCGGGGCTGTCGTCGCGGGTCTCCGCCCGCAGCCGACCGATCCGCGCCACGTGCGCGGTCATCGGGAAGTCCCTGCCGCGATGGTGACGACGTGTTCGTGAACCAGGTCGACGACGGACGATCCGATCCGGAGGGTGACGTCGCCTGGCTCGACCTGCCAGCCGTCCGCCCAGTGGGCGAAGACCCGGGCCGGCAGCGCGACCTCCCAGGCGACCGATTCGCCGGCGCCCGCGCGGACGACGGCCGATCCGACGAGCCAGCGCACGGGGCGGTCGACCGAGGAGTCCGGTCGCTCCGCGTACACCTGGACGACGTGCTTGCCGGCGCGGTCGCCGGTGTTCGTCGCGGTCCCGGAGACGCGGGCATCACCGGAGGCGACGTCGCCCGAGACCTCGCCACCGACGATGGACCAGCTCGTGTACCCGAGCCCGTGGCCGAACCAGTAGGCGGGCGTGGCACCCGAGCGGAGCCACGCGCGGTAGCCGATGTGGATGCCCTCCTCGTAGCGGAGCACGCCGTCCACCGGTGTGACGTCGAGCACCGGGACGTCGTCGAGCGCTGCAGCCCAGGTGGTGCTCAGGCGACCACCGGGTTCGGCGACACCGAGGAGCACGTCGGCCAGGGCGTTGCCCATCTCCTGCCCGCCGAACCAACCGAGGAGCACGGCGGCGACCTCGTCGCTCCAGGGGAGCAGGACCGGGGCGCCGGAGTTGACGATCACGACGGTGCGCGGGTTCACGGCGGCGACGGCCCGGACGAGCTCGTCCTGACGGCCGGGGAGCGTGAGGTCGCTGCGGTCCCAACCCTCCGACTCGACCTTCGAGTTCGTGCCGACGACCACGACGGCGACATCGGCCGCGCGGGCCGCCTCGACCGCCTGGGCGATGAGGGCGTCGGGGTCGGAATCGTCGGGAGCGCGGCCGACGGTGACGCTGATCGCTCCGAGACCGTTCTCGCTCGGGGAGAGGTCGAACTCCGCGCGGAGCTCGACGGCGACGTCGGCCTGGGCGGCGAACGCCCCCGTCGCCGACGGCGGGGCGAGCAGCGCTGCACCGAGGTCGTTCCCGACGACCACGGGCTGCTCGTCGACGAGGAGGACGCCGTCGACGAAGAGCCGGCCGTGGAGCCCCGTGGCGAAGCCGAGTCGCAGCTGCTCGGTGGCCTCCGGCGTGTACGTGGTGGTGAGGACGAGCTGCGACGCCGTGGTGACCGGGGCGTCGCCGCCGAACCAGACGAGCGCGGTGGACCGGCGGTCCTCGGTGAAGAGTTCCGCGCCGTCGGCGTCGAGGAACGTGGCGACGAGGCCGGGGTCACCCGTGCGCGGGTTGGTGAGGCGCTCGAGCGGGAGTTCGGCGACGCCCTCCTGCACGATCGCGCCGACGGCGTAGTCGATCGTCGCCTCGGGGAGCGCGAGTCGGAGTCCCTCGAGTGGGCTGACGGTGTGCTCAGGGAGGACCGTCGCACTGCCACCGCCCTGGGTGCGCGAGTCGCGGGCGTTGTGCCCGATGACGGCGACGCGGGTGAGCGTGCTCGCGTCGAGGGGCAGGGTGCCGTCGTTGTCGAGCAGCACGACGCCCTCGGTCTCCGCCTCGCGGGAGAAGGCGACCCCGTCGACCGGGGCCGGCGCCAGCGCTTCCTCGCCGAGGGCACCGACGCGGACCGCGAGGGCGAGGAGCCGGGCGACCTTGCGGTCGACGTCGGCTTCGGCGACGCGGCCGTCGCGGACGGCCTCGACGAGGGCCGCGCTCCATGCGGGAGCGGGGCCGGGCATGGCGAGGTCCTGCGACGCCGGTGCCGAGCCGAGGCTGCGGACGCCGGTCCAGTCGCTGACGACGACGCCGTCGAAGCCCCACTCCGAGTTGAGCGGCGTCTCCAGGAGGTCGTTCTCGCTCATCGTGACGCCGTCGACGGAGTTGTAGGCGCTCATGATCGCCCAGGTGCCGGCTTCGGTCACCGTGCGCTCGAACGGCGCGAGGTAGAGCTCGCGGAGGGCACGCTCGCTTGCGTGCACGTCGACCGTGAAGCGGTCGGTCTCGGAGTCGTTGGCGACGTAGTGCTTGGGGGTCGCGGCGACGCCGTTGTCCTGCAGGCCGCTGACGTAGGCGGCCGCGAGCGAACCGGTCAGTTCCGGGTCCTCGCTGAATGCCTCGAAGTGCCGCCCGCCGAGCGGGGAACGGTGGAGGTTGATGGTCGGGCCGAGGACGACGTCGACGCCTTTGCGGCGGGCCTCGGCCGCGGCGACGGCGCCGTAGCGGTAGGCGAGCGAGGGATCCCACGAGGACGCCAGCGCGGTCGCTGACGGGAGGTTGATCGACGGCGAGCGCTCGTCCCACAGCGGACCGCGGACGCCGGCCGGGCCGTCGGACAGGACCATGGCGCGGAGGCCGATCTTCTCGAGCGGGACCGTGGTCCAGAAGTCCGCGCCGGAGACGAGTGCGACCTTCTCCTCGAGGTCGAGCCGGGCGACGAGGGCGGCGATCGCCGCGGTGTCGATGGGCTTCGTGGCGGCGGCGTGCCGGGGAGTAGTGATGGTCATGCGATGTGGGTCCGTTCTGGGGTGGCCCTTCGACAAGCTCAGGGACCGGATGGTGGGTCTCAGGGACCGGATGGTGGGTCTCAGGGACCGGATGGTGGGTCTCAGGGACCGGATGGTGGGTCTCAGGGACCGGATGGTGGGTCTCGGGGACCGGATGTGGGCCCTTCGACAAGCTCAGGGACCGGGGGTGGGTCTCGGGGACCGATGGTGCGCCCGGCCGGCCGGGTTCCTGGCCCCGGCCGACCGGGCGGTCGAAGCGACGGTCAGGCGGCGGAATCCGCCGCACGCTGCTCGTCGATGAGGCGGCGTCGCTCCACCCGGCGGTCCTCCTGGCGGTCCGGGTCGGGGATCGGTGCCGCCATGAACAGGCGCTGCGTGTAGGGATGCGCCGGGTGCGCCGTCACCTGGTCACCGTCGCCGGACTCGACGATCTCGCCGTGGTACATGACCGCCACGCGGTGGCTGATGTGCCGGACGACCGCGAGGTCGTGCGAGATGAACAGGTAGGCGACACCCGTCTGCTCCTGGATGTCGATGAAGAGGTCGAGGACCCGCGCCTGCGTCGACAGGTCGAGGGCCGACACGGGCTCGTCGCACACGATGAGCTTCGGATCGAGGGCGAGCGCCCGGGCGATCGCGATGCGCTGCCGCTGGCCGCCCGAGAACTCCCGGGGGAGCCGTGAGGCCGCGCCGGTCGGCAGCTGCACCTGGTCGAGCAGGGATCCGACGCGCTTGCGGGCGTCGGCACCGGAGACGCCGCGCACGGTGAGCGGCTCGGTGAGGATCTGCTCGATCGTGAGCGAGGGGTTGAGGGAGGAGTACGGGTCCTGGAACACGACCTGGATCTCCGAGCTGAGTGCCCGGCGCTCCTTGCGCTTCAGGTGCCCGATCTCCTGGTCGCGGTAGCGGATACTGCCGCCGGTGACCGGGGCGAGGCCCAGCACGGCGCGACCGAGCGTGGTCTTGCCGGAGCCGGACTCGCCGACGAGACCGACGGTCTCACCGGGCTTGATGTCGATCGACACGCCCTTGAGCGCCTTGAACGACTGGGCACGGAACCCCTTGCCCGGGTACTCGACTTCGAGGTCCTTCACCTCGAGCAGTGACGACGTCATCGGGTCTCTCCTGTCAGGTTCGTCGCGAGTGCCGGTCGGGCGGGACCCTCGTCGAGGATCGCGCCGAGCAGCGACTGCGTGTACGGGTGCTGTGCGTGGTTGAAGATCGAGCGCACCGGCCCGGTCTCCACGATGAGTCCGTTCTGCATGACCGAGACCCGGTCGCAGAGGTCGGCGACCACACCGAAGTTGTGCGTCACGAGGAGCATCGCCATGTGGCGCTCCGCTTGGAGGTCGCGCAGCAAGTCGAGGACCTCCGCCTGCACGGTCACATCGAGGGCGGTGGTGGGCTCGTCGGCGATGACGATGTCCGGGTCCGTGGAGACGGCGCCGGCGATGAGCACGCGCTGCGCCATACCGCCCGAGACCTCGTGCGGGAACGCGGCGAAGGTGCGCTTGGGGTTCGGGATGCCGACCCGCTCGAGCAGGGCGAGCGCCTTGTCCGTCGCCTCCTTCTTGCTGAGGCCGAGGGTGACGCGCAGGGGTTCGACGAGCTGGCTGCCGATCGTGAACGCCGGGTCGAGGTTCGACATCGGCTCCTGCGGGATGTAGCCGATGCGCTTGCCGCGGATGGCCGTGTACTCGCGCTCCCCGAGGGTGTCGAGTCGGGTGCCCTCGTAGCGGATCGTGCCGTCCGTGACCCGCCCGCCGCGCGGCAGGAGCCCGAGGACACCCCACGCGGTCTGGGTCTTGCCCGAACCGGACTCGCCGATGAGGCCGTGGACCTCGCCCTTGCGGATGTCGAGGTCGACGCCGTGGACGACCTCGGTGACCCGGCCGCCCTCCTGGTCGTAGCCGACGCGGAGGTCGCGCACGCTGAGGACGAGCTCCTCGGCGCGAGCGGAGGCGCGGGCGTCGTCGTCGTGGCGGATGGGCGGGACGCCGACGATCTCGTCCTCGCTGATCCCGGAGGTGCTGATCGACTGGGTGACGATCGTGTTCGAGCCCGTCTTCGAGGTCGTGACGATCTTGCGACGGCGCCGACGGACGGACACGGTGCGCTCGAGCTCGTCGCGCATCGCGTTGGCGAGCAGGGTGAGCGCGATGCAGGTGAGCGCGATCGCGAGCGACGGCCACACCATGAGGATCGGTGCCTTGTAGATGTTCGTGAAGCCGTCGTTGAGCATCGACCCCCAGGTCGGCACCGACAGGTCGCCGAGACCGAGGAACTCGAGGCCGGACTGGATCGCGATGGCGATGCCCGCGATGATCGCCGACTGGATGATGATCGGTGCGCGGACGACGGAGAGGATGTGCTTGCCGATGATGCGCGGGTCGCTGAGGCCCGAGACCCGGGCGGCGTCGACGTAGAGTTCCGAGCGGACGGCCGTGACCGCCGCGTAGACGAGGCGGAAGTAGGAGGGCGAGAGCAGGATGCCGAAGATCGCCATCGAGATCCAGACCGACGGGCCGAGGACGGCGCGGGCGGCGAGGAGGACGACGATGCCGGGCAGCGCCATGATGAGGCCCGTGAACCAGGACGACACGGAGTCGAACCAGCCCTGGTAGTACCCGGCGATCAGTCCGGCGACGACCCCGATGACGATCGCGACGACGAGGGCGAGGAGCGCTGCGGCGACGCTGATCTGGGTGGCGGCGAGCAGGCGGGAGAACACGTCGCGCCCGGCGCTGTCCGCTCCGAGGAGGTGGTCGGCGCTCGGAGGCGCCAGGACCTGCTGCAGGGACGCGAGGTTCGGGTCCTGCGGGGCGATGAGCGGTCCGAGGATCGCGACGACCCCGATGAGCACGAGGAACACGAGGGACGCGGCGCCGATCGGGCGCTTGAGGAGCCGACGCAGGAGGTTGACGCGGACCTGCGGGGTCGGGACGGTGAGCGGGGTTTCGATGGCGGTCATGACAGTCGCACCTTCGGGTTGAGCGCAGCCTGCGCGAGGTCGATGAGCAGGTTGACGACGACGACGATGATGGCCGTCGCGATGACGACCCCCATGACGATGGGGATGTCGCCCTGGGTCGTGGCCTGCACGGCGAGCTGACCGATGCCCGGGAGGGCGAAGATCTGCTCGATGATGACGGCGCCGCCGAGGAGGCCGATGAACTGCACGGCGAGGACGGCGAGAGCCGGGCCGCCGGCGTTCCGCAGCACGTGCTTGTAGATGACGCGGCCCGTGCCGAGCCCGCGACTGCGGAGCGTCCGGACGTAGTCCTTCGACATCGCGTCGACGACGGAACCGCGCACCTGCTGCGAGACCGTCGCGATGGCGCCGATCGCGAGGGCGATGATCGGCAATGTCACCGAGGCGACCCAGCCGGAGAAGGACGTGGTGATCGGGATGTACCCGGTGGCTTTGAACAGGCGCAGGTTGATCGCGAAGGTGATGACGAGCACGAGCGCGATGAGGAAGCTGGGGATCGCGAAGCCGATGACGGAGATGAACTGGACGACGTTGTCGATCCATCCACCGCGACGGGCGGCGAGGACACCGAGGATGACGGACACGATCGCGGCGATGATGGTCGCGCCGAGCACGATCGAGAGGGTGACGGCGAGGCGGCCGGTGACGCCGGAGGAGACGAGCTGGCCGGTGAACCACGAGCGGCCGAGGTCGCCCTGGAAGGCGGAGGTGATCCAGTCGAGGTACTGCACCGGCAGCGGGCGGTCGAGGCCGAGTTCGGCGGCCTTCTTCGCGACGGTCTCGGTGGTGGCGCTCTGGCCGAGGATCCGGCGGGCGATGTCGCCGCCGCCGAGGTAGAGGAGGGAGTACGCGATCACGGAGATCACGAAGATGAGGACGACGCCGGAGACCAGGCGTCTGAGGATGAATCCGAGCATGGGTCACTCCAGGAAGTGGGTGAGTGAGGGGTGTTGGGGCCGGCCCGCCCGAGCGCTGGGCACTCGGGCGGGCCGGGGTCGAACCGACGTGCGGCCGGCCGGTCCCGGTCCCTGAGCCGGTCGACGGGCGAACCCCTCGACCGGCTCAGGATCAGCGGACTACTTCGGCTGGATGTCGTAGATGGACGGGTACGCGTTCGTCGGGATCATCTTGACGGTCGTGTTGGCGTCCGTCGCGAAGCTGCCCTGCACCCGGTAGAAGGGGGCGAACCAGGCCTGCTCGACGATGTAGGCGTTGAGTTCCTTGGCGACCTTGCCCTGCGTCGCCTCATCGCCGTACTGGATCTGCTTGATGTACTCGTCGACCTTCGGGTCGTCGTACTTGAAGGGGTTGAAGACGGCGTTCGGGGCGATCATGAACTGGATGAGCTGCCAGTCCGGGTTCTGCTCCAGCGCCATGAAGGAGACGGGGAACTTCGGGGCCAGGAGGTCGGCGATGAAGTTGTTGCCCGGGTCCGTGTACTCGGCGGTGATGCCGACGTCGGCCAGCTGCTGCGAGATCAGCGTGTAGGTGGTGGCGCCGAGCACCGTGGAGGACGGCATCGAGAGCGTCAGGCCGTCGGCGTAACCCGCCTCGGCGAGCAGCTCCTTGGCCTTCTCGGGGTCGTAGCCGTAGCGGTCGTCGAGCGACTTGTCGTAGGCAGGGGAGTTCTCCGGGAAGACCTGACCCGTGACCGTGCCGTTGTCGTTCTGCAGCGCCTTGAGCAAGGCCGGGCGGTCGAACGCGTAGTTGATGGCCTGGCGGACGCGGACGTCGGCGATGGCCGGGTTCATCGTGCCGGCGCGGTCGAGGAGGAGCATGCCCTGGAAGTCGAGCTCGTTGGCGTTGACGGTCCAGCCGGCGCCCTCGACCTCGGCGAGGTTGTCGTTGTTGGCGAGCTTGATGCCGTTGACCTCGCCCGACTTGACGGCGTTGAGGCCGGCGGTCGCGTCCTGGAGGACGTTGATGGTCAGCTTGTCGTAGTGCTGCCAGTCCTTGTTCCAGTAGTCGGGGTTCGCGGTGTAGCTGTAGCTCGTGCCGGTGACGGTCGCGGCCGTGTCGAGCACGTACGGTCCGGAGCCGACGGGGTTGGTGGCGAGGTCGGGGCTGTCGAACGACTCCGCGCTGGCGATCAGGCCGGGGTCACGGGTGAGGTAGTTGAGCATGGCCGGGTCCGGCGCGCTCAGGGTGATGACCACGGTGGTGTCGTCGGGGGCAGCGACGGAGGCGACCCCGGCGAAGTAGCCGGCGTCGGGGGAGGTGCCGGTCTTGAACCGCTCGAGGTTCTGCTTGACGACGTCGGCGGTGAGCTTCGACTTGTCGGTGAAGGTGACGTCGTCGCGGATCTTGAGCGTCAGGACGGTGTTGTCGTCGTTGTACTCGTAGGAGGTCGCGAGCGACGGGACGATCTCCCCGTCGGCGGTGGCGACGAGCAGGGTGTCGAAGACGGCCTGGTAGAAGGGCGAGCGGTTGCCCCACTCGGAGCCGGCCGGGTCGAACGTGGTGGGGGGAGTGATCGCACCCAGGATCAGGGTGCCACCGGAGCCGCTGTCAGAGCCGGAGGTGCTACCGGAGCATCCGGTGAGCACGAGTGCAGCAGCGGTGACCGCGACGGCTGCGGTCGTCTTCCATCGGAACATCTTTGTCCATTCGCTGTGAGCAATCCCTCATCGGATCGCTGGTGATTGAGGACGCTAGCATGAAACCCGAGTGGTCACTAGCTTTTTGTTTTCGGCCATGTCACAGTTGGATCACGACCAGGCCGCGGCGTTCGACGGGGAACGCGCTATCGTGAAGCCGTCCGAAGGGGGAGGTCGTCCGATGACATCGGTCAAGACCGGGAACAAGCCGCAGGGGAAACCTCGCGGCGCATATGCGAAAACCGGTATGAAGCGCGTCGCGATCCTCGACGCCGCGCTCGCGGTCTTCGCCAATGGGGGATATCGCGCGGGTTCGCTTCGGGAGGTGGCCGCGCAGGTGGGGATGAGCGAGGCCGGACTCCTGCACCACTTCCCGAACAAGAGCGCGCTGCTCGCCGCCGTGCTCTCGCACCGCGACGACCTCTCGGCGACGCTCGTGCCGATGGACGGCGACGACCCGATCGAGACGCTCCGGGGGTTGGTCGCACTCGCTCGGTACAACGCCTCCGTGCCCGGCGTGGTCGCGCTCTACTGCACGCTGTCGGCGGAGGCCACGTCGCCCGACCACCCGGCGCACGACTACTTCGTCGAGCGCTACGAGGGCACACGCGGGCGGCTCGAGCGCACCTTCGGACTGCTCGTCTCCGCAGGACGGGTGCGGGCCGACTTCCCCACCACCAGCGCGGCCTTCATGACCCTCGCGCTCATGGACGGCTTGCAAGTGCAGTGGCTGCTCGCGCCGGAGTCGGTCGACATGGCGGACGAGCTCCACGCCTTCCTGTCGGGGCTCCTCGGCACCGAGCTCTAGGCGCCGAGCGGCCGGCGCGGCAGCAGGACATCCGCCCGGGGGCAGGAGCCTCCGGGCGAGTGCGTCCTGCTTCGGCGCCGATCTCCTGCTGTCGCGCTACGGTGTCGTCGTGCGAGCGTCGCGGAGGTCCGCGCCGACGGAGGCGTACGAGACGCCGCGGCGGTGCCGGGTGAACGGTACGGAGACGACGGCCGTGGCGACGATGATGAAGCTGAGGATCCCGATGATCCCGACGATCGTCTGCGTGAGGCCGCTCGTGGCGTCGGGTATCTGTGCGGCGGTCGTCGTGGCGATGTACGGCAGGGCCACGACGGACCCGCGGTAGAGGCGGCGGGCCGCTGATCCACGGCCGTCCGACCACTGCGGAGCGAGCCAGACGAGGCGCTGCCCGAGCGACGCCCCGCTCCCGATGAGCGCCGGCAGGACGATGACGAGGACGACCGTGCCCGCGCCGATGCTGAGCACCTCGGGCAGTGTGGGGTCGTTGGCGGCCCCGGTCGCTCCCGTGAGCAGGACGCGTGGGACGACGAACACGAGCGACAGCACCGTGATCGAGAGGTTCACGGCGAACGCGTCGAGCACCATGCCGAACCAGCGTCGCCAGACGGTGATGGGTCGCGCCCGGTCGCGGGTGGCGCGCAGGGCTCGCGCGCTCGGCATCCACCCGAGGATGATCGGGGCGATGAGTGCTCCGATCGCGGCGCCCGCCGTGTTCGTGATCACGTCGTCGACGTCCGCCACCCGGTAGGCGCATTCGTACAAGCCCCAGATGCCCGTGTACTGCGTCGACTCGATCAGGAGGGAGACGAGCGCCCCGAGCAGGATGGAGACACCGAGCCCACGGTTCCAGTACCGCCGCGCGATGGCGCCGAACGGGATGAACAGGATCACGTTCAGGACGACCTGGAGGAACGCGTGGCTCGTCAGGGTGCTCAGGACGGAGAGCCCAGCGGTCTCTCGTGCGATGTCCCCGATCGAGTGCCCGGGGATCAGCTCGAGCGCGCCGTGGGCCGTGCTGCAGTTCGCACGCTCGTCCGGCAGCGGCAGCAGCGTGTACGCCACGAGGGCCACCGCGTAGACACTGACCGCCGCGGCACCGATCACCCGGGGGAGTGACATCTGGCCGTAGCGACGGAGTTGCACGAGCAGGATCGGACCAAGGACGGCGAAGAAGATCAGCGTGCCGCCGACGAGTCCGACCCACGCCTGCCATGTCCATCCGCTCATTCCGACAACTGTAGGGCGCTCGCCGCGCCGTCGGCATCAGTCGGCGGACGGACCCCGGTCATCCTGCAGAGGGTGCCGAACGGCGGATCCCGCGTCCGATGCAGGCGATGATGGAGTGTGCCGACGCTCATCGTGACCACCCATCCCGACTCCGACTCCCTCACCCACCATCTCGCCCAGCGGCTCGCGCAGGAGCTGCGATCGACCTCGGACTCGACCAGCGTCGAGGTCGCAGACCTGGCTGCGGAGGGCTTCGACCCGCGGTACACGCTCGCCGACCGCCACACCTACCGCGTCGGCGGTGACTTCACCCCGGACGTGGCCGCCGAACAGGAGCGGCTCGACCGGGCCACCGACCTCGTGCTCGTCTTCCCGGTGTACTGGTGGTCGGCGCCCGCACTCCTCAAGGGCTGGTTCGACCGCGTGTTCGTCAACGGCTGGGCGTTCGGCCTCGACGCGGACGGCGGGATCGTCCGGAAGCTCGACCGCCTGCGCGTGCACCTCGTACCGATCGCTGGTGACGACGCCGGGGTCTACGACCGCCACGGCTACGAGCAGGCGATGCGGACGCAGCTCGAACACGGCATCGTCGACTTCTGCGGCGCTCGCCGCGGCGTGACGACCTTCGTCCACGACTCGGAGGGCGAGGACGCCGACGCCCGGACGCGTGCGGTGGAGGTCGCGGCGGAGGCGATCGTCGGAGCGATCCGCGCCTGACCGCCCTTCGACAAGCTCAGGGACCGCCCTTCGACAGGCTCAGGGACCGGGTACCGTCACTGAGCCGAACCCCGGTCACTGAGCCGAACCCCGGTCACTGAGCCTGTCGAAGTGCTACGCCGTGAGGGTGCGGTTCAGGCGCTCGGTCGCGGTGTCCATGTGGTGCTGCATCGCTGCCGTGGCCGCGGCGGGGTCGCCCGACATGATCGCCTCGTAGACGGCCTCGTGCTCCTCGAAGGCGCGCTGGGCGTCGACGTCCTCCTGGATGCCGCGCTCCACCCAGATGCGGAGGAGCGAGCGGATGCTCTGCAGGAGGTCGGAGAGCACACGATTCCCGGTGGCCGAGGCGAGCTCCAGGTGGAACTTCAGGTCGGCCTCGATGAACTTGGTGCGGTTGGCACCCGCCTCGCTCATCGCGGTGAGGTGGTTGCGGAGCCGGTTGCGCGCCATGTCGTCCATGCGCGTCGCGGCGAGGCCGGCGGCGAAGACCTCGAGCTGCCCGCGCACCTCGATGAGCTCGCGGGTCCGTGGTTCGCCCAGCATGAGGCCCCAGCTGAGCGTCTCGGGGAGGAGCTCGGAGACACTGCCGCGGAGGTAGGTGCCGCTGCCCGGGCGGACGTCGACGACGCCGAGGATCTCGAGCGCCGCGAGTGCCTCGCGGACGGCTGAGCGCCCGATGCCGAGCGACGCGGCGAGCTGGCGTTCCGGTGGGAGGCGGGTCCCCGGGGCGATCTCACCGCTCGTGAAGTGGTCGAGCAGACGCTTGGCGACGGCGGAGACGGCGGATCCCACGGCGACCGGTCCGAGGCTGGACGAGATGTCGTCGGTCGGCCGATCCGGGAACGCAGGCATGGGTTCACTGTATCGCGGCCCTTCGACAAGCTCAGGGACCGGGATGGGTGCTTCAGGGACCGGGAGGGGTGCTTCAGGGGTCGGAAGAGGTGTTCGAGTACGAGGCGGGTGCTCGGGGGCCAGCGATGCTTGAATTGGTCAACCGGTTGATGTATCGTTCATTCCGGTCCGGCCCGGACCACGCCCTGCCCGCGGCATCGATGCCGCCCACCCGAGGAGTCATAGTGGACACCACCGCCCCCGCGGCCAACCCGGCTGTCGAGCGATCAGCCATCCGGAAGGTCTCGATCCGTCTCGTGCCGTTCGTGGCGCTGATGTTCTTCATCAACTACCTGGACCGCACCGCGATCGGCTTCGCCGCCCCCAACGGCATGAACGAGGACCTCGCGCTCTCCGCCGCCCAGTTCGGCTTCGCGTCCGGCGTCTTCTTCATCGGCTACATCCTGCTCGAGGTGCCCAGCAACCTCGCGCTCAACAAGTTCGGTGCACGCCGCTGGCTCGCCCGCATCATGGTCACCTGGGGCATCGTCGCGGTCCTGTTCACCTGGGTCGCCAACTTCGAGCAGCTCGCGATCCTCCGCTTCGTGCTCGGTGTCGCCGAAGCCGGCTTCTTCCCGGGAGCGATCCTTTTCCTGAGCCTCTGGGTCCCGGCCAAGCACCGCAGCAAGATCCTCGCCCTCTTCTACCTGGCGCAGCCGCTCACCACCGTCATCGGCGCGCCCCTCGCCGGGTGGCTCATCGGCCAGCACGGCGTGTTCTTCGGTCTCGAGGGCTGGCGCTTCATGTTCCTCGGCGTCGGTCTCCCGGCCATCCTCATCGGTGTCATCGCCTGGTTCTACCTGAAGGACCGCCCTGCGGACGCCAAGTGGCTGACCACCGAGGAGCAGGTCTGGCTCACGGCTGCCCTCGCGCATGAGAAGGCCACCACCGAGCAGAAGCAGGGCCACGTCAGCCTCAAGCACGCGTTCACGAGCGGTCGCGTCTGGATGCTCGCGTTCATCTACTTCGGCTTCATCTACGGCCTCTACGCGCTCGGCTTCTTCCTCCCCACGATCATCGAGGGCTTCCAGGAGACGTTCGGGACCGAGTTCAACGTCATGCAGAAGGGCCTCATCACGGCGATCCCGTACGTGCCGGCCGCCATCGCCCTGTACTTCTGGTCGCGTGACGCGACGCGTCGTGGCCTGAAGACCTGGCACATCGTGATCCCCGCGATCGTCGGCGCCGTGAGCATCCCGCTCGCGCTCTTCGCCAACTCGCCCGCCCTCACCATCGCGATCATCGCGGTGACCGCCATGGCGATCTTCGCCGCGCTGCCGAACTTCTGGACGCTGCCCACGCAGTTCCTCACCGGTGCGGCAGCGGCTGCCGGCATCGCGCTCATCAACACGGTCGGCAACCTCGCCGGGTTCTCGGCGCCGTACATCACCGGTGCCGTCGCGGACCTCACCAAGGTCGGCGACACCCCGCAGTACGTCGTCCCGATGTTCATCGTCGGTGGCTTCATGATGATCTCCGCGACGCTCATGGTGATCCTCTCCAAGCAGCGGAGCTCTCGCGAGCTGCGGGTCTCGCACGACGACCTCACGGGCAAGACCCGATGACGCGCCTCTTCAACGACCCGGCGGACTTCGCCGACGAGATGATCGACGGCTTCGTCGCTGCGAACCGCAACCAGGTCCGCCGCGTGACCGGTGGCGTCGTCCGGAGCACCCGGACGCCCGAGGGCACGGTCGCGCTCGTCATCGGCGGTGGCTCCGGCCACTACCCGGCGTTCGGCGGCATCGTCGGCCAGGGCCTCGCGCACGGTGCGGCGATGGGCAACCTGTTCGCGTCGCCGTCCGCCCACCAGGTCGAGTCGGTCGCGAAGGCGGCGCAGCGTGGCGGCGGCGTCCTCCTCAGCTATGGCAACTACGCGGGCGACGTGCTCCACTTCACCCAGGCGCAGGACGCGCTGAACGCGGCGGGCATCCCCACCCGCAGCGTCGCCGTCACCGACGACATCTCGAGCGCGCCCCTCGCCGAGAAGCACAAGCGTCGCGGCATCGCGGGCGACCTCACCGTCTTCAAGTCCGCCGCCGCAGCGGCCGAGGCGGGCTACGACCTCGACGAGGTCGTCCGCGTCGCCACCCACGCGAACGAGCGCACCCGGTCCTTCGGCGTCGCGTTCAGTGGCTGCACCCTGCCGGGCGCGACCGAGCCGCTGTTCACCGTGCCCGAGGGCCGCATGGCGGTCGGCATGGGCATCCACGGCGAGCCCGGCATCGACGAGACCGACGTGCCGACGGCCGATGAACTCGCCACCCTCCTCGTCTCCTCGCTGCTCGCGGAGCTGCCCGAGGGCGTCTCCGAGGCCGGGGGCGCGCGCGTCGGCGTCATCCTCAACGGCCTCGGCTCGGTGAAGTACGAGGAACTGTTCGTCGTCTACCGCGCGGTCGCCGCGCAGCTCGAGGCCGCAGGGGTGGACATCGTCGACCCCGAGGTCGGCGAGGTCGTCACGAGTTTCGACATGGCCGGGGTCTCGCTCACGCTCTTCTGGTTGGACGAGGAGCTCGAGGGTTTCTGGGCTGCCGGTGCCGACACCCCCGCCTACCGCAAGGGCGTCGTCGCAGCGGCCGAGCAGCTCGACCCCTCGGAGCTCGTCGCCGAGACGGTTGCCGAGATCCCCGAGTCCACCGACGCGTCCCGGGCCGCCGCCGCGGTCGTGGTCGAGGCCCTCGACGCGCTGGTCCAGGTCATCGACACGAACGTCGAGGAGCTCGGCCGGATCGACGCCGTCGCGGGTGACGGCGACCACGGCATCGGCATGCAGCGCGGTGCTCGTGCCGCCGTCACCTCCGCACATGCCGCCGCTGATGCCGGGGCCGGTGCCCACACCGTCCTGCACCTGGCCGGCGACGCCTGGGCGGACCGCGCCGGCGGCACGTCCGGCGCCCTGTGGGGCCTCGCGCTCCGCTCGGTCGGAACCGCCCTCGGCGACGAGGTCGCACCAGGCCGCACCGACGTCGCGACCGGCGTGCAGGCCGCGGTCGACGGCATCATGTCGTTCGGCAAGGCCGAGGTCGGACAGAAGACGATGGTCGACGCGCTCGTGCCGTTCACCACCACCCTGAGCGCAGCCGTCGCCGACGGTTCCGACCTCGTCACCGCCTGGACGGCCGCCGCCGCGGCAGCCTCCACCGCTGCCGCTGAGACAGCGGACCTCCTGCCGAAGATGGGCCGCGCCCGACCGCACGCCGAGAAGAGTCTCGGTACCGTCGACGCCGGTGCCTACTCGTTCGGCCTGATCGTCACGGCGATCGTCCCCGTCCTCGAGCGCGCCGCCGGCACCACCGCACCGGACGGCTCCACCAGCACCACCACCAACGAAGGAGTACACGCATGACCGATCAGCTGCGCATCGTCATCGGCTCGGATGACGCCGGGTTCGACTACAAGGAGATCGTCAAGCGCGACCTCGAGCAGCACGACGGCGTCGCCTCGCTCGTCGACGTGGGCGTGGACGCCGATGGCCACACCGCCTACCCGCGCGTCGCGATCGCCGCAGCGGAACTCGTCGCGTCCGGCCAGGCCGACCGCGCGCTCCTCTTCTGCGGCACCGGTCTGGGCGTCGCGATCGCCGCCAACAAGGTCGCCGGCATCCGCGCCGTCACGGCACACGACAGCTTCTCCGTCGAGCGCGGTGTCCTCAGCAACAACGCGCAGGTCCTGACGATGGGCCAGCGCGTCATCGGCATCGAGCTCGCCCGCCGCCTCGTCCGCGAGTGGCTCACCTACCGCTTCGACGAGACCAGCGCGAGCGCCGAGAAGGTCGCCGTCATCGGTGAGTACGAGGCGACGGGCTCCTGCTGATGACCACCCCGTCCCCGTCGGCCGTGCCCACGTCGACCGCGCCCCGCGTGGTCGGTGTGAGCCTGAAGATGTACTTCGGCCACGCGCAGACCCTCGACTGGATCGAGCAGGTGGGCGCTCTCGCCCGCCGGCACGAGGCCGTCGTCGACGGTCGGGTGCGGCTGTTCGTCATCCCCGGCTACCTCTCGATCGCCGCCTCGGCGGCGGCGCTGGCGGAGACGGGCGTGCTCGTCGGTGCACAGGACCTCGCGAGCGCCGACCGCGGTGCCTTCACGGGTGAGGTCGGCGGGCCGGAGCTCGCCGAGGTCGGTGTGACCGTGGTCGAGGTCGGCCACGCGGAGCGCCGCTCGCTCTTCGGCGAGACCGACGAGGTCGTCGCCGAGAAGACCGCAGCCGCCCTCCGCAACGGCCTCTCGCCGGTCCTCTGCATCGGCGAGGTCGAGCGCACGACGCCCGAGGCGGCTGCGACGGAGTGCGTGCGCCAGCTGGACTCCGCGCTCGCGGATGCCGTGGCGGGACCGGTCATCGTCGCCTACGAGCCCGTGTGGGCGATCGGTGCGGCTGAACCCGCGTCCGCCGAGTACGTGCGAGCCGTCGGCGCGATCCTGAAGCAATCGATCGCCGAGCGGCCCGACCGGGTCGGCAGTTCCGTCATCTACGGCGGCAGTGCGGGTCCCGGTCTGCTGACCGCCCTCGGTGACGACGTCGACGGCGTGTTCCTCGGACGCTTCGCCCACGACGTCGCGGCGCTCGAGGCCGTGCTCGACGAGGCGGCCCGCGCATGATCGGCTTCGGCACCTACACCTTCTTCTGGGAGGGCTCCGAGCTCGCACCCGAGCGCTTGAGCGTCATCGGCATGATCGAGCGCACTGCCGAGGCCGGCGTCGAGCTCTTCCAGATCTGCGACGACGCCCGCATCGAGTCGATGTCCGACGATGAGCTGCGCCAGATCGCCGAGGTCGCCCGCGAGCGCGGGGTCACCCTCGAACTCGGGACGAAGGGGATCGCGGTCGCGCACCTCGAACGCTTCCTCCACATCGCCACCGTGCTGGGCGCGAAGCTCCTCCGCAGCATGGTCACGTCCGGCGACGACCGGCCGTCCCACGCGGACGCCGTCGATCGACTCCGCGCGGTGCTCCCGGCGTTCGAAGCGGCCGGCGTGACGATCGCGCTCGAGACCTACGAGCAGCTGTCGTCGCAGGAGCTCGTCGACCTCGTGACCGTCGTCGACCACCCGAACCTCGGCATCTGCCTCGACCCCGCCAACACCGTGGCCCGGCTCGAGCACCCCAGTGACGTCATCGAGCGAACCGCTCCGTACGTCCGCAACATCCACGTCAAGGACTTCGCGTTCACCCGCCGGGGCGGCTGGGTCGGCTTCACCCTCGAGGGCGCGCCGCTCGGCACCGGCCTGCTCGACTACCCCGCCCTCACCGCCGTCGTCCGACCGGACGAGCGCGGTGTCAACCAGATCATCGAACACTGGCTCCCGCTCGGCGACTCCATCACGGAGACGATCGAGCTCGAGCGCACGTGGACCGCACACAACCTGCAGTACCTGAGAGAAGGAAGATCATGACCGACACCACCACCGTCGCGGACCAGCTCACCATCGCCGTCATCGGCGCGGGCGGCAAGATGGGCATGCGCGTCTCCAACAACCTCGTGAAGACCAGCCACACCGTCTTCTACAGCGAGGTCTCGCCCGCCGGCCAGGAGCGTGTGACCGAGGCCGGTCGCGAGCTCACCGAGACCGACGCGGCCGTCACCGACGCCGACGTCGTCATCCTCGCCGTCCCGGACCTCGCCCTGAAGGCCGTGTCCGCCGGCGTCGTCCCGCTCATGAAATCGGGCGCCGTGCTCCTCACGCTCGACCCGGCCGCAGCGTACGCGGGTCTGCTGACGCGTCGCGACGACGTCATCCAGGCCGTCACGCACCCCTGCCACCCCTCCGTCTTCGTCGAGCGCCACACGCCCGAGGAGTACGCGGACACCTTCGGTGGCATCGCCGCCCTCCAGGACGCCATCGCGGCGATCGAGTCCGACGACGCTGAGAAGCAGGCGCAGGTCGAGGCCGTCGTCCGGGCGATCTTCGCGCCCGTCGGCGAGGTCCACTGGGTCACGGTCAAGCAGCTCGCGCAGCTCGAGCCGACCCTCGTGGAGACGATCGCCTGCATGATCGGTGCGCTCCTCAAGGAGTCGCTCGACGAGGCCGTCAACACCATGGGCGTGCCGGAGCCGGCCGCTCGTGCGATCCTCCTCGGCCACACGCAGGTTGCCCTCGCGAACTCGCTCAAGGGCGACAACCCGTTCTCCGACGCGTGCCTCATCGCGATGGACTACGGCCGTAGCGCGATCATCAAGGACGACTGGAAGAAGGTCTTCCAGGACGACGAGCTCGACAAGAACCTCGCCGCCATGCTCCACCTCGACAAGATCGAGCGGTAACCCACTTCCCCAACTCAGGAACGCTGCGGCGTGTCGGTCCGCTGCCCCCCCTGGCGGGCCGACACGCCCACCGGCTCCTGAGTTGGGAATCCTGCACCAGACAAACGCCGACGCCACATGCGGTCAACCGGTTGTGCCGGATAGGCTGCAGACGACCCGATGCGCCACCCGCGACACCCACGGCAGCAGCCCGCGATACCCACCCGCGACACCCCGAACACCGCACGAGAGACAGGCGACGATGACTGGACGACTTGCAGGAAAGACCGCGCTCGTGACGGGTGCCGGATCGGGGATCGGACGCTCGGTCGCCGAGCGGTTCGCCCGGGAGGACGCCGCTGTCGTCTTCTCCGACCGCGACATCCAGGCCGCCCGCGATGCTGCGGCACCCTTCCCGACCGCCATCGCCGTGCGACTCGACATCGCCGACGAAGCGAGCGTCGAGGCCGCCTTCGCAGTCATGGACGCCGCCGGCAAGACCCCGGACGTCGTCGTCGCGAACGCCGGCGTGCAGCTCTTCGGCCAGGACGCGAAGATCGCCGACCTCGACCTCGGGGTCTGGCAGCGCACGGTCGACATCAACCTCACCGGAACCTTCCTCACGACGAAGCACGCCGTCCGTGCCATGCTCGGCCGGGGCGGCTCGATCATCCTCACGGGCAGCCCGACCGGTCTCAACGGCGAGGGCGCCGACTTCACGGCGTACAGCTCCACGAAGGCCGGGATCCACGGCCTCGGCCGGACCGTCGCCGCGGCCTACGCCGATCAGGGGATCCGCGTGAACACCGTCGTCCCCGGCTACACGGAGACCCCGCTCGTCACCGCGATCTCCGGCGACCCCGAGTCCCGCGCCGCGATCGTCGGGCGCATCCCGCTCGGTCGTCCCGGCCAGGCCTCGGACGTCGAGGGCATCATGGTGTACCTCGCCAGCGACGAGTCGAGCTTCGCCACCGGAGCGACCTTCCGGGTCGACGGCGGCATGACGAGCCTCTGAGCCGACGATCATGACCTCGCGTTCGGGAACCACCTTCCGCGTCGCATCCGACCTCTTCCTCGACCGCGAGCGCGACGCACTCGCCGTCGGCCGTGGACCGTGGTCTGCCTCGCTCCGCGGGTCGGAGCTGGATGACATCGCCTTCGACGGCGAGCTCGTACTGCGCAGCATCCGCTTCGTCGTCCGCGACCAGGACTGGAAGACGCTGCCCGTCATCGTCGACGCGGTCGACCACACGACGAGCGGCCTGCATCTGCGCGGGCGGGTCGGCGACGACGGCGAGACCGTCGCCTGGTCCCTGTCGGTCGACCTCGGTGCGTCGACACTGCGGGTCGCCGTCCGGGCCGAGGTGACCGCCGCGTTCCGGCGCGCGCGCATCGGTCTCATCGTGCTGCAGTCACCGGCCCTCGCAGGCACCGAGCTCGTCGTCGGCCACCCGGAGGGCTCCACGACGACCACGCGCCTCCCGGACCACGTCGCTCCGCATCAGCCGGCGATCCGCATCGAGTCCCTCGCCTGGACCGGCGACCGCATCGCGACCACGGCCCGCTTCAGCGGTGACGTCTTCGAGATGGAGGACCAGCGCAACTGGACCGACGCCTCGTTCAAGACCTACTCGACGCCGCTCTCGATGCCGTTCCCCGTGGCCCTGGCGGTCGGTGACGTCGTGGAGCAGTCCGTCGAGGTCAGCTGTGCGCGGGTCGACGCTGCCGAGCGCGCCGACGCCCCACTGGCCACGCCGCTCGCCGTGACCGTCGTGCCCGAGACTGAGCTCGCGGGCAAGCGAGAAGACCCGGTTTCTGAGCCTGTCGACGGGCGGATCGGCGCGCCACTCGACGGCGTCGTCCCCACGATCTCGACCTCGGTGTCGAGTGACCCCGACGGTGGACGCGCTGGTGCGGTGGTCCCGGATGCGATCACCGGGACCCTCGTGGAGATCGACCCGACGAACCACGACTGGCCGGCCATCCTCGATCGCGCCGTGCGCCAGGCCGGCGCCAGGCCCCTCGACCTCCGGCTCGTGCTCGGGACGGGCGAGGAGGCCGAGCCGGTGCTGCGACGGCTGCGTGATGCAGCTGTGACCGTCGTGCGCGTCGGGGCGTTCCATCGTCGCACCCACCTCTCGGAGATCACGCTGCTGACCGCGGTCGGCGACGTCCTGCGAACCCTGTGGGCCGACATCTCGACGCCGCCCCCCGAGCTCGTCGGCGGCACGCGCGCGCACTTCACGGAGCTCAACCGCAACCACGCGCGCCTCGAGCGCTGGACGGGCCCCGTGGCGTTCAGCATCACGCCGTTCATGCACGACCGCGGCGGGCACCAGCTCGTCGAGTCGCTCGGCATGCAGGCCGTCGTCGTGGCGGACGCCGTGAGGATCGCCGACGGCCGCCCGCTGCACGTCGGGCCGGTCACGCTCGGCGCCCGCTACAACGCGGTCGCCACCACGCGGGCGAGCGCCGGTGACTCCCGCGACCCGGAACTCCGTGCGGGCTTCGGCGCGGAGCACGTACCCGGCGCGACGGATCGCCGGCAGTCGGCCGAGGCGCTCGGTGCCTGGGTCGTCGGCAGTGTCGCGGCGCTGGCCGTCTCCGGGGTCGAATCGTTGTCGTACTTCGAGGCGACCGGACCGCGTGGGCTCGTCGCGGCCGACGGGACGCTCACGGCTGCCGGCCGGGTGCTCGGGTGGATCGCCGAGCTCAGCGGACGGCAGCGCGTCGCGGTCGAGATCGGCGGGATGTCGCTCGGTGCCGGGTCGTCCGTCGCCGGGCCACCCGTCTCGTCGGCCGGTGTGACCGCGATCGCCGCCGTCGATGCCGCAGGCGAGACCGTCGTCATCCTCGGCAACCTCGCCGAGACACCGGTCCGGGTCGTCCTGACCGGCGCGTCCGAGCCGCGCGCCGTGGAACTCGCTGCGGGTGCGGTCGCCCGGGTCGTCATCACGGCTCCCGTCCCCGGTTCGTAACTCCTGCATCCCGGGCGCGTACCCGGGGGCCGGGCTGCTCCTGGGCGGTGTACTGACCGACCAGCAGGAGTTGTGCGCAGCGCATCCCGGTCGGAGCGCCTCAGCCGGCAGGAAGCCTCGCCGAGCTTCCCGCCGGTTCACAACTCCTGCAGTTCGTCGCGGGAGCGCGGCGGCACGCCGGGGCTGAGCCGATCCGCGAACGCACGACCGACGCGAGCAGGAGTTGTGAACCGGCGGGAGGGCTCAGGCGAGCGTGCGGCGCAGGATGGCGAGGTCGAGCCAGCGGCCGAACTTCGTCCCGACCTCCGGCAGCAGGCCGACCTGCTCGAACCCGAGCTTCGTGTGCAGGGCGATCGATGCGGTGTTCTCGGCCTCGATGAGGGCGAGCATGACGTGGTGGCCGTCGGCCGTGGCGCGTTCCAGCAACTCGACCATGAGCGCCTTGCCGAGGCCGCGCCCCTGTGCGTCCGGGTGCACGTACACGGAGTTCTCGACGGTGTGGCGGTACCCGTCCTTCGCGGCGTAGGGACCGTAACTGCCGTAGGCGAGGACGTCACCCTCGGGGAGCGCGTCGTCGGGGCCGTCGGCGATGGCGACGAGCGCGACCCGGCCCGGCTGCTGGTGGCGGGCGAGCCACGCCTCGCGCTCGGCGAGGTCGGGTGTGACCTCGGTCCAGATCGCCACACCGTTCGCGACGGCGTCGGTGTGGATGGCGAGGACGCCAGGCAGGTCGGCGGGTTCGGCGATACGGATGCGCATACATCGATCGTAGAGCGCCCTTCGACAAGCTCAGGGACCGATGGGTTGGGCTCAGGGACCGATGGGTTGGGCTCAGGGACCGATGGGTTGGGCTCAGGGACCGGTGATGTCGGGTTCAGGGGTCGGCCGTGGGGAGCCGGGGTGCCCTTCGACAAGCTCAGGGACCGGCGGGTTGGGCTCAGGGACCGACGGTGTCGGGCTCAGTGGCCCGGTGCCCGCGACGGGTAGATTCGAGGCATGTCCTCCTCCACTCCGCTCCCGATGGAGCAGCTCACCGCCGTCCTGAACGCCGAAGTCGCCCGGTACGCCGCGCGCGGTTGGACGGTGTCGTCGGTGCAGGGCCAGCAGGCCGTGCTGCAGCGACAGAAGCGCATCGGCTGGTTCTGGAACCTAATCCTGACGTTCATCACCGGCGGGCTCTGGCTCATCGTCGTGATCATCCGCGTCGTGAACCGCAAGGTCGAGTCGCTCATCGTGACGGTCGACGCCTACGGTCGCATCTCCACGCGACGCTGACGGTCGGAGCATGAGCGAGCGCGGCGAGAGCGACTCCCGGGAGACCGACGCCAGAGCTGTCATCGCCGCCGAACGTGCCCGCGTCCAGCGGCGGACGCTCACGGTCGTCGTCATCAGCCAGGTCCTCGGCGGTGCCGGTCTGGCCGCCGGGGTGACGGTCGGGGCGCTCCTCGTGCAGGACGTCCTCGGCAGCATGAGCCTCGCGGGCGTCGCGGCCGCGCTCCTGACCCTCGGCTCCGCGCTCACCGCGTTCCTCGTCGGGCGCGTGACCCAGCGGCTCGGCCGGCGCATCGGGCTCGGACTCGGATTCGCGGCGGGCGGCATCGGCGCGATCGGTGTGGTCGTGGCCGCCACCACCGCCCTGGTGCCGCTCCTCTTCCTGTCGTTCTTCGTCTACGGCGCAGGCACGGCCACGAACCTCCAGGCGCGCTACGCGGGGACCGACCTCGCGACCCCGGCCCGACGTGGTTCGGCGATCAGCGTCGCGATGGTGTCGACGACGCTCGGCGCAGTGGCAGGGCCCAACCTCGTCGAACCCTTGGGAGCGTTCGCGACCGGCCTCGGGCTGCCGTCGCTCGCCGGGCCGTTTCTCCTCGCCGCGGTCGCCTACCTCGCGGCCGGGACGGCGTTCCTCGTGCTGCTCCGACCCGACCCGTTCCTCCTCGCCCGCCGTCTCGACGCCGAGCTCGCGCAGCTGGAGGTGGAGCGGACCGCCGCGGAGCAGACCGCCGCAGAGCAGATGGGGTCGAAGCAGACATCACCGACGACCGCGGCACGCCCACGTCCCGGCGTCGGTGCCTACGTCGGTGCCGCGGTCATGGTGGTCACGCAGATCGCCATGGTGGCGGTGATGACCATGACCCCGGTGCACATGCGCGCCCACCACCACGGCCTCGGCGAGGTCGGGCTCGTGATCGGGATCCACATCGCGGCGATGTACCTCCCCTCGCTCGTGACCGGCGTCCTGGTCGACCGCATCGGCCGCACCCCGATGGCGATCGCCGCCGGCGTGACCCTCCTGCTCGCCGGTGTCACGGGAGCCCTCGCGCCGGCGGACTCGCTCGGCTTACTCATCCTGGCGCTCGCGCTCCTCGGACTGGGCTGGAACTTCGGGCTCATCGCGGGCACCGCGCTCGTCGTCGACCACACCGTGCCCGCCAACCGGGCACGTACCCAGGGCACGCTCGACGTCCTCATCGCGCTCGCCGGTGCCGGAGCCGGTGTCATGTCCGGCGTCGTGATGGCGGGTGTCGGCTACGGCGCGCTGTCGATCGCGGGCGGTGTGCTCGCCCTCCTGCTGATCCCCGTGCTGCTCTGGGCCCGGCGGGTCACCCCACAGACCACAGTCGGCTGAGGGGGCGCGAGCTACTCCGCCGCGGCCGGAACGCGGACGGTGAGTGCTCCCGGCTCGATCCAGGTGTTGATCGCGACGGCCTTGCCGAAGCCGTCGCCGTCGAGTTCGATCTCCTCCGGCTTCGACATGCGGGCGACGAAGCGCTTCGCGGTGCCGTACCGGAGCTCGCCGTCGTCCTTCTGCTTGCCGGCGAGGGCCTTGCCCGCCTTCGTGCGACGGAGGACGCCGTTCACCCAGGCGACCTTCGCCCAGATGCGGATCCACCCCAGGATGCCTCCGGGGCGCATGAACATGAGGTCGAACAGGCCGTCGTCGACGACCGCGTCCGGCAGCAGCAGGATGTTGGCCGGCAGTGAGCCGCAGTTGCCGATGATGACGGTGTGGACGGTCGCGCGGGTCTGCGGCTCGTCGTCGATGCGGAACCGCAGGTGCAGTTCGTCGGGGTCGCGCAGCGACTTCACGATCGCGTCGACATAGGCGGCCCAACCGGCCTTCGCCTTGAGGTCGTCGTCGGTGTTCTTGATCATCTTCGCGTCGATGCCCATGCCGGCCATGACGACGAACACGTGGCGGTCGCGCGAGTGGTCGGCGCGCTCGATGTCGATGACGCCGAGGTCGATGGGCTTGTCGTCGCCGGTGAACGCCGTGACGACGGAGCCCGGGAGGTCGTTCAGGGTGAGGTCGAGGTTGCGGGCGAGGAGGTTGCCGGTGCCGGAGGGCAGGAGCGCGAGGGGGATCCCGCTGCCCCGCAGCGCCTCGGAGACCGCACGGACCGTGCCGTCGCCGCCGGCCGCGATGACGAGGTCGACCTTCGCGGCGATCGCCTCGGCGGTGACGCCCTGGCCGACGTCGTCGATGCTCGTCTCGAACCAGAGCGACTCGCCCCAGCCCGCGGCGGCGGCGGAGCGGTCGACCGACTCCCGGAGCGCGTCGAGGTCGACCTTCACGGGGTTGTAGATGACGGCGGCGGTCTTGGTCGCCGTGGTGTCGCTCGGCGTGGTCGTGCTCTCAGGAGTCGTCATCCGATCAGCATAGAAGCGGAGACGCGGACGAGGGGGATCCCGCTCACGGGTTGACGCAGCACGTGGGTTCTGTAGGCGGCGGAAGAGTATCGTTGAGTCCTTGCAGGCACCGTCCATGCCCGCCACGAACGCAGTGTCCGCGGCGGCCTCCCCATCGTGATTGCGACATCGTGAAGATCCTCTCCATCCAGTCAGCCGTGGCCTACGGGCACGTCGGCAACTCCGCGGCCGTGTTCCCCCTCCAGCGCATCGGCGTCGAGGTGATCCCGGTCAACACGGTGAACTTCTCGAACCACACCGGTTACGGCGCGTGGCGCGGGCCGCTCATCTCGCCCGAGCAGGTCGGCGAGGTCATCACCGGTGTCGAGGAGCGCGGTGCGTTCCCGCAGATCGACGTCGTGCTCTCGGGTTACCAGGGCGGCGTCGGCATCGGCGACGTCATCGTGGACGCGGTGCAGCGCGTGAAGGCGGCGAACCCCGACGCGCTGTACGCCTGCGACCCGGTCATGGGCAACGCGAAGTCCGGCTGCTTCGTCGCCCCGGAGATCCCCGACCTGCTGCGCGACCGCGTCGTGCCGAACGCCGACATCATCACGCCGAACCAGTTCGAGCTGGGCTTCCTCACGGGCACCGATCCTGCTTCGCTCGAGTCCACGTTGGCGTCGGTCGAACTGGCGCGCGCGATGGGCCCGTCGGTCGTCCTGGTGACGAGCGTCGAGCGTCCCGACCGCGACCCCGAGACGATCGAGATGCTCGTCGTGGACGACGCCGGTCGGTGGATCGTCCAGACGCCGCTGCTGCCGTTCAAGGCGAACGGCTCGGGCGACGTCACGGCCGCCCTGTTCGCCGCGCACTACGGCGAGACCCGCGACGCGAAGCTCGCCCTCGAGCGGACGGCGTCGAGTGTGTTCGACCTCGTCGAGCTCACGTACCGCTCCGGCCAGCGCGAGCTGCAGCTCGTCGAGGCGCAGGAGTTCTACGCGAACCCGCGGATGCAGTTCACCGCGACGGCGGTCTGAGCCACTGAGCTCCCCTCCCGGTCCCTCAGCTCCCCTTCCGGTCCCTGAGCTTGTCGAAGGGCGGGGTTGTCCGTGTGCACTTCGACAGGCTCAGTGACCGGGGAAGGTGTCTCGAACGGGTTTCGGTCCCTGAGCTCCCTTTCCGGTCCCTGAGCTTGTCGAAGGGCGGGGTTGTCCGTGTGCACTTCGACAGGCTCAGTGACCGGGGGCGGCTCAGTGACCGGGGAAGGTGTCTCGAACGGGTTTCGGTCCCTGAGCTTGTCGAAGGGCGGCACTTCGACAGGCTCAGTGACCAGGGCGACTCAGCGACCCACGCTCACCGCACGGCGCGGCAGGCGAGGTGGAGCGCGAGGCGCACCTCCGGGTCCGCCATGTCGACGCCGAGGAGCTCCTGCGCGCGGGTGATCCGCGTCGCGACGGTGTTGCGGTGCAGTCCGAGTGCGGCGGCCGTCGGCGCGACCGCGGACTCGTGGTCGAGGTAGGCGGACAGCGTCGTCAGCAGCTCGCCGTTGCCGGTCTGCAACGGTGCGAGGAGCGACCGCGCCGCCGGGACGAAGGTGTCGTTGCCGGTCCAGGCGAGCAGCAGCTGTTCCAGCCCGAGGCCGTCGACCCGTACGAACCAGCCCGTCGTCGACCGGTTCGCGGCGATGCGCACCGCGTCGGACGCCTCGCCGAGTGATGACGTCAAGCCGGCCGATCCGCTCGCCAGCGACCCGACGGCCGTCGCGACGTTGAACGAACGCCGCGCCTCCACATGCAGGTCGCGGAGGGCGGCGATGTACTGCTCCACCTGCGGTGGCTCCGGCGGTTCGGCGAAGGTCAGCCAGCCGCTCACCCCGCGTCCGCTCGTCGTCGCGTGGGAGTCCACGGCGATCCGACCGAGCGCGCCGGTCACGAAGCGGAGGAGTTGCAGGGCGTCCACCCGGCTCCGGCCGACGATGCGGAACGCGAGGTGGTAGCCGGTCGTCCGCCAGCCCCGCTCGAGCATGCGGCGTTCGACGTCGGGATCGGGGCGGCCTCGGAGGTCCACGAAGTCCCGCAGGACGCCGGACGACACGGAGGCGTCACTGACCTCGGCGACCTCGTCGATGAGGATCCGCGCGGCGACGGCGGGCATGGCGACCTCGGCGGCGACCGCGAGCGCACTCAGTTGCCGGTCGTCGAGTCCGTCCCCGAAGAACGCGACCCGGAGGCCCTCCCGGCTCGGGCTGTCCACCCGGACCGATGCCGCCGCGCCGCGCCCGGCCTTCGTCAGGTCGACCCAGGGGCCGAAGTCGATCGCCGCGTGCACCTCGGACGGCAACCGCCCGCCCGCCTCGAGCAGGACCCCCTCGCTGTCGATGAGGGCGATCCCGTGGCCGATGCTCGTCGAGAGGTGGCGGAGCAGGTCGGCCAGGCCCTCGGCGTGGTACTCGATGGACTGCGCGACCTTGCGGACGTACCCGAGGGTCAGGGAGTCGCGGGCCTCGACGAGCTGCCAGCATGCCTTCGCGAGCAGCATCGGTCGGTCGACGTGCAGGAGCGAGAAGCCGAGTCGGTCGGCGAGCGCGCGCGTCCCCGCTCCGAAGCCGTCGGCCTCCGGGATCGCCAGGGCGAGGAAGCCACGATCCCGGGTGCGACGGACGAGCGCGTCCTGCTGCCACGGCCTCGTGGGTGGGGCGCCGGTCACCACGGCGAGTCGACCGGCGCCGTCCTCGGGGAGGGCCGCCTCGTTCGTCTCGACCACCACGCCGGCCCAGTTGGCGTCGGCCGGGCCGGCGACGAGCCGCACGCCGCCGTTGTCGGGGTGCGCGAGGAGCGCGCCCAACTGCAGGCGATCGCTCATGCCGGGACCTCGTCGGTTCGGACCTCGTCGAGCTCGTCCAGGCCGTAGGCGGACGGGAGCACATGACGGAGTCGTTCCGGGGAGCCGGACCACCAGTCCGGACCGTCGACCCGGATGACGGCGACGTGTCTCGCCATCGAGATCGCCGTGACCTCGAGGATGTCCCGGGAGACGGCGTCGACCACGACGATGAGGTCCGGCGCGGCGGCTTCGAGTCGTCCGTCGGTCATGAACGCGAGCGTCTCGGAGCGGGCGACGAGACGGTGCAACGCGCCACTGCTCCCGTCGATCCCGAAGGTGAGGACGTGCGGGTCCCGGGAGTCCGGCTCGATGCTGCTGACCCGTCCCTCCGCGAGGAGCCGTCCGCCCAGCGACTCGGCCAGGGCGGTCAGCGGGCCGTCGATCCGCGCGAGGAACGCGCCGCCCAGCTCGAGTGCCCTGGCGGCGTTCCCGACGATGGCGTGCGCGCGGAGGTCGCCGACGGTGAAGCCTGCGAACACCATGCCGCCACTGCCACCGGCCTGCACGATCGCCGCGCGGACGACGCGTTCGATGTCGAGGGCCCGCTCGGTCTCGACGAGGGCGACCCCGCCGGCACCGGTGTCGCAGGTGACGACGATGCCCGGGACCTCGTCCACGAGGATCGACATCTGGTCGAGCGAGGGGACGGCGCGTCCGGTCAGATCAGCATCGACGATGGTCCGCCCCGCGGCGAACGCGAAGGGGGTGAGCCCGTTGACCCCGCCACCCTCCAACGAACAGATGGCCGGGATGCGGTGTCCGAGCCAGCGTTCCGCGGCCCCGATCAGCCGCCCGAACGGATCCGTGCCGGGGAGGCGCTCGCTGAGCAGCATCGTGGAACCGACGAAGCCGACGGCGAGACACGGGGTCTCCGGGTCGAGGTCGTCGACGCTGTGGAGGTCGAACGGCCAGGCGTGCTCGTCGCGCAGGGCCAGCTCGAGCATCGTCGTCGCGCCGCCACCTCCCGAGCCCAGGATCGCGAACCCCGTCGCCAGGGCGGGGAGGCGATCGTGCTCGAGGAGGGTCGGCATGCCCTCAGCCTAGGCTCGGACCGCCTGACCAGCTGCGAACGCATCCGCGGCTTCCGCAGCCATCGCCTCGCCCTCCACCGGGACGAACGGCTCCGTCAGCCCGAACGCGGTCGGTCCGAAGGCGCGCAGCGCGTCCGGGGTGCGCATGAGGGCAGGCGTCGAGATGCCGAGCACCCGGACGCGCTGCCCGTAGCGGAGGCCTTCGGTCGTGATCGGCTCGGCGGTCTCGTGGTCGACGATGCAGATGAGGTCCGGCACGATCGCGACGACCTCGCCGTTCCACCGAGCGATGAGGTTCTCGTTCTGGAACGAGATCTCCAGGCGTTCGGAGCTCGACGGGTCGGCCGACCAGATGACGGCCGTGCCCTTGGCGAAGCCCTCGGTGGTGCGACGCTCCACGTCGGCGACCTTCCCGACGAACAGCTCCCGGACGTGCGAGTAGAGCGTCGTGGAGAGCGTGTCGGCGATGGCGGCGAACGGTGAACGGTGCTCCTCGCGCGCGACCCGGATCGCCCGGCCGAGGGCCAGCGCCATCGAGATCGTCCGCGGCACCGCGGTGCGACGCACGTCCGCCCCGCTCATCGCGTACTCGGCGATGTGGGCGACGCCGCCGAGACGGATCGCGATGCCGCGCGCCAACCACTCCATCTGTCGGTCGTCGTCGCCGGTGTCGATGATCACGCGCTCCCCGCGTTCCCCGGCGATGGCGAGGGGCGAACCGTGCACGCCGTACACCGCGAAGGTCTCCATGGAGAGCTCCGGGAAGGCCCGGCCCATGCCGTCGGCGTCGACGACCGGTAGCCCGGTCTCGGCGGCCACGATGAGCGGGATCATCGAGTTGATGCCACCGCACTCGATCGGCATGGTCGCGTCGGCCGTGCGCCCGAGGTGCTCCTCGAGCGTCCGCAGGGCGAGTGTCGGTTCGAACCCGGCAGGGATCTTCTCGACCATGACCGTCGGAGCGCCCATCTGCGCGGTGGGGATGACGAAGAGGTCGTCGTCCAGGTCGTCGGGGTCGAGGATCGTGATGGAGCGATCGCCGAGCACCTGCTTCACGAGCATCATGCCGATGTACGGGTCGCCACCGCCGCCGGTCCCGAGGAGCGTGGCGCCTCGGGCGAGGTCGGGCAGGTCGTCCGCGGTCAGCGTCCAGCTCATGCGGCGACCTCCGGCGCGTCAGGCGCAGGCGTCTCAGCCGTGCCGTCGAAGCGGTGCGACGGCACCTCGTACCCGAAGTACCCCGGCCCGACCATCGCCAGCGCCTCAGGGCTGTGCCAGCGGTCGTCGCTCGGCGCCGAGATCACGCGGACGCGCTGTCCGTAGCGGAGCCCCTCGGTGGTGATGGGCTCGCCGGAGTCGTGTTCGAGCACCATGATGAGGTCGGGCGTCGTCACGAGGGTGACGCCGTCGAGCGCCGCCATGAGGTGCTCGTTCTGGAAGGACAGCTCGAGGCTCGCGTCGACGCCGTCGATCCGTGCGCGACCTCGGGCGAACCCGGTGGTGGTCGCGCGCTCGACGTCGACGACCTTGCCGGAGAACAGCTCGCGACCGCCGAGCAACTGCACGGTCCGCTCCACGGGGTCGGCCTTCTCGGTTCGGGCCGCTTCGATGCCGTCGCCGATCTCGCGGCACAGCGACAGCGAGTCGGCGACGAGCGCCTCGCGGGCCTGCGCGCCGGACATCGGGAAGCCGGAGATCATGACCGAGCAGCCCATCTCGACACAGGCGACGCGGGCGATGCGTTCGGTCCAGCTGTTGTCGACGGTCGTGAGGACGCCGGTGTTGCCCTTCTCATCGCTGAACGCGAGCGGGGAGGCGTCGACGCCGTACAGGGTCGGGAGCACCATCTGCAGCTCGGGGAAGGCCCGCCCCATCCCGTCGGCGTCGATGAGGGGGAGTCCGAGCGCTGCGGCTGCGGCGATCGGGATGGTCGAGTTCACGCCGCCGACCTCGGCGCACGCGATGTGGGTGACCGGGCGACCGAGGGACGCGCTGAGGGCGTGGACCGGTGCGACGACCTCGGTGAGGCTCGGCAGCTTCTCGACCATGACGGTCGGGGCGCCCATCATCGCGACGGTGAGGACGAGCGCGTCGTCGGGGACCTCGTCGAGGGTGACGACGGTGACGTCGCCGTGCTCGCGGAGTGCCTGCGCGGCGAGGAGCGCGCCGATGTACGGGTCGCCGCCACCGCCGGTCCCGAGGACGGCGGCTCCGCGGGCGAGGCCGGGGATGAGCTCGGCCGAGATGGTCCAGCTCATCGGAGGCCTCCCATGTCGAGGTCGCCGACGGCCTTCACCCGGATTCGCGTGGCGTTCCCGGGGAGATAGGGGATCGGGACCTCGTCGAAATCGACGATCGCGACCGACGCGGGGGAGGCGCCGGCCGCGATCGCCTTGTCGATCGCCTCGGCACGGACCTCGGCGATCGCCTCCTCACGCCGGCCGGGTTCGATGGCGTAGACCTTGTCGATCTCGCCCCCGACCTGCGCGATGGAAGCACCGATGGCATTCGCCACGGCGTAGTTGTCGGGCCGGTGGACGGCGCCGAAGATGGGGAGTTCGTCTGAGAGCAGGATCGACCCGCCGCCGACCGCCACCACGGGGATCGGCTCGGGGGAGGTGCGCATGCGGTCGACGGCCTCGGCGATGCGTTCGCCGATCCGCTCGAGGACGCGCTCCACGAAGACCGGGTCGAGGTGGGCGACCTTCGAGGCGTCGCCGATCGACGCGCGACCGGCGGCCACGGCGATGTCCGTCGCCGTGAGGGTGCTGCCGCCGAAGACGAGGGCCTCGGTCATGAGCTTGTACCCGACGGACGCCGGCCCGACCTCGGCGGTCTCCTCGTCGACGATGCTGCCGCCGCCGATGCCGATGGACAGGACGTCGGGCATGCGGAAGTTGGTACGGATGCCGGCGACCTTGACCTCGTTCGCCGTCTCGCGGGGGAAGCCGTTGATGAGCAGGCCGATGTCCGCCGTGGTGCCGCCGATGTCGACGACCGCGCAGGTTGCGAGTCCGCTCGTCAGTGCCGCCCCGCGCATCGAGTTGGTGGGGCCGGAGGCGAAGGTCGCGACCGGGTAGAGGCGCACGTAGTCCTCGTCCATGAGCGTGCCGTCGTTCTGGCTGAGGAAGATGGGCGCCTCGATGCCCTGCTTCCGGACGGCGGCGGTGAGCCCGTCGACGATCTCCGAGGCGAGCTCGCGCAGGGCTGCGTTGATGATCGTCGCGTTCTCGCGCTCCAGGAGGCCGATGCGCCCGATCTCGTGCGAGAGCGAGATGGCGACGTCCGGGCCGAGGACCTCGCCGACGATCCGCGCCGCCTCGACCTCGAGGTCGTGGTTGACGGGGCTGAAGACGGAGGAGATCGCGACCGAGCGGATGCCGTTCGCGCGCATGTCCTCGGCGTGTGCCCGCAGCTCGTCGGGGTCGATCGGCGAGATGGGGCGTCCGTCGAACTCGTAGCCGCCGTGCGCGAGGTAGCTGCGTGCGCTGATCGCCTCGACGAGCTCCGCCGGCCAGTCGACGAGCGGCGGGAGTGCGCGGGTCGCCGGGAGCCCGAGGCGCAGTGCCGCGGTGGGTGCGAGCCGCTTGGCCTGCACGAGGGCGTTGATGAAGTGCGTCGTGCCGATCATCACCGCGGTGATCTGCTCACCGTCGAAGTGGTGTCCGCTCCGCAGTTCGCCGATCGCCTGGACGATCCCGTCGGTCACGTCCGGGGTGGTCGCGTGCTTGACGGCCGCCAGGGTGGTGGTGCCGTCCATGAGCACGGCGTCGGTGTTGGTGCCGCCGACATCGATACCGATGTGCATACGAGGGGTTCGCTTTCTGTTGGTGCGGTGGAGCGGTGTGCGATGGAACGGTCTGGCGCGACGGAACGGGCGTCCCGCGGGTCAGCTCGAGGCGGTGGCCGGGCTGTCCGTCGTCACGTCCGCCTCGATCTGGGAGGTGTGGGCGACGCCGACACCGCGGACCAGGCCGAGCTTGCCGGCGGCGATGTACAGCACCATCGAGAGGATGAGCGACAGGACGGCGGGGATGCCCCAGGTGACGAAGTAGCCGGTGATCGCGGACACGGCCCAGATGATGATGGTCGCTGGGACGATGCGCGGAGCGGTCGTGGGCAGGCGGCCCGAGGCGCGGGTCTCGTCGAGCTCGCCGCGCCAGCGCTTCACGATGAAGTACTCGGCGACCATGATGCCGGCGATGGGCGGGAAGGCGACGCCGAGGATGATGAGGAAGCCGGAGAACTGCCCGAGGATGCCGACCGCCGCGAGGATGGAGCCGACCACGCCGAGCACGATGGTGGTGGTCACGCGGTTGAGGTTCTTGCCGAACGCGGTCGAGATGAAGTTGACCAGCCCGAGCGTCGACGAGTACAGGTTCCAGTCGTTGATCTTGAGCGTCCCGGTGATGACGATGATGAGGCCGATGAGCCCGACCGACGACGTGACGATCGCGACGACGTTGCCCGAGGCTGCGGCGTGGGCGAGCAGGACACCGGAGAGGCCGATGACGAACTCACCGAGCGAGACGCCGACGACGGTCTGCTTGATGACGTCGGCGCGGGACCGGTTGAAGCGGGTCATGTCGGCGGTGATGATGGCACCGACGATGAGGCCGCCCGCGACGATGCCGGTGCCGGCCCAGACGCTCATGGTGGGCCCGGGTGCCGGGCCCGTGACGAGTTCCATGAAGTCGTGCTGGGTGAGTTCGCTGATGATCGACCAGCCGACGAGGATGAGGAACAGCGGCACGGTGATGTTCGCGAGCCACTGCATGCCCTTGAACCCGTAGGCGACGATGGCGGTGACGGCGAGGCCGAAGATGAGGCTCCAGGCCCATACCGGCATGAAGCCGGGGAGGAGGGCGTCGAGCGACTCGGCGGAGATCGCGCTCTGGATGCCGAACCAGCCGATGAGGCTGATGCCGATCGCGAGTCCGACGAGTGACGCGCCGATCTCGCCGAAGCCGGTCCAGCGGGCGAGGAGGGCGGTGTTGAGGCCCTCCTTCTGGCCGATGATGCCGACGATGCACATGATCACCTCGAGGATGATCGAGCCGAGGAGCAGGGCGAGGAACGCCTCGCCGAAGGTCATGCTGTAGCCGAGGGTGGCGCCGAGGAGGAACTGGGACAGGGCCGACACCTGTCCGAAGCGCTGGACGGCGATGCCGAACCAGGGCTTCTGTGCGTCGGGACGGACGCGGGACAGGGCGAAGTCGTCTGCGTGTGCCATGCGAGCCATGCTGGTCTCCAGAAGTGGGGGAGGGAGCGGTGCGGGTGGCGGCAACGTTACTGACGGCTCGCCCGCAGCAGAATGTGCATGATGCAGGAATTCGATCCTCGAACCAGCACTCTGCACAGGTGCTCCTGTCCCACCCGGTCCCTGAGCGACCCACCCGGTCCCTGAGCGACCCACCTGGTCCCTGGGCGACCCACCCGGTCCCTGAGCCTGTCGAAGGGGTGTCCTCCGTGTGCACTCCGACAGGCTCAGTGACCGGAGAAGGAGGCTCAGTGACCGAGGAGGCGGCTCGGTTGGTTTCGGTCCCTGAGCCGGCTCAGAGCGAGGCCTGGATCACCTCGAAGGTGCGTGCGCCGTCGAGTGCCGCCATGTCGTGGCGGATCCCCGGGAACCGCGTGACGGTCCAGCCGAGCCGTTCGTACTGCTCGACGTCCGCTCGCGGAACGACGAGCTTCGCGTCGTCCGACAGCACCAGCGTCGAGGGGACGAGCGGTGCCGACGGCGTCACCGGGTTCGCGGCGACGTCGTGCAGCACCTCTGCGATCATCGAGCGGTCCCAAGCAGCATGGGCGGCCTCGGCGAGCGCGACGTTCGCGGGACCCGTCGCGGGGTCCGTGCGGTCGTAGAACCAGGCGAGGAGCCGTGGCAGCCCTGGGATGCTCCAGAACAGGCGGGCTCCGAGGCCGCGTCCGGGGAGTTTCAGGCCGAACCCGGGATCGAGGTAGATCGCGTGCGCCGGGCGGAGTGGCCCCACGATGTCGATGAGGAGCCGCCCGCCGAGTGAGTGGCCCACGATCGCGTCGAGGCCGGTCGGCAGCGTGTCGACGAGGTCGGCAGCGAGCGAGGCGATGTCGTACCGCTCACCCCGGGGCCGATCGGCTCGCGGACTGGACCCGTGACCGCGGAGGTCGACGAGCAGGAACGTGTACCGCTCCGGGTCGGACGCTGCGACGACGTCGGTCCAGGCGGCTCCGTCGGCCAGGAACCCGTGGATGAGGGCGATCCGGACCGGGCCGTGCCCGCGTTCCTCGACATGCAGTCGCATGGGCCTCCTCCGTCGGTGCTGGGGACGACTCTACGCGGCGTCGCTGTGCACAGGATCGAACGAGCGACCAGGCATATGCGAGTCAGGGGGTGCCCCGCCGTAGGATGTCGGGATCAGTGCGGTTGACATCAAGCCCGGGGGAGCGACCTGTGGAACGTAACGTGATCTTCACTCCGAACGCACCTTGGTCCCCTGGGGGTTCCAGCCAAGCGATCGCGCACGACGGTGTGCTCTACGTGTCGGGTCAGCTTCCGATCGATCCGGCGACTGGTCAGATGCTGCCTCGGCCCCTGAACCCGGCATTCGGCGGTGGTCCGCAAGCGGTCAGCGCGCAGATGAGACAGTGCCTGACGAATCTCGACGCCATCTGTCGGGCTGCTGGGGCCGACCTCTCCCAGGCGATCAAGCTCACCATCTATACGCCCATGTTGATCGAACTCGCCCCCACCATCGATCGTGTGTACCGTGAATCCTTCACCGACGCCCCTCCGGCACGATCGATGATCGGTGTGAACGTGCTGCAGGGCAATGCGCTCGTGCAGATCGACGCGATCGTGCCGCTCAGCTGACACCGCTGCTCAGGAGCGCACGAGCAACCAGGCGAAGGCACCGAAGGACACGAGCCCGAGTGCTGCGCCGACGATCGACCCGATGAGGCTGAAGGTGGGCCAGGGGGCGCCGGGTTGGCGACTCATCCTGATGCCCTGGACCGCGAACAGTAGGGGCACGAAGCAGGCGAGCACCGAGAACGTCCATGACCCGCCGTCTCTCGCCGTCGACGCGACGAGGTAGATGGAGAACGCGGCGATCGCGATACTGAGGATCGCGCACGCGCGTGCCGAGATCGGTTCGTTCTTCGCAGCCATGGGCACAGGGTATCGACTGGTGCCAGTCGCCGACCAGAGCAGAATGGACGGCATGACCGACGCGACTCCGCCGACCCTGACGGAACGACTGACGCTCGCCCGCCCCACCGAGCGCGACCTGCCGGAGCTCCACGACCTCCATGCCGACCCCGCGGTCTGGACGCACCTGCCGTCCGCCCGACACACGGCGCTCGCCGAGACTCGTGAGCTGATCGAGCGGTACCAGGCCGGCTGGGAGGCGAACGGTCTCGACGTGTGGGTGGCGCGCGACACCGCGACGGGTGCCTTGGTCGGCATCGGCGGCCCGAGCCTGCGTGGCGGGGTCGCCTGGAACCTCTACTACCGTCTGGCGCCCGCGGCCTGGGGGCGCGGATACGCACAGGAGCTCATCGCGGCCGCGCGAGCCGCGGCATCGGCGTCGGCACCGGATCTGCCCGTCGTGGCGTTCCTCCTGGAGCACAACGAGGGTTCACGTCGGGCTGCCGAACGGGCGGGGTTGGAGGTCGTGTGGCGTGGCCCCGACGCGGGCAACCCGGATCCGGATGCCGTGCGCCTGGTGTTCGCCGACCGCGTGCTCAGCGACGAGGCGCTCCGCGTGTTCGTGGGCTGAACGACCGCTGCACCCGATCTCCGAGCGTGTCGAAGGACGCCGCTTCCGGGCGCGACCGGGTATTTTCGGGCAACCGGCCGCGAAACGCAAGCAGTCTGTTCACCGAAGACGTTCCTCGATACGGTTGGAAGATATGTCAGCCACGGTCGAGATGGAACACATGAGTCAGGTAGAACGCGAACGCCCGCTCCTGCGCAAGGGGAGCGAGGCGAGTTTCGTCCGGTGGGCCTTCGACGGTCGCTCATGGTGCGCCGACCTGGTGAGCGGACAGTACCGAGGCGCGACGAAGACCGGCTGGCTCTTGCAGACCGAGAACGAGCAGCGGGAACTCTCCAACCAGGAGTGGGCCCCCTGCATGGCGTGAGCCGGCACTCAGTCGCCCGATACTGCACGGAAATCCAAGACTTTCGAGCAGTTTCGGGCGAGTCAGGGTTCAGATGGTGATCGACGGCTCGTCGCTCACCGAGAGCGTGAGCACGGCCTTGCCGATGAGCTCGTCCTGTTCGAGGTCGCCCTCGAGTCGGCGGAGCTGACGCGCGACGTCGTTCTCGCGGTCGTCTCCGACGAGGTCGACCGACGCGACGAGGAACAGACGTTCCGGTCCGCTGAACTCGAGGTACAGCGCCGTGACCCGTTCGATCTCCGGGTGCGACAGGAGCGCGGTGATGGTCTGCGCGCGATACGCCGGGCTCGGTGAGGCTCCGAGGAGGTAGCGCCGGTTGCGGTTGATGAGCAGCAGCGCGACCCCGCCGAGCAGGACGCCGATCGCGATCGACCCGATCGCATCCCAGACAGGATCGCCGGTCACCTGGTGGAGGCCGATGCCGGCGCCGGCGATGATGAGGCCGAGCAGCGCTGCGGAGTCCTCGAAGAACACTGAGCGGAGCGTCGTGTTGGAGCCGTTCACGATGTAGTCGAAGAAGCCGCGGCCGTACTTCTTCGCCGTGCGCCGGCCCTCGAGGATCGACTGGGTGAAGGAGAAGCCCTCCAGGAGGAAGGCGACGCCGAGCACGAGGTAGCTGAGGGCGTAGTTCTCCATCGCCTCCGGTGCGGTGAGGCTCTGGATGCCGTGCTGGATTGAGACGACCGCACCGACGGTGAAGATCCCGAAGGCGGCGAACAGCGAGAAGATGTACGCGTCACGGCCGTAGCCGAGCGGATGTGCGGCGTCGCGTTGCTTGTCGGCCCGTTTGTCGGCGATGAGGAGGAAGATCTCGTTCCCCGCGTCGGCCCACGAGTGCGCGGCCTCGGCCAGCATCGACGCCGACCCGGTGAGCGCGGCGACGATGGACTTGGCGATGGCGACGACGATGTTGGCCAGGAAGGCGATCACGACGGTCATGCGCCAACGCTACGCCCAGCCGGGGTCCGTCGTGGACGTCCGGGTGTCTGTGCGTCGGGCCGCCAGGCGTCGTGGCCTCAGGACTTCAGGACGCGCAGCGCGGAGCCCTTGTGCGCGGCCTTCGCGCCGGTCTTCTCCGACTCCACGATGAACGCGGGCTCGTCCTTCGACGCCGTGAAGTGCTGGCCGTCGAACTGGAAGTCCGCGGTCTTCCGCTCGACGACCTTCCCCTGCGTCCGTCCCTGGGAGGTGCCCCACGACACGCGGTCGCCCACTCGTACGTCTGCCATGCTGCCTCCTCGGCGCTCCACGCCGCGTGCGAGCGGCGTGACAGTGAGGATGCCAGCGTGTCGGCGGCCGGACAAGCGCTTGCGTCGCGCGAGCGCAGGGGATATCCCCCGAGGCCCGGGGGCTCCGCGGGGTTAGCGTCTCCCCATGGCCTCATTCACTCCGGGAAGACCCCGACTCGCGCTCGGCATCGGCATCGTGGCTGTCGTGCTCGGGGTGGCGCTCATCCCGGTCGCCATCGCGAACGCCCACGGCGAGTACGGCTTCCATTTCTGGTGGATCGTCATCGTCCCGATCCTCGCCGGCCTGTACTTCGGTGTGGCCGGAGCCGTCGGGCTCCGCAACCGCCGCTGAGGTCCGGGGCCGCCGCCGGCACCCCTCGAATCTCGCGTACCGTTGGCGTGATGAGTGACGACACCGCGACCGAGGAGCACCGCAGGACCGCTGCGCACGCCTACAGCGCGCTCGGCTGCCTGCTCCTCGATGCAGGCACCTCCGTCACCGACGTCCGCGACTCCCTGGAGCGCGCCACGGTCGCGTCGGGCGACGAGGGCCTGGCCTTCTCGGTGCTGCCGCAGCTCATCATCGTGAACGACGTGCGCACCGGCGCGGTGCTCGCTGCCGGCAACACGCACGGCGAGCTCTCGTTCCGCGGCGCGGCGAGGGCGAACCGGCTCATGCGCGAACTCGAGCTCGGACACTGGCCGGTCGGTGACCTGCCGGCCCGCATCCAGTCGATCCGGGAGACGCCGCGCCCGCATGCGTCGATGCACTGGGTGGTCGGGAATCTGCTGCTCGCGGGTGGGCTCGCGCTCCTCTTCCGCTGCCCATGGTGGGCGATCGTCGCATCGATGCTCGTCGGTGCCTTCGTCGGCCTCGTCATCACCCTCCTGGCGCGGTGGCGGGGAGCGGTCGCGATCGCCCCCTTCGTGACGGCGTTCGTGTCGACGACGCTCGTCGGGACGCTCGCATCGGCGATGGATCTCGGCCCCGTGCCGCTGTTCGCCGTCTGCGCGCCGATCGCGATCCTCGTGCCCGGCGCGCTCATCACCAACGCCCTGCTGGAGTTGACCGCGACGGACATCGTGACGGGCTCGGCGCGCCTGATGTACGGGCTCATCGTGCTCGCCTTCATGGCGGCGGGGATCTCGGCCGGGGCGCTGCTCACCGGCCTGTCGATCGACCCCGACTCGACGGCGCTCGTCGGTCAGGTGGTCCGCGGGAGCTCGGACCTCGTCGGGTGGGAGTCGGTCCCGCCGCTGTGGTTCACGTGGATCGGCGTCGTGATGCTCGCGGCCGGGATCGGGATCGCGTTCGGTTCGGGCCGCTCGCTGACGCTGCTGACCATCTGTGTGATGGCGCTGACCTACGCGGGCATCGTCCTGTTCGCCCCGCTCGTGGGGAACGCGGTCGCGACGGGGCTCACCGCCGGGCTCGTGTTCGTCGTCGCTCGCATCGTCGAGCGGTACTCGGCGGCGGTGCCGTCCAATGTCACGTTCCAGCCGGCCCTGCTCATGCTCGTGCCGGGCACCGTCGGGCTGGTCTCCCTCGCGACGCTCGAGGGCTCAGCGGTCACGGCGGCGCTGACGGTCTTCATCAGCCTCTGTGTCGGCGTGAAGACGGCGGCGGTCCTCACTGGGGTCGTCATCCCGCCGGTGCGTGCGGCCGCACGTCCCTGAGTCGCCCGGAATCGTCGGAAACCGAGCCGAAATCGTGCAGATTCGGGCGAATCAGCGGCTCAGGGCTGCGCGCGCCCGCGCCTTGATCGCGAGGATGACCTCGGTCTTCGCATCGGCGTAGTCGTTCATGTCGTTCCAGGACCGACCGAGCAGCTCCCGCTTGGTGCGTTCGTACAGCGCGCGGTCGTCGGCGTCGGAACGCAGATGGTCGCGGAGGAGGAGGTACTCGTCGATCTCCGGGGCGCCCTGCTCGTAGAGGTGCACGTGGACGTCGCGCTCCGGCGTCCGGACCATCCGATGGCGGGGTTCACGGACGCGCAGCACGTAGCCGGCGGTGAGCAGGGGGTCGAGGTAGTCCTCCTCCGCCGTGATGTCCTCGACGGCGACCACGAGGTCGACGATCGGCTTCGCCGCGAGTCCGGGCACCGAGGTCGAGCCGATGTGCTCGATCGCGACGGCGCTCGCGCCGATCGCGTCGAGGATGCGCTGTCGGTGCTCGAGGTACCGTTCGGGCCACTCCGGGTCGGCGTCGTGCAACTCGACCCGGACCGGCTCGGGGCCGCCGACGAGTTCGAGCGTCGTGACGTCCCGGCGGCAGGGTCGTCGGAGCAAGCCGTTCTGGATGGCGCGGATGTTGTCTCCGAGCACCCCCGAAGCCAGCAGTCCGGTGCCGAGCGGCCCTGACGGATCGGTGCCGAGTGCCGGCAGGAGGCGCAGTGCCGTGCGGGCCGGGTCGCTCAGGTGCTCGAGCTGCCAGGCGATCTCGGTCGTGCCGGCTCCGGCCTGATGCAACTCGGCGGCCTTCGCCGCGTAGGCGGCGGCGCCGAGCGCGTGGGCGCCCATGTGCGCGACACCTGATGCCTGCCCGGCCGACCACGCGGCGGCTTTGGCGGCGGTCGAGGTCACCACCTGCGAGGCCTGGTTGGCGACGAAGCGTCGGCGGATCTCCCCGGCGGTGTCGAGTTCGCCACTCGCGTACGCCCGGGCGCGGGCGATCGCGTCACGCGGACGATCGTCGTCCGGGGCCTCCGCTTCGAACAGCGGCAGCACCCGCTCGGCGCAATCGGCGGCCCACGAGGCGACCAGACGGCGGTCGGCTTCACTGAGGGACTGCGGCGAGAGCATGCTCCACCCTCGCACACCCGCCGGGCCTACCGTGGGGTGTCACCGGTTACGGCGATTGGGCCGCGAAGCGCTGGGGCCTCCTCCGTCAGGCGACCTGGACGCGCTGGTCGCCAGAGACGTACTCGATGACCAAGCCGCCGCCGACGGCCTCGAGGTACTTCCGGATCGTGCCGATCTTCGCGTTGTCGAGGTCTCCATGCTCGATCTTGGAGACCTGGCGCTGTCCGACACCGATGCGCTCGGCAAGCTGAATCTGCGTCAGACCCATTGCTTCACGCAGTTCCCGCAGCTGATGCGCTCGGATCTCACCAAGCATCCGGGTTTTGTGGGCATCCACGCGTTCGCGGTCGACAGGGCGCTCCGCGAGAAGCTGCTCACGTGTCAGAGCCATGATGCTCACTCTCCTTCGGACTTCATTCGTTGTACGTGGGCGTCGAACAAATCGTCTGCGACGGGAATGTTCTTCGTGTACCAGGACTTCCAGTTGTCGGCTTTGTCGCCGGCCACGAGCAGAATCGCCTGCCGCCGAGGATCGAAGGCGAACAGTATCCGCAGTTCGGATCGCCCTGACGAGCCTGGCCGCAGCTCTTTCATGTTCTTGTGTCTGGAAGCCTTCACCGTGTCTACGATCGGACGACCAGTTGCGGGCCGCGCTCCTCGAGCAGCTCGATCGCGGCGATGACCTGCTCGTAGGAATCCGAGTCGAGAGACGTCAACCAATGTTGTATCGGTTCGAGGTCCACGCTCCACACGGGTTCAGTGTAGACCCTACAAGGTCTACGTGCAATGCATGCCGCGCCTGGCGGCGTGACGGACGAGACGGCGGTCGGCTTCACTGAGGGACTGCGGCGAGAGCATGTTCCACCCTCGCACACCCGGTGCGCTCGGGGCGTGGGCAGGCGGGTTAGCGTAGAGGGATGGTCGCCTTGAACCTGCCCGTGATCTCCTGCAGCCTCGATCCGGCGAGTCGGAGCCGGACCCTCGCTTCGGCGAGCAGCGAGCTGCTGCGCGAGCAGGGTCATGACTCGTCCGTCATCGATCTGGCCGAGATGGAACTGCCGCCGTTCGACAACGACCGGGTCTTCGCGACCCCTGCGTTCCGTCGGCTGCATGCGTTGATCACGGCTGCCGACGGCGTCGTCCTCGCCTTCCCGGTCTACAACTGGGCACCGGCCGCGACGGTGAAGTCGCTCATCGAGGCGACCGGCGCGACCGGTGAGGACGGCAGGGTCGCCGCCTGGTTCGACAAGGTCGTGACCTTCGTCTGCGCCGCCGGCCTGCCGCACAGCTACATGGCGACGGCCACGCTCGGGCAGTCGCTCATGCTGGACTTCAAGTGCGTCATCAACCCGTACACGGCCTACCTGTCGGAGCGGGACTGGGAGCGTCCCGAAGTGCTGAAGGCGGACCGCGCCGAACGTCTCGCCAAGACGATGACCGTGCACGCGGAGCTGTCGGCGCTCCTCGCCGAGCGGAGCTACCGCTCGACCTGGGAGGTTTGAGACCTGGTCTCGCCAAGACGATGAGCGTGCACGCGGAGCTGTCGGCGCTCCTCGCCGTGCGGAACTACCGCTCGGTCTGGGAGGTGTGAGGGCGGAGCGTCACGGTCCCGCGCCTCACAACCGCACGACGAGCTTGCGGGCTGAGACGCCGCCATGGAGTCGGTCGAGGGCCGGCTGGATCGCCTCGAGGCCGTCGCCGACCACCTCGGGGGCTGGCGCGCAGACGTATCGTCCGCCGGCGAGCGCGCCCGGCAGGTAGTCCTCCCACAGCATCGGCCCGACCTCGTTGGTCATGAGCGAGCTGCCCCACACGTACCGCGCTGAGATCCCCGCCCGACGGGCACGGACCTGGAGCGCGATGTTGGCCGCGACGAGTCGGGTCATGGTGCGGACGAACGTCAGACTCGGGCCGGCCCGACGAGGCAGCGACCCGAACGACACCGACGGGCTCGCGAGTGCGACGCGGCGTGCCCCGGTGGCGGCGGCGACGGCGACGGCTGGTTCTGCGGAGCCGGTCCCGACGGCGAGGACGCCGACGACCGAGGAGCCACGGAGGGCGTCGACCAGATCCGTCACGACGGTCGGGCTGCGGTAGTCGAACACGAGGTCGGCACCGAGCTCGCGCATCCGGTCGTGGTTGTGCGGCGAGGCGGTCGTCGCGACCCGGTGGCCGGATGCGACCGCGAGCTGGATGGCGTTGCTGCCGACGCTCGTGGCGCCGCCCCAGACGACGACGGTCGTCCCGGTGGGGGTGGGGTGCTCCGCGGGGTGCGGGAGCGCGAGGTGGTCGCGTTGGAAGAGGGCGGTCGCGGCCGTGGAGATCCCGAGCGGCAGGACGACGGCGTCCTCGTCTCGCAGACCGTCCGGGATCGGGGCAGCCAGGTCCGTCCGCACGACGGTGAACTGCTGGAACCCGCCCTCAGCTGCATGCCGCCGACCGCGCTCCATGCCGACGGCGTAGGCCACGACGCGGTCGCCGACCGCGAAGCGACGGACGCCCGGCCCGACGGCCACGACCTCGCCCGCGACGTCCTCACCGAGCACGGCGGGCACCGGCAGCCACCGGTACATGAGGTTCCCGGTCCGCTGCTTGACGTCGTCGAGCGGGTTCACCGCGACCGCTCGGTTCCGGATGAGGAGTTCGCCCGGGCCGGGTTCGTGCATCGCGGCCGGACCGACGACGAGGTCCGCGCGGGGTGCTGGCAGCCAGGCTGCGGTGTTCGTTGGCATGTGGGCTCCCCGTGAAGTGATTGCTGGAGGGTGATGATGACACGACATGCCATCAGGGCTCCGTCATCACTGTACACCTGACGACACGACGTGTCATCGGCTATCCTGATCGCATGGCACGCTGGGCTCCCGACGCCGCTCTCCGACTCGAGAGCGCTGCGATGGCGCTCTTCGCCGAGCGGGGCTTCACGGTGACGACCGTCCCGGAGATCGCCGAAGCCGCCGGGCTCACCACCCGCACGTTCTTCCGTCACTTCGCCGACAAGCGTGACGTGCTCTTCCTCCGCGAGCGCGAGCTCCCGACGGTGGTCGGACGGCTGGTAGCCGTGGCGCCACCAGGACTCGACGCGCTCGCGCTCGTGATGTCCGGCCTCGAGACCGTGGCCGCCGGCGAGCTGCAGCGCTGGCGGGACGACATCGCCGCCCGCCGCGCCATCATCCGGTCGGAACCGCAGCTGCGGGAGCGGGAACGGCTGAAGTCGGCGGTCCTCACCGACGCGATGCGCGATGCCCTCATGGAGAGTGGTGTCACGTCAGCCGACGCGGCGCTCGCCGCCTCCATCGGTTCGGCGCTCTTCGACGCCTCCCTCGAGCAGTGGCTCGCCGGACCGGACGACGTGCTCCTCGTCGACGTGCTCCGCGGGATGCGCTCCCGCCTCGGCGACCTCGCGGGTCGCTGACCGAGCAGACCGGGAACCGGTCGCGCGCGCAGCGTGGCCGTTCTGTTCACGACCCCGTCGTCGCCCGGTCGTACGGTGAGACCATGACACTGAGACTCGGCTTCATCGGCATCGTGACGAACGACATGGCGGCCTCACTCGCCTTCTACCGCGCACTCGGAGTGCCCATCGAGCCCGGTCAGGACGACGCTCCCCACGTGGATGCACTCCTGGACGGAGGGGTGGCGCTCGCATGGGACACGGTCGAGACGATCCGCGGTTTCGACCCGACCTTCGTTCCGGCGTCCGGCGGCCACCGGATCGCCCTCGCCTTCGACCAGGGGAGTCCGGCTGCCGTCGACGCCACCTTCGCCACGCTCGTCGATGCCGGGTACGCCGGGCACGTCGAGCCCTGGGATGCCGTGTGGGGCCAGCGGTACGCGACCCTCCTCGACCCGGACGGGAACTCGGTCGACCTCTACGCCGCGCTCGCCGCGAACTGAGCGGGGCTCGAGCCGACGAGGCGCCTGAACTCGCGGGAGAGGTGGGGTTGGTCGGCATAGCCCGCCGATGCGGCGACGTCGGCGATCGACGAGCCCGAGCGGAGCAGTGATCGAGCGTGATGTGCGCGATCGAGGCGCACGAGCGTGGCGTAGCCGTATCCGAAGCTGGCGAGCATCCGCCGCCGGAAGGACCGTTCGGAGCCGCTCAGCGTCGCGGCGACGTCACGCGCCGGCGTCGCCTCGGACGCCGCTCGGCGGACGGCGTCCGACCAGCGACTCGCTTCGGCCAGCTGGGCTGCGAACGTCGCGAGCGTACCGATCGGGGCGGGTCCGGCTTCGAATGGGATCATCGCCTCGCGCAGCCGTGCCGCGGTCCGACGATCGGTGACGTCGACGAGTGGTACGAGCTGGTCCGCGATCGCTGCGAGATCGAGGCCGAGCAGGAGCCTGGCCCGCCCCGGCTGCATCCTGAAGCCGAACGACCCGGCGGCCCCGTCGGGACCGGTGGCGAGCCACCGTGTCGACGGTCCGGCAACCTCGACCCGGCCGTCGCGGAGGATCAGGTCGACGCAGCCGTCGGCCGGGACGACCGCCCCGCCCGAGCCGTCTTCCGAGCGCCACAGCGCCTCGCCGGAGAGGAGGACACGCTCGGAGTACACCTGCCCAGTGTCTCAATCGGCGCGCGATGGTGTCGACACCGATCGGGCCGATGTCGACCGACGACGGCGGTGGTCCGCCGCTCACCACCACCCGCTACGGCGATGGCGGCGCGGTCGGTCAGCGGTGTTCCGTCGAGGGCCGACCGCCCTGACCGACCGGCTGCTTCGGGAGCCCGACCTGCCACAGGATGAACGCCACCGCGCTGCAGACCGCGAGCGCGGCGCCGATGATCAGTGCAGCCGTGCCGGTGGAGGCGAGCCAGTCGTGGTGGCTGATCCAGCCGGGATCGTCCTGCGGGAAGTCGAGGAACGACGCGTAGGTCGAGATGCTCACGACGCCTGCCGCAAGGAATGCCGCGCTCAGGACGGACGCGCACCAGGACAGCGTCAGCCAGACTCGGGCGTGGGTCGCGCCCGGGCGCGCTCGTGTGCCTCGCGATTCCCCCATGCAGCGAGGCTATCGCGACGCCGCGCCATGAGGTCGATCGATGGAGCGGCGTCCGATGGTCGAGGATGAGGGCATGTCGAAGCAGCAGTCGGGCCCGCAGAAGCACCGCGATCCCACCACCAACCCGTACCGGATGAGTCGACGGCGCATCACGACGTGGACTGGCGCGCTCATCGCCTCCGTCGTGCTGCTCGTCGTCGTCGCGGTCGTGTTGGGTGCCATCGGCGGCGACAGTGCCGAGTCCTGGGTCGCGATCGTCCTGTTCGTGGCGTTCGGCGTACCCGTCGCTGCGGCCGCCGTCTTGGGCGGGTTGGCGATCGCCTCATGGGGTTGGGTGGCCGGCACGGTGTTCGGTGTCGGGTGGCTGACGCTGCTCGTCGTCGTCGTGAACAACGGGTTCCATCTGCTCTTCGACGGTCAGGCCGTGGGGCCCGTGATCTATGACGAGGCGATCTGGCAGGTCGTCGGGGTCGCCGGCCTGGTCGTCGGCGGGGTGCTGTTCTTCGTCGCCGGCTGGGGGAGTGGGGTGCCGATGTGGATCGGTGGACCGGCAGGCGGCGTCGACGTCTCGCGCCGGAAGCGCTCGGGCGAGGGGGACGCGGTTGTGCCGCCATCGAAGCGCAAGCCGCGCACGAAGCCGAAGCGCCGCTCGAAGCAGCAGCGACGCCGCTGATCAGCCGAGGTGATCACGGAGTCGACCGGTCAGTCGCCGCCGCCCCCACCGCCCCCGTCTCCTCCGCCGCCGGAGTCGCCGCCACCGCCACCGTCCCAACCGCCGGAGTCGCTTCCGCCGTGGTGGCCGCCGCCGTGGTGACCGTCTCCATGGTGACCGTCGCCATCGACGATGAACGGCATGCCGGAGTCCGAAGTCGTACCCCCGCGATGCTTCGACGTGCCGGCACGCCGGGCCTGCACGGTGATCGTGACGACGATGACCGCGACGACGGCGAGGACCGCGATCATGATGACGGTTGAGCTGTCCATGGCTCGACCGTAGCGATGTCCGACGGCTGTCGCATCACCCGCGCGGCGAGTATCGGCCTCCGACCGGACTTCAGCGCCTCGGGATGGTGGAACCGCGGAGGACGAGGCGGCCCGGCAGGTACTCGACGCCGGGTGCGACGTCCGTGCCCTCGATCGCCTCGAAGATGCGCGTGGCAGCCAGCCGGCCGAGCTGCTGCAGGTTGGCGTCGATCGACGACAGTTCGGGGCGCGAGTTGGTCGCGAGGATCTCCCAGTTGTCGAAGCTGACGACGGCGACGTCGGTCGGGACGTCGCGCCCGAGGTCGCGGACGGTGTCGAGGACGCCGCGGGCGATCTGGTCGGAACCGGCGACGATGCCGTCGATCTCGGGGTGCTGCGCGAGCAGCATCGCCGCCGCATCCCGACCCCAGTGCTCGGTCCACTCCGAGAACATCGGTGTGCCGACGAGGTCCAGGCCCGCCGCGGCGAGGGCGTTCTGCACGCCCGTCACGCGGTCCCTGGCCGCCGCGTACTGCGGTTCACCCGTGATCATCGCGATGCGGGAACGCCCGCAGGCGATCAGGTGCTCGACGGCGAGACGCCCGCCGTCGCGGTTGTCGGGGGTGATCGACACGTCGGTCGGATCGTCGGAGGGCGCGTAGGCGTAGACGACCGGGACGGGCAGTTTGTGGCCGAGCGAGGGACGCGGGTCCGTCGTGCGGCCCACGACGATGATGCCGTCGACCCGTCGGGTGAGGAGGGCGTTCAGGTGATGCTGCTCGCGGATGGCGTCCCCGCGGGCGTCGCACAGGAACACGTTGACCTGCCCCGCGCCGAACGCGTCCTCGGCGCCCATGAGGATGGGGATGACGAAGCGGCCCTCGAGGTCGCTCGTCAGGAGTCCGACGGTGCCGGTGCGTCCGTTGATGAGGCTCCGGGCGAGTTCGTTGGGCGTGAAGGCGACCTCCTTGGCGGCGTCGAGCACCCGCTGCCGGGTCTTCGGGGCGACCTCGCTCCGTCCGTTGATGGCCTTCGAGGCGGTGGCCATGGAGACGCCTGCGATCCGGGCGACGTCGCCCAGGGTGGCCGCTCGGCCGGGGGTACCGGTCACCGAAGCGCCGACATCACTGTCTGGCATTGCTCCCCCTCTTCGTTTCCGAAACGTTACCGGATTTCGCTCTTGACGCTACACCGATCCCAGGCTAGCTTTACCGAAAGGCGTTTCGACAGTTTCGAAAACCTCCCATGCACCGCCGGGCCCGACCGGTCCGCTCAACGATGAGTCAGAGGAGTCACCATGCGCAGCACGCACACCAGACGGATGCAGCGGGTCGGAGGGGTGCTGGCCGCCAGCGCCCTCCTCGTCGGCCTCGCCGCCTGTTCCTCCGGGGGCGGCGGCAGTTCCCCGCTCGCCAGCGCCGGGCCCGAGGGCGTCGATGACGGCTCCGAGCTCACACTCTGGACCCGCGCCCCACTCGAGAAGCAGGCGAAGCTCCTCGTCGAGGCCTACAACGCCTCGCACGAGAACCAGGTGAAGCTCACCGTCGTGCCGAACGACGACTACGTCGCGAAGGTCGGTGCGGCGGCCGGTTCCGACAGCCTCCCCGACCTGTTCGCCGCCGACATCGTGTACGTCCCGAACTGGGTCGAACAGGGCCTGTTCCAGGACCTCACCGCGAACATCGACGGGCTCGACTTCAAGGACGAGATCAACCAGGGCCACCTCGCCGCCGGCACCGCGGACGGCAAGGAGCACGTCCTCCCGTTCGTGCTCGACCTCTCGATGTTGTTCTGGAACAAGGAGCTCTACAAGGAAGCCGGGCTCGACCCCGAGCAGGGCCCGACCACGCTGGCCGAGTTCGCCGAGGACGCGAAGGCCGTCCAGGCCCTCAACAAGCCCGACACCTACGGCACCGCGACCGGCCTCAACTGCGGCGGTTGCCTCGTCTTCACCTGGTTCCCCAGTGTGTGGGCCGACGGCGAGCAGGTCATGAACAAGGAGGGCACCGAGTCCCTCCTCGCCGAGGACGGCGCCAAGGAGGTCTACAGCACCTGGGCCGACCTCTGGAAGTCGGGCGCCGTGCTCCCGTCCTCGAAGGACGAGGCCGGACCCACCTGGACCGCCGGCTTCACCGAGGGCAAGGTCGGCGTCATGCCGTACCCGGCGACGCTGCTCTCCTCCACACCCTTCGACGTGGGTGTGTCCGGCATCCCCGGCCCGAAGGGCGGCGACTCGACCTTCGTCGGTGGCGACGGGATCGGCGTCTCGAAGGACAGCAAGAAGGCCGCACAGTCGTGGAACTTCCTCAGCTGGCTGATGTCCGAGGACGCGCAGGTCGGTGTCCTCGCGAAGGACAACGACGTCGTCTCCCGCTCCGACCTCGCCGAGAACGAGTACTCCAGTAAGGACCCGCGCCTCGTCACGATCAACGAGGTCGCCTCGAAGGGCGACACCCCGTACTCGCTGAACTTCCAGGAGGCCTTCAACTCGCCGACCAGCCCGTGGCTGACGCTCGTGCGGAACGCGGTCCTCGAGGGCACCGACACGGTCGACGCCGACAACGACGCGATCACGGACGTGCTCTCGCAGTAGTCCGATCCGCCGGTGCGCCGCCGCGTCCTCACCGCGACGGCGCACCGGCACCCACCCGTCTCGAAAGGTCCACCCATGAGTACCACCCTCGCCAGACGAGGCCCGACGGACTCGGTCGGTGCCCGGAAGCGCCGCGCAGCGCAGGCCCGCACCGGCTGGCTGTTCGCGCTCCCGACCGCCGTGTTCGTCATCCTCCTGTTCCTCGTCCCGCTGGGGCTCGTGTTCCAGATGGCGGCCTCGGACTGGCCGCTCCTCGGCGGCAACCAGGGTGTGAACTTCCCCGAGAACTTCCCGAAGGCGATCGACAACCGCTTCTTCCTCGACTCGGTCGTCTTCACGCTCAAGTACACGGCCATCGCGACCGTCCTGCTCATCGGCCTGGGGCTGGGCCTCGCGCTCCTCGTGCAGGAGTCCAGCCGGTGGAAGGGCTTCCTCCGCACCGCGTTCCTCATCCCGAGCGCCCTCGGCCTCGCCTCGGCGTCGCTCCTCTTCTACGTGCTGTACTCGCCGATCGCGGGGCCGTTCGCCGACCTCACGAAGGCCATGGGCTTCACCTTCCTCGGGACCCCGGACGCGGCGCTCTGGTCGACGGTGTTCCTCATCGTCTGGCGCTTCGCCGGCTTCTACATGCTGCTCATGCTCGTGGGCCTGCAGGGCATCCCGGAGGAGGTCTACGAGGCGGCGCGCATCGACGGCGCGTCACGCTGGCAGACCTTCCGCGACATCACCGTCCCGCTGCTCAAGCCGACCCTCGCCCTCACGACGGTGATGTGCGTCACGGGTTCGCTGCTCGCGTTCGAGCAGTTCTACATCCTCACCAAGGGCGGGCCCGACAACAGCACGATCACCATCGTGCAGCTCATCTACAACGTGGCGTTCCAGGGCCCGAACAACCTCGGCGTCGCCGGCGCGCTGTCGGTCATCGTGCTCGCCGCGCTCATCGTCATCAACATCGTGCAGATCCGCGCGTTCAGCAAGAAGGTCGAGGACTGAGCATGACCATCACCCGAAAGGAACCGGCCACCGTCACCTCGACGATGCCCGACGTCCGTGGTCACGGGCGCACGCGCGGCCGCGGACGCGACGGAAAGCCGACGAACTTCTTCGGTATCGCCATCCGGATGCCGTTCTGGATCTTCACCGCGGCGCTCGCCGTGATCTTCCTCTATCCGCTCGTCTGGACCGCCGTCCGCTCGGTGTCGCCGCTCGCCGGCACGAACCAGACCGAGGGGTGGGGGCTCGGTAACTACATCACCCTCGCCGGGTATCAGGACGGCATCCTGCAGTACATCGGCAACTCGCTGTTCGTCTCGCTGCTGACCGTGATCCTCACGCTCGTCATCTCGCTCTTCGGCGGGTACGCGTTCGCGAGGTTCCAGTTCCGCGGCAAGAACGCCCTGTTCCTCGCCACGATCGCGATCCTCATGGTCCCGTACGCGACGCTGCTCATCCCCCTGTACGTGCTCCTCAACCTGGTCGGGCTGTCGAACTCGCTCGTCGGCGTGGCGCTCGTGCTCACCATGTTCCAGCTGCCGTTCTCGACCTTCATGATGCGCATCGCGTTCGAGTCGATCCCGAAGGAGCTCGACGAGGCCGCGATGGTCGACGGCTGCACGTCTTGGAGCGTGCTGTGGAAGGTTCTCGTGCCGGCCGTGAAGCCGGGGCTGATCACGGTCGGCCTGTTCGCGTTCCTCGCGGCGTGGAACGACTTCATGGCGCCACTCATCCTCATCAACGACTCGGCGAAGATGACCCTGCCGCTCGCGGTCTCGAACCTGCGCGGCCAGGTCCAGGGCGTCGTCGACTACGGCGCGACCGAAGCCGGCGTCGTGGTCCTCGCGCTGCCGTGCATCCTCCTCTTCCTCATCCTCCAACGTCACTACGTGCGCGGCTTCATGTCCGGCGCATTCAAGGGGTAACCATGAGCACCACCACCACCAGCACCACGCCCACCACGTCGGCGACCGTCGCAGCCCCGGTCGTCCCCACCAGTGGCGCGCTCACGCCGCTCGGCCTCGACGAGGTGCGCATCACCGACGGCTTCTGGGCCGACCGCCAGCGGGTCAACGGCACGGCCACGCTGCCGCACGTCGAGCACTGGCTCGAGCGGGAGGGCTGGCTCCGCAACTTCGACCTCGCCGCCGCCGGCACGCTTCCCGAGGGCCGCCGCGGACGGGAGTTCGCCGACTCCGAGGTCTACAAGTACCTCGAGGCCGTCGCGTGGGAGCTCGGACGGCTCGGCGGTGACGAAGCGCTCGAGTCGCGGTTCCGCGCGATCGTCGACCGGGTCGCCGCCGCGCAGGAGGCCGACGGCTACCTCAACACCCGCTTCGGTCGCCCGGGTCAAGGTGAGCGCTGGTCGGACCTCGAGTGGGGACACGAGCTGTACTGCCTCGGCCATCTCTTCCAGGCGGCCGTCGCCCGGGAGCGGACGAGCCCTGGCTCCGACGACGGGCTCCTCGGGACCGCGACCCGGGCCGCGGACCTCATCTGCGAGGTCTTCGGCACCGACGGCATCCAGTCCGTGTGCGGGCATGCCGAGGTCGAGGTGGGCCTCGCGGAGCTGTCACGGGTGACGGGCGAGCCGCGCTATCTCGAACTCGCGTCGCTGTTCGTCGAGCGTCGCGGCACCGGCGTGCTCCAGGACATCGAGTGGGGCCGTGCGTACTTCCAGGACGACGTGCCGATCCGCGAGGCGGAGGCGTTGCGGGGCCACGCGGTCCGCGCGAACTACCTCGCGGCCGGGGCCACCGACATCGCGGTGGAGCACGGCGACGACGGCCTGCTCGACGCGCTCCGCGGCCAGTGGGACCGGACGATCGCCCGCCGCACCTACCTGACCGGCGGTCAAGGATCGCACCACCAGGACGAGGCGTTCGGCGAGGACTTCGAGCTGCCGTCCGACCGCGCCTACTCCGAGACCTGTGCCGGTATCGCGTCGATCATGTTCAGCTGGCGACTGCTGCTCGAAGACCGCGACGTCCGGTACGCCGACCACATCGAGCGCGTCCTCTACAACGTCGTCGCGACCTCGCCGTCGGCCGCCGGTACCGCGTTCTTCTACGCCAACACGCTGCACCAGCGCACGCCGGGGGAGTCGAGTCCAGACGACGAGGTGTCGCCGCGGGCGTCGTCCTCAGAGCGTGCGCCCTGGTTCGACGTGTCGTGCTGTCCACCGAACGTGGCGCGGACCCTCGCGAGCCTGGCGGCGTTCGTCGCCACGAGCGACGACCGCGGCGTGCAGATCCATCAGTTCGCATCGGCGACGATCGACACGGTCATCGGCGGCGAGCACGGCGGGCGGTTCCGGGCCGAGCTCGTGACGGACTACCCGCGGTCCGGTGTCGTCACCGTGCGCATCGTGGAGGCGCCGAGCGGACCGGTGACCGTCTCGCTCCGCGTGCCGTCGTGGGCTGATGACGCGGTGGTGACCGTCCGACCCGTCGACGGTGCATCCGTGGGCCGTGCCATCACCCCTGGCTACGCCGACGTCGAGCGGTCCTTCGTCCCCGGTGACGTCGTGGAGCTCACGTTCAGCATCCGTCCGCGGGTCACCCTGCCGGATCCCCGCGTGGACGCCATCCGTGGCAGCGTCGCGATCGAGCGCGGACCCGAGGTCTACTGCGTCGAGTCGGTGGACCTCCCGGGCGGTGACGAGGCGATCGCTCGCATCGAGGTGGGGGAGGGTGTCGTCCCCGTCGAGGACGCGGACGGTCGGCTGTCGATCGAGCTGCGCACCCGGAGTCTCGCCGACACCGCCTGGCCGTACGGCGATGCGTTCGCCGGGTCGGGACCCGATGAGACCTTCACAGCGAGCATCGCGCCGTACCATTCCTGGGCCGAGCGTGGGCCGTCCACGATGCGTGTCTGGATCCCGATCACCCGGGCGTGAGGGCGGAGCGCGTCATACTGGTGTCTCGTCGACCAGCGATCCGGAAGCAGCCATGACGTATCCTCCGAACCCTCAGGTCCCCTCCGGCCAGCCGCCGTACGGGCAGCCCCAGTACGGCCAACCACCCTACGGCCAGCCGCAGTACGGCCAGGCACCGTACGGTCAGCCGCAGTACATCGCGCCCCCGCCCAGGGGCGCCAGCTCGCCGGACGACCTGTCCCTGCCGCTCTACGGGGCGACGTTCCGCCAGGCGACCAAGCGGTTCTTCAAGCAGTACGCGAACTTCTCGGGTCGCGCGTCGCTCAGCGAGTACTGGTGGAGTTCGCTGCTCACGACGCTTCTGATGCTCATCCCGACGCTGCTGATCACCATCGGCGCGATCATGACCGCAGTCTCCGCGGCGACGGCTGCCGCGCAGGAGCAGGGGCTGTCCGGGAGCGAATACGACCTCGCGGACCCTGGACCCATGGGGTTCGGCGTGCGCGTCCTGCTCATCGTCGGCGTCGTACTGTTGCTCGTCGCCTGGGTGGCGCTCATCGTGCCGAGCCTGGCGATCGCCTGGCGGCGCCTGCACGATGCAGGGTTCCCCGGCCCGTACTATTTCCTCACCCTCGTGCCGTCTGTCGGGAGCATCATCGTCCTCGTCCTCATGCTGCTGCCGTCGAAGCCCGAGGGGCAGCGCTTCGATCGCCCCTCGCAGGTGTCGTCCGGACGCTGAGGTCGCAGGAGACGCGGTTCACTGCGGCAGTCCGGCGGCCTTCCGCAGCAGGACGTCGCGCTCACGGTCGTTCGCTGCGAGGTGCGCGGCGGTCAGGAGTTCCGAGCGGGCCTCCTCGGTGCGCCCCAGCCGTGCGAGCAGTTCGCCGCGGACGCTCGGGATGAGATGCGACCCCCGCAGCGACGCATCGTCGGCGAGGCCGTCGACGATGCGGAGCGCCGTCGCCGGGCCGGTCGCCATCGACACCGCGATCGCGCGGTTGAGTTCGACGACCGGATTGGGCGCGATCCGTCCGAGCGCCTCGTAGAGGATCACGATCTGCTCCCAGTCCGTCGCCGCCACACTGGGCGCGACCGAGTGGCACTGCGCGATGGCCGCCTGGAGCGCGTAGGCGCCGCGACCCCGGCCGAGGGCGTCGGCGCGGCTGAGTGCCGCCGACCCGCGAACGATCTGCGCCCGGTCCCAGCGCTCGCGGTGTTGGTCGGCGAGCAGGATGGCGGAGCCGTCGGGTGCGACGCGGGCGGCGAAGCGTGAGGCCTGGAACTCCATGAGGGCGACGAGCGCGTGCGCCTCCGGCTCGCGGGGGACGAGCGCAACCAACCGTCGACCCAGCCGCAGCGCTTCGTTCGCAAGGTCGGCGCGGATCCAGGTCGGTCCGCTCGTCGCCGCATACCCCTCGGTGAAGAGCAGGTAGACGACGCCGAGGACGGCCGACAGACGCCGGGGCCACTCGGCCGGGTCTGGCGCCTCGAAGTGGACGTTCGCCGCGGCGAGCGTCTTCTTCGCACGGGTGATCCTCGCCTGTACCGTCGGCACCGGGACGAGGAGCATCCGGGCGATCTCCTGGGTGGTGAGCCCGCTGACGACCCGCAGCGTCAGCGCCACCTGCGACTCCCGCGAGAGCACCGGGTGGCAGGCGGTGAAGACGAGCCGTAGGACGTCGTCCCCGATCGGCTCCCAGTCGAGGTCGCTCGCCTGCTCCAGGTCACGGGCGAGCGAGCGGTACCGCTCATCGAGTGCCGCTCGGCGTCGCCAGCCGTCGATCGCACGACGCTTGGCCACCATCGTCAGCCACGCACCCGGGTTGCGCGGCACGCCGTCGCGCGGCCACTGCTCGAGGGCCTCCAGCAGGGCCTCCTGAGCGAGGTCCTCCGCCAGACCGAGGTCGCCGGTCAGCTTCGTGAGGGTGGCGACGATCTGCGCGCTCTCGATCCGCCAGACGCTGTCGACGCTGCGGCGGGCGGCCGCATCGCCGGCCGTCACGTCGGTGTCGGTCATGTGCGTCTCGCGGCGGTCGTGCTCAGGCCGGGTCGGCCGCCGGCTTCGCCGCGCCCTCCTGCGCCCGCCACTCCTGCTCCTTCTGGAGGTACTCGTTGTCGGCGTGGTCGGCGAAGTCCGTCTCGTCGGTCACGCGGCGCACCTCGATCTTGTTGCCGGGGCCGAGCGGCGCACGGCCGGCCCACTCGATGGCCTCCTCGCGGGTGGCGACCTCGATGGTCCAGAACCCGTTGAAGAGTTCGTGGAGTTCGCCGTAGGGACCGTCGGTGACGATCGGGGCCTCGGTCGTGAACTCGACGACGGCGCCCTGCGCGGCGTCGGTGAGGCCGTCGCCGCCGACCATCACTCCGGCGTTGATCATCGACTCGTTGTAGGCGCCCATCGCATTGATGACCGCTTCGAAGTCCATGTCCTCGAACTTCTCGACGGACCCGCTGTTGCGCATGATGAGCATGTATTTCGACATCGTCTTCTCCTGTCGTCAGGGGCGCTGATCGCCCGCCTCACTCTGACGTCGAACGGCGAACACGGAAATCGACATCGCGGTCAGAATATCCTCGGCGGGTGCCCGACGGGGAGGGTGAACGGATCGCGGCGGCCAGGTGTCCGGCCGGAGAACAGCGGCGGACGGAAGTCGCGATTCACAGCCCAGGCAACAACTGTGGGTTGATACTGAGTCCATGGCAACTGAGATCGACCACGAAGAGATCATCCGTCAGCTCACTGCGAAGCTGAGCGAGAAGTACTCGGGGGTCGATTCCGCTCGGATCGGCGAGCTCGTGCGCGAAGAGGTCAACGCACTCGCCGAGCGTCCGGTCCAGGACTACGTGACCGTCCTCGCCGAGCGTGCGGTCAAGAAGTCGCTCAAGCGCTCCGAGAAGTGACGGTCCCGCTACCGGTCGGATGACGGCCGATCGGGTCTGCTCGTCAGTGCCTCGATCGAGACCACGATGACGATGCAGATGACGAGCAGGGTGAACACGTTCGGGTTCAGGGTCAGTCCGTAGACGACCACAGCGATCAGGACGAGGACGCCGATGATGACGAAGGCGCGCAGCGGTGATCTCCGCTTCGTCCGGTTCGGGTCTGACATGGTGCCCCTCGCTGGTGGTCGGTCGAATCTCCAGACTATGAGTACCCCGGCGACCCGCACATCCAGTCTCTGTCGATAGACTCACCTCGGGTACTTTTGTCGAGTAGTCGACAGAAGCGGTTCCGTGCCGTGGGAGACACGCGGGGAAGCGCCCGTCGGTGCCCGCCCGAAGCTACGAAGGAGTACCCATGAGCGCACCGTCCGTGCAGCTGTACACCGTCCGCGACGCCATCGCCGAGGACCTGCAGGGCGCCGTCGCCCGCATCGCCGAGATCGGCTTCACGAAGGTCGAGCCCTACGCGTTCGTCGAGCGCGCGGCCGAGTTCGAGACCGCCTTCGCCGCCGCTGGTGTCACGGCTCCGTCCGGGCACGCGCCCGTCATCGATGCCGCCGACCCGGCGGTCGCGTTCGACGCGGCGTCGCGGCTCGGGATCGGAACGGTCATCGACCCGTTCATCCCCACCGACCGCTGGCAGACCGCCGACGACGCGGCACGTCTCGCCGAGCGCGTCAACGAGCTCGCCGTCCAGGCGGCGGCGTCCGGCCTGAAGTTCGGGTACCACAACCACAACTGGGAGTTCTCGACCCACGTCGACGGGCGCCCGATCTTCGAGCTCTTCGTCGAGCAGCTGTCGCCCGACGTCGTCCTCGAGATCGACACCTTCTGGTCGACGGTCGGCGGGGCGGACACCCCAGCGTTCCTCCGTTCGCTCGGTGTCCGCGTGCAGTTCCTGCACATCAAGGACGGCATCATCTCCGGTGACATCGCCACCGCACTGCCGAGCAGCGAGAGCGCGCTCGTCGTGCCCGACGCGCTCGCCCAGGCGTTCGCGAACCAGCAGCCCGCGGGTCAGGGTCAGGTCGACATCCCGGCGATCCTCGCTGCCGCACCGCACGCGACCCGTGTCGTGGAGTTCGACGGCTACAGCAAGGAGATCTTCGGCGGCGTCGCAGAGTCCTACGCCTGGCTCGCCGAGAACGACAAGTAGGCGCGCACCTCGACAGGCTCGGTGAGTGGGACGCCCGTTCCCTGTGCTGCGCCGCACTGAGCCTGTCGAAGTGTCGAAGGGCCCACGCGGAGTTGTTCTGTGGCCGTGGATGTGTGCTCGGGGCACTTCGACAAGCTCAGTGACCGAGGTCGGTTCGGTGAGCGGGGTGCCCGTTCCCTGAGCCTGTCGAAGGGCCCACGGGGAGTCGTTCTGTGGCCGTGGACGTGTGCTCGGGGGCACTTCGACAAGCTCAGTGACCGAGGTTGGCTCAGTGACCGAGGTCGGCTCAGGGACCGAGATTGGCTCGGTGGGTGGGGCGCCCGTTCCCTGAGCCTGTCGAAGGGCCCACGGGGAGTCGTTCTGTGGCCGTGGACGTGTGCTCGGGGCACTTCGACAAGCTCAGTGACCGAGGTCGGTTCGGAGACCGAGGTTGGCTCGGTGACCGAGGTTGGCTCGGTGAGCGGGAGGCCCGTTCCCTGAGCCTGTCGAAGGGCCCACGGTGTGGCGTGTTCTGGCCGTGGACGTGTGCTCGGGGGCACTTCGACAAGCTCAGTGACCGAGGTTGGCTCGGAGACCGCGCACGCACTCAGAACGGCGGGACCGCTTCCGGTTCCGTGCGGTGTCGCTTGCCGTCGGGCGTGGTCCAGTCGAGGACGCCATCGGGTCGATGGTCGAGTGACCACCCGGGCAGGTGCTTCAGTCGGTGGTGATGTCGGCAGACGCACGCCAGGTTGCCGACACTCGTCGTGCCGCCGTCGGCCCAGGCGACGGAATGGTCGAGATCGCACGCCCGAGCCCGTCTCCCGCAACCCGGTGCGCGACACGTGACGTCTCGTAGGCGGACCGCCCGTTGCAGATCCGCCGGCACGCGGTACTGCTGCCGCCCGACCGAGACGACAGCGCTCGTCTCCGGGTGGGTGAGCACCCTCGTCATCGAGGGCGCGTTGACCGCGAGCCGCGCCGCGGTCTCGGGGTCGATCGGGCCGTAGCCGTCGAGGATCGCCGGGGCCTCGTTGACTCCCAGGAGGCTGAGCACGGGCACGGTGAGGTTCACCGTGGGCTGGATGTCGTCGAGCACCTCCACCGGCCGGGCGATCGGCGACCGCCGGCCCTGGTGGTCGGTCTGGTCGGCAGTGGTGACGCCGCTGATGCAGAGCGAGCCGAGTGCGTCGGCGCGCAGCTGCTGACAGGTGCGGTCGTCGTCCGTCAGGTGGGCTGCACCGACGAGTGCGTCGAGTCGTTCTCCGATCGCGACGGCGACGGGTGCCGTGGTGAACAGGTGCACCCATGCCATGCCGTCTGCCGAGGGCTCGATCTCCACCCGTCGGTCGGCCTCCGACCGCGCCGCCCGCACGGTGATGGACTCCGGGTGCAGTCGCTCGCGGAGGGTACGGGCCTGATGCTGCAGCCGTGCGACGGTCGACTGCTCCGCGATGGGGAGGACCGTCTCGAGGAACGCGGCTTGGCCGTGCGTCGGGATGTCTTGGAGCTGATCGGTGATGGTCCGCGCGTGCCGGCTCGAGATGCGGCCGTCCTCCAATGCACGGAGGACATCCGGGGCATCGGCGACGAGCCGTTCGGCATCTCCGGTGGCTCGTTGCACGGTCGGCTCGGAGGCACGTGTCGCCATGGCGAGCGTTGCACAGGTGGAGCGACGGATGAGCGCCTTCCGCTGTGCGGGCGTCTCATCGTGCGACACGAGACTGTCCGCCATGGCGTCGGCCAGGGCTGCCGACCTGGCGAGGAGACGAGCCCCCCGGGCGTCGAGCGCGGCACGCTCGCGCGCGATGGCGGTGAACTCGTCGGACAATTCCGCGAGGCGCTCTTCGAAGACGTCCACCGCGCGCAGCGGGAGCGTGGTGGAGGTCTCGGTCATGACTTCAGTCCACCACCGACCACTGAAATTCGAGATGATCAGTAGCGACGTCGTGAGAAGCTCGGTGACCGAGCGGCATGTGGAGCGGGGTGGCACTTCGACAGGCTCAGTGACCGAGTGCGGCTCAGTGACCGGGTGCGGCTCAGTGACCGGGTGCGGCTCAGTGCCCGGGCCGCGGGCGTGCGCAACCCCATGACGATCATCCGGCGCTCGGTCAGGATGGAACCATGAGCGACCAGTCCGACACCACCACCCAGCCCGATCCCGACACCGTACCCGGCATCCCGGATGCGGAGTCGCTGGAACCGACGAAGCGCACCATCGCGATCCTCGGTGCCAACGGCGACCTGGCCAAGCGGCTCCTGATCCCCGGTCTCGGTGAGGTCGTCGACGCCGCCCGCGACATCTCACTGCAGATCATCGGTGCCGCTCGCACGCCGCAGCCGAACGAGGAGTGGCGTGCGACCGTCCGCGCCAGCCTCGAGGACGCCGGCATCGGCGCCCGGACCGTGGACGCGCTGGTGTCGACGACGGAGTTCATCCCCACCGACGCCTCCGACCCCGACGAACTGCGTGCACTGCTCGACGCCTGCACCGGCTCGCCGATCCTCTACATCGCGCTCCCGCCGTCCGCCGGGCGCAAGGTCGCCGAGGCGCTCGCGCAGATCGACCTGCCCGACGACCTCCTCATCGCCATCGAGAAGCCCTTCGGCGACGACCTCGCCGACGCCCAGGCACTCAACGCGGCGCTCGCCGAGGTCGTGCCGGAGGAGCGCCTGTGGCGCATCGACCACTTCCTCGGCAACGCGACCGTCCTCGGGATGCTCGGTCTCCGCTTCGGCAACCGACTCCTCGAGGCCGGCTGGAACGCGGAGCAGATCGAGAAGGTGGAGATCCTCTACGACGAGGAGCTGGGGCTCGAGGGGCGTGCAGCGTTCTACGACCAGACCGGCGCGCTCCGCGACATGCTGCAGAGCCACCTGCTGATGGTCCTCGCCCTCACCGCGATGGAGCGGCCGGACGCGGTGACGCCGACCGACGTCCACGACCGCATCGCCGAGGTCCTCGGCGCCGTCCGGCTGTGGAAGGACGATCCGTCGACCGCCCGTCGCGCCCGCTACACCGAGGGCCGGGTCGGCGACCGACTTTTCCCCTCCTACGTGGACGAGCCCGACGTCGACGCCTCCCGTGAGACGGAGACGCTCGCACAGCTCCTGCTCCAGGTCGACACCCCGCGCTGGCAGGGGGTGCCGTTCGTCCTGCGCTCCGGCAAGGGGATCGGCGACCCGCGCCGCGAGGTCGCCATGCACTTCCGACGCTCGGCGGCGCCGACCGGACTGGACGCTCCCGACGGACACGCCGACACCGTCCTCCGCATGTCGCTCAAGGGCGGCGCGGTGCACCTCGACCTCATCGTGACCGGGGCCGACGACGTCGACGGCCTGCGCCGGGTCGAGCTCGAAGCGGACCCCGGAGCCGCGACCCTCAGCGCCTACGCGCAGGTGCTCGCCGGCCTTCTCCAGGAGAACACGCTGCTGTCGGTGCGCGGCGACATCGCCGAGCAGTGCTGGCGCATCGTCACCCCGGTCGTCACCGCGTGGGCCGCTGGCGAGACGCCGCTCGAGGAGTACGAGGCGGGGAGTGCCGGTCCGACGGACTGGTGACCGGGTCCTGACACACTGCTGACCGCCTGACACAAGACGACCCGCGCCGGATGATCGGCGCGGGTCGTTCCGTACAGCGGGCAGCTATGCCGACGGCTTCAGGACGACCTTGATGCAGCCGTCCCGGTGCCGTCAGGTCACGCCGAGAACTGCAGCTACGCCGACGGCTTCAGGACGACCTTGATGCAGCCGTCCTCCTTCTTCTGGAAGGTCTCGTACATCGCCGGAGCTTCTGCGAGCGGCACCCGGTGGGTCGCGAGGTCGAGCACGCTGAGCGGGTCGGTGCTGTCCTCGACGAGGGGGAGCAGCGTCGGGATCCAGCGGGCGACGTTGCACTGACCCATCCGGAGCGACACCTGCTTGTCGAACATCGACTTCATCGGCATGATGTCCGCCTCACCGGCGTAGACGCCGCTCAGGGACACGACACCGCCACGGCGGACGAGCTCGAGCGCGGTGTGCAGGGCGGCGAGCCGGTCGATGCCGGCGTGCTCCATGGCCGGTCGCGCGATCGCGTCGGGCAGCACGCCGACGGCCGTCTGCGCCGCAGCCGCGATCGGTGAGCCGTGGGCCTCCATGCCGACGGCGTCGACGACCCCGTCCGGGCCGCGTCCGCCGGTGGCGTCGCGGAGCTCAGCGATCACGTCGTCCGTGAGGTCGAGTGCACGGATGCCGTGGCGCTCGGCGAGGGCACGGCGCTCCGGCACCGGGTCGACGGCGAAGACCTCGAGACCGCGGTGCTTGGCGATGCGAGCCGCGAGCTGGCCGACCGGGCCCAGGCCGAGCACGGTGATCGAGCCGCCGTCCGGCACCCCGGCGTACTCGACGCCCTGCCAGGCGGTCGGGAGGATGTCGCTCAGGTAGAGGTAGGACTCGTCGGGCAGGTCGCGACCGACGACGATGCAGTTCGCGTCGGCGAGCCGCACCTGCAGGAACTCGGCCTGTCCGCCCGGCACCTGACCGTAGAGCTTCGTGTAGCCGTACAGGGAGGCGCCGCTGCCGTGCTCCTTCACCTGGGTGGTCTCGCACTGCGACTGCAGCCCGTTGCGACACATGAAGCACTCGCCGCACGCGATGGTGAAGGGGATGACGACCCGGTCGCCGACCGCGACGCGGGTGACCTCGGAGCCCACCGCCTCCACGACGCCCATCGTCTCGTGGCCGAGGACGTCGCCGCGGTCGAGGAACGGGCCGAACAGTTCGTAGAGGTGGAGGTCGGAGCCGCAGATGGCTGCCGAGGTGACACGGATGATCGCATCGGTGGGGGCGGTGATCGCGGGGTCCGGGACGGTCTCGACCGACACCGAACGGCGACCCTGGTACGTGAGTGCGCGCATGGATGCTCCTTCGTCGTTGTCCTTCCACCCTGCGCCTCCCGGGCGTCGGGCGGCTGGGGGTGGACGTCTCGTCGGAGGGCTGATACGAGCTCAGTGTGTCGCGTCTGCGGCCACGCGCTGGAGGCTGGCGAGCACCGACCGGACCGCGGACCGCGCCATCGCCTCCGGTCTCGCCAGGACGTCGACGTGCCGGACGAGGACCGCGCCGGCGACCGGTCGGAGGACCATGCCGTCGACGGCCAACGGTGCCGCCGTGGTGCGCGGCATGACGGCGATCGCCGCCCCCGTGCGGACGACCTGGGCGGCGACCGAGAACTCGTTGATGCGGTGGTCGATGCGCGGCGCCCGGCCGCTCAGTGCGCCCAGATGATGGAGGACGCCGGCGAGCGGGAAGCCCTCGTGCGTGGAGATCCAGCGTTCGTCGCGCAGATCCTCCGGTCGCAGCTCCGACCGCGCCGCCAGCGGATGCGCCTCGTGCATCGCGATGTCGAGGGGTTCGACGAGCAGCGGTGTCACGACGAGGCGGTCGAGCGGCCACGCCGGTTCGTGCGGGAGGCGGTGGGCGATGACGAGGTCGTAGTCGGCGGTGAGCCCGGCGAACCGGTCCTGCGCGACGTCGGCGTCGGCGAGGATGAGCCGCGGAACCGGACCGGTCGCATCGGCTCCGGGAATGGGGCCGCTCGCGAGCAGCGGTCCGAAGAACGCCAGCCCCGCGCTGTGGAACGCGGAGACGCTCACAGGGCGCTGCTCGTGTTGGAGGAAGGAGTCCACGGCGTCCCTGGCCTCGGCGAGAGCCTCCTCGACGCGCGCGGCGGCGACCGCGAGGGCTTCGCCGGCCTCCGTGAGGACGAGACGGCGCCCGTGCTTCTCGGTGAGCGGCACCGGCATGGTGGCCTGCAGCGCGGCGAGCTGCTGCGACACGGCCGAGGCGCTGACGTGCATGGCTGCGGCGACCGCGGCGACGCTGCCGCGATCGCCGAGTTCGCGGAGGAGGCGGAGGCGCGCGGGATCCATAAGTCATTCCTTCATCGTCGATCCAGACACTGCCTGTTGTTCTGTCGTGTCCGTCTCCTGGAGAGTAGCGGCATGGCCCGCCGCGCACCCTCCGAACTCATCGTCGATGTGCTGCTCGTCGGGGTCGCGGCGGTGTGGGGCGCCAGCTTCCTCGCCGCGAAGGACCTCGCCGCCGTCACCGGTGTGCCGGCCGCGGTCGCCCTGCGGTTCCTGGTGGCGGTGATCGCCATCGGGCTCATCTGTCTTGTGCGACGGGAGCGGCTCCCTCGCGGACGGGGCCTGCTGATCGCGGCGGCACTCGGCTGCTCGCAGGCCGCGATCATCGGCCTCGAGACGTGGGGCGTGCACCTGACCTCGGCGACGAACGCCGGGCTGCTCATCAGCCTCGCGCTCGTCATGACGCCGGTGCTCGACGGTGTCGCGTCGCGATCCTGGCTCCCGAGGTCCTATTTCGTCGCCGCGGTCGCGGCCGTGGTCGGTGTCGCGCTGCTCGTGTCGGACGGCGGTCTCCGCGCACCCACCGCGGGCGACGCGCTCGTGATCGCTGCGGCCGTCGTCCGTGCGGTGCACGTGACGTCGAGTGCGCACCTGACGCGAGGTCGAACCGACAGCACGCTCGGCGTCGTCTTCGTCCAGATGCTCGTGTGCGCCGGGGCGTTCAGCCTCATCGCCGGTGACGGGCTCGCGGCAGCTGTCACGCGGCTCGATCTGCGCGGCTGGCTGGACGTGCTGTTCCTCGGTCTGCTGTGTTCCGTGTTCGCGTTCGTCGTCCAGCTGTGGGCGGTGCGGCGGACCTCGGCCTCGCGCGCGAGCATCCTCATGGGGACGGAACCCGTCTGGGCGCTCCTCGTCGGCGTGCTCATCGCGGGGGAGGTGATCGGCCCGCTGGGTGCGCTCGGTGCGGCGCTGATCATCGTGGCGAGCTATGTCGGCCAGGCGATCGAACGCCGCCACCGCGCGCGGACGAGCGGCACGGCACCCACGGTGCAGCAGGAGCCGGCGCCCGTCTGACGGGGTCTACAGCGTGGTCGCCGCGCTCGTGAGCGGCGTTCCCAGCGGTGCTGCGTCCTCGATCCGGCACACGCGGACGTCGATCTCATGGATCGGCGTCCCCTCCATCGACGTCGCGAGTACCCCGCGGATCGCATCGCCGACGAGGCGCAGGGTCGCCGGGACCGGGGCCCCGTCGGTCACGCCGATGGTCGCGCCGATCGTCAGCGCGCCGTCGGCTCCGCGACCGACGGCAACCTTCGTCGGCCCGTCGTCGTCACGGCCGACCGCATCGGCGACGGTCCGCAGGACCGCTCGGATCGGAGACCCGGACGCGTAGACCGTCGTGACCCCCGGTGTCGCGGCGACGACGGCGGTGAGCTGCTGCGAGAGTGCGGCATCGGTGTCCATCAGGAGTCCTCCGGCCGCGCGACGCGCTGCGTGTGGATGTCGATGATCGTGACGTCGACGGCGACCACGTTGAGCTCGGTGTGCGTGGACAGTTCCGCGACGACCCGATCCCGGATGAGCTGCGACAGCCGTTCGAGGTTGTTGCCGAACGCGGCCGAGGCGGTGATCGCCACCGTGATGGGCGCGTCCAGGGTCGTCACATCGCCGTCGAGGCGGACCCGACCGACGATGACCCCGCCGACGCCGTCGCCCACCCCGCGGATCAGGGTGCGGACGGAGCCTTCCGTGATGCGCAGGTGCACCTCGGGGTCCGGGTGCCTGAGCGGGATGTCCCGACCGGCGTGCGCCTCGAGCGAGATGTTCTGGAGGACCGCGTGCATCCAGGAGCGGTCCTGCTCGGAGTGCGTCGCCGCCTCCGACTTGAGCAGTGCCCAGGTCTGGGTGCGCAGCCGGAGGAGGGCGTCGAGGGCGAGTTGGCAACCGGGGGAGGCTTCGATGTCGGGGTCGAGGGGCTCACGGCCGCTGTCGAGGTAGTCGGAGAGCTCGTCGATGGTGTGCCCGTCGAGGTCGGCGCCGGCCAGGCCGTCGAGCATGGACTCGTGGTCGTCGTCGTTCATCGCCACACCTCCATCTCCCGCAGGACGGTCTGTCTGGCTCGCGCGAGCTGACCGCGCACCGTCGACGTCGGGACCCCGAGCGACTCGGCGATCTCGACGTACGACAGCCCGCCCGTCTCCTTGAGCATCCAGCACTCGCGCTGCATGGCGGGCAGTCGGTCGAGGACCGAAGCGAGTGCGCTCATCTGCATGCGCACCTCGACGACCCGTTCCGGGGACTGATGGGACGGGGCGGGGGCATTCCAATCCTCGATCTCGCTGTGTTCGCGGCGGCGTCTGATGCGGTCGATCGCCCGGTTCGAGACCATGCGCATCAGCCAGGACTTCACCGCGTTCGGGTCGTTCAGGCGGTCCAGCTGGCCCCACGCCTGGATGAGGACGTCCTGCACAACGTCCTCCGCCTCCGACTGGTTGCCCAGCACGCGGACGGCGTAAGCGCGCATGAGGGAACCGTGCCGGAAGACGAGGACCTCGAAGGCGGTGGCGTCTCCGTCGGCTGCGCGCTCGGCGAGGATGCCGTCCGGGAGGACCTCGAGCGAGCGCTTCACGGTGTGGCTAGAGGACGGCGAACGCGGTGAAGGCGACGGCGGTCGCGGACACGATCGCGGACGCGGCGACAGCGGCGACGTACGGAAACTGGAGCGTCTTCGCCGGGCCGTTCTCCACCGCCTCCTTGGCGCGGAGCAGGGAGACGAAGACCCCGAGGTCCTTGCCGGTGCTCGAGGCGGCGACGAAGCGGCCGTCCCGGAACTCGACCATGCCGGCGTACTCGCCGTCGACCGAGGCGACCCAGAGGGTCGCGTCCGGCTCAGCCCAGGCGACCGTGGTCGTCGTGCCTCGCTCCAACACCGTGCTCATGACTGCTCCTTGCTCAACGTTCGTGTTGTTAGAGAATCTAGTTATTCATGCGTCTGCATGTACCCCACTTGACATGGCGATCCGTACTCCGCTAGACAATCTCGTTACGAGAACCACTACTGTTGGACTTCATGACCGCCCAAGCCGTTGACGCCCAGCACTACTGGTACGAACAGGACGAGCACGAGCGTGGCCGCCGCATGCTCGAGGCCATGCGTCTGTACCGTGCGGCCGAGGCAGCCATGCGTCGTCGGACCCGCGACGAGATGCACATGGGGGAGAACGACCTCCTCGCGCTGCGGTTCATGCTGCGCGCCAAGCAGGAGCACCGGCTGGTCAGCCCGACGGATCTGGGCGCCTACCTCGGCATCAAGACCTCATCGGTCACGGTCATGCTCGACCGCCTTGAGGCAGCGGGCCACGTGGTCCGTCGGCCGAGCGAGACCGACCGTCGCCGCGTCACTGTCTCGACCACCGACTTCGCCGACTCCGAGGTCCGCAAGACCTTGAGCCACATGCACCACCGCATGATGGAGGCGACCACCGGGATCGAGCCGGAGATCGCGGCCGGCATCGTCGACTTCCTCGACCGCATGCGCGAGGCCGTCGACTCGATCGACCGCACCGAGCCCGAGGGACAGCCGCAGCACTGAGCGGTCGGACTGAGCCGTCGATGGGCTGGGAGGTCACTCCGTCGGCCCCCTGGTCTGAGGGGAAACAGCGAGGCGGGCCGCACGGTCTGATCCGTGTGACCCGCCTCCGAATGTCTTCGACGATTTCGACCGCGCGCTGCGGGCCCTCCAGGCACCGCTCGAGCCGACTCTCAGAAGTCCCCGACCTTCGATGATCCGATGGTAATCGAGCACGTGTCGGACGACCGATGCTTGAACGGTCGGACCGCTTGTGCTACCCGGGATCGTGCCGGTAGCTGTGCCTCAGTTGTCGGCGGACAGCTCCGGGTAGTCGGTCTCCGGCATCAGCTCGAGTCCCGCCGGCGTGTAGGTGCGGTCGAGCATGGCCTGCAACCAGGTGCGGTTGAGCGCGACCGGGCGGGAGCCGGTGAACCGGAAGACGATGGGGACACCGGTCTCGATCCAGATCGCGTAGCGGCCCGAGCCGTGTGCGGGGTCGATCGTCCACGAGAGGAGGAACGCCTCACCCTTGCGGAGTTTCGAGACGACGACCATCTGCACATGGGCGAGGGTCCGGTCTTCGAGTTCGAGTGCTTCGTTCCCGTACCGCAGCGTTCCCATGTTCCCCAGCCCCCTGTGGTCGTGTGTGCGGTGGATCACCGCGCCGACAATTCTGGCAGCTCCCGTCCACGAGCGGCGAACCGCAGGGGTGGGAGCGCTGGTCAGTCGGCGTCGAGGACGGCGTCGAGGAGGCCCGGGAACCGGGTGTCGAGGTCGTCGCGCCGCAGGGTGAGCGTGCGGTGGCGACCGTTCGGCTCGTTCCGGATGACGCCGGCCTCGCGGAGCACCTTCATGAGGTGGGACTTCGTCGACTTCGGGATCGTGGGGTCGAGGGCGGTGCAGTTCGCGGCGTCCATCGGTCCGTCCCGGAGCTGCCGCACCATCTCGAGTCGGTCGGGATCGCTGAGCGCGAAGAGCACGGCCGGCAGCTCGATCGCCTCGCGGTCGGGGTGCGTGAGATCGGCTGGTGCAGGCATGGTTCGATAATAATTGAACAATCGGCGGAAAGCGCGTATCGTCCAATCGTTCGACATTTTTGGAACCGAAGGATGCCCGCCCCGTGCAGACGACGACCCCGTCACCCCCGACCCGACCCGTGCCCACCGCGGCTGCTGGCGCGCCCGTGCTGCCGCGCCGTCGCTTCGGCTTCGTCCTCGCGGGGCTCGGCAGCACGCTCATGCTCGCCGGCGCCAGCGCTCCGTCACCGTTCTACCCGGAACTCCAGGAGCGGCTCGGCATCGGCCCGATCGGCGTCACCATCGCCTTCTCGGCCTACGCGCTCGCCCTGTTGGTCGCGCTCCTCACGATCGGCTCGGTCTCGGATCACCTCGGACGCCGCCCGGTCATCACCGCCGGGTTCGTCGTGCTCGCCGGGAGCATGCTGCTCCTCTGGCACGTCGACTCCGGAGCGCTGCTGTACCTCGCCCGCGTGCTCCAAGGTCTCGCCAGTGGGGCACTGCTCTCGACCCTGTCGGCGACCATCATCGATCTGGCCCCGCCCGAGCGGCCACGAGCGGCGACCCTGCTGAACGCCATCGCACCGATGATCGGTCTCGCCTCCGGCACGATCCTTGCGGGCGTCCTGCTGCAGACGGTCGCCGACCCGTCGAGCTGGACGTTCCTGCCGCTGGCGATCGCCTATCTGCTCATCGCGGTGTCCATCTGGATCGTGCCGGAGACCTCCGCCCGCGCTCCCGGATGGGCCCGTGCCATCCGACCTCGCGCAGCCGTCCCCGTCGACGCCCGACGGCTGTTCGTCGTGAGCATTCCGATCGTCCTCGGCGGGTGGGCGACCGGCGGACTGTTCCTCTCCCTCGGACCGAGCATCATGCACACGGAGCTCGGCGTGGACGGCCAGCTCGGGGGCGCGCTGCTCATCGGGCTGCTGCCGGCCGCTGGGGCCGTCGCCGCCGCGGTGCTCCACCGTCGCCGACCCGTCGTCGCGGCCGTCTACGGGGCGTCCGCACTGTCTGCCGGGACCGTCCTCCTGCTCGTCGCGCTGATCCTCGGCTCGCTCCCGATCGCGGTGGTGGCCGTGGTGATCGCCGGCACCGGGTTCGGCACGGCGTTCATGGGCACGATCGCGTCGCTCGTCCCGCTCGCGCCGGCCGACGAACGCGCGGAGCTGTTCGCCGCGCTGTACATCGTCGCCTACCTGTCCTTCGGGGTCCCGGCTGTCATCGCCGGTCTCCTCGCCTCGGCGATCGGGCTCCACGCCACGGTCCTCGGCTACGGCACGGTCGTCGCGATCGCCGCGGGCACGGCCGCCGTGGTGCGTGCCCGATCAGCGCGCTGACGGCTTCAGCGCGCTGACGGCCCCTCGGCGAGGCGATCGAGGAGGGTCGACGCGCGGTAGGGGATGACCTCGATGAGGGAGACCTTCGTGTTCGTCCGGACCACGCCCGGAGCCGCGAGCAGCACGCCGGCGATGCGGTGCAGGTCCTCGGTGTCGTGGGCCACGACCTTCGCGAAGAGGTCGGCGTCTCCGGTGGTCGCGTGCACCTCGACGATCTCCGGGATCGACTCGAGGGCCGCGTAGGCCTCCGTGGCGAGGTCCTGGCGGATGGAGATCTCGATGAACGCGGTGAGAGGGTAGCCCAGCGCCGACAGTCGCACCCGGCGACTCGGGGCGGCCAGTGCGCCGCTCGTCTCGAGTCGACGCAGACGGGCGTGGACGGTGTTCCTCGCGACGCCGAGGGTGCGTGCAAGGGCGAGCGCCGTCATGGACGGGTCGTCGTCGAGCGCGGTCAGGATGCGCGCGTCGAGGTGGTCGATGGTCGCGGGATGAGGCATGTTGCTCACTCTCGGGCTGGGAATCGAGCACGGTGACCACTGCACTCTACTCGTGTTGCGCAAGACGACGAGCTGACGCATCGTTGGCGGAATGAGCACCCAGCAGCCGAGCGCCGCCACGTCGAGCGCGCAGCAGGCTCCCTCCACGCCTGCCCCGGCACCGTCTCCGGTTCGACACGGGGTGGTCGAGGACATCCTCGGGCTGCTCGTCGGCGTGACGGTCGTGTCGTTCGGGCTGTTCATCCTGAAGGCGGGATCGGCGGTCACCGGCGGAACGGCCGGCCTGTCGCTCCTCGTCAGCTACCTCGCGCCCGTGCCGTTCCCGGTGCTGTTCATCGCGATCAACCTGCCGTTCTTCCTGCTCGCGATCCGCGGCAAGGGCTGGGTGTTCACGCTGCGGAGCGGCGGCGCGATCGTGCTCGTGTCCGTCCTGTCCGGGGTGCACCCGCTGTTCCTGCCGGTCGGGCACATCGACCCGTTCTACGCGGCCGTCGTCGGCAACGTGCTCTGCGGCGTCGGCATCCTCATCCTGTTCCGACACCGCGCCAGTCTCGGCGGGTTCAACATCGTCGCCCTGATCCTCCAGGACCGGTTCGGCATCCGCGCGGGCTACGTCCTCATGGCCGTCGACACCGTGGTCGTGCTCGTGTCGCTCGTCGCCGTGCCGCCGCTCAACGTGCTCGTCTCGGCGCTCGGCGCGGTGCTCCTGAACCTCATCCTCGCGCTCAACCACCGGCCGGGCCGCTACCTCGGGGTGTAGCGCAGGAGATCCGCCTGGCAGCAGGACGCGCTGGTCGCTGATGTCCTGCTGCCGCGCTGATGTCCCGCTGTCGCGCTACTGCTTGTAGGACGACAGGAAGTTGCCGAGCCGCTCGATCGCGTCGGTGAGGACACGCTCCTCCGGCAGGGTGACGACCCGCAGGTGGTCGGGGTCCGGCCAGTTGAAGCCCGTGCCCTGAACCAGCAGGATGTGCTCCGCCACGAGCAGATCGTGGACGAGCTGCTCGTCGTCGTGGATCTCGTGGACCTCCGGGTCGAGGCGCGGGAAGGCGTAGAGCGCACCCATCGGCTTGGTGCAGGAGACGCCCGGGATCGAGTTGAGGCCGGCCCAGGTGGCGTCGCGCTGCTCGAGCAGACGGCCGCTCGGTGCGATCAGGGCGTCGATCGACTGCACGCCGGAGAGCGCCGCCTGCACCGCGTGCTGCGCCGGCACGTTCGGGCACAGACGCGTGGACGCGAGGAGGGTGATGCCCTCGAGGAAGCCGCGCGCGTGGTCGCGCGGCCCCGTGATGACGAGCCATCCGGAGCGGTAGCCGGCGACGCGGTACGTCTTCGACAGGCCGTTGAAGGTGAGGCAGAGGAGGTCGGGGGCGACGGTCGCCATCGGGATGTGGACGGCGTCGTCGTAGAGGATGCGGTCGTAGATCTCGTCGGCGAGCAGGAGGAGTCCGTGTTCGCGCGCGACCCCGGCGATCTGCTCCAGTACCTCGCGGGAGTACACCGCACCCGTGGGGTTGTTCGGGTTGATGACGACGATCGCCTTGGTGTTCGGGGTGATCTTGGAGCGGATGTCCTCGATGTCCGGCGCCCAGTCCGCCTCCTCGTCGCAGCGGTAGTGCACCGGGGTGCCACCCGCGAGGCTCGTCATCGCCGTCCACAGCGGGTAGTCGGGTGCGGGGATGAGGACCTCGTCGCCGTCGTCGAGCAGGGCCTGCATCGTCATCGTGATGAGCTCGGAGACGCCGTTGCCGAGGAACACCCACTCGGGGTCGACCCGCGGGAACCCCTCCATCTCCTCGTAGCGGTAGGAGACGGCCTGGCGCGCGGAGAGGATGCCGCGGCTGTCGCTGTACCCGTGGGAGTGGGGGAGCGCGGCGATCATGTCGCGCACGATCTGGTGCGGTGCCTCGAAGTCGAAGATCGCCGGGTTGCCGGTGTTGAGCTTCAGGATGCGGTGTCCGTCGGCCTCGAGACGCACGGCCTCGACGAGGGCCTTCCCCCGGATCTCATAGAGGACGCTTTTCAGCTTGGAGGACTGGTCGAGGGTGCGGCGGGTGGTCATCCCCACAGGCTACTGCGGCGACCTGCGCGCGTGGCAGTGCCGATTGCAGGATCGCGGCTCCCGGCTGCACCGGTGCTTCGGCGGGCCCGAGTCGCGCTGTCCCGCTGGGCACCTGCTGTCAACAACGGGGACACGATTCGTCCACGTTCAGGGTAGAGGAGTACCGTCAGACGCTGGCGGTCAAGACTGCCTGGTCAGAGGCACGGAGGAATCGTGACCGGAAACGCAACTACCCGATTCGACAATGTGGCCATGTTGTCGGTGGCGAGCACGCTGCCGTCCGCAGTGGTGACCTCGGTCGAGATCGAAGAGGGCCTCGCGGCCGCGATGAAACGCGCCCGCCTCCCGAAGGGCATCCTGCGACGTGTCGCCGGTGTGGTCGAGCGACGACACTGGGGGCCCGACGAGAACTCGGACGACGCCACGGTGTCGGCCGGTCGCCGTGCGCTCGCCGAGGCCGGCATCTCGCCCTCGCAGATCGGGCTCATGATCAACACCTCGGTCACGCGGCAACACCTCGAGCCCTCCGTCGCCGTCCGCATCCACGACGGTCTCGGCCTCCCGAGCTCGGCCATCAACTTCGACATCGCCAACGCATGCCTCGGCTTCGTGACCGGCATGACGATGGCGGCCGCGATGATCGAGTCCGGCCAGATCGAGTACGCGCTCATCGTCAACGGCGAGGACGCGAGCGAGGTGCACGCCAACACCATCGAGCGCCTCAGCGGCAGCACCATCGACCGCGACGACTTCATGAGCGAGTTCGCCTCCCTCACCCTCGGCTCCGGGGCCGCCGCCGCCGTCATCGGGCCGGCCGACCGCCACCCCGAGGGGCACCGCATCCTCGGCGGCGTCACCCGCGCGGCGACCGAGTTCAACCACCTCTGCGTCGGCAGCGTCGACGGCATGTTCACCGATGCCCGAGCACTCCTCAAGGGTGGGCTCGACCTCGTCGTCTCCGCGTGGAAGGAAGCCGCCGGCGACTCGTGGCGGTGGTCGAAGATGGACCGCTACATCACCCACCAGGTGTCGTCCATCCACACGGACTCCATGGTGAAGGCCGCCTCGCTCGACCGCAGTCGCGTGCCGGTCACCTATCCCTACCTCGGCAACGTCGGACCTGCCTCCATCCCGATCACCCTCGCCGACCAGCAGTCGACCCTGAACAAGGGCGACCGCGTCCTCCTCATGGGCGTCGGCTCGGGGTTGAACACCGGCCTCATGGAGCTCGCGTGGTAGCGGGCACGGTCGCCGCGAACGTCGGCCTGCGGACGATGGGCGTGCGCGCCGCCGGTCTGCCCGGCCTGCCCGCGCGGTACTCGCACCGCATCGACGTCCCCGGTCGCCTGGCCGACGACGGCGTGACGAGGAACTGGCACTACCTCGACACCGCCGACGCGCTCAGCGAAGCCGGTGTCGAACCGGTCGGCACCGTCCTCGCCGTCCACGGCAACCCGACCTGGTCGTACCTCTGGCGCTCGCTCGTCACCCGGTCCGTCGAGCAGGCCCAGGCCGGAGGGACCACCTGGCGCGTCGTCGCCGTCGACCAGCTCGAGATGGGCTGGTCCGAGCGGACCGAGGTCACCCGCACGCTCGAACAGCGGATCGCCGACCTCGCAGCCTTCTCCGACGCGCTCGGCCTGACCGGACCCGTCGTCACCCTCGGCCACGACTGGGGCGGCGTCATCTCCCTCGGCTGGGCCACCGAGCACCCTGAGGTCCTCGTCGGGTCGATGCTGCTCAACACGGCCGTGCACCACCCGGAGGGCACCCCGATCCCCGCGCCCCTGCGGCTCGCCGGCGCTCGCGGCATGCTCGGCGCCGGTTCGGTCCAGACGACGGCCTTCCTCGACACGACGCTGTCGCTCGCGTCCCCGCCGCTCGACCGCGACGTCCGCGACGCGTACCGCAGCCCGTACTCCGCGCCCGCGCGCCGTCGCGGCATCGGCGCGTTCGTCGCCGACATCCCGGCGACCCCGGAGCATGTCAGCTTCCCGCGCCTCGAGCGCCTCGCCGACGACGTCGCCCAGCTCCGCGTCCCGGCGGTCATGCTGTGGGGTCCGCGCGACCCGATCTTCAGCGACCGCTACCTCGACGACCTCGCCGACCGCCTCCCGCACGCCGAGGTCCACCGCTTCGCCGGCGCTGGCCACCTCGTCATCGAGGACGCCCCGGTCGCGGAGTCGCTGCTCACCTGGCTCGACGACCGGCTGCCGCAGGGCACGCCCGTCGAAGCGGCTCCGATGGAGTCCGCCGCCGCTGCGACCGAGCAGCCGGACTTCGAACCGCTCTGGCGGCGACTGGACGAGCGACGTACCGACGACAGCGATGCGATCGTCGAACAGCGCGGTTCGGGTGCGGCCCGTCGCGTCAGCTGGCGGCAACTCGACGACCGCGTGACACGCCTGGCCGCCGGTCTGCACCGCATCGGTGTCCGGCGCGGCGACCGCGTCTCGCTGCTCGTCACGCCTGGCGCCACGCTCACCGCCGTCATCTACGCCTGCCTGCGCATCGGCGCGGTCGTGGTCGTCGCCGATGCCGGTCTCGGCGTCAAGGGCCTCCACCGCGCGGTCCGAGGCGCGTGGCCCGCCTACGTCATCGGCGAGACCAAGGGCCTCGCCGCCGCGCGTGCACTCGGCTGGCCGGGTGTGAAGATCTCCGCGGCCCGCCTCCCCGGCGCGACTGCGACGGCCCTCGGCGTCTCGCACAGCCTCAAGGACCTGCTCGACGCCCGTACGACGCCCGAGCTGCCCAGCGAACCCGGCCCGACCGACCTCGCGGCGATCCTCTACACCTCGGGATCGACCGGCCCGGCGAAGGGCGTGAAGTACACCCACGCGCAGCTGTCGTCCTTGCGTGACGTCCTCTCGGAACACTTCGCGATCACCGCCGATTCGGGGCTCGTCACCGGGTTCGCGCCGTTCGCGCTCCTCGGCCCGGCGCTCGGAGCCCGTTCCTCGACGCCGGAGATGGACATCTCGGCGCCCCGGACGCTCACCGCTCGAGCGGTCGCTGCGGCCGTGGAGGAGACGGATGCCGACATCGTGTTCCTCTCGCCGGCGGCCATCCTGAACGTGGTCGCGACGGCCGACGCGCTCGACAGTACGGACCGTCAGGCGCTCCAGGGCGTCAGGACCGTGCTCTCGACGGGCGCGCCCGTCAGTCGACAGCTCCTCTCTGCACTCGTGGGTGTCCTGCCCAACGCCTCCGCGCACGCGGTGTACGGCATGACCGAGTGCCTGCTCGTCTCGGACATCACCCTCGACACGCTGCCCGACGAGGACACCGAGCACACGGGGGTGTGCGTCGGGACGCCCATCGGCGGCGTCGACGTGCGCATCAGCCCACTCGACGAGGCCGGACGCGCCACGGGTGCGCCGACGCAGGACGCGGACCGCCTCGGCGAGGTCATCATCTCGGCCGAGCACCTCAAGTCGCAGTACGACCGCCTCTGGCTGACCGACCGGGCCGCCGTCCGCGACGTCGCCGATGATGGACGCTGGCACCGCACCGGCGATGTCGGGCATCTCGACACCGATGGCCGCCTCTGGATCGAGGGCCGTCTGCCGCACGTGATCGCGACCCAGGGCGGACCGATCGCTCCGGTAGGACCGGAGCAGGCGATCGAGACGGTGCCGCTCGTTCGCCGCGCCGCCGTCGTGGGCGTCGGTCCCGAGGGTCTCCGCCAGTGCGTCGCGATCGTCGAGACGACCACGGGCACGAAGCGGGTCCAGCTCGCCGAGGCCCAGCTCGCAGCACAGGTGCGGGATGCTTCGACGCAGCCGCTCGTCGCGGTGTTCGTCGTACCCGAGCTGCCGACGGACATCCGCCACAACTCCAAGATCGACCGCACCCGCCTGTCGGTCTGGGCGGAAGGCATCCTGGCCGGTGAACGGCTGAGCACCCCGTGACGGTCCTCGTCACCGGCGCGAGCGGCATGCTCGGCCGCGAGGTCGCCCTCGAGCTGCTCCGCGGTGGACATCGCGTCCGGGTGTTGCAGCGTGGGCCATCCGCGCTCGCCGACGTCGAGGAGGTGCGGGGATCCATCACCGACGCAGCCGTCGTCGAGTCGGCGATGGACGGTGTCGACGCGGTCGTGCATTTGGCCGCGAAGGTCTCGTTGGCGGGTGATCCGGCGGAGTTCGAGCGGGTCAACGTCACCGGGGCCGAGGTCGTCCTCGACGCGGCCGAGACCGCGGGTGTCTCACGGTTCGTCCACATCTCCTCGCCGTCCGTCGCGCACGGTGGCTCGGCGCTCGTGGGTGTCGGTGCGGAACCGGCCGACCCGGACGCAGCACGCGGGGAGTACGCGCGGACGAAGGCGCAGGGCGAACTGCACGCCCTCGCGCGGGACCGTCGCGGCTTCGCAGTCGTCGTCGTGCGGCCGCACCTCGTGTGGGGTCCGGGCGACCCGCAGCTCGTCGAGCGCATCGTGGACCGCGCACGCCGCGGCCGCCTGCCGTTGCTCGACGACGGCACCGCCCTCATCGACAGCACGTACGTCGCGAACGCCGCGTCGGCCATCGCCGCGGCACTCGAGCATGCGGAGACGGCACATGGTCGTGCGTTCGTGGTGACGAACGGGGAGCCGCGTCCGGTCGGCGAGCTGCTTGCGGGCATCTGCCGTGCAGCCGGCGTGAAGCCGCCCGCCTTCAGCGTCCCCGCCGGTGTCGCCCGAGCTGCCGGTGGGCTCGTCGAGCGTCTGTGGAGCATCCGCCCCGGCGCCGATGAGCCGCCGATGACGCGCTTCCTCGCGGAACAGCTGTCGACCGCCCACTGGTTCGACCAGCGTCAGACCCGCGCGGCCCTGCACTGGACGCCGGCGGTCTCGATCGACGAGGGCCTCGAGCGCCTGGCGGCGCACTACCGCGCCTGAATCAGACACCGGGCAGGTGTCCTGCAGTCGGTCGCTGATACTCAGAACCAGACCCGCCGCAACGTTCCAGACACCCGAATGCCGGCTCAAGCGGCGGCGGGGTCTGGGCCACAACCGGGCGAGGGAGCCCGGTACAGGTCATGGTACACGCTGGATCCGGTCCTTTCGGCGGAATGCCCGGTCCGTTCGCAAGATGGCTATCCGAACCTGGGTACCGGAACCCAGCCCCGCCGCTGCGATCCAGACATTCGGGTGCCGGCTCAAGCGGCGGCGGGGTCTGGGCCACAACCGGGCGAGGGAGCCCGGTACCGGCGATGCTACCGGTCGCGACGGGCGGTGTCATCAGTGGAATCTCGGCGTCGCGCCCGCCCGATCCACGGTCTACCGTGTGAGTCATGGCGGCGCAACGCGACTCCGAGCCTGGTACCGCGGAAGACGGTGCACCGAGTGAGCACGCGGCCACGCGCCGTCGTCGGGTCGTCGGCCGGATCATCGGCGTCGCGGCGTTGGCCGCGTTCATCGTGGCGGCACCCGCCGTCGCGCGTCTACTCGACTTCGGCGTGCGTGTGGGGGAGGGGGCGGCGGTCGAGTCTTCGGTGGAGGGCTTCTACGGTTCCGCCGCGCCCACACCGTCGTCGACCGCAGCGCTTCCAGGGACGATCGTGCGGAGCGAGCCCGCCGTCGGCGCGCCGGACGGTGCCACGGCGCTGCGGGTCGTCTACCACTCGACCGATGTCGACGGCGCCGACATCCTCGTCTCCGGCCTGATCGTCGCACCGAGTGAACCGGCGGCGGTCGGGACTCGAACGGTCGTGTCCTGGGCGCACCCGACGACCGGGACTGCACCGCACTGTGCTCCATCGAGTGGTATCGCACCGTTCGCGCTCATCGAGGGACTCACCGACCTCCTCGCGGACGGCAACGTCGTCGTCGCCACCGACTACGCGGGGATGGGGGTCCCCGGCCCGGCGTCGTTCCTCATCGGCGCGACCGAGGCGGCGAACGTCCTCGACATCGCCCGCGCCGCACAGCACGTCGAGGGCATCGGCGCGAGCGACCGCGTCGTGCTGTGGGGACACTCGCAGGGCGGACACGCGGCCTTGTTCGCGGCACAGCGTGCCGCCACCTACGCGCCCGAGCTCGACGTTCGGGGCGTCGCGGTCGCGGCTCCAGCGAGCGATCTCGCAGCGCTCCTGCAGGACGACATCCGCGACGTCTCCGGCGTCACGATCGGGGCCTACGCCTTCAACGCCTACGAGGAGGCCTACGCCGACCGGCTGCCGACGGACCCGCTGAGCACGATCCTCTCCCCGGCCGGAGTGGCGGCCGTGCCCGCGATGGCGAAGCTGTGTCTCCTCGGCGAGAACAAGCAGTTGCACGACATCGCCGACCCGATGATCGGCTCGTTCCTGACGGCGGACCCGGCGACGGCTCCCGTGTGGAGCGACCTCCTGCAGGAGAACACGCCGACCGAGCGGATCACCGTGCCGCTGTTCGTCGCACAGGGCTCGAAGGACACGCTCATCCGGCCTACCGTGACCGCCGCTTACGTCGCCGCGCAGGAGCAGGCCGGCGCGACGGTCAGCTCACACGTCTACCCCGACGCCGATCACGCCACCGTCGCCCTCACGGCCCTCGCCGACCTCCGGGCCTGGATGCGCACATTGTGATGCGCTAGCGGATCCGGTTCGCCTCCCCTGTCGGACGTCTGCTCTAGCGTCGAGCGCATGCGTTCATTCCGGATCCAGGTGCCCGATGCCGACCTCGAGGACCTGCGGCGGCGACTCGACACGGTTCGCCTCCCCGCCGCGATCGGTGACGCCGGCGAGGAGAGCGCCCTCTCGCTCGACCGGTTGCGGGCGCTCGTCGACCACTGGCGGGACGGCTTCGACTGGCGGCGCGTCGAACGCGAGCTGCAGGAGGTGCCGCAGTTCGAGGCGGAGGTCGACGGGCACTGGCTCCATGCCGCGCGGCTACCGGCGCCGGACGGCGTCACGGTGACGGTCCCGGTGATCGCGTTCCACGGTTGGCCCTACTCCTTCATCGAGATGCTGCCGCTGGCGAAGGAACTCGCAGGACGCACGGTCGACCTCGGCGACGACCGGACGCTCGGCTTCGAGGTCGTCGTCCCCTCCCTGCCCGGGTACGGGTTCTCAGCGCCCCTCGAGGACCGGCCGTTCACCGGCCCGGTGGTCGCCGAACTCATGCACGCACTCATGACGGAGGTGCTGGGGCACGCGAGCTACCTCACCTACGGCGAGGACGTCGGGTCGACGACGAGCGACTGGCTCGCGGCACTGTATCCCGAATCGGTCATCGGCCAGTTGGCGACGCACGCCGCCTTCCCGTCTGCGTCCCGAGCGCGCGACCTCACCGCCGAGGAGCGGGACTGGCTCGATCGACACGACCAGGAGTGGGCTCGCGGTCTCGCCTATGCCCGGGTGCAGGCAACCAGGCCCGAGGTCCTCGCGACGGCCCTGAACGACTCGCCGGTGGGCCTCGCCGCATGGATCACGGAGAAGCTCCTCGCGTGGGCGGGAGCGGGCGACTGGTGGACCGACGACGAGCTGCTGACCACGGTCTCGCTGTACTGGTTCACGCAGAGCATCGGATCATCGTTCCGGCCGTATCGCGACCACCCGAAGCAACCCGAACTCCCGCTGATCGAGGTGCCCGTGGCCGTCGCCGTGCAGACGGGCGAACGCGGACTCCCGCGCTCCCACGCGGCGAGGGCCTACAGCGACATCCGGAGCTGGACGGAACTGGATCGCGGGGCGCACTTCACGGCCTGGCAGGTCCCGGTCACGGTTGCGGACCGGATCCAGGCGTTCGTGGAGACGCTTCCCATCACCGACTGACGGGTGCCTCAGCGCTCGTCGTCGCGAAGTGATCTGATCATGCTGCGCAGGACGACGAGTGCCTCCCGCTGCTGCTCGGCGGTCAGGCCGCTCAGCATCCTGACCTCGACCGATCGCACGGCGGCGGTCGCCTGTGCGAGATGCTCACGACCGAGCGGCGTGAGCCGGGTCGGCAGCGCTTTGCCGACGGGAGCCTGTTCCGGACGGCTGACGAAGCCATCGCGCTCGAGGGCCTGCAGGAGCACGTTCATGGACTGTCGGGTGACGAAGGCGCCGCGGGCCAGTTCGGAGTTCGAGAGCCCTGGTCGCTGGGCCAGGAGTTCAAGGCAGGAGTAGTGCGTGATCGTCATGCCGAGTGGCCGCAGCACCGCCTCCATGGCTGAGCGGAGTGCGCTCGACGCCTCCTTCAGGAGGTACCCCAGCGAGGTGTCCAGTTCGATCCCGTCTTGACTCATGTCAGTATTCTGACATATGCTGAATGTGTCAGACAACTGACACGACAGAAATGGACGCACATCATGCCCGTCACCGGACCGGACTTCATCTCCCTCCAGGTCACCGACCTCGACGCCTCGCAAGCCTTCTACGAGCAGTACCTCGGCCTCGTCCGCTCGCAGGCCGGCCCGCCGCACGCGGTCGTCTTCGAGACGACGCCGACGGCCTTCGCCCTGCGTGACATCGTCCCCGGGGTCGATCTCGCGTCCGCGCCCCAGCCTGGGATCGGTGCGGCGATCTGGCTGCACGCCACGGACGTCCAGGACATCCACGACGCCCTCGTCGCCGACGGCCACACGATCGTCTCGGCTCCGATCGACGGCCCGTTCGGTCGCACCTTCACCTTCGCCGACCCCGACGGCTACCAGCTGACCCTCCACGACCGCGCCTGAGCTGTCCAGTGCCCGAGTCTGTCCGCGCCTGACGCGCTCTCCGCCACCCGCTCGCATGCGATGATCGTCGTCCGGCCGGTGGGTTCAGGGCGGATGTGATGACGGATCAGTTGACGCGCGGCCAGTCCGTTGTCAGATAGGCCTCGACTGCCCGATTGCGGAACGAGTACGGCTTTCCTCGAGTGATGATGCCGCGCACGGTGTCCAGCCGCTGCGACGTCGGACCGACCTGCGTTGCTGCTGTCATGCCCATCTGCTCGGCGATCTTGGTCAACTTCCGGTCTGCAGGCGGCAGAGCCGCCATCGCGTCGATGAACTCGTGCTCGCGAGTCGGGAGCCGGTTCAGGATGCGTTCGACGTGCGCCGATGCCTCGCCCTCCGCTCCACTCCACCCGGTCACAACCTGATCCTCTGAGATGACCGAGGTCTGCGCTGCGTTCCAGGCGCGCTGTCCGGCGAGCTGGAACAGGAACGGTTCCCCACAACACAGGGCCACGATCGCTTTGGCCGCCTCTTGGCTCATGCTCACCCGCGCGATGCCGTGTTCATCGTCCTGGGTCTCCCATCCCTCGAGGATGAACGGCTGCAATGCTTCGAGCAGATCGTCCTCGTCGAGCGCTGTCAGTGTGGTGGTACGGAAGCGCCTCGCGAATGTTGCTCCTTTTCGAGCGCCGGCCATGTCCTCGAAGTCCGGCAGTCCGGTGAGGTATACGGCGATCGGTAGGAATCGGGTTACGTAGAGCCCACCGGGGGCTGAGACCTCCACCTCATAGGACAGGGCGTCGCCGAGCGCGATGAGCAGTTGCGACAGTGCGGCTTCATCGGTGATGTTCTGCACCTCGTCGATGTGAATCAGAATCACCGCATCCTGATCGATCGCTGCCTGCCCGAGTTCGATCAGGAGGTCGAACAGCGCGGTGAAGGGCTCCGGCCCTTCACCCCCACCCATCGCGAGGGAAAAGCCTGAAATCGCCACCTGCTCGACCCTGCTGAGGAGGTCCATGACCCGCTGCCGGGTCGAGGTTCGAAGACCTGCCTTATCAGCGAGTCGCAGCACTGCGGAGGCGACGATCTTCAGTGGATCAGCACCAGAGGGTATCCGCAGTTGCGGTGTCACCCAGTCTCCAGCGTCCGCCGCGTCGCGGGCGATCTTGCGGACCAGGCTCGATTTGCCGGTTCCGGGTTCGCCGAGGATTGTTCGGCCGGTCTCATACAGGCCTGCACGTCTGCGCGGACGAACCGCATCCCGCCAATCGCTCAGTTGCTCGACGCGGCCTGCCCAGACATCGGGTACCACGTCTGAGCCGGGCTGAAAGGGATTCGTGACAGGTGATCGCATGACGATAACTTTATCACCGACCTATCACGGCGGAGATAAAGTTATCAATACCCATCGCCAGGATTCGAGTGGGATGGCTCTCTCGCTCGAGCCTCCAAGGTCGGGGGTGTCGGAGAATGGACGGATGCGACGATCGAGAGTGCACGTGATGGGTGCCAGTGGCAGTGGCGTGACGACGCTCGGGCGGGCGCTCGCCGACCACTGGTCCGTCCCGCACGCCGACGCCGACGACTACTTCTGGGTGCCGACGGACCCGCCCTACGTGACCAAGCGTTCTGACGCTGAGCGGGTGCGGCTCATGCGCGAGCTGTTCGTACCGCGCGAGGCGTGGGTCCTGTCGGGCTCGATGCCCGGCTGGGGTGACGAGATCGTCGCCGAGTGCGACGCGATCGTCTTCGTGACCCTCGATCCGGCGGAGCGGCTGCGGCGTCTGGAGGCCCGAGAGATCGAGCGGCGGGCCGGCGAACCCCACGACGACCGTGCGTGGCGGGAGTTCCGTGCGTGGGCGAGCGGCTACGACGACCCCGCGTTCGACGGCCGGAGTCGGGCGTCGCACGAGGCCTGGCTCGCGACCCTGCCACAGCCGGTCCTCCAGGTCGACAGCGGGCTGCCGCGATCTGCGCTCCTCGAGGTCGTGCTGGCCTGGGAACCGCGCTGACGGTTGTCGGTGCCAGAGCGCTGTCAACGGGGTGCCGGCCGCCGGATCGAGGCGCATACTGGAACGGTCAGACTTATCTGACACACGTCGCTTAGTGAGCGACTGCGGCGTGCGGTTCCGACGCTCGAGGAGGATGTCTCACCATGAAGGCACTGCGGTACACGAAGATCGGCTCGGCCCCTGAGGTCGTCGAGATCGAGAAGCCGACACCGGGGCCGGGTGAGATCCTGCTGAAGGTCACCGCCGCCGGCGTCTGTCACTCCGACGACTACGTCATGAGCCTCCCCGAGGAGGACTACCTCGCGCAGCAGTACCCGCTGCCGCTCACGCTCGGACACGAGGGTGCCGGCGTCATCGAGTCGTTCGGTGAGGGTGTCGAGACGGGCCTGCAGATCGGAGACGCGGTCGCCGTCTACGGACCGTGGGGCTGTGGTCACTGCCTGAACTGTTCGCAGGGCAAGGAGAACTACTGCACGAACGCCGTCGCCGAGGGGATCCGTCCTCCTGGACTCGGCAGCCAGGGCTCGATGGCCGAGTACATGATCGTCGACGACGTGCGCCACCTGGTGCCGATCGGGGACCTCGACCCCGTGAAGAACGTGTCGCTCACCGATGCCGGCCTCACGCCGTACCACGCGATCAAGCGCAGCCTGCCGAAGCTCGGAGCCGGCACTTTCGCCGTCGTCATCGGATCCGGTGGCCTCGGTCACGTCGGCATCCAGATGCTCAAAGCGCTCTCGGGCGCGACGGTCATCGTCCTCGACGTGAGCGACGAGAAGCTCGAGCTGGCGAAGCACGTCGGTGCTGACGTCACGCTCATCAGCGACGAGTCGGCCGCGGGCAAGATCCGCGAGCTGACCGGCGGCGTCGGGGTCAACGCGGTGTTCGACTTCGTCGGCGCCAACCCGACGATCGCCACGGCCACCGCGGTCGCCGCCATGGAGGCCGACGTGACGATCGTCGGCATCGGCGGCGGATCGGCGACCATCGGCTTCGGGTCGATCGCCTACGACGCCGCCGTCCGGGTGCCGTACTGGGGTTCGCGGAGCGAGCTCATCGAGGTCTTCGAGCTCGCGAAGGCGGGCAAGGTCGACGTCGAGGTGCAGCCGTACTCGCTCGACGACGCCCCGAAGGCCTACGAGGACCTGCACGCGGGCACGATCCGCGGTCGCGCGGTCATCGTCCCGTAACCACGACTCCCGGAACCGGCGTCCGTCGCACTCGCGACGGGCGCCGGTTCTGCGTTCCAGCGCACCTCGGCGCAGGGTTCACACCCCGGAAACACTTTCGACACTGCATCGAAACTCCAGCCGCGCATACTTTCAATACAGTATCGAAATGAGTCGCGGCGAGGGCAGCGACGCAACCGGAGGAGCATCCCATGACCGTCGTCGAGACCGTTACCACCGTGGAGTCCGTCCGCGCCCGACTGCAGGAGGCCGGCGTCAAGTACGCCATGGCGAGCTTCGTGGACATGCACGGCAGCATCAAGACCAAGTTCGTCCCGCTGTCGCACCTCGAGCGCATGGCCGGGGGATCGGAGCTCTTCACGGGGGCCGCGCTCGACGGCCTCCCGCAGGCGATCAGTGACGAGGAGCTCTCCGCTCGCCCCGACCTCGACAGCGCCGTGCAGTTGCCGTGGCGGAAGGACGTCGCCTTCTTCGCGAGCGACCTCTACACGAAGGGCGAGCCGTTCGAGGCGGCGTCGCGCAACATCCTCAAGCGCCAGCTCGATGCCGCGGCCGAGATGGGCTTCACCTTCAACCTCGGGATCGAGACCGAGTTCTTCGTCCTCAAGGACACCCCGGATGGTGTGACCGAGGTCAGCGATCGCGACGACCTCGCGAAGCCCTGCTACACGGCGACCGCCGCGCTCGACAACCTCGACTGGCTCACCGAGCTGGTCGAGGCGATGACCGAGATGGGCTGGGGCGTGTACTCGTTCGACCACGAGGACGCCCCGGGGCAGTTCGAGATCGACTTCAACTACTCCGACGCGCTCACCATGGCCGACCGCGCTGTCTTCTTCCGCCTCATGGCCAACGAGATCGTCCGCAAGCACGGCTACTTCGCCACCTTCATGCCGAAGCCGTTCGCCGACCGCAGTGGGTCGGGTGCGCACTTCAACATGTCGCTCGCCGACATCGAGACCGGCGAGAACCTGTTCGAGACCGACGACGACCCGCGTGGTTGCGGCATCTCGGAGCTCGGCTACAAGTTCATCGCCGGAGTCCTGAAGCACGCGCCGGCGCTCTCGGCGGTCATCGCGCCGACGGTCAACAGCTACAAGCGCCTCGTGCGTCAGGGCAGCATGTCGGGCTCGACCTGGGCGCCGGTGTTCGTGAGCTACGGCAACAACAACCGCACCAACATGCTCCGCGTGCCCCTGCAGGGTGGCCGCGTGGAGTGCCGGGCGGCCGACATCAGCTGCAACCCGTACCTCGGGGCGGCGCTCATCCTCGCCGCGGGCCTCGAGGGCATCCGTGAGGACCTCGACCCGGGTGCGCCGCACACCGAGAACATGTACGACTACACCGAGGCGCAGGTCGCGCAGCTCGGCATCGGCATGCTGCCGCGCAGCCTCGGCGAGGCGGTCGACGAATTCGCCACCGACTCGCTGTCGCGTGCCGTGTTCGGCGAGGCGATGTACGACGCGTTCATCGACTACAAGCGCCAGGAATGGAACGAGTACCAGGCGCACGTGTCGGACTGGGAGACCGCCCGCTACCTGAAGTTCTTCTGATCCCGATGCACCAGGTCCTCGACCTCGGGAGGTTCGCGCTGGAGTCCGGCGCGGACCTCCCGGAGGCGCGGCTCGCGTACACGACGCAGGGCGCGCTGAACGCCGACGGCGACAACGCCGTCCTGCTCCCGAGCTACTACACCGGGACGCACGCGAGCTACGAGCCGTGGATCGGGCCGGGCCGGGCGCTCGACCCCGAGCGTTGGTTCATCGTCTCGGTCAACCTGTTCGGCAACGGCGTCTCGACGTCACCGTCGAACGCGGCTGAGGAGGTGCGCGGTGCCGCGTTCCCTGAGGTCTCGATCGGCGACGACGTCCGTGCGCAACGGCAGCTCGCCGAACACCTCGGTGTCCGCCGCTGGCGGCTGATCGCCGGCTGGTCGATGGGCGCGCTGCAGGCGTACCAGTGGGCGGTGCGGTACCCGGAGTACGTCGACGCGTTCCTCCCCGTCGCCGGTGCCGCGCGGTGTTCGCCCCACAACGCCGTCTTCCTGGCTGGCGTCGAGGCGGCGCTCCGGGCGGATCCAGCGTTCGACGGCGGCCGCTACACGACACCGCCGCGGGCCGGACTCCGCGCATTCGGAACGGTGTACGCGGGGTGGGCCTACTCGCAGGCGTTCTTCCGGGACGGCACCTACCGAGAGCTCGGGTACACCGACGTCGCAGACCTCCTCGAGGACTGGGCGGCCGACCACGAGCGGTGGGACGCGAACAACCTGCTCGCGATGCTGCGCACCTGGCAGCGGGCGGATCCCGGGCGAGGGGTCGAGGGCGGTTTGGCCGCGGCCCTCGGGGGCGTGCGCGCGCGGAGCATCGTCATGCCGTCGTCGACCGACCTCTACTTCACCGTCGAGGACAACGTCCTGGAGTCGGCGATGATGCGTCGGAGCGAGGTGCGGGTGATCGAGTCCGACCTCGGCCATGTCGCGGGGCGGCCTGGCGTGCGTGCGGCCGAGACGGCCGTGATCGGGGCGGCCATGCGGGAGCTGCTGGGCGAGAGGTGAGCCGTCCTGCCCGCCCGTAGGATTGGTGGAGGTGTCCGCGAGCAGGGAGTGGTGATCGATGGCCGGCCGCACAGGAGCATCGCCCGGTCGTCCTCGCGCGAGCGGCATCGCCGCTGAGGATCCTCGTGAGGAGATCATCCAGGTCGCGACCAGGTTGTTCGCGGAGCGCGGGTACGAGCGCACGAGCATGACGATGCTGGCCGAGGCGTGCGGGATGAAGCAGTCCTCGCTCTACTACTGGTTCGCGAACAAGCGCGAGGTGCTGCGGGCGACCGCCGCCTCGAACCGCCAGTCGGTCGGCGCCGCGGAGGCCCTCGGTCCGATCGAGGCTGACGTTCCCGCGAAGCTCTACCGGGTCCTCTACGAGGACGGTGTGGCAATCTGCGAGGCGCCCTTCGACTACAACGAGATCGAGCGGCTCGCGGCGGAGCATCCCGACGACCTCGCGTCGTTCTGGGACGACTACCGCACGCTGTTCACCTTCATCGCCGGACTCATCCGCGACGGCGTCGAGCAGGGGACCCTCGTGCTCGGCGGCAGCGAGACGCCGGAGTGGGCGGCAGCGGCCGCACTCCACGCCAACGAGGGCATGCAGAAGGCCTACCGCTATGGCTCCGGCGACATCGCCGCCCAGTACCCGCCGGTCGAGGCTGCCGAGGGTGCGAGCGAGACCGACCGCATCAGGGCCTTCGCCCGGCGCACCGCCTCCGCCACCCTCCACAGCCTGTTGGTCGACCGCGCTGCGCTCGCCGACGTCGAGCGGGCTGCGCTCCAACTCGACCTCGCCGGGGGGTGAGCCGCTACTTCGTCTCGTTCGGGTGGCTCGTGTGCACCTGCTCCAGGTAGACGGTGTGTCCGTCGACGTAGTACCAGATGCGCGCCGTTCCCTTCGCGGTCGGCTTGTGTTGCCAGCGTTCGTGCGTCTGCCCAGCTCGGGTGATGACGCCGAGATCGCCCATGAGTCGGTAATTCGTGAGCGTGGTGTCCAACGGCGTCGAGGTGAGGAAGTCCCAGGTGTCGGCCATGGAGTTCCGAATGGTGGCAACGAGGTCCTGCCACCCGCGGCTGGCCTCGACGGTCGCGAATCGTATCTCGTACTGGATCTTCTTCGGCGGGCGCGGAACCAGCGCGCCTCTCTTGGATGCCGCCACGGTCAGGGGCGCTCCACCGGCCCGACCTCGTCGGTCTCGAGCCAGACGAGGTCGACCGCGCCGAGGCCCGCAGCCAGGGCCGTGGCCGTCTCCTTCCAGGAGGTCAGCCGGGTGATCGCCAGGTGCGGCTGATCGGTCGCGATCGACGCGCGGGCTGCGTCGACGAGGTCTTGCGCGCACGTCGCCCGGTCCGCGTTCGAGAGCGCGAGCATCCAGGGAAATGCCCGGGACATCCGCTCAGCGAGTGTGCCGGTGTCGTCGAGGGTCACGGTGATGAGCTGCGCAGCGAAGTCCAGGAGTCGAGCGCGGGCTTCGGCTTCACGTTGTGACATGAGGACGAGTGGCTCGCCGTCACGGCGGGTCACCGTGACGGGGTGATCGTCGGCCTCGGCGAAGACCTCGGCCGAGTGCTTGCTCAGATCGGAAGAACGGCGACTGAGTGTAGGGAGGTAGGTCGAAGCGCTCATCCATCAATGGTATTCGGAATGTATTCGGAAGTCCATGAGGACGCAATGTAACGAACACGAAACGGATTCGATACTGCATTGAAACCGGTCGTCACGACAATTGGATGACCTATTGAAAATGCGGTCGTCCGTTTCGGATCCCGCGCGAACCCTGGAGGTCCGGATGGACACGGCTGCAATCGCGGGCAACACGGCATGGCTCCTGACGGCGGTGGTGGCCGTGGCGCTGATGCTGCCCGGCCTGGCGATGTTCTACGGCGGGATGGTCAGCCGTCGCGTCACCATGAACATGATGATGATGATCTTCGCGTCGTTCTGTCTCGTCGGGATCCTCTGGGTCGCGTTCGGCTACTCGATGGTCTTCGGCGACAGCCTCGGTGGCCTCGGACTCGTCGGCGACCCCACCGAGTACCCCGGCCTCGGCCAGTTGCTTGTCGCCCCCGAGGGGAGCACGCTGCCGCCGCTGGCGCTCGCCGCACTCCACCTGATGTTCGCCGGTCTCACGATCGGGATCGTCGCTGGAGCGGCCGCCGGTCGGATGAAGTTCAGCGCATGGATGGTCTTCGCCGGCGTCTGGTCGACGCTCGTCTACTTCCCTGTCGCGCACTGGGTCTTCGCCTTCGACTCCGCTGACGGCAGCGTGCAGGGCGGGTGGCTCGCCAACACGATCGGCTCGATCGACTACGCCGGCAGCACCGCGATCCACGTCAACTCCGGGGTCGCCGCACTCGCCCTCGCCATCGTCCTGGGCAAGCGGAACGGCTTCCCGTCGCAGCCCAAGGCGCACAGCCTCCCGCTCACGCTCCTCGGCGCCGGCCTGCTCTTCGTCGGGTGGATCGGCTTCGACGGCAGCGCCCTCGGTGCCGCCGACAACAACGCCGCCGTCGCCGTCTTCAACACCGTCGCCGCGACCTGCGCGGGCGTCATCGTCTGGCTCGTCGTCGAGAAGCTGCGCGACGGTCACCCCACGACCCTCGGCGCCTGTTCGGGCGCGATCGCCGCACTCGTCGCCATCACGCCGTCCTGCGGTGCGGTCACCCCGCTCGGCTCGCTCGCGATCGGTGCCGCCGCAGCGGTCGTCTGCTACTTCGCGGTGAGCCTCAAGGTCCGCCTCGGCTTCGACGACGCCCTCGACGTCACTGCCCTGCACTTCGTCGGCGGCGTGGTCGGTGGTCTCCTCATCGGTGTCCTCGCGGTCCCGCTCGCGCCGAGCGGTGGAGAGGGGCTCCTCGCGGGCGGAGGCTTCCTGCTCCTGGGTAAGCAGGCGCTCGCGATCGTCGCCGTCTTCGTCTACACCTTCTCCATCACCTGGGTGCTCGCGAAGGTGCTCGACAAGACGATGGGCATCCGCGTGTCAGCCGAGACGGAGGCGCAAGGCCTCGACGTCGTCCTCCACGCCGAGAACGCCTACGAGATCAGCACGCACGAAGCGCTCGCCCCGCGTGGGCACGCCGAACCGAAGGTCCCGGCCGTCGTCGACTAGGACCGGCACCGGCGGCGCCGCAGAACACCACCGGGGTAGGGGGTCCGCGATACCCCAGGGTGATGCTGCGGCGCCGTCCGCTTCGTAGCGTCGGAGCATGGACGTCATCAACGAGCTCATCCTCAACGCAGTGACCTCACCGTGGCTGTACGTGGTGATGTTCGCGACCGCCGTCATCGACGGGTTCTTCCCGCCGATCCCGAGCGAGACGGTGCTCGTCGCCGCGGCAGCCGTCGCGGTCTCGACCGGCGGATCGAACCTCCTGCTGCTCTGCGCCGTCGCGGCGGTGGGAGCGGCGATCGGCGACAACCTCGCCTACCTCATCGGCCGTGGCGTCGGCACGACCCGCTTCGCCTGGATGCGGCGTCCGCGCATCGCCGCGGCCTTCGACCGGGCCGGGCGGACCCTCGGCCGGCGGGGCGCGCCGCTCATCCTGGGTGCGCGCTACATCCCCGTCGGACGGGTCGCCGTCAACATGTCGGCGGGTGCCCTCCGGTACCCGTGGCGTCGTTTCCTGCCCCTGAGCGTCATCGGTGGCGTGACCTGGGCCGCCTACAGCGCGATCATCGGCGTCGTCGCCGGCAAGCTCTTCGAGGACCAGCCGTTCCTCAGCTCCGTGCTCGGTGTGGGCGTCGCGCTCGTCCTCGGTCTGGTCGTCGACCGGGTCGCAGCCATCCGTCGTCGTCGCCGTGAGCGGTCCGATGCGGCCGGCGACGGGACACCGGCGGAATCAGACACCGAGGAGCACCCGCCGGCCCTGGCGCTGATGGGACAATGACCCTCATGGATCGGACGGCGCGCGGCACCTCCCGCCGCACCGTCGGGCTCTTCGTCCTCGCGGGTGTCGGCGTCGTCCTGCTGAGCGTCCTCGTTCCGATCCAGAGCCTCCTCTACGGGACCGTGCTCCCGGCGTCGTTCCTCCTCGGAGCCGCGATCTGCGGCGCGCCGCTCCTGTCCGTTGTGCTCCCACGCGTCGCGATCGTGCTGTTCTCCGCGGCGGCCTTCGTGCTCCCGCTGGTCGCCTCGCCCGGCCACGACCCGGTCTGGCCGTGGCCATGGTCGGTGCCCGCGCTCATCGCCTTCGCCGTGTTCGTCGGCGTCGTCACCTTCCTCCACAGCTGGCTGCTGGGACTCATCCCGTTGCTCGTCGGCATCGCGGGCTCGCTCGTCGCGGCGCTCCTCGTCCCGTCCGCCGCCGACGCGACAGCCATGGCCGCGGACCTCATCGTCGCGTCATCCGTCGCGGGGGTGGCGTACCTCGTGGCGTTGCTCGTCTCGGGACGCGTGCGGGTGGGGGAGGAGCTGACCCGGGAGCGTGAGATCTCCGCCGCCGAGCAGTCCCGGCGCGTGCTCGTCGAGGAGCGCACCCGCATCGCCCGCGAGCTCCACGACGTGGTCGCGCACAGCATGTCTGTCATCCAGGTGCAGGCCTCGACGGCGAAGTACCGCGTGCCCGGCCTCGCCGAGGACGCCGCAGCGGAGTTCGACGACATCGCCGCTACCGCGCGCGGCTCGCTCGTCGAGATGCGGCGTCTGCTCGGCGTCCTGCGCACCGAGGACCAGGTCGCAGAACTCGCTCCGCAACAGGGCCTGGACGACCTCCCTGCGCTCGCCGACGGCCTGCGCCGCGTGGGTGCCGACATCACCCTCTCGATCGACCGCGGCGACGAGGGCGCCCTGCCCATCCCGCCGACCGTGCAGATCGCGGCGTTCCGTATCGTGCAGGAGGCGATGAGCAACGCCGTCCGACACGCACCGGGCGCGCCAATCGTCGTCGACGTCCGGGTCGACGCGACCGCGGTGCAGCTGCGCATCCACAACGGCCCTGCGCAGAGCCCCGGGGAGCACGGCGCGGGCCACGGCCTCCGCGGCATGCTCGAACGCGCCGCCCTCCTCGGCGGCACCCTCGACGCCGGCCCCGACGGCGCCGGCGGTTGGCTCGTGACGGCCGTACTGCCCGCCGGCGAGCCGAACCCGACGCCATCCCGCCCCCGATCCAGCCCGACGAAGGACCGCCTGTGACCATCGACGTCCTCATCGCCGACGACCAGGCCATGGTCCGAGCCGGGTTCGCCGCGCTCCTCGACGCCCACGACGGGATCCGGGTGACGGGGCAGGCCGCGAACGGTGCCGAAGCGGTCACGCTGTCCGCGCGGCTCGACCCCGACGTCATCCTCATGGACGTCCGCATGCCCGAGCTCGACGGCATCGAGGCGGCGAAGCGCATCCTCGGCCCGGGCTACCCGGCGGCGAAGGTCCCTCGCATCATCATGCTCACCACCTTCGACATCGACGACTACGTCTACGACGCCCTGCAGGCCGGGGCGAGCGGCTTCCTCCTCAAGGACGCGCTGCCCGAGGACCTCGTGCACGCCGTGCGGGTGGTCGCGGCCGGCGACGCGCTGCTGGCCCCGAGCGTCACCCGGCGGATGATCGCGCAGTTCGCCGCGCAGAAGCCTCGCGCCTCGCATGGCGCCGCGCGGCTGGCGGAGCTCACCGAGCGCGAGCGCGAGGTGCTCGTCCTCATCGGCCATGGGCGGTCGAACAGCGAGATCGCCGCGACCCTGTTCATCGCGGAGCAGACCGTGAAGACCCATGTCGGCAAGGTCCTCGCCAAGGTCGGCGCGCGCGACCGCGTGCAGGCCGTGATCTTCGCCTACGACACCGGACTCGTCGCCCCGTCCTGACCCGGACTCCGCGCGTCGGCGCCTCACCCCTGGGTACGGGGCGCGACGACACCGCCGGGTGATGTGCCCTCGGGTGCCGCGTTCGTAACCTCCTCGGACATCACCGAGGAGGACCGTCATGGCCATCACCCACGCAGCACCGATCGACGCCGGAACCGATCGCACCAGACCGGTCCGCACCGGGCTCGATCGCACCCGGGGCGAACGCGACCGCGGCATCGACCTCGTGCGTGCCTGCTGCATCGTCGGTGTCGTCGTCCTGCACGCGATGATGGTCGGCGTGACGGTGACCTCCGTCGGTCCCGTGTTCGAGAACGCGAGTGACGGCACCGCCTGGATCGCCCCGCTCAGCTGGGTCCTGCAGGTCATGCCGCTCTTCTTCGTCATCGGCGGCTTCGCCGGCCTGCTCGCGTATCGACGCCACCGGTCGCATGGTGCGCCGGCCTCGGCGTTCGTCGCCGCGCGGCTCCATCGCCTGTTGCTCCCCGCGGTCGTCAGCATCGGCTGCGTGGGAGCCGCCCTCGCGATGCTGACCGTGGTCGGTGTCCCCGCCGACCTCGTCGCCATGGCCGGTTTCCGGTTCGGCCAGCCACTCTGGTTCCTCGGCGTCTTCCTGCTCTGCCAGGCACTGCTGCCTGCGCTCGCCGCCGCCCACGAGCGCGCACCGCTCCGGTCGAACGCGACACTCGCCATCGCCGCCGTGCTGGTCGACGTCCTGCGTGCTGCCACTGGTGTCGACGCCCTCGGATTCATCAACCTCGTCCTCGTCTGGACCGCGCTCCAGCAACTCGGGTTCTTCCTGGCGGACGGCTCGATCGGTGCGCTCAGCCGGCGTGTCCGGGCGGCTGCCGGTGTCGGGGCGGTCGTCGTCCTCGTGCTCACGTGGTGGACCGGCGTCTACTCCAGCGACCTCATCGCGAACATCAACCCGCCCACCGCGGCGCTGCTCCTCGTCGGGGTCGCCCACACGGCACTGCTGTCGCTCGTCCGCGAACGACTCACTCGGCTGAGCGCGCGTCGCCGGGTCGCGTTCGTGACCGACTTCGTCACCCGTCGCGCCATGACGATCTACCTCTGGCACATGCCGGTACTCCTCGCCATGGCCGGCGCGTCCGCCGTGTTCGCGCTGACGACCGGCATCGCCCTCCCCGCGCCGGACAGCCTCGGGTGGTGGCTCGGACGGCCCCTCTGGCTGGCGGTGGCACTGACACTGACCGCACTGGTCGCGACGGTGTTCGCCCGCGTCGAGGCGGTTCCGAGCCCGGTCGCGACCGGTGCACGACGGCGACTCGCGATCGCCGTCCTCCTGGGGCTGGGCGCGATCGTGGCGCTCCTCGTGATCGGTACGACGGTGCTCAGCGCGGCGCTCGTCGTGGTGCTGATCCTCGCCGCGTTACTCCTGAGTGCAGAGGCCTGCGCGGATCGTCGCAGCCAACGCTGTGCGCCGACGGTCGTGGACCTCTGGCGCGTCGGCGGACGTGGCGACGACCGTCATGGACGCCTGCGCCCACGTCGCCGCGGTCGAGATGAGCAGCGCCCAGACGTCGGCCGGGTCGAGGTCGGGCCGGATCGATCCCGCTCGCTGCTCCGCCTCGATGTCCCGGAGGTGGCGGAGGTCGTGGTCCTCGAGGCCGCTGTAGAGGTACCCGGTGCTCTCGCGTTCGAGCCGCTTCCACATGACGAGGCGGGCGAGCGCAGGATCGGCGAGGTAGTCGTCGTACAGCCTGGCCGCGTACTCGGGGAGCTCGGCCGCCGTGAACGGCACCCGATCGCCGTTGGCGATGACATGCGCGTCGAAGACGGCATCGAACAGCTGGTCCTTGGCGCCGTAGTAGGCGTAGATCATCGGCTTGCTCATGCCTGAGCGCTGGGCGATCCTGTCCACCCGTGCGCCGGCGATGCCGTGGGTGGCGAACTCCTCGGTCGCGGCGTCGAGGATGCGCTGACGAGTCTGTTCTGCGGTGTTCATCGATCGAGTGTATCGATACTACCAACTAGTAGGTAGTATCGACCGCATGCGCACAACCGCCCTCATGTCCACCGCCGCCCCTCGGTCGCTCCAGCAGACCGTCATCGAACGCCGCGAGCTCCGACCGGACGACGTCGACGTCCGCGTCACGCACTGCGGCGTCTGTCACAGCGACCTGCACGCGCTCGCCTCCGTGGGCCCGGATGCGGGGCTCGTGCCCGGTCACGAGTTCGTCGGCGAGGTCGTCGCCGTCGGGTCGGACGTGACGTCCTTCGCGCCCGGCGACGCCGTCGCCGTCGGCAACATCGTGGACTCCTGCGGAACCTGCACGATGTGTCTGCGGGACCAGGAGAACTTCTGCGTCGAGTTCCCGACGCTCACGTACGCCGGCCGCGACCGCATCGACGGCAGTACGACGCTCGGCGGGTACTCCGGGCGCTACGTCGTGCGCGACAGCTTCGTCTACCACCGCCCGACCTCCCTCGACCCGGCCGGTGTCGCACCCCTGATGTGTGCGGGCATCACCGTCTGGGAGCCGCTCCGCACCAACGGCGTCGGGGAGGGGACGCGACTCGGCGTCGTCGGCCTCGGCGGTCTCGGTCACCTCGCCGTCCGGCTCGGTCGCGCGCTCGGTGCCGAGGTCACCGTCTTCACCACGTCCGAGGGCAAGTCGACCGACGCGCTGCGGCTCGGGGCGTCCCGGGTGGTCGTGTCGACCGATGCCGACGCCATGGCTGCGGCGGCCGGCAGCCTCGACCTCGTCATCGACACCGTCTCGGTCGGGCATGATCTCGCGCCGTACCTCCGCGTCCTCGACCTCGACGGGACGCTCTGCTCGCTCGGCTACCTCGGCCCGATCGACATCCTGACCATGGACCTGCTCCTCGGCCGGAAGCGTCTGACGTCGGCCGGGAGTGGTGGTCGCCGGTGGACGCAGGACCTCCTCGACTTCTGCGGCACCCACGGCGTGACGGCGGACGTCGAGGTGGTCCCGGCTGCGGACGTGGACGTCGCGCTCGATCGGCTGGCCCGCAACGACGTCCGGTACCGCTTCGTGCTGGACCTCGCCGACATCGACGCCGAGCTCGCCTGACGTCAGGAAAGCGTCGTCTGCCGTCCCGTCACGCCGTCGAAGAACACCGCGAGCTCTGCGGTGGCCGTGAGCGGGAGGACGTGGGCGACGTACTGGTCCGGCCGCACGACGACGACGGCACCCGCTCGGTCGACGCCGCGCTCGGCGAAGATGTCGACGTCGGGATGGCGGGCGTAGACCTTCTCGTAGTCGACGAGGTCGAACGGGCCGACGCGCGGCAGGAACACCGGCGGAACGGTGCCGAGATCGATGTCGGTGTGCCGCTGCTGGTAGACGATCTTCACGTCGAACCAGTCGTCGGCCCGCACGCCGTCGGGCACCACGCGGAGCGGTGACTCCGGTGCGTCCTGCAGCCAGGCGGCGAGCGCCGCCGATCGGCCAGACGCCGGCGAGGCGTCATCCGCGAAGACGTAGATCCGCCAGCGCCCGTCGGCCGTGGCGTGGTGTCCGAGATGGATGTGGTTGGCGTCCGCGACGCGCGAGGTGAGGGAGGACTTGAACCGCTTGCCGATCGGGAAGCCGCTTGCGAGGTGCTGGTGGGTCGCCTCGCCGACGATGGCCGACGGGGTGTACTCCGTCATGAAGCCCGCCGGGAACTCCGCCGTCCGCACGTAGAAGTCGGCGAGCTCGGAGGGGTCGTCGAACTCCTCCGGCCGCTTGGCCATGAGGCTCGACCACTCGCGGTCGAAGTCGATGAGCTCCCGGGCGACGACCTGACGCTCGGCCGAATACGTCGCCAGCAGGCTCTCCGGGCTCCGGCCCTCGAGCACGTGGCCGAGCTTCCATGCCAGGTTGAAGCCGTCCTGCATCGACACGTTCATCCCCTGCCCGGCCTTCGCGCTGTGGGTGTGGCAGGCGTCGCCGGTGATGAAGACGCGCGGCGTGCGCGTGCCGAGTTCGTCGATCGGGACGTCGTCGAAGCGGTCCGTCAGGCGATGACCGACCTCGTAGACGCTGTGCCAAGCGACGTGCTTCACGTCGAGCCGGTAGGGGCTCAGGATGGTGTTCGCGTGGTCGATGATCTGCTCGATCGAGGTCGACCGCACGGCCTCGCTGCCGCCCGACGGCACCTCGCCGAGATCGACGTACATGCGGAAGAGGTGCCCGCCCTCGCGGGGGATGAGCAGGATGCTGCCACCGGAACCCGACTGGATGGCGCACTTCGTGCGGATGTCGGGGAAGTCGGTGACGGCCAGGGCGTCCATGACGCCCCACGCGTGGTTCGCCTGGTCACCGGCCAAGGTGCAGCCGATCGCCTGGCGGACGGCACTCCGGGCGCCGTCGGCCCCGATGACGTACTTCGCGCGGACGGTCCTGGTCGCACCGGAGGACTCGTCGCTCGTGTCCAGCAGCGTGACCGCGACAGGGTACTCCGCCGCGTCGTCGATCTCGAGTCCCTGGAACGCCCACCCGTAGTCGGGTCGCATCCGGGTCGGGGCGTTCGCCATGTACTCGGCGAAGTAGTCGAGCACGCGGGCCTGGTTCACGATGAGGTGCGGGTACTCGCTGACGCCGGTGGTGTCGTCGAGTGGTCGGGCGCCGCGGACGATCCGACCTGGGTCCTCGGCGTCGGGCTGCCAGAACGCCATCTCGGTGATGCGATACGCCTCGGCGGTGATGCGCTCGGCGAAGCCGAAGGCGTCGAAGGTCTCGACACTGCGCGCCTGGATGCCGTCCGCCTGACCGATCGCGAGGCGTCCCGGTCGACGCTCGACGATGCGCGTGGTGATGGACGGGAATCGGGACAGCTGGGCGGCCGCGATCATGCCCGCCGGCCCGCTGCCCACGATGAGGACGTCGACCTCGTCTGGGAGGTCCTCGGGCCGATCGACCCCGACGCCCTCTGCGGGCAAGACCCGCGGATCACCGGAGACGTAGCCGTGGTGGTGGAACTGCATCGATTCCTCACTTCATTGTCAAGAATTCGATAATGGAACACGCTGTTCGCTTATCGCACGGCAGACACTACCCTGCACCGGCGCACGGTGGAAGACCGTTCGCCGGTGCAGGTGCAGCTCGAGTCGCGGGAGCTCAGCCCTTCGTCGCCCAGGTGCCGAGGTCCTTGACCTCGACGACCGTGGGCAGAGCGTCCTTGTCGCCGAGGAAGGCCTGGCAGGCGACCAGCGGGGCGTCGGGGGACACTCCGGCCGTCGCGTTGCCGTCCGGGGTGCAGTCGAACTGACCCAGGACCTTGATGGGCTGGTAGCTGCCCGTGCCGCTGAGCTTCCATTCGTCCGTCGTCGGCACGGGGAGCGCGGAACGGTCGGCGTCCTTGATGTCGCCGTCCGTCAGCGTGACCGAGTAGGTGACGAAGTAGGGGGTCTTCCCCTCGTCCGACGGCGTCGACTGCACGCCCATCTCGGCGAGGTCGCTGAGCTTCCCCTCCCGCACGTCGTCGATGGCGAACGACATCTCGACGCCCGTCCCGACCTCGACGGTCACGCCCGTGCCGAGCGCCAGAGCGTCGTCGGGTGCCTGCTGCGGGCTCGAGCACCCGGTGAGGGCGATCCCGGCGGTCGCTGCGACGAGGGCGGTCAGGGCGAGGGTGCGGTGCAAGCGGATCATGTCATCGACGGTATCGGGGACGGCCGCCCGAGGCCTACGGGGACAACTCCCCATCTGTCGGGGAGGAGGTGTGACTCGCCGTCGCCCAGTGCCCCGGTCGGTCGAGGGTGGCCGGCAGGAGCGTCGCCTCGTCACCTCGTGCCGCGTTGAGCTGCATCTGGGTGAGGAACAGGGTGTCCGAGAGGTCGGCTCCGTCGAGTCGTGCACCGCGGAGATCGGCGCCGAGCAGGTCCACGCCTGCCAGGTCCGCTCCGCGGAGGTCCGCGCCGATCAGGATCGCCCCGCGCAGATCGGCTCCGCACAGTCGACGGGCGCGCAGGTCACGGCCGGCGAGGTCCGCGGAGGGGTGGAGGTCGTCGTCCGGCGCGGTGTCGGCCAGGTACCCGCCCCGCGCCTCCTCGCTGACGTCGATCAGCACACTTCGGATGTCAGCGCGGAGGGACTCGACGTCGTAGGCGAGTATCTCGGAAGTCCCACCGTCGAGCGTCCGCTGGATCCCGGTGCGGAGTCGGCTGATGTGCGCCACCAGGTCTGACGCTGCCGTCCGCTCGGCGGCTTCGACGAGGTACCAACTCATCTCCTGCAGCTGGCGCACCACGGAGAACGTGGCGAACATCTCGGCGCTCGGGCCTGGGCGTTCCCGCCAGCTCGTGCCGCCGAAGAGCTCCTGCGAGACGAGCTGGCCGGCACCGAAGCAGTCGAAGACGGTGCATCCGCGGAACCCTCGTGGGCGCAGGGATTCGTGGATGGTGCAGGAGAAGTCGTCCGCCAGATTGAGGCAGGGCGTTCCCGCTGGTTTGTCGATCGGGAAGTCGGTCGATCGTTGGAACCCGAAGGCGGTGCAGCAGAGCGCGAAGCAGTCAGCGCAGTTCGCGCGAAGCGCCGAGCGGTCGTCGGAGGGGGTGGAGGAAGCGTCGATGGACGTCATGCGTGGGTGTTCTTTCCGGAGTGGTTTCGAGTGGGGGCCGGGGTGCAGGGGAACTCCGCAGGGAGCTCCCGTTCCGGGCGCACGAAATCACCGCCCCTCGTGGGAGGAGCGAACGGGTGTCGCTGAAAGGCCTCTGGGTCACAGAGCGAAAGAACGGTTCACTGCCCCCAGGGTATCGGAGGGCGTCGGATCGGCATGCTCGATCGCGTTGCTCACAGAACCCAAGGGTTCTAAGATGATGTGGTGGAGAACACCTGGGACATTCGACTTTGGCCTGACGTGGAGGCGCAGATCCTTGCTTTGGCCGAGTTCGATCCTGATCTCTGCGATTAGATCACCGCTCGTATCGACATGCTGTCCGAATATGGCCCGTCGCTGGGGCGTCCCATCGTGGATCGGATCAAGGGCAGCACGATCCACAACATGAAGGAGCTTCGCGCGGATTCGATTCGGATCCTCTTCGTGTTCGATCCGAAGAGTCGTGGGATTCTCTTGGTGATGGGTGACAAGCGCGGCGACTGGAGAGGCTGGTATCCGCCAGCGATCAAGACCGCAGAACAGCGATTTCGTGAATGGCAGAAGGGTGATGACGATGAGTGAGAAGCCAGTGAGTTGGGAGAGCGCGCGCGCGAAGTTGGGCCGAGATCCGGAGCGCGTCGCCGCCGCTCGCCATGCCGCCGAGTCAGAAGTGCTCGCCTATCAACTGGTCACGCTGCGGAAGGAAGCTGATCTGACGCAGACGGAGCTCAGTAAGACGATGGGCGTATCGCAGCGTCGTGTGTCGGCCATCGAACACGGGCAGCTTGAGTCGTTCGAACTCGACACCATCAGGAAGTACGTCGCCGCGTTGGGTGGTCAGGTCCGGGTTGTCGCCGACTTCGGGGATCGCAGCGTCACCCTTGCGAGTTGACCTTCTCGCAGGCCTGTGATCGCATCGAGCAGGTGAGTATGCGTCCATTGGTGCTCTCCGGTGGTCCTGCGGTCGGGAAGTCGACCTGCGGCAGGCGCCTCGCCGGAGAGCGTGAACGAGCGGCGTTCATCGATGCCGACGACGTTCGGCAGCTGATCGTCGCCGGTGACGCGACGCTCTGGAGCGGTCCCGAAGGTCGAGCACAGCACCTGCTCGCGGTCCGGAACGCCGCGGCGCTCGCTCGCAACCTCGATGACGCCGGCTTCGACGTGGTCATCGCGGACGTCGTGTCGGCTGACGCGCTCGCGGCCTACCGTGCCGAACTCCCCGACTGCCTCGTGGTCCAGCTCGCACTCCCGGTGGAGGACGCGCGAGATCGTGCCGCGACGCGCCCCGCGTATCTGACTGACGCCGAGTTCGATCTGCTGCACGATCTGCTCGCATCGCCGCCAGAGGTCGACGTCGTCCTGGACGTCTCCGGCTTCACGATCGACCGACAGCTCGAGGCGATCCGCGACGTGTGGTCGGCGTCCCGCTGATCCCGCCGGGGGCTCAGTCCCGGATGAGCTGGTTCAGTGCGGCCCAGCCGAGCGTGGGCGATGATGCGGGAGCCGCATCGGGCGTCTCGAGCATCGCTGTCGCCCACTGCTGCGCGAGGCTGTAGGCGGCCTCGGCGATCGACGAACCCGCGCTGATGCGACTCGCACCGGCTCTCGCGAGCTCGCTGATCGTCAGCGTTCCCGGACCGAAGGCGACGTTGAGCGGCAGCGTCGTCGCGTCGGTGAGCCGCTCGATCGTGTCGGCTCGGAGGGCACCGAGCACGAAGATCCCGCTCGCGCCGGCCCGTGCATACGCAGCGGCACGCGTCACCGTCTCGTCGAACCAGCGGTCGCCTCCGATGTCGCCGAGTCGATGCGTGTCGATCCGGGCGTTGATGAAGAGCGGAATCCCCACGTCGTCAGCGGCGGACCGTGCTGCCGCGATCCGTCGTTCCTGTTCCTCGATCGGGCGCAGCGAGTCCTCGAGGTTCACCCCGGAGGCGTCCGCGTCGATACAGGAGGCGATCGTGCTGGCGACCTCCTCCGGTGTCTCTCCGTAGCCGCCCTCGATGTCCGCGGTGACCGGGACGGACACCGACGATGCGATCCGTCGCACGGTATCGAGGGCGTCGTCGCGGGTCAGCTCGTTCCCATCGCGGTGCCCGAGCGACCAGGCGACCCCGGCACTCGTCGTCGCGATCGCGCGGGCGCCGGACGCCAGGATGGCGCGGGCGGAGGCGACGTCCCAGGCGTTCGGCAGGATCAGCGGGTTTCCGGGGACGTGCATCGCCTGCAGGACGAGCGCGCGTTCGAGCGGTGTGGTCATCAGGCAAGTCCAGCACATCTCGCCTGGCCGTTCGACCGCGTGGGTGGCTGAGACCCTGGGGGTCAGCGGACGGAAGGCGTGAGGGCTGAGCTCAAGCGGGACATCGGGATCGCGCCGGGGAACGGCTCGCGCGTCGGCTCCCAGCCCGGTTCGGTGAGACGCCGCTCGGTGACGTTCTTCGTCTGCCCGTCCCAGATCCTTGTGAGGACATTGCCGGTGCGCCGGCTCAACATCGTGATGATCAGGTTGAGCGGCGAGATCGGGACGGGCATCTCGACGTCGAGCAGGATGCAGAGCCGACCCGAGTACAAAAACTTCGGATCGTGGTTCACGAACCACCCGCCGCCGCCGATCCGCAGGTAGGTCTCGCCGATGTATCGCGTGGCACCGTCGTTGAAATCGGTGTCCTGCTCCTGCGCGAAGGCGTGGCGGTCCGGCCAACGGTGGAGGATGAGCTGCTCGAGGGAGACGAGCGAGTCCCGCGAGTAATCGGTGACGACCTCGCGCGGTGTGAGGAAGTCCTCGAATCGTGCGAGGCGCGGGTGCATGATCTCCAGCCACTCGATCAGCAGCTTGTCCTGCTCCGGTGCGGGTGATTGCTCGCCGGTCTCGGTGCGTCCGTCGTCGTTCATCCCTCGAACGTACGCGGTGGGCGACGGGCAGGGAAGAGGAGCCGTCTGCCGGAACTCGTCCGCGACGCACCGCGATACGGTTGGGCATGTCCCGGATCTTCGTGGTGTTCGGCTATGTGTACGCGGCGATCGCCGTCGTCACGGCGGTCCTGATCGCGGCAGCGACCTGGTTCCTCGTCAAGGTGGACGCGTACCCAGGCGACAGTGCCCTGTGTCAGAACGCTCCGGCAGGCGCTCTGGTCGCGGAGAACCCGGCGCCGGCGTTGGAACTCTCCTTGTTCCCGTTCGGGTACCAGTGCGTGTACCCGATGGTCGGAGGCGGCACGGTCGCGACGCCTCCGACGGACTGGTCGGCGACCCAGGGAATGGCTGTGGCGATCGCCTTCCTGGTGACGGGGCTGGTCGCAGCGATCGTTGCCGGGTCGATTCAGCGCCGGGGCGTTCGACCCGTCGGCACGGCACCCTGCCCGTATGGTTGACCCGTCCGCAGGTGCGCGGTCGTCGTCCCCCTAGGAGGTAGCCGTGCGTGTCTTCGGTGTCTTTGCCCTCGTGCTCGCCGCCGTCGGCCTCGTGGTCGCCTCGCTGGTCGTGATCGGCAACCCGGATCTGGCCGCACCCGGTCCGCAACTCCTGCCGTACCAGGCGTACGACTCCTGGCGCTTCACCCTCGGCCTCCTGCTCTGGGGCGCGGGTGTCTGGCTCGCGGTCGGCATCCTCGCGGTGTCGCGTCAGCCGGGGCTCGCCTGGCTCGTGCTGCTCGCGTTCATCCCGCTGCTCGTGGTCGACCTGATCGGCGGCGGGCTGATGCCGAGCTTCGTCCTGGCGCTCCTCGCGGTCGTCGTCCTCGGGCTGGTCGTCCCGGTGATCGTCGGGGTCGTCGGCGCCGCGATCGGCGGGGCTGTCCGGCGTCGGAAGGTGCGGACGGCACCGACGGCCTGAACCGTTCGGCCGGCGCTTGCGCTACCGCGCACCCTCGAAGGTCTGGGTGCCGAGGACGGCGAGCAGCTTGAGCTTGCCTGCGGCCTCGGTGTGCGGCGCGGCCGTGAGGACGAGGAGTGCCTGCGACTGGTCCTCGGTGAACAGGGCCTGACAGTCCAACTCGATGGGGCCGATCTCGGGGTGGATGAGCACCTTGTGGTCCTCGAACCGCCGCCCGACCTCGTGCGTCGCCCACAGTCGCCGGAACTCCTCACTGTGCCCGGAGAGTGCCTCGACGATCTCGCCGGCCGGCGACTGCGCCCCCAACGAGCCGTAGGCCGCACGGAGCGACGCGACTTGCGATCGACTCTGTCGGTCCCGGTCTTCGGCCGGGTATCGCTCGCGCTCCTCCGGGTGCAGGAACCAGCGGTAGATCGCGCTGCGTTCCAGGCCCCGGTACCGGCTCGCATCACCGAACAGCGCCCGGGCAGGATCGTTCTGGACGAGCGTCTCGCCGAGCGCCGACAGGATGAGCGCGGGGGCGTCGGTGAGTCGGTCGAGGACACGCAGGAGCGCTGGTGCGACGTAGTCGGTCGCTGCGAGACGGGTCGGCGCGTTGTGTCCGGCGATCCGGTACAGGTAGTCGCGTTCCTCGGCGCTCAGCCGGAGCGCCCGCGCGAGCGAACCCAGCATCTGCGTGCTCGGCTGCGGACCCCGCTGCTGCTCGAGCCGCGCGTAGTAGTCGGTCGACATCGCTGCGAGCTGCGCGACCTCCTCGCGTCGGAGCCCCGCCGTCCGTCGCCGAGGTCCGCTGCCCAGACCGACGTCCGAGGGCTGCAACGTCGATCGGTGTCGGAGGAGGAAGTCGGCGAGCGCTGGGCGATCCATCCCGCCAGTATCCGCCCCTGGGGCCGCCCGATCCAGGGATCACGGATCCATGGATCGCCGGACCCTGGTGCGGCCGTCGTCACCGCCGGAGACTCGATGCATGCAGATCACCGGAAACACCGTCTTCATCCCCGGCGCGACGAGTGGCATCGGCCTCGCTCTCGCACGACGCCTCCACGCAGCCGGCAACACCGTCATCATCGGCGGGCGACGCACCGAACTCCTCGAGTCGATCGCCGCCGACGAGCCCGGTCTCCACACCGTGCGGATCGACACAGCAGATCCCGCGAGCATCGAAGCCGCGGCGAAGCAGGTCATCGCGGAGCACCCGGAGCTGAACGTGCTCATCACGATGGCCGGCGTCATGCGCGGGGAGGACTGGACCGGTCCCGACTTCGTCGCGACCGCCGAGGAGATCATCACGACGAACGTCCTCGGGCCCATCCGGCTCATCGGCGCGTTCATCGAGCAGCTCCGCAGCCGACCGGACGCGACGATCATGACCGTCTCGTCCGGGCTCGCCTTCACCCCGCTGCGGGTGACGCCGACCTACAACGCGAGCAAGGCGGCCATACACATGCTGAGCGAGTCGATCCGCCTCCAGCTGGCGGACACGGGCGTCCGTGTCGTCGAGCTCGTCCCGCCGGCGGTCCGCACCTCGCTCATGCCCGGCCAGGAGGAGAGCGACTTCGCGATGCCACTCGACGCGTTCGCCGACGAGGTCATGGGCCTCATCGAGTCGCAGCCCGACGCCACGGAGATCCAGGTCGAGAACGTCAAGTTCCTGCGCTACGCCGAGGTGCGCGGCGAATACGACCAGACGGTCGCGATGCTCAACCGCCTCGACCCGCACTAGGCGCGTTCGTTCGCCCGGATCTGCACGAAATCAGGCTGAGATCGTGCAGATCCGGGCGACTCAGCGCGCCCGGAGCCCGCCAGATGGCGGTGTGATGCCGGGAAGACGGGCACGTTCGGCGGGTGAGGCGGGTCGCCGCGAGCAGCAGACTGGGGACACCGTCATCCGCTGTGGACATTGGAGTTCATCATGACCGCGACCGCGAACCACCCGCCCTTCGATCCCGAGCTCGCCGCGGTCCTCGCCGCCATCGGCGATCTGATGCCCTCGACGCTCACCGCCGACATGATCCCGATGCTCCGGCAGGCGTCACCGGTCTCGCTCCCGGTGGACGACATGCTCTCCGAAGCCGGGGTCGAGCGCCGCGATCTGACCATCGCCGGGTACGAGGGTGCCGAGATCTCCGTCTCCGTGCTCGCGCGAGCCGGTAAGACCGGCACCGGGCCAGGCGTGTTCCACACCCACGGTGGCGGGATGGTCATGGGCGACCGCTTCGTGGGGCTCGGCCAGTTCCTGCCGTGGATCGTCGAACTCGACGCCACGGTCGTGACCGTCGAGTACCGACTCGCGCCGGAGTACCCCGACCCGTACCCGGTGGAGGACTGCTACGCCGCGCTCGTCTGGACGGCGGAGCACGCGCAGGAACTCGGCATCGATCCGGCTCGGTTCATCATCGCCGGAGCGAGTGCCGGTGGAGGGCTCGCCGCTGGTGTCGCGCTCCTGGCCCGCGACCGGAGCGGCCCGGAGCTCGCCGGACAGGTCCTCATCTACCCGATGCTCGACGACCGCGACGCCACCGTCTCGACCGCGCAGATCGACGGCGTCGGCGTCTGGGACCGCGGCAGCAACATCACCGGCTGGACCGCACTGCTCGGCGACCGTGTCGGTGGCGACGACGTCTCGATCTATGCCGCCCCAGCACGCGCAACCGATCTGACCGGCCTGCCACCCGCCTTCATCGACTGCGGCAGTGCAGAGGTCTTCCGTGACGAGGACGTCGCCTACGCGACGTCGCTCTGGCAGGCCGGCGTCCAGGCCGAGCTCCACGTGTGGCCGGGTGGGTTCCACGGATTCGACATGCTCGCGCCGCACGCCGAACTCGCTCGGGCCATGACCGCGGCCCGGAACGCCTGGGTCGCTCGCCTGCTCGCGCCCTGAGGCCATCGCCTGCGACGGCTCGGTTCCCTATGCTGGGTCGTCACAGGCACATCGGAGTGACGCCATGCAGGAACTCGTCGGCCGCCTCACCGCTTTGGACCCCGAGGCGAGTGAAGGCCTCAAGGTCATCGCCTACTTCGACGCGCTCGTCGCGGGCGGGGTGAACACCGAGGCGCTCACCCGCGGGGCAGCCGTCCTGGCCGGGGTGCCCGCAGGAGCGCGTACGCCCGAGGCCGCCGTCCGCGTCGATCCTGCCGGCCACCGTCTGCCCGTCGAATCCGCAGACTGGCCGACGCGCACGGTCGCCGGTGACGGGTCCGTCTGGTTGGAACGCGTCGGAGTCGCCCACGCCAACGACGCGATCGTGCTCGAACGGTTCGCGCTCGCCGTGGCGCTGCTGCGGTCGCGGCGTCACCCGCAGGCGGAATCCTCGGTGCAGATCCTGCTCGATGCCGACCGTTCCGAACCGGAACGATCGCAGGCCGCCGAACGGCTGTCCCTCTCCGGCTCCGCCCTGCGGGTGATCGCGACGTCGCCGTCGGTGCATCCGCCGGGTGGGCCATCGGCCCTCATGGTCGGCGCTGGTGGGATGCTGCGCGCCACGATCGTCAGCGGTCCCGACTCGGTGACGGGACTGTCTGCTGTCGACGGCGTGGCCGGAATCGGACGCCCGGGAGTCGCGACACAGCTGGTGCGATCGTGGGCGGACGCACAGTCGGCCATCAGCATGACGGACGCCTCCCACCGGGTCGTCGACATCGCGGACCTCGGCATCCTCGCTGACGCGGTCCGGGAGTTGGCCGCCACCGCCGCCGGGGTGCCGGACGTCTCGGCGCTCGCCGCACTCGACGACCGCGCCGTGCGGGTGCTCGACGCGCTGGTGCGAGGCGACAGTGTGCGGTCAGCTGCGCAGGAGCTCGGCATGCACCACTCGACGTTGCAGGGCAAGCACGAGCACTTCACCCGGATCCTGGGGTACGACCCTCGCGAGCCCGTCGGCCGGGCGCGCTACGAACTCGCCTCGCTGCTGCTCAGATCCATGGGGCGTTGAGTCGCCCGGTTCTGCACGGAATCCGGCGATATCCGTGCAGATTCGGGCGACTCAGCGACCCGCTGCCTCCAGATCCAGGACGACGTCGTCGAGGCCGGCGCCGCTCACCGTCACCGTGATGGCGCCGGCCCCGCTCGGCCGGACGATCGCCAGCGCCCGTCCGTCGAACGTGGTGCGTGTGGTCGCGTCGAAGCGTTCGGTCGTCTTCGGGGTGCCGGTTCCGAAACCCGCGAGCCGACCAGCGCCCGTGACGCTGACCGAGACCTCGCGGTCGGCGCCGGTCACCAGGACGCCGGCCGCATCACGCAGCTCGATCGCGATGAAGGCGAGATCGGTGTCGTCGGCGCGGAGCGTCGACCGGTCGGCGGTCGCCACGAGCCTGGTCTGGCCCGTGGCGGAGACGAGCGCGGTGCGGCCGACCTCCGCGCCTGAGCGGAACGCGACCGCCTCGAGCGTGCCCGGCCGGTAGACGGTCTCGAACTCGGCGAGCTTCGGCCGGCGTCCACCCACCGGCCCCCGCGCCACCTCGACACCGTCGAGCAGCAGGGCCACTTCGTCGGCGTCGGCGGCGACCTCGACCGTCACCGGCGCGCCCTCGAAACCGGGCCACGTCCACGAGTCGACCGAGTCGCTCCACGCCCACGGGGACTGCATCGTGATCGTCTGCCCGTGCCGTTCCGGTCGGAGCACCGCGATGGCCGGCTCGGACCGCAGACCGAAGACGATCTCCCGGTAGTACGACACCGGCCGCCGCCAGCCGGTGATGTCGAAGTCGCCGCACCACGCGGTGAGGTAGGGGAACTCGCGCTCGAGGGCGCCGTTCGCCTCGGGGTCCTCGGCGTAGGAGGTCGCACCGATGCCGACCTCACCGAGGTAGTCCCAGCCGGTCCAGGTGAAGTCGCCGATCACGTTCGGGTTCGCCTCGACGAGCGGCCAGAGGTCGCCGATCTGTGTCGGGAACGTCTCCGAGCCGACGATCACGCGGTGCGGGAACCGCTCGGCATCGCTCGCGTAGCGGCCGTCCGCGTAGTTGAGGCCGAGGACGTCGAGCGCCGCGCTGGACTCCTCGGTGCGCATCGTGACGGCGTCGGAGGAACCGATGAGACTCATCATGTTCGCGCCCGCTTCGCCCATCAGCTCGTTCAACCCCTGGTCCGACGCCATGATGTCGTCCAGATCGTCGAGCACGGCCAGCGTCGCGTTCACGCCGTTCGTCACGAGTCGTGTCGGATCCAACGCGCGCACGTGCTCGGCGAGTTCCCTCGCCTGGATTGCACCGTGCGGGGTGCCGACCTCGACGATCTCGTTGCCGATCGAGTACATGATCACGCTCGGATGATTCATGTCCTTCGCCACCATCGACTCCAGATCGGCCCGCCACCACTGCGCGAAGTCGAGGGAGTAGTCGTTGTCCGTCTTGCCCCGGCCCCACATGTCGAAGGCCTCGTCCATGACGAGCATGCCGATGCGGTCGCAGGCGTCGAGCATGGCGGGCGATGCCGGATTGTGGGCCGCGCGGATCGCGTTGAAGCCGGCGTCCTTGAGGAGCTGGACACGCCGTTCCTCGGCGCGCGCGATCGATGCTGCGCCGAGCGGACCGTTGTCGCTGTGGATGCAGGCCCCGCGCAGGAGCACCGGCTCGCCGTTGATGCTGAGACCCTTCCGCGGGTCGACGGTGACCGTGCGGATGCCGTGGACCGTGTGGACGACGGCCGCGTCGTCGGCGGGTCGGTCGTCGACCTCGAGCGAGGTCCTCGCCGAGTACAGCGCCGGTGAGTCGACGCTCCACAGGGCTGCGTCCGGCACGTAGAGCCGCTGGCGGACGAGCGCGGTCCCGCCTGGCGCGACCGTGACCGGCGTGCGTTCGCCCTCCACCATGCTCCCGTCAGGGCCGGCGAGTTCCGTCGCGAGGACGCGCGCACTCCTGGTGAGACCCCGGTTGACGATGGTGGTCGCCACTTCGAGCACCGCCTGGTCGTCCTCGATCCGGATCGTCGTGATGCGGACACCGTCGGGCTCGATGTGCGTGGGTTCGTCGACATGGAGGAGGACCGGGCGGTGCAGGCCGGCTCCGGCGTACCAGCGGGAGTCCTGCCCTGCGCGGGTCTCGATGCGCAGCGTGTTCGTCTCGCCGAAGCGGAGGAACGGGGTGAGGTCGACGAAGAAGCGCGCGAAGCCGTCGGCACGATTGCCGGCGAGCTCGTCGTTGAGGTACACCATCGCGTGCCGGAACGCCCCCTGGACCTCGAGCCGGACGATGCGACCGGACCACTCGGTGGGGACCTCGAAGGTCTTCACGTGGCTGAAGGCGCCGGTGGGGTAGTAGGCGGCCCCGCCCTTGGCGAGTGCGTCCGGCAAGCGCTCGGCGTCGCGCAGGGCGTCGTGCGGGAGGGCCACGATCAGCGAGTCGTCCACACCGCCCTGGACGGCGGCGAAGGGGCCTCGGGGTGCGCGGAGGATCCAGTCGGCGGTGAACGGGATGCTGGTCATGACGTGCTCCAGTGCAGATCGGGGTGACGAAAGTCTTTCGGCGTGGTGCGCCGTGATCCCGAAGGTAAGCGAGACTGCGAGACGTCGTCAACGCGTCGATTCGAAACAGTTTCGCTAGGCTGGGCGCGACCGGCGGCCGCTCGCCGCGGGACGAGGGAGGGCTCTCGATGGCACGCACACCCATGACGGGCCCGACGCTGGCGTCGATCGCAGAGCGTGCCGGTGTCTCGATCGCGACCGTCTCGAAGGTGATCAACGGTCGGTCGGGTATGTCCGAGGCGACCCGTGCGCGGGTCGAGGAGGCCGTGCGCGAGCTCGGGTACCGCCCGACACCCCGATCGATCCCCGGTGCTCCGCGAAGCATCCACGTCGTGTTCGACACCCTGCACAGCGTCTACTCCCTCCGTGTCCTCGACGGCATGGTCGCTGCGGCACGGCGGTCGGACGTCGATCTCGTGACGCGGGTGCTGTCGCCCGGCTCCGAGTTCGTCGAGAACGGCATCGGTGGTGCGGCTGCAGGCGGGGTGGCGCTCGACCGCAGCTTCATCGACGGCGTCGCCGCGCGAGGTGCGATCGGCATGATCGTCGTCACGACGCCCATCGCCGTCGACGTCGTCGACGCCTGCCTCGACGCGGGGATCGCGCTCGTCGCTGTCGACTCTCCCGATCCGCTCGACCGCTCGGTCGCGAGTATCGGCTCGAGCCACGGCGCCGGCGGGCAGCAGGCGGTCGAGTATTTGCTCGATCTCGGCCATCGGCGGATCGCCTTCGTCGGAGGCAACCCGGCGAATCCAGGCCTGCGGGCGCGCGCCGTCGGGTACCGCGAAGCGCTTCGCGGGGCCGGCATCCCGCTTGATCCCGACCTCGTCTCCGAGGAGGGGATGGGGACCTCGTCGACGGCGGTCCTGCGCATGCTCGCTCTCGACGAGCCGCCCACCGCCGTGTTCGCGACCAACGACGCCGACGCGTTCGCGGTCATCCGCACGGTCGTGCAAGCCGGGCTGCGGGTGCCGGACGACGTGAGTGTCGTCGGCTACGACGACACGTACTCGGCGATGCTGACCGTCCCCCGCCTCACCACGGTCCACACGTCCATGCACGACATCGGACGCGCAGCGGTCGACACCCTGCTCCGCCTGCATGCCGGGGAGAAACCGTTCTCCCACCACCTCGAGCTCGCGACCATGCTCGTCGAACGTGAGTCGACGGCGCCGCGCCTGACCTCAGCCCCCTGAGCTGCCCGAATCTGCGCGATTCCGCACGGATTTCGAGCAGTTCCGGGCGACTCAATGGGATGAGCGCGACAGGCGGAGGTCGCCGAGGGTGAACCGGCCGACGGGGAGCGCGGCACGGATCCGGGACTCGTCGAAGCGGCGTGACGGACGGAGGTCCGCAGGGAGTTCCGGTGCGGGTGGAGCGGACTCGCTCACGCCCTCGGCCAGCATCTGCGCCTGCGCCTTCGCCACCAGTGGCGTCTTCATGAGGTGTTCCGTCGCGCGCGCGAGCAGGCGGATCGTCCACACGGGGACCGGGACGTAGAGCGGGCGGCGTCCGGCCACGTGCGCGATCCGGCGCACGGCCGCACCCAGCTCGAGTTCCTCGGCGCCCATGACCGCGACCGTCGGCTCCGACACCCTGCCCTCGAGCGCTGCGACGAGGACGTCGACGGCGTCCGCTACCGGCACCGGACGCACGCGACGCTCACGGTAGCCGACGGTCGCGAACACCGGGAAGGTGCGGACGGCCTTGGTGACGTGATCGACCATATGGTCGCCTGCGCCGTAGATCATGCCGAACTTGAGGACGGTGTGCGCGAGGCCCGAGCTGCGCACGATCTCCTCGGCCGCCCACTTCGTCTCGTGGTACCCGGAGCCGCAGTCGGGGCGCGCGCGGAGGAAGCTCACCAGCACGATGCGACCGACACCGGCGCGGCGGGCCGCGTCCACGACCGCCCGGGTGCCGTCGACGTGCACGCGCTGGAAGGTCTGGTCGCCGAGCTCCCGGTTGATCCCGGCGCAGTGCGCGACTGTGTCGCAGTCGGCGAACGCGGCGGCCAATGCCTCGACGTCGTCGATCTCCACGCCGGTGCGTCGAGAGACGACGACGATCTCGTGGCCGTCGTGCTGCAGTCGCTCGGCGAGGTGTCGTCCGACGAACCCGGTCCCACCGGTGATGGCCACTCGCATGCCGTCTCCTTCGCTTGTTAGCAATATAGCGAAACTGTATATCGCAATTGTGCTAGATTGCAAACATGGCAGATACAGCGTCGGACATCTTCGCCGCGCTCGCTCATCCGACGCGGCGGCAGATCCTGCAGGACCTCAAGGACGGCGAGCTCGCCGCAGGGGAGATCGCCGCACGCTTCGACGCCACCGGTCCGACCATCTCGCGGCACCTGAGCGTCCTGCGCCAGGCCGGCCTCGTCTCAGAGCGCCGCGACGCGAACCGCATCCTCTACTCACTCGTCGGTGAGCGCCTCGCGCTGTCGGTGGGCGACTTCCTGTCCACCGTGTGCCCGGAGCAGATGGTCCTGCGCGAGGTCCGGAAGCGCCGGACCCAGCCCTGAGCTGCCCGAATCTGCGCGATTCCGCCGCGATCTCGAGCCGTTTCGGGCGACTCAGCGCAGCCCGCGCGTGACGCTGTGGACGATCGTCTGCGTGGCGGCATGTCCGGCGCGGGTCGGCAGCAGTGCCCAGACGTGGAACTGTCCGGCGCCCTCGTGGTAGTCGACCGTGACGCCGGCCGCTTCGGCTCGGTCGACGAGCAACTCGGCGTCGGGGTTGAGGACGTCGCGGGTCCCGCTCAAGACCGTGAGCGGCCCGAGCCCGGCGAGGTCGCCGAACAGGGGGCTCACGGTCGGATCGGCGATGTCCAGGTCGCCGCGCCAGTGCTCCGCGAACACGCGTCCGCCGGGCGTCGCCAGCCAGGGGTCGCTCGGTTGCACGAGCGGGATCCGCGGGTTGCTCCAGGTGAGGTCGAGCGCTGGAGACAGCAGGGTGGTCATCGGCAGGACGACGCCCTCGTCCCGGAGTCGGAGCGCTGCCGACAGGGCGATCTGACCGCCGGCCGAGTCGCCGGCGAGGACGGTCGGCCCGTGCTGCTCGATGCTGCGCCGGACTAGCTCGACGACGCCGGTCTGTGCCATGGCCGCGGTGCCGTAGGGCACGAGCGGGTAGATCGGCAGCGTGACCACCGCGCCGGTCTCCGCGGCGATGGTGGCGGCCAGCGTCCAGTGCTGCGGTGCGATCTCGCCGACCCAGCCGCCGCCGTGCGCGTACACGACTCCGCCGATCGCGGGTCGTTGCGTGGGGGACACGGTGTACACCGGCCAGTCTCCGAAACGTTTGACGTCGACCCGGACGTCGCTGCGGAGGGTGCTGGGCGGACCGTAAGACGCCGGCCGGAGGGTGCGCTCCCGGATCCGGCGGCGCGCGCCGGCCTCACTCACGAAGGCGCGGTTCGCGCGGATCAGTCGGAGCGCGGGGCCGACGACGGCGCCTGGGATGGTGAGCACGGTGCCTCCGCGGTTGACGGGTTCCTGGGTCTCGCCACGGTAGCAGCGCAGGCTGGGCAGGAGTCCCCGTCATGCTGGAGGTGAAGCGCTCCGACGGGTCTGCGTCGTGGGACACTGGCAGACGGCGGCGACGTGCCGATCGCGCCGCAGTAGCCGTCCCGAAGGAACCGCATGCCCGAGCTGAACCCCGTCGTCATCGAGCGAGTCGCCTGGGACGACGAGCGGGCCGTGCGGCTCCGCGCCGCGATGGACGAGGAGATGGACGCACGGTACGCGTCGGCCTGGGAGGACTGGGACCCGGCGGCTGCCGAGCGAGCGCTGACCGCGTTCACCGTCGATCCTGCCGACATCAGCGCGACCTTCCTGGCCCTCATCGACGGCGAGCCGGTCGGCCACGCCGCCCTGCGCCGACTGCACGGCGAATGGGAGCTCAAGCGCGTCGTCACCCTCCCGGCTCACCGCGGGCGGGGCGTCTCGAAACGCCTGATCACCGCCGTCGAGGACACCGCCCGTGCCGAGGGGGCGTCCCGCCTCATCCTGCAGACCGGCGACCGCCAGCCCGAGGCCGTGCGGCTCTACGAGTGGCTCGGCTACGAGCCCATCCCGATCTACTCGCCGTACGAGGTCATCCCGATGTCGCTCTGCTACGCCCGCCCGCTCCGTTAGCCGCCCCCGGAACCACGGCTGTCGTCGCTAGTGCGCAGCCTTCGCGGGCTGGTTCCGCGAGCGCAGCTTCGAGATCCCGGTCACGATCGCGACGACGATCAGACCGAGGACGAGTCCGAACACGGCGGACATCGCGGTGTCGGCGATCCAGACGACGACCGGTCCGGCGGCCTCGATCGCGTGGGTGACGACGTGCAGGAGGTCGTACGGGCCGTGCCAGAACGTCTCGGCGAGGTTCGCGATCACGAGGTGGCCGCCGACCCAGAGCATCGCGACCGTGCCGACGACGCTGATGACGCGGAAGACCGCGGGCATCGACGCGACGATCCGTGCACCGGTGCGGCGGACGCCGCGTGACGGGTTCTTCATGAGCCGGAGTCCGATGTCGTCGATCTTCACGAGCAGGGCGACCGCGCCGTAGACGACCGCCGTCATGACGAGGCCGATGACCAGGAGGGCGCCCAGTGTCATCCAGATGCCGAGCCCGGAGTCGAGGCTGGCGAGGGAGATGAGCATGATCTCCGTGCTGAGGATGAGGTCGGTGCGGACCGCCCCGGAGACGAGCTTCTTCTCGTCGCGGACGTCCTCCTCCGCCTCCGCGTGGTGCATGCCGAACCACTCCATGACCTTCTCCGCGCCCTCGAAGCACAGGTAGGTGCCTCCGATGATGAGGAGGAACGGCAGGACCCAGGGCGCGAACGCGGTCAGCAGCAGGGCGATCGGGATGATGATGACGAACTTGTTGATGAGGCTGCCGCGGGCGATCCGCCAGACGACCGGCAGTTCCCGCGCGGGGGTGAGCCCTTGCACGTACTGCGGGGTGACGGCCGCATCGTCGATGACGACGCCGGCGGTCTTCGCACTCGCCTTGAGGGCTGCGCTGAGGATGTCATCGACAACGGCGAGCAGGCCGACCGACATGTGCTTCTCCTTGGCTCGGGGGTCACGCCGCCGCGGGCTCGGCAGGGACGGAGTCCACAGTACTGTCGTGATCGCCGAAGGGTGTACTGCTGGACACTCCCTCGCCGACGTGCACGGCCGTAGCGTCGTCCGTATGCAGATCCAACCGAAACCCGCGACGATCAAGAACCCCGCCGAGCAGTTCACCGGCGACGTCTACCTCGACCTGCTGGCCGCGCCGCAGCAGGACGGCCAGCACATGGTGGTCGCGAAGGTGCGATTCCTCCCCGGCGCCCGCACCGCATGGCACTCCCATGCCAACGGGCAGACGCTCCATGTCACCGAGGGCGTCGCCCTCATGGGTACGCGCGACGGTGCCGTTCTCGTCGTCCAGCCGGGCCAGACGGTCTACACCCCGCCCGGCGAGGAGCACTGGCACGGGGCCACGCCGGACGACTACATGGAGCACCTCGCGATGTTCGAACGGGCGGACGACCCGGCCGCGAGCACGACCTGGCTCGAGCACGTCGCCGAAGCCGACTACCACCGCCCCTGATCGACTGCCCGACCGCGACCCTGCTTCTCCGCTGTGGAGAAGCGGGCGTCCTCCCCAGAGGTAGGGAGGCCTCCCTTCCATGCGGATGCCACCCCGGTACTGTTGGCACTCACGACAGATTGGGGATTTCGAATGGTCGAGACCACACCGCGCCGCTCACGGTCGGCCGTGCTCGCGCTGACCTTGACGATCGGAACGCTCGTCGCAGCGGCGATCATCGGCGGATACTTCATCATCGTCGGCGATCAGGCCGACATCGCCGGGCGGGTCTGGCTCACGCTGCTGCTGCTCGCGGCCTTCGTCGGTGCCGTGTCGCTCGACGCCGCAGCTGGCCACGGACCCAACAAGTGGTACCTCGCGGTGTCGACGTTGGTGAACATCTTCCTCGTCACCGTCGGCCTCCTGAAGCTGTGGAACGGGTGGCTCCAGCCGCCGAACACCTCCGACGGGTTCGTCTGGTCCACGCAGATCATGCTGTTCATCGGCATCCTCATCATCGTGCGTCTGGCGCTCATCATCATCCAGGTGTACTTCCTCCACTTCGTCACCCGCGCCACGTCCACCGTGGTCAGGGCCACCGGCATCGTGACGATCGCGCTCATCATCGCCACGGTCCTCGTGCTCGTGCTGCCCATGGCGTTCCCCGAGGGCACCTGGGCGGACTGGTGGTGGCGCATCGCCGCGGCCACGACGCTCGCTGCAGCGATCTCCGCCGTGATCCCCGTGATCGTGCGGGCGTTCTCCCCGAAGCCGGAGGGCGAGCGTGTGAGCTACGGGCAGCAGCCGTACCGTCCGGAGGTCTACCAGCAGGCCGCGCCTGGCTACCCGGTGCAGGGTTACCCGGGTCAGCAGGGATACCAGGGCCAGCAGGGCTACCCGGGACAGCAACCGCCGCAGCCGTTGCAGGGGCAGCCGTACCCCCAGCAGCCGTACCAGGGGCAGCAGCAGCCGTATGGCGGCCAGCCGAACCCTGGCCAGCCGAACCCCGGCCAGTATGGGCAGGGGCACCCCGGGCAGGGCTACCAGGGGCAGCCGGCTCCGCAGCAGCCTGCCCCACAGCAGTTCACCCCGCAGCAGCCGGGCCAGCAGTGGCCCACGCCGTCCTGGCAGGGCTCCGCGCCCGGGCAGCCTGCTCCGGCCCAGCCCGCGCCGCAGCAGTGGGGGCCTCCGCAGCCGCAGGTTCCGTCGTCACCGGTTCCGCCCGCGCCCACGCAGCACGAGCAGCGTCCGCAGGAACCGAAGCAGCCGACGGAGCCGCAGCAGCCGCAGAGCCCGCCGCCCGCCGAGTAGGCGAACCGACCAGGAGCCGGCTGGAAGCCCACCGCTTCCAGCCGGCTCAGTCGTCGGTCGCACTCGAAGCCGCGCTTTACTTGCGCACAATTGCGTAGGCGTGTCGGGCATGTCCTCGCCCAGCGGCGGATGTGGCGATGCGCTCGCTCCGTGAGGATGGAATCGGCGCGGTGCGACCGCCCGCCGCCGACTCCTCACGATGGGTGACGATGCGCAAGCTCCTGAAGGTTCCACTGATCTCGATCGCCACGATCGCCGGCCTCATCGCAGCGGGTCTCGCGACGACGAGCATCGTGAACGCCGTCGCGAGTTCGTCGGAAGCGGGCGACCTGCAGCCCTATGGGCAGTTGGTCGACGTCGACGGCAAGGACATGAACGTCGTCATCAGTGGTTCCGGCGCCGAGACGATCGTCCTGCTGCCCGGGCAGGGCACCGCGGCACCCGGCCTCGACTTCGAGCCGCTCGTCGCCGAGCTCCGCGATCAGTACCGGGTGGTGGTGGTCGAGCCGTTCGGCTACGGCCTCAGCGATCAGACGGACGTGCCCCGGACCTCGGCCAACATCGCCGGCGAGGTGCACGCCGCCCTGCAGCACCTCGGCATCGACCGCTACGTCCTCGCCGGACACTCGATCGCCGGCATCTACGCCCTCGAGTATCTGGAGCGGTTCCGCGCCGAGGTGACGGCGTTCATCGGGATCGACACGAGCGTCCCGACCCAGCCCGGAAGTGACGAGCCGACACCCACCGACGGCGTCGACACGCTGAAGGCCCTCGGCATCCTCCGCCTCCTCACCGCCAGCGCGCCCGACCCGTACGAGGGCCTCCCGTACGACGCCGCCACGAAGCGCCAACTCGCGATCCTGACGAACCGCAATGCGATGTCGCCGACGCTGCTCGACGAGATCGCCCACACGCCCGGCAACTTCAAGGCGGCCCGATCCCAAGCGTTCCCGGCCGACCTGCCGATCCTCATGTTCGTCGTCGGCGACGACCCGGAACTCTCCGACTGGGTGCCCCTTCACGAGGAGCAGCTCGCCGGAGTCGACCGGAGTGAACTCGTCCGACTCGACGGCGGCCACTACCTGCACCACACCGAGGCGACGGTGATGGGCGAGGACATCAAGCGGTTCCTCGCCGACACGCCGGGAGACTGAATCCGCGGCCGATCCGGGCTGGCGTGTCGTCGGATGTCGGGTTAGGCTCACTCTCTATCGAACGTATGTTCGAACGACGGGAGGCCACGCATGTTGATCACGAGCACCGAGATCGCGGTCTGGACGACGCCGGCAGGCGTGCCGGAGCGACTGTTCTGGGACGGAGCCCGGTACCTCGTCACCGACACCCCGACACCGCTCGAGCCGAACGTCTCGTTCGTCACCCATCCGCCCGCGGCGACCCCCGCCTGGCGGTTCCAGGCGACCGCTGCAGACGGCCGGTCCTTCGTCTTCGACATCCGACTCGACAGCGCGCGCGGCCGCTGGCAGCTCCTCCGAGCGTACGAATGAACCGCTCAGACCGTCGCCCGGGTCGACGTCGCTCCGGGTGTCAGGCGGCCGGCTGCAACCGCACGACGATCGCCTTCGAGACCGGGGTGTTGCTCCGGTCGGCCGTCGAATCGAGCGGGACGAGGACGTTCGCCTCGGGGAAGTACGCTGCGGCACATCCACGAGCGGTCGGGTAGGAGACGACGCGGAAGCCGCGGAGTTCCCGATCCGGCTGCCCGGCCCACTCGCTGAAGACGTCCACCGTCTGCCCGTCCTCCAGGCCGAGGTCGCGGAGGTCGTCCGGGTTGACGAAGACGACGTTCCGGCCCTTCTTGATGCCGCGGTACCGGTCGTTCAGGCTGTAGATCGTCGTGTTGAACTGGTCGTGCGAGCGCAGGGTCTGCAGGAGCAGCCGACCGGGCGGGCAGTGGATCGGTTCGAGCTCGTTGACCGTCAGCAGGGCGCGACCCTCGGGGTTCGTGAACGTGCGGGAGTCCCGCGGTCCGTTCGGCAGGACGAAGCCGTCCTCGCGGCGGATCTGCTCGTTGTACCCCTCGCAGCCCGGCACGACCCGTCCGATGTGTTCGCGGATCGTGTCGTAGTCGTCCTCGAACGCCTGCCAGGCGATGCCCGAGTCCTCACCGAGCGTCGCACGCGCGAGTCGGGTGATGATGGCGACCTCGGAGAGCAGACCGGGCGCTGCCGGCGGGATGCGGCCGTGCGAGGCGTGGACCGCGCACACCGAGTCCTCGACGCTGACCATCTGCGGTCCGCTCGCCTGCAGGTCGATCTCGGTGCGCCCGAGGGTCGGCAGGATGATCGCCGCCTCGCCCGTGACCGCGTGCGAGCGGTTGAGCTTCGTGGAGATCTGCACGGACAGCTGCGTTCCGCGGATCGCGGCCTCGGCGGCGGCGGTGTCGGAGATCGCCGCGACGAAGTTGCCGCCGAGCGAGATCCAGGTGCGGACCTCGCCCCGCTGCATCGCTCGGATCGCGTTCACCGCGTCGACACCGTGCTCCCGCGGCATCGGGACCGCGAACTCGCGCTCCATGGCGGCGAGGAAGGACTCGGGCATCTGCTCCCAGATGCCCATCGTCCGGTCGCCCTGCACGTTGCTGTGCCCGCGGATCGGCGACGCACCGGCGCCCGGCTTGCCGATGTTCCCGCGGAGGAGGAGCAGGTTGATGATCTCCTTGATCCCGTTGACCGCCGCCTTGTGCTGGGTCAGACCCATCGCCCAGGTGACGATCGTCGCGTTCGAGGCGATGTAGCGTTCGGCGAGTTCGTCGATCTGCTCGCTCGTGAGGCCGGTCGCCTCGAGCACCGCCGTCTCGTCGAGGTCTGCCAGGTGGGCCGTGAGCTCCTCGAGCCCGAGGCAGTGCTCGGCGAGGAACGCGTGGTCGAGGATCGTCCCCGGAGCCGCCGCCTCGGCCTCCAAGACCCGCTTCGAGACCGCCTGCAGCAGCGCCATGTCGCCGCCGAGCCGGATCTGCAGGAACTGGTCGGAGATGACCGTGCCGCGCCCGACCATGCCGCGGACCGTCTGCGGGTTCTTGTACCGCTCGAGCGCCGCCTCGGGGAGCGGGTTCACCGAGACGATCGTCGCGCCCGCCTGCTTCGCGTCCTCGAGCGCCGTGAGCATGCGCGGATGGTTCGTGCCCGGGTTCTGGCCCATCACGATGATGAGGTCGGCCTGCTCGAAGTCCTCGTACCGGATGGTCGACTTCCCGACGCCGATCACCTCGCCGAGCGCAGTGCCGGTGGACTCGTGGCACATGTTCGAACAGTCGGGGAGGTTGTTGGTCCCGAAGGCGCGCACGAAGAGCTGATAGACGAAGGCCGCCTCGTTCGACGCGCGGCCGCTCGTGTAGAAGACGGCTTCATCAGGGGACGCCTGCCCACGCAGCTGATCGCCGACGATGGCGAACGCCTCATCCCAGCTCACCGGCCGGTAGTGGTCCGAACCGGCCGGCTTGTAGACGGGCTCCGACAGCCGACCCTGCATGCCGAGCCAGTACTCCGACTTGTCGGCGAGATCGGTGAGCGAGTGTTCGGCCCAGAACGCGCTCGGGATGACGACCGGCGTCGCCTCCCAGATGACGGCCTTCGCGCCGTTCTCGCAGAACTCGAGCTTCTTGCGGTCGTCCGGGTCGGGCCAGGCGCAGCTCATGCAGTCGAAGCCGCCGCGCTGGTTGATCGAGGTGAACAGCTCCGCGGTCCGCTTCGGCCCGAGCTGTCGGAGGGCGGGCTCCATCGAGTGCAGGATGCCGGGCAGGCCGACGGCGACGTGCTTCGGGTGGCTGACCTCGATGTCGGCGTCCGTGACGTCCTCGACGGGCGGTTCGGTGCTCATGCGTTCGCTCCGGTCTGGAGTGCTGCTGGCGCCGAGCCTTCGGCCGGGTCGGCAAGGCGATGCGCTCCGCTGTAGACGACCATCGAGTCGCCGCGGAGGAATCCGACGAGCGTCATCCCGAGTTCGGTGGCCAGTTCGGCGGCGAGCGAGGACGGAGCGGAGACGGCGGCGAGCATCGGGATGCCGGCCATCGAGGCCTTCTGCGTGAGCTCGAAACTCGCGCGCCCGGACACCATCAGGACCATGGAGCGGAGGGGGAGCAACCCCTCCTTCGCCGCCCATCCGACGACCTTGTCGACGGCGTTGTGCCGGCCGACGTCCTCGCGGAGGACGAGCATCTCGCCGGTGCGGGCGTCGAACAGGCCGGCCGCGTGCAGGCCACCGGTGCGCTCGAAGACCGCCTGCTGTGCCCGGAGGCGGTCGGGGAAGGTCACGAGGAGCGCCGGGTCGAGGCGGAAGTCGTCGTCCGCGACGGAGTAGCGCGAGCTCGTCCGGACGGCGTCGATGCTCGCCTTACCACAGAGGCCGCACGAGCTGGTGGTGAAGAAGTTCCGTTCCAGGCTCGGATCGGGGGCGGGGACGCCGGGGGACAGGGCGACGTCGAGCACGTTGTACGTGTTGACGCCCTCGTCCGTCGCGCCAGCGCAGTACCGTGCGGTCCGGACGTCGTCACCCCGACCGATGACGCCCTCCGAGACGAGGAAGCCGATCGCGAGGTCGACGTCGTGACCGGGCGTCCGCATCGTGATGGCGAGCGAGCGACCACCGACGCGGATCTCGAGCGGCTCCTCGACGGCGAGGACGTCCTCGCGGGTGCGCGCGGGCTGTCCCACCGTGATGCGGGTGGCGCGTCTGCGCGCCGTGATGCGAGTCATGGCTCATGGCTATCACCACCATCGGACGAGGGCAAGGTGCCTCACCGGATCCGCAGCCGCCTCGGGGGTTGGATCGCGGCCTAGGCTGGTGCCATGTCCGTCGACGCGATCATCCTCGCGGGAGGGCGGTCCTCCCGCCTCGGCGGCGTCGCGAAGGCGTCGTTGCTCCGCGACGGCCGGACGCTCCTCCAGCTCGCGATCGATGCTGCGCGGGCGGCCGGCGGCCGTGTCGTCGTGGTCGGCCCCGAGGTCGAGACGACTGATCCAGTCCGCTTCGTCCGCGAGCGCCCCGTGTTCGGCGGTCCTGCTGCGGCCATCGCCGCAGGCCTGGACGCCCTGCGTGATGGCGTCGCGGCCGAGGGTCCCGCGCGGGTCGCCGTCCTCGCCTGCGACATGCCGGATGCCGCGCCGGCGCTCGCCGCGGTGCTCGACGCAGCCACCGCCACCACCACTGACACTGCCGGGACGGACACCGACGGCTGGGTCGCGGTGGACGACTCCGGTCGTGAGCAGTCGCTGCTCGCCGTCTACCACCGGGAGGCCCTGGAAGGCCGGGTCGCCGCACTCCGGATGTCACAGCCGAGCGGTGACCTCGCGGGTGTCTCCGTCCGCCAGCTGCTCGCCGGACTCGTCCTCCGACAGGTGCCCATCCCCGACGGCGGCTCGGCCGACGTCGACACCTGGGCCGACGCCACCGAACTCGGGGTCGTCACCGCCGTCGAGTCGCCGGCATCGACCGCGTCCACCATGCCGACCGCGACCCTGAGGAGCGTCTCCCATGACCGATGACCTGCATGCCGTCCTCGCCGACTGGACCGACCGGGTGTCTGCCGAGCTGGAGCTCGGCGACGTCGCGGTCGACATCGACGCCGTCCTCGGACTCGCGGGCACGGCCGCGCACGCCGTGCTGCGTCCGGCCGCCCCACTCACCACCTATCTCGTCGGCATCGCCGTCGGGAAGGCGCTCGCGAGCGGGGCGGATCCGGTCGCCGCCGCCGAGGCTGCGACCGCGGCCGTCGACCGGTTGGTCGCCTCGGACTCGACCGCATGACGAGGTCCTCCTGGTCGGACGCCCGCAGCATCGCGCATGCGGCGGGTGCCGCGCTGCGGTCCGACGTCGTCGACACCCTGGCGCTCACCGAGGCCCTCGGGCACGTCCTCGCGGCGCCGCTCGTCTCGCCCATCGCGATCCCGCACTACGACTCCTCGGCGATGGACGGCTGGGCGCTGGCCGGGAGCGGGCCGTGGGTGCTCTTGACCGGCGGTGACGCCGAGCGCGCGCGGTCGGTCGGACTCAGCGACGGTGTCGCGGTCGACGTGCTGACCGGTGGGCTGATCCCGGCGGGCGCCGAGACTGTGCTCCAGCTCGAGCACGGCATCGTCGAGCACGGCTCGGGATCACCTCACCTCCACCTCGCCCCGACCGCACCGAGCGGTGAGCCGCGCCCGGGGCGGCACATCCGGCCCGCCGGAACCGAGTCACCCGCGGGGTCGACCGTCCTCGACGCCGGCACGCGTCTCGGTCCCGTCCACCTCGCGGTCGCCGCCGGAGCCGGCTTCGACCGCGTGCCTGTCGTACCGACCCCGCGGGCCCGCCTGGTCCTCACGGGTGATGAGGTCGTCACGAGCGGCGTGCCCGGCCCGGGGTTCGTCCGCGACAGCTTCGGCCCATCCCTCCCGGGAGTGATCACCTCGCTCGGTGGCGTCGTGACGTCCAGCGTCCGTGTCGGCGATGACGCGTCCACCACGGCCGACGCCCTCGGGCTGACGAGTGCGGTCGGCGCTCCTGCCCGCCACCAGCGGGACCTCGTCGTGACCACGGGTGGTACCGGCGACTCCCGCGCCGATCATGTCCGAGCGCTGCTGCGCGACGCCGGAGCGGACTTCCTCGTGGACGGCGTCGACGTCCGTCCGGGTGGCCCCGCCCTGCTCGCGCGGCTGCCGGACGGTCGCCTGTTCGTCGGGCTCCCCGGCAATCCGCTCGCCGCACTGCTCAGCGTCCTCACGCTCGTGCACCCGGTGCTCGCGGGCCTCCAGGGACTCGAACTCCCGGCCCTGCGACCGGCGGTGCTCGCTTCGCCCATCGACGGGGTCCGCTCCGGGACGGTCCTGCGCCCCTACCGCTCGGTGCACGATCCCGACTCGGCCACGGCGCATGCGGAGCCGACGCCGTGGCACGGGGCAGCCATGCTCCGAGGCCTCGCCGACGCCGACGGCGTGCTCGTGTGCCCGGGCTCCGGCGCGGCCGCGGGCGGCCTGGTACCGAGTCTCGACCTGCCCTGGTGATCGGGCCTCGGGTCAGCAGCCCCGGACGGCTGCCGCCGTCATCAGCTGCAGCAGTTCCTCGCCGGCGAGGATGCCGCGCCGCTCGGTGACCGTCAGCGTGTCGATCGTGAAGCCCTCGTCGTCGAGCTCGCCGTGCGCCGGCCGGAACGCGAGGTCGGCGGTCTCCAGCATCGACTGGTCGAGGAGCGAGTCGCCGGCCGCGAGCACGAGTGGCCCGTCGAGCCGACGGGCGACCTCGCTGACGGCGTCGTGTTTCGTGAGCGTCCGTGGCACGCAGTAGAGCTTGCGTCCCTGCAGGGACACCGTCCACCCGAGCCGTTCGCACTCCTGCTCGACCTGCTCGAGCCAGCCCGTCGGGATCGCGTCGCGCTCGACGATCGAGTAGAAGAACAGCGCGTCCGCGACGTTCGTCTTGAGGATCCAGGTCGGCGACGCCAGCTCCTCGAAGCGCGCGAGCGCCTCGTCGAGCGGGGCGGTGTGGTCGGTGAGGTGCGCTCGCAGCCGGTCGCGCCAGTCGGCATCGGGGACGCCGTCGACGAGGATCTCGCCGCCGTTGCTCGTGATCGCGTACGCGGGCGCGCCGCCCGGCAGCTGCACCCGCTGATACTGCGCCACGGTCCGCGTCGTGACGGGCATGAACACGGCCTGCGAGCGCAGCTCGATCAGCAGGCGCTCCGACTCGCGCGTCATGAACGAGATCGGCACGCCGTTCCAGAGTTCCGAGACGATGATCGACGGCGCCTCGGGGTCCGGCGTCTCGAGCCAGAACGCCTTCGGCGAGTAGATGAGGGTGCGGTCGAGGTCGCAGGCGACGAGGGCGCTCACTGGGCGTCTCCCGCCGCGGCGTCGCTCAACGGGTTGATGAGTCCGACACAGCTGTAGGGCAAGCCGGGCACGACCTCGACCGGCACGCCGCGCTGCTCGGCGAGCAGGAGCACGTGCGCGACGTCGTCGAGGGCGTCCGGCGATACGAGCACCTTCCACGGCACCCGGCGGAGCAGCACGCGGGTGGTCTCGCCGACACCCGGCTTCACGAGGTTCACGGTCGGGATGTCGTACTGTTCACGGATCCGCTCGACGGCCTCCCAGCCGATCCAGCTCGGTTCACGATCGGCCGCCGAGGCCTCCTCCACGCCCGCGGCGACGTCGTCGACCACCTCGGCGAAGCGGCTGGAGACCGCGTCGAGGAACGCACCGGAGACGTCGTGACTGCTGAGCTCACGGTAGAACTTGGCACCGTGGAACTGGTCGTCGGAGAGCAGCTCGCGGTTGTACACCGTGCGGGACACGAGGCCGGAGACGGTGGAGTTCAGGCACGCCGAGGGGATGAGGTAGTCGTCGCGGGTGCCGTACACGGGCACACAGTGGCCGGGGTCGGCGAGGACCGCCAGCTCGTCGGAGAAGCGGATGCCGTCGGTCTCGGCGAAGCGTTCCAGTGCCGCCGTCAGTTCACGCGCGATGGCGCCCTTGCCGGTCCAGCCGTCGACGAACGCGATCTGCTCCGGATCGTGGTGCGCCGCGAGGTAGCGCAGCGCGGTCCCGTCGACGCCGACACCGCGCACGATGCTCATCGTGTAGTGCGGCACGTCGATCCCACGGACCTCCTTCGCCCAGCGACGCATGAGGATCCCGATGGGCGTTCCGGCGCGGGCGAGGGAGACCAGCACGGGGCGGTTCGCGCGGGAGGCCAGGACGAGGTCGGTGACGACACCGACGGCCACCGCGAGGCGCCGGCTCGACCGCGCGAGGGCGTCGCGGTAGAGCTCCTCGTACTCGGGGGAGGGCAGGTACTCGATGGGCAGCGACTCGGCGTAGTGCGCACGACCGCTCTGGATCGCGGCCTCGCGTTCGGAGGCGTCGGCCTCGAGGCGGGTGTCGCCGAGATCGGTCAGCAGCCAGCGCACCTCCGAGGCGTCGTAGGACCCGAAGTCCGGTCCGGTGAGCGGCTCGGGGAGGGCGGCGGCGTCGATGGTCACGGTGCGGGGTTCCATTCGGCTGGGGTCGGGACGGATTCGGTGAGGAGGACGACGATGACGTGTTCGGTGACGGTCCGCAGCGCCTCGACGACGCCGTCGGGCCGGAGCAGGAGCTCGCGGTCGGCGCCCGGCTCCGGGAACAGGACCACCGCCGCGAACCGCGAGCCGCCGCGCGAGAGGTTGTAGGCGAAGCGGGGTCCGAGGCCGTCGATCGTGCGGTCGTGGCTGGTGAAGGACACCGCGCTCGCGATGGCGTAGTCGTCACGGTCGATCACGGCGATGGGGGATCGCGTGGTGGTCGAGAAGCGCGTCGCTCCGCGGGCGCGGTCGAGGTGGGCGGCGACGGCCAGCGGTACCGCGATGAACTCCTCGGAGCCGAGCACCACGACCTCGCCGTCCGGCAGCTCCGGACGGACCCGGTCGGCGATCGCGGCGGTCACCGCGTCGTCCAGGCGTCCTGGCGCACCGAAGCGCGCGCTCCGCACGGGCGGCAGGTCGGAGGCGTCTACGACGATGACGTCGCCGGCTGCGGTCGAACCCGCGACCGATGCGGCGGGTGCAGCGTCGATGACCGCTCGCGCTCGGGCGAGGACGTCCTCCGGAAGGTCGACGGCACCCACACCGAGTGCCACGACGGTGATCCGGGTGCCGAGCCGGTCGGCGAGGTCGTCGAAGCGCTGCCGGTCCGCATCCGAACGGAGGTCGATGAGGCCCGCGACCACCCAGTGCGCCTGCGGAGTGGTGGCGTGTAGGGCGGTGATCGTGTTGCGGACGGTGCGTCCCGTGCTCAACTCGTCGTCGACGAGCACCGTGGTGCCGCCGGCCGTGGCCCACGCGGGGTCGCTCGGGTACAGGCGGTGGTCGCTCGCGTGCGAGTGCTCCTCCTCGAACGGCGTGAAGGGCACGTCCGCCTCGTGCCTCGTGGAGTGGAGGTACGGCGAGCCGAGCGCGTCGGCGACGATGTGGCCGAGCCCGGTCGCCGTCTCCGCATAGCCGACGGTGACGAGCTCCGGCCCGGCCGGTGGCGCCGCATCGCGGAGCTGGGCGAGGTGCTCGCGGACGGCGGTGAGGGCGGCGAGACCGTCAGCATCCGGCCGTTCCCGACGGGCCAGGAGCTGCGCCACGGTGTCGAACGGAGCCGTCTCCGGATCGCTGCCGTCGAGCGCGCTCCGCACCAGCAGTCCGAGCAGTTCTCCGGCGGCGAGTGCCAGGCCGGGCACGGTCGGCACGTGTTTGGCGAGGACCGTCGACACGAGCAGCTGCGCGCGTTTGGGGTTGTCGCGGAGTGCGAGACCGACGAGGTCCTCCACCGGGATCAGGCTTCGGGAGGCGTCCGAGCGGAGGCCGATGCCGACGGCGTCGCGCACGAAACCGCCTGTCCATGCGCCCGTCCATACGGTCACCGCATGCTCGTCTCGAGGAGGTCGACGAAGGTCGTCTCCTCCGCTGCCACCCCGAAGGCATCCGCACGGAGCAGGGTCTTGCGCGCCCACGCCTGGTGCGGCTTCATCTCGTTCATCTTGTTCCGGTACGGGGAGGCGTTGGCACCGCCGCCCACGTCGCCGACGACCGAGAGGGCGTCGACGTACTCCTCGTGGCTCACGACCGACATCGCGTGGACGACCGGCACGTGGCTCGGGTGGATGACCGTCTTGCCGAGCAACCCGTTCGCCTGGTCGAGCGCGATCTCGCGGATGAGGCCGTCGAGTCCCTTGAGGAGGAGCTTCTGACGCAGCTGCGCCTCGTTCGCGTCCTGGAACGGCGTCATGCGCAGCTGCGGGCGCATGAGCCGCTCCGCGTTGTGGAAGTGCTCCCAGACCGTGCCGGTGATGACGAAGTCGTCGCCCGGCCGACCGAAGACGTTGACGACGTCGGCGATGACCGAGGAGACGAGTTTCACGTCGTACACGGTGAGGTCACGCGAGCGCCGGAGCGAGAAGGCGCTCGAGAGGTCGGTGGCACCGATCCGGACCGCGAGGACGTCCTCGCGGTGGGCCTTCGTGACGTCGACGATCCCGGAGAGGGTGTCGTCGCGGGTCTCGCGGTGGATCATCCGTGGCGACTCGAGGATGGGCATGACCCGGAGCCGACGCGCGCCGTTCGACCCGTCCTGCCCGTAGTCGCGCTGCACGCGGCCGAGCGCCTCGAAGAAGCGGTCCGCCAGCCCCTCGCTGTTCTCGTACTTGGGGATGACGAAGCCGCTCAGGAGGTCGAGTCCGGGACCGAGGAGTCGGGCGACCCGCTCGAGCTGCTCGGGCGTGCGGACACGGATGAAGAGCAGCGGCAGCACAGGGCGCTTGGACCCCGAGCTCTTGGCGGCGAGCTGCTGCATCGCCTCCGCGACGTTCGTCTCGGCGAACTCGACCGCGTCGTCGGGGACCGAGTCCTCGAGGCACAGCACCATGCTCAGGCACCCGTGCTTCGCCTGCTTCACCACGTCCTTCGCGAGCGTCGGGCGCGTGCCGGGACTGTAGAGCGTGGCGCCGAGCGCCGCCGCCACGTGTTCCGGCGGGGAGTCGATGCTGATGGGGCTCGGGAGCTTGTGGAACAGCCGCGACGCGCGCTTGTCGTCGACGTAGCTGAAGTGGCGCATGGTCATCGTCTCCGGGGTTCGCGGGCGACGACGTACGGCGTCGGCTCGAAGCCGAACTGCTGCAGGAGCGTCTGGAGGGGGATCTCGGCGGGAAGGGGCTCGAGGCGGAGTTCGAGCCTCGACCCGATGCGCAGCAGCGAGACGACCGGAGCGGCGCCGGTCTCGTCGGCGGCCGCGAAGCTCTCGCCGTCGAAGAGCTGCACCGTCAGCGGACGGCCGGGTGTGCCGACGAACAGTGCGCGCCGGATGAGGTGCACGTGCCGGAGCGCGAGGATCGCGTCGCCGCCGTCGAAGCCGAGCAGCGGCCGGTTGCCGGGCGTCGTCACGGGCGTGCCGTCGATGCCGTCGGCGGTCGCGACGCCCGTCACGAGTTCGACGGTCTCCCACACGATCGCCGTCGCTCCGCCGACGATGAGGCTGCCGATGGCCGACTGACGCGGGTCGAGCCGGACCAGCGGGGTCTCGTCGTCGAGGACGCGGACCTCCTCGGCCGTCGGGGCGGGGAAGGGCTGTGGGGTCGTCGGTGCTGCGGCGGGCGTGGTGGCCGGGCGTGCCGACGGCGCAGCGGGAGCGGGCGACGAGGATCCGCCGAGCGAGAGTCCCGTCGACGGTGCCGACGCTGCCGACGGCGCTGCCGATGCCGCCGGGGCAGGGGGTGCGGCGGCGGGCGTCGACGGCCCGCCGAGCGTGAGTCCCGTCGACGGTGCTGCCGACGCGGCGGGGGCAGGTGCCGCCGGGGCGCTCGCCACCGGCTCGACCTGCGCCGCCGGCTCGGGCCTCGGCTTCACCCGACGACGGAGGTAGTCGATGTCCCGTCGCACCGGGGAGGTGTTGAGCGGCACGGCTCAGAGGTCGATTCTGAAGTCGCGCGCCACGCCGGCGAGACCACCGGCGTACCCCTGCCCGAGGGCGCGGAACTTCCAGTCCGAGCGGTGCCGGTACAGCTCGGCGAGGAGCAGCGCCTGGCTGCTACGGACCTCGGCGATCGGCACGTCGAAGCGCACGAGCTCCCGACCGTCGGGCGTGGCGACGCGGACGAACGCCGAGCGCACGGGCGAGAAGTCGCCGGGACCGCGGACGTCGGGGTCGATGTAGAGCAGGAAGGCGATCTTCGACACGGCGTCCGACACGCGCGACAGCTCGACGTCGATCTCCTCGTCGTCGGCCTCGGAGGAGAAGGTGACCGCGCCGTCCTGGCTCTCGACCTGGTTGAAGAACACGAGGTGGTCGTCGGACAGGGCCTTGCCGTCGTCGCCGCACATGATCGCCAGCGGCACGGGTTCGCTCTGCGGCCCGCGGCTCGCGATGACGTCCCAGCCGAACCCGATGAGCACGGCGTCGAGGCCGGGGTTCTCGGCGGTGAGCGCGGCGTTCGCGCCCGCGATCAGCGACGCCATCAGTGCGCACCCAGCACGAGACCGGCGTCGGGCTCCTGGAACTTGTCGGAGAGGAACCGACCGTGCGTCGAGAGTTCGGCGATCGCGCCGATGCGGATCTGGTTGAGGAGGTCGCGGATGGTCTCCTCGATGAGCTCCAGCTGACGGGCGAAGACGATCGTGCTGCGGGAGTCGTCGGTGCGGTCCGCGGCCGGCAGCGCGAGGAAGGAGCGCAGCGGGGACGGGATGTAGTCCGTCACCATCGCGGCGAGGAGCACGCGCTGCTCGGTCGACGCACCCTGGTCGGCGATCGTCGCGACGACGAGGCGCAACTGGTCGTCGATCTGTCGGAGCTGTGAGGTGAGCAGCGTGGGGAGGTCGCGCCCCACGGAGCGCACCGAGTCGCGGAGTTCGTCGAGGTGCCGGGCCGTCTGCTCGTCCTCGGTCTCACCGACGGGCGCCGGCGTGGCGTCGGCGACGCCGAGCGGCTCGGCCCCGCCGGTCCGCAGTGCGTTCAGCAGTCGTCCGAATGCCATCCCTCGTCCCCTTCGTCCTCAGCGACCCGTGCGCCCGGTCACCCGAGCGTGAGGCTACCGCAGTTCGCGCTGCTCGGCCTGACGGCTGCGCTCGAGGTACGGCTTCGCCTTCTCGAGGCCCGACTCGAGCGCGTTGACGGTGCCCTCCATGTTCTTGGCGGCTTCGGCACGGAAGGTGTCGATCGCGTCCATGGTCTGGAAGACGTTGTCGAACGCGCGCTGCAGGGTCTCGACGCTGACACCCGCGGTGGATGCCTGCTGGTGGATGCGCGTGGTCTGGTCCTTCAGCATCTCGCTCGTCTGCAGGATCATGTTGTTCGTCGTGGTGTTGATCGCGTCGATCTGGTCGAGGACCATCTTCTGGTTCGCGAGGGCCTGCGCGACGACGACGGCGGTCCGCAGGGCGGCGATCGTCGTGGTGCGGGCGCGGTCGACACCCTTGATGAGCTCGAGGTTGTTCTTGCGGATGAGGTCCATCGCGAGGTAGCCCTGCACCGAGACGGCGAGCTGCGTGAGGATGTCCTGGTGGCGCTGGCGGACAGGGAAGAGGACGTCGGCCTCGAGCTTCTGGGCCTCCTCGATGCGTCCGGAGGAGCGGGCTTCGTCGATCTTCGCGACACAGGCGGCGTCGAGGGCCTTCGCGAAGACGGCGTACTCGCTGAGCGCCTGCATCGTCTCCCAGAGCTGGACCTTCTCGCCGGCGAGGGCGGCGTTGTCCTTCAGGAGCTCGTCCTGGCCGGCCATGAGCGACTTGATGATCTTGTCGAGCTGGGTCTGCGCGGACTCGTACTTCTGGAAGTACTTGGCGAGCTTGTTGCCGCCCGGGATGAACCCGAGGATCTTGCGGCCGACGCCGAGGTCGGCCTGGTTCGGCGTGAGGTCCTCGACGGTGCTGCGGAGGTCGCCGAGCGTGGTCGCGACCTTGATCTGCGCGCTGTCACCCGAACGCTTCGCACCGGCGACCGAGGTCGACGAGCGGTCGAGCATGCGGGAGGAGTACCCGCTCGACTGCACCATCTCCTTGCCGCCGATCTGGGAGATGCCCTCGATCTTCTGCGTGAACTCGGGCGAGCGCGGGTCGAGCGTCGCCACCTCGGTCACGAAGGAGCGCGCCTGCTGCTGGATCTCCGTCTGGCGCTCTGCCGGGACCGGGACCATGCCCGGTGCCTCTTCGGCCTGCACGACGTCCGGTGCATCCGGAGCGTGCAGCACGAGGGAGGCTGCTGCCTGTTCGTTGGCGTCTGGCGGAGTGAGTGGCGTGCTCATGCGGTCGACCTTGCTCTCGTGTGTGGCTTGCTCGTGGTGGAGGTGTCGGTGCTCAGCCGAGCGGAACGCCGAAGTCGCCGGCGATGCCGGCGAGGCCGGTGGTGTAGCCCTGGCCGACGGCCTTGAACTTCCACTCGGATCCGTTGCGGTAGAGCTCCGAGAACAGCATGGCGGTCTCGGGGGCGGCGTCCTCGCTGAGGTCGAAGCGGACGATCTCGGTGCCGTCCTGGTCGACGATGCGGCAGTACGCTCCGCGGACCTGGCCGAAGTTCTGGCGTCGCTCGTCGGCCTTGTCGATCGACACTGCGATGATCACGCGCTCGACGTCTGCCCCGACCGCGTTCAGATCGACCGAGATCTGCTCGTCGTCGCCCTCGCCGTCGCCGGTGCGGTTGTCGCCGAGGTGCTTGACGGAGCCGTCCGCTGAGGCGGGCTGGTTGTAGAAGATGAAGTCGGCGGAGGAGCGCACCTTGCCGTTCGCGCCGACGAGCAGCGCCGAGGCGTCGAGGTCGAAGGCCTCACCGCTCGTGGAGCGCGGGTCCCACCCGAGACCGACCGTCGCGACCGTCAGGCCGGGGCTGGTCTTGGTGAGCGAGAGGTTGTTGCCCTTTTCGAGGGTGAGTCCTGCCATGGTGATCGCTTCTCCTTCGGAACTGCGCTGTCGCGCGGGGGACTACTGCGGGTGGTGCTCAGAGGGCCTGGGCGGCCGGGCCGAGCAGGTCCATGACGGATCGACCGTTGGCGCGCTCGCCGATCGCCTTGAAGGTCCAGCCGTTGCCCTCGCGCGCGACCTTCGACATGATCATCGCGGTGTGCGGACCGGAGTCGGTGAGCTGGTAGCGGGCGACCTCGGGCGAGCCGGGGGTCGAGTCGTCGATGATCCGGCTGAAGGCGTTCTGCACGGTGTCGAAGGTCTGGCGGCTGTAGCTGCTGATCACGAACACGATCTGCTGGACGGACGGGGCGACCTTCGAGAGGTCGACGAGGATCGTCTCGTCGTCGCCGTCGCCGGCGCCCGTGAGGTTGTCGCCGGTGTGCGTGGCCGAGCCGTCCTTGCTCGCGAGCTGCTGGAACCAGATGGTGTCGAGCACCTTGCCGGTGGCGTCGAAGAAGATCGCTGAGGCGTCCAGGTCGATGTCGGGTGCGGACGAGCGTCCGAAGAAGCCGCGCTTCACCGGTGCGACGCCGTCCCAGCCGAGGCCGAGGCGGATCCGCGTGAGCGAACCGCCGTCCTGCTTCGTCAGTGAGAGCGACTGGCCCTTTTCCAGACTCAGACCCATGGTTCCGTCTCCTAGATGCTTCATCGTGTAGCTGGTGGTGAGGTGTGGGACGTGCGCCCCGGCCGAAGCCGGGAGCGCACGACCACGTTATCGGTTCAGCCGGGCGAGCGCCCGGATTCCCGGTCCGTTCAGAGCAGGCCGCGGGAGTCGGGGCTCTTCGCCTGCAGTTCGTGGGCCCGGGCGAGTAGCCGCTGGAGCTCCTCGTCGTCGGCCGCCTTCGCCTGGTGCTTGGGCTTCAGGTTCGCGAAGGACTTCTGGCGCTCGACCATCCGGGTGTAGCTCGTCTCGAGTTCGACCTCGTCCACGTGGTGGCCGTCCGGGATGTCCTCGGGGGAGTCGGCGTGGAGCACGATCTTCTTCGCCTGGCTGCGGGCGTCGCTGATGATCGTGTGGGCACGACCGGCCGGGCTGAGGAGCGACAGCAGGACCGTCACGATGAGGATGCCGACGATGACGGCGAGCGAGAGGCCCGTCTCGATCTCGAAGACCGGGACGTGCTCGCCACCGTTGATGAACGGCAGGGTGTTCTCGTGGAGCGCGTGCAGGACGAGCTTCACGCCGATGAAACCGAGGATCGCCGCCAGGCCGTAGCTCAGGAAGATGAGGCGGTCGAGCAGGCCGTCGATGAGGAAGTAGAGCTGACGGAGGCCGAGCAGCGAGAACGCCGTTGCGGTGAAGACGATGTACGGGTTCTGCGTGAGGCCGAAGATCGCGGGGATCGAGTCGAGCGCGAAGAGCAGGTCGGTGCCGCCGATGGCGACCATGACGAGCAGCATCGGCGTGAGGACCTTCTTGCCGTTCTCGATGGTGACGAGCTTGTCGCCGTCGTAGCGGTCGGTCGTCTTGAACAGGCGCTTGGCGAGTCGGATGACGAAGTTGTTCGCCTCGTCGTCGCTCTCCTCCTCCGGACGGAGCAGCTTGACGGCCGTGAAGATGAGGAACGCGCCGAAGATGTAGAACAGCCAGGACCACGCGTTGACCGCGGCGGCGCCGAGGAAGATGAACCCGGTGCGGGCGATGAGCGCGAAGACGATGCCGAAGAGCAGCACCTTCTGCTGGTCGGCCCGCGGGACGCGGAAGCTGGACATGATGATGAGGAAGACGAAGAGGTTGTCGACCGACAGGGCCTTCTCCGTGATGTAGCCGGCGAAGTACTCGGACCCGAGCGTCCCGCCGCCGAAGATGAGGACGCCGACGCCGAAGAGGAGGGCGAAACCGACGTAGAGGGCCGACCACTTCGCGGCTTCCGGCAGCGTCGGCTCGTGGGCCTTGCGCACGTGGAAGATGAAGTCGAAGGCGAGGAGGGCCAGAATGCCGACGATCGTCAGCAGCCAGACGTATCCGGGGATTTCCATGGGCTGTGTTCTCCGCAGCGCTCGAGGTGGGGGACGGGTGATGTTTAGTTGGTGCCGTCCCACTATATAGTTGGTATGGTCGAACCAACACCCGAACGCACGTATTCAGAAAGAATTCAGCTATGAGCGATGACGTCGACCCCGCTGAGGCGGGAGCTGTCATCCAGGCGTCCCTCGCGACGGTGCTCCGTTGGTCCACCAGGGCCGACAACCGGCGTTCGCTGCACGACGCCGAGGGTGCCGCCCTCACCGCCACAGACGCGTGGCTCCTCGAGTACGTGATCACCGCCGGGCCGATCCGCATGTCCACGGTCGCGGGCTGGATGGACGTCGACAAGTCGACCGCGACGGCCGAGGTGCGTCGCCTCGAGGAGGGCGGTCTCGTCGTCCGGGCGACGGATCCGAGTGATCGCCGCGCGGTGCTCGTGAGCGCTACGGAGGAGGGACGGACCGCCCTCGAACGACACCGGCAGGCGGCGCAGCAGGTCTACAACACCCTCGTCGGCAAGTGGAGCGAGCGCGACCGAGCGGAACTCGCCCGGCTGCTCTCGCGGTTCGTCGACGAGTTCTCCTGGGTCAGCGACGCCGTCTCGCAGCACAACGCGAGTCGGTGACCGGACGACCTCACGGGTCGATGCGCACCGGGATCGGCCCCGTCGGCTCTGTCCGCTCCGCTCGCGGCCCGTACACCCAGAAGCGGTAGAGCACGAAGCGGAACGCGGAACCGAGGGCCAGTCCGACGATGTTCGCCGACACGTTGTCCGCCAGCGGCGTCGTCAGGTGCATCGCGTCGTGGGAGACCCAGAGGCAGCCCAGGGCGATCGCGCCGCCCGCGAGGCTCACGATGCCGAACTCGAGCGCTTCGCGGGCGACGTCCGAGCGCCGGTGCGCGCGGAAGGTGAGGAGCCGGTTGCCCACCCAGTTGGCCACGATGGCGAGCGTCGTGGAGACGCCCTTCGCCACGAGCAGTCCGGAGGTGCCGGTGTGGAGGAACACGGTGTACGCGAGGAGGTTGAAGACTCCGACGTCGACGAGGAAGCCGGCGCCGCCGACGAGGCCGAAGGCGGCGACCTCGCGGACGATCGGTCGCCGGAGCAGTGCGCGCGGATCGGGAAGGGCTCGGATCACCACCGCGTCACGACCTGACCAACTCGAAGACGATGCTGCGGTAGACGGGGATGCGCTGCTCGACGTGGTAGCCGAGCGCCTCCAGATCCGCCACGTTCGGCGAGGTGCTCGAGCCCTCGACGACCCAGACGGTGTCGTGGCCGATGAGCCGGTCGTGGATCTCGGACAGCGGCGCGGCGAGATCCCAGAGCTCGGGGCGGTCGCGGTAGCTCGTCTCGAGCGCCACGTCGTCGAGGCCGGCGAAGGCCTGCGGGTAGAGGTCGATCGCGAGTCGCGACTTGCGGGAGGGCTTCACCGACTGGTCGAAGACGACCGCGTCGCCCGGCGAGGCATGGGCCTGGACGACCTCGGCGGTCTGCCGGAGGTCGCTGCCGTCGTCCTTCGCGTAGGGGCCACGCTGCGCTACGAGGATCGGAGCGGCGAGTGCGAGGATGAGCGCGACACCGGCCGCGGTCGCCACTGCGCGGTCCACCCGCTTCGGGAGGAGGTCCACGATCGTCCGGAGTCCGAGCGCCATCATGATCGCGACGGCCGGGACGCAGAAGGTGACGTAGCGGAGGTTGTACATCGGCGTCACGAGGGTGTTGCCGATGATGAGCAGCGCGGTCGGTGCGAGCGCCCAGACGGCGATCATCGCCAGGGCGCGACGCTGTCGGGAGGATTGGCGCACCACGAGGACGCCGATGGGGGCGAGCACGATGAGCAGCCACGCGAGCACGGCGAAGGCCGGCGTCTGGAACCACTGTCCGACGAGCACCGATTCCGGCGTCGCGTAGTCCCGCCTGCCGAGGAACGCGATCTGCTCGCGCTGAGCGATGCCGGCGATCACGATCGGAGCACCGAGGGTCAGTGCTCCGGCGAGGGACCAACCCCACGCTCGGACCACTCGCCGCCCGGGGCGTTGGAGTGCCATCCACGTGGCGTGGACGATGAGGAGCATCGCGAGGTACAGGAACAGGTACATCGAGGCGGCGCTCGCGATGGCGAAGAGTGCCCAGCTGCGGCGTGATGTGGACCGGCGACGCACGAGCGACACGAACCAGACCGTCAGCCACACGACCGCGGCCATGCCCAGCGCATAGGAGCGCGTCTCGGCGCCCATCCTGGTGACCTGGGGGATGACGGCGAACACGAGGCCCGCCGCGATGCCGATCGTCGGGGTGAAGATGGACCTCGCGAGGACGACCGTGCCGGCCGCGGCCAGACCGACCCCGATCGCGCTCGGGAACCGCGTGACGGCCTCGGCGGTCCCGAAGGCGCCGGTCCAGACGTGCAGGAACGCGTAGTACAGGCCGTGGACGGCGTCGATGTGGCCGATCATCCCGAACATGACGGGGAGCGGGCGTTCGGCGGCGAGGATGCTCGCCGCCTCGTCACCCCAGTACGACGGCGTCCCGATGCCGATGAGCGAGACGAGGGTGGCGAACAAGCCGACGACCCACGGCACGGCGCGGCCGCCGAGGAGGGTGTGGAGGGCGTCCCACCGACGGCGCGAGGGCGCGGTCGGGACGGTGATCGTCGCAGTCATGGGTTCCCCTCGGACGCGGCAACCTGGCGCGTCGTCTCATCGTCCGCCGCTCGGATGAACGCCAGCAGGGAGATTCCTGAGAGGGCGCGGGGGATCCTGCTGGAACCCGACGGCCGGAGGCTGGCCGCCCGGTGGGGAGTTGTCCCCATCGCGCGGCGGCGGCGCGCGGGACAGACTGCAGGGGTCCGCCGCCGAAAGGAATCCCGATGCAACTCTCCCGCGTCACCGCCCTGATCACCCTCCCCGTCGCAGCCGTGCTCGTGCTGGCCGGATGCTCCACGCCGTCGGCCCCCGACGCGAAGCCGACGGAGAAGGCCTCGTCGTCCGCGACCTCGAAGCCGACGTCGACCGGATCGGCGGACGGCGAGGTCACCGAGCCTGGAGCGCAGGTCGGGATCGATGAGCCGATCGTCTACGAGTCGCAGGGCACCGACGGCGTCACCGCGCTCATCAGCGCGAAGCTGACCGAGGTCACCCCCGCGACGGCCGACCAGGTCGCGTTCCTCAAGACGCAGTTCGACGGCGGGGAACTCGACGGCTACGACATCACGCTCATCCGGCTCGAGATGACCAAGGTGTCGGGCGACCCGGTGGCGTTCAACAGCGACGCGACCTCCTTCGCGCCTGTCGACGCCGATGGCGAGAAGGTCCAGGAGGCCACGCTCATCGGGTGGGACGAGTGCGGATCCGAGTCGTTCACCGAGGAGTTCGACGCTGGCGCGCCGATCACGCAGTGCTACGTCGCGGCGGCTCCCGCCGGTGGCAAGGCTCCGGCCGGACTCATGTACGACGGCGGTTTCACCGACCCGAACCCGTACGACTCCTACGACGGCGACCCGATCCTGCTCATCAAGGACTAGCTGTACTGCGGGCTGAGTGCCCTTCGACAGGCTCAGGGACCGGAGCGTTCCGGGTGCTCCTCTCCCGGTCACTGAGCTTGTCGAAGTGCCCACGAGGAACCCTCATCGTTCCGGCCACACTTCTCGCGGTCACTGAGCTTGTCGAAGTGCCTGAGTGCCCTTCGACAGGCTCAGGGACCGGATCATTCCCGGTGAACATCTCCCGGTCACTGAGCCTGTCGAAGTGCCCGCGAGGATGCTTCATCGTTCCGGGCGAACATCTCCCGGTCACTGAGCTTGTCGAAGTGCCCACGAGGAACCCTTCCGGCGGGAACACGGCCGGAACGACCGAGTCGGCGAGCGCGTCCGCATATGCGGCTGAGCGAGCCAGCAAGCGCGCCTCTCGTGCGTCGAGCGCTGCTCGCAGCCGGTGGATCTCCGCGTATTCATCCGAGAACTCCGCGAGCTGCGCGGCGTACTCGTCGCCGACGCGGATCGCGGTGAGGGTGGTCTCGGTCATGGAACCAGTCCACCATGGACCACTGACATTCCAGATGGTGAGTCGTCCTGGTTGTGGAAGCCTCCTCGTGTGCCCTTCGACAGGCTCAGGGACCGGGGGAAGGGCCCCGGATTCGTGGGGTGCTCCCGTGTGCCCTTCGACAGGCTCAGGGACCGGGGGAGGTCCACCGGGTTGGCGGGGTTTCTCCGGGGGCGGTGAGCCGAGTCGGCGCCCCCCCCCCCCCCCCCCCCCCCCCCCCCCCGCCGGTGGCCTGAAAGAGCCACCGGCGTTCGTGTGATCGGGAGGTCAGTTCTTGAACGCGTCCTTCACGTTCTCACCGGCCTGCTTCACGTCGGACTTGGCCTGGTCGGCCTTGCCCTCCGCGACGAGCTTGTCGTTGTCGGTCGCCTTGCCGACGGCCTCTTTGGCCTTGCCCGCGAGGTCTTCGGCGGCGTTCTTGATCTTGTCTGCTGCGCTCATATGGTGCTCCTCACATGTTCTTCGGGCTGTCGATCCGCACTGATCGAATCCGACAGGGCGACCTGGTGGACGCCCTTCACTTCTACACCCGGGAGCTCCACGTCCGGGCGGGGCTCCAGCAGACTCCCAGAGAACTCCCCGGACCGCACTGCGCCAGGGCACCCATCGTCGGTTCGTCCTCGACAGCCTGCACCCTGGCCATCAGACCGCGCCGCTCGTGCCGAGCAGGGTGCCGATCGCGAAGGTGACGGCGAGGGCGAGCGCTCCACCGACCACGACCCGGACGGTCGGGCGGAGCGCGGGGTTGCCGCCGATCCTCGCGCTCGTGAAGCCGGTGAGCGCCAGCGCGATGAGCACGACGACGAAGGTGATCGGGACGCGCACCTCGGGTGGCGGCAGCAGGATCGCGAGCAGGGGGAGCAGCGCTCCGATCGTGAAGGCGAGCGCCGATGCGCCGGCGGCCGCCCATGGGCTGACGACGGCGTCCTCGGTGATGCCGAGTTCGGCCTCGAGGTGTGCCGTGAGCGGATCGTGTGCGGTCAGCTCCTCGGCGACCCGCCTCGCGGTCGTCGGCTGGAGCCCCTTCGCCTCGTAGATCCCGGCGAGTTCCGCGAGCTCCGCCTCGGGGTCGTCAAAGAGCTCCCGCCGCTCCTTCGCGATGAGGGCCCGCTGACTGTCCCGCTGGCTGCTCACCGACACGTACTCGCCGAGGGCCATGGAGATCGCACCACCGACGAGCCCCGCGACACCCGCTGCGAGGAGCGGGGCGCTGTCGGTCGTGGCACCGGCGACACCGACGACGAGGGACGCGACGGAGACGATGCCGTCGTTCGCGCCGAGCACACCCGCACGGAGCCAGTTCAAGCGGCCCGCGAGGTCACCGCGGTGCGGTTCGTCCGGGTGGCCGCCGGTCGGTGGAGAGGAGCTCATGGATGCATCCAAGCACTGCGCAGGCCGCCTGCGCACGGTTCCCGGCAGATCCCCCACCCGATCGCCTAGAATGGACGCTGGTGCGCCGGGAAGTCTGGTCGGCGGGCGATCGATCGAGATCGCTCTGCTGCTCGACCGAACCCTCACCCGAAGGATCCGCATGCCCGACGCGCACCGCTCCCACGACCTGCCGGCCGACCAGGCCCCGCACTCGATCTGGCGTGGCATCCACCAGACGCTCCAACAGGACACCGTCGGTGGTGCCCTCCTCGTCGTCGCCACCGCACTCGCGCTCGTGCTCGCCAACACCGGCGCCTCCGAGTTCTACCTGAGCGTCCGGGACTTCACCTTCGGTCCGGAGGCGCTCCATCTGAACCTCTCCGTCGGTGCCTGGGCGGCCGACGGGCTCCTCGCGATCTTCTTCTTCGTCGTCGGTCTGGAACTCAAGGAGGAGTTCGTCGCCGGGAAGCTCCGGAACCCCAAGACCGCGGTGCTCCCCATCGCCGCTGCGGTCGGCGGAGTGGCCGTGCCCGCCGTCATCTACGTCCTCGTGAACCTGAGCGCCGGGCCCGACGCGCTGCAGGGATGGGCGATCCCGGCCGCCACGGACATCGCGTTCGCCGTCGCCGTGATCGCGGTGGTGGGCACGTTCCTGCCGCCGGCGCTGCGGACCTTCCTGCTCACGCTCGCCGTGGTGGACGACCTCATCGCCATCAGCATCATCGCGATCTTCTACACCGACCACATCGAGTTCCTGCCGCTGGCGCTCGCCGCGGTGCCGCTCGCCATCTTCGCCGTGCTCGTCCAGCGTGGCGTCCGGGCCTGGTGGGTGCTCATCCCGCTCGGTCTGTGCACCTGGGCGCTCATCCATGCCTCCGGTATCCATGCGACCGTCGCCGGCGTGCTGCTCGGCTTCATGGTGCCCGTCTTCTCGACCAAGCGCGCCCGCGTCCAGGTGGGGACCACCGCCGAGGGGCGCCCGGTCTACGACGGCCTCGCGGCGCACTTCGCCGATCGCTGGAGCGTCGTCTCCACGGCGGTCGCCGTCCCGATCTTCGCCTTCTTCTCCGCGGGCGTGGTCATCGGCGGGATCTCCGGGCTCGTCGAGTCATTCCAGGACACCATCGCGCTCGGGATCATCGCCGGGCTCGTCCTCGGCAAGCCGATCGGCATCCTGGTGACGACGTTCCTCGTCACCCGACTGCCCGGCCTCGGCCTCGACCCGTCGATCCGCTGGGTCGACCTCGTCGGCATGGCGTTCGTCGCGGGCATCGGGTTCACGGTGTCGCTGCTCGTCGGTGAACTGTCCTTCGGTGTCGGCAGCGAGTCCGACGACCACGTCAAGGTCGGTGTGCTCGCCGGCTCGCTCATCGCCGCCGCTATCGGTGCCGCGATCCTCGCCGCCCGCAACCGCGTCTACCGGCGGGCGGTCACGGCTGGATCCGAGCAAGCGCCGAGGTAGGTGCGGGCATCCGATCAGAGCCCTGCAGGGTGGTACCGCATCGTGTGGGAGTGGCTTCCGGAAGAGTGTGGCTGGAGCGCCTCGCGCAGCGCTGCGGTGTCACGACCCGAGATCAGGGATCAGGCGGCCGGCGCGGCTCGCGATGCCGGCCAATTGACGGTCGAAGGTCGCGAGGGAGACATCGTACTTCTCTGCCGTGGCGAGAACGCACGTATCGGGCATCTTCAGCCCCCACTGTGCTCGCAGTCGGGCCAGGGCGAGCGGTTCGTCGGAGCCGAGTTCGGCCACCTCGACGCCAATGCCTCTCAGGTCGTGCCAAACCTGATCCTCGATATTGCGTTTCGCGGGCCCCACGAGGATCTCGGCAGCGGTGAGTGGGTGAACGAGGTAGCCGGTGGGGTGTTCTTCGAGCAGGGCGACAGCGGCGCCGTGGTGAGCATCCGACCCATCGAGGAAACCGATCAGAACGCCCGCATCGAGGACGATCACTCGGCCCAGCCTTCGCGGACCTGATCCAAGTAGTCGGCTTCATACAGTCCGGTGTACCTGCCCGCTGTGTCGAGGATGCGCGCGCGACGGCGCTCCGCGGTGGACTGCTCGCCGGCTTCAAGCGCCTTCGCCCCTGCCTCCAAGAGGTTCAACAGCAAGGCGCTCTCACGATCCTCGTTCGGCCAGTGCATCCGAGCGACCTCGAGTGCGTGTTTCACCTGCGGCGTGTGGGTGAGGTTCGTGCGAGCGTGCTTCGTGGGCATAATTCAGTGTAACACTGCGCGTTTCGGTGTAACACCGAATTCTGCCGACCGCGCGATTCCCGAGCGTGCACCGTGGGCTCGATGCAGTGAGCGTCTACGGTCACGGCTGGAAGTAGTACGCCGAGTGCAGGCGGCAGCCCGGATTGAACCGGGCGTCGCAGTTCGGGCAGGCGTCGACCTCCAGGTAGCGGTCGATCGTCAGTTCCGTCGAGCACACGCCGCACAGGATCGCCTCGCGGTCGCGCTGCTCGCGAGGCCACTGCTCGGCCGGGTGGTCGGCGCACTCCGCGTGGCACAGGTGGCACGGGTAGTACTCGCCGCAGCAGGCGAAGCGGATCGCGATGACGTCGAGCGCGGTCGCGTAGTGGACGCAGCGCGTCTCGTCGTCGACCGTCTTCCCGAGGACGCGCACGGTGTCGCCGCCGCTCACCGGACGCCCCGGGCGGTGAGGGCCTCACCGAGCTCGTCGGCGTGCTTCAGCGACACCACGAGGAACGGCACGACGAAGGTCACCAGGTTCGACCCGGCCCCACGCGCCCGCTGCGCCTCCCGGACGCTCGTGGCCAAGCGGGCGAGGACCGGCACCGTGTTGATCGCGACGGCGAGCATCAGGGCGATGCGGGAGGGGTCGACACCGAAGCGACCCAGGGGCTGGAGCACGCGCTCGAAGGCGTCGAGCAGGTCGGCGACGCGCGTGCTCAGCACGAGGAGCGCCGCGAGCAGGATGGCGGCGACGATCCGGGAGGTGTTCGACACCGCGGACTCGACGTCGAGGAACAGCAGTTGGCCGGCCACCGTGATCGTGATGATCCAGCGGATGAGCAGGAGCTGCCGTCCCAGCTCGCCGAGGCCGAGGCCCGAGACGAGGTAGGCGAGGACGGTCACGGTGGTGGCGATGCCCGCGGTCCACCAACTCGTCGGCAGGAGCGAGATCGCGAGCACCACGATGAGGATGCCGAGCGCCTTCGGGCCGGCCGGCGCGCGGTGGAGCCAGCCGGAGCCAGGGCGGTAGAGGGTGATCACGCCGTCACGACCGCAGGCTCGCGCGGTAGGCCGCGATCACCTCGTCGGGACCACCCTGCGCGACGACCCGCCCACCGTCGAAGAGCAGCGCGGTGTCGCAGCGGGCGGCGAGTTCCAGGTCGTGGGTGACGAGGAGGAGCTGATGGCCTGCCTCGGGGTGCAGGAGGTGGTCGGCGACGGCGGCGCTGTTGCGGGCGTCGAGGTAGGCGGTGGGTTCATCGGCGATGAGCAGTGCCGGCCGACGGATCACGGCCCCGCAGAGCGCCAGCAGCTGCTTCTGGCCACCGGAGAGTTCGTAGGCGGACCGGTCGGCGAGGGCCGTCAGGCCGAACTCGTCGAGCGCATCGGCGACCTGCGCGGCGATGTCGGCCTTCGACGCCTTCGTGCCGCGGAGGGAGAACGCGACGTCCTCCGCCACCGTGGGCATGACGATCTGTGCGTCCGGGTTGCTGAACACGATGCTGACGAGTCGTCGAAGGGTCGCCGTGTCCTTGGCTGCATCGACCCCGTGGACCTGGACACTGCCGGCGGTCGCTCGCGTGAGGCCGCCGACAAGCCGGGCGAAGGTGGACTTGCCAGAGCCGTTCGCGCCGATGACCGCGATGCGCGCGTCGTCGAGGTGGAGCGTCACGTCGTCGAGTGCGACGGTGTCGCCGAGACGTGCGGTGACGCGGTCGAGACGGATGGCGGATGACTGGTCGATGTCCCCGATCATCGCACGACCTCGAACACCGCGGCGACGCCGAGACCGCCGCCGACCGACGCTGCCGCCACCCCGATCGTGCCCGCTGGAGCCCCGCCGCGCACGAGCCGCGAGAACAGGCGGACCACGGCGACCGCACCGCTCGCGCCCCACGGATGACCGAGCGCGAGGGCGCCACCGTCGGCGCAGAGACGCTCGTCGTCCTCGGCGACACCGAGTCGGTCGAGCACGGCGAGCGTCTGGGCCGCGAACGCCTCCACGATCTCGAACGCGGCGACCTGCGCGAGGTCCACGCCGGCCCGATCGAGGGCGTCGAGGATCGCCGGCGCGGCCCCGATCCCCGGGAGCGCCGGGTCGCAGCCGACGACGGCGTGCGCCCGGACGGCGAGACCGGGCGTCGTACTCCCGCGGGCGGCTCCGCCGGGTCCGCCGGGCACGACGAGCACGGCGGCGGCACCGTCGCTCACCCGGCAGGTGTTACCGGCGGTGAGGGAGCCGTCGGTGAAGAGCGGCGTGAACCGGGGGAGGAGCCGCTCGATCCCGCCGCGCGGCGCCTCGTCGTGCTCCGCCGCGCCGACCAACGGGACGAGCTCGTCGGTGAACCGCCCGGCGGCGACGGCGCTCGCCGCACGGTGCGTGCTCCGCGCCGCGTAGGCGTCCTGGCGTTCGCGGGAGATCCCGTCGTGCTCGGCGAGGTCCTCGGCGGCGCGGGTCATGTCGGGGTCGTGCCAACCCGCCGGTGCGAACGGAGCGCGTGCGTAGGCGACGCCGTCGACGGAACGAGTCGGCGCGGTCGACGCGCTCTCGACCCCGCCGGCGATCCGTGGCCGATGGTCGCCGGCGCTGATCGCCATGGACGCCTCGATGATCGCCGCGAGGCCGCTGCCGCACTGCCGATCGACGGTGAGCCCTGGAACGTCGAAGCCGAGGCCGGCACCGAGTGCGGCGACGCGGGCCGGGTTGCCGCCAGGCCCCATGCAGTTGCCGAGGACGACGTCCGCGACCACCGGCGGCAGGCCCAGCACGTGCGTCGCATCGTCGTGCACGGCGCGGACGACGGGGACCGCCAGCTGCTCGACCGTGAGTGCGGCGAGGGCGCGCCCGCGCGTCGCGATCGGCGTCCGGCGGGCCGCGACGATGCGCGGGAGGGTAGGCGACTCAGTCAAGGGACGCCACCGTCCCTGCCGCGAGTCGGTCGGCGAGCTCCGCGCGGGCGGCTTTGCCGGTGACGGTGCGGGGCAGCTCGTCGACGACGAACCAGCGTCGGGGCCGATGGGTCGGCGGCAACAGCGGTGCGAGGGCGTCGCGGAGCATCGCGCGGGTCGGACGCGCGCCCGGGTGCAGTTCCAGTACGGCCGTCACGAGCGATCCGACCCCGGCGTTCGGCAGGCCGAGCACGACGGCGTCGTCCACCTCGTCGAGTCGGCGCAGGGCCTCCTCGACGTCGGCTGGGATGACGGTCGCCGCGGCCGTGAGGATCGCGTCGTCGGATCGGCCGAAGAGCGTGACGATCCCGTCATCGATCCGTGCGCGGTCGCCGACGGTGGACCAGGCGCCGTCGCGTCGGAGCGGTCCCGAGCCCCCGAGGTACCCGGTCGCGACGAACGGCGATCGGACCCAGAGGACGTCGTCGTCCCGCACCTCGAGCTCGACGCCGGGGAACGCGCGGAGGCCCGGTCGATCCGGATCGACACCGTCGTCGACCGCCACGAAGGAGAGCTCGGCGGCTCCGTAGTAGGACACGACACGGATGCCGAGGTCCTCCGCTCTCGCGCGGAGTCCGGAGTCGAGTGCGGCGCCTCCGATCAACGCCACCCGCAGGCGGGGTGGCACCTCGCCGTCGAGCAGCGCCCGGAGGCCGTTCGGGGTCCCGTGGAACCGGGTCGCGTCACGGGCGTCGTCGGGGGTGAGTGCATGGGTGGTCGGGAGGGCGAGCGAGCAACCGACGGCGGCCGCATGGGCGATCGAGAACAGCGACAGCGACGACGCGGGCGGCGACGACAGTGCCAGGAGATCGTCCGGACCGAGGTCGAGCAGCGTGCCCACGGCCGGGAAGGAGTCCGCCCACGACGCGGCGGTCCTGAGCACGATGCGCGGCCCGCCCGTGGTGCCGGAGGTCAGCGTCGCCCACCCCTGGCCAGGCTGTGGACCGGCCGCGGTGCTGCGGTCGCGGACGGAACGCCAGTACGACTCGCTCCACCGGTCGTCGCCGATCAGTGGCACGCCGCCGGCCGCCCGCACCTCGAGCGCCCGACGGACGAGGTCGGTCGGCGCCCCGCCGCGCAGCGGGACGAGGTGCCCTGGACGCACGGTCATCCGATCCGGGCGGGCTCGCCGGGGCGCGTGGAGCCGGCGCCGGCCGCGTTGCGGAACGCGCGCGGGTAGGCGCGGGCGAGCGTCATCGTGATGACCGTCGCGAGCACGACCTTCACGAGGTCGCCGGGCACGAAGACGAGGCTCTGCAGGGCGGTCTCGCCGAGTGGCAGGCGGGTGACGAGCGACTGCACCGGGATGCCGAACGCGTAGATGACGCCGATGCCGCCGACGAAGACGCCGAGCGCGGTGCGCCACCAGCGCAGCCGACGCCCGCCGGCGTGCACGATGAGCCCGATCACGAAGACGCCGACGATCCAGCCGAGGAGATATCCGGCACTCGGCCCGACGAAGACGCCGATCCCGCCGCGACCGCCGGACAGGAGGGGCAGGCCGATGGCGACGAGGGCCAACAGCACGAGCATGGACAGCATGCCGCGCCACGGGCCGAGGATCGCGCCGGCGAGCATGACGCCGAGGGTCTGCGCCGTGATGGGCACCGCGCCGAGCACGGAGAACGCGCCGGGCAGGCCCAGGGCGGCCACGATGGCGGCGAACACGGCGATGCGTGCGATGTCGGTCGCGTCGATCCGGAGTCTGCTCATGCTGGGTCCTTCGTCGGGATGGTCGGCTCGCCTGGGGCGGGTGGATCGCACCTGAACGGTGTTCACCTGAACAGCGTTCACTATAGTGGTGCTCATGTCCGGTCCCGAAACAGTGCGTCGCCATCGGCGCGACGATGTGACTCAGGTGGCGCTTCGGATCCTCGACGATCACGGCCTGGCCGACCTCACGATGCGCCGCCTCGCCGCGTCGCTCGACGTCCAGCCGAGCGCGCTGTACTGGCACTTCGAGAACAAGCAGACCCTCATCGCCGAGCTCGCCGACCGGATCGTCGACGCTCACCTGGCACCGGTCGACGCCGTGTCCGAGGCAGGTTCCGACTGGCGCGAGCGGACGCGCGTGGAGGCGGAGGCGCTGCGTGACGCCCTCCTCGCCTATCGCGACGGCGCCGAGGTGGTGTCGAGCACCTACGCGCTCGGGCTCGGTTCCGGACGTGCGCTCACCCGGCTGACGGACGCGGTGTCGGTGGCCGGGTTCGACGAGGCGACGAGTCGACGTGCGGGCACGGTGCTGCTCCACTTCATCCTCGGGCACGTGTCGCACGAGCAGCAACGGATGCAGTACGACAGTGTCGGTGTGCTGGCCGACGGTGCGACGGATCCACTCGGCCAGGAGGACCAGGCACAGGCGTTCGCCTTCGGGGTCGGTCTGCTCGTCGACGGCCTGGCGGCGCTCTCCGTCCGCTGACGGCTCTGGTTCCACTGACCGCTCTGGGTCCGCCGATAGCACAGCGCGGAGGGAACCGCCCACCGTCTGGATCGGTGGCGGCCCACGGTAGCGTTGGTGCAGGCAGGACGTGAGGGAGGCAGGCGATGGCGAAGGGTGATGACGACGACGTCGACATCGTCATCGACGCCTGGGCGAACGCGCTGCCCGACGTGGACTTCGCGCCGCTCGACGTGGTGTCCCGCCTCCGCCGGCTCGTGCCGCACCTGCAGGAGGTCCGACGCCTGTCGTTCGCCGCGAGCAACCTGCGGCCGTGGGAGTTCGAGTTCCTCTCCATCCTCCGCCAGCACGGAGCGGACGGTCTGACGCCGTCCATGCTCGCAACGCGGTTGGGCATCACGAGCGGCAATCTCGCGAGTCAGCTCGATCGTCTGGCCGCACGCTCGCTCGTCGCCCGACAGAAGAACGAGGCCGACGGTCGGAGCAAGATCGTCGTCCTCACGACCCTCGGTCAGCAGCGGGTCGACGAGGCGATGCGCCGGCTGGTCGATGACGAGAACGCGATGCTCGCCGGGCTCAGCCATGAGCAGGTGGCTGTGCTCATCGAGAGCCTCCGGGTCATCGGCGCGGCGCTCGAGCGTCGGTAGGGCGCGAGGGGCCGGACGACAGGCTCAGGAACCGGACCCGCTTCAGAACCGCAGGTCGGACGGGCCGCTCAGCTCGATCCAGGTGTCGGTGTCGGGACGCACCGTCGCGGGAGCCGGCTCGAGGACGTCGGCGGAGGCGAGGGCGCCGAAGTCGAGACCGGTGATGCTCGCGAGGTCGAGGATCGGCAGCTGGTAGGTCCGGAACGGGCCGAGTGGGGGCACGGCGGTGGCGTCTTGCGTGTCGTCGATCGCACTGGGCCGGTCGAGATCGAGGTCGTCGAGCTGCGCCGACTGGTCGAGGAGGTAGCCGCTCGCCGCGAGCGCTCCGCCATTCGACCACGCCGCCACCTTCCAGAACCGCCGCGGGATCTGCGCGCCTCGATAGAGCGGGTCCGTGTCGGCGAACACCGGACCGGTGAAGACCGACAACCGTCGCCGTCCGGCCGAGGCGTACTCGAGGACGAGGTCCTCCAGGCCGTTCCAGAGCTCGAGTGACTGGTTGAAGTCCGCAGCCTGCGGGGCAGCGTTCGTGTAGCAGAAGGTGTCGACGTTGGCCTGCCGGGCGATCTCGACGGGCCCCCAGACCGGGTCCCTCCGCCGCACGAGGTGGCCGCGGTCGAGGTCGTTACGCGCGTAGAGTTCCGGGCCGGCCTGCTCCTCGACCGGGATGCGGTCGTCGAGGTGCCAGTCGTCGCCGCGCCCGAGGTCGAGGAGGGCGGCGCCGTCGATGTCGACCCCGGTCGCGGCTGCCAGGCGGCGGTCGGGGTCGAGGAGCACGGTGAAGTGCGTGTAGTCGAGACGGCGGAGGCGCGCCAGCTCGGCGGGGTCGGCCGGTGCCGGGAACGGCAGCTGGTCGGCGAGGTCGAGGAAGCCTGAATCGAAGCCGGTCATGGCAATGAGTCGATCATGAATCCGATCGAATCGGAACGGGGACCCGCCCGAGGGCCACGACGTCACCGACCGTTCACGATCATGCACCCGTTCCGCAACAAATGAGAGCGCTCTCTTGACCTCGTCCAATCCAGCGCTTAGTGTGTCCTGCATGCCCGTGGGAACGTTCCCACGGCGTCGCGCCGCGGATCCCGGATGGGTGGCCGGCCGACACCGAAGCGCACACACAAAGGAGTGACTGTGAACAGCAAACGCCGCGGCATCACCGCCGCATCCATCGCGGGGGCATCGATCCTCGCCGTCCTGGCCTCGGGGTGCAGTTCCCCCGCCGGCGGTGGCGGAGACGAGAAGATCACCCTCTCGGTCACCACGTTCGGCACCATGGGCGTCGACGCCAACTACGAGAAGTACATGGAGGAGCACCCCAACATCACCATCGAGGCCACCAACCTGGAGGGTGGTGGAGCAGCGCGTGACGACGCCTACGCCAAGATCGCCGCCGGAACCGGCCTCAGCGACGTCGTGGCCATCGAGGAGGGCTGGCTCGGAACCATCTCCGAGGTCAGCGACTCCTTCGTCGACCTCCGTGACTACGGCATCGAGGACGTCAAGGACACCTGGCTGGACTGGAAGTACGAGCAGGGCACGGACGCCGACGGTCGCGTGATCGGCGCCGGTCTCGACATCGGACCGCAGGGCATCTGCTACCGCGGTGACCTGTTCGCGGCAGCCGGTCTGCCGAGCGAGCGTAGCGAGGTCGCCGCGTACTTCGGCGGGGAGGACGCGACCTGGGACCGCTTCTTCGAGGTCGGTGAGGAGTACGTCGGTGCCACCGGGAAGGCGTTCTATCACAGCCCCCGGTTCTTCTGGAACTCCTTCGTGAACCAGCAGGAGGAGGGTTACTACAAGGCCGACGGCGAGACCCTGAACATCGAGGGCAACGACGTGCTGAAGGAGCAGTTCGCGAAGATCGTCGAGGCCGAACAGGCCGGGCTCGGTGCCGGTCTTCCCGGCTGGGACGTCGGCCCGGAGGCCAAGGAGGGCAAGTTCGCGACCTACATGTGCCCGAGCTGGATGCTCGGCATCGTGCAGGGCTACTACGACGAGGGCACGACCGACAGCGGTTGGGACTTCGCCGACGTGATGCCCGGCGGCGCTGCCAACTGGGGCGGTGCGTTCCTCGGCGTCGCCGAGAACTCCGAGCACAAGGAGGAGGCGGCCGAGCTCGCCCTCTGGCTCGCATCCCCTGAGGCGCAGGCCGCATCGTTCGAACTCGCCGGTCCGTTCCCGAGCACGCTCGACGGCCAGGAGCTCGTGAAGGACTCCACCAACCCGTTCTTCAACGACGCACCGGTGGGCGAGATCTTCGCCGCGCGGTCGGAGGGGGTCGTGGCTCAGGTGAAGGGTCCTGAGGACTCCAACATCCAGGACAACGTGTTCGGTCCGATCCTCGACCGGGTGAGCCAGGGCGAGATCACCGACGGTGACACCGCCTGGAACGAGGCGCTCAAGCTGCTCGACCAGCTCGTCGGCTGACCTCCTCTCCGACGCAGCTCGCCGGGGCGTCCGTTCGCACGCGGACGCCCCGGCACCCCTCCCGCTCCCTCTCCCGGATTGGCAGAGCCATGACCAGCACCGCAACCGTCCGCCGGCCACCTGCCGCGTTGACGTTCAGACAGAAGCTGAACCGCTTCGACTACCGCGCCTCGCCGTACCTGTACATCGCGCCGTTCTTCATCCTCTTCGCCCTCATCGGGATCTTCCCGATCGTCTACACCTTCAACGTGTCGCTGTACGAGTGGCATCTGCTGAAAGGACAGGGCGACTTCGTCGGACTCGACAACTACGTCTCCGTCCTCTCGGACCCGTTCTTCTGGAACGCGTTCGGCAACACGATCAGCATCTTCCTGCTCTCGGCGGTGCCGCAGCTCGTCATCGCGACGCTGATCGCCGCCCTCCTCGACCAGACGCTCCGCGGACGCACGTTCTGGCGCATGAGCATCCTGCTGCCGTACATCGTGGCGCCGGTCGCCGTCGCGGTCATCTTCCTGCAGATCTTCAACCAGTACCACGGACCGGTCGCCGGCCTCCTCGAGCTCTTCGGGCTCGACCCGATCCGGTGGGCGTTCGACGTCTTCCCCTCGCACGTCGCCATCGCGAGCATGGTGAATTGGCGGTGGACCGGCTACAACGCCCTCATCCTCCTCGCAGCGATGCAGGCGATCCCACGGGACGTCTACGAGTCCGCCGCGCTGGACGGCGCGAACAAGCTCCGACGGTTCTGGTCGATCACGATCCCGATGATCCGCCCGACGCTCATCTTCGTCGTCATCACCTCGACGATCGGCGGGCTGCAGATCTTCACAGAACCGAAGCTGTTCGACCCCCGGAGCAACGGCGGATCCGACCGGCAGTTCCAGACGATCGTCCTGTACCTGTACGAGCTCGCCTTCCCGAGGCGGGACTTCGGTCGAGCCTCCGCCACCGCCTGGATCCTGTTCCTCGTGATCATCCTCGCGGGCCTGATCAACTTCGCGATCACCAGGGCCATCCGGACGAACGACGCACGTCCGGTGCGGATCCCGAAGGTGCGCGACGCACTCATCACGACGCGGTCCGCCACCACCAGCCCGGCCCGCTCGCGTTCGAAGACCACGAGCACCACCGACCAGCGAGGCGGACGAGCATGAGCACCCTGATGGAACGCACGCGGACCGAACCGACCGCGACCCAGGAGGCCCCGCGATACCGCAAGGGCAAGGACCACGAGCGGCCGGGCATCCTCACCTACGCCATCCTGATCGCGTTCTTCGCCATCTCGGCGTTCCCGTTGTGGTGGTCGTTCGTCATCTCGAGTCGGCAGTCCTCCGACACGAACCTCGTGCCGCCCGCCGTCCTCCCCGGCCCGAACTTCCTCGGCAATGCGGCGAAGGTGTTCGAGACCGCCCCGTTCCTGCAGGCGCTCGCGAACAGCGTCATCATCTCGGGCGCGATCACGGTCTCGGTGGTGTTCTTCTCGACCCTCGCCGGCTACTCCTTCGCGAAGCTGAAGTTCCGGGCCAGCAACGGGCTGCTGCTCGCGGTGATCGCCACGATGGCCATCCCCACGCAGCTGGGCATCATCCCGTTGTTCATGCTCATGGCAGAGTGGGAGTGGGTGGGGACGCTCCAGGCCGTGATCCTGCCGGGGCTCGTGACCGCGTTCGGCGTGTTCTTCATGCGCCAGTACCTCGTCGACGTCATCCCCGACGAGCTCATCGAGGCCGCGCGTGTGGACGGCGCGTCGATGTGGGGCACCTTCTGGCATGTCGCGCTGCCGGCCGCCCGACCGGCGATGGCCGTCCTAGCGCTCTTCACCTTCATGGCCGCGTGGACCGACTTCCTCTGGCCGCTCCTCGTCCTCGGTCCGCGGAATCCGAGTGTGCAGACGGCCCTCGCGGCTCTCAGTGCGAGCGGCGGACAGACCCCGGACCACTCGCTCGTGCTCGCTGGCGCGGTGCTCTCGGTGATCCCACTGCTGATCCTCTTCGTCCTCGCCGGGAAGCAGCTCGTGGCGGGCATCATGCAGGGCGCGGTCAAGGGATGACGCCTGCGCCGCATACAGTGTCTTCACACCGGCACGACTGAGGAGACACACCATCGACACCGAGACGGACTCCACCGTCCCCACGCTCATCGCGGTGGCAGCGCTCGCGGGGGTCTCCAAGTCCACCGCCTCCCGCGTCATCAACGGGTCCTCCCAGGTGACGCCGGAGGCGGTGGCGTCCGTGACCGCCGCCGTCGAGCAGCTGCACTACGTCCCGAACCGCGCGGCACGCAGCCTCGTGCGTCGGCGTGCGCAGACGATCGCGATGGTCATCCCGCAGCGCACCGCCGAGTTCTTCGCCGACCCCTACTTCGCCGAGGTCATCCAGGGTGCTGCGATGTACGCGTCGTCGACCGACTACACGCTGACCCTGCTGATCGAATCCGACGTCGACCCGGACAAGACTCGTCGGTTCCTCACCGGCGGCAACGTGGACGGCGCGCTCGTCCTCTCGCATCACACGAGCATGCAGGCGTACGCGAAGCTGTCGGCCTCGCTCCCGGTCGTGTTCGGGGTGCGGGCGCTCGAGGAGACGACGCCACCTGGACATGTCGTCGACGTCGACAATGTGGAGGCGGGCGCCCTGGCGACCCGGCGTCTGGTGGAGGCCGGTCGAACCCGCATCGCCACGATCACCGGCCCGCTCGGCACGGCGGCCGGTATCGACCGCCGTGCCGGGTGGCGGCGCGCCCTCCTCGAGGCGGGACTCGAGCCTGGGCCGGAGGAGGAGGGCGACTTCACGCCGACGAGCGGCGCGCGGGCGATGGAGCGGCTCCTCGCAGACGGCCGGCAGGTCGATGCGGTGTTCGCGGCGTCGGCGCAGATGGCGACGGGCGCGCTCGGCGTGCTCCGCGACCGCGGGATCCCGGTGCCGACGCGGATCGCCATGACCTCGGTCGACAACAACGTCTTCGCGGTCGACGCCTATCCGGCGCTGACGACGGTCGATCTGCGCACGGCTGAGAAGGGGGCGTTGCTCGTGCAGACGCTGCACCGGCTCATCGCCGGTGAGGACGTCCCCGAGATGACGACGATCCCGTGCGAACTGGTGGGGCGCGCCTCGGTGTGAGCTGGCGGAGCGCACCTCGGTGTGCATCCCGCTCCACCACCCGCTCAGAAGCGGATCTGCGTCTTCGGTCCGGAGCCGGCCGCGCGGGGGAGCCCCTCGGCGAGCACCCGCGGCACGTCCTCGAGGGTGATCACGGAGCCGATCAATCGTCGGACCGTGTCGCCCATGGAGGCGAACCGTCGCGCCGCCTCATCGATGCAATCTGATCCGCCGAGCACCGCGTGGAGTGTGGCGTCGAGGGCGATCAGCCTGCCTGACGGCAGCCCCACGTCCCCGCCGGGCACGCCGAGGAGTGCGATGCGGACGCCGGCGGTGGCGTTGTCGAGGAGGCGACGGGTGAACTCGGGTGCGCCCGTCGCCTCGATGATCACGTCGAAGCGCTCGTCGCCGAGGTCGGCCGGATCGCGCGTGGCCAGGCCGAAGTCCGCGGCGAACCGCCGATCGGACTCACGGCGGGCCACGACGGTGACGGACGCCCCGGAATCCGCAGCGAACAGCGCGGCGAACATGCCGAGCGTGCCGGCGCCCCAGACGAGTACGCGGTCGCCGGGCCCCACTGCCGTGAGTCGGACGCCACGGAGTGAGCAGGAGGCGGGTTCGACCATCGCCCCGAGGGGCGCGTCGACGCCGGCCGGGAGGCGATGGACCGCGCGCTCGGGGACGACGAGGAGTTCTGCGAGGGCCCCCTCCAGTTGCCCGAGGACGCCGAGTTCGAGGTGATCGGGGCAGAGATGGTGGCGGCCGGTTGCGCAAAGCGTGCAGACGCCGCACCCGATGAAGGTGTCACCGGTGACGAGGTCGCCCGGTGTAGTCGAGGTGACACCCTCGCCCACCGAGACCACCCGACCGGCCCACTCGTGGCCGGGTTGGAGCGGCAGGGTGGTGCGGCCGTCGGCGAGGTACGGCATGGTGCCTCGGAAGAGCGCGACATCCGTGCCGCAGAGCCCGGCGCGTTCGATGCGGATGAGGACCTCACCGGGACCGGCCTGTGGATCCGGTCGGTCGACGACCGCGGCTTCATCCGGTGCGGTGATGCGTACGGCTCTCATGCGGTCTCCTCGTCGTGACGGCGCTGGTCAGAGCGTAGTGGGAAGGCGCGTCCGGGCTGAAGTGCAACAGCCGCCGTCGACCTGCATGCGGAAGGACGAGGTGTCCTCGTGGGCACTTCGACAGGCTCAGTGACCGGGAGAGGTTCACCGGAGACGTTCCGGTCCCTGAGCTTGTCGAAGGGTAGCTCGGTTGGGGCGCCTCGGTGGCCGGGAGAGGTTCACCGGAGACGTTCCGGTCCCTGAGCACGCTCCGGTCCCTGAGCACGCTCCGGTCCCCGAGCCTCAGCTCACCAGGACGACTTGCCTCCGCCTGCGACGACCGCGCTCGGCCGCTGCACCTCGGTGAGACGGGAGGTCCGGAGCGGCGTCGTCTCCCACCAGGCGTCGAAGGTGCCGGCCGCCGGGTCGATCTCGACGTGCATGCGGTGGGGTGTCTCGATGAAGATCGCGTCGACGCGGAGGGCCCGCGCTCCGTCCTCGTCGCCGGTGCCCCAGGCGGAACTCGCAACGATCGGTCCGTGCGTCCGCCATGCACCGACGCCGGGGACGAGCTCCACCCGGTCGTCGCCCTCGTGCACGACCAGCACGACAACGTCACCCTCGCCCGCCGTCACCTCGAGCGCCGTCAGCTGTGCCAGGCCGGTATCGGCTGCGGCAGCGAACGTCCGTCCGACGAGCTCGCGCAGCGACGCTGCCGCGCCGGACTCGTCCGACGCGTCGAGCGGCGGCAGGGCGAGCCCCGCCAGGCGTTCGAGCAACGCCTGATCGGCGGTTGTGCTCGCGCCGCGCTCCGCGTCGGAGGTCTCGCCGGTCCCGAAGGCCGGCAACAGGTGCTCCCACGCGGCGTTCAGCACGGCCTGCATGTCGAGACTCTGCCCGGTGATCGCCAGGACGACCTCGTGCTCCGGCAGGACGACGCAGTACTGACCGTAAGCGCCGTCGCCACGGAACCCGTGCCGAGCCATCCAGAACTGGAACCCGTAACCCTGCGCCCAGTCCGACTCCGGGTCGTCGCCGTTCGCGATGTGCGATCGCGTCACCTCGGCGACCCATTCGGCCGGCAGCAGCTGTCGACCCTCCCACTCGCCGCCCTGCAGGTAGAGCTGACCGAGCGCGGCGATCGCTTCCGTCGTCGCGTGCAGGCCGCTGTACCCGAGCTCGAAGCCCTCGTCGTCCTGCTGCCAGTCGAACTCGCCGATGCCCAGTGGCTCGAGCAACCGCGGTCGCAGGTAGTCGGTGAGCGTACCGCCCGTGACGCGCTGGACGATCGCCGCGGCCGTGTAGGTGCAGGGCTGGTTGTACGCGAAGACGGTTCCCGGGTCCTCGTCGGGTGGGAGGAGTAGGAAGCCGCGGACGAGGTTCGTCGGATCGATCGCAGCAGCCCGCATGATCGTCTCCTCGCGGTGGCCGCTCGCCATCGCGAGCACGTGGCGCACCCGCATGGCGCGGCTGCGGGGGTCGGTGATCTCGGCGTCGAGCTCCGGGAAGTGGCTGATGACCGTGTCGTCGAGTCCGAGCAGGCCCTCCTCGACGGCGAGGCCGACGGCGGTCGAGGTGAAGCTCTTGCTCAGCGAGTACAGCAGGTGCACCCGCTCAGCCGAGTACGGCGCCCACCAGCCCTCGGCGACGACGTTCCCGCCGCGCAGGAGCATCAGGCTGTGCGGTTCGACGTTCGGTGTGTGCTCGAGGGCGGTGATGAACGCCTCGATCCCGGCGGGGTCGACGTGCTGGGCGGACGGAGTGCTTCGCTGCAGGCTCATCCCTCCATGCTGCCATCTGCCGGCGGCCGGATCGACCCGACGCTCAGTCCTGGTCGGCGTCGAGCTGGTCGCGGAGTCCCCGGTTGATGTCCTCGAGATCGAGCACGCGAGCGATGCCGGCGAGGTTGACGCCGTCGTCGCGGAGGTCGGTGACGCGCTTGAGTCGCTCGATGTCGTCCTCGCTGTAGCGACGGGTGCCGCCCTCGGTCCGGGACGGGGTGAGGAGGCCTTTGCTCTCGAAGAGCCGCAGCGACGCCTCCGGGACGCCGGCGAGCTGGGCCGCGACGGCGATGCCGTACACGGGTGTCGCGCCGTCACGATCGGCCATGCTTGAGATTTCCTTTGAACGGGTTGCAACGGATCAGGTTTCGGATGTATAATAAATCTACACCAAGAAGTGCAGATCCGAACCCCCGGATTTGTGACTTCCGGGCACCGACAATCGATGAGCCCGATCCGTCATCGGGCGACAGGGAAGGAGAACACCCATGGCAATGACCCTCGATCCCATCAGCCAGCTCGACCGCTTCGCGGCCTCCGTACTGGACTCCGTGCGCGCACCCCGGCCCATGCCGGTGGACCTCTTCCGTGACGGCGACCGGTACATGATGGTCGCCGACCTCCCCGGCATCGACCCCGGATCCATCGACGTCGACGTCGACGGTGGTCAGCTCACCATCCGTGCCCAGCGCACGGCCGACAGCCGCGAGGGTGTCCGCTGGCTCGCACGTGAGCGCGGTGGCGGCCACTTCCTGCGGCAGTTCACCCTCGGCGAGGGAGTCGACCTCGACGGCATCACCGCGTCCTACGACAGCGGTGTGCTCTCCGTGATCATCCCGGTGAGCGAGCGTGCGAAGCCGCGGAAGATCACCGTCGACTCCACGACCGACCACCCGCAGTCGATCAACGCCTGACCCGGGATCGACACTGACCCGGGATCGACACTGACCCGGGATCGACACTGACCCGGGATCCACACTCGTCCGAATCGAACGAACCGAACGCCCCGCCCACGATCCGTGGGTGGGGCGTTCGCCCGTGTGCGACCGGCGGTCGGCATACTGGGGGCATGTCCCGCCTCCAACGGATCCTCGTAGCGTCTGCCCTGCTCGTGATCGCTGCGCTCGGCCTGTTGGTCGCGGCGACGCAGACCACGATGATCTGGTACCAGGCTCCGGGCGCTGACGGCATCGCGACGGAGCAGGTCGCGGTGTTCGAGCCGGCGGTGGTCGGCACCGTGGTCGCCGCGGTGGCGGTGCTGGTGCTCCTGGTCCACCTGATCCTCGTGATCCGCCGTGCCGTGCCTCGGATGCAGTGGGTCGTCGCCATCGCGCTCACCGTCGTCGCCGTGATCGCCGCGGTCCTCGTGTCCATCGCGGACCGGCCGGTGTTCTAGCGCACGTCGACCTCAGCCGGGCAGCTCGGCCAGCAGGGCCTGAGTCGTCTCCTCGCTCGCCCCGGGGGCCTGCAGACGCACCCAGTCGTCGCCACGTCGAGCGTGCGCCGAGTGCTCGCTCCCGGCCGCATCCACGGCGCCGACCGGACTGTCCTCGCGGAACACCCACGCGCCTCCAGGGAGCACCGTGAACCGGACGAGCTCGCGGGAGTCCGCGGACAGCAGTCGGCAGTCGAGTCCGCCGACCCGCTGGAGCGAGTCCTGCACGAGGTGGTAGCTCGGTGTCGCGGTGCTCACGTAGCTCGCGCCGGTGGCGGCCGCACCGAGGTGTGCCGCCGCGGTGTCCACCGGCAACGCCGTGGCGCACGAGCGCGAGGTGGGCGCCGACGACGACGTGGGCGTGGCGGGCGCCGGAGCCGGGGCTGCCGCAAGCGCTGCCCGAGCCAGTTCCTCCGTGCGCGTCCCAGCCGGGTCGTCGACCCCTGACGCGTCGACCTCGATGAACCGCTCGCCGTCGAGGGCGTGGACGGAGCAGGCGCCGTCCGAGCACATCGTCCCGTTGATCTCGCCGACGCTCGCGCTCCAGTCGGTGTGCTCGTACCAGTGGTTGAAGGTGGCCCAGTGGTCGACGCCGTCTCCGACCAGTCGGACGGTCAGTGAGGTGCCGACAGCTTCGTCGGCCCAGGCGCAGACGGTCCCGCCGTCCTGCAGGACCGGGGCGTCGTCGATGGTGAGCGGTCGCGGTGCGGCTGCGGCGCCCAGGAAGGATGCGACCTCCGCGTCGGGGACGAGCGCGTCGCAGGCGAGCCCCGGGAAGGCGGCCGTCGGCGGAGGTGGGAGCGCCGCTGATGAAGTCGGTGCGGATCCGGCCGGAGTCTCGGTGGGCGCCCCCGACAGCGGCGCGCTACACGCGGTGAGGACGCCCAGCAGCGCGGCGATCGTGAGGACGCGTGCGCCACGTGCGATCGCGGGCACCGTTCGACTCAGCCCACTGCTCATCGTCGCCGGAACAGTCCTCGCTTGCGGCGGTGGAACGGCGGGACACCACTCAGGAGATGCTTCGCGCCCGGCGCCGCGTACATGACGTCGATCGGCACGCTCGCCGAGTACGTCGCGAGGGCTCGTGCGAGCGGACCGCTGATCGTCTCGCGTGCGGTCCCGGCTCCGACGATGACGAGGAGGTAGCACTCGTCGAACGTGCCGCCCTCCTGCGGGGTGACCTTCCAGCCCAGCACCGCCTCGTCGACCTCGCTGTAGTCCGCGAGGACCGCCGTCAGCGTCTCGGTCATCCCCGGTGGGACGCGAGCCGGCTCTCCCACCATGACCTCGGTCTCGCGCTCGACCACGCGTGGGGTGAGCACCGCCTCGCCGTCGAGCAGCTGGGCGATCTCGCCCGGGAGGAACTCCTTGCCGTGCGTGGAATGCGGGTTCAGGACCAGCCTTGCACCTCGGGTCATCTGCCACAGGACGCGGCAGGGGAGGGCGAGGAGGTGCTGTTCGAACGACGGGACGACCTGGAGCGTCTCCTGGAAGCGGGCCTTCGAGGTGTAGAACGGCTGCACTGAGCTGCCGTCCGAGTCGAGGAGGTCCGCCAGGGTCGCCAGGCCGTCGTCGGTCACGGTCCCCGCCACGATCACGGTGCTCTCGAGGAGCGCCGTCAGGAACGCGGGCGCGTTCGAGCGGTCGTTCGCGGCTGCGGCGAGGAGGGCTTCGATCTCGGGAGCGTCGGGTGCGTCGTCGGCGGCAGGCATGCCAGCAGCGTATCCCGGCCATGTGGGAAGGTGCGCGTGCTCAGCAGCAGTCGCAGGTGTCCGTGTTCTCCGAGGTGAGCGATGAGACCGGCCGCTTGCATGCGTCTCCACGCCAGGCTTCGACGCCCTCACGGACTGCGAAGCCGGCGATGACGAGGGCGGCGACGGCGTCCGCCCAGGCCCAGCCGAGGGTGCTGTTGAGGACCAGCCCGATGAGGACCGCGGCCGACAGGTAGGAGCAGATGAGCGTCTGCTTCGAGTCCGCGACGGCGGAGGCGGATCCGAGTTCCTTGCCGGTCCGGCGTTCGAACAGCGAGAACGCCGGCATGAGCACGACGCTGACCGCCGCGAGGACGATGCCGACGGTCGAGTGCTGGACCTCGGCGAATCCGAGTAGCGAGCGGGCGGCGTCGACGCTCACGAACGCGGCGAGGCCGAAGAACGACAGGGCGATCACCCGGAGGGCGATCCGTTCTCGGCGATGGGGATCAGGGCTCGAGAACTGCCACGCGACCGCGGCGGCGGACAGGACCTCGACGATCGAGTCGAGACCGAAGCCGACGAGGGCCGCCGATGAGGCGACGGTCCCGGCGGACAGGGCGATGACGGCCTCGACGACGTTGTAGGCGATGGTCGCCGCGACGATCCAGCGGATGCGGCGCTGCAGCGTCGCGCGTCTGGCGGGGCTCGGCTGGGCTCGGAGACGAGGGCTCGGCAGGCCGACGGTGCTCATGCGCAGGTACAGCCCTCACCCGAGCAGCAGGCGGGATCGACGACCAGGACGAGCCGGAGGAGGTCGTCGAGCGCCGGCGCCAGGTGGCTGTCCGCCAGGCGGTACCAGGTGTTGCGTCCTTCCTTGACGCCTTCGACGAGGCCGCAGCCGCGGAGACAGGCGAGCTGGTTCGACATGACCTGTCGGGAGACGCCGAGTGCGTCCGCGAGGTCGGAGGGGAAGGCCGGTGCCTCGCGCAGGGCCAGGAGGATCCGGGCCCGGGTCTCGTCCGACAGGGCGTGCCCCAGCCTCGCGAGCGCGGCGGTGTGCGTCAGGGTCGCGGTCGGTGTCATGGTGTCGGTCATGTGAACGACAGTACAGCAAACGCTGTATCGATCAAGCCTCGCGGTCGCCCGAACAGCCGCGTTAGGTGAGGCGAAACGCTGGCAATCGGGCGTCTCGGCTTGCCGCCGCCGCACCGCGCTGGCAACGTTGACGGGTCCTCGCGGCACGGCGCCCGAACGCATCTCCGCGTCCAGGACGCATCACAGGAAGATCTCGCGACATGACGTTCTGGCCGCTGCTCCTCATCGCGCTCGGCGTCTCCGCCGACGCCTTCGCCGTCGCCCTCACCAAGGGCCTGCACATGCGGCGGTTCAACGTGCGTCACGCGCTCGTGATCGCCGGCACTTTCGGACTGTTCCAAGCGGTCATGCCGCTCATCGGCTGGTTCCTCGGCACGCAGTTCGCGCGGTACATCACGGAGGTCGACCACTGGGTCGCCTTCGGCCTGCTCGCCCTCGTCGGCGGCAAGATGCTCTGGGAGGCGTTCTCGAGCCACGAGGACACCGAAGTCGACTCCGACCGCATCGACGTCCGGCGACTCCTCATCCTCGCGCTCGCCACGAGCATCGACGCGCTCGCCATCGGCATCACGCTCGCGTTCCTGCCCGGCTCGATCCTCGAAGCCGTCATCCTCATCGGACTGACGACGTTCGTGCTCGCCTTCCTGGGCGTCTTCATCGGCCGTCGCGTCGGTCAGCGCTTCGGCAAGCCGGCGGAGATCGCCGGTGGAGTCATCCTCATCCTCATCGGTACCAAGATCCTCATCGACCACCTCACCGGCTAGTCGGAGGTCAGCGCTTCCGGGTGAAGATCGCGCCGGTCGACACGTCCTCACCGAGCGCCTCGAGGCTCCGCCCACGCGTCTCGGGTACCTGGGTGGCGACGAACAGGAGCGCGAGCGCGCCGACACCCGCGAACAGGAAGAAGGTCCCGGTGATGCCGAGGCCGTCGACCAGGGACGGGAAGTACAGCGCCAGGAACCCGTTGGCGACCCAGAGCATGAAGATCGAGACGCCCATGCCGAGGCCGCGCATCTGGAGCGGGAAGACCTCGGCGAGGTAGACCCAGACCGCCACGTTGAGGAACGTCTGCATGGAGCCGACGAACACCACCACGAGGAAGAGGATGACCCAGGGACGCATCGGGTCGCCCGGCTCGAGCACCATCGACGAGAAGCCGATGAGGAGATGGCACGCGGTCGTGAGCGAGAAGCCGATGACGAACGTCTTACGCCGGTCGAGTCGGTCCATGTAGGTGAGGGCGATGAAGCCACCGACGACGGCGATGATGCCGGGCGCGATGTTGGCGATGAGCGCGGCGCTCTCGTTGAAGCCCGACTCCACGAGCACGGTCTGCCCGTAGTACATGATCGAGTTGATCCCCGTGAGCTGCTGGGCGATCCCGACGCCGACACCGACGAGCAGGATGCGCACGAGCCACGGGTTGCGGAGGACGGCCCCGAGCCCGATCCGGTGTTCGTGGCGCTGCGCGGTGATGGACGCCTCCACCTCCGCGAGTTCGGCGACGGCGCGGTCGTCGGAGCGGACGGTCCGCAGGACGTCCAGCGCGTCCTCCCGGCGACCGTGGTCGACCAGCCAGCGCGGCGACTCGGGCATCCGCAGCATGCCGACGAACAACGCGACCGCCGGGAGGGCGCAGACGGCGAACATGATGCGCCACACGCTCGTGTGCTCGCTGAACACGGTGCCGATGACCGCGTTGATCACGAACGCCGACAACTGTCCGAGGACGATCGCGACCTCGTTCCGGCCGGTGATCGACCCTCGGATCTCGTACGGAGCGAGCTCCGCCAGGTAGACCGGGACGACAGCCGAGGCACCGCCGACGGCCAGACCGAGGAGGACGCGACCGGCGACGAGGAACTCGACGTTCGGCGAGCAGACGACCACGAGCGTCCCGACGAAGAAGAGCACCGCCAGCACGATGATGCTGCGCCGCCGGCCCCACGCGTCCGACACCCGACCGCCGAGCAGGGCGCCGACGGCGGCCGCGAAGACGAGCGAGCTCGTGACGACGCCCTCGGTGATGGGTGTGAGCCCGAGCTCCGCGGTCATCGGACGCAGCGCACCGTTGATCACGCCGGTGTCGTAGCCGAAGAGCAACCCGCCGAAACAGGCGACGATCGAGATCAGGCCGAGGTGGCGGCGGTGCGGCCCGGGCGTGAGGGCCGGCAGCGTGCTCGCCGACTGTCGGGCTGTGGGGGATCCGGCCATCGTGTTTCCTCGTCTGCTGGGCCAGCGCGCCGAACGGCGTCGTGGACAGGACGACAGTACCGGTTCAGTCGTCGGCGCCCGGCCGCAGCAAGCCGCTCTCGTACGCGAGGATGACGAGCTGGGCGCGGTCGTGGGCGGCGACCTTCGTCATGATGCGGTTCACGTGGGTCTTCGAGGTGTGCGGTGAGATGACGAGGTCGTCGGCGATCTGCTGGTTCGACCGTCCGCGGGCCACGAGGAGCAGCACCTCGAGCTCCCGCTCGGTGAGCAGCGCCAGCTCGGCGGGGACCGGGCGTGGACTCGTCGGCTCGTCCGCAGCGACGACGTACTTCGTGATGAGACTCCGGGTCGCCGCGGGGGAGAGGAGTGCGTCGCCGGCGTGCACCGCTCGCACGGCGCGGACGATCTCCTCGGGTTCCGAGCCCTTGCCGATGAAGCCGCTCGCGCCGGCGCGCAGGGTGGCGATGAGGTTCTCGTCCTCCTCGAACGTGGTGAGGATGAGGACCCGGGTGTCCGCGAGGTCGGGGTCGGCGCAGATCGCGGCGGTCGCACTGATGCCGTCGAGGACAGGCATGCGGATGTCCATGAGTACGACGTCCGGTCGCAACTCGCGGGCGAGCGACACCGCCTGCGCGCCGTCGACGGCTTCGCCCACGACCTCGAGGTCGGCCTCGGACGAGAGGATGTCGGCGACGGCCTGGCGGATGAGTGACTGGTCGTCGACGACAAGCACGGTGGTCATGCGGGGGACTCCTCGGGGTTCATCGTGTCTGCCTGCCTCGGCTCGCCGGTGGGGAGGGTCGCAGACAGCCGCCAGCCGCCCGGGGTCGCGCCGACGTCGACGGTCCCGCGGACGGCCGCGACGCGCTCACGGATGCCGAGGAGTCCGTGCCCGGTGGTCGGCGCCGCGTCGGCCGGCTCACGCGGGACGCCTGGTGCCGTCGGATTGCTCACGCTGACGATGATCCTCCCGTCGCCGCCTTCCACGAGCACGTGCGCCCGACGCTCCGGACCGTGCTTCAGTGCGTTCGTCAGCCCCTCCTGGACGACGCGGTAGGCGACCGTGTCCGTGGCGGTCGAGAGCTTCGGTGCGTCGGGGTCGATCCGTGTCGTGATGTCGAGGCCTGCGGTGGTGAACTCGGCGATCAACGCGTCGAGTCGGTCGAGTCCCGGCTGCGGCAGCGTTCCGCGGGAGCCTGCGCCAGCGTCCCCGCCGTCGCTGCGCAGGACCTCGAGCAGGTCACCGATCTCGCCGAGCACCGTCCGCGACGCCCGGCGGATCGAGACGAGCGCCTCCTTCGCCTTCTCCGGTCGCGACTCCAGGGAGCTCGACGCCACCCCGGCGTTCAGACTGATCACCGAGATCTGATGGGCGACGGTGTCATGGAGGTCGCGCGCGATCCGGAGACGCTCCTCCGTCACCCGACGCCTCGCCTCGGCCTCGCGGGTCTGTTCGGCCCGTTCCGCGCGTTCGGTGATCGCCAAAATGTACGCGCGGCGCGAGCGCGTCCCGTCACCGGCCGCCGCGGCGAAGGCGATCATCACCGCGAACTGGACCGTCCGCGGATCGAAGCTGCCGATCGACGCGAGCAAGCTGAGGAGGGCGACCGCGACCATCGTCGCGACGGCCGTGATGAGGGTCGTCCGCCGCGCAGAGCGCACGGCCACCCCGAACATCGCGATCGCGGCCGCGATCACGACACCGGGAGCGAGGGTCCCCGTGATCGCCGCCGCACCGTAACAGGCGATGACGGCAGCGAGCACCGGGATGGGCCAGCGTCGACGGAGCGGGAGCAGGAGCGCGGGCGCGACGACCAGGGCGACGACGAGCGGGCTCCCCGGCCGGAACTCCGCATTGGGGAACGGGATGAACGCCGAGGCGATGATGAGGACCGCGGCGACCACATCGCCCACCCACACCGGAGGTCGCGGATGCGGATCGCGCGCCCGGTGATCCTGCGTCGCGGAGGTCATGGGCCCAGTCTGCCGGGAACCGGCGCCCGGCGACTCCTCCGCACGCGGCATTCCGCGGTACCACGGACGCGGTACGCGGGTGTCCGCCGGTGGGGGACGCGTCGGACGGGCGACGCCGCGAGTCTGGAGTGGTGCCGGAGCACCCGGCCCCAGACGAGGAGACACCATGCAGAGCACCACAGCGCCGCCGATCATCTCGGTCCGGGACGTCCGGCGTTCCTACGGTCGCGGTCAGAACCGGTTCGACGCGCTGAAAGGGGTGAGCTTCGACATCCACGCCGGCGAGAGCGTTGCGATCGTCGGGAAGAGCGGCTCCGGCAAGTCCACGCTCATGCACGTGCTCGCGCTCCTCGACGCACCGAGTTCCGGCACCGTCGAGCTCGAAGGGGTCGACACGAGCACGCTCCGCGGTCGCCGCCTCAACACGACCAGGAACAAGACCTTCGGGTTCGTGTTCCAGCAGTTCTTCCTCACCGCCAACGCGACCGTGCTCGAGAACGTCCTGCTCCCCATGAAGATCGCCGGCGTCCGACGCGGTGACCGACGTCGCCGGGCGCTCGCCGCACTCGCGCAGCTCCAGCTCGAGGACAAGGCGCGGAACCGCGCGGTGAACCTCTCCGGCGGGCAGAAGCAGCGGACGGTGATCGCCCGCGCGCTCGTCAACAACCCACGGATCATCTTTGCCGACGAGCCGACCGGCAACCTCGACACGGCGACCGGCGCCGTCGTGGAGGACATCCTCTTCTCCCTCAACCGGGAGAGCGGCATCACCCTGATCGTCGTCACGCACGACGAGGAGTTGGCGGCACGCTGCGACCGGCGGATCCTCATCCGCGACGGACTGCTCGTCGAGGACGAGGCGGTGGCCGCATGAGAACCGTCGACCTCATCGGGACCGCTGTCGCGAACACGTTCCGGTCCAAGACCCGGACCATCCTGACCATCCTGGCGATCTTCGTCGGAGCGTTCACCCTCACCCTCACCAACGGGCTCGGCACCGGCATCAACGCCTACATCGACGACACGGTGTCGAGCGTCGGCGCGTCCGACACGATGACCGTCACCAAGACGGCCGACACCGGCGGCGGTCTGGGAGCGGCGACGAGCGGGCCGAAGGAGTACGACCCGGACGCGGTCGCCTCCACCGGTGCCGGCGCGCCGGGATCGACCGTCGTCGCCCTGACACCGACCGATCTCGACGAGCTCGGCGGGATCGACGGCGTCCTCGACGTGCAGGCCGTGAAGTCGATCTCGACCGACTACATCGAGGCGGGCGGCGGCACGAAGTACGTCGTCGGTGTCGGTGGACTCATCTCCGGGCAGAGCGTCACGCTGCTGGACGGTGCACAGCCCGACGACGACACCGACACGCTCCAGCTCGTGCTCCCCACGTCCTATGTGGAACCGCTCGGCTTCGGAAGCGACGCCGACGCGGTCGGCCAGACGGTCACGGTCGCGATCACCGATGCGCAGCGCACGCAGCACACCGTGGACGCGACCGTCGTCGGAGTCGCCGAGGAGAGCCTCGCCTCGCCCACCGGTGCCTCGATCGTGCCGAACGCCGCGCTCACCGACCTCCTCTACGCGACGCAGAACATCGGCGTCCCGTCCGACCAGGTCGAGCGGTACGCGCAGGCGTCCATCCGGTTCGGCGCGGACGCCACCGACGAGCAGGTCACGGCGTTGAAAGACCGACTGGCCGACGCGGGCTACACCGGCACGACCGTCGCGGACCAGCTCGGCACCATCAAGACGGTGATCGACGGGATCGTCCTCGTCCTCAACGCCTTCGCGATCATCGCCCTCCTCGCGGCCAGCTTCGGGATCGTGAACACGCTGCTCATGTCCGTGCAGGAGCGCACCCGCGAGATCGGGCTGATGAAGGCCATGGGGATGGGCAGCGGGAAGGTCTTCGGGCTGTTCAGCCTCGAGGCCGCGTTCATCGGCTTCCTCGGCAGCGCGATCGGCGTCGGTGTCGCGGTGCTCGCCGGCACCGGCATCAGTGCCGCGCTGTCCGGATCGCTCCTCGCCGACCTGCCGGGCCTCGACCTCATCGCGTTCGACCCGGCGTCGCTCGGGATCATCGTCCTGGTCGTCATGGTGATCGCGTTCCTCGCCGGCACCCTGCCCGCCGCCCGTGCCGCCAAGGCCGATCCGGTGGAGTCGCTCCGCTACGAGTGATGCGCGGCGGTCCGGCATGCCGGGTGGCGACTGTGGGGCGTGGCGGAAGCGGCGCCCCACAGCCGCGCCGGCGCCAGGTTGAGGAGCAGCGCCGACGCAGACGCTCAGGTCGTGTCTGCAGCGTCCACGTTACGACCAGCGGCCGTCCCGTCGTCGGAGGTTGAGGCTCCGCGCCCGCTTCTTCTAGGCTTCGCGCTGTGGGGTGGTGACGTGCTCGGGCCTGAGCCCGATCCCGATGAACCTCGCCGCAAGCGGTCGGATGACGGGGCTGGCGAGCCGTATCAGCCGGATCACCCACCGCGGCGCGATGTGGGCACCCGTGGTGGTGCGGGAGATCACCCGATGCCCCGCTCGCTGGATGCGCTGCATGATCCTGACCGGCAGCTCACGTCGACGTTGGACGGCCGCGAGGACCCCGGACGGTGCGTCCCCTGCGGCGAGGTGGCCGGCGATCGCGTTGGACAGGGCGACCGCATCCTGGATCGCGTAGTTGACCCCGACGCCGAACATCGGTGACATCGCGTGCGCGGCGTCGCCGATGGCCATGAAGCCCGGGCGGTACCAGCGGTCGAGGCGGTTGAGCTGGACCGAGAGGAGCTTGACCTGGTCCCAGCCGGTCAGGGTGTCGACCACCGGGCGCAGGACGGGCGCGGCATCGACGATCCTCTGCCGGAGCGACGGCAGGCCTTCGGCTCTGAGCTGCTCCGCGCCGCCCTTCCGGATGACCATGCCGGACTGGTACCGGTCACCCCGGTCGATCGTGAGCACCATGCCGCGAGGCGAGAGGTAGGCGAGAGTCGGGGGCGGAGGGTCGGCCGGCTTCGGCAGGCTGAACCACAGGACGTCGATCGGGACGCCGCTCTCGTCGGGGATGAGTCCGGCCGCGTCGCGGAGTGCCGAGGTGCGTCCGTCCGCCGCGACCGTGAGGGTGGCTCGGATCTCGATGTCGGTGGAGGTGCTGGTCGCTGGGTCGGTGTCGGTTGCTGGGTCGTCGGCGGTCGTCGTGGTCGCGCGCAGGCCGCGGACCCGGCCCTGCTCCACGACCAGGCCGGTCGCCTCGGTGCAGAGGCGGAGCTCGAAGTTCGGCAGTACGGCGGCCTCCTCGGCGAGGAAGTTCAGGAAGTCCCACTGCGGCGCGAGGACGAGGAAACGGTCGGGTGCCGGCAGGGTGCGGAAGTCGACCATCGTCATCCGTAGGCCGTCGATCACGGCGTCCATCGTCTCTAGCCGGTTGAGCGGCAGCCGCAGGAACCGCTCGCGCAGGCCGAGCTCGCCGAGCAACGTGATGGTCGACGGGTGGATCGTGTCGCCGCGGAAGTCGCGGAAGAAGTCGGCGTGTTTCTCGAGCACGGTCACGCGGAGGCCGGCCCGGGCGAGGAGGTAGCCGAGCACCATGCCGGCCGGGCCGCCACCCGCGATGACGCAGTCGCGGTCGCTGGTGTGGTCGACGTGATCGCTGTCGGTGCGGGTCGTCGGTTTCATCGCGCTGCTCCCGTCGGTCTCTTCCGGACACTACTCCGGAACCCATATCGTCGACATCATGCGTCTGTTGCAGCGGGCAGGGCTGCCGCTTCTCGTGTCCGGAACGATCGTGCTCGCGCTGTCGGCGTGCACTGGTGGGAGTGGGCCCGGTGGTGGCTCCGCCGGCAGTGCGTCGCCCGCTGCGTCGGTGCCGGCGGAGTCGTCGAGCGGGGGCTCGGGAGACGGATCGTCCGTGCAGGTCGACTGCGCGGCGGTGGAGGCGGCCGTCGCGCCGTACATCGAGGGGCTCGTTGCGCGGGAGGACAACGGGGCGGACGAGTACGGGACCGTCTGCGGCTGGGAGGCGCCGGAGGGGACGATCGATGCGGCGGACATCCGGTCGGTGGAGGTCGTCGTCTCACCAGCGTCGAGCGAGGCGCTGTCGGCCGATGAGCTCGCCGCCGCCGGGCTCACGCCGATCCCGGATGCGACCATCGAGGCTGCCGGAGGGACCGCTTACAGCTCGACGGTCGAGACCGGTGTCGCCGCGGTGATCGTCACGACGGTGGTGCTGCCGGAGACGGAGATATCCGTCACCGGTGGGCAATGGGCCGGTCATCCGTCGCTCGACGGGCCGGCCGCGGTCGCGGTCGTGAAGGCGCTCATGGGTCGGTGAGTGGCCCGGGAGCCGCGGACCCCCTCCGGTCCCTGAGCCCATCGAAGGGCACTCGTAGGCACTTCGACAAGCTCAGTGACCGGAAGAGGTGCACCCGCGCTCACTTCGGTCTCCGGGTGACCCTCGCCGGTCCCTGAGCAACCCTCGCCGGTCCCTGAGCAACCCTCGCCGGTCCCTGAGCCTGTCGAAGGGCACACGCAGGCACTTCGACAAGCTCAGTGACCGGAAGAGGTGCACCCGCACTCACTCCGGTCCCCGAGCAACCCCCTCCGGTCCCTGAGCTTGTCGAAGGGCGCACGAGCAACTTCCACAATCCCCCGACTCAGCATCTGGAATGTCAGTGGTTCATGGTGGACTTGTTCCATGACCGAGGCCACCCTCACCGCGATGCGCGCGAGCGACGAGCACGCCGCGCGCCTCGCGGAGTTCTCGGACCATTACGCGGACATCCAGCGGCGTCGCGCCAACCTGGACGCCGAGGAGGCCCGGCTGCTCGCCCGGTCTGCGGCCTACGCGGACGCCTTCGCCGACGCCACGGTCCCGGCGATCTTCCCGCCGGCCGAACGCCTAGCGCTCTCGCGCCGCTCCACCTGCGCAGCCCTCGCGATGGCAACCCGAACGCCTGAGCGGACGGTGCAGCGCGCGACGAACGACGCGGAACGCCTCGTGAACGAAGCCCCGGCCGTGCTCGAGTCGCTCGAGGCGGGCCGCATCTCGGCGCGGCACGCGCAGACGATCATCGATCAACTCAGCGACGTGCCGACCGCAGGGCGAGCGGTGTTCCTCGCCGAGGTCCTGCCGGTCGCCGAACAATCCACCAATGCGTACCTCCGGAAGCGTGCCCGCGTTCTGCGCGAGCGCCTCCACCCGGAATCGATCACCGCACGCGCAACCCGTTCGGAGGCTGACCGTCGGGTCGAGTTCGAACCTGCCGCCGACGGCATGGCGTGGGTGCACCTGTTCACGACGGCACCGATCGCGCAAGGCATCATCGAGCGAGTCGAGGCGGCAGCTGCGGAATCGCGCAAAGCCGGTGACACCCGCACCTGCGGACAACTCCACGCCGACGCGCTCGCGGCGCTTGCACTCACCGGCGTCACACCCGACGACGTCATGTCCAGCGCGGTCCTCCCGCACCCGATCGAGGTGCAAGAGCACATCACGCCGACCGTGCAGATCACGGTCCCGGCGCTCACGATGGCCGGCGTGAGCGATGCCCCGGCGGCGCTCGACGGCTACGGACCCATCGACCCGGAGACCGCAGCACGTATCGCGGTCAACGCCCCCAGCTTCACGCGGATCCTCGTCCAACCCGAGACCGGCGCGGTCTTGTCGGTCGGGCGGAATCAGTACCGGGTTCCGGCCGACCTGCAACGGGCAGTGCGGCTTCGGGACGGCACTTGTCGGGCACCGGGCTGCGGGAGACGAGCCAGAGCCTGCGATCTCGACCATTCGGTCGCGTGGGAGGACGGCGGGGTGACAGATGTCGGCAATCTTGCTTGTTTGTGTCGACATCATCACCGGATGAAGCATCTGCCCGGGTGGAACCTCGACCACGGTCCCGGCGGGGTCCTCGACTGGACGACACCCGACGGGAAGCATCATCGGACCGAACCGGACCCCGCGCCGTTCTGACCGTTTCCGGTCCCTGAGCCTGTCGAAAGGGTCCTCGTGGGCACTTCGACAGGCTCAGTGACCGGGAAAGGTGCGCCCGAACCGTTTCGGTCCCTGAGCCTGTCGAAGGGTTTCTTGTGGGCACTTCGACAGGCTCAGTGACCGGGAGGGGTGTGCCTGGAACGTTGAGGGGTCCTCGTGGGCACTTCGAAAGGCTCAGTGACCGGGAGAGGTTCACCGTGAACGTTTCGGTCCCTGAGCTTGTCGAAGGGCACTCGGGTTGCGCTGCCTCAGTGACCGGGAAGGGTGTGCCCGGAACGTTGAGGGGTCCTGGTGGGCACTTCGACAGGCTCGGTGACCGGGAGAGGTGTGCCCGGAACCGATTCGGTCCCTGAGCTTGCCGAAGGGCACTCGGGTTGCGCTGCCTCAGTGGCCGGGGAGCGGTGTGCCCGGAGCGTTGAGGGGTCCTCGTGGGCACTTCGACAGGCTCAGTGATCGGGAGAGGTGTGCCCGGAACCGATTCGGTCCCTGAGCTTGTCGAAGGGCACTCGGGTTGCGCTGCCTCAGTGGCCGGGGAGAGGTGTGCCCGGAACGTTCAGGCGTGCTCGTGGGCACTTCGACAGGCTCAGTGACCGGGCTGGACTGTGCTCGCAGGCGTTTCGGTCCCTGAGCCTGTCGAAGGGCAGTCGGGGTGAGGACACGCAGCGCGGGGAGCTGCTTCCGGGACCACCTCCGCACCCCGCCGGGTAGGCTCCAAACGTGGGCACCGACGAAGACCAGATGCTGTCACTCGTGTACGCGAGCACGGCGACACAGCCGTTCAGCGATGACGACCTCACCGCCCTGCTCGCCGTCTGCCGCGAGAACAACGCCCGCGCACAGCTCACCGGCATGCTCGTCCACCGCGACGGCCGGTTCCTCCAGGTCCTCGAAGGCCCCGAGCCCGCCGTCCGCGAACTGATGGCCACCCTCGCCGCCGACCCTCGTCACACTGGCATCCGCGTGATGTTCGAGGAGCCCCTCCGCGAACGCCAGTTCGCCGCCTGGACGATGGGCTTCGAACGCGCCGACACCGGCTCCGCCGCAGAGCTCGACGGCTACCGCGACACCTTCGATGACCTCGACCGCGACGACCCGACCGCCACCATGCGCGCGCTGCAGGAACTCGCCCGCTGGTTCCGCAGCCGCGCCACACGGAGCTGAGCAGCGCTCAAGCCCGCGCTCACGCCCGCAGTCAGCCCGCGAGCTTGCCGATCGGGCTGTCGTCGAGGTTCGCGAGTAGCTCGGCGACATCGCCGTAGACCGCGACCGCACCGGCATCACGGAGCTCCTGCTCGCCGAACCCACCGCTGCGCACCCCGATGCACTCCACACCGGCCCGCGCGGCCGCCTCGATGTCCCAGACGGCATCGCCGACCATGACCGCCCGCGTCGCCGGCACGCCCGCACGATCGAGCGCGACCTCGACGATGTCGGGCTCCGGCTTGGCGGTCTCGACGTCACCGGACGAGGTCGCTGCGAAGATCGCATCGTCGACATCGAGCAGCTCGCGTAGGATCTCGAGCTCGTTCTCCGGAGCCGAGGTCGCCAGGACGACCGCGATCCCGCGGCCAGCCAGCTCGGCGAGCAGCTCGCGCGCACCGCCGATCACCCGCAGCCGGGAGGTGTTCTGGAGGTAGTACTCGCTGTGCAGCTCGCTGGCCCGCTCGCCGTACTGCTCGACCTCGTCGGAACCGTCCAGCAGCGATTCGAGCAGCTCACCGCCGTCCTTCCCGATCGAGCGATGGATGCGCCACGCGTCGACCGGCCTGCCGGCATCGGCGAACGCGCGATCCCACGCGTCGACGTGCAGGTAGTTCGAGTCGACGAGTGTCCCGTCGATGTCGAAGAGCACCGCGATGCGGTCGTCGGGGTTCTCGGGGACGGTGGTGTCAGCTGGTTCGGACATGCGTCCAGTCAAACCCGGGAGCCCGCGATTGTGAAGCGGTGGTCATTCGCCGCAGAACGTGCGAGCCGCAGTGCCGCCCGCTACTGGAACCGGCTGGTGAGGATCACCGAGCTGGTCGCGTCGTCGAGGAACACCTGCGTCGAGCGGCCATCCTGCGAGAAGGCGTCGTCGAGAGCGGACGAACGCACGAACGGCCCCGGCGGCAGCGCGTCGTCGAGTCCGGAGTCGAGGTCCGGGAGCTCCGCCTCCGCGTCCGAGCCCGCCTCACCTGGTGCGAGCGCGCGCAGTTCCGCGTAGCCGGCCTCGTCCAGGACGACGATCGCGTCGATCCAGTAGGTGCTCGGGCCAGGAACCCGCTCGTCACCCATGGTCCCCGACATCCAGGTCGCCGAGAGCGCGGTGGCGAGCTGTGGGAAGCGGTCGGTGAGCGGGCCGAGCTCGTGCCGGATCTCACCGGTGCCCGATCGGGTGGCGGAATCCGATGCCGATGCGGATGCCACCGTCGTCCGGTCTGGCGAGGGTGACGACGCGCAGCCGGCGAGCAGACCGGCGACCACGACGACCACCGCGGCCACGACGGTCGCGCGCGGCGCGAGACGGTGACGTCGATCATGCATCCGAGCAGTCGTGTCCATGCCAGCAGCCTAGAGGTCGTCGATCACTGTCCGTTCGGCCAGCCCGGGACTGTGCGGCAGGCGGGGGTGCCCGGAACGCCTTGCGCCGAGGCTGGAGCCATGAACCTCTCCACTCATCCCATCGAGGCTCGCGGCCTCCGCAAGACCTTCCACGGTCGCCCGCGCGTCGATGACGTGTCCTTCACCGTCGACCCCGGCCGGGTCGTCGGACTCCTCGGCCCCAACGGCGCCGGGAAGACCACCACCATCCGCCTGCTGCTGGGACTGGCCCGTCCCGACGCCGGAGATGGCCTCATCCTCGGCCGCCCGTACCACGAGCTCGAGCAGCCGGCGCGCACCGTCGGCGCCGTCCTCGACGCGGGCGGACTCCACCCGGCTCGCACCGGTCGGCAGCACCTCCGCATCGCCGCCGCGCGGATCGGGGTCGACGCAGCCCGCATCGACGCGGTCCTCACCGAGGTCGGGATGGCACGCGACGCCGACCGCCCCGCCGGCGGGTACTCGCTCGGGATGCGTCAGCGCATCGCGATCGCGGCAGCGCTCCTCGGCGAGCCGGCCGTGCTCATCCTCGACGAGCCGTCCAACGGCCTGGACCCGGCAGGCATGCAGTGGCTGCGACTCCGGCTGCGCGCGTTCGCCGACGCGGGTGGGACGGTGCTGCTCTCGTCTCACCTCCTCTCCGACGTCCAGGACATCGCAGACGACGTGGTCGTCATCACCGACGGGCGCGTCCTGGCCCAGTCGTCGATGGGCGACATCCTCGCCGCATCGGGCGGCGACCTCGAGGCGTACTACCTGCAGGTCACCGGAACCGCCCAGCTCACCGAGAACGGGCAGGTGCGCTGATGTTCCGCGCTGAACTCGTCGGTCTCGTCACCACGACCGCGACGAAGGTCACCGCGGCGGTCGCCGTCCTTGGACTCATCGTCACGCAACTCGCCTTCGTCACCCTCATGCCCGCCCTCGCCGACGGCGACATCGGGCCGGGGCTCGACGCCCTCGGGAGCGACTTCCCCGTCCTGGACCTCGCCTCCCGCGCCGTCCAACTCGACGCCCTCAACCCCCTCGGTGCGTCGATGGGCAGCGGCTCCATCGGCGTCGCACTCCTGGCGATCACCCTGCTCGGTGTGCTCGCCGGCACGAGTGACGATCGCTACGGCGGCATCGTCGGTGCTGTCCTCGCCGCGCCGAAGCGGTTCCGCATCGTCGCAGCCAAGGCGGGCGCGGTCGCACTCGTCGGCGCCGCCCTCGGTGTCGTGCTCGCCCTCGTCAGCCTGGTCACGCTCGTGATCACCCTCGGCGCGACCGGGACGCCGTTCGTCCTCGGTCTCCCGGACCTCGCAGCACGGTTCGGGCTCGGTGTCCTCGCCGTCACCGCCCTGTCGGTCATCGGCCTCGCGGTCGGACTCATCGTCCGCACCCAGCTCGCCGGCGTCCTGACGATGATCGCGATCCTCATCCTCGAACCGGTCGTCGTCTCCTCGATCCAGCTGATCACCGGCGGCGCCGTGCCGGTCTGGACCCAGTTCCTGCCCGTCGCCCTCGCACAGGGCGTCATCCACGGCGGAACGGACGGGCTCGGACCGTCCGTCGTCATCATCGCCCTCGTGGCGCTCACCGCCGCCCTCACCGCGGCCGCATCCGCTGCGCTCTCGCGCCGCGACATCTGAAAGGAACCACCCACATGAACGACCAGACCCAGACCCACACGCAGACCAAGACGCAGCACCAGACCCGTCACCGCACGATCATCGCCGTCTCGGCCGCCGCCGCGCTGCTCGCCGGAACCGTCTCCCTGAGCGCCTGTTCCAGCGCCACGGAGCAGACCACCGGCACCGGCTCGGAATCCGGCCCGCTGCAGGACCGGATGCAGTCGCTCGTCGACGCCGGCTACCCCGCGGCGCTCGCCTCGGTGATCGGGCCGGACGGCGAGGCGATCGACGTCGCGGCCGGCATCGGCGACCTCGCGAGCGACGAGCCGGCCCCGGTCGACGGCGAGGTGCGGATCGCGAGCAACACGAAGATGTTCGTCTCGACCGTCGTCCTGCAACTCGTCCAGGAGGGGAAGGTCGCGCTCGACGCCCCGATCGACACCTACCTCCCCGGGCTCATCACCGGCGACGGTATCGACGGCACCCGCATCACGGTTCGTCAGCTGCTCCAGCACACGGCGGGGCTCCCCGAGTACGCCGACCAGATCGCCGCCGACGCGTTCGCGGCACAGGAGCGCTACACCTCGCCCCGCGACATGCTCGACATCGCCCTCGCCAAGCCGGCCGTGTTCGCGCCGGGGGAGCGGTGGGCGTACAGCAACACGAACTACCTCGTGTTGGGGCTCATGGTCGAGCACGTCACCGATCGGGCACTCGCCCAGCAGATCGACGAGCGCATCGTCAAGCCGCTCGACCTCGAGCACACGTACTTCCCGGCGCCGGGCGAACGCGAGCTGCGCGGCGAGCACCCGCACGGGTACCACGCGAAGACCGTCGGTGACCTCCTGGACATCACGGCCCTCGACACCTCGTTCGCCTGGTCCGCCGGTGCGCTCGTCTCGACGCCGCACGAGCTCAACGTCTTCATGAAGGCCCTGCTCGACGGTGAACTCCTGAACGAGGAGACCCTCGCCGAGATGCAGACCACGGTCCCGGCGGGCGACGAGCTGTGGCCGGGAGCGGGCTACGGGCTCGGCCTGCAGAGCTACCCGCTGAGCTGCGGCGGCGTGGCCTGGGGCCATGGCGGCGACATCCCCGGAACCCAGACACGCAACGCTGTCGGTCCCGACGGCACGGCCGTCACCATCGCCGTCACCTCGTTGCCCTGGGCGGTCGTGTCGCCCGACGACAACGAGCGGTTGATGAAGCAGTACCGGATCGTCGTCGACGCCCTCGACGCGACCCTCTGCGAGCGATGATCACTTCCCACCGGACGCCGAGCGCCGACCCCAACCGGGGTCGGCGCTCGGCGTGGTTGACTCGACCCATGACCTCTCCCGCGCGGCCCGCCCCTGTCGCGGCCCGTCTGCGCTCGGCGCTCCCGCCGGTCCTGGTCCTCGCTGGTGCGGTTGGGTATCTCGGGGTCGTCCCGTGGGTCGACGAGCTGCACGCCGTGCCGGGTCGGATCCCGCCGTGGGTGCACGCGGCCCTGGTCGTGCTCCAGGCCGTCGCGTTGCTGCTGCGGGTCCGGTACCCGGTGGTCGTGTTCGGGGCTGTGGTCACGCTCGACCTCGTGATCCTCGGCAGCACCGGCGGTGAGCTCGGGATCGGCTCGTTCGGCGTGATCCTCGCCACCTACGCGCTCGCTCGGCACGAGGAGCGGCGGACGGTCATCCGCGCGCTGGTGGCCGGCGCGGTCGCGACGACGGTGGTCGGCGGCATCGCGATGGCCTTCGGGTCGTCCGAGCAGCCGCTCATCCTCGTGTTCGCGGCCGTCGCGCGCATCGTGTTGCAGTACGTACTCCCGGCCGGCGTCGCCGAGTACGCCAGGGGTCGCGAGCGCTTGCTGTCGGCGATCGAAGACCAGGCGCGCATGGCCGAGAACGAGCGTCGGATCAGCGTGCAGAACGACCTCCGCGCGGAACGCACCGCCCTTGCGCGGGAGCTGCACGACATCGCCGGACACCACCTGTCGGGGATCATCGTCAGTGCGCAGGCGGCCAGCGCTCTAGTCGAGCGCGACCCGGAACGCGCTCGGGAGATGCTCCAGACGGTGCAGTCGGACGCACGCACCACGCTCGTGGACCTGCGGCGGACGGTCGGCCTGCTGCGCAGCGACGACGCGGACGCCCAGGGCGGCGGAGACGGATCGACCCTCGGGCCGGCGACCACTCCGACCATTGCGGCGATCCCGGAACTCGTCGAGGCGGCGCGGTCGCGGGGGCAGCACGTCGCCTACACCGTGACCGGTGAGCCTCGTGTGCTGGGTCCGCTCGCGGAGACGGCCGCGTATCGGACCGTCCAAGAGTCGCTGGCGAACGCCGCCCGCCATGCGCCCGGAGCCGTCTGCCGCGTGGCGGTGCGGTTCGAGGCGGACACGGTCGAGCTCACTGTGACGAACGCAGCGTCGTCGCAGCGGCCTACTTCGCCGTCGCGCGACGGCTACGGCCTCTGGGGCATGCGCGAGCGTGCCGAACTCATCGGAGCACGATTGACCTCGGCACCGACGGACGAGGGCGGGTGGCGCAATCGCCTGACCATCCCTGACGAGCACCGTCCCGACGACCGTCCCGACCAGCACCGGAGTGACCAATGATCCGCCTCCTCATCGCCGACGACCAGGCGGTCGTCCGCGCCGGCCTCTCGGTGATCCTCGGTGCCGAGCCCGACATCGAGGTGGTGGGTGAGGCGATCGACGGAGCCGACGCGGTGCGGTTGGCGAAGGAACTGCGACCGGACCTGATCTGCATGGACATCCGGATGCCGGGCACGGACGGGATCGCGGCGACCCGCACGATAACGGCGGACCCGGACCTCGACGCCGACGTCCTCATCCTGACGACCTTCGACGTCGACGCGGACGTGTTCGCCGCGCTCGAGGCCGGTGCGGCCGGCTTCCTGCTGAAGGGCGCGGACGAGGCGACGCTGCTCGCGGCGATCCGTTCCGTAGCAGTAGGGGAGGGGACGCTCGACCAACGCCTCACCCGTCGTATCCTGCGCGAGTTCTCGGAGCGCAGGCGGGAGACGCCCGCGGCCACGATGGCACCGGCGGAGTCGCCGCTCACCGACCGCGAGTTCGAGGTCCTCGACCTCCTGGCGCAGGGACTCTCCAACGCGGAGATCGCCGACCGCCTGTTCGTCGAACCCACCACGGTGAAGTACCACCTCGCCGGTCTGCTGCAGAAGACGGGAGCGCGTGACCGCCTGCAGGCCGTGCTCTGGGGGATCCGCGCGGGACTCGTCGACCCGCGGTGAGTGGTGGGCGTCGGTGGTGCGTGCACCTGTGGTTTGCTGATTCGCCGCCGCTGGAAGCGATGTTGGGTGGCAATTGGAGAACGGCGACAGACAGGCCGAGGGTCCCGTTCGCGCCTGCATGTCGCATCGCCCGCCAGAGCGAGGGGCGGCGTTCAGCACGCCGCTTCGACAAGGACTCAGTCATGAGGGTGGCGAACTTCATATGGTTCCGGCTAACGGCGGAAGGATGAATAAATAGAAATCACCAGTGAAATTGCTTTAGGGTTCGACGTGGTCATCGAGGCGAGTCGGAAATCGCTGGGCATCTTCGGCACATGGGTCTCGACTGCCGGTGGAAGCCGATCTTCTAATAAGCGTCGCTGTCCCCAGTTGGCGGAACTTCCTTTGGTTCAAGTGGGAGTAACAATGCAAACAAGCCGTGCGGCTGAGTCGTCTACTTGAATGGGTCCCAAGCCGTCTCGTCCGGCCACGGTCGTCTCGCGGCTGACGAACGCGACGCAATCTCGAGATTCGCATGAGCATCGTAGAATGCCAGCCATCTGCGGAGCACCTCGGGGTCCGAGAGTCGCCCACCGATCTGTGCAGATCCGTCTCCGGAGCTGACCTTGATCTGCTCCCAGCCACCCTCGCTGAGCGCGAATCGATATGTCAATTGCTCCCAGGTCGGGTTCACGTAGATCACCTGCGCGTCGGTTTCGTTGAGCATCTCGCCACTGAGAAAACACGTTACATCGGAAGCGCCGGCGTACCGGCGTTCTCGGTAGTCATCCCGCCGCGTACTTACGGCGTGGCGCATGGCATCCTTCGCGTCCACTCTTGCCGATGGGCCGGTAATGGCAGCGTTGTAGCCGAAGTCGGCTGGGCTGCCATCCACACGACGAATCCAGATTCCTCTGCCGTTCCAGTGGCGCACGGAACCGTCTTCCTGCTGAGTACGCCCTACATAGAAGTGGTCGACGCCTTGCCCAGTCTTCTCCTGCACTCGCGGGTGCTGTTCGAGGAGCTCGTGGAGCATCTTGACATGGGTGGGGTCGGTAATCCGTTCGTTCAAATCGTAAGTATGCAGAATAGCGCGGAACGCCTCCTTCGCTTTTGAAATAGTATCCCAACGGAACGTACGCAATACCACGGGCTTTGCGACCATGATCTCCTCTTTTTGTCTATTGCGATCGCTGGCCTAATCGCCGCTTGTTCGCCTGCGCGCCACTTGCACGATTTCTGCGACAACGAGAGTAGGTAGATCGAACGCCGCGATATCTCGCGACGTAATCCACTCAACTGACTGCTCAGGCGTGAGGTCGTCGCTGACGATGTGCTCAGACAACGCCACCACACTGGTCCTCGAGATACCAAGACTCATCATCGATACCTCGGTTACGCGCGACACGCCGAGCTCCATCATCATCGCGATGTCCGGCGTTTCGGTGCCATTCACATCCTGCGGCAGGGCCTCGTTGAGGATATCGGCGTAGCAGGCGAGGAACAGCGGCCCTTCGAATCGTGCATACTGCTCGACATCCTTGAGCACACTGCGTATCTCAACGGCGAGGGTGAATTCTTTACGTGCCCTGCGCAGATACCGAATGCGGCTTGCGATGAGAACCGCAAGGGGCCGACCCCTCATCCACTCCACGAACAAGAGAGCAAGTGAGAAGTGTCGTCCGTCCACATCGGTGAAGTCAGCCCCTAGGAACCTGAAACAGATTGCGATTGCGCGTATGTAGGAATCGACAGCATCCGTGCTCTCGGGAGCGGCCAAATCGAACTCATCCCGACTTGAGACTGTCCGGAAATGGTCGTACAGGCGTTGTATCGAGATGGGACTAATGCCCGCGTGAAGTTGGAGAGTCTCCACCGGTACGGTCAGTGGGGCCAGGCTTGCGTCAACAATCTCTGAGAGTTCGGCCGCCTCATCAGCCGTTGCCTGCAGCCACGGCAGCTCCTGCAGCTCGCGACCTTGTCGCCGTGCCGACGCCAAGATACCGAACAGAGCTTGGAGGATGGGTTGCGTGCGTGCTGTGGCCACCGGCGTACCATCCGCGATGTACTCGCGCAGAGCACCGATGTCTCGGGCGATCGCGTCGGTCGCTCTCGCCATCGGCTGACGTGTGCGGCGAGTAGGCGCCTCAAGCCACGCGTTCTCATCCGACGTGTCGATGCACACGATGTTGCCTTGAAACTCGACACCCCATCGGCCGGCTCGACCCGCCAGGTTCCAGAAGTCCGGCGCCGACATCGGAGTGTTGTTCCCCTTGCGGGGTGCTCTGACGAAAAGGTTCTGACAAGGAAGATTCACGCCCTCGAGTAAGGTTGATGTGCAAACGAGATAACGAACGTCTCCATTGCGAAAGAGCGTTTCCACTGCTTCGCGGACCAGCAACGGCATATTTCCGTAGTGGAAAGCCACGCCCTGCTTCAAATATGTTGCCAAGAGATAGTGTGGATGAATCGTCTTTTCGATGAGCTCGACGACATCGAGGGTCGCCGCGGACGGCCTCCAATCTGACGTGCCCAGCGCGTCGCAGATCTGACCGGCCGTCTTTTCGGCGTCGCCGGGCCCATTGGCGTACACAACATTGCCGGAGTGTGCACTTCCTAGCGCGACGGCAACGAGCGAAAGTCGCTTGCTTGCCGGAACTGGTCGAGCGGGCAGGTCGAACTCGCCGATCGAGATTGCCTCCCCGCTCACTAGAGCGACCATGTCCCACAGCGTCGTTTTACGTGGTCGCTGATTGACGTGAATAAGCGTCTGATTGACCGTCACTGTTTCGCTGACAAGAGCCTTCGATGTTCCAGAAACGCCTTCGACAAGGAGCTCCGGATTCGACGTGAGTGGGCTCGCGAAGATAATCGTAGGCTCGCCGCGGCGTGCGGCTTCGTCTAGAGTGCGCTGGAGAAGGACTCCGCGAGATCCGTCATTTAGCTTTTGTGCTTCATCGACGAATATGACGTCAAACGTCATCTCCGGTCGTTTGCGCAAAAGAATATGCAGCCGTTCTTGCGTCAGGACGAACAGCTCATGTCTTTTCTCGTCGATCCTTGTATCCCAGGGCATTGTTGTAACTGTCGCACCTTCGCCCAGAGCCGTCTCGAGTTCGCGACTGACCTCATCGATCAACGCGCGTGTAGGCACCACGTAGACGGCCCTGTAGGTGTCGTGAGATCTGACTTGGGTCGTCAACCACAACCTGACGATGTGTGACTTTCCAGCCGAGGTCGGTGCTGAGACGCTCGTCCATCGTGAGTCTTCCGCTGCGCTCCAAAATTGCCGCTGGAAGTAGTTCACCGGAACGCGGTGCTCGCCTCCGTCGACGCTGAGCTCGAGAGTTCGCCGAATAAGGTCGAGCGACAGCGGGCTCGCAGACGCCGGGTCGTCATCGTCCGGCGCGAGCCCCCTCTTGTGCGCGAGTTCGGCGGCGCGGCCATTCCCGAGGCGCCGCAGAAGATACTCGGCGGCTGCCTTCTGCACCGAAGTGGCGTCAGGGTCCTGGACGCATCCTTGCAGTATCCGAAGGGCGCCCGACTGGACAGTTTCCGGTGCGTCTAACGTAACGAGGCTCGCAGCAAGAAGGTGTCGATCCCATTCGATGCTGGGGGTAGATTCGCGCGGCCGAACATTGGCAAAGAAGCTGCGGGTGGATTTCAGCGTTGAAAGCCGAACGCCTTCGGTGAACGCTGCGAGACCGGAGACCTCGACCCAGTACTCTTCGTCGTTCACTTGTGCCCCAAGAGATCATTGAACGCCGTCCGTAATTTGCGCACAGATGGCAGCGGTATACAGAAGAACTCGATCTCAAAATCCTCGATCTTACGGTTCAAGACTCGGGAGCCTACGCTCTTGGCCCAAGCGCTGACTCGCTCCTCGACCTCCGCGAGCATGGTGACCTCGTCTTCCTCGAAGGGGTAGCCATGGGGGTCATGGGTGAAACCCACGAGACAGGCGCCCCGGACCTCGAGCTTGGACCGCTCAGGCGCGTCGTCTGTGAAGTACTGCACGAGCCTCAGCGTGAGTTCGCGGTCCCCGGTGTCCAACCCCTCGCGTACGAGTACGAGATCTCGATGCGCCGCCCCTGACCCGTCGTCAAGGAGAAACGGAGTGATGCTCGAAAAACACTCGGTCAGCGCCGCCTGCACATCTGTGTAGAGCTTTGACTCCCCCCAATACACGGCGAGCCCGCCGCCTGCGCGAACCCCAGCGTGTACGCCGTCGACACCATGAATGGGCATCTTGGCGTTCGTCTTGAGGGGCATCTTGCACAGGACTTGCGGGAGGTTGAGCTCCGCCTCCAGCAGGAAGTAGAGAAGTAGTTCGCCGCCCTCTCCGGACGCGTCTGAATCAATGAAGAGGCGGCGGGCTTCTTCCTGCAGCATCATCATCTGCACGTTGCCGCCCTCGCGTTCATCGCGCGCGCGCGCCTCGAGTATCCGGCTGCGTGGAGTGCAGTAGTCAGCGATCTTGAAGTAGAGGTGTTGCGCCAATGCGACAGTACGGTCGCGCCCGTTGCCATCTAGGGTCAGCCAATGGACCCGATAGTTCACACGTGTGTTCGGGATGTTGAGTTCACCGATGACGTGGAAAAATGACCGAGTCTGCTCCGGTGTTCCGGCAGCAACAATGTCTAGCGTGTCCAATTGATTCATGCCCCCCCTGCATAACATAGCGTGATGCACCCAGGGTCAGGACCGCTTCTATTCGTGAGGCGGGTTCACTTCGCGATTCCCCGCTTTTCGCGGTCGCGTGCGACATCAAAGCGGTGGCTCGAATGTCGACATTGATCAATCTCGGTCGTGTCGATCCTGGGTACGGTCCGGCATCGGTACTGCGTCGTAAGGCTCGTGTCAACGATCACTGCTGCGTCCACGACCATGAGGCTCCGGCTGTGAGCGACCGGTACGATCGCAAGATTCCCCGCGATGATGTCGGCGTCCACTGATGGATCCCGTGGTTTGATGGTGAGCCAGCGCGCGGACGTTCGGCTGTATCGAGCCCGTTCACGAAGGAACGGCCGAATCGGTCGATGCGCCGGACGGTCACCCTCTCGCTGCTCTGAGGTAATATCCGCGAGGATGCCGCGGTCCTACACGCCGAAGTCGATGAGCGTAGAAGTTGCAGCTTGCGCTTCCTGCGCCGCTGCAGGAGGCGCGAGCGCGTGACCGCCTCCAGGCCGTGCTCTGGGAATCAGCGCGGGGCTCGTCGACCCGCGCTGAGGGGTGGGGCTGTCGCGCCTGCTCCGACCGCCCCGATTCGCCCCCGCCACTCAGGTAATGCTATCCTTCCTAGGTCCCACCCCCTCGAATGAAGGAGACGACGTGCACCAGCGCGCCGCCATCAGCCTCGTCCTCGCCGCGGCGCTCGCCGTCGGACTGTCCGCCTGCGGCGCGTCCGAAGCGGTCGAGCCCGAATCGACCGCCGCCGCCGCAGGGCAGGGCGCGACCGACTACCCGCTCACGCTCGACAACTGCGGCACCGAGGTCACGATCGACGCCGCACCACAGCGGGTCGTCTCCCTCGACCAGAACTCGACCGAGATCCTGCTGTCCCTCGGGCTCGAGGACCGCATCGTCGGCACCGCCTCCTGGACGGACCCCGTCCTCGAGTCACTCGCCGACGCGAACGCCGACGTCCCCCGGCTGGCCGACAACGCCCCCACCTACGAGGTCGTCCTCGGAGCCGACCCGGACTTCGTCACCGCCTCGTTCGGCCGCCACTTCAATGAGGGCGGCGTCGCACCACGCGAGCGGTTCGCCGAGACCGGTGTCGCCAGCTACCTCTCGCCCACCGACTGCGACAACGGCACGAGCATCAACGGTGGCGGGACGCGCACGACCCCGCTCACCATCGACGCGCTCTACCAGGAGATCACCGAGATGGGCGAGGTCTTCGACGTCTCCGACCGCGCAGCAACGCTCGTCGCCGACCTGCAGGCCCGGGCCGCGAAGGCGACCGAGGGCGTCGACTTCGACGGCACGACCGTCGCGTTCTGGTTCGCCGACACGAAGACCCCGTACGTCGGCGGTGGGCTCGGATCCGCCGCGCTGCTCGCCTCGACCACCGGGCTCGACAACGCCTTCGGGGAACTCGAGGACGACTGGCCGGCCACCACCTGGGAAGACCTCGTCGACCGCGACCCACAGGTCCTCGTCCTCGGCGACCTGCAGCGCGACCGGTTCCCCGGCGACCGCCTCGACGACAAGGTCGCGTTCCTGGAGTCCGACCCGCTCACGAAGACCATGGACGCGGTGCGCAACCAGCGGTACATCGCCCTGCACGGCGCCGAGCTGAACCCGTCCATCCGCTTCGTCGACGGCCTCGAGAAGATCAAGGCGTGGTGGGTCGAGCACGAGGACGAGCTCTGAACCCGGAGACGGTGACGAGCACCGAACCGGTGACGGCCAGCGACACGGCGCGGCGACCCGCCTCACGCGCACGCCGCGCGACGATCACCGGCCTGCTCGTCCTCGCCGGCGTGGTCCTCCTCCTCGTCTCGGTCGGCGTGGCGATCACACTCGGACCGGCGGACATCCTGCTCGTGAACGTGCGGGACATCGTCGCGAACCACCTCGGTGTCACCGACATCCCCGTGAAGCTGTCGAAGGACGCGATCGTGTGGGAGGAACGCCTGCCGCGGGCTTTCGTCGCGGCAGCCTGCGGTGCCGGGCTCGGGCTCTGCGGCGTCATCATGCAGTCGCTGCTCCGCAACCCGCTGGCCGATCCGTTCATCCTCGGCATCTCCTCCGGTGCGTCGACCGGTGCCGTCGCGATCGGGATCCTCGGACTCGGCGGGGCGTCGATCGGCCTCTCCGGCGGCGCGTTCATCGGCGCGCTCGTCGCCTTCGGACTCGTGCTCCTGCTCTCCCGTCTGTCGGGCGGCGGGACCGACCGGGTCGTCCTCGCGGGCGTCGCCAGCACGCAACTCTTCTCCGCACTGACGTCGCTGATCATCTTCGCGTTCGCCGACTCGGACGAGACGCGCGGCGTGATGTTCTGGCTGCTCGGCTCGCTCGAGGGCGTGCGCTGGGACGACGTGGTGCTCTGTGCGATCGTCGTCGTCGCCGGCTCGGTCCTGTGCCTCCGGTACGCCCATGCGCTCGACGCCTTCGCCTTCGGTGAGGACGTCGCGGCGTCACTCGGCATCCACGTCGCGAGGACGCGGGCGATCCTGCTCATCGCGACGGCGCTCATCACGGCGACGCTGGTGAGCGTCGCGGGAGCGATCGGCTTCGTCGGACTCGTGCTGCCTCACGCCGCCCGCCTGCTCGTCGGACCCCGTCACGGTCGGCTCATCCCGGCCACGGCGATCATCGGTGCGATCTTCATGGTCTGGGTGGATGCCGGCTCGCGCGTCGCCTTCTCGCCGACGCCGCTGCCGGTCGGCGTCGGGACCGCGCTCGTCGGGGTCCCGGTCTTCATCGCCCTGCTGGCCCGGAGACGGAGGCGCGGATGACCCTTCATGCAGAGCACGTGTCCTGGAACCGCGGCGGTGCGCTCGTCGTCGACGGGGTCACCCTGCACCCCGAGCCGGGCCAGACCGTCGGTCTCCTCGGTCCGAACGGGTCGGGCAAGTCGTCGCTCCTGCGGGTGCTCCACGGCCTCGTGAAGCCGACCGCCGGACTCGTGACGCTCGACGGTGTGGACCTGGCGTCGGTCGGTCGACGACGGATCGCGCGTTCGGTCGCCTCGGTGACGCAGCACGCCGACACCGACGTCGACATCACGGTGCGCGACATCGTGCGGCTCGGCCGGATCCCGCACCGCTCGGGACTCGGCGGTGACACCGCGGCCGACGAGACCGCCGTCGACCGCGCGCTCGCCCACGTCGGCCTGCTCGACCAGGCCGGCCGCCTCTGGCACACGCTCTCCGGAGGCGAACGCCAGCGGGCACAGATCGCGCGGGCACTCGCGCAGGAGCCACGCGAGCTCCTCCTCGACGAACCGACCAACCACCTCGACATCCGACACCAGCTGGAGCTGCTCGACCTCGTCTGTGCGCTCCCGGTCACGACCGTGATCGCCATCCACGACCTCAATCTGGCCGCGATGTACTGCGACACGGTCGTCGTGCTGCGGGCCGGTCGGGTGGTCGCTGCCGGGGCGCCGGGCGAGGTGCTGACCGCGGCGCTCATCGCGGACGTCTACGGCGTGGCGGCCGAGGTGACGCTGGATCCCCGCCGAGGGCACCCCGTCGTCACGTTCACGCGATGATCCCACCCGCTCTGGGCACCAGATGGCCCGAGCACCGTGGGCTCGCTCACTCCGAGCGCTCGAGCGTGCCGATCTCCGTGCCGCTCTCGTCGAGGACGACGAGGCTCGTGTCGGTCCAGGTGCCGGACGCTCCGCCCGACAACCAGGTGTCGACTCCCTCACAGGCCATCCGTGTGGACACCAGCGGCGCGAACTCGACCGTGTCGCCGTCGGCAGTCCACGAGCCCATGAGGCGGTTGCAGCCGTCGGTCCCCGTGACCTTGCCGTCCTCCGCGAACACCAGCGATGGGGTGCTCTGCGCGTCGGGGTCTCCCCAGACACCGACGACACCGACAGCGTCGCCCGACTCGGCGGCAGGCGGTGTGCTCGAGGCGTCGGCGCCGCCCTCGGCGCCGGATGCGCATCCCGTGAGGGCGAACCCGAGCACTGCTGCGCCGATGACACCGAGGACTGCGGTGCGCCCCCGATTCGACCTGGTGCCTGTGAACATGTCCATCCCCTCAGTGGGCGGCCGCCCGACCGCGACTGGCTCGATGCTAGCGCGTCGACTCGTCGCAGCCCGCGATCGGCTGCGCCGTCCCCGTCACGGTGATGCCGCCGGTGACCGGGACGTCGACCGTCAGCAGACTGGGCGCGCCGACGTGGTGGCCCTGGCGGATGAGGATCCGAGCCGGCGGGGTGAGGAGGCCGAGCGCCCGCAGGTAGCCACCGAAGGAGGCGGCTGCGGAACCGGTCGCCGGATCCTCGGTGATGGCTCCGACCGGGAAGAGGTTGCGGGCCTCGACGAGCAGCTGGCCGTCCGCGTCGATCCCGTGATCGTGTACGACCGTCACCGTCCCGGCCCAACCCTGCTCATCCATCAGCGTGCGCAGGGCGGTCGGGTCGAAGGTGAAGGCGTCGAAGACCTGTTGCTCGCGGACCGCGACGACCGGGTGCCGGTTGCCGGCGAACGACTCGCGGAGCGGCCACCGCTCGTCGAGGTCGGAGCGTTCGAGCCCGAGCAGTGACAGCAGACGATCGGCGACCCCGGCGTCGAGATCGCGCACGGTGGGTTCGACGCTCGTGAACGACGCGGTGATCGAGCTGGCGTCGCCGTTCGTGTCGGCGTCGGATGCGGTCTCGACGACGAGGGGTCCGACGTTCGTCTCCAGCGTGAAGCGTCCGACGCCACGGCGCTCAGCCAGGGCGACGGCGGTGGCGATGGTCGCGTGCCCACAGAACGGCACCTCGGCACCGGGGGAGAAGTAGCGCATGCGCAGGTGGCGGTCGTCACCATCGATACCCGGGTCGACGACGAACGCCGTCTCCGGATACGCGACCTCGGTGGCGATCGCCTGCATCTCGGCGTCGGTGAGCACCGAGGCGTCGAGGACGACACCCGCGGGATTGCCGCCACCGGGTTCGGCGGCGAAGGCCGTGAGGCGGAGGATCTCGGGCGGTCGCGTGGTCGACATCCGACGATGCTACCCGCTCGAAAAACCGGTGTCGCAGCGCGCCCGGAGCGGCGTACCGTTCAGCCATGATCAACGACGATCCGACGGTGAGCAATCCCGACAACTACACGACCCTGTGGGAGAACGACTTCGTGCGTGTCCTGGACTACCAGGACACGCCGGGCACGCAGACCGTGCCCCACCGACATCCGAACAGCGTCATGATCACGCTGACCGACTTCCACCGCCGACTGCACTCGGGCGAGCGGGTGTTCGACACGGAGCTCCACGCCGGCAACGCGGTCTGGCTGCCCGCGCAGCGGCACTCCGGTGAGAACACCGGCACGACCCCGACGCACATCATCCTGGTCGAGCTGAAGGGCGCATCGGCCGGCGAGGTGTCGGAGGCCGTTCTCGGACCTGCTCGATGAGCGGTCGCGACGCTACCTGACCTGACAGGGCCTGACCCGCCGTGTCGCGCGGGTCGTGGCGGTCAGGCGCGCGGCCTGGCCCACATCACGACGCTGTACCAGGCGATGACCGCCACGACGCCGGCGATCACCCCGCCGAGGACGAGGTCGCCGAACGGGTCGTCGCCCGCGACACCGTTCAGGGTCCAGACGCCCAGGATCACCGCGGCGGCGAGGGCCGACGGGGTCAGCCAGCGCACGGCGTCGCGGAGGAGACCCGGTTTCGGGGCCCGGCGCCGGGCCGACCCGAGGGCGCCGATCACGGAACCGAGGACCGCGATGCCGGCGAGGACCACCGTGAGGAGCCCCGGTGCCAGCGCCGCCGTCCGGGCCAAGGCCGCGGCATCGGCGTCGGTACCGGCGACCGTCCCGGCCGGGAGGTCGAGGACCGCACCGAGGTCGTCGCCACGGACGTCGAGTGACCACCGGCCGTCGTCGTCCGGCGCGAGGTCGAGCGTCGCCGTCGAGCGGGCGGCACCACCTTCGGTCGCCGCCGGTCGCCAAGCCCCTGCCTCGGCGGGAGTCCACCCGGCGTCGACGGCGTCGTCGAGGAGCTCGTCGTCGGCGGTGAAGCTGAGTCGGAACGGTTCGGGCGGGATGTCCTTGTCGATCGGGACGCTGTTCGACCAGCCGTCGAGGAGTGCGACCCAGCTGACCCGGTCGACGTCCCGACCGCCGACGGACGTGGCGATAGCCGGCCTCGTGGCGGTCGTCTGGATCACGACGTCGTGCAGACCCGTCCGCACGTCGTCGAAGGTCGTCCGGAGCAGCAGCCGACCGTCCTCGTGTTCCGTCGTGAATGGCGCGTCATCGCCGTCGATCGTCACGCGGTCGACGCTGAGACCCAGGTCCTGGCCGTCGACGACGGCGGGCCACTCGCGGACCACCTGACCGGGCACCGCCCCCTCATTCGAGAAGTCGACGCCGAGGCGTTCGGTCACGCGCAGTCGCGCACCGTCGCCACCGGACCGGGTCAGCTGTGCGTCGAACTCGGCTGCAGCGATCGTGACGAGGGTCGATCCGGGGATGTCGCCCGTGTAGGAGCGCGCGGTCTCGGGCTCCAGCGACGAAGCCGGGAGGACGTTCACCGCGACGATCGCGCCGACGACGAGGAGCGCGGCGAGCACCCGGACGGCGATCCGCGGGCCGGTCAGGAAGCCCGCTGACGACCCGTCGGGCGGCGAGGTGGGACCGGTCGCGGCCGCCGGCATCGTGATCTCCGGCGCGATCAGCGCGGCGACCCGTCGGCCCGTCGCCCGGGGCGGGGCGCCGAGCACGGCGTAGGGCAGGAGACGGTCGCGTAGGGAGGCGCGATCGAGCAGCTGCGTCCGTTCGGCGAACACCCGGATGCCGAGCAGGTGCTGCTTCACGAGCGCACCCTTGCGGGTCAGTGGCCGGGCGGTCAGGGTGATCGCGAGCACGATGACGGCGAAGACGGTGGAGAGGGCGACGAAGGCGAGCGGCCACCACACCACCGCGAGCACCGTCTGATGGGAGAGCTGCCGGACGATGCCCCACTGGAGGATGGTCAGCGCGATCGGTGCGGCGATGAACCAGTCACGGACGAAGCCCTTCGGCACCCGGCGCAGACCCGCACGGACCTGTCCGGCCCGTTCCGTCCCGGTGAGGTACCGACGCAGGGCGCGGGGTCGGTCGCCCAGACGGCCGGCCCGCTTCGCGGCGCCTGCGGCCGCAACGAGGCGCGCCTGTCGCTTGGCCTGCTCCTTCGAGCCGCTGATCGCGGCGTCCTTCAGTCGTTCGGCGAGCTCCATCGTCGCGGGCGACCGGAGGAGGTGCGCCGCGGTGCGGGGCGTGATGCCCTCCGGAGGCTCCGACTGGGCGAGGTACCACGGACGTCCACGAGCGTCGCCCCACGCGACGGCCCGGGCGGCGAACGACAGCAGGAGCGTCGCAGCGAGGACGAGCATCGGCAGGACGGGGCCGAAGGTCTGGACCCAGAAGATCCAGGACTGCGGCGGCATCGTGATCGAGCCCGCTTCGAACGGCATCGTGAACCGCGCCTGCGCGTGCGGCGGGGCCGCGTCGTCGCTCGTGAACGCGTAGGCGACCTCGCCAGGAGGCGAGTCGGCCTCCGGGCTGAGCCACTGCCCGGCACCGATGAGGGTCCAGGCGAGGGAGCCGTACGGCTGCCGGACGAGCCGGTCGTCGAGGTCTTGTGGGATGGTCACCCGCACGTCGAGCTTCGCCACGGCCTGCTGCAGGTCGGGCCCGAAGACGTCCCAGCGGAGGAGGTCGACGGGCTGCCCGGTGGCCGGGTCGGTGTTGACGTAGGCGAGATCGGAGAGTCGGTACCGGATGACGAGTTCGTGGTCGCCCGTGAGCTGCTCGCCGGGGTCGACGACGAGCCGGAGGAAGACCGCTGCCCGCTCCCGGGTCACGTCCTGCTTCACGCCGTCCAACGTCACCGTGATCGCCGACGGGTCGAGGGCGTGGCCCTGATACTCGGTCGCGAGCACCCGCTCGATGGTCCGGTCGTCGAGGTCCTTCGGGAAGAACGCGTCGATGCGCTCCTCGACGTCGGTGACGAGCCGGCCGTCGTCATCCGTCGTCACGCGGTAGTCGGCGCTGAAGGAGCGGGCGATCCAGGTGTCGGTGACGTCGGATGCCTCGTCGGTGAGGTCGTCGAGGGTGAGGGGCGGGTTGATGACCGGGCCGACGAGGAGGAGGATCCCGCCGACGGCGACGAGCCCCCAGAGCTGCCACAGCCCGCCGCGGAGGCGGGAGCCGCCACGGGACTGCAACCAACGCTCGACGCGCAGAAGCCAGGCGGAGAGGACGGTCCACAGTGGCGTGTGCCGAGGCGCGGGATCCGGGATGCGGACGTCGGGGTCGCCCGTTCCGTCCGATCCGCTCACGTCGTCGAGTGTAATCGCGTGACGCCCTGCAACCGGACGACGTCCGTCGCTCAGCTTGCCCGAGAACTCAGCGTTGCCGGGAGCTGAAGGCGACCGCCTGGTGACCCGTCTCGGTGACGTCGCGCTCGGCCGCTGCACGCTCACGGCCCAGGTCGAGCGACCGGGAGAGGAGGACGTAGGCGATCGCGGACGCGGCGAGGCCGATGAACAGCGCGAGGTCGGCGCCGCCGAGCGCCTGCGCGATCGGACCGGTGAACCACACCGTCACGACGAACGGGATCATCGCCACGATGCCGATCGCGTAGGCGAGGAGGCCACGCCAGCCCCAGGCGCCGTAGACGCCGTTCGGGGTGAAGATGTCACGGACCACGTAGTGGCCCTTCCGGACGAGGTAGTAGTCGACGAGGTTGATCGAGGTCCACGGCACGAGGACGTAGAGCAGGACGACGAGGAAGCTGCTGAAGTTCGCGAGGAACTCGCCGGTGCTGAGCAAGGAGCCGATGACGGCGGCCGTGGCGATCGCGAGACACGTGACGACCCGCAGCGTGCGTGTCGGCCGGACCGGTCGGATGGAGTCGATGATCGTGATCGTCTCGATCGAGGCCGCGTAGATGTTGACCGTGATGACGCTGATGAGTCCGGGTAGCGCTGCCACGAGCAGCCAGGTGCCGGAGCCGGGCAGGATGGCGTCCGCGGCGTCACGGACCCCTTCGAGCGGGTCGGCGCCCTGGAACGCACTGGCGACGAAGGCACCGAGCCCCATGAGCCAGACGGCGCCGACGAACACACCGCCGTAGGTGTAGAAGAGTGCCCGCCCGGGGTTCGTCTGCGGCGGGAGGTAGCGCGAGTAGTCGGACACGTACGGCGCCCAACCGAGCGCGTAGGCCGCGGCGCCACCGAACTGCACGAGGAACGCCACCCAGCTGAAGTTCGCCAGCGACAGCGCATCGGCCGGGAGCGGCACGACGAAGGGGACGACGACCGTGAACAGCCCGAAGGTGATGAGGAACAGCGCGGTGAGCCACGACTGCGTCCGGTGGATCCAGGAGTACCCGAAGATCGCGAGGAGGACGGCGACACCGCTGATGAGCACGTACCAGCCCGCGCCCGCGTCGACGCCGGTGGTCATGGTGAGGACGTCCGCACCGAGCATCTGGTTGAACATGTTGAAGCCGACGAGGCTGAACACGACGATCGCGCAGATGAGGACGACGCCGCGGTAGCCGAACTGGGCCCGCGACTGGATCATCTGCGGGAGTCCCAGCTGCGGTCCCTGTGCGGAGTGGAAGGCCGTGAACACGGTGCCGACTGCTACGCCGAGGACGATCGCGAGGAGGGACGTCGCGAGGTTCGCTCCGAGAGCCGCGCCGAGCATGCCGGTCGCCAGGGTCGTGACCTGCGCGTTCGACATGAACCAGAGGGAGAACAGCGAGCGCGGGCGACCGTGACGCTCGTCGAGCGGGACCCAGTCGATGGAGCGCGATTCGACGAGGGACGGCTGGGCGTCACCCGCTCCGGGAGCGGAACCGGGCGTGGACGAGTGGGCGGCGGGTGTCGCCATGGCTGGCCTCCAGGGCTCGGGCGGTCGAGGAGTGCGACGGGCAGCGGGGGTCTGCCTCGGGTCGGGGACTCGCTCGTGCCGACGACGGTATCCGCAGCCCACGGACGGGCACAATCGGCCATGCCCCGATCCCAGCCATCGGGGAACACGATGGTCCCGTCCGCGAGGGCTTCGTATGATCGCTGGATGACCAGCACCGACCCCACGGGGGCCACCGACCACAGCGACCCCGATGCGCGGAGCGCCCGGGTCCGCGCCCAGGAACTCGCCCCCGTCCTCGGCGACCTCGACAGCAATCTGCGCACGATCGAGGCGGCCATCCGGGACGCCGTCGCGGACGGGGTGCAGCTCCTCGTGCTGCCCGAACTCGCGACGAGCGGCTACTACCTCGGCACCCCGGATGCGGCCCGCGCGGTCGCACTCCCGAGCGATGCGTCGGTGTTCAGCGGCTGGGCGTCACTGCTCCCCGAAGACGGCGTGGTGGTCGTCGGGTTCTGCGAGCTGGACGGTGAAGAGATCCGTAACAGCGCGCTGGTCCTCGGTGCCTCGGGGGTGCTCGGGGTCTACCGGAAGGTGCACCTGTGGGACGAAGAGCAGTCCGTCTTCGTGGCGGGTCGCGAGACCCAGCCGGTGGTCGAGACGCCGCTCGGCCGGCTCGGCGTCCTCGTCTGTTACGACCTCGAGTTCCCCGAGGTGCCGCGGGGACTGGCGCTCCGCGGAGCGGACCTCCTCGTCGTCCCGACGAACTGGCCCCTGGTCGAGCGGCCGGAGGGCGAGCGGGCACCCGAGGTCGTCCAGGCGATGGCGGCGGCGCGCGCGTCCGCGATCCCGATCGTGTGCTGCGACCGCTCCGGCACCGAGGCCGGCAAGCCCTGGACCGAGGGGACCACGATCATCCCGGCCGACGGGTGGCCCGTCGGTGAGAAGGACGCGCGGGGACGGGTGGACGGGACCGTCTGGATCGACCGGGCCGCGACCCGGATCGGTCCGCGCAACGACGTGCTCGCCGACCGGCGGCCGGAGCTGTACGGCGCCGTGACGGGAGAGCGCTCCTCGCTAGGCTGACCGCATGACCCTCGCGCAACTCCGCGCCTTCCTCGCTGCCTACGAGAGCGGCTCCTTCACCGCCGCGGCCGCCGAGCTCGACAGCAGCCAGGCCTCCGTGTCCGAGCTCGTCAGCCGCCTCGAGCGCGAGATCGGCCTGCAGCTGTTCGCCCGCGGTGCGCGCCGGCTCGTCCCGACGGCGGCCGCCGAGGAGCTGCGCGAGCATGCCAGACGCGCGGTCGCCGCGATCGACGGCGGACTCGACGCGCTCTCGGCGATCACCTCCCTCGACGGCGGCGTGTGCACCTTCGGCGTCCTGCGCAACGCCGCCTATTACGAGCTGTCCGACCTGGTGCAGCGCTTCCACCAGCGGTACCCCAACGTGCGTGTGCGACTCGTGGGGCTGAACTCGGCACTCGTCGCGGACTCCGTGGCGAGCGGCGAGATCGAGGCCGGGCTCGTCGTCCTCCCGGTGCCCGTCGCGGGCCTCGCCATCCGGCCCCTCTTCCGCGACGAGGTCTTCTACGCCTCCACCACCAGGGATCCCGCCGCGGGCCCGGTCGGGATCGACGAGTTCGCGGACGCCAAGCTCGTGCTCTACGACGCCTACGCCGGGTGGCGGGATCCCACTCGGCTCCAACTGCTGGAGCGCGCTCGTCTGCAGGGACGGTCGATCGAACCAGCCGTCGAGGTCGAGCACGTGGAGACCGCCCTGAGCCTCGCGGCGACCGGGGCCGCCGACACGATCGTGTCCGGCACGGTCGCCCGCACCGGCGGGTTCCCGGAGCAGCTGACGCTCACCCCCTTCGCCGAACCGCTCTACGACACGATCGCGCTCGTCCAGCGCGAGGGCGCCTACCTGTCGCCGGCCACCGCACGGATCGCCGAGCTCGCCGAGCACACCCTGCTCGCGGCGGCGGAGCCCGACCAGGTGATCGCGACCACCCCGAGGCGCTGAGCGACGCCTGCGAACCGGAGTATCGGATGACCCGATGGCTCGCGCCGGTACGTCCCCCGTTGTCGCCCCCGCGCCGCGTTCGTACGCTCGCAGCATGCGTTTCAGTCCTCCCGTGCTCCAGTCCCTCGGCGGCTCCTTCCGTCACCTCAAGACCCCGCTCGTCGACGCCCCACCGGCGCAGCGCGACCCGGCCGTCATCGAGACCGTCTCCGCGATGCTCCTCGACATCGAGCGGCGCGGCATGGACGCCGTGCTCGATGCCGCGCGACGGCTCGACCGGTACGAGGGCGGCGACGTCGAGCTCACGCCCGAGCAGATCGCGACCAGCGGCGACCGCCTCCCCGCGGACCTCCGCGCCGCCATCGACCTCGGCGGTGAGCGCACCCGGGCCTTCGCCCGGGAGCAGCGCTCCCACCTGCAGGACTTCGAGACCGAGCTCGTCCCCGGACTCATCACTGGCGTGAAGTACGTGCCCGTCTCCCGCGTCGGCGCCTACCTCCCGGCCGGTCGCTTCCCGCTCACCGCGAGCGCGTTCATGACGGTCGGCGTCGCCAAGCAGGCCGGTGTGCCGACGGTCATCGCCTGCACCCCGCCGCAGCCCGACGGCGGCGCGAACGACGCGGTCGTCTACGCCGCGCACGTGTCCGGCGTCGACCGCGTCTTCATCCTCGGCGGTGTCCAGGCGCTCGCCGCCATGGCCTACGGTCTGCTCGGCGAGCTGCCGATCGACATGCTCGTCGGTGCGGGCAACGCCTTCGTCGCAGAGGCCAAGCGGCAGCTGTTCGGCACGGTCGCGATCGACCTCCTCGCCGGTCCGTCCGAGGTGGCCGTCCTCGCGGACGAGACCGCGGACCCGATCCTGGTGGCCGCGGACCTGCTCGGGCAGGCCGAGCACGGACCGAACTCGCCGGCCGCGCTCGTGACGACGTCGGAGGAGCTCGGCCGCGCGGTCATCGCCGAGGTCGAACGCCAGCTCCCGACGCTCTCGACCGAGTCGATCTGCGGGCCCGCCTGGCGCGACTACGGCTCCGTGACCGTGGCCGACGACCGCGAGACCGCCGCGGCGCTCATGGACGACCTCGCCCCGGAACACCTCGAGGTCATCACGGCGGACGACGCCTGGTACCACGAGCGGTTGCTCAACTACGGGTCGATCTTCCTCGGCGCGTGGAGCACCGTGGCGTACTCGGACAAGGGCATGGCCGGCACGAACCACGTGCTCCCCACCGCCGGCGGCGCCAAGCACAGTGCCGGGCTCTCGGTGTCGCGGTTCCTGAAGCCGCTCACCTACCAGCGGATCGCCGAGACGGCGACGCCCGAGCTCGCCGACGCGGTGCAGGTCATCTCCGATTCGGAGGGGATGGCGGCGCACAGCGCGACGGCGACGCTCCGCACGGCCCGGCTCAGCTGAGGCGGTCGGGGCGTACCCGCTTCCTCAGTCACCCTGGCGGAGCGCGTGCTGGGCCTCCTGCATCGCCTCGTCGAAGTCCAGTTCGGGGTCGTGGAGGATCCGGGCGGTCGCGCGAGCGTGCGCACGGGCCTCGCGTTCGAACACCTCGGATGCGGCCGCTTCTTCGACGGGTTCGATCGAGGGCTCGCCGATCGTGGCGAACGCACGCGTGAGGCTGAGCTGCACCTCGCGGTCGCCTCGGCCGAACTGCCTCGCCAGCAGCTCGGCGAGCGCCGACGCCTCCCGCTCCGGGACGACCCCTGCGGCGGTGCGCCAGGCGGCTCGGGCGACCTGATCCTCCTCGTCCTCCAGCAGCGCGAGCGTGATGGCCGACCAGGTGCGTGGGTCTCCGGTCTTCGAGAGGGTGTGCAGCGCCTGGCTGCGCGCCTGCGGGAAGACCGACCCGAGTTCCTCCAGCAGGCGGGGAACGGTGACCTCGGGGTCGTGTCGCACGAGTGCCCAGGTGAGCATGTCGCGCACGAAGAAGTCGGGCTCCACGGCGCAGCGGTCGACGAGGACCTCGATGTAGGCGCTCTTCGGGGTGGTGCCCGCGGCGAGCGCGGCCTGGAGCCGGTCTGACGAGGCCGGCACGCGGAGGGCGCGGGCGAGCCCGTTCGCGGCGGCGTCGTCGTATTCCGAGGACATCTCGACCACCTTCCGGGTGTGGGGACGGGTTTCCAGCGTAGGTGTCCGGTGACGCCGGTGGCCCCCTATGACGACGGTCGTCGTGCGGACGGCCAGACTGGACCCATGATCACCATCCACCTCCGCTACCAGATCGACCCCGAGCAGCTCGACACCTTCACCGAGTACGGGCGGCGCTGGATCCGCCTCGTGAACCGGCTCGGCGGCGACCACCACGGTTACTTCCTCCCCGCGGAGGGCGACAACGACGAGGCGTTCGCGCTGTTCAGCTTCCCGTCGCTCGCCGCCTACGAGCAGTACCGCATCGCCGCGGCGACGGACCCGGAGTGCATCGAGGCCTACGAGCTCGTGCGGGGCACCGGCTGCATCGTGCGCTTCGAGCGTCGTTTCCAGACACCGCTCTTCGGCGACGAGGTGGAACTCCGGCCCTGAGCCTCGGTGAGCCTGAGCCTCGGTGAGCCTCAGTAGGGTGCGCGGAACGTCAGGGTGAACCGGGTCGGCGCGTCCTCGGTGAGCAGGGAGCCGTTCAGGAGTTCGGCGCGTTCACTCAGGCCGACGAGCCCGTGGCCCGCAGAGGACCACGAGCTGTCGGACGACCGCGCGGGGCGGGCGTTCCGGATGACCACGATGACCTCGTCGGCGGAGGCCTCGGCGCGTACGTCGACCGCGGCCCCCGGCGCATGCTTGCGCGCGTTCGTCAGCCCCTCCTGCACCGTCCGGTAGATCGCACGCTGCACGGGCGCGGGGAGTCCGTCCGGCAGCTCGATGGCGGAGGTGACGGCGATGCCGCTGTCCGCGATCAACCGGTCGAGGTCGTCGACCGTCGGTTGCGGGGCCAGCGGCGCATGCCCGGTCTCCGCGCGCAGCAGCGTCACCATGTCGCGCAGCTCGTCGAGGGTGCGCGACGCGAGTGACCGGATCGTCACCGCCATGCGCTTCGTGCCGGTTTCCTCGGTCTGCACCTGGATCGCGCCGGCCTGGACGGCGATCAGACTGACCTGGTGGGAGACGACGTCGTGCATCTCCCGGGCGATGCGCGTGCGTTCCTCGACGAGGACGTCGGTGGCGATGCGGGCCCGCTCGCTGCGGCGGGCCTGCTCGAGGTCTCGGATGCGGTCGAACAGCTCACGCCGGGTGCGGACGAGCAGGCCGAACGCGATCGGTGCCGCCGCGTAGAGCGCGGCGTACACGATGGACAGGATCGTGTAATTGGGCGACGTCCACCCCCACCACGGCACCGCGGCGAGGACAAACACGACGGCGCCCGTCGTGACGAGCCGCCAGCGTCGCCGTTCCCGCACCGCGACGGAGAAGAGCGATGCCAGGCCGGCCAGGGTGGCGAGGTTGAGGGTGAAGGCCGGCACGGCGAGCAGGAGCGACAGCCACGGCCAGCGCCGCCGGAAGACCAGGCCGACCGCAGCGGCGATCGCCAGACCGGACTCCCACGGCGCCGCCCACTCGAGCGTCGCCAGACTCTCGACGGCCGCCGCCGCGATGAGGGCGAGTTCCAGGAGCACCGACCAGAGTCGGGAGCGCCGCTTCACCGAGGAGCCGCCTCATCACCGCGGACCCCGGCACGCTCAGCGACGATGGCGGCTTCGAGTCGGGTCGTCACCTCGAGTTTGCCGAGGATCGCACTCACGTGGTCCTTCACGGTCGCGCGGCTGAGGTGCAGCGCCTCGCCGATCTCGGTGTTGGACGCGCCGGTTCGGAGCGCCGCGAGCACGTCCTGTTCGCGGCCGGTCAGCCCGGACAGTCGCTTCGCCGCCTCGCGGTCGGCGGTGCGTGCGAACCCGCCGACGAGCGTCCGGGACACCTGCGGAGAGAGCACGATGCCGCCCGCGGAGAGGGATCGGAGCAGCATGGGGAGCTGCTCCGGGTCCGTGTCCTTCACGAGGAACCCCGCAGCGCCACTGCGGAGGGCGCGTGCGATGTAGTCGTCGGAGTCGAAGGTGGTCAGGATCGCGACGACGGGCGGGTCGTCCCAGGTCTGCAGTTCGTCGAGGATGTCGAGCCCGTTGCGCCCTGGCATGCGGACGTCCAGGAGGACGACGTCGGGACGGCTCGACCGGATCGCCTCCACGGCGTCGATCCCGTCGACCGAGGCGACGACCTCGATGTCCTCGACGGCACCCAGGATGAGTTCGAATCCGGACCGTACCAACGCCTCGTCGTCGACGATGGCCACTCCGATCACGGTGTCCTCCTCAGTTCGAGTCTCACCCTACGAGTCCTGGGAAGCGGTCGGCGACGGACTGGAGGCTGAACCCGCCAGGTGGCGGGGGTGGAATAGCCCGCAGCAGGATGTGGGTCGTGCCGACTCGGGCGGATACTGAAGCGCCCCGGTGACGTGAGCGTTCCTCGGAGCATCGACATCGAGGGTGTCGATCGAACGTCCGGGGGAAGCACGATGCGAGAACTGTCATGATACGAGTGCGCGTGGAGCAGCGGATCCCGCTGTCGAAGCCCTATCGCGCGGCCGGTGAACTCGAACACCTCGAACGCGTCCTCGCCTCCGACCACGTCCACGGCGACGGCGTCTTCACCGCGTCGGCCTCCGAGCGCCTCCGGCACCTCACGGGCGCGCCGCACGTGCTCCTGACCACCTCGGGGACCCACGCCCTCGAGATGATGACTCGTCTGATCGGCGTCGGTCCCGGCGACGAGGTCATCCTGCCGACCTTCACCTTCCCGTCGGCGGCGAACGCGGTCGTCCTCGCCGGAGCGACGCCGGTCTTCGTCGACAGCGACCCGGTGACGGGCAATCTGGACCCGCAGCACGTCGCCGACGCCATCGGACCCCGCACGCGGGCGATCTCGGTCATGCACTACGGCGGCGTCCCGGTGGACGTGCCGGCGTTCCAGCAGCTCACGGCCGAACACGGGCTGCACCTGCTCGAGGACAACGCGCACGGCCTCGGGGTCGCGGGCGACGGTGTCCGCCTCGGCACGGTGGGAGCGATGGCGGCCCAGAGCTTCCACGACACGAAGAACGTGCATTGCGGCGAGGGCGGCGCCCTGCTCATCTCCGACGAGACCGTCCTGCTCCGCGCCGAGATCATGCGCGAGAAGGGGACCGATCGGGCACAGTTCCTCCGTGGGCAGGTCGACAAGTACAGCTGGGCGGACCTCGGGTCGAGCTACCTGCCGAGCGAGCTCAACGCCGCCGTCCTCGACGCCCAGCTCCGCGAGTTCGACGTCATCCAGGGGCATCGGCACCGCATCTGGGACCGCTATGCGGCCGAGCTCGCCGAGTGGGCGCACGATCGCGGCGCGACGCTCATGGACCCGCCCGGCGGCGTGCACGCCGCGCACCTGTTCTTCCTCCTGCTGCCGGATGCGCAGGTGCAGCAGGAGTTCCTGCGGCACCTCCAGGCGCACGGTGTCGGTGCCGCCTTCCACTACGTGCCGCTGCACTCGAGCGCGGCGGGTCGGCGCTACGGCAGAGTGGTCACCGAGCCGCAGCACGCGGTCCGGTTCGCCGAGCGGCTCGTCCGGCTCCCGTTGTGGCCAGCCATGACGGACGACGAGGTGGACCGGGTCATCACGGCGGTCCGCGCATTCGGACCGCTGACACCAGCAGCACCCGCCGCACCTGCGGCACTCGCAGCGACGACATCGACGGGACAGGACTCCATATGGGCATGATCGGGCAGGGGCTCCGCGCCATCCGCGGCGAAGGCGTCCGGTCGACGCTCTGGCGTGCCGCGCACTTCGCCGACGGACGGTTCAACCCCATGCGGCGCAAGCCGACGGACCTCTACCCGAGCGACGCCATCGCCGCCGACTGGACGGTGCCGCGGAACTTCAACGCCGCCGAGTTCCCGGAGCGCCCGTACGACGTGGCGTGGTTGATCTCGCCGCCGAGCCGGACCTCGGGCGGCCACCAGAACGCCTTCCGGTTCATGGAGTTCCTCGAGCGGGCCGGGCACCGGCTCACGATCTACCTGTACCAGGCGTCGGCCCAGCCCGCGGTCGACATCCCCGGGATCCGCGCGATGATGGCGGCGAGCAGTGCCTACCCGGAGCTGCAGGCCGATATCGTCCGGTACGACCCGACGACCGGCATCGCGCCGGGCGCGGACGTCGTCGTGTCCTCCGACTGGCAGACGGCCTACCCCGCGTTCCGCTCCGAGGGGCCGGCCAAGCGGTTCTCCTTCGTGCAGGACTTCGAACCGTGGTTCTACCCGGCCAGCAGTGAGTACGTGCTCGCGGAGAACACCTACCGGTTCGGGTTCCACGGCTTCTCCGCTGGGCCGTGGCTCGCGCAGAAGGTCGCGGACGAGTACGGGATGAGCTGCGACCACTTCGACTACTCGGTCGACAAGCAGCACTACTCGCACGTGAACGACGCGCCCCGCACCGAGATCCTGTTCTACGCCCGCCCGCCGACTCCTCGACGCGGCTGGGAGATCGGCGAGCTCGCCCTGACCGAGTTCCACCGCCTGCGCCCCGACATCACGATCAACCTCGTTGGCTGGGACATGTCGGGATACGAGACCGGGTTCCCGTTCGTCAACCGGTCGGCGATGGACATCTCGGAGCTCAACGCGGTCTACAACCGCTGCGCCGCAGGCCTCGTCCTCTCGCTGACCGACATGTCCCTGCTGCCGCTCGAGATCATGTCCTCCGGCGTCGTGCCCGTCGTCAACGACAGCCCGAACACGACCGGGGTCCTCGACAGCGAGCACATCGAGTACGTCCCGCTGTCGCCCGCGGCCATCGCGCGTCGCCTCGTCGACATCGTCGAACGGCCCGACGCGGTCGAGCACGCGAAGCGGATCTCGGCGTCGATCACCGCCGCGGACTGGTCCGACCCGGGCACGCAGTTCGTGGCGCAGTTCGAGCGCGCGATGCGCACGTCGATCTGACGAGCCTCCGCCGCGTCAGCCCGCCCGCACCTGTCGGCCACGTGAGTCGATGTCGGGCGTCGTGGGGGCGGTGCCCGCCCCGCGTGAACCGAGGGCGGTGAGCGCAAGCTCGACCGCCTCCCGCACGCTCAAGCCGGTCGCCGTGAGGGTGTCCAGCTGCGCGAGGGCCTCGGGATCCACGATGACGACTGAGACGGGTGACTCTGGGCCCGCCTCGCCCACGGCGGACCCGGCGCGAGCCCGACGGGTGGCGAGCCCGCGAGCGATCCATGCCCGGTTCCGCTCGACGTCGATCTTCAACAACCGTTTGTTGTTCCGGACCCGTTCGGCGACGAGTCTGCCTTCGTGGATGTCCGAGTACACCTGCCAGCGCGGGTAGAGGAGCCGGGTCGCGAGGTCGGTCGGTCGCAGGGGGACCGGCAGGTCGTCGATGAAGTCTTGCAGCACGGCCTCGGCGAGCGCCTCGCGGAGCGGTCGCCGCTGCAGGGTGTCGTCGGGCGAAGCTGGGAACGGCAGGGTCATGGGGATCCGGTGGTCAGAGGTCGGGTATGGTCCAGTGTCACTCCGGGTCCTGCGCCCCGGGTGGGCTTCACCTGGAAACCACCCCGGAACCAACCCCTGCAATCCGTTGACCGTGCAGGTGCCGGTCTCATCGCACGGACCTGATCGGTAGCACGGCGAGTCCGCCCAGGACGGCGAACACGATCGCCGCGAGATACAGCGCGTGATAGTTCTCCCCGCCACCGAGCGCGAGCAACGGGACGGCGACGATCGGCACGAGCAGCTGCGGGAGTTGATAGGAGAGCGAGACGATGCCGAGGTCCTTGCCGGCCTCGTCGAACGACGGCAACACCTCCGTCATGAGGGCGATGTCGACGGACACATAGGCCCCCTGCGCTGCTCCGACGATGAAGATGCCGACGAGGAACACGGTGACGTCGGGGGAGATGATCGCGACCCCGAGCCCGACGGCGCTGAGGAGGCTGGAGACGAGCACGATCGGCTTCCGTCGCCCGGTCCGGTCGGAGATCCAGCCGAACAGGACCGTCATGACGATGTTCCCGACCGTGAAGATGATCAGCGCGTTCGCCTGGACACCCGAGGCCTGCTCCTTCGGGATGCCCAACTGGTCGATGATGAAGAACAGCAGGTAGATCGACACCGAGACGATCGACATCGTCACGAGCAGCCGGCAGGCCCACGCCCAGAAGAAGTCGCGGTAGCGCACGGGGTTCAGCCAGTAGGTGGACAGGATGTCGGCCACGCGCAACGGCGGAGCAGGGACCGTCCGCACGATGTCGCGGAGCCCGAACACGAGCGCGGTGCTCAGCACGCCTCCGATCAGGCCCGGCACGACGAACCAGGTCCACCGCGCCTCATTGGGGAGGGCGGCGACGATCTGCGCACCGACGATCAGGGCGAGCCCGCCCGAGACGCTGGCGGCGGCCGCGACGCGCGCCCGGATCCGCGCCGGGATCTGATCGGCGAGCAGCGCGTGCACCGCCATGTTCGTCGCCCCGAAGCCGAGCTGCACGATGCTCCACCCCAGGATCGTCACCGCGAGGCTGTCACCCGTCGCCAGGATCGCGACCCCACCGAGCGCCACGACCGCGCCGCCGAGCATCCACGGCCGCCGCATCCCGAAGCGCGAACGCGACCGGTCGGACAGCCGGCCGAACAGCGGCGTGATGATCATGATGACGACACCACCCACCGCCGCGACGATCGAGAGGTTCGTCCCTTTGGTCGCATCGTCGAGGAAGGCGAGGGCCTTCGGGATCGACGCGCCGCTGATGGTGCCGAGCGCCAGCGTGACCCCGAACCAGGCCAGGACGAACAGCGGCAGGAAGCCGCGCGCCTGCGGTGACCCGGGGACGGCGTCCGGATCGACCGCCGCGACGGGGATGGCGTCACCGATGCGCGGCTCCGGCTCGGCGGGCCCCGTGGACGGACCGGTGGGTGGGGTGTGAGCTGACATCATCGTCTCCTCGGCTGGGTCGGTTCGGGCGCGAGCAGGTTCGTCCCGTAGGCCTCACGGAGCGCGGTGGCCTGGACCGCCTGCCACTCCCTCGCCCCCGCCATGACGGCCGTGAGACCACCCGACGCATGGACGTGGCCGCGCCCGATCCACGTCATCGTCGAGACCCCCGCCTTCACGAGTCGGCGTCCGTACGCCAGACCCGCGTCGCGGAGCGGGTCGTGCTCGGCGACCTGGATCTGCGTGGGCGGCAGGCCCGAGAGGTCGTCGGCCTCGAGCGGGGAGGCATAGGCGTCCGCCGCACGCGGACCGCCGAGGTAGAGGGGCACGAGTGCCTCCGCGTCGTCCAGTCCGAACCCGCGCGCGTACCGGGTGGCGGAGTCGCCCGATGGGGTCAGCGACACCGCGGGGACCTCGAGCGCCTGATGGACGAGCTGGAGGTCGCTCGCGTCACGCAGGTGGAGGACGGCGCTCGCCGCGATCCCGCCGCCCGCCGAGTTGCCCGCGATGCCCAGGCGGCCGGGGTCGACGTCGAAACGACTCGGGCCCGCTTCGGTGGTCAGGGCCCGCAGGGCGTGGATGGTGTCGTCGACGGCGGCCGGATAGGGGTGCTCGGGTGCGAGCCGGTACCCGAGTGCGACGACCTGGATCCCGGCGGCGAGGGCCCGGGCGGCGAGGAGTCGGTCGTTCAGGAGCTCGTGGACGGTGCCGGATGTGAAGCCACCGCCGTGCAGCGCGAGTTGGGTCGGCGCCGGAGATGGGAGTCCCGCCGGGCGGTACCGGCGGAGCTCGAGCGGGCCCGCCGGTCCGTCGATCCAGCTCGTGGTGATCTCGACCGACGGTGGCGCGGGTTCGGTGAACTCCTCCGCCAGGAGGTCGGAGAGCCGCCGCGCCGCCTGCCGACGGAGCGCCAGGTCCGAGGAGCGGAGTGCCGGCAGCTGCTCCGCGTGCTGCTCGATCCGCGCAGCCCAGGCGAGGATGCCCGGATCCAGTTGCAGCTCCCCGACGGACGTCACCGCGAGGCCTCCGCCGGCTCGCGGAGCGGCGCACCGTAGCTCGTCGGCTCCTCGTGGAGCGTCCGCAGGGTCGTGATGACGTCGCGATGCAGGTGGTCTGCGGCAGGGACGTGACCGGTCAGCCCGCCGGAGGTGTGCGTCTGCCCGATGTACCGGACGCAGCTCACCGGCACGCCGGCCTCGCTCAGCACGCGGGCGTAGGCCTCGCCGTCTCCGCGGAGCGGGTCCATCTCCGCCGTGTAGATGACGGCCGGTGGCAGACCCCGGTGGTCGGTCGCGAGGAGTGGCGACGCGTACGGTTTGCGCTGCGTCGCCCGATCCGGCCCCAGGTACTGCAGCACGAGCTGGCGCGCGAGGCGACGCAGGATGGCACCCGGCACCTGCGTGATCCCACGGGCGTCGAGGTGTCCGCGCGTCAGGTCGAGCGCTGGAGCCTCGAGCAGCTGCAGCCGGATCGGTCGCTTGGCGCGGTCGCGGTTCATGAGGGTCACGGCGGCGGCGAGGTTCCCGCCCGATGATGCACCGCCGATCGCGAGTCGATCGGGGTCGCCGCCGAGTGAACGCGCATGCTCGGCCGCCCACTCGAACACGGACCAGCACTGCTCCGGTTGTGCGGGGTACCGGACCTCCGGGGCCAAGGAGTACTCGCCGGCGACGATGATGACGCCGGCCTCCCTGGCGCGACGACGGAACCCCGCATCCCAACCGATCCAGTCGATCCCGGCGATCGTGAAGCCACCGCCGAAGAAGTACACGAGGACGGGCCGACCACCGGACGCACCGTCGGCCAGGGCGGGGAGTCGCTGCTGGTCGGGCCAGTAGACGCGGAGCCGTGCGTCCGGGTGGCCGGGCACGTGGACGGTGTGGTCCTCAGTCGCTGCCACGAGGGTCTCGGTGCCGAGCGCCTCGGAGGACACCCGGTCGAAGGCGGCCGCGTGCGCCCGCCGCCCGACGGGATCCTTCGGCTCGGGCGTCTGCTGCAGTGCTGCCAGACGCCCCGAGACCGCCGTGACGAACGCGTCGACGGTGGGCTTGCTCCGAGCCATGGTGTTCCTCCGATCCCGGCATCGATGCCGTGTCCGGTTCGAGTATCCGCTATCGAAGAACTTCGATCAAAGAACTTTTCACGAGCTAGGATCGTCGGAGGAGGTGCGCCATGGACGAGCGACCGCAGAAGGCGACGATCTACGCGGTGGCCAAGCGTGCCGGCGTGAGCATCTCCACCGTCTCCCTGGCCATCAACCACCCGCAGCGGGTGAACGAAGCGACACGACGATCGGTCATCGCCGCAGCGACGGAGCTCGGCTACCGAGGTGGTGCCGCCGCGAGCGGCGCTCAGCGGATCGCCGTCGCTGCACCGTTCTCCAGCTACGCCTCCTACTACCGACGACTGTCCGGGATCATGGAGCGCGCCGCGATGGACTCCGTCGAGATCGTCGTGCACGACCTCCCCTCGGCGGCCGGGAGCGACAGTCCCGTCCTCGACGCGCTGCCCATGCGAGCGGGGATCGACGGCATCGTGGTGATGGGCGTGCCGCTGTCACCGGCCGCGTTGGAGTCGAAGGCGCTCCCTGGCCCGCCCGTCGTCCTCGTCGACGTCCCGGACGGCGCACAGCGACGGCTCGGGCTGCCCTCCGTCCTCATCGACGACGAACGGGGTGGTGAACTCATCGCCCGACACCTGGCGGAACTCGGACACGAACGGGTGGTGTTCCTCCACGAACCGCAACGCTCCGAGGAGTACGTGTCGGCCGGCATGCTGCGGGCGCGCGGCTTCGGTCACCTGCTCTCCGTCTCCGAGGCCGTGGCCGACGTCGCCGCGACAGACCTCGTCGAAGCCGTCGGTGCCGCGCTGGAGCGGGCGTTCCGGGCAGACCCGGAAGCGACCGCCGTGGTCGCCAACCACGATGAGCTGGCTGCTGCCGCGCACCGGGCGTTCCGGGTCGCGGGCGCGCACCTGCCCGAGGGGCGCTCGCTCGTCGGCTACGACGACGGACCGCTGGCGTCGGCGCTCGACCTCACGACCGTCCGCCAGCCGTTCGAGGAGTCCGGGTACGCGGCGCTCGATCTCCTGCTCGGTCGGCTCTCGGGTGAGCACGCCCGCGTCTCATCGGTCCAGCTCGCACCCGACCTGGTCGTCCGGGGCACCACCTTCCGCGTCTGACCCCGACCCCGCGAGCGCCCGCCGCCGCGACGCTGTTAGCCTCGACGCACGAACACCACCGTTGAGGGAGGAATCGTCATGGGCAACGACGCCGGACGACAGGACCGAGCACGCGCAGGATCGAAGCGGGACGGAGCGCTACAGCCCGCGGGTGGCGGGGAGGCGGAACCCGTCCTGGTGCAGGATCCGGAGCTGCCGCCCACGGCGGTCGACGAGGCCGACCTCGCTCCGAGATGGACCCCGGCGAAGGTGATCCTGTGGGTCGCCATCGCCCTGCTCGGTGGTCTGGCCTGGACGATGCTCGCCCTCGTCCGGGGTGAGACGGTCAACGCGATCTGGTTCGTCTTCGCTGCGGTCTGCACCTACCTCATCGCCTACCGCTTCTACTCGAAACTCATCGAACGCAAGCTGCTGCGCCCCGACGACCGACGGGCGACCCCGGCCGAGTACCTGGCCAACGGCAAGGACTTCGTCCCCACCGACCGCCGGGTGCTGTACGGCCACCACTTCGCGGCGATCGCCGGTGCCGGTCCACTGGTCGGCCCGGTGCTCGCGGCACAGATGGGCTACCTGCCCGGCACCATCTGGATCATCATCGGCGTGATCCTGGCGGGTGCCGTGCAGGACTACCTCGTCCTCTTCTTCTCGATGCGCCGTGGCGGCCGCTCCCTCGGCCAGATGGCGCGCGACGAACTCGGCGTGATCGGCGGGACGGCGGCGATCATCGCGACGCTCGCGATCATGGTCATCATCGTCGCCATCCTCGCCCTCGTCGTCGTCAACGCGCTCGGCGAGAGCCCGTGGGGTGTCTTCAGCGTTTCGATGACGATCCCGATCGCACTCTTCATGGGCGTCTACCTGCGCTTCATCCGGCCGGGCAAGATCACCGAGATCTCGATCATCGGCTTCATCCTGCTCATGTTCGCGATCGTCGCCGGCGGCTGGGTCGCCGAGACGGAGTGGGGCGCTGCGGCGTTCACCCTCGACCGCACGGTCATCGCCGTCGGGATCATCGTCTACGGCTTCGTCGCCGCCATTCTGCCGGTGTGGCTGCTCCTGGCACCACGCGACTACCTCTCCACGTTCATGAAGATCGGCACGATCGTCATGCTCGCGGGAGCGATCGTCCTCGTCCGCCCGGAGATTACGGTCCCGGCGTTCAGCGAGTTCGCCGGTGGCGACGCCGGCCCGGTCGTGAGCGGCTCGCTGTTCCCGTTCCTCTTCGTCACGATCGCGTGCGGCGCCCTCTCCGGCTTCCACGCGCTCATCGCCTCGGGCACCACGCCGAAGCTGATCGAGAAGGAGCGCCAGACCCGCTTCATCGGATACGGCGGCATGCTCATGGAGTCGTTCGTCGCGATCATGGCCCTCGTCGCGGCACTGTCGATCGACCGCGGCATCTACTTCGCGATGAACTCCTCCGCAGCTGCCACGGGCGGCACCGTCGAGGGGGCGGTCGCCTTCGTGAACTCGCTCGGCCTCGCCGGGGTGAACCTCACGCCCGACGTGCTGACCCAGACCGCGGCGAACGTGGGGGAGGAGTCGATCGTCTCCCGCACCGGCGGCGCGCCGACGCTCGCCCTCGGCCTCGCGCACATCATGCAGCAACTCATCGGCGGCACGTCGCTCATGTCGTTCTGGTACCACTTCGCGATCATGTTCGAGGCGCTGTTCATCCTCACCGCGGTCGACGCCGGGACGCGCGTGGCGCGCTTCATGCTGCAGGACACCTTCGGCAACATCATCCCCAAGTTCCGCGACCCCGACTGGCGGGTCGGAGCATGGATCTGCACCGCGGTGATGGTGGCGGCGTGGGGAGCGATCCTCATCATGGGCGTCACCGACCCGCTCGGCGGCATCAACACCCTCTTCCCGTTGTTCGGCATCGCGAACCAGCTGCTCGCCGCCATCGCGCTCGCCGTGTGCATGGCGATCGTGGCGAAACGCGGGAACTTCCGCTGGCTGTGGATCGTCGCCGTCCCGCTGGCCTTCACCGCCGTGGTGACGATCACCGCGTCGATGTTCAAGATCTTCTCGCCCGTGCCGGCCGTCGGCTACTGGGCGCAGAACGCGGCGTTCCGTGAGGCGCTGGCGGCGGGCGAGGACAGCTTCGGCAACGCACCGACGCGGGCGGCGATGGAGGCGGTCGTGCGGAACACCACCGTGCAGGGAGTGCTCTCGATCCTGTTCGTGACCCTCGCGATCATCGTCATCTTCTTCGCGATCCTCCATACCGTGCGGTCGTTCCGCTCGGGCGGTGGGCCGAGCTCGGAGGATCCGGCACTGCCGTCGCGACGGTACGCGCCGTCGGGGCTCATCGCCACGAAGGCGGAGAAGGCGCTCGAGCGCGAGTGGTCGACCGTGGACGCCGACAAGCGACCCGCGCGGTCGGGGCACTGATGGCCGGCTTACGGCGGGGTTGGGCGTCGGTGCGGTGGTTCGTCACTTCGCTCATGGGTGACACCGCCTACGCCACCTATGTGGAGCACCAGCGTCGCGTCCATCCCGACGCACCGGTCCCCGACGAGCGCACCTTCTGGCGGGAGCGCTTCGCTGAGCAGGACCGGACGCCGGGCTCCCGCTGCTGCTGAGCGCGCGGGGCGCTCGTGCCGTCGAGTCCTACTGGTCCACGGCGTGGACTGAGAGGACGACCTGCTCCTCCGGCACGAGCGCCTCCAGGGCCTTGCGGGCACTCGGGTAGTCGCGACCCTCGGCCTCGATGGTGCGGGTGGCTGTCGGCCGGAACACCGCGGTGCCCACGAGGTCGCCGTTCACCCGACCGCCGCCGTGCAGCCCGGCGAGGGCGTGCCCGGGCGGGGTGGAGGCGAGGACGGCGGCGCGCAAGGCGGCGACGTCCGGTGCGGAGGCTTCGGTGGTGATGGTCGCGCGGTCGCGGACGGTGGCGATGAGCTTCACCCGTCAAGCCTACGGAACGTCGCGATTCCGCCGCACCCCCTGCGATCCCTACCGAGGGCCGCGGGATGGAGTCGTCCTCGATCTCGGAGTCCTTCGGGGGCACTTCGACAAGCTCAGTGACCGTCAGGGGTCTGCCCGTCGCCCCGGTCGCGACTCCGCCGCACCTTCCTCCGGTCCCTGAGCAACCTCCGCCGGTCCCTGAGCAACCTCCTCCGGTCCCTGATCAACCTCCTCCGGTCCCTGAGCAACCTCCACCGGTCCCTGAGCTTGTCGAAGGGCACACGGAGAACCCCGCGAATCCGGCGAACTTCCACCGGTCCCTGAGCCTGTCGAAGGGCACGCGGAGAATCTCCCGAAGTCGGTCCGACTCGGCATCTGGAATGTCAGTGGTCCATGGTGGACTTGTCCCATGACCGAGACCACCCTCACCGCAGTCCGCGCCGGCGATGAATACGCCGCGCAGCTGGCGGCGTTCTCGGACGAGTACGCGGAGATCAAACGGCTGCGCGCTGCGCTCGATGGGCGAGAGGCTCGCCTCCTCGCCCGTTCCGCCGCCTACGCCGACGCACTCGCGGACGCGACGGTCCCAGCGATCTTCCCGCCGGCGGAGCGTCGGGCACTGTCTCGTCGCTCCACCTGCGCGGCCCTCGCGATGGCGACCCACACGACCGAACAGTCGGTTCAGCGCGCGACGAACGACGCCGAGGCGCTCGTCAATCACGCCCCGTCCGTCCTCGCATCGCTCGAGGCGGGTCGTATCTCGGCTCGGCATGCGAAGACGATCACCGACCAACTCCGCGACGTCCCCACCGAAGGTCGCGCGGTGTTCCTGGCGAAGGTGCTCCCGGTTGCCGAGCAGACCACCGACGCAGAACTTCGGCACCGCGCCCGCGTCCTGCGCGAACGGCTCCATCCGGAATCGATCACCGCACGCGCCAAGCGTTCCGAGGCCGACCGCCGCGTCGAATTCGAGCCCGCAGCCGACGGCATGGCGTGGGTGCACCTGTTCACCACGGCGCCCATCGCGCAGGGCATCATCGAGCGGGTCGAAGCAGCGGCCTCGGAATCTCGCGCAGCTGGCGACACCCGGACGTGCGCTCAGTTGCAGGCGGACGCCCTCGCAGCCCTGGCCCTCACCGGTGTGACCCCTGACGACGTCATGTCGAGCCCGGTGCTCCCGCACCCGGTCGAAGTGCAGGAGCACATCAGGCCGACCGTACAGATCACGGTCCCGGCGCTGAGCATGGCCGGCGTCAGCGACGCCCCGGCGACGCTCGACGGGTACGGCCCGATCGACCCGGAGACCGCGGCACGTATCGCGGTGAACGCCCCCAGCTTCGCCCGGATCCTCGTCCAGCCGGAAACCGGCACCGTCCTCTCCGTCGTGCGCAACCAGTACCGGGTCCCCGCCGACCTGCAACGCGCGGTCCGCCTGCGGGACGGCACTTGTCGGGCACCGGGCTGCGGGAGACGCGCCAGAGCGTGTGACCTCGACCACTCGGTCGCCTGGGACGACGGCGGGACGACAGATGTCGGGAACCTCGCCTGCCTCTGCCGACATCACCACCGGATGAAGCATCTTCCCGGGTGGAACCTCGACCACGGGCCGGGCGGGGTGCTCGAGTGGACAACACCCGACGGGAAACGCCACCGGACCGAACCGGATCCCGCACCGTTCTGACCAGCACCGGACACTGAGCCTGTCGAAGGGTTCCTCGTGGGCACTTCGACAGGCTCAGTGACCGGGGGATGTGAGCCCGCAACGGTGAGGCACCTTCGTGGGCACTTCGACAGGCTCAGTGACCGGAAGATGTGTGCCCGGAAAGACTCGGTCCCTGAGCTTGTCGAAGGGCACTCGGGTCGAGGCGCCTCGGTCTGCGGGGGATGTGTGCCCGGAAAGACTCGGTCCCTGAGCTTGTCGAAGGGCACTCGGGTCGAGGCGCCTCGGTCTGCGGGGGATGTGTGCCCGGAAAGACCCGGTCCCTGAGCTTGTCGAAGGGCACTCAGGTCGAGGCGCCTCGGTCTGCGGGGGATGTGTGCCCGGAAAGACTCGGTCCCTGAGCTTGTCGAAGGGCACTCAGGTCACGCTGCCTCGATGAACGGGAGAGGTGCACCCGGAAAGGGCTGCCTCGTACACGGCCCGAGGGTGCACTCCGATACGCTGCCTGCCGTGGAGATCAGTGAGATGCAAGCGGCCTTCGACGACGCGTTCGACCAGGCGGTGGTGTTCCACGGCTTCACGGAGTACATGCGCGACTACGAGATGATCGTCCAGATCGTCGCCGCTCCGAGTACGGGCATTCCGATGAGGTCCCTGCGCTATCTCTTCGTCAACTGCGTGCAGGCCGACGTGTCGACGGTGCTTCCGCCGGACCTCTGGGCGCGTTCGTTGGACGACCGACTGCTCGAGCTCGGCTCGGACCTTGACGGGTACGTCTGGGGTGTCAGAGAACAGGGCCTCTATCCGGGGTTCGAACTGATGCCCGACTCGGAGATCGCACGATCCTGGTCGACGTCCGTGGGAATCCCGTTCCATGAGCTTCGCCTGATGTCGAACGCACACGACATCAGCCTGGTGTTCTCCGACCTTCGCGTCACGGAGCTGGCTCCCGGCTATGCCCCGTTCACGGTCGGGCCCGAGTAGTCACAGGGGTGCTCGGGGTCGGACCGCCCTGCGTCTGCCGCTCGATGCAGGCGTGCACACCCGTCACCCCGACGGCTCGGTAGCCTGGGCGGATGACCGGACCAGCCGACGCATCGCCGGAACTCGAACACGTCGCGGACGGTCTGCGGATCCTCGACGCGATCGTCGGCCTCGCACCCCGTGAAGCCGCGACCCACCCCTCACTGTGGCCGCTGCTCGGCGTCCCGGCCATCGACCGTGGCGCGCTCGTGATCTTCCCCCTGGCCGTAGCCGCCTGCAGCGCGACGGATCGATCAGGACTCGAGCGGCTGCGCGAAGTCTGCGCGGCACTGCAGCAGGACTGCATCCACCTCTTCGGTGGAGACCACATCCACCGGGAGACCGTGCTCGACCCGGATGAGGACCCGTACGGGCGGCGTCTCGCCGAAGTCGGAGCGCACGCGACGACACCACGCGGGGTGGTGGTGTGGCGTGTCCGCGATCGCGGTGCGGCACTCGTCCTCGTCGTCGACGAGGAGCGCGGGCAGGCGACGCTGACCTTCCACCTGGTGCCCAAGGACTGGATCTGGAACTGGCCTCCGACGTCCACGACGAAGCGCGAAGCGTCCCGTCGTCGGTCCGCGGTGAAGGAACAGGCGGCCGTCGACGTCGTCTGGTCCTGGCCGGCGGCCGACCTGGCTCAGGGTCGCTGAACGGAGGGCCCGCCAGGCGATTCCGGCGGTGTCGATCCAGTCGCAGAGCGTCCCGGGCGCGGGTCGTCGCCTCCGTAGGCGACGACCCGGTCCCACAACCAGTCGGTGAGGCTCGCGGCCACCTCTTCGTCGTCACGTCCGGCGGATCGACGGACGAGCCGTCCACCGGAACCCTCGATGAGGTAGGCGCCCGCGTCGTCGGTGAAGAGCTGCGTGTAGTAGTCGCGCTCGGCATCCCACTGCGGCCACGCTTCCGGGTCCCGTTCGATCGCCTCGTCCATCTCGCCGATCTCGGCGCCGCTCATGAGACGGAACGGGCTGCCGTCGCCCCAGCGCCCGCCGGTACCGGGGAGCTGCCCGTCGTGCCAGGCGAGCACCTTGTCGTCACCGCCGCTCGCGCTCGCGGCATCGAGGTCGAGCGGCGGGCGCAGTGAGGCCGCCAGCTCTTCCGGAAGGAGCGGTTCCAGAGCGGCCAACGCCTCACGGAGCCCGGCTTCGAACACCTTGTCGCGGAGGATCCGCCAGGCGATCTCGCCCATGCCGGCCCGGCGCAGGTCGTCCATCGTCCCGACGCCACGCTCGATGGGATCGAGGAACGCTCGCGCGACGACCATCCCGCCCTGGGCGACCTCGTCCATCGGGTCCTCGCGAAGGACCCTGGCCAGGAGTTCCAGCGCCTCCTGCGGACGGTAGTCGTACAGGTAGGCGAAGGCCAGCGCCGTCGAGAGTGTCGTCTCGCTCGGGTCCGCCTCGATCGCCTGCTGCGCGGCGACGAGGAACCGGCCAGGTGGGGTGCCCGTCGACAGGAAGTGCAGGGCTCGGAGTCCGAGCGCGCCGGCGTACGCCTCCGGGGCGGTCCGTCCGGCCAGCTCGACCGCGTCGTCGATCAGCGCCCACCCTCGCTGGGGATCGGCGGCCATCGCGACGGCGGCCGCGTGGTCCATGTGGTCGAACCAGTCCGCCTCCGGGTCCTCGCGGAGGACGAGTTCACCGAGTCGCATGGCCTCGGCGAAGTCGCCCTCGGACCCTTCGAGATCGCGCAAGCGACGCAGCGCCCCGAGGAACTGCCGGTCGCGGCGGCCGAGCAACTCCCGGAGGAGGCGTCTGGCCTCATCGACGTCGCCGCACGCCTGCCGGTGCATGGAGAGCAGAATGATCATCCCGGTGAACTGCGGCGCCCGGGCGAGGACGCTCATCGCCAGCTCGGGGATCCGTGGGTGCTCGGGCTGGAAGTCGAAGAGCTCCCAAGCGAGATCGCGGTCGTGTTCGATGGCCTCGCGCTCGGCGCCGACGGGGTCGCTCATCGGAGCCCGTGCTGCACGCGGTACGCCCGGAGCTGGGCGAAGGTGCCGTCGTCGACGCCGTATTCGAGCACCGGTGCGACCTGGTCGAACCACGATGCCGTCGAGGGGATGAGTCCGGCGGCGGCATCGAGCAAGGCCTGCGTCGTGACCGGCACGATCGCCCCCGCCTGCATCGACGCCGTGAGCGACTGCTGCAGTGCGACCCGCGACACCTGCGCGATGTCGGCCCCGGAGAAGCCCTCGGTCGCTGCGGCCACGGCGATGACGTCGACTCCGTCGGCCGGCTTGCCCTCGAGGTCGCCCAGCAGGATCGCGGCGCGCGCGACCGCGTCCGGCGGCAGGACGAGGACCGTCTTGTCGATGCGGCCGGGGCGCCGCAGCGCCGGATCGATGTCCCACGGGCGGTTGGTCGCGGCGAGGAAGTACACGCCGTCGTTCTCGTCCGCCACCCCGTCGAGCTCCTCGAGGAGCTGCGTCACGATCGTGCGCATCGACTGCGATCCGCCCCCGGACGTGCGGCGGCCACCGAGTGCGTCGAACTCGTCGAAGAAGATGACGCACGGAGCGGCGGCCCGAGCATCGTGGAAGACGCTCTGGATCGCCTTCTCGCTGTCGCCCAGCCACTTGCTCAGGAGGTCGGCGAGGGTGACGTGGATGAAGGACGCCCCGAGGTCGCCGGCGATCGCCTTGGCGATGAACGTCTTGCCGCAGCCGGGAGGGCCGTACATGAGCAGTGCACCGCCGGGCTTCTGCCCGAACGCGGCGGCGAGCTCCGGGTTGCGGAGTGGCGCGAGGAAGGTCGAGTCGAGGTGCTGCTTCACGTCGGCGAGTCCTGCCACGTCCGCGAGCGTGACCGCCGGTCGTTCCGCATCCCAGAGGCTGGGCTGGCCGATCGGCACGGTGACGGATTCGGCAGTCGACGGTGACGGGACCGCCGAGCGGTCGGGCTCGGTCGAGGTGTCGGCCGCCGGCCCCCGGAGTCGCGCCGCCATCACGCGGGCGCGCAGCAGCCGGACCCGCGCCGGGTCGCCGCCGAGTCGCTCGAAGGTCGTCACCTCCTGCGCCGCGCGGTCGACGTCGTGCTGCAGCAGCAGGGTCACGAAGTCCTCGCGGAGCGCTGCGTTCTGCGGATCCTGCGAGACCTCCGCCGCGATCACCTCGAGGAAGTCCTCGTCCTGCGTCATGTCGTCCCCCCCCCCGGTCGATGTGCGATTCCGTCCATCCTGGCAGCGCCAGCGCGATGGGCGACAGGTGTTCGCCAGCATTGGTCGCGCGTGGGGATGGGCAGTGCTCCCCATCCCCCGGAGCGGCTGGTGTAGCGTCGAACGCGGGGCTGAACCTGAAGGTCGCTTGAGGTCGCATCCCGGAAGGTCAGGTGAGGCGCCGTGCACAGCCCCGACGAGTTGCTCAGTGTCGGTGAGATGAGTCGTCGCACCGGCGTCGCGGTGTCGGCGCTGCACTACTACGAGCGGCTCGGCCTCATCGGTTCCGAGCGGACCGCCGGCAACCAGCGGCGCTACCCGCGGCACATGCTGCGCCGCGTCGCGCTCATCTCGGTCGCGAAGCGCCTCGGTATCCCGCTCGAAGATGTGGCGGAGGCGTTCGCCGACGTGCCGCTCTCGAGCACCCCGAGTCACGAGGACTGGCAGCGTGCCTCCCGCCGCTGGCAGAAGGTCCTCGAACAGCGTCGGCGCGGGATCGAGCAACTCGAACGCGAGCTCACCGGCTGCATCGGTTGCGGCTGCCTCTCGATGAAGGCGTGTACGCTCCTCAACCCCGACGACGAGCTCGGCGACACCGGCACCGGTGCCCGGCGCATCCCGGTCTGAATGCACTGCCTGCCCGGTGTTCAGCCGTCGTGGTGCTGTCCGAACGTGGCGGGATCGACCGGGCGCAGCCGCTTCGGCAGCCCCTCGACGACGAGCAGGTACGACTCCGTGACGAGATCGTCGACGAACGCCGGTTCGAGCTCGCCGTCCGGCTTGAGCGAGATCCAGTGCCGTTTGTTCATGTGATAGCCGGGGATGATGTCGGGGAAGGCCTCGCGCAGGCTGTGGCTGTCCTCAGGCCGCGCCTTCAGGGTGACGATGGGTTCGCCCGTCGCCCCCGTCTGCAGCATGAAGACCTTGCCGCGGACCTTGTAGACGTCCCACTCGTCGCCGAACGGGTGCGTCAGCTCCGCGCCGGGGAGTTCGTCGGCGCGCCGAGCCGCCCGGTCCTGCAGCTCCGAGCCGTGCATCGTGGTCCTCCTCGGCGTCAGCCCTGGGTGTCCGTGGGCCGGAGCCCCGCCAGGTTCTGCAGCGGGCACCAGGCGCCGAGGCGCGGGTAGTCGATGGTCACGCCGACGACCCCGTGCTCGCCGAAGGACCGGACCCAGTCGATCGCCGCAGGCATCGGCACCGCGAGCAGCGACACCGTGGCGTCCGGGGGGACCAGCCCGTTCGCGTACGCGGCCTCCTGTGCTCGCGTCCCGCTGCTGTAGATCCCGATCAGGTTCCCCGGTTGCGCGGCGAGCGCGTACGGCCGAGGGTTCTCCTCCGGACCACGGTTGATGAAGACCCACCGGTCGAGTGCGGCGACCGCCCGCCAGAGCCGGATCTGAGCGTCGATGTCGTCCGGCGCCGCCCGGCAGGCCTCGTTCAGTGCGTCGAGCTCGGCCAGTACCTCGGGAGCGGGCTCGAGGGTGCGGCCCTGGTTCGGCTGCCCCGGGGCGTCGGTCTGCTCATCGACCGGGCTGTCATCGTTCGGGCTGTCGTCGCGGCGGAACGGGTTCTTCATGGTCACTTCCTCGTGGCTCGGGATCCGGGTTCGGGGACGTGACCAACGCTATCGCAGGGGTCCGACGGGGAGCCGGACCCTCAGAACGCACTCCCGAAGGCGAGCGCTTCCGCCGCAGCCTGCGCGGGCGAGCCGAAGAACGCCGGGCCGTGTCCGGGCAGCACGACGGAGGCCGGGAGTCCGGCCAGCGTGGTCAACGACTGGCGGGCGCGCTGCAGGTCGCCGTGGAACATCTCGGGGAGCAATTGCGGGCCGTCGTGGGGACTGGTGGGGTGGGCGGTGACGAGCGCGTCGCCCGCGACGAGGACGCCGTGCTCGACGAGGAGGAATCCGAGGTGCCCGCGCGTGTGGCCGGGGAGGGGGAGCGGACGGACCGCGACCCCGAGGGTCGCCCGGAGTTCGGGCACGTCCTCGATCGCGGTGACCGATGTCGGCGGCACGACCTCGAGCCCGCCGGCCTCGACGGCGTGGCTGACCCAGGCGGCGACCCCGGGACGTTCCAGATGGGGTTGGACGTCGGCGAGTCCGACCTGTTCGAGCACTTCCCGGCGGACGTTGGGGATCTCGTCGCGGGACGCGAGGATGTCGCACTCCGCCAACCCGGCGATGAAGGTCGCGTTGCCGATGTGGTCGCTGTGACCGTGGGTGAGGAGGATCGCCTGCACGTCCTCGACCGCATAGCCGAGCGCGCCGAGGGTCGCGGTGACGGCCGCGCCGTCGCCGGGGTAGCCGGTGTCGATGAGGACCGGGCCGAGATCGCCCTCGACGATGATCCAGTTGACGGACGGACCCTGCACGAGGTGCACGCGATCCGCGACCGTGGTGCTGCGGGTGGTGCCGTTCGGCACGGCGTCGAGGTGCGCGGGGTCGATCTGGGACATGGGCGTCCTTCCGATTGCGGAGACGGGGTTCGGGGGAGGGGGCGATGCGGGGGGGGGGCTCAGTGCTCGGCCGGTTCGGCGACGAGCTCATGAGCGGCCGCTGCGGCGGTCGTCGTGGCTGCAGCGCCGGCGGGATCGACGGTCGCGAGGATCGGCCGGATCAGGGTGATCAGTCGCTCGCTGAGCTCGGCCGCATCGTCGTCGCCCACCGTCGTGGTGACGAGTCCGAAGCAGGCGTCGAGCAGGACGTCCGCGACGCCGTCGAGGTCGGGGAGGTCGAGATCGTGCGCTGCGGCCTCCATGCGGAGGTTCGTGCGGGTGTAGGCCCGCCAGTCGAACACCGTGTAGACCGGGTCGTCCATCCGTGGCAGTTCGTGCAGGAGCCGGATGGCGCCCATCGCGATGGGGGATCGCTGCGCCTCCTGCGCGGAGGCGAGGATCATCGTCACCCAGCGGAGCGCTCCGTAGGGCACGCCGATCCGTGCGTCCGCCGCCTGCCACCGTTCGTCCTGCTCGGCGATCACCGCATGCGCGAGACTCCGCTTCGACGGGAACAGGTGGTACCCGATGACCGATTTCGGCTTGCCCATGACGGACGCGATGCCGGAGAACGACGTTCCGGCGTAGCCGTTCCGGCCGAACTCGAGTCCGGCGGCGTCGATGATCTCGTCGCGGACCTGGTTCATCGCGTACTGTCGCAGACCGCTCACGAGCGCTCCTTCGAGGTGGAGGGCCCGTCGATCGGGCCGCTAGACGATCGTCTGAGTCAGACGCTCGTCTAGCTTAGACGAGCGTCTGTGAAGGAGCTGAGGGATGCGACGACCACCCGCGCCGACCACTCAGCCGGGGAGCGGCTCGATGAGGTGCGGGCCCGTGTTGCGGACGTTGTTCACGTCGCGCGTGACCTCGTAGTGCGTGAGATCGTGGGCGACCGCGAAGGACTCCCGGTCGAGCAGCTGCAACAGCTGGTCGGTGTCGAGGTGGTCACCGAGCCAGTCGTCGTAGCCGTCCGGGGTGAGGCAGGCCGGCATGCGGTCGTGGACCTCACCCGGGGAGACGTGCGCGTCCCGCGTGATGATCGCCATCGACAACCGCCACTTGGCCGGGTCGCCCTCGGGCTTGCCCGGGTCGGGCCAGGCACTGATGATGCCCGCCATCGCGAGCTCGGCCTCGGGGTCGTGGATGAAGTGGGGCTGCTTGCCGGTCTCGGTGACGACCCACTCGTAGTAACCGGTCGCCGGTACGATGCACCGTGCTGACGCGAAGGCCTTGCGGAACATGGAGGCGGTCGCGACCGTCTCCATGCGCGCGTTGATCGGTTGTGGCCGTTGCTTGGCGAAGTCCTTGGCCCAGCCGGGGACGAAGCCCCAGCGGGCGCTGGTCGCGGCCCGTTCCTCGTGCCGGGTTCGGACCACGGTCACCTCGGTGGTGGGGGCGACGTTGTAGTCGGGCGCTGGCGCCTCGAACTCGGCCACGAGGTCCGCGAGGAGGGTGGACGTGGAATCGGTGACGACGAAGCGACCGCACATGCGCTCAGCATAGGAGCGCATGTGCGGTCGGTCGACCCCTACCGCTCGATGCCGGCCCGCGCATCGCGGCGGGTCTTCGCGAGCGAGGCGACCGTCGCCACGGTGATGGTCACGGCGATGAAGAGCAGCGAGAACCAGATCGGGATGTCGGGGATCCAGTCGATGTGCTGACCGCCGTTGATGAACGGCAGCTCGTTCACGTGGAGGGCGTGGAACACGAGCTTCACACCGATGAAGGCGAGGATGACGGCGAGACCCTGGGCGAGGTAGACGAGACGTTCCAGCAGGCCACCGATGAGGAAGAACAGCTGGCGCAGGCCCATGAGGGCGAACGCGTTCGCGGTGAACACGATGTACGCCTGCTCGGTGAGGCCGTAGATCGCGGGGATCGAGTCGACCGCGAACACGAGGTCGACGAACCCGATCGCGACGATCGTCAGCAGCATCGGGGTGAAGAAGCGCTTGCCGTCGATCTTCACCGAGAGTCGGTCGCCGTGGTAGGTGTCGGTGATCGGGAGGATGCGGCGGGCGAAGCCAACGACCTTGCCGTTCGCCGGGTCGCTCTCGTGGCTGCCGAACGCCTGGCGGTACGCGAGGAACAACAGCAGCGCGCCCATCAGGTAGAAGATCCAGGAGTAGTTCTCGATGAGTGCGGCGCCGACGGCGATGAACGCGCCGCGCATGATGAGCGCGATGATGATGCCGATCATCAGCACCTTCTGCTGGTACGCCTTCGGGACGGCGAACCCGGCCATCACGATGAGGAAGACGAACAGGTTGTCGATCGACAGCGCCTTCTCGGTCAGATACCCGGCGAAGTACTCGCCGCCGTACGTCCAGCCGGAGACGAGGCCGATGCCGACGCCGAACAGCAGGGCGAGGCTGACGTAGAAGATCGACCAGCGTGCCGACTCGGCGATCGTCGGTTCGTGGGGCTTCCGCACGTGCGCGAAGAACTCGTAGACGAAGAAGAGGATCGTGACACCGATGGTGATGATCCAGATCAGCGGGGTGACGGCCATGGTGGCTCCAAGGGCTCGAGGACGGGACTCCGACGCGATGGTCGGAACACGGTCTTCTCCACTCTCGATGAGAGCCGACACCCCGGGACCCGATGGCGGATCCGTACTGACGAGCATGTCGCGAAGGAGTACTCCCCCTGCTCCGACAAGTGTAGGTCAGGGGGTGGACGGGGTACCTGGGAATTCGCCCTTCGACAGGCTCAGGGACCGGGTGAGGCTCAGAGGCCGGGTGAGGCTCAGGGGCAGGGCGGGGCAGGGACCGGGTGAGGCTCAGAGGCCGGGTGAGGCTCAGGGGCCGGGCGGGGCAGGGACCGGGTGAGGCTCCGGGACGGGAGATGCTCAGGGGACGTCGACCCGGCGCCTCGCCAAGCGCTCGGCGTTCGCCGTCGCCGTGGAGTCGCGCAGGATCAGCTCCGGTACCGAGGGCGGCACTGCTCCCGGGGGTTCTCCGTTGACGTGGTCGAGCAGGGTCGCGAGGAGGGTCCGGCCGACCTGTTCGAAGTCCTGCCGCACGGTGGTGAGCGGCGGCGAGAGGTGCTCCGCCTCGGGGATGTCGTCGAACCCCACGACGCTGAAGTCGAGCGGGACCCGGAGGCCGCGCTCGGTGAGCGAGTGCATGAGCCCCAGGGCCATCTGGTCGTTGGCGGCGAACACCGCGGTGACCTCGTCGTCCAGCTGACGGCCGAGAGCGTATCCGGAGGTCGGCGTCCAGTCGCCGGTCCCGACGACCTGCGCGACGAGACCCGCGGTGGCGAGTTCGTCTCGCCAGCCGCGCTCGCGCTCGCGGGCGTCGATCGCATCCGGTGGTCCGGCGAGGTGCCCGATGCGCCGGTGGCCGAGCCCGATGAGGTGGGCGGTCGCGGCACGAGCGCCGGCGTACTGGTCGACGCCGACGGTGACCATGCCCGCGCGTGGTGTGGCGTGCAGGGCCACGAGCGGCACGCTGAGTTCCATCCCCGCCACGATGTCGGTGACCCCCTCGCGTGCGCTGATCACGGCGATCCCCTCGACGTTCTGGCGGAGGAACCCCTCGACCGCCGCGCGTGCCGAACCCGGGTCGCTGTCCACCATGTTCGCGGTGAAGACCGACCAGCGTGCGTCGCGGGCCGCGGCGTTGAAGTGCAGGACCGAGGACGAGGGCCCGAACTCGGTGCCGCCGGTGGCGATGAGGCCGATGGTCCGGGATCGCTTCGTGACGAGCGTCCGGGCCGCGGGGGAGGGGACGTAGCGCAGCTGCTTGATCGCTTCGTCGACCCGCGCCTTCGTTGCCGGGCGCACGTTCGGGAGGTCGTTCAGGACCCGTGACACGGTCTGGTGCGAGACCCCCGCGAGCCGCGCGACGTCGAAGATCGTCGCATGGCGGGACGGCTCAGCCACGCGGTCCCCTCTCGTCGTCGGCGGTCGTGGTCGGTTCCGGCGGGGCCTCGTCCGGCCCCTCCGACATCGCAGCTAACAGCTTCGAGACGGTGAGGTCGTAGTTCGGGAGGTCGGCGACCTTCCGTCGGTCGCGCAGCACGGCGATCCGGTGGCTGATGCGCAGGACCTCCTCGAGTTCGGCTGAGATGAACACGACCGACAGACCGTTCTCGGCGAGCCGGGTCACGAGCTTCTGGATCTCGGCCTTGGCGCCGATGTCGATGCCTCGGGTCGGTTCATCGAGCACGAGCAGCCGAGGAGCGAGCGCGAGCCACCTCGCCAAGAGTACCTTCTGCTGGTTCCCGCCTGAGAGCTCCTTCATGAGCGCATCGGGATTCGCCGGTTTGATGCCCATCGCCTGGATGTAGCTCTCGGCCAGTTCGTTCTGCCGACGCAGCGGTATCCGCCTGAACCACCCGAGGTCCGCCTGCAGGGCCAGCGCGATGTTGTCGCGCAGGCTGAGGTCGCCGATGATCCCCTCGGTGCGACGGTTCTCCGACGCGTAGACGATCCGTTGCTTGAGGGCACGGCGCGGGGATCCGAGGCGGGTGGCCCTCCCGGCCACCTCCACCGAGCCGGTGTCGGCCCGGTCGACGCCGGTCAGGAGTCTGGCGAGCTCCGTCCGGCCTGAGCCGAGCAGGCCGGCGATGCCGACGATCTCGCCCTCGTAGACCTTCAGGTCGATCGGTTCGATCGCGCCCTGGCGCCCGAGGCCGATCGCCGCGACGAACGGGTCCTCACCGTCCAGGGCGTCGCCCTCCTCGGAGGTGTCGAGCCCGCGTCGGATCTCGTCGAAGGTCGCGAGCTCCTTGCCGATCATCTTGTGGACGAGGTCGATCCGGAGCAGTTCGTGCGGGAGGTATTCGCCGACGAGTCGGCCTTCGCGCAGCACCGTGAGTCGGTCGGAGATCTCGTAGACCTGGTCGAGGAAGTGCGAGATGAAGAGGATCGCGACGCCCTCGGCCTTGAGGATCGAGATGACCCGGAAGAGTTCGGTGACCTCGTCGTTGTCGAGGCTCGAGGTCGGTTCGTCGAGGACGAGCACCTTGGTGCGCACGGCGATCGCCCGGACGATCGCGACCAGCTGTTGGATCGCCGGCGGGTGGGCGGAGAGCTGCGAGGCCGGGTCGATGTCGAGTCCGACGACGGCGAGCAGTTCGCGGGCGCGCTCGCGCATCCGCCTCCCCGAGATCCCTCCCCAGGCATGGCGGGGTTCGCGGCCCAGGAGGATGTTCTCCGCGACGGTCAGGTTGGGGAGGAGGTTGACCTCCTGGTAGACGGTGCTGATCCCGTGCGCCTGGGCGTCGGCGACGCTCGAGAACGAGACCTCGCGCCCCTCGAGGAGGATGCTTCCGCTGTCGATCCGATGGACCCCGGTCAGCGACTTGATCAGGGTCGACTTCCCCGCTCCGTTCTCGCCCATGAGGGAGTGGACCTCGCCGGGGAACAACCGGAGGTCGACGTCGTCGAGCGCTTTGACGCCGGGGAAGCTCACCGAGACACCGCGCAGCTGCACGAGTGGCGTGGGCGAGGTCATCTGCAGCTCTCCATCGAGGTGGTCGCGGCCGGGGTGTCCGCTGATCACCTGACTCTAGCGCGCGCGACGGCGCCGCAGGGAGGCCGCTCCGCGAGAATTGTGAGGGCTAACATTGCCTGTTGACAACCACTTCGAGCCGTGGCTAATGTTCAGCACAACGCAGATGTGATCGCTAACAATCACCGACCACCTGCGTCACCGCAGCACCACGCACGTCACATTCACGCCGCACCCATCGTCGGGACCGCGGGTCTCAAAGAGGAGAACAATGTTCAAGACAACACGTGTCCGCGCACTCGCGGGCCTCGCCCTGGTCGGTGCTCTCGCGTTCAGCGCGACCGCCTGCTCCAGCGGTTCCGGAAGCTCCGACGGCGACGCCGGTTCCGACGGCGAACTCACCACCATCGGCTTCGTGGCCGTCGGCCCCGAGGGTGGATGGCGCACCGCGAACGAGAAGAACATCCAGGACTCGTTCTCGAAGGAGAACGGCTTCGACCTCAAGTACGCACCGGCGACGAACGGCGACCAGAACTCGCAGATCACCGCCTTCACCTCGTTCATCGACGAGGGCGTCGACGCCATCCTGCTGTCCGCCACCGAGGCGACCGGCTGGGAGAGCGTCCTGGAGCGCGCGAAGGAGGCCGAGATCCCCGTGGTCCTGCTCGACCGCGGCATCGAGCCGAACGACACCGAGCTCTACACGAGCCGCATCGCCCCCGACAACGTCGGCATCAGTGCCTCGGCCGCCGAGTGGGCGAACGGTCAGTTCCCCGACGGCGCCAAGTACGTCGTCCTCGAGGGCCCTCCCGGCCTCTCCGTCGTCAACGACCGCAACAAGGGCTGGGACGACACCATCGACCCGAACTTCACGAAGCTCGAGTCGCAGTCGGCCAACTGGTCCACCGAAGAGGCGAAGAGCGTCTTCGAGACCATCCTCAAGGCGAACAACAACGACGTCCAGCTCGTCTTCGCACAGAACGACGAAATGGGCCTCGGCGCTGCACTCGCCGTCGAGGAGGCCGGCCTGAAGCCCGGAACCGACGTCAAGATCATCACGATCGACGGCACCAAGGCGGCGCTCGAAGCACTCGCCGCCGGACGACTGAGCTTCGTCGCCGAGTACAACCCGCTGTTCGGTGAGACGGCGATCGACATCGTCAAGAAGGCACTCGCCGGCGACAAGGTCGAATCGGACATCGTGGTGCCGAGTGTCACGTTCGACTCCCCGGACGCCGCGACGGCAGCACTGCCCGAACGCGCCTACTGATCCGACCCGGTCGCCCGGCAGCCACCCCCTCGCTGCCGGGCGACCGCCCACCCGCTTCCCGGGGACCAGACTCCCCGGCGACGACGCCGGATCGACCGGCAGAACGACCAGGCAGACATGGCAATCACCGAGCCGATCGTCGAGATGCAGCACATCTCCATCGAGTTCCCGGGCGTCAAAGCCCTGCAAGACGTGGACTTCCGTCTCTTCCCCGGCGAGGTCCACACGCTCATGGGCGAGAACGGCGCCGGCAAGTCGACGCTCATCAAGGCGCTCACCGGGGTGTACAAGATCGACTCCGGCACGATCCTGGTCGCCGGAGGTCCCCGTTCCTTCTCCGGAACGGCGGACGCGCAGAGCGCCGGCATCTCGACCGTCTATCAAGAGGTGAACCTCTGCGACAACCTCACCGTCGGCGAGAACGTGATGCTCGGCCACGAGGTCCGCGGCCCCTTCGGCATCAACTGGCGCCGCACCCACGAAGCCGCACACGAAGCGCTCGTCGGGCTCGGCCTCGGGCACATCGACCCCAAGCAGCCGCTCTCGAGCATCTCGCTCGCGCTGCAACAGCTCGTCGCGATCAGCCGGGCCATGGTCACCAAGTCGAAGGTGCTCATCCTCGACGAGCCGACCTCCAGCCTCGACGCCAACGAGGTGGAGGGCCTCTTCCAGGTCATGCGCCGACTACGCGACCAGGGCGTCGCGATCCTCTTCGTCTCCCACTTCCTCGACCAGGTCTACGCGATCAGCGACCGCCTCACGGTGCTCCGCAACGGCGAGTTCGTCGGGGAGTACCGCACCGCGGACCTCAACCGCACCGAGCTCATCTCCAAGATGATCGGCAAGGACTACGGCGCGCTCGCCGCCCTGGGTTCCAACCGCGGCCGGACCGCCACCGCCGACACCCCGGCGTTCTACCGCGCCAAGGACCTCGGGCGGAAGGGCTCGATCGACCCCGTCGACATCGAGGTCCACGCGGGCGAGGTCGTCGGTCTCGCGGGGCTCCTCGGGTCGGGCCGCACCGAGCTCGGTCGGCTCATCTACGGTGCCGACCGTCCCGACTCCGGCACGGTCACGATCGACGGCACGACCGCAGAGGTCCACACGCCCATGGCCGGCTTGTCGAAGCAGATCGCCTTCTCCACGGAGAACCGACGCGACGAAGGCATCATCGGCGACCTGACCGTTCGCGAGAACCTCATCCTCGCCGTCCAGGCCCGCAGGGGCTGGGCGCGCCCGCTCTCCCGCCGTGAGCAGAACGAGCTCTGCGACAAGTACCTGCTCGAACTCAACGTCCGCCCGTCCGACCCGGAACGCCCCATCAAGAACCTCTCCGGTGGTAACCAGCAGAAGGTGCTCCTCGGCCGATGGTTGGCGACGAAGCCGCAGCTCATCGTGCTCGACGAGCCGACCCGCGGCATCGACGTCGGCGCCAAGGCCGAGATCCAGGAGGCGATCGCCGCGCTCGCCGAGGACGGGATGTCCGTCGTGTTCATCTCCTCCGAGCTCGAGGAGGTCGTGCGCTTGAGCGAGCGGATCGTCGTGCTGAAGGATCACCGTAAGATCGGCGAGATCGTCAACGGACCCGAGGTCACCGCAGACACCATCGTCGACCTGATCGCCACCGAAGGGAGCGCCACGTGAGCGCCACTGATCAGGGGCCGGCCCGTTCCGGTTCCTCCGCCCGCGGCGGCCAGGGCTCGGCCCGCGGCGTCGTCAGCACCATCGTCCACCAGCCCTACATCTGGGCGATCGTGACGTTGCTGCTCCTGCTCGTCATCAACCTCGTCAAGGACCCCGGCTACCTGGGCGTCTCCGTCAACGGCACGACCGGCAACCTGTCGGGCAACCCCATCGACATCCTGCGTGCGAGCGCCCCGATCATGATGATCGCGGTCGGGATGACGCTCGTGATCGCCACCCGCGGCATCGACCTCTCGGTCGGTTCCGTCATGGCCGTCTCCGGCGCCGTGTCGATGGAGTTCATGAGCAACCAGAGCGGCGGCGACGCCGGTTCGGCCATCGTCGCAGCGCTGCTCGCGCTCGCCGTGAGCGCCTTCCTCGGCACCGTCAACGGAGTGCTCGTCTCGATCGTCGGCCTGCAGCCGTTCATCACCACCCTGATCACGATGCTCGCCGGCCGCGGCCTCGCGAAGGTCATCACCTCGGGGCAGAACACCTCCGCCACGAACGAGCCCTTCCGCTGGCTCGCCAACGGCACGGTGTTCGGCTTCCCCGTGGTCTTCATCATCGCCGGTGTCATCGTCGCGATCGTCGCGTTCCTCGTCCGGCGCACCGCGCTCGGCCTGATGATCGAGTCGATCGGCATCAACCCGCGCGCCGCCCGGATGGCGGGTATCCGCCCGATCGGCATCCTCATCGCCGTCTATATCGTGAGCGCCGTCCTCGCGGGTGTCGCCGGGATCTTCAGCACCGCCAGCGTCATGACGGTCGAGGTCGCGAAGACCGGGTTGAACGCGGAGATGGACGCCATCCTCGCGGTCGTCATCGGCGGCACCTCGCTCGCCGGTGGCAAGTTCTCCCTCACCGGCAGCGTGATCGGCGCGCTCCTCATCGCGACGCTCGACAAGACGATCGTGTTCCTCTCCATCCCCTCCTCGGCGACGCCGGCGTTCAAGGCCGTCGTGATCGTGATCATCTGCCTCCTCCAGTCACAGCGCGTGAGAGCCCTGTTCGCCCGGCGGAAGTCCCGGACGACGCCCACGGCGTCGGTCCCCACGCGAAAGGAAACGGTGTCCGCATGAGCACCCTCACCGACCGACCCGCACCTGACGCTCCGGTGCTCCCGCGGCGCTCGCTGCTGTCCCGGCTGACGCCCAACCTCGAGACCCTGCCCACCCTGGCGGCCGTCGTCATCTTCATCGGCATGGTCGTCTACGGCGAGATCGCCTACGGACGGATCGTCCAGGCCAGCACGATCTCGAACCTGCTCATCAACAACGCCTACCTGATCATCCTCGCCGTCGGACTCACCTTCGTGATCCTCACGGGCGGCGTGGACCTCTCCGTCGGTGCGATCATCGCCATCAGCAGTCTGATCGGGGTGATGCTCGCGAACTCGGGCTGGAACCCGATCGCGGTCATGGTGATCATGATCCTGATCGGCTCAGCGTTCGGCGTGTTCTCGGGCGTGCTCGTGCAGTACTTCAACGTGCAACCGTTCATCGCCACCCTCGCGATGATGTTCCTCGGGCGCGGTCTCGCGTCGATGCTCAGCACCACCCCGGAGCGTCTCGCCGACGACTCGCCGATCCGTTCGCTGTCCACCGAGTGGAAGGTGATCGACGGCCCGAAGATCAACGACCTCATCACCACCCCGAACGTCCTGATCGCCCTGCTCGTCGTCGCTGCGGCGTTCGTGGTGCTCCACAAGACCCGCCTCGGCCGGACCGTGTACGCGATCGGCGGCTCTGAGCAGTCGGCGCTCCTCATGGGGCTGCCCGTCGTCCGCACGAAGCTCATGGTCTACATCATCAGCGGTACCCTGGCCGGCCTCGCGGCCGTCGTCTACACCTCGAAGCTCGGCATCGCCCAGAACATCACGGGCGTCGGCTGGGAGCTCGACGCCATCGCCGCGGTCATCATCGGTGGCACCCTGCTGACCGGAGGCGCCGGGTTCGTCCTCGGCTCCGTCGTCGGTGCGCTCGTCCTCGGCCTCATGAACGTGCTCATCACCCGCGACGGCAGCATCCCGCCGGAGGCGACCACCATCATCACCGGCGGCATCCTGCTCGTCTTCGTCCTCCTCCAGCGACTCGTGGTCTCGCGCAAACGCAAGACCTGACGCACGCACACCCCCACCGCACCACCCGTTCCATCCCGCTCGACAACGACGCCGAACCAGGAGAACCAACCCCCATGAGACAACTGCGCCTCAAAACGGTCGTCGCGACCTCCATCGCGGCCCTGATCCTCCCGCTCGTCGGTGCCTCCGGCGCCGCTGCAGCGGTGCCGTCGGGGGCCGCTCCGACAGCGACCTCCCAGTCCGGCTTCCGGGCCGCCCCCACAGCGCAGGAGGACCTGGACGCCGCCGCGGCGGCGCTCTCGATCGCGAACGTCGACGACGTGCGCGGCAATCTGACCCTGCCGGGAGCACCCGAGGGGATCGACATCGCCTGGGCGTCGTCGGACACCACCGTGATCACCATCGACGGTGTCGTGACGCGGCCCGCCACGGACACCACCGTCACCCTGACCGCCACGCTGAGCCAGGGAGAGGCGACCGCGACGCGCGAGTTCACGGCGACCGTCCGCGCCGCGATCGCGGCCCCCGACTACGAGGGCTACGCGTTCGCCTACTTCACCGGCAACTCGCTCGCCGGCGAGAACATCTACTTCGCCGCCAGTGAGGGCAACAACGCGCTCGACTGGAACGAACTCAACGCCGGACGCCCGGTCCTCACCTCGGACGAGGGTACGAAGGGGCTGCGCGACCCGTTCCTCATCCGCTCTCCCGAGGGTGACACCTTCTACCTCATCGCCACCGACCTCTCGATCGGCAGCGGCACGTCCTGGGGAGACTCGGTCCGGAAGGGCAGCCACTACCTCGAGGTGTGGGAGTCCCACGACCTCGTGACCTGGTCCGACCAGCGCCACATCGAGGTCGCACCGGAGAACGCCGGCAACACCTGGGCACCCGAGGCGTACTACGACGACACCATCGGCGCGTACGTGGTCTTCTGGGCGTCGTCGCTCTACGGCGCCGACGACCCGGACCACACCGGGAACAGCTACCACCGCATGATGTACGCGACCACCCGCGACTTCACGACGTTCAGCGAGCCGCAGGTCTGGCAGGATCAGGGCGTCTCCCGGATCGACTCGACGGTGATCAAGTCGAGCGACACCTACTACCGCTTCACCAAGGACGAGGGCGCCGGTGGCACCGGGTGCGCCGACATCATCCAGGAGTCCTCGACGGACCTGCGGGCCACGCTCGAGTCCTGGACGGTGCTCGACAGCTGCATCGGTCGCGACGCCGGCACCAGCGCGGTCGAGGGTCCGACGGCGTTCGCCGCCAACCCTGGCGACGTCAACGGTGACAAGTTCTACCTCTTCGTCGATGAGTACGGCGGACGCGGCTACATCCCGCTCGAGACCGAGGACATCGCGAACCCGGACTGGCAGGTCGCGAAGGACTACGACCTGCCCGCGAGCCCGCGCCACGGCACGGTGCTCCCGGTCACGGCCGCAGAGCTGCAACTGCTCGAGGACAGCCTCGGCGGAGCACCCGAGCCGTTGCCCGCGAACGAGGACGGCGAGATCGTCCGTTACGACTTCGCCGAGTCCGCCGGCTCGACGCTCAACGACGTGTCCGGCAACGGCCTCGACGCAGCGGTCGAGGGCGGTGCGACCTTCTCCGACGGCGCGCTGCAGCTCGACGGCGGCGACGACTACGTCAAGCTGCCGGACAACCTGCTCGCCGGCGTGAAGGACGTCACGGTGGAGGCGGAGGTCTGGATCGACCCGACGCAGGCCAATCCGTACTTCATCTACGGGCTCGGCAACACCACCGGTGGCGCCGGCGACGGCTACCTGTTCAGCACCGGCAACGCGTATCGGACGAGCCTCGCGACCGGCAACTGGAGCACGGAGCAGACGGTGTCGCAAGGCAAGGACCTGACGCGCGGTCGCTGGGCGAAGCTGACGTACACGTTGCAGGGCACGACGGCCACGATCTACCTCGACGGCATCGCCGTCGGGACGGGGACCGTCACGTCCGATCCGGGCGACATCGGCGGCGGGTGGACGAGCGCCAACTACCTGGGCCGTTCGAACTACGACGCCGACAACCGGCTGAAGGGTGCGTTCCGCGAGTTCGCGATCTACAACCGCGCGCTCTCGGCGGACGAGGTGCTCGCCGGCTCCGGGAACACCGCGGCACTCACCGACATCGGCCTCGAGGAGGACGTGCTCAAGACCGCCCCGATCGTCGACAACGACCGTCACGAGGTCGTCTTCCCGGTGCGCCCCGGAACGGACCGCACCGTCTTGAGCCCGACGTTCACGACCGCGGCCGGTGTCACGGCGAGCCCCGCCTCGGGGACCGCCGTCGACCTCAGCAGCCCCGTGACCGTGACGTTGACGCCGACCTCGGGTGCTGCCGTGACGTGGACGATGCGGGCGGTCGAGATGAAGAGCCCGGTCATCCCCGGTCTCTACGCCGACCCGAACGTCTTCGTCTGGGGCGACACCTACTACATCTATGCGACCTCCGACGGCTTCGCCGGCTGGGGTGGCAAGGAGTTCTTCGTCTGGTCGTCCAAGGACCTCGTCGACTGGGAGCGTTCGGCGGAGCCGATCCTCACGCTCGACGGCGCGAACGGGAACGTGCCGTGGGCGACCGGCAACGCCTGGGCACCGACGATCGGCGAGAAGGACGGGAAGTTCTTCTTCTACTTCAGCGGACACAACCCCTCGGTCGACCGGAAGACCATCGGCGTCGCCGTCGCGGACAGTCCGACCGGTCCGTTCACGGCTCAGCCGAACGCGATGATCCTCAACGACGAAGCGGTGACCTCGGGACAGGCGATCGACCCGGCCACGTTCACCGACCCGGTGACGGGGAAGAGCTACCTGTTCTGGGGCAACGGCTCGCCGGTGTACGCCGAGCTGTCGGACGACATGCTGTCGATCAAGGCCGACACGCTCAAGCGCATCGACGGCCTGACCGACTTCCGTGAGGGCGCCTTCGTCAACTACCGGGACGGGATCTACCACCTGACGTACTCGATCGACGACACCGGCTCGGAGAACTACCGGGTCGGCTACGCGACGGCGACGAGCGTCGACGGCCCGTGGACGTACCACGGTGTGATCCTGCAGAAGAAACCCGAACTCGGCATCCTCGCCACGGGTCACAGCTCGATCCTCAACGTGCCGGGAACCGACGACTGGTACATCGTCTACCACCGGTTCGCCATCCCGGGTGGTGACGGCCAGCACCGCGAGACGACGATCGACCGGCTGACGTTCGACCCGGAGACGGGCCTCATGAACCCGGTCGTCCCGACCCTCGAGAGCGTCGGCCCACAGCGGATCGCGGTGCCCGGTGCCGAGGGCACGCTGACGATCGACCAGCCGTCGGTGCGGGTGGGTGAGTCGATCTCGGTGTCCGGGTCCGGCTTCGCCGCGGGGGAGCAGGTGCGGTTCACGCTGTTCTCCACCCCGACCGACCTCGGGACCGTCGTCGCGGACGCTTCGGGTGCGTTCGTGGCGACGCTCACGGTGCCCGCTTCGGTGGCGCCGGGAGCGCACACCCTCCAGGCGCTGGGCGCCGATTCCGGCATCACGGCCGAGGCGGCGCTGACGGTCCTGGCCGCAGACGCCGCGGCTCCCGGAGTCACGGGCTCCGGTCCTGGTGCGCTGTCGACCACCGGTGTCTCGGTCGTCGGATTCCTCGGCCTGGCCGGGCTGCTCCTCGCAGCCGGCGCGTGGCTGGTCGTCCGTCGCCGACGCGTCGCCTCCTAGCCCGCGCCGACACCGCATCGATCCCGTCCGGGGTGACCATCGTCACATCGGGCGGGATCGTTGCTGTTCTGTCGCGACGAACCGGGCAGATCATGCCGGCAGGACGATCACCTTGCCGGCGATCCGGCCCGCAGCGGCTTCGGCGTGGAGTGCGGGCAGCTCCGTGAGCGGGATCCGGCGCGTCACCTCAACCGTCAGCGATCCCTCGTCGACGAGCGACACGAGGGTCGACAGGCGGTCGCGGTTCCGCAGGACGAAGACCGTCGCCGCGCGGACCTGCCGCGCCTCGTCCCCGGGCGTCGGCATCCACGCGGTGGTACTCACCACCGCGCCGCCGTCGCGGACGAGACCGACGAGCTCCTCGAACTGCTCCGGGTCGATCGGAGCGAGGTTGAGGAGGACGTCGACGGGCTCGGAGACCGCACTGAGGAGGTCGGACGCCGTGTGGTCCACGACCTCGTCCGCCCCGGCGGCTCGGACGGCCGCCTCACTCCGAGGGCTCGCCGTCGCGATGACGTGCACCCCGGCGCGCTTGGCGAGTTGGATCGCGTACTTGCCGACGACCCCTCCTGCGCCGACGATCAGGACGCGCTCACCCGACTCGAGACCGCCGTCGTCGAACAGCGCCTGCCAGGCGGTCAGGGCGACCGAGGGGAGGGCAGCGGCGTCCGCGAGCGGGATGGTCGTCGGTGCTGCGACGACGGCCTCCGCCGGTGCGACGACGTACTCGGCCGCGCCGCCGTCGAGCTCCATCGGGAGGAAGCCGATGACCGCGTCGCCGACCGTGAGCCCCTCGACGCCCTCACCGATCGCGTCGATCGTGCCCGACACGTCGTAACCGGGGACGTGGGGGAGCTGGACCGGGATCGGCAGGAAGCCGGCCCGCATGCCGTTGTCGGCCGCGTTGAACGCCGACGCGGCGACGCGAATGCGCACCTGCCCCGCGGCTGGACTCGGCTGCTCGATGTCGCCGTAGTGGAGGACCTCGGGTCCGCCGACCTCGTGGAACTGGACTGCCTGCATGATGCTCTCCTTCGTCAAGTGCTTCGAATTTGAAGCAACTGGCATGACGATAACACTGCTTCGAACTCGAAGCAACACCTAGAATGGATCCATGGCCGAAACCCCTGCATCCCTCACCCCGACCGAGCTCGGCGCGTACTTCGCGTTCACCGAGGTGAGTAGCCTCCTGCGTCCGGCGGTCGAGCAGCAGCTCCGTGAGGCGGGGGAGTTGAGCTACGTCCAGTTCCAGTTGCTGGCGCGCCTCGGTGATGCGCCGGACGGTCACCAGCGCATGACGGACCTCGCGGACGGCGTGGTCTACAGCCGCAGTGGGCTCACCTACCAGGCGCAGTTGCTTGAACAGCGCGGACTCATCACCCGTTCACCATCACCCGACGACGAGCGCAGCACGGTCGCGGCGATCACGACGGCCGGCCGGGACGTGCTCGCCGCGGTCTTCCCCGGTCACATCCAGGCCGTCCGGGATCTGCTCTTCGCGCCACTCGACGGCCACGAGGTCAGCGAGCTTGCCCGTATCCTCGGGCGGGTCAGCGAGCACCTCCGGGCGGCCCCGCCGCGCTCGGCAGGGCGTCGTCGGAAGGCGTGATCGGGATGTTGTAAACCACGCAGCCCTCGGCCGAATCCGACCGAGGGCTGCGTGGGTGATCGTGCCGACTCAGTCGAGCGGGACGCCGAAGTCGCCCGCGATGCCGGCCAGGCCGGTGGTGTAGCCCTGGCCGACGGCACGGAATTTCCACTCCGAGTTGTACCGGTAGATCTCGGCGAACAGCATCGCCGTCTCCTGCGAGGCGTCCTCGGTGAGGTCGTAGCGGACGATCTCCTGCTGGTCCTGGTCCATGACCCGGCAGAAGGCGTCGCGGACCTGGCCGAAGTTCTGGCGGCGGTTGTCGGCGTCGTGGATCGAGACCGCGATGACGATGCGAGAGACGTCGGGCTCCACGGCGCGGAGGTCGATCGTGATCTGCTCGTCGTCGCCGTCACCCTCGCCGGTGCGGTTGTCGCCCTGGTGCACGACCGAGCCGTCGGGCGTCGACATCTGGTTGTAGAAGATGAAGTCCGCGGGGCTGCGGATCTTGCCGTTCTCGGCGACGAGGATGGCGGATGCGTCGAGGTCGAACGCGACGCCGACGGTGGTGCGCGGGTCCCACCCGAGACCGACCGTGGCGATGGTCAGCCCGGGGCTGGTCTTCGTGAGCGAGAGGTTGTTGCCTTTGGAGAGGCTGAGGCCTGCCATGGGTGTGTTCCTTCGAGAGTGCTCGGTGATGTTCGAACCTCCATCCTGCCTTGTTCCGGCTGAGTTTGGAGTGGGTTGTGGAGGATCGACCAGCCACCCCACGGCCGGAGCGGCGGTCAGGCGCCGTCCGCTCCGGGGGAGCCGGCCGCCGTGACCTCGTCGAGCGGCACTTCCTCTCGGGCGACCGCAGCGGCGACGTCACCGAGCCGCCGCTGGCGGGTGCGTGCGTACTGCCGGATCATCCCGAAGGCCGTGTCCATGTCGACTCCCGCCGCACGGGCCAGATACCCCTTCGCCTGTTCGATGGCGATCCGGCTGTCGAGTGCGCGCTCGAGTTGCTCGGCGGCGAGCGTCGCGTTCTCGATCGTGCGTTGCTGGAGGAGGCTGATCGTCGCGACATCGGCCAGCGCCTGGGCGGCGCGGGCGTCGGCGCCGTTGAGGGCTCCCTCGGTCTCGCGGAACAGGTTCAGTGACCCGACGGTCGTGTCGCGGAGCCGCATGGGGATCGCGTGGACGCCCGCGTACCCTCGTTCCTGCGAGGCCGCGGCGAACCTCGGCCAGTGCTCCTGGAGCTCCTCGGCGCTCTCCGCGGTGACCAGTCGGCCGGTCGTCACCGCTGCGATGCACGGCCCCTCGCCGGCGTTGAGTTGGAGGAGACCGATGAACTCGCTCCGCTCGCTCGTGGACGCGACGACCTGCAGGACGTCGTCGCGGTCTGCCAGGTGGATGGCCCCGGCGGCGGCGTCGAACAATTCGACCGCCCGGTCGACCAGCGTCTGCAGCACGTCGACGACGTCGTAGTCGGCGACGAGGCTGTCGGTGAGGGTCACGAACGTCTCGATGAGCCGTGCTTCGCGCGTGTCGTCCATGGGCGTGTTTGTCCTCATCTGTTGATCAGCGGATCAACCGTAACCGAGGCCGGAGGTCGTCCATGACCGCCGGTGGTCGAGATCCGCTCGTGCGGATTTGCACCGGGTCGCGAGACCGTTCTACGCTGAACGAGCGCTGCCCCAGACCCCGGTTGCCGGATTGTCCGTCCTTTCTGATGATGCCCAGGAGCCTCATGAGCACGCACCCCGTCGGCCTTCTTCGCGCGCGCCATCGGCGACCATCGTGGTCGACGAGGCCGCCAGTCGCACCGGCGGAGGGCGTCCGATGACGGTCGAACGCAGCAGCGGGTTCCGGAGGACCGGACCCAGTGGGAGACCCCGGACAGGCGGGACGTCGAGCTACTCCGCGATCCTCGCCGAGGTGAAGTCGGCCGGTCTGCTCCGACGACGCTACGGCTTCTACTGGACGCTGTTCGCCGTGCTCGTGCTGGCCACCGCCGGCTGCTGGGTCGCCTTCGCGTTCCTCGGTGAGTCCTGGCTGCAGCTGTTGGTCGCGGCCGCTCTGGGTGTGCTGTTCACGCAGTTCGCCTTCCTGTCGCACGAGGCCGCGCATCGGCAGGTGTTCGAGTCCCGTGCCTGGAACGACTGGGCGGGCCGCTTCCTCGGAACCTTCCTGGTCGGACTGAGCTACTCGTGGTGGATGAACAAGCACACCCGTCACCACGGCAACCCCAACACGGTGGGCAAGGACCCCGACATCGAACCCGACACGATCCGCTTCCTGCCCGAGGACGTCGACACCGTGCGGAACCGGGCGGCGAGGATCTTCTACCGTCACCAGGGTTGGTTGTTCTTCCCCCTCCTCACCCTCGAAGGCCTCAACCTGCACTGGCTCGCGATCCGCTCCGTCGTCAGCGGTGTCGGGACGCGGGCCGGCGTGCGCGACCGGGTGATCGAGGGCGTGATGCTCGTCGCACGCTTCGGAATCATCCTCACGGTCGTGTTCTGGTTCCTGCCGTTCGGTATGGCGTGCGCGTTCCTCGGTGTGCAGCTCGCGGTGTTCGGCGTCATGATGGGTGCCTCGTTCGCCCCGAACCACAAGGGGCTGCCGACGATCGCCCATGACGCGAACGTCGACTTCTTCTCCCGGCAAGTCCTGACGTCGCGGAACGTGGCCGGCGGATGGTGGGTGTCGTTCCTCATGGGCGGCCTGAACTACCAGGTCGAGCACCACCTGTTCCCCTCGATGCCGCGCCCCGCGCTCAAGGAGGCTCGACGGCTGGTCCGCGACCACTGCGCCGCGCTCGACGTCCCCTACACGGAGACCACCTTGCTACGCTCCTACGGGATCGTCATCCGTTACCTCAACCGCGTCGGTCTCGGGGCTCGAGACCCGTTCGCGTGTCCGCTCGTCGCCGAGCTCCGCATCCACTGAGTCACCATCACCGATCACCATCACCCCACGGAATCAGGAACCCAAGCCATGCAGATCATCATCGTGCTCCTCGTCATCTGGGCGATCCTCTCCATCGTCGGCTTCGCGCTGAAGGGCCTGCTGTGGCTCGGGATCATCGGCATCGTCCTCATCATCGGCACGATCGTCTTCGGCGCCATCCGGCGCGCAGCCAGCAAGCGCTAGCCCACGGGTGTACTGACGGGAAGATCGCGGGCGTGAAGTTCGACTCGCGGGTCGACACCTGGGACCTGGGGGACGGTCACACGCTCTACGGCTCGTCGTCCCAGGGGACCGGCGTCGTCGTGCCCGACTGCACGTCGCTGCGGAGGATCGCGTAGGCGACCGATGCGAGTGGCAGTCCGCCGTCGACGGGCCAGCCCTCGCGGTAGTGGGCCTCCTTCACCCAGCCGGCCCGACGGAAGGCACGACGCATGGCGACGTTGTCCTCGCGGGTCTGCCCTTCGAGCTTGCGGACCGACGGGAACCGCCCGAACACCTCGGTGACAATGACCGGCAGCACCGCTGTTCCGATCCCGCGCCCTCGCGCGTCCTCGGCGAGCCGCAGGTCGATCAACGCCGCGTCGTCCTCCAGGTCCTCGAGGGTGACGACTCCCACCACCTCGCCGTCTGCGAGTACCCAGCATCCGAAGGCGCCGGGCCCGTCGACGACGCCGGCCACCAGGCGTGCACGCGCATCCTCAGTTGTCGGTCGCGGTCGCATGTGGAAGGGGAACTCGTGAGTGCTCAAGAACTCGACGAACGCGTCGTCGTCCCGAGGGCGCTCCATGGGTTGCAGGCTCAGCTGTGACATCAGCCCAGTATCGCAAGGTCGCCACGGCGCGTGCCCGACCGGAAGCACGGTGCCGGAGGCGCACGCCTATCCAGAGAGCGCAACGGGCCACGCGACGCCCGGCTCCGTGATTACGCTGTTGCCCGACAGGACCCTTTCGCCCTGTCGGGGTTCCCGGCCGGCTTCCCCTCGATTCCGGCCGGGACCCACCTCACCGCCAGGGCGGACGTCAGGGTCGGTCGATGCGTCCGGCGCTCGCCGTGAGCAATCCACTCGCTCCGGCGACCATCGCGGCCTCGGTCCGGGTCGCCACTCCGAGCTTCCGCAGGATGGCCGAGACATGGACGCTCGCGGTCTTCGCACTGATGAACAGGCGCTCGCCGATCTGTCGGTTGCTCAGGCCCTCCGAGATGAGCTGCAGCACCTGGCGCTCCCGGGCGGTCAACTCGATGGAGCCGCTCGTGCCACGCGCTCGGGGGCGGCCGTCGAGGTTCAGCGACGCTCGCTCCGCCAACGCCCGGGCACCGTCGAGCACGAGGCCGGCACCGAGCGTCGTCGCCTCGGCGACCGCGACGACGAGCGTGTCCTGTGCGCCGGGGCGATCACCGGCGGCCACGCGCGCCTCAGCCAGCCGGAGCGCGGTGTAGGGCGCGAGCACGGCCGGAGCGAACGGACGCTCGGCCATCGCCCGAGCCGCCTCCCACGCCCCGACGTCGTCACCGGTGCCGTCCGGCCCGCCGAGTTCGGCGTCGACCAGCGCGCTCCACAGCGGCGCGGTCGGCCAGAAGCGCTCCTCGGCGAGCAGTGCCCGCCAGCGTTCCTCCAGCTGCCGGAGCTGATCGTCGTCGACCCCCGCGAACGGGCCGGACGCCACGTCGAGCGTGCCGGTGGCCAGCGCGACACGGACCCGGGCCAGGACGCGGGCCGCGTCCGCCAGCGCCGGCAGGTCGTACGCCGGCATCGGGCGGTGGTCCGGTGCATCGAACACGCCGACCCCCGCCGGCGACCAGGCCCCGGCGAGGTCGCCGGCCGCCAGCCCGACCTGCATCACGACGCGGGCGACACCGAACCGCGTCTGCACCTCCAGGCCGGACAGGGAGAGCATCCCCTTCCGCCACCGGCGGTACATGGTCGCCGCACTCTCGGTGTCGCCTCGCCAGAGGGTGAGCAGGATCAGCGACTGGCGGAGGTACACCGAGAATGCGAGCGGTGGTTGCAGTGCCAGTGCCCGATGCACCCGTTCCTCCGCCTCGTCCCATCGCCCGAGCGCCACCAGCGGGTCGACCGCGTTCGACGACAGGATGAGCCCCGAGCTGCGCTCGACACCCAGCTCCTTCGCCCGCGCGACGCCTTCCAATGCCGACGCGAGCGCGTCCTCGTACGAGCCGAGCAGGTTCGCCATGTCGGACGCGTTCACCCGGTACCGGAGCAGGGCGCTGCCGTCGCCGTCCGCCAGCGTCTCAGCGGTCGCGAGCATCCTGCTGCCGCTCTCCAGTTCGCCGTGGTGGATGCGCGCGATCCCACCGATGTTCGCGGCGACCGAGGCGTTCCGTGCCGAACCGGTGCGGACAGCCTCCCGAGCGGCCTCGTCGGCGTACTCGATCGCCCGCTCCAGCCGTCCGACGATCATGTGCCGCGCGCCGAGACTCGTCAGCAGCACCCCGCGCAGGTCGCCGGGGGTGCCCGGCGGGACCCGGTCGAGCGCCTGTTCGAGGAGGTCCACCGAGCCCGGTCGCCCGAGGTTGGCGAGGTAGAAGGCCTTGTCGCGGAGGAGCTTGGCCTGGTCGAGGTCGTCGCGGTCCTCGGGCGTTGCGAGCACCTCGTCGACCATGGCGATCGCCCGGTCCGTCCAGCCGGCGTTCCGCAAGGCGCTCGCCGTCCGTCGCATGAGTTCCGAACGCGAGCGGCCGACGAGTGTCGCGGCATCGGGGACCTGGTCCCAGATCTCCAGGAGGCGCTCGCCGAGCTGCGCCTCCGTGCTGTACGCGTATGCCGCGTGAGCCTGCTCCATGGCGCGGACGGTCGCGGGGAAGGCCCGTCCGAAGTCGCGGGCGAGCATCCAGTGGTGCGACACCGCGGCAGCGACCGGCTCGCCACCGACGCCTGCCTCCAGCGCCTCGGCGAACCCCGCATGGAACCGGCTCCGTTCGCCGGGCAGCAGATCGTCGTGGATCGCCTCCCGGACCAGTGCGTGTCGGAACTCGTACGTGGTGGCGTCCGCGACGAGGACGTTCGACCCGATCGCCTCCCGCACACCGGTGTCGAGAGCATCGGGCCCGCCCGCGAACACCCGTTCCAGGAGGGCGTGCTCGACGCAGACGCCACCGGCCGAGATCACGCGCAGCAGTTGTTGGGTCGTGGGCGCGAGTCGCTCGTAGCGCGCGAGCAGGAGTTCGCGGAGCGTGTCCGGGAGTTCGTCGCCGTCGCCGTCGCGGTCCTGGTCGAGCCCGAGCAGCTCCTCGACGAAGAACGGGACGCCCTCGCTCCGCGCGTACACGCTGTCGATCGAGACCGTGTCGAGTGACGTGCCACGGATGGCGATCGCCTGGCGGAGCACATCGCTGCGGCTCAACCGTTCGAGACTGTGCCGCTCGACGCGCCTCGTGCGGTCGAGCTCGGCGAGGAACCCGCGCAACGGGTGTCCGCGGGAGACGTCCTCGCTCCGGAACGTGAGCACGATCATCACACGATCGCAGGTGAGCGCGCGGACGAGGAATGCGAGCAGACTGAGCGTCGCGCCGTCGGCCCAGTGGACGTCCTCGACGACGACCACGACGGGCCGGTCGCGAGAGAGCGCCTCGAACAGCACCGCGACGGTCTCGTGGAGCCGCCCGACGCCGCCCTCCCGCTGGTCCTCCGCATCAGGACCGAGTGTCGGGAGCAGCGTCGCGAGGGAGGCCTTGCCCGGGCCCGCAGCCTCCAGCACCGCGTCGCGCCCGCGCTGCGCGACGAGGTCCTTCATGAGGCCGAGGACCGGTGCGTAGGGCGCGGCGACCTCACCGAGGTCCACGCACTGGCCCGTGATGACGAGCGCCGACGACCGGACCGACCGCGTGAACTCGGTGAGCAGGCGCGTCTTGCCGATACCGGCCTCGCCGCTCAGGACCACACTGCGTGACTCGCCGGCGGCGACGGCGTCGAACACGGCCTGCAGTGCTCGGAGATCGGAGGCTCGCCCGATCATCGTCGGGCTGGTGGTGGGCAGGCTCACCACTCCATGGTCCCACCCTCGTCACCATCGGCCGCGGCCTCCTCGAGTCGTCGCTCCCGGTGGCGACGCTCCCGCTCGAGGTCCCGCTGGAGTTCCTGCTCGATGAACCGTCTCGTTTCGACGGATGTGAACGGGCTGTAACTGGCGCTCGTGATCAACATGGTTCCTCCGCTGCGCACGGGGCTCGTGTCCGTGCTCGACCACTCACGTTCCTCGCTGAGGCCACTGTCCTACCTCGGGCAACTGCCCTAGTTCCGCCGGATGCGCGTCGCTGTGGAGCCGTACGACGGGTTCGCGCCGCCCGATGGCGTACGGTTGCCCTTCGCGCACCATGACCTCATTGAGGACATCACGATGGAAAGCAGCACTCTCACGCTCGGCGGGCTCGTCTACGACCTCGACCCGGCTACGATCATCACCACGCTGAAGGACACGATGGAGCGCACCGCGCTGTCCGGGGGCGGTTTCGTCGACCTCGACGTCGTCGGCGAGGACTCCGCGAGCGTCTTCGTGAGCCCGGGGACGTCGATCTACTTCACGACCAACGACGTGTCCGAGGCGCCGCAGGTCGGCCTCAGCCCCGCGGAAGCGGTCGACTGGGAGCTGGGCTTCTACGGTCTCTGATCCAGCACAGCTGCTGCGTCCGCCTCAGGGGCGGACGCGGACGCTGCGCCCCTCGAGGGAGACGACGTCGTCGAGCTGCAACTGCCGGCCGCGTCGGCGATCGATCTCGCCGTTGACCCGCACCGCGCCGTCGGCGATCGCCGCCTTCACGTCTCCGCCGGAGTCGAGCAGACCGGCGAACTTCAGGAACTGCCCGAGTCGGATGCCCTCGCCGCCGATCGGGACGTCGGTGATCTGTGTCGGGTTCGTCATCCCCGAATGCTAACAAGGATGCGGTGGCTGGACCGGGGAACAGGATGTGGCTGTACCCTCAGCGGTACCGGGTCACCGTGACTCGCAAAGGAGCACCATCATGGGCGAGAAGTCCGCACGGAAAGAAGGCGGCAAGACCGCACCGGCGAAGACGCTGAAGGAGAAGCGCACCGCCAAGGCCGACAAGAAGGCCGGCAATGCGCGTTCGGAGAACACCGACGCAGTCACGCGGGTCAAGAACCGCTAGTCCTGATCAGCGGCCCAGCGCGGTCGGTGATGCGCTCAGGCGTCTGTCCCCTCACGGAGACGGGCGCCTGTTCTGGTCTTCAGGCGTCTCCGGGACGAACCGTCCCGCTATCGTCGTGGCATGTCCGACCTCAGCCCCGGCGACGACGCGCTCGAGCTCGCCCGCCTGCTCATCTCGATCGACTCCGTCAGTCCGAGCCTCGTCCCAGGGGCTCCCGGTGAAGGGCGGATCGCGGCGGTGATCGCGCAGCGGCTCGAGGGCGCCGGCTTCGTGGTCGACCTCGTTCCCGCACCGGAGGACCCGCAGCGCGTCAGCGTCGTGGCCGTGCACGCAGGATCGCAGCCGGGTCCGACGGTCGTGTTCAACGGCCATCTCGACACCGTCGGGGTCGAGGGCATGGTCGACCCCTTCAATCCGCGGATCGCGGACGGCAAGCTCTTCGGGCGCGGCGCCAGCGACATGAAGTCCGGCCTCGCCGGACTGATCGTCGCCGCGGAGCGACTCGCCGCGGCGGACCATCCCGGCACGGTCGTCTTCACCGGCGTCGCCGATGAAGAGGACGCGAGCGTGGGGGCCGCTGCCGTCCTCCGACACCTCGCCGATCGTGGTGTGACGGCGGACGTGTGCCTCATCGCCGAGCCCACCTGGCTGGACCGCATAGCGGCGCACCGGGGGTACGCGGTCGTCGAGGTCACGCTGCAGGGGACGGCCGCGCACTCCTCTCAGCCTGGCCTGGCCGTCGATGCGATCCGCGCCCTCGGCGCGCTGCTGCACGAGGTGGAGCGGGCCGACGACGAGCTCCATCGGCGACCGGCGCACCCGTTGCTCGACCACGGTTCGTTCACCACGACGGTGGTCCGGGCGGGGAGCGCTCCGTTCACGATCGCCGCCGACGCGACCCTCGTCATCGAGCGACGCACCCTGCCGGGTGAATGCGCTGAGGACGCCCTCGTTGAGGTCCAGACGATGCTCGACGCGGTCGCCGCGAGGACGCCTGGTCTCCGCACGGGCGCTCGGCTGACCCATCAGCGCGAGGCCTGGGAGGCCGACGAACATGGGCCGGCTGCGCGGTTCGCCGGTGTCCTCGAGGCAGAGCTCTTCCGGGACGCGGAGGCCGTACCGGCGGCGGTCGGAGCGCCGTACTGGATGGAATCGGCGCTCTGGCAGGCGGCGGGGATCCCGACCGTCGTGTGCGGTCCCGCCGGTGGCGGACTGCACGCGGCGGAGGAATGGGTCGACCTCGACCAGCTCCGGCGGTTCCCGGAAGCGGTCATCGCCGCGACCCGCGACGCCCTGTCCGGATCGGGCGAGGCATGATGCCCGGGGGACTCGACCGCGTCGCGGTGATCGGGCCGGGTGCGATCGGCACCGTGGTCGCCGCAGCGCTCCACGAACAGGGACGGACGCCGTTCATCGCGGGGCGGTCGAAACGGCCGGAACTCCAGCTCCAGGTCGACGACGAGACGCTGACGGTCCCCGGGCCGGTCCACACCGATCCGGCGGAGTCTCCGGGCACCGCGGACCTCGTCTTCCTGGCGGTCAAGGCGACCCAGACGGCCGCCGCTGCGGACTGGCTCGCCGCGCTGTGCGGCCCGGAGACGGTCGTATGCGTCCTGCAGAACGGCGTCGAGCAACGCGAGATGGTGGAGCCACTCGTCCGAGCGGGAACGGTCGTCCCTGCGGTCGTCTGGTTCCCGGCCACCCGTGAGCTCGGCGGTCCGGTCACCCTGCTGAGCCCGCCGCGCCTGTCCCTGCCGGAGGCACCCGGTGCCATCGTCGTCGAGGACGTGTTGCGCGGCTCCCGCTGCGCCGTCGAGGTCTCGACCGACTTCACGACCCTCGCCTGGCGCAAGCTCCTGCAGAACGCCGCCGCCGGCCTCATGGCGTTGACCGGACGCCGATCCGGCATGTACCGGCGCGACGACATCGGCCGCTTGATGCTCGGCTACCTCGAGGAGTGCGCGGCCGTCGCGCGCGCGGAGGGTGCGCAGTTGACCGACGACGAACCTCGACGGCTCCTCGACCAGTTCCGAACCGCCCCGGTCGACCGCGGGACGTCGATCCTCGCCGACCGCGAACAGGGGCGACCGCTCGAATGGGACGTCCGCAACGCGGTGATCCAGCGGCGGGGGATCGTGCACGGCATCCCCACGCCGATCAGCGACGTCGTCGTGCCGTTGCTCGCCGCGGCGAGCGATGGACCCGGCTGAACCGCGGCGGTGGTGGGATCGAGCGCTTCGATAAGGTCGAAGGCATGCTTCGTCTGATCGCCTTCGCGGCTCTCGGTGCTCTGATCGGCGGCGTGATCGTCATCGCCGTCGGCCCTCCCGACGTCGGGTACGCGGTCGCCGGTGTCGCACTCCCCGTCTTCATCATGACCTCGGTGCTCACGCTCGTGGCCCGGTCGGTGGGGAACGCCGTCGGTGCTTCGCCTCAGGCCGTCCAGCAGGCCAAGGACGCTCGTCGGCTCGGGGTCGCCCGCATCGACGCCCTGCGTCAGACCGGCACCCAGATCAACGACCAGCCGCTGTGCGAACTCGACCTGACCGTCCAGCCGCTCCACGGAGCGGCGTTCGCGAGTACGATGCGCACCGTCGTCCCGGTGACCGCCATCCCGATGTTCCAGCCCGGCACGGAGCGTGATGTCGCCATCCTGCTCGACGGCGGGCCGGAGGTAGCCTTCATCGACGCCGGCGAGCTCGCTCCGGCGGAGCGGTCACGCCTCCGTGTGCCGCCACGCGGATCAGTTCTGTTCCTCCCCGTCGAGCCGCACCGGCGCATCGTCGACGGACGGCGACGCGGACCGTTGCTCGGCGTCGGCCGGGCCGGTCGTCCCGGCCGCATCGCCCTGTTCGCGATCGTCGCCATCGCGGCAGCGGCCATCGTGGTCGTGCCGTACCACCAGTCCGTCGCGCAGGCGATCGTGGCCCTCGAGGACGGACGCCTCCGACCCGACCTCCGTCGTCCGGAGGCGCTCGCGGAGGCGCAACGGGCGCTCCAGGAGGCGATCGGTCATGACCGTGTGGTGTCGATCACGGTCGCCGCCGACTTCGTCATCGTCCAGGCGCCACTCACCGTGGGGGACACGAAGACCGATCGGTGGGAGTACCGGTATGGCCAGGTCACCAACGACGGCGCGGCGAGCATCCAACCCGAATCGGCGGCCGAGCAGTTCTCCTGGTCGGACGTCGCGCTCGACCGCGTCTGGACGCTGATGCAGGACGGTGCCGAACAGGTCGACCTCCCCGTCGGTGACGCGCTCGCCTACCTGGTCCGCTCGACCGACACCGACGTCGACAGCCCCACCTTCGCCCGCTCGGCCGGACCGCCGCAGATCACGTTCAGTATCGGTGACGACTACGGTTCCACCTCGTTCGTCGCCGATGCGGACGGCTCGGGCCTCACCGCGCGCTGACGTCCGCGGCCGCCGGTGCGCTGCGTTCTCTGGTCAGCCCGGGTCAGGTCGAGGGGTGCGGCTTCGTGCTCGGATCGCGGGTGCTGGATTTTGCGTTCGGGAAGGCCTTCATGAGCCGCCCGAGTGTGGCGAGTCGAGCGAAGTCCCCTGTGGATCTGCGTTCCTCGATGGTCTGCTCGAGCTGGATGACACCCCGCTCGATGCGGTCATGGGTCTGGGCGAGGGTCCCGGAGACCTCCGCGAGCACCGGGCGCAGCTTGGCCAAGGTGGTGATCGAGTGGGCGGCATCGACCAGGAGGATGCCGATCAGGGCCCAGGCGACCGCGATCGCGACGTCATGGGGGATCGCGACCAGGAGGCGCACGAGCGGCGGGTGGATGACGTAGATGAGGAGGACCCCGAGCAACCCGAACAAGAGGGAGTTCTCGAGGCAGATCCGCCCCTGGAGATTGAAGCGTCGCGGACTGTAGTCCCAGAGCTTGATGTGGAACGCCTTGTCGAGGACGAGGTGGGTGACGAACTCGAGCGTGCTGGTGATGGCCACGCTCGCGATGAACACGAGGAACGGATTACTGACGTACGGGTACACGAGCAGGATGAGCGCGATCGCCCCGAACCCGTAGATCGGAACGGTCGGCCCGGTGAGGAATCCGCGGTTCTGCAGGGACCGCTCCCGCACGAGGACGTACAGGACTTCGGCGATCCAACCGAGGAAGGCGTAGACGGCCAGGAACAGGAACAGCATGCTGATCGTGTACATCGCGGGTGCGCCTTTCCGTTCCTGGGGCGACAGCCGTCTGATGACGATGGGCGCACGATGGGTGCGGCGGTGATCGCTGCCGCGTGACGATCACCCTAGTACGATTCGAGACACGTTCGAACAGCTTCGGGAGGCGTGCATGCGTACAGGTCTGAGTGCCACCGAGGTCGCCGAACGTGTCGCGGCCGGGCGCACGAACGCGTTCACCCAGGAGACCAGTCGGAGCGTCTGGAGCATCGTCCGCGCGAACGTGCTCACGCTCTTCAACGGCATCATCCTCGCGTGTTTCCTCGTGCTGCTCGCAATCGGCCGGTGGCAGGACGCGCTCTTCGGATTTAGCGCGATCGCCAACGCCGTGATCGGCAGCGTCCAGGAGTTCCGGGCGAAGCGGTCGCTCGACCGGCTGGCGTTGCTCAACTCGCCGAGTGCCCGCGTCCTCCGCGACGGCGTCGAAGCGGACATCGAGGTCGGCGACGTCGTGATGGACGACCTCATCGTGCTGCGGGCCGGTGACCAGGTGCCCGCCGATGCCCTCGTCGTGGAGACGCACGGCTTGCAGGTCGACGAGTCGATGTTGACCGGCGAATCCGACGCCGTCGAGAAGTCGGTCGACGACCGCGTCCTGTCGGGCTCGACCGTCGTCGCGGGGGAGGGCTGCGCGGTCGTCGACCGCGTGGGTGCCGACTCTTTCGCGAACTCGCTCTCCACCGAGGCCAAACGCTTCTCCCTCATCGCCTCCGAGCTCCGGTCGTCGATCAACCGGGTCCTGAAATGGGTGACGTGGATCGTCGGGCCGGTCGCCCTCCTGGTCCTGAACGCGCAGATGAACGCGGTCGGGGGCTGGTCCGATGCGACGTCGAGCGGGGCCTGGCGTGACGCGGCCACCGCCACGATCGCGGCCATCGTGGCGATGGTGCCGTTGGGTCTCGTGCTCATGACGAGCATCTCCTTCGCCGCAGGGGCGGTGAAACTCGCCCGCAAACAGGTGCTCGTGCAGGAACTGCCAGCGGTCGAGGCGCTCGCCCGGGTGGATCTCATCTGCCTCGACAAGACCGGCACGCTCACGCAGGGCGACATCGTCTTCGACGCGGTCCACCCGATCCGGGAGCAGGCCGGCTGGGAACGAGTGCTCGCCTGGTACGGCGTGCAGAGCGACGCGAACGCCACGGCTCGGAGTCTCACCGCCCGGTTCACCGATCAGCCGGAGGTGGCGCCGACGGATCGGATCGCGTTCTCGTCCGCTCGCAAGTGGAGCGCCGTCGTGTTCCCCGACGGCATGTGGATCCTGGGTGGCCCCGAGATGGTCTTCCCGGCCACGACGGACGACGCCGGCCGCCGCGAGTTGGCCGCGGAGGCGGAACGGCTCGCGGCGACCGGCCGCCGCACCCTCGTCCTCGCCCACGGAACGCCCACCACCGATGAGACCGTCCCGCATGACGCCGTGCCCGTCGCGCTGTTGACCTTCCGGGAGGACATCCGTCCGGACGCCGCCGAGACCCTCGCCTACTTCGCGGCCCAGGAGGTCGGCGTGCGGATCATCTCGGGCGACAACCCGCAGACGGTCGCGGCGATCGCCCGGGACGTCGGCCTCGATGCGCCGAGCGGCTTCGACGCGCGGAACCTCCCGGACGATGACGACGCGCTCCTCCGGGTGCTCGACGAGCACCTCGTGTTCGGGCGGGTCACACCGGATCAGAAGCGACGGATCGTCGTCGCGCTGCGCAGGGCCGGCCATACGGTCGCGATGACGGGGGACGGGGTGAACGACGCGCTGGCGATCAAAGAGGCCGACATCGGCATCGCGATGAACTCGGGCGCGGCCGCGACGAAGGCCGTCGCGCGCCTCATCCTGCTCGACGGTCGGTTCTCGCACCTGCCGTCGGTCGTCGCGGAAGGACGGCAGGTCATCGCGAACATCGAGCGCGTCTCGATGCTGTTCCTCACCAAGACCGCGTACGCGACGTTCCTGGCGATCGTGTTCGGCATCCTCATGCTCCCCTTCCCGTTCCTCCCACGGCAGCTGTCCATCTCGGACGGACTCACCATCGGACTCCCGGCGTTCTTCCTGGCGCTCCTGCCCAACGCCCAGCGGTACATCCCCGGTTTCCTGCGCCGATCACTGAGCTTCGCCGTGCCCGCCGGCCTGGCGGTGACGCTCGGCATCACGGCCTATGCGCGCCTCGCGGCAGGGCTCGGTGTCCCGGAAGCGGAGGTCCGGACCGGCTCGACGCTCATCCTGACGCTCATAGGCCTGTGGATCCTCGTCGTCCTCTCCCGCCCCGTGACCCGGTTCAAGGGCGCTGTCATCGGCGTGATGATGGTCGCCCTGGTCGTGGTCTACACGGTCCCGATCGCGCGGGACTTCCTGCAGTTCGTCGAACTGACGCTCCCGACCGCGCTCCTCGTCCTCGGCACCTCGCTCGTCTCCATCGCGCTCATCGAGATCGTCCGGTTCGCCCACCGACGCATCGCGAGACGCGATGAGGAACGCATGGTGGCTCAGCGGGCGGCGAAGTAGCGTCGGCCGCCACCGAGCCAGAGTGGGAGGAGCACCGCCGCCGCGACGACCGACTGGACCACCACACCGGTCCAGTCGCCGTCGCCGGCGACGACCAGGTCGGCGACGGCGAGCGCGAGGGCCAGGACCACGACGGCCGAGGCGATCGCCCGCGACAGTGAACTCCCGCGGGCGACCCCGGAAGCGATGGCGATCATGAACAGGCCGAACAGCACCATCCCGGCGCCGGTCAGGGTCACGGCGAGGGTCAGTCCATCGGCCTGCACCTCGGTCGAGTACCGCAGGAAGATCGAGACGACACCGAGGCCGATCTGTGCGATGCCACCGAGGTAGAGCACGACGACCGCGACGGTCACGGTGGTTGGTCGTCGTCGAGGGGTCTCGATCGTCACGGGGTCAACCGGCCTTTCCGAACAGGCCCTTACCGAACCTGGTCAGGTAGCGGTAGGCGTCCGCGAACGTCGGGACGTCCTCTGGCATGACCTCGCCGAACTTCGCGAGCAGCAGGCCGAGCAACGACTGCGCGGGCGGGCTCAGCGGCTTGTCCTTGTGCGGGTGGTCGTCGGTGTACTGCTCGGCTTCGAGGTTCGGCGGGATGTACTGCGGATGCGTGTGGGGCCATTCGCTGGGATGCCGGGGGCGGTCGAGGTTGATCGCGTTGAACAGGTTGTTCGCGCCGGCATCCCGTTTGGTCAGGGGCTTCAGGCCGTGCAGTCTGGCGAGCGTGGCGATGACCGCCCCGTGGTGCATCTCGTCGTGGATGATCGTCCCGGCCTTGGTGTAGGCGGAGATCGCGATCGCCGGCACACGGACACCCAGGCGGTCGAACGCGAACCCCATCTCACCCGGGCCGCTGTCGTCCGGTGGCACCGCGATCGGCGGCGGGACGTGGTCGTAGGTCCCGCCGTGTTCGTCGAAGGTGATGAGCAGGAGCGTGTTCAGGGCGTTCGATCCCGTCGTGCTCGAACTGCGCCGGACCGCGTTGTACACGTCGCTCACGAGGGCCTCGCCGGCCCGGACGTCGGAGAGCGCGCTGTCGTACACCGGCTGGCCCTCGATCAGACTGGCGCGAAGGTTCCCGAACGGCGGATGGAAGTCGTTGTGGTTGTAGGTCATGCGCGGCTCGATGAACGAGTAGGCCGGAAGCTTCCCCTCCCTGGCGTCCTCGTAGAACTGCTCCATCGTCGCGAAATGGTCGGTCTTCCAATGCTTCTCGAGCACCGGCGCATGGATCATGCCGGTGTACGAGATGAGCTGGAGCTTGTCGATGTAGATCTTCCACGGGATACCCGCGTCGTCGAGCCGGTTGAAGATCGTCGGTGCCGGAGGGGCGTCGAGCCACTTGTCGTAGTCGCCGTTCAGCCGGTTGGTGACGAAGCCGTGGGAGGTCGACGCGTGGAAGAACGAGCGGTTGCAGAACGTCTGCGACGGGACACCGGCGAACCAATGGTCGTAGACGGCGAACTCCCGGGCGAGGGTCGACAGCACCGGCAGCATGTCTGGGGTGAAGCTCCCCATGACCTTGCCGAGGTTGTCCGGCACCTCGTCGGGTCGTCGCTTGAGGCGCAGGAAGTTCACGACGTAATCGTTGACGAAGCCCTGCATGTTCGGCTTGGCACCGGCAGGTGGGGCGTTGAATGGAGCCTCCATCTGGTGCAGGAGGAGGTCGCCGTTCGTCGGGGGGTCGACGACGTTGAAGAGCTGACTGTTGACGTGCGGATACTCCTCGCCCGGGTCCGGGTCGGGTTGACGCATGATCTCGTCGGTGGACCCTTCGTAGGGGTGCGCCGAGATGCGTCCGCCGAGTGGCGAGGGGTTGCTGTACTCGCCGAAGTTGAGGCCCTCGAAGGTCTCTCCCTCTGGGAGGTCGTCCTGGTCGTACAGGTAGCCGAGGAGGTTGTCGAAGGAGCGGTTCTCGCCCATCAGGACGATGAGGTGGTCGAAGCCGGGCTCCGTCCGCGGGTCGAAGGCGACGAAGTCCGGCGTCGCTGCCGCCCGTTCGGCCTCGCTCACCGTCACACCGATCCCGATGCCGGCGGGCGTGCCGACCGCGGCGCCCGCGGCCGCCAATCCCATGCCTTTGAGGAATGCTCGTCGCGAGCGGTCGATGGGCTGGTCGGCATCGTGGTCGAGTGGTTCGCGCGACGTCTCGTCAGTACCCATGGTGCCTCCTCGTTCAGGATCGGAAGAAGTCTCCGGCGCGGCCGGTGTACAGCAGGATGATCCCGATCACGGCTGTGGCCGCCGAGATGATCGGACCGACGATCGGACCGGCGGGGTCGTCCGCCACGAGGACGACGGCCGCGAGGATCGACGCCAACAGGGACAGCGTCACGAGAATCCGAGCGATGTTGCTGCCGCTGAACAGACCGACACTGACGCAGAAGATCACGATGCCGACGCCGATAGCGATCCACGCCGAGAGGTCCGAGACGCCGTCTGCCGACAGGATGCCCCGCAAGACCAGGATGCCGAGCAGGATGTGGAGGGCTGCTGAGATCCAGGTGAGCACGGCGATCAGCGTGACGCCGGCTGGTCGCTTCGCCATCATCGTCTCCTCCACACGATCCGGGTGAACCCGGGCGTGGGAACACGATAGCGCGATGCGAGACAGTTCCGAACGGTCTTGACATCCTTCGGCAACCGTTCATCGCCTGGCGGCTGACGACCTCTCGTCGTCGAGGCGAGACATGATCCTGCAATCTCGGAGAAAATCAAGTCCTTCGGTCTTGTCCTGAACTTCGCTACGTTATTGCCAGCAGCTGTCGAGCTCCTCAAACGGGGCCAGATGAAAGAGGTCGACCGTATGTCCAGAGAAGAGCATGCACGTGAGGGAGCCCAGGCGGTCATCCCGGATGACGAGATCCTCGATGTCGCGGTGGTGATGCCCCGCGGGTCGACGCTGTCCGGTGTCCTGGGTGCTGCTGCCGGTGTCGGTCTGGGCGGCAACAATCAGACGGCGTGGGGTGTGGCTGGTGGGATGATCGCGCAGCGGGCCAACAGTGCGTCGCACGGGAGTTACCCGTCCATCGTGCTCGCGGTCTCCGCGACCAAGGTCTACGTCCTCGGGCGGACGTCGACCGGTCTCGTGGGTGGTTGGAAGCATCTGCATCCGGTGGCGCACATCGAGCGCAGCGACCTCAAGGTATCGCGTCGTCACCATGGCACCGTGCGCATCATCGAGCTCCAGGACACGACCACGGGCAGCAGCCTGGAGTTCGAGGCGCTCAACATCGGAGGCCTCGGGCTCAACGACCTCCTGAAAGAGCTCGGCGACTGACGCCGGCGATCACCACCCGCACGCACCCTCGTCGAAGGAACGCCCCATGTCCATAGAACTGAAGGTCCGGCCCCGCGTCTGGATCGGCTTGGCCATCTACCTCGGGTACATCGCGGTGGTCTTCACCGTCCAGCTGGTCTCCGGCGTCCGGTACGACGAGCTCGGTGCGAGTGGAAGCAACCTCTTCTTCGGGGCTGGTCTCTCGCTGATCATCGCCACGGTGCTCCTCGCCCTCACGACGACGCTGCTCGGGTGGTGGCGCCCGGCACTCTTCGATCGTCATCGGAGCGTGCGATGGCCGATCATCGCACCGATCCTCATGGCGGTCGCCCTGGTCTTCAACCTCATCTCGACGGACTGGGGCGCGTTCGACGGGGCGTTCCTCGCTGCGGCACTCGTCATCCTCCTCGTCGGGTTCACCGAGGAGATCACGACCCGGGGCCTGCTGCTCACCGGCTTGCGGAGTCGCCTCAGCGAGGGCTGGGTGTGGTTCCTGACCTCGTTCCTGTTCGGAGCGATGCACCTGCTGAACGCGACGGGTCAGGCGCTCGGAGCCACTATCCAGCAGGTGGTGTTCGCCTTCATCGCCGGGACGGTGTTCTACATCCTCCGCCGGGTGACCGGCACGCTCATCTGGGCCATGGTGCTGCACGGCATGTGGGACTTCTCCACCTTCGCGCTCTCCCACGGCACGCCCGGACCGCTTGCGGGCATCGGTGCCACGATCAACCTCATCGCCGGAGTGTTCGCGCTCATCGCCGTCGCCTTCGTCATTCGCGGGACCGACGAGCGGACTCCGGTGAATGAGGGCGGCCGTCCGTAGCGGCTCCACAGCCACGCCGGTCGATTCCTCATCGACCTGACCCGCGAACACCTCCATGATGCGACCGCTCGCTCTCGACGGCGAACGCGCGACCGGTTCCCCGATCCCTCCACAGCGGACGCAGTGGTGCCACTCGATAGAGTTGGTTGGATTGCGCTGGTAGGAGAGATCGATGCAAGACGAAGCGCACGCCCGGGCGATCGAGTTGCTCGGGCAGTTCAACGACCGGCTCACGAGAGCCGTCGACGAGGTCTTCGGTACACGCTGGGCCGAGATCGAGGAGATCATCGCACTCATCGTGATCGCGCGTGACTCCGTCATCACGACGCGTTCGCTGGCCGACATCAGCGGACTCGGTCGCCGCGCGATCTCCCGTCTCATCGCGCGCCTGAAGGAAGCCGGCCTGGTGACGACGCGATCATCGGACCGCGACGGACGGGTCGTCGAGGTCGTCCTCACCGGTCACGGGCACGAGCAAGCCGAAGCCTTGCGGACAGGAGCGCTCGCGCTGCTGGGCGACAGCAGAGAGCTCGCGCGCGAACTCGGCGCGATCCTGCAGACGACGGGCCTCGATGCGCATCCGTCTGCTGCAGACCCACTCGACCTCCTCCTCGACGCCAGCACGGCTGGCGCGAAGCTCGTGACCTACATGCCCGTCGCCGCGACCCAGGGTCGGATGGCCGCCCGCCAACGAGCCGCCCTCGTGTACATCGCCACCCATGAAGGGGTGCGTCCGGGAGCGTTGTCCGAGCCCCTGGAGGTGTCCCATGCGGGAGCGGCTTACCTGATCGATCAGCTCTGCGACAAGGGCTTCATACGTCGTCATCGCAACGAGGTCGCGGATGATCGACGCGCCGTCATCCTTCGAGCGACGCCCGAGGGGCTGAGCGCCGTGGCGGCTGTCGCGCACGGGGTCCGCGAAGAACGGGTGCCTCTCGCCCGCGTCTTCCTACACATCGCCGCATGGCGTCAGCCGGACGTCGTGCCGGAGTGACCGCTCGCCCGTCACCGAACTGAAGCAGCCCTTCCGCTGCCGCGCGATGCGCGTGTTGAACGCGCGGCTCGATCGACCGGCGACCGTCCCGGCAGGATCCGCCTACGGGCATACTGGCCTCATGAACGGTGCGCCGCAGTCCTTCCCCCCGCTGGTCGTCGGATCGGCCCCGGTTCGGACCGAGCGGGCGACCCGCCCGGCGTTCGTGTTCATGTTGATCGCAGCGGCGCTGATCCCGGTGTTCGGGATGCTCCTCGCCGTGCTGACCACGGCCTCCGGCGGATTCGCCCTCGGCATGCTGGCCGGGGTGTCCTTCAGCGTCGTCTCCTGGTTCATGCTGTTCGCGGTGGTGCAGTTCGCGACGGTCCGCGGAGCGCAGTCGGTGGCTAGCACGGTGCTGACGCTCGACGCCGACGGCCTTCGTGGGAGCATCCCGCAGGGCGAGGTCTTCCTCCCGTGGGGAGCGATCGAGCGCGTCTCGATCCGCTCACGCGGCAAGTGGCGGATCCTGACCTTCCGGCTCGTGCCTGGTCTCACTGCGCAGTCACCGGGCGTCACGACGACCCTCCCGCCGCGGTCGTTCTCCATGCTCGGCAAGCTCGGGTTCCAGATCGGCGAGGTCGCGATCGATACCCCGCTCGACACCGTGTCCGCGGCCGCGAGCGCGTTCACCGGCGGTCGCCTGCGTTGAGCTGCAGCCGACGAGGTCTGTCGGATGGTCTGGCACGATCGACGGTATGAACTCCCCGAACGACGCAGCACCGGTCGCGTCGCCCGACCATGACGCTGCGACTGCGATGTGGCAGGCGTACACCGAGCATCGCGGCGGCGCGGGACTGGACGACGCCGACTACACGGTCGAGCACTTCGGCGACACGGCCGGGCTGGCCGACGAACTGCTCGACATCGTCCTGACCGGGCGGAAGCGGGCCACCGCCGAACTCGTCTCGGAGTTCGCGCACCGCGGGGACCCGCTCCCGCGGATCGGGTCGCACTGGATCGCGTGCGACAGTACCGGGGCCCCGCGGATCATCATCCGCAGCACCGCGCTGCGCATCGGACCGTTCGCGAGTGCAGACGCCGCGTTCGCGTTCGCCGAAGGTGAGGACGACCGCACGCTCGAGAGCTGGCAGCGCGAACACCGACGCTACTGGGAGCGGACCAGCGCGGCCCGGGGTGCGGCGTGGTCGGAGTCCGAGGACATCGTCTTCGAGTACTTCGCCGTGGTGTGGCCGCCGGAGCACGCCGACTGACACGTTCCGGTCAGACCGGTTCCGTAGACTCCCCGCATGCCGATGTCCGACTACGTCGCCTCGATCCGCGCCCACATCGGGACCGGGTTCCTCATGCTCCCCGGGGTCACCGCGGTGATCAGGGACGGGGACCGGTTCCTCCTCGGTCGCCATCACCACTCCGGCCTCTGGAGCCTGATCGGCGGCGGCGTCGAGCCGGGTGAGGAACCCGCCGACGCCCTCCTGCGCGAGGTCCTCGAGGAGACCGGCGCCCGGGTCCGCGTCCGCGGGATCGTCGGGGTGTACGGCGGCGAACCGATGATGGTGCGCTACCCGAACGGCGACCACGTCGGGTACGTGACCACCGCTTACGACTGCGAGCTGCTCAGCGAAGCGACCGCGGATCCCGAGGAGCTCCTCGAACTCGGCTGGTTCGCTCGGGACGAGATCCTGACGCTGCCGCGACGTGACTGGATCGATCGCGTCATCGCCGACGCTCCTGGGCATGAGTCGGCGGGCAGCGAGGAACGGGTCGAGTCGTGATCCGCGTCGTCCTGTTCGACCTCGACGGCGTGATCCGACACTTCGATCCGGCGCAGGTGTCCGACATCGAGGCCAGGTACGGACTCCAGCCTGGGGTGCTCGCCGGGATCGCCTTCGCGGCGCCGCTCATCGACGAGGTCACCACCGGCCGGATCACGAGAGCCGAATGGGTCAGCCGGATCGGACACCTCGTCGGTGACCACTCGGCGGCGGAGGAATGGGGCGCTCAGACATGGTCGGTCGACCACGCGCTGCTGGACCTGTCCGACGAGATCCGAACCGCGGGCTTGACGACTGCGGTGCTCACGAACGGCACGGACACCATCGCTGCTGAACTCGCAGCCTCGGGCATCGCCGACCACTTCGACGCGATCTTCAACTCTGCGGACACCGGCTTCGCGAAACCCGACGTCCGAGCGTTCCAGCATGTGCTCGATGCACTGGAGGTGCGGGGCGAGGACGTGTTCTTCACCGATGACTCGGCAGCGAAGCTCGCCGGAGCAGCACGCCTGTCGATGTCCACGCACCGGTTCACGACGGTCGACGACCTTCGGGGTCGCCTGCACGCCGCGGGAGTACCGGTTCGTGGTGCGCAGGCACTCGACCGCTGAGACGTCGTCCGGGTCAGCGCTTGCGCCTCGGAGTCGTCGTCTCCGTGCGCAGCTTCACGACAGCCCGTACTCGCTGCCAGAGGGCGGCATAGGCTCGGGCTGCCTCGGTGGCCGGCGCGTAGCTGCCCACCGGTGCGCGCTCGGACCCCATGCGCTCGAGATGCACGGTGGACGGGATGACGACGTCGATCACCGACTTCCGCTCCCTGGGGAGTTCGTCCACGGCTACTCGGTGCTGGGTCTTGCGCCGATCGACCATCGACAGGAACGCGACGACGGGTGCCCGCGACGAGGATTCCGAGACGAACTCGGTCACCTGGTCGAGCGAACGCATCGACAGCGGGGAGGGCACGAGCGGGACCACGATGGCGTCGGCGGCGGTGACGGCGTTCTCCGCGACGAGTGACGCTCCGGGCGGGCAGTCCAGGATCACGAGGTCGTAGTCGTCCTCGATCTGCTCGATGATCTTCGCCACCCGTCGTTCCGACTTCTTCGCCTGGTCGAACACGAGGTCGAGGTCGCGGTAGCTCGCGTCCGCCGGCAGGACGTCGAGGCGTTCGTACACGGTCGAGCGGATGGCGCCGGAGACCTTGTGCTGCCCGCCGACGAGGGCGCCGACACCGCCCTTCACCTTGGGCTTCACGTTCAGCAGGAAGGTGGCTGCGCCCTGCGGATCGAGGTCCCAGAGCAGGACCCGCGCGTCCTTCGCAGCCTCCCAGGCCAGGTTCACCGCTGCTGTCGTCTTCCCGACGCCACCTTTGGTGCTGTAGACCGCGAGGACCTTCACGCCCGGTTCGCCAGGTCGACCCGCTCGAGGAGGGTGGCCTTGTTCATGCGGGAGTAACCGACGATCCGCTGTTCCTTCGCGAGCTCGCGCAGTTCGATCAGCGTCGGCACCGCGCCAGCGGGCTTCGGCAGCGGCGGAGTGAGCTGCGGTGTGGGTCGTGCGTCCGGTCCGGTGGCCGCTGCATGCGTCGCGAGCGCCGCATGTGCGCGGGCCTGCTGCTGCGTCAACTCGCGAACGGACTGCTCGTGCTTGACGGCGAGCTTCTCGGTCCGTTTCGCCAGCGCCGAGACCTGCTTCCGCAGCTGCTTGCTGGAGGTGCGGACGGCGTCTCGGGCGGCCTCCACTGCGGCTTCGGCACGGGCGACCGCTTTCTCAGCTCCGCGCCGGAGCTTCTGCTCCACTGCCCGCTGTTCAGCTGCCAGCTTCTTGGCCTGCTTCTCGGCCTGCTTCGTGCTGGCCCGCTTCTTGTCCGTCTGCTTCTTGTCGGCTTGCTTCTTCTGAGACATCGCACGTACCTCCGCTGAGTGGACCCGCTCGGTTGTGACCCACGGTACCGATCTGCCGCCTCACGGTCGATGATTCCCTGCCGCTGGACAGGAACCCCGGTGTCGGTGGCTTGGTCTACGGTGAGGTCTGGTCGACGTCGCATCCCCAGCTGACAGTCCTCGGGCCTCACTGGTGAGGCCCCCGCGAGACATCTTCGCGACGTCGGCCCGCCTTCACTCCCGCTTGCGCGAACCCTGCGGACGCGACCGCGATCAGGACGAGGATCATGAGCGGCGGCATCGCGGCCTGGACGCCTTCCTGTGCCACGAGCCAACCGGTTGACGCGGCGCTCGCCGCGATACCCGCGGCGGAGGCCGAGTTGATCCAGGTGAAGCCCTGCGTCAGTTCCCGTGGGACGACCGTCGCCTGCACGATCTGCGAGGAGGAGGCGAGCAGCGGTGCGATCGCGGTCCCGCCGACGAGGAGCATGATCGCCTGGCCGAGCAGGGTCGGCCAGACGGCGCCGACGAGGACGGCGAGCGTGAGGACGACGGACGCGATCAGCTGTACGGTCTGCGGTCACGGGGTCGATCGCAGCGCACCGTACAGCGCGCCGGCGACGATGCTCGCAGCGCTGGAGAGCGCGAGGACGAGTCCGATGAACGGTTGCCGTCCCTCCGCCGTCGCCGCCGCCGTGACGAGGAGCGGCACCGCACCGAAGAAGCACCCCAGCCCGAGGTTCACCCCGAGCGCCGCGAGGAACGGCGGGGCGAGGAGGGTGGATCGGTGGGTGTCGGCCCCGCGGTCCGTTCGACGTCGCGGTATCGGTGCGGTGGAGCGTTGGAGGGAGAGTGCGACACAGCCGGCAGCCACGAGGATCGCCGCTACCACGGACCCGGCCCACGGTGCCAGAAGGGTGCTGGCCAGCGTGGCGAGGATCGGTCCCGACAGGAACACGACGTCGTTCACGTTCGCCTCGAGGGAGAAGGCGGTCCGGAGCGCTGCGGGCTCCGGGAGGAGCCGCGACCAGCGTGCCGCCGATAGGGCGCCGGGCTGCGGGATCGCGGCGCCCGCGATGACGACGGTCGCCAGGGTGATGCCGATCGGCGCATGTCCTGCAGTGGTGATCGCGACGATGACTGCACTGACGTGCACGAGCACGGCTACCGGAACGGTCGCCGTCTGGCCCCACCGGTCGATGAGTCGTGCGATCTGCGGACCGACCACCGCCTCGGCGAGGGCGAACGCCCCCGTCCCCGCACCTGCGACCGCGAACGACCCCGTCGCGTGCTGGATCGAGAACAGCAGCCCGAGTCCGGTCATGGCGACGCCGAGCCGGGCGAGGGCCGCAGCGAGGAAGAACTGCGGCGCCCCGGGCCGGACGAGGACACCGCGATACCGGCTGGCGGCTGCGCAGACGGGGCCGAGGATGGATGGCGGGATTGAGCGAGCAGTCGTCATGGACGATGCCTCCGAGGCGGAGCGGGGGATCGGTCGGCAGACAAGTCGGCCTGGGCTTCGACGATCACCACGACACCGCGGTACCCATCCATCGTGCCCGCCAGGCCTGTGGGGCGCAAGCATCCTGAGCCGCCCGTGGTGGACGGTCCGCATGAGGCGTGGGTGGGTGGTGCGGTGGGGTTCGGATCCCGTGCTCTGCGGGCGGTCCTGGCGCTGGTATCTTACGGATGGCGCCGACACCATCGGGGTATGACTCCGGATGCGGTGACGAGTGACGAGGTATCGATGCGAACGATCGGCGTACTGGACAGTGACGACCGCGCCCGCGCGTCTGCCGTGTCGTGGCTCGGCTCCCACGCACCTGATCTGCAGGTGACGATCGCGGCGTCGTCCTGGGGCGAGATGCTCACGAACGAGCGCTTCCCGCCGAGCGCGGTCGTGTTGTGCCCGCGAGCCGGGGACCGCGTCGACATCGCGTACAAGGCGCGTGTCTGTCGCATCCTCGACATCGACGTGGTCGTGCTTTCCGACGCTCCGCAACAGGAGATCCGGTCGGGGCACCGGAGCGTCGGCGCCACATTCGTCTCGACCGTCGAAGCGGCGGCGGGAGTGCTCCGCGCCGGAAGCTGACCCGCGCCCGCAGCCGGGCTCAGCCCGTGGTGTCGGTGAGGAACGAGGACACGGAGGCCGCGATGCGGTCGGCCCCCTCGTGGTCCTCGGCGGTGATGGTGACCACGGCGTCGCCGGCGAAGACGACGAGCTGCCCGTATGCGCCGTGGAGTCGCCAGGCCTCGCCTGGACCGTCCCATCCGGCGAGCGCATACCGTTCGTACCCGGCGCCGGTTCCGGAGGTCACCCAGTCGGCGTGCATGGCGTCGATCCACTCCGGCGACAGGAGCTGTTCGCCTCCCCACCGGCCGCGGTCGCGGATGAGTCGTCCGATGCGGGCGAGTTCCGTGGTGCGGAGCTGCAGCCCGCCGCCGGATGCGATGAATCCGCGGGGGCATCGCTCCCAGGGTGCGTCGTGGATGCCGAGCGGGGCCAGGAGTCGCTGCTCGAGGTAGTCGCCGACGTCACCGACCCGGGTCTCGAGCGCGCGCATCGCCGTGTAGGTGCTGGCGTTCGAGTACTGGAAGACGCGACCGCGGGACGGCCTGCTCAAGAACTCGAGCGCCAGGTCCGGCCAGTCGGACAGCAGGGTCGGTGACCAGGGGAGGTCGACGCCGCTCGTCATGTTCAGGAGGTGGCGGAGGGTGACGTCGGCGGTGCCCTCGCCGAAGTCGGCTTCCGGGAACACGGCGCCCAGCGTGGTGTCCATCGTGATGAGGCCGTCGTCGATGGCGAGGCCGGCGGCGAGCACACAGACGCCCTTCGCTGCGGAGTGGATGTCCTCTCGGACGTCCTCGGTCCAGCGATGCTCGGCTTCGTCGTCACCGGCGAGCACGTGCAGGCCGTGCGCGGCGAAGCCCTGCTCAGCGATCTGCTGGACGATGCGGTCGCGGAGGAGGGCTGCTCGGGTGGTGTCGGCTCGGGTCACGGTTCCAGTCTGCCCGACGCCCGCACGGCGCGGAGGCCAGACACCGGGTGCGTCCACTGCGACCTGATCACCGGCATCTCCACCCTGGCGGACGCCTTCCAGGGTTCCCCGATCACCCGGGCGCTTCCGGGGCTCGTGTCCGACCTCGAGGCGGACCCGGCGTTGCGTGAGGTCTTCCGCCGTGACTACTTCGAGGCTCGCCGGGCGACCTCGCGTGCGGTGCTCGAGCACGCGGTCGAGCGTGGCGACATCCAGGGCGGCCTCGACATGGAACTCACGCTCGACCTCCTGGCGGCCCCGCTCTACTACCGCGCCTTCTTCGGGCACCAGCCGATCGACGACGGCCTGGCCGAACGGACCGTGCTGAGCGTCCTGAACGGCGTCGCGTCAGTCGACTGGCAGCGCCACCACCGAGCGCGGCCCGCCGCATCGAGCACCGGTGGCGCCTGATCACGGCGACAGAACGTCTGCGACGTCGCGTCCAGGCTCCGCGAGGTCGGCTGACGGAGTCGGGTGCGGTGCGGCCCACCCGCCCGTCGCCCAATAGAGCGCCGGTAGGAGGACCCACGTGAGGGACACGACGAGGACGGTCGCGTTGGCGACGACCGTGGCCAAGCGGGGCCAGTCACTGGTGAGCGGGTCGAGGCCGATGTTCAACGCGACGCTCATCGGTAGGACCCCGGCGAGGGTGACGACGGCCTGCCGCCAGGATCCGCGACGGAATCGGCGCCGCTTCACGCGAAGAACCCGTCGCGCCAGCTCGGGTACCGCAACGTGAGACCTGCCGCTCTGGCGGCCGCGTTCGACACCGGCCGGCCGATGTCGCCTGAGATCGATGACGTCGGCGGCGGCGCGCCGACTGCAGCGGCGAACCGCGGCACCCACTCGTGGCCGCTGGCGGGCTCGTCGTCGACGATGTTCCACGTCCCGCGACCCCATCCGAGCGCGAGCAGGAGCGCCGCGGCGGCGTCGGAGGTGTGCACGAACGAGGTGACGGTCTCCGTGGCCGGGAGCTCGCCCGCACGGGCGGCGTCACCGAAGCGTCCGGCGGTCGAATACCAGGTTCCGGGCCCGTAGAGCTGGCCGAACCGGAGGACCCCGCCGTCGTGGAGCTCCTGCACGGCGCTCTCGAGGGCACGCACCGCGGAGATCGTCGTCTGCCGGGGCTCCGGTGCGTCCAGATCGAGCGGATCGGACTCCGTCGCGGGCTCACGACAGGGGGAGTGGACCCAGGAGATGCTCTCCGCGACCATCCGTGACGTTCCGGCCTCGTGAGCTGCGTCGACGAGGTGACGGGTGCCCGCGGTGCGCAATCGTGCGTTGCTCCCTGAGTCTCCCGCGGTCAGATCGGTCAGGAGGTGCACGATCGCGTCCGGCCGGGTGTCGACCACTGCCCGCACCGTCGCGGTCCGGTCGAGGACGTCCAGCAGGAACGGTGTCGCCCCGGTGTCGGCGACGCGCGCGAACTTCGAGAGCGACCGGGTCGTCGCGATCACCTCGTGGCCTGCTGCTCTGAGCAGTGGGATGAGCGCGCGCCCGAGCACGCCTGATCCGCCCGCGATGAACACCCGCATGAGCACGTCCTTCCAGAAGATACGATTCGACCCTATTTCGCCGGTGGACCGATGATGAGGGCCAGAACGAGTCGCATATCCTGGTCCAGTGGACCTGATGCTCCAGCTGGACCCGACGTTGCCGAAGACCCGAGCCGTCGAACACGCCATCCGGGCCGCGATCGCCGATGGACGGGCCCGACCCGGTATGCGATTGCCGTCGTCCCGGGAACTCGCGCTCGAGCTCGGGGTGGCTCGCAACACGATCGTGGCCGTCACCGACGACCTCGTCGCCGAAGGTGTTCTCGAGGCCAGAGCCCGCGCGGGCACATTCGTCGCGCGCAGCGTCGCGCCACTCCACAGCGAAAGCCGGACGCCAGCGGGTGCCGGGCCGGAGTTCGACCTCAGACCGGGGCGACCTGAGGCGGGGTCCTTTCCGAGCGCGCGTTGGCTCACCGCCATCCGGCGCGCCGGCGCCGCAGCTGCCGACGTCGACTCCGACGGTGCCGGCAGCATGGCGCTGCGTTCCGAACTCGCCTCCTACCTCGCCCGCGCTCGCGGGGTGGAGACGACCGCTGACGCCATCGTGATCTGCGCCGGGTACCGGACTGCCAGCGCGCTCCTCGCGGCAGCGCTCGCTGCGGGCGGAGCGTCGTCCGTGGCGATCGAGGACCCGTCGCTGTTCGGCATCGAACGCCCATGGTCGACGTCGGGGTTCACCGTGTCCGACCTCGTCGTGGACGAGGACGGCGCGGACATCGGTCGGCTCGATGCCCGCACGGACGCCGTCGTGCTGACGCCGTCGCACCAGTTCCCACTGGGTGGGGCGTTGGCCCCGGTGCGACGTCGACTCGTCGTGGATTGGGCGATGGCGAACGAAGGCCTCATCGTCGAAGACGACTACGACGGCGAGTTCCGCTTCGACCGCCGCCCGGTCGCCGCGTTGCAACGGTCGGCACCGGAGCGCGTGGTCTACGCCGGCAGCGTGAGCAAGACCCTCGCTCCAGACCTCCGCCTCGGGTGGCTCGTGTTGCCGCGCGACCTCGTGCGTCCGGTCGTCGAGGCGTCCGAGGCGCTCACGGGCGGAGCGCCGATGCTGAACCAACTGGCTCTCGCCGACCTCATCAGGACCGGCGAGTACGAGCGTCACATCCGCCGGCAGCGCCGCGAGTACGCCCGCCGTCGCACCCATCTCCAGCAGGCGCTGCGCAGCGTCGGTCTCGAGGTCCCCGGTCTTGCCGCCGGTCTCCACGGCCTCATTCCGCTCGGCGATGCCGCCCCGACGGTGCTGTCCCGGCTCGAGTCCCAACCCGATCACGTCGGCGTCCATCGCCTCGCGCGCTACACCCGGAGCCACGACCGCCCGGAGGCCCTCGTCGTCGGGTTCGCCACGCCGTCGCGAGCGCGGTTCGAACCGGCGATCGAGGCCCTCACGTCGCTGCTGACCGCTCGCGACCCCCGACCCCCGCGCTGAACGCGGTCAGCAGTCGCCGGCCCTCCGGCCAGGCGCCGAGTCCACTGGCGGAGTTCACGTGGCCCTGGCGCCCGATGGTAATCCGAGGCACGCCCCACGTCGCGGCGAACCCGGCCGCGCGTGCCTCCGAACAGTACGGGTCGTCGTCACTGGTCACGAGCAGCGCGGGTGCGGATGGCCGGACATCGAGATCCTCGGCGAACGCAGCGGCGACCCTCGGGAACCGCGGCCCGTCGGGATCGGGGGCGGCGACGAGGAACAGCCCGGCGACTCGTGCAGGGTTCGCCGCTGCCCAGCGGACGGCCAGCAGACACGAGAGGCTGTGCGCGACCAGGATCGCCGGTTCGTCCGCCACCGCTCGGTCGAGGGCGGCGGACCAGTCGTCGAGGTCCGGTTCGTCCCAGGAAGCCGGTGCGAACCGGCGGATCGCAGGCGTGTCGCGCTCCCACTGGGATTGCCAGTGGGCGTCGTCGGATCCACCGATCCCGGGCATGGTCGATGATCGACATGGGATTCCTTCGTCGTGGTCGGGCGATCTGCCCTCAGCGTGCCAGTCGAACCCTCGGTCTCAGCAGCTGGAGCGTCATCATCCGTTGTTTACTAAGCAGATGACGGACGATGCTTCGCTTTCCTTCGATCGAACGGATCAGACGATCCTCGACGTGCTCCAGGTCGACGGGCGGACCACGATGACCGACCTCGCCCGGCTCGTGCATCTGTCCCAGCCGGCGGTGTCGGCGAGGGTCCGCAAGCTCGAGCTCGCCGGGTACATCACCGGCTACGGAGCTCGGGTGTCGCCGCAGAAGCTCGGGCTCACGACGCACGCCGTCGTCCGACTCCGGACGACCCACGCGCAGATCCAGGCGTCACTGAGCCAGTTCGACGAGCTGCCGGAGATCCACCGGATCTACCGAGTGACCGGCGAGGACTGTTTCGTCCTCGATGTGCACGCGCCCTCGCCGGAACGCCTCGAGCAGATCATCGACGCCATCGGCCGGTTCGGTCCTGTCAGCACGGCCCTGGTGCTGCGCGAGTACCCGGCCCACCCCATCGCCAGCCGCTGAGTCTCCGTCAGCGGTACCACTCCTCGTCGATCGTGGCGAGGCGCGAGGGGTGCACCTGGTCGGTAAGGCCGAAGAACTTCTGGAAGCTCATGATCAGGGGTCGCCACCGCAGCGGGTCGATCCGGTTCGGGTGGACCGCGTCCTGGATCCCGGGATGGACGTGCACCCGTGTGACGGTCACCTCGAAGGTCGAGGCGGAACCGGCCTCGGCTGGATCATCAACGTTGAGCGGATGGACAGCGGTCACCCGGCCTTCCAGCGACACCGGGCACTCGGCGACCCGCGGGGGACCGACCGTCGTGGACGGCACGGCGGTGAGGCCGGCGAGGGCGAACTTGTCGGCGGCGTGCCGATAGCCGACCTGCTGCTTGGCCGCGGGCACCGGATCGCGGCCGGTCGTGAGCGCGAGACGGTCGACGGCGTCCACCTGGGCGACCGACGGCAGATTCATCACGACCTCCCCGGTCGCGAGCAGGTTCGACGCCGTCTGCGACCGCATCCCCATGCCCAGGACGGCCGTGTGATCGAGCCAGAAGACCGACGACATCGGGGCGAGGTTCGGGCGGCCGTCGGCGTCCACCGTGCTGAGCAGCACGACGGGTGTCCCGAAGTAGAGGATGGCGGGGTCGATGTCGACATGGGAGTGGGGCACGGGTGTCCAGACATCAGGGAAGCAAGGCGGTCACCCTTCAGCCTCCTCAGTCGCGTCACCCTGAGCTGGCGGGAAACGGTCGTCGCATCGGGGTGGTCGAGTGCACCCGGCGGCGACTACCGTTGACGGGTGTTCACCGTGATCAATCTCGCCGACGGCGTCGACATGCGGCCCTTGGGGCTCGGCGATGCGAAGGAGCTCGCTGCGGCGTACTCGCGGAACCGCGACCATCTGGCGCCGTGGGAGCCGGCTCGATCCGACGAGTTCTTCACCGAAGCCGGGCAATCGGCGGACCTCACCAGCAAGCTCGCGTCGAGTGCCGCCGGGACCGGATACTCCCTCGGCCTGTTCGACGGCTCGACCATCGTGGGCCGGTTCAACGTGTCGGGGATCGTCCGCGGCCCGTTCCAGAACGCCGGGTTGGGCTACTGGGTGGACGCGGAGTACGCGGGTAAGGGCCTCGCGACGGCGGCCGTGCAGGCGATCGTCCGGGTGGCGCGCGACGATCTCGGCCTGCACCGGGTCGAGGCGAGCACCCTGCTGCACAACCACGGTTCGCAACGGGTGCTCCGCAAAGCCGGGTTCGAGCACATCGGCATGGCTCCGTCGTACCTGCGGATCGCCGGCACCTGGCAGGACCACAACCTGTACCAGGTGATCCTGCACCGCTGACCATCCGGGACCGGGCGCCTTCGCTATCGTGAGCGCATGCTGATCAGACACCGGGACCGCGAACCGTCGATCCACGAGACCGCGACCGTCGCGTCGTCCGCCATGATCGTGGGCGATGTCAGGATCGAGGCGGGTGCTCGGATCCTGCACGGTGCGGTGGTGTCCGCCGAAGACGGCGAGGTCGTCATCGGCGAGGACACCGTCGTCATGGAGCACGCCCTGATCCGCGGACGGTCCGGTCACCCAGCGCTCATCGGAGCCGCCGTCATGATCGGGCCGCACACGCACGTCAACGGCAGCGTGGTGGCCGACGAGGCGTTCATCGCCACGGGTGCCTCGCTGTTCCCCGGCAGCCGAGTCGGGCACGGTGCCGAAGTCCGGATCAACGGTGTCGTCCAGGTCAACACCGTGCTGGAGCCGGGTGCCGTTGTTCCCATCGGATGGGTCGCGGTCGGGACGCCGGCATCGATCCTCCCGCCCGAACGTCACGATGAGATCTGGGCGATCCAGCGACAGCTCGACTTCGGCGGGACCGTGTACGGCGTCGGACCCGAGGTGTCGATGCGCGAGCTCATGCGGCGGCAGTCCGAGTTCTACGGAGCCCATGCAGGCGACGAGCCCGTCGGTCGCTGAGGCCTGTGGAGTTCCGCGCTTCCCCCATGCAGACTGGGGTGATGACAATCGCCCGTGTCGTCTCGGTCAGCAGCGACGATGAGCACCGTTTCTCCAAGCCGCGACGGCACGCGATCACGCTCGTCGCCGGGCTGGGCGTCGAGGGGGACGCGCATTTCGGTGCGACGGTGCAGCATCGGTCCCGGGTGAGACGCGATCCCACGCAGCCCAACCTCCGGCAGGTCCACCTCATCCACCGGGAGCTCTTCGCGGAGGTGGACGCCGACCTCACTCCGGGCGAGCTGGGCGAGAACATCACCACCGAGGGGCTGGACCTCCTCGACCTCCCCGCGGGTGCAGTGCTCCGACTCGGGACCGACGCCGTCGTCGAGGTGACGGGGCTTCGGAACCCGTGTGTCCAGATCGACCGCTTCGAACCGGGCCTGCTCAAGCAGGTCGTCGGTACGGACGCAGAGGGGCGCACCGTCCGCAAGACGGGAGTCATGGGCGTCGTACTCGTCGGTGGCGTTGTACAGCCGGGTGATCCGATATCCGTGGAGCTGTCGGACGGAGCCCGCGAACCCCTCGCGCCGGTCTAGAGACAGGCCGCGGTAGCGCGATGCGACGGCGCGCGTGGTTCCCGCCTACCGGAGCGCCAGCCGCGTCTGCGTGTGGGTCGCCCCTCCGTCGTTCTTCATGTTGCGGAGGAGGCGGTCGAGGGCGGCAGTGCCGGCGACGCGGATGTGGACGAGGTAGTCGTAGGCGCCGGTGACGTGCACCGCGTCTCTGATCTCGGGGATCCGTCGGGTCCACTCCAGGAACTCCTCCGACTTGCGCGCAGGGTCGAGTCGGACGTCGATGAACGCCTCCAGGCCGTCCTCGGCGACCGGGGCATCAGAGCCGAGGATCGCGCGGTACCCGGTGATGACGCCGCTGTGTTCCAGACGACGGACACGGGCCGCCGTCGCATTCGTGCTCAACCCGATCTGACGGCCGAGCTCACTGAACGATATCCTCGCGTTCAGCTGCAGCACGCCGATGATTGCACTGTCGAGATCGTCCATGCGACACAGTATGCCGTCTCACTGCGAGAACGCACTGTCGGGACCGGTGCGCTGCACCAGAGTCGTCGGCATGGATGTCCTCCTCGCCCTCCTCGCCGGGTCCGTCGCCGGCCTCGCTCTGGCCGCGCCGCTCGGGGCGATCGGGATGCTGCTCCTGCAGGAGGGCATCACGCGCGGGCTGCGCAGTGGACTGCCTGCCGCCGCCGCCGTGGCGACGGTGGACGTGTCGTACTGCGCGGCCGCCGTCGCTGCCGGTGCGCTCGCCGGTCCCATCGTGAGCGGATGGTCTCCCTGGCCGCAGCTCCTCGGTGGTGTCGCCGTCATCGCGCTCGGAGCGCACGGGCTCCTGCAGGGCCTCCGTGCGAAGCCGTCAGCCGGGGAACCGCCCGCTGAGCGCTCGGGCACCTCGCGTCAGCGCTACCTGCTCTTCCTCGGTCTGACGGCGATCAACCCGGCCACCCTGGTGTACTTCGCGGCGATCCTGACCGGGCTGGCCGACTTCACGGAATCGGGGTCGACGGCGGTCGCCTTCATCGTGGGTGTCGGGCTCGCATCCTTCGGCTGGCAGGCGCTGCTGGTCGCGCTCGGAGCCGGGCTCCGGCGGAGGACGGGCGCGTCCTTTCGGAGGTGGACGGCCGTCGTCGGCAACGGTCTGATCGTCGCATTCGGTGTCGCACTCATCGTCCAGGCGGTGTGACCGTTCGGGTCGGCGAGAAAATCGGCGATTCCCAACGGATCTCGCCGTCCTCGATGCTCGATGTCGGACGGAGGCCTCGGCGGTGCGCCACCCGCTGAGACGCAGCGTGCTCCGGATGGATGTGCCATCGGGCTGCTGTCGGGCATCGTGTTCAAGCTGTTGCAGGACTACTCCGCGCAGCGGCGCGCCGGCCTCGATCCGGTCTTCGCCCGTGACCGGTTGCCCGAAGTCAGCGGGATCGAATGCTGGCAGGACGCTCTCAGCGTGACCGGCCCTCTGCCCGTGCAGGAGGCCCGCACCGTTCGCTGACGCGGACATCCCGGTCACCCACGGCGATCTCCGCGTCAGCCCTCCGGTCCCCGCCACGGAACGTGAACAACGGGTGAATCCGCCCGCTCGCCCGTTGTCGATCCAGCGATCGAGGAGCAAGCTCGTCGCCGTGGACCCCATCATCCTGCTCTCGCTCGTCGTGATCACGGCACTCGCCTTCGACTTCACCAACGGCTTCCACGACACCGCGAACGCGATGGCGACCTCCATCGCCACCGGTGCGCTGTCGCCGAAGATCGCGGTCACCCTCTCAGCGGTGCTGAACCTCGTGGGCGCGTTCCTCAGCATCGAAGTCGCGCTCACCGTCACGAACGCGGTGGTGAAGATCCAGGACTCGTCGGGAGCTCCTGATCCCGCGCTCCTCGAGGGAGGCGGCTCGGCGCTCCTGCTGATCGTGCTCGCCGGGCTCATCGGTGGCATCATCTGGAACCTGCTCACCTGGTTGCTCGGTCTGCCGTCGAGCTCGTCGCACGCGCTCTTCGGCGGTCTCATCGGTTCGACGCTCGCGGGCCTGGGCCTGAACGGCGTGAACTGGGCCGGTGACGGCTCGAAGCTCGACGGCGTCGTCGGCAAGGTCATCCTCCCGGCGCTCATGTCGCCGTTGCTCGCCGGCGCGGTGGCTGCGATCGGCACCTGGCTCGTCTTCCGCGTCATCGGCAACCTCGCCCAGGGGCGTCTCCACCGCGGCTTCCGGATCGGGCAGATCGGCAGCGCGTCGCTCGTCTCGCTCGCCCACGGCACGAACGACGCACAGAAGACGATGGGCGTCATCACCCTCGCGCTCATCGCGGCCGGCGGCTGGGACGACACCGAGTCGGTCCCACTCTGGGTGAAGCTCGCGTGTGCCCTCGCGATCTCGCTCGGTACGTACATCGGCGGGTGGCGGATCATCCGCACCGTCGGCAAGGGCATCGTGGAGTTGAACACGCCGCAGGGCATGGCAGCCGAGAGCTCCTCCGCCGCCGTCATCCTCGCCTCGAGCCACCTCGGCTTCGCCCTCAGCACCACGCACGTCGCGACCGGATCGATCCTCGGCTCCGGGGTCGGACGGCCAGGTGCGCAGGTGCGCTGGCGGGTGGCCCTCCGGATGGTCGTCGCCTGGGTCATCACCCTTCCGGCCGCCGCGCTCATGGGTGCGGTGATGTGGTGGGTCGGTCACCTCGCGGGCGGGGCGATCGGCGGAATCCTCATGGTCGCGATCCTCGTGGGTGTCGCGCTCGCCATCTACCTGCGGTCGCGCCGCGACAGCATCGGATCCCACAACGTGAACGACGACTGGCAGGACGCCCCCGCCCGCTCGTCGCAGAAGACCGCAGCGTAAGGACGTCGGACATGTTCATGCTCTTCCTCGAAGCCGCCGCCCAGGTGGCTGTCATCGCGCTCGTGCTCGGCGCCGGGCTTCCCGCGCTCTTCGCGCTGGGTGTCCGCTCGTTCGCGGTCGCCGGAGGCGCCGGGTCCGACGACCGGAGCGGGTCGGCCGCGCCGACGATCCCGTCGGGGCTCCTCCGCGCCATCGGCGTGCTGTGCTTCGCCGTCGTCGTCGCCGCCGTGCTGGTCGGACTCACGATCATCGTGGCGACCGGTCTGGGGCAGGAGGTCAGCTTCGACCACGTCTTCCCGACCTTCACCCCGAAGGACTGAGCGTGTCGCACGAGAACGGGACGGACCTCACCGGCCACGGGTCCGGCGTGGTGGCGCGCGTTGTCGGCTGGCTCCGCGCCGGATACCCGACGGGCGTGCCCGAGCACGACTACGTGCCGCTGCTCGGCATCCTCCGACGGAGCCTCACCCCCGAGGAGCTGGACCAGGTCGTCGAGGGACTGCTCGTCGAGGCGGAGAACGCCGATGCGAGCGGTGAGCCGGTCGGCCACGATCGTCTGCGGGCGCGTGTCGAACAGCTCCTCCTCGGTCCGGCGCTCCCGGAGGACCTCGTCCGCGTCTCCGCCCGGCTCGCGAGCGCGGGCTGGCCGCTCGGCAGCCCGGACGACGTCCGCGCGGTGGCGACTGACCAGGACGACGCCGGTCGGGAGGCGCGCGCGACCCTCCTCGAGGAACGCGGAGGGCTGGTCGCCCGCATCGTGCGCTGGCTCCGAGCCGGGTATCCCGCAGGATTCCCCGACCAGGACTTCGTCCCGCTCGTGGCGCTCCTCCGTCGGCGACTGAGCGACGCCGAGGTGGCCGAGGTGGGTGCGCGCCTCGCGGCCGAGGGCGACACGTCGCTCAGTCGGGTCGACGTCGCCACCGCGATCGCGCGGGTCACCGCGGAGCTGCCGAGTGACGAGGACGTGGAGCGTGTGCGGCGGTCGCTCGCCGACCACGGATGGCCGAGCGACTTCGCGGTCTGAAGGTCGAGTCGGGGCGCCGGGGTGACGACCACTGCGTCCTCAGTCGTGGCCGGTGTCGGGGGCTCGTCGTAGGTTCGGCTCGTGCCGGAACGTGTTGAAGCGTGGTGGGCCCGCCGTCAGCGGTCGAAGGGCCTCGACACGCCGTACCCGGTGGGCGCCTACCGGCAAGCGTGGGCGTCGTTCCCGGCGCTGTGGCGGCAGTACCATGCGGATCTCAACGCCGGGATCGTCCTGAGCCAGGTGCCGCCGGCCGCCGATGTCCTGCTGCAGTGGCAGTGTGACCGGGGACACCGGTTCGTCGCGACGCCGGCTGAGCAGCGCTCGCGGCCCGGACGCGAGCGTCGCCGCAGTGCGTGGTGCCCGGAATGCTCCGATGAGGCGGATCCGTCGAGGATCGTCGCACTGCCGATGCGGGAGTCGGTGACCGATCCGGTGCCCGCGGTCGCCGGGATCATCCGGGAGCGTCGTGCGCGCCCGAAGGCGTCGCTGTGCGAGAAGACCCCCGACCTGCCGGTGGGGGAGGCCTTCACGTCCGTGTGCGCGCCGAAGCCTGCGTCCGCTGTCGAGGCTCAGCTGCGCGCGGACGTCCATGAAAGGCTGGCGCTGGCCGAAGGGCTGAACGCCGTGCGGGTGCAGCGACCGTTCTTCCAGCACCTCGAGGTGTGGCCCGACCTGGTCTACCCGGAACTGCGCATCGCCATCGAGTACGACAGCATCGGCAGGCACGGCCTGGAGCACGTCGGACGCCGCGAAGCCGTCGACCGACGGAAGGACCGCGCGCTGCGGTCGGCCGGCTGGGAGGTCGTCCGCCTCCGCACCGGGAAGCTCGAGCCCCTCGGCCCCTTCGATCTCCAGCTCTCGTCGTGGAACAGTCGAGCCCTCGGACGCCTGATCGACACGCTCAGGGCCATCCGGGGTCCGTTGCTGGTCGACGCGTATCTGCGGTGAACCGCAGGTGCCAGGACCGGGCGATGATGCGTTACCCTCATCGCAGAGGGAAAAATCCCGTCGTGCTTCGGCTGGCGGAAACGCGCACGCGGCTCATGGGAGCCGTCACTTCTTCATCGAAGGAGTGCGCCCATGTTCGAACCCTCAACCTCCGCGGCTGTCGAAGACTCGCCGCCACGCCTCCGCGACGCGTGGGTCGCGCTGGCCGGCCTCTCGGCCGTGTTCCTGTTCGAGATGCTCGACAACTCCGTCCTGAACGTCGCCCTCCCGACCATCGGCCGTGAGCTCGCGGCATCCACCGCGTCGCTGCAGTGGGTGTCGGGGGCGTACTCGGTCGCGTTCGGTGGACTGATGCTGCTCTTCGGTGCGGTCGCCGACCGGTTCGGCCGGCGTCGGGTCATGCTGATCGGCCTGACGTTGCTCGCCGTCGTCAGCGTGCTGACCGTGTTCGTCGCCTCGGTGGAGCAGTTGATCGCCGTGCGCGCGCTCATGGGTGTCGCCGCGGCGATGACGACCCCGGGATCCATGGCGCTGGCGTTCCGTCTGTTCGAGCAGGACGACCTCCGTGTTCGGGCGCTCACGGTCATCTCGACCGCCGGATTGGTGGGCCTCGCGGCCGGCCCGACGATCGGTGGCTTCGTGCTCGCCGTGGCACCGTGGCAGGTGCTCATCGTCGCCAACGCCCCGATCGCGGTGATCGCCTGGATCGGGATCCGCGCCGGGATCGTTGCCGACGAGCGGTCGCACCTGCACCGGGACCGGATCGACGTGCTCGGCGCTGTGCTCGGGACCGCGACCGTCGTCGGCGTCCTCCTCACCCCGACCCTGTTCGTCGCCGGCACCGACGTCGTAGCGGCCTGGGGTGCGGCGGCGGCAACGGTGATCGCCGCGATCGGCTTCGTGGTCAGGGAGCGCACCGCTCGCCACCCGTTGCTGGATCTTCGTCTCGTGGCTCAGCCGCTCGTGGCCTCCGGCTTGGCGTACAAGGCCGCCGCGGGGCTGGCGATGGCCGGCTTGTCGTACCTGGCGACCCTGCAGCTGCAGTTCGCCTGGGGGTGGCCGCCGGCCCTGGCCGCTGTCGCGATGCTCCCGCAGGTCGTGGTGTTGTTGGCGAGCGGTCGCTTTGTCGGTCCGTTCGTGCACCGCGTGGGACTCGATCGTGCGGCATGGATGAGCGCTGCCGCGGTCGTCTCGGGGCTCGCCGTGTTCGCGCTCCTGAGCCGGTTCGGCTACCCGTGGGTCCTCGTCGCACTCGTCCTCGTCGCCGCCGGGATGCGGGTGGTCGGAGTCGTCGCTGGCAACAACGTCCTCCGCGGCCTCCCCGCGGACCGCACGTCCATCGGTGCGGCCCTCGTCGACACCGCGAGCGAGATCGCCACCGCTGTCGGGATCGCCGCGACCGGGACCATCCTCGCTGCGGTCGTCGGCGGCGGTATCACGACCGAGTACTTCACCCTGGCCCTCGTCGCGTCGTTCCAGCAAGCGATCCTCATTGCGGGATCGACCATCGCCGTCCTCGCTGCAGCCCTGGTGGCTGTCGGTGTCCTCCGTTCACATCACCTCCCATCTCAGCCCGCAACCCAGGAGCCTTCCCATGTCTGACCTCATGCCCCGTCCCCCGTTCGATCCCGAACTCACCCCCTTTCTCGACGCTCTCGACGCGCGCGGACCGTTCACCCTGACGACCGAGATGCTGCCGAGGATGCGCAGCCTCGACACGACCGAGAAGGCCCTCGACGAACGGCTGCGCTCGCGGGGGTTCGAGCGGCGCTCCCTCACGGTGCCCGGCCATCTCGGGGATCCGATCACGCTCGCTGTCATCCAGCGGATCGGGCGCTCGGGCACGACGACGGCGGTCTACACGATCCACGGCGGCGGGATGATGTTCGGCCACCACCTCGGCAACCTCGAGTCTTACGACGACTGGCTCCTCAACGACCACGACGTGGTGCTCGTCAGTGTCGACTACCGCCTCGCCCCCGAGTACCCCGACCCGTACCCGGTGGAGGACTGCTATGCCGGACTCGTGTGGGTCGCGGAGCACGCGGATGAACTCGGTATCGACCCGGACCGCATCGTGATCGCCGGGCAGAGCGCTGGCGGCGGGCTCGCGGCCGGCACCGCCCTGCTCGCCCGGGACCGCCGTGGGCCGGCCCTCTTCGGGCAGATCCTCGTCTCGCCGATGCTCGACGACCGCGATGCCACCGTGTCGACGATGCAGATCGACGGGGTCGGGGTCGCAGATCGGCAGATGACCCGGTTCGGCTGGGACGCGTACCTCGGACCCCGCCGTGCCGGTGAAGACGTGTCGATCTCCGCCGCACCCGCGCGGGCGACCGACCTCGCCGGCCTTCCGCGCACCTACATCGACTGTGGCAGTGCAGAGGTGTTCCGTGACGAGACGGTCGCCTACGCCAGCGCGATATGGGCTGCGGGTGGCGACGCGGAACTGCACGTCTGGCCGGGGGCGTTCCACGGCTTCACGAGCATGGTGCCGAGTGCCGCCATCTCGCGGGCCGCCATCGCAGCCCTGGCCGACTGGACGAGGCGACTGCTCGGAACACCCGCCGGCGAGGTCGCTCTGCCGGGTGCATCATGAACCGGTGAACTGCACCACGGTGTCCCAGGCGAGCTTCACGATGAGGATGGACAGGGTCACCAGGAACACGATCCGCACGAAGCCGCTTCCGCGTTTCGTCGCCATACGGGCGCCGATGAACCCGCCGGTGATGTTCATCACGGCCATGGCGAGACCGAGCGCGAGCAGGACCTCGCCGTGCACCCCGTACACGACGAGAGCGGCGAGGTTCGTGGTGAGGTTGGCGATCTTCGCGTTCACGCTGGCTTGCAGGAAGCCGTACCCCAGCACACCGACGATGAGGATGACGAAGAACGAGCCCGTTCCCGGTCCGAGGATGCCGTCGTAGAAGCCCACCAGCAGGCCGATCATCGCCGCCCGCCAGGCGACGGCGGTGGCGCGGTCGTGGCGGGGTTCGTGGTGCAGGCCCATGGTCGGCTTGAAGAGGGTGTACAGCGCCACGGCTATCACGGCCACGAGCACGATGGGCGTCAACACCTCGCGAGGCACGTACCGCGACAGGGCGGCACCGACGGTCGAGCCGGCGTAAGCCCCGGCGACGAGAGGCACCAGGAGCACGAGCTGCACCCTGATCTTGCGCAGGTACACCCAGCTCGCCGACAGGGTGCCGAAGAACGACGACAGCTTGTTCGTGCCCAGGATGAACGGGGTCGCGACGTCGCTCGGAACGGCGATGACGAGCGCGGGCAACTGGATCAGTCCGCCGCCGCCGACGACCGCGTCGACCCAGCCGGCCACTCCCGCCGCGACGAGGAGGAGGACGAGCGCGGCCACCGAGACGGGGAGCCATTCGGCGATCAGCGGTCCATCGAGCACAGTCGCCCAGCCTAATCGTCAGAGTGACGATCCAGCGGGCGGAGGTCGAACGGGGTCTTCGAGGATTCAGGCGATCCTGATGCATTCACATCTGCTTATATGTACAGATGAACGAGGATCTGGAACCCGCCGCCGAGTTGTTCAAGGCACTGTCCTCCTCCTCGCGGTTGCGGTTGCTGCGCATCCTGGCAGGCGGTACGTCCACGGTCGGTCAGCTCGCGGAACAGAGCCAGTTGTCGCAGCCGTTGGTGTCACAGCACCTGCGGACGCTGCGATCAGCCGGCCTCGTCTCCGTGCAACGGATCGGTCGAGAGGCGCACTACGACGTCGCTGACGTGCACGTCTCGCACATCGTCGACGATGCCGTGCAGCACGCGCTCGAGGGATAGCGAGAACCACTATCGATTAGCTGCATGTATTGCAATTCGCTTATTGATGAGATGTACTGATGACGCGTCGCCGCCCGTCGCGACACCCGATCTCTTCCTTCGAAAGGCAACCATGAGCACGACTGACATCCACGCCGAGCACTCCGTCACCGAGCACGAGCACGGAGCGGACTGCGGCCACGAGGCCGTCCAGCACGACGACCACACCGACTACGTGCACGGCACGCACCACCACGCCCTGCACGACGGTCACTACGACGAGCACGAGAGCGTCGCCGAGCACACCGTCGCCGACCACGAGCACGGTGCGGCATGCGGCCACGACGCGGTCGATCACGACGGTCACGTCGACTACGTGCACGACGGCCACCAGCACGCGGCGCACGGCGAGCACTACGACGAGCACTGATCACTCGTCGTCGTACGACGCACGAGGGGGCCGGCTTTCGAGTCGGCCCCCTCGTGCCGTCCGGGGGGTGTTCGGCCCGTCAGTCGTTGTTCCTGGTTGGCCGCTACGCTCGCTCCATGGAACCGGACTGGATCGAACATCGGCGCTCGGAGGACCGAGAGCGGCTGGGGTGGATGAAGCCTGTCGGTGAGGGGTTCGTCGTCATCGATCTCCTGGGGCGTCAGCGAACCGAGGCGCTGGACTGGTTCCATGCCGAGGAGGCGCTCGACGAGATCGGCATGGGCTATCTCGCCGACCCGCACGAGCTTCGGCTGGCGGACGGCTCCTGGTTGCGCGTCCGGATCGCCGAGGTCTCGACCGCCGGGATCCGGGTGAAGAAGGATGACTGGGGTGACATGACCGCCACGCAGCTGTGCTACGAGGTCTCCTTCCCTGTGGCCGAGGATCAGCTGCGACCGTCGCCGCGCTGAGCGGCATGGCGGCCCACGCGCTCTGGGCCACCATGGCCGGATGTCGGGATCGCCGTCAGCGGGGCATGGAGCAGCGTTGTCAGTTGCTGATCCGGAGCTCCTGCTGGGCGTATCGCAGGTCATCGGCCTGGGCGAGCATGAACCGGGCGAGGTCGGTGCGAGCGATGCGCAAACGGACCCGGTCGCCGGATCCGCTCGCGGTGCGCACCCTGACCGTTCCCGTTCCGGGCTTGTCGTGGGGCATCGTGACGACCACGGTCGTCCAGTCGCGATCAGAGCCGCGAATGGCCTCGCCCACCTCGGTGGACTCGGGCCCCAACCCGAGCAGGGCGTAGCTCGCTCTGCTCAATGCCCGCATCAGCGGGCTGCGGGGGATCAGAATGCTCGGCCCCCAACTGAAGACGAGTCGGCGGACCCCGTGCGCGCGCATCGCGGCCACGATGTTGCGCGTTCCGGCTGCGACGGGCAGGTCCTTGGACCCGCCGACGATCTGCGGCGTCAGGGTGGCCAGGACGGCGTCGGCACTGCGCACGACGTCCTCAACGGCGACCGCGTCGGTCAGCTCGCCCTGCACGACCCGCAGTCGGTCGTGGCGCAGGTCGAGCTTCGCCGGATTGCGGATGAACGCCACCACGTCATGCCCGACGGCGAGTGCCTGTTCGACCAGGCGGATACCGGTGCGCCCGGTGGCACCGAAGATGATCAGCTTCATGACGTCTCCCTTGCGAAGCCTGTGGGTCAGCCGTTGTAGGCGACGTAGTGCAGCTCGGCCTGCTGACGCTCGTCGTGCAACTGCGCCAGGGCCTCCGCGATGACCTCGGGCTCGGCGTCGGGGTGGCCGCCTCCGATGAGTGCGGTGATGCCCAGGTGTGCGACGTAGACGCCCTTCGGTTGCAGTGCGTTGTGCAGGTTGAGGGCCCAGTTGCGAAGTCCCGCTGCGGCGATGTTCACGTTGCCGAGGAAGGGCATGGGGCTGATGGATCCGCCGCCGGTCGTGATGAGGACGGTCCCCTTGCCTGCTGCGATCATGTCCGGCAGCACTGTCCCGACGGCGGCGAGCGCGCCCCCGAGATAGAAGTCGATCTGTGGTTGCAGGTTCTCCATCGTCACCTCGAGGACGTCGACGGGCGTGAGGGACGGGTCCGCGGGCGAGAACTCGAGCACGTCGATCGGGCCAAGCGTGTCCGTGATCGAACGCAGGGCGGCGGTGACGGTGTCCGGTCGGCTGATGTCGGCAGCGAACCCGTGAGCGGTGATGCCTTCGCCCGCGAGGGTCTGGGCGAGCGAGTCGAGCTTGGACTGCGTTCGTGCGACCAGCGCGACGTCGAAGCCCCTGCGTCCGAAGGCGCGGGCGATCTCGAGGCCGAGGCCTGGGCCGGCTCCGATGATGGTGATGAGCGGCATGATGTGTCCTTTCGAATCCCACGGGTTCGTGGGGCGTTGCGTCGTTGAGCTAAGTTGAGGGTGTCCTCAAACAAGCTCGAGCATAACTTGAGACCACCCTCAATATCCATAGGAGCCAGCATGACCGCGGAACGGAGTCTGCGTCGCGATGCTCAGTCGAACGTCGAGAAACTGCACGCGGCGGCGCTGACGGTGTTCTCGGATCGAGGTCTGTCCGCTCCGTTGGAGGACATCGCGAAAGCAGCCGGGGTGAGCATCGGCACGCTCTACAACCGAGTGGGGTCGCGCGATCAGTTGATCGATGCCGTCATCCCCGCGGTCGTGGGGGAGAAGCTCCTCGCGCTCAAAGAACGGACCATGGCGGAGCCGACTCCGCGAGCGCGGCTGGAGAGGTTCGTCACCTGCATGATCGACCTGCAGCTCAGCGATCCGGCCCTCAACGACGCAATGCTCCGGCGGTTCCCCGACGCAACGGCGCTCATCAACGCCTGCGATCGGTCAACGGCCCTCGGGGCGGAACTCATCGAGGATGCGCACGCCGCCGGTGTCCTCTCCCAGGACTTCACGACCGAAGATCTCATGGCGGTGTTGTGGATGGCGGGCACGGCGAGTCACGACCCGAGAGCGCCGTCCGGATGGCGACGACTCGTCGAGCGTGGTGTCGCTGCCGCCTGGATCGAGTAGACCCGGCGGCTGACGGTCGCCGTCACCAGCGCGACGTTCACGGGTCCGTGCGGCTGCAGCTGGGCGCCGGGGTGGCGGCCTCGGCTCTCGACCTCCGCCTATGGGCGCTCGTGGACCTCGTCATCGCTGTGCTGACAGGATGACCACTTTGATTAATTAGTCATGAAAGTCCTTGACCTCTGGAGGAAGACAGGGGAGCCTGTTGAGACCGGCGCTTCAACGAGGAAGCGCGAGAGGGAGACGATGATGAAATCACATGTTCGTGCCGGACGACTGGCGCTCGCCACCGCGCTCGTGCTCGGCTTGGCAGGAGCGGCGGTCGGGCAACCGGCACCCGCTGAGGCGTTCCCGGCCAAGACGAAGGCGTCGGTGATCCAATACCTCCGTTCGATCACCGGCTCGAACGTCGTGTCGGGCCAGCACAACAAGGAGCCCGCGAGTGCGCCGGGCCAGTACACCCAGCAAGTGAAGGACATCACCGGTCAGTATCCCGGTCTCTGGGGCGGTGACCTGATGTTCCGAGCGCAGGACGCGGCCAACCGTCAGCGAGTGATCGATCAGGCGAAGACCGAGTGGGCGAACGGTTCGCTCGTTGCGTTGACGTGGCATGCATGCTCACCGACCGGCCCCTCGACCTGTGAGTTCGACGGCGGTGTCAAGACGCAGATCACCAACGCGCAGTTCACCCAGATCGTCACGGGCGGCACTGCTCTCAACACCACCTGGCGGCAGCGGATGGCCGAGGTCGTCCCGTATCTGCGACAGCTCAAGGACGCCGGAGTCCCGGTCCTCTTCCGGCCCTTCCATGAGATGAACGAGACCTGGAACTGGTGGGGCGGCCGATCGGGAGCGAACGGCGGGGCGAAGATCTTCCAGCAGATGCGTGACTACTTCGACTCGCAGGGGCTCGATAACCTGATCTGGGTCTGGAACGTGCAGGACAACCCGGCGGGAGGGTGGGCGAACTACTACCCGGGGAACTCCTACGTCGACGTGGTCTCACTCGACGTCTGGTACAAGAACTATCCGAGCGCGGCCGACTACCAGCAGATGCAGACGATCGCCGGTACGAAGCCGATCGCGATCGCGGAGTTGGGGAAGGCGCCGGATGCGAACCTCCTGCAGTCGCAGACGCGTTGGTCGTACTTCATGATCTGGTCGGAGCAACTGCGTGGCAACAACTCCAATGCCGAGATCCAGAACGCGTACTTCCATCCGCGGGTGTTCAATCAGGGCGAAGTGGTCCTGCCGTAGGCGGGATGCCGTGACCTCGTCGGTCCGCGCCCGCTACCATGGCGCGGCCGTCGGGGCGGCCTCCTGAACGAGCTGGGAGGCCGGGCCGTCGTCGAACCGGCGACTCAGCGTGTGAGCGCCGGCCCGTGTCCCGGGGCGATTGTGCCTTGTAGGACCAACGACGCGGCGCCGATCGCTGCCGCGTCGCGCGGGTTGGCGGAGAGCTCGACCACGATCGGGTGGGCCCGCCGGGCGAAGAACCGCTGCTCGAGACGTTCGCGGATCGCGCGGGCGTAGAGCGAACCGGCCACCGCCATGCCAGGGCCAGCGAGGACCAGTCGATCGAGGTCGAGCAGGTTCGCGAGTGTCACCGTGGCCGCGGCGACCCGGTCGGCCGAGTTCTGGATCAGGTCGAGCGCCACGTCATGGCCGCTGACGGCGGCTCGGGCGAGCTGGTCGAAGTCGCGGCTGAGCGTCTCCGGTGCGAAGCCGAGCCCGAGTCCGTCGAGGTGATCCCGCGAGGCCTCAGCCGCCGCCATCACGGCTGCCGGTGCCGCGTAGCGCTCCAGGCATCCGCGGTTGCCGCAGTGGCAGGGGACGCCGTCGACCTCGATACTGATGTGACCCAGCTCACCGGCGTTCGAGCTCGAACCACGATAGAGCGCTCCGCCCAGCACCATTCCTGCGCCGATCCCGGTACCCATGTAGACGCACGCGAAGGACTCCGTGCGCGACACCTGGCGACTCCAGAACTCGCCGACCGCCGCTGCGGCAGCGTCGTTGTCGACGACCACCGGAACGTCGAGGCTCTCCTGCAACGCCTGCTGCAGGGGGAAGTCGTCCCAGCGTACGAGCGTGGGCGGACCGAGGAGGACACCGCCGAGTTGGGCGATCGGACCGGGAGCGACGACGGCGACGCCCGCGATCGACGGGGCCGCGAGCCCGACGCCGGCGACGAAGTCGCGGTAGAGCGTGACGAGTCGGTCGGTCACCTGCTCCGGCGTGGCCGAGCCTGCGCCGTCGACGAGTTGTCGGCCGACGACGCCGCCGCGGACGTCGGTGGCGACGAGCGTGATCGACTCGAATCCGAGCTGGACCCCGACGGCGTACTTGGCGCTCGCGTTGATCTCGAGGAGGGTCCGCGGCTTGCCGCCGCGGGGCGCGGCCCGACCGGTCTCGCGGACGAGTCCGTCCTCGATGAGGCGGCGGACGATGTTGGAGATCGACGGCTGGGTCAGACCCGTCGCCTCGGTGAGCTCGGTGCGGCTGATGGTGCCGGCCGAGCGGATGAGGTCGACGATGAGCGCCTGGCTGCCGGGACCCGACTGCACGGACTCACGTCTGGCCAACTGTCCCTCCCGGCGATCTTCGAGCGCGTAGTGTGAGGGCCACACGACCACTCCTCACGAAAGGCCGCGTCCCGATGGGTCTCGATGCCGAACAGACTATCGCGCAGCCCCGGCCGATCGGCCTCACGCTGTTCCGGGCCTCGGAGATCTACGGCGCGGAGCCGTTCTACCACGAGCTCATCGCCGGCATCGATCGCGTCGTCCGCCCGCACGGCCTGTCCGTGTTGCTCCGCGTGCTGCCGACGCGGGAGGAGGAGCTGCTGCAGCTCGGGCGCTGGCAGCAGGACGGAACGGTGAGCGCCGTCATCCTCGTGGACCTCATCGACGACGACGAGCGGGTGGCCTTCGTCGAGCGGTCCGCGATCCCGGCGATCGTGATCGGCGCTCCGACGACGGCTCAGGGGCTCCCGGCGGTCTGGACCAACGACGCGGTCACGATGCACGAGGCCGTCGACCACCTCGTCTCGCTCGGGCACCGGCGTCTCGCGCACGTCACGGGCCCGCGCGAGCTCACCCACACGCTGTCCCGGATGGAGGCGTTCACCCTCGCCTCCGACCTGCCCGACGTGGACACGGTCTCGATCGGCGGCGATTACTCGCGGACGTCCGGCTACCAGGCCATGCAGACGCTGCTCGCCCGAGAGCCCAGACCGACGGCGGTCGTCTTCGACAGCGACGTGATGGCGCTCGGCGGGCTGCAGGCGGTGCAGGAGGCCGGGTTGCGGGTGCCCGACGACCTGTCGATCGTGGCGTGGGACGATTCGGCGCAATGCCAGCTGTCGGACCCGCCGATGTCGGCGCTCAGCCACGACGTCCAGCGCATCGGTGAGATGGCGGGCGAGGAGCTGCTCGAGCTGTTGGCGGGTCGCCCAGGTGCCACCCGGGAAGCGCCGCACGCCGTCGTCATCGAGCGCTCCACCTCGGGTCCCGTCCCCGTCGCCTGAGGCTTCGAGGGCGCGAGTGGGGTGGATTCTCCGTGATCGATTCGTTATATAAATTAATAATGTTTAGTCTTGACGGGCGTGAGACGGCAGACGATGCTGGACAACGAGCGACGAGGCGACCCGGCCCTTCGCCCCCATGAACGAAGGAGTTCCCATGTCCCGGAGACCGATCATCGGCCTCGCCGCAACGGCTGCGGCCGCGGCACTCGTCCTCAGCGGCTGCTCCGGTGGAGCCGCCAACGACGACGGCGACCCGAGCGGCGAGATCACCGTCCTCACGAACCGCACCGACCTCGTCGACACCACCTTCAAGGACTACGCGACCGAGTTCGAGAAGCAGTACCCCGGCACCACCGTCAAGTTCGAGGCTCTGACCGACTACGAGGGCGACGCCAAGATCCGGCTCAACTCAAAGGACTACGGCGACGTGCTCCTCATCCCCTCGTCGAACGTCACCAAGGACCAGTACGCGAACTTCTTCGAGCCGCTCGGCAGCACCGAGGAGCAGTCCAAGACCTACCGCTTTGCGAACGAGGCGTCCTTCGACGGCACGGCCTACGGCGTCTCGACCTTCGGTTCCGCCATGGGCTACGTCTTCAACCGCGACGTGTGGACGAAGGCCGGGATCACCGAGCCGCCCGCCACCGAGGAGGAGTACCTCGCCGCACTCGAGAAGATCAAGGCGAACGGCTCGATCCCGTACTACACGAACTACAAGGACGGCTGGCCGCTCGCGACGCTCGAAGGCAACCTCGGCGCGGTGCAGGGCCCGAAGGTCCGCACGGAGATGATCGCCACCGACAGTCCCTGGACCGAGGGCAACGACCAGTACAACATCGACGGTCTCCTCTTCGACACCGTCGCCGCCGGCCTGAGCGAGCCGGACCCCACCACCACCAACTGGGAGGAGTCGAAGAACCTCCTCGCCTCCGGTGAGATCAGCTCGATGGTGCTCGGCTCCTGGGCCGTCTCGCAGATGCAGGACGCGGCCGAGAAGGCCGGCGAGTCCCGCGACGTGATCGGCTTCTGGCCGATGCCGTGGAAGACCGACGAGGGCTTCACCTCCGTCACCGCCTCCGACAAGTTCCTGGCGGTCAGCAAGTACTCCAAGAACAAGGCGACCGCGAAGGCCTGGATCGACTGGTTCACGAACGAGTCCGGGTTCGCCGCGAGCCAGGGGGCCATCAGCCCCGTCATCAGCGACCCGGCACCCGACACGCTGGCCGACTTCTCCGACCTCGGCGTCACCTACCTGGAGCTCGCTCCGGACCCGGTGGGCAAGGAGGCCGTGATCAACGACATCGCGAACGCCGCTGAGATCGACCTCTTCGGCAACACCTACCGCCAGAAGCTCATCGACATCGCCCGAGGCGCAGCCGACGGCGACAAGGAGAGCGCCTTCGCCGACCTCAACGAGCGCTGGGCGGCCGCCCGCGCCGACGTCGCCGAGTAGCACCCATCCGATCGACACCCGGGCCCGTCCCCACGGCGGGCCCGGGTGTCCTCCACCCCGCGCAGCGAAGAAGGCAACCAGCATGGTCACAGTCCAGGGAGCGTCACCCGCCACCCGAGCGGTGGTGACGAACCATCCACGCCCGCCGCGCACCCTGCGCCCGGGCAGACCCCCGAAGGCCACCGGGTCGCGTGTCACCCCCTGGCTCTTCCTCGTGGTGCCGCTCGCCTTCCTGATCGTGCTCACCTACGTGCCGGTCGCGAACATGTTCTGGTACAGCCTCACCTCGTGGGACGGACTCGAACCCGAGCAGGAGTTCGTCGGCATCGACAACTTCGTGCAGATCTTCACGAAGCCGGAGATCTTCCAGGTCTTCTTCGTGAGCCTGTACTACCTCGTCGGAGCCGTCGCCCAGCTCGTCCTGGCGTTGTACCTCGCCACGCTGCTGAGCTTCCGCACCCGTTTCAAGAACCTCTTCAAGGGCGTCATCTTCTTCCCCTACCTCATCAACGGGGTCGCGATCGGGCTGGTCTTCCTCTACTTCCTGCGCCCAGGCGGCACCCTCGACGCCCTCCTCGCGGCGGTCGGCGTGCAGGACACCCCGCAGTGGCTTGGCGACCCGTCGTTCGTGAACGCCTCCCTCGCCGCCACGTCCGTCTGGCGGTACATGGGCCTCAACTTCGTCCTGTTCCTCGGCGCGATCCAGTCGGTCCCGTCCGAGCAGTACGAGGCAGCGGACCTCGACGGCGCCAACTCGTGGCACAAGTTCCGCTTCATCATCCTGCCGAGCATCCGGCGCATCCTCGGCCTCTCGTTCATCCTGGCCATCGCCGGGGCACTGTCCGCCTTCGAGATGCCGTACGTCATGACCGGCGGTGCCAACGGCTCCGAGACCTTCGTGATCCAGACGGTGAACACGGCCTTCAAGTTCTCGAAGGTGGGCTTGGCGTCCGCGATGGCCGTCGTCCTGCTGCTGATCGTCCTGATCATCACCTTCGTCCAACGCCGGGTCTTCCCCGACGAGAAGGGAGGCGAATCGTGACCGCCACCGCCGACCGACCGGTCTCCTCTGCCACACCCGAGCCCCGACGCGCACTGCGACGGACGCGGCGCGGGCCGAAGCGCCCACAGGGTGCCGCCGCCCTCACCGCGACGACGATCAAGTACGCCTCGCTCATCATCGCGAGCCTCTTCGCCGTCGTCCCGCTCGCCACGATCTTCATGCTCGCGTTCAAGACCGACCGCGAGCAGCGGATGACCGGTCCCCTCACCCCGCCGTCGAACTGGTTCAACTTCGACAACTTCGTCGTCGCCTTCGACCAGGGCGGAATGGTCACCGGCTTCCTCAACACCGCGATCATCCTGCTCGTGTCCGTCGCCGGGACCATCCTGATCGGCACCATGTCGGCCTATGCACTCGACCGGTTCCGCTTCCGCGGACGGAAGCTCGTCATGGGCCTGTTCCTCCTGGCGACGCTCGTGCCGTCGGTCACGACCCAGGTGGCCACGTTCCAGGTGGTGTCCGCACTCGAGCTGTTCAACACCCGCGGCGCCGCGATCCTGCTCTTCATGGGGACCGACATCGTCGCGATCTACATCTTCCTGCAGTTCATGCAGTCGATCCCCGTCTCCCTCGACGAGGCGGCGATGCTCGACGGCGCGAACCGCTTCACGATCTACTGGCGCATCATCCTCCCGCTGCTGAAGCCCGCCGTCGCGACGGTGGTCATCATCAAGGGCATCGCCATCTACAACGAGTTCTACATCCCCTTCCTGTACATGCCGTCGCAGGACCTGGGGGTGATCTCCACCTCGCTGTTCCGGTTCATGGGACCGTTCGGCGCCCAGTGGCAGATCATCGCGGCCGGGACGATCCTCGTGATCATCCCGACGCTCGTCGCCTTCCTCTTCCTGCAGCGATACATCTACAACGGCCTGACCTCTGGAGCAACCAAGTGAGCATCATCGACACCGCCACCGTCCGTCCCCTGACCACCCGCCTCCTGCACGAGGGGTGGAGTCTGCGTGCGGTCGGTGGGGCCGTCCCCGAGGCCTTCGCCGGGACGAGCGTGCCCGCGACGGTACCCGGCCTCGTGCACACGGACCTCCTCGACGCCGGGCTCATCCCCGACCCCTTCCTCGACCGCAACGAGCACCTCGTGACGTGGATCGGATCGACGGACTGGGAGTACCGCACCACCTTCACGTGGGAGCCGGACGGCCACGAGCGGCACGACCTCGTGTTCGAGGGACTCGACACCGTCGCGACGGTGACCGTGAACGGCGCGGTGGTCGCGACCACGCGGAACCAGCACCGCACCTACCGCATCGACGTCGGTGCCGTCCTGCGCGAGGGTGAGAACGAGCTGGCCGTGCACTTCGCCTCGCCTGTCGCGGCTGCCGACCTGGCCAGCCTCGAGATCGGCTACCGCCCCCACACCTACTCCCACCCGTTCAACGCCATCCGCAAGGCCGCGTGCAACTTCGGCTGGGACTGGGGACTGGACGCCGCTTCGTCAGGGCTCTGGAAGCCCGTGAGCCTGCAGTCGTGGTCGACGGCCCGCCTCGCCTCGGTGCGTCCGGTCGTGACGGTCGACGGCGGCGAGGGCCGGGTGGCCGTGCACGTCGACGTGGAACGCGCCGGCGACGGTGACGCGCCCCTCGCGCTCACAGCGACGGTCGCCGATGCGAGCACTGATGTCGTCCTCGCGGCCGGTGCCGACAGCGCCGTGGTCGAGCTCACCGTCGCGGACGTCGAACTGTGGTGGCCGCGCGGGTACGGCGAGCAGCCACTGTACGACCTCGACGTCGTGCTCAGGCAGGACGAGGCACGCCTCGGCGAGTGGTCGAAGCGGATCGGGTTCCGGACCGTCGCCGTCGAACTCGAACCAGACGCGGAGGGCACCTCGTTCCGCTTCGTCGTGAACGGCGAGGCCGTCTGGGTGCGAGGCGCCAACTGGATCCCCGATGACGCCTTCGTGACCCGCGTGGATCGCGCACGGCTCGCGCGCCGGATGGACCAGGCCGAGTTCGCGAACCTCAACCTGCTCCGCATCTGGGGCGGCGGCTACTACGAGTCGGACGACTTCTACGAGCTCTGCGACGAGCGCGGGATCATGGTCTGGCAGGACTTCCTCTTCGCCTGCGCGGCCTACGCCGAGGAGGAGCCGCTGTGGAGCGAGGTCGAGGCGGAGGCGCGCGACAACATCACGCGTATCATGCCGCACGCGAGCCTCGTGCTGTGGAACGGCAACAACGAGAACATCTGGGGCTTCGAGGAGTGGGGCTGGGAGAAGCGCGTCCAAGGCCGTACCTGGGGCATGGGCTACTACCTCGACCTGCTGCCTCGGCTCGTCGCCGAGCTCGACCCGGCCGGCAACTACACCGCGGGCAGCCCATGGTCGGGAACGCCGGACATCCCGGCCAACGATCCGGACCACGGATCAGTGCACCTCTGGGAGCTGTGGAACCGCGTCGACTACCCCGCCTACCGCGACGTCTCGCCGCGCTTCGTGGCCGAGTTCGGTTGGCAGGGTCCGGCGACGTGGTCGACGATCGAGCGAGCCATCTCGGACTCCCCGCTCACGCCGGAGTCGCCCGGCATGATCCACCACCAGAAGGCGACGGACGGGAACGACAAACTGACCGACGGACTCGTCGCGCACCTGCCGCTGCCGGACGACACCGAGGACTGGCACTGGGCGATGTCGCTCAACCAGGCCAACGCAGTGACCGTCGCGATCGAGCACTTCCGGTCGTGGAGCCCACGCTGCATGGGGTCGATCGTCTGGCAGCTGAACGACTGCTGGCCCGTCACGTCCTGGGCGGCCGTCGACGGCGACGAGCGCGCGAAGCCGCTGCTCTACGCCCTGCGGCACGTCTACGCCGACCGGCTCGTGACCGTCCAGCCGCGTGGGGAGTCCATGGTGGTCGCCGTACTCAACGACGGCCCGGACGCCTGGGCGGACGACCTCGTCATCCGGCGCCTCCGGTTCGACGGGACCGAACTCGCCTCGGTGCGCGTCCCGGTCGACCTGGACCGACGCTCCTCGACGCTCGTCGAGATCCCCGAAGCGGTCGCGGTCGCGGGCTCGGCACCCGATGAAGTGCTCGTCGCCACGCTCGGGGCGGAACGCGGCTTCTGGTCCTTCACTGAGGCACGTGATTCGACGATCCCCGCCCCGCGGTTCAGTGCCGAGGTCGCCCGCGAGGAGGACGGTTACGCCGTGACCATCACGGCCGAGTCGTTCCTCCGCGACCTCACGCTGCTCGTCGACAAGCTGGACCCGGCCGCCGTCGTCGACGACCAGCTCGTGACCCTCCTGCCGGGAGAGCGCGTGACGTTCCACGTGCGGACCGAGGTGGAACTCGGCGAGGACGAGCTCCGGTCGACCCGGGTCGTGCGCACCGCGAACCAGCTGGTCGAGGACTGGGCGCGGTGACCCTGGCGGACCTGACCGCGGAGCGGGATCCGTCGGGGTCGGTCGCGCTCGCGGTCGACCTCGGCGGCACCAAAGTGGAGGCCGCGCTCGTCACGGCCGAGGGCGTCGTGGTCGACGGCAGCGCGCATCGGGCGCCGACGGGGCCCGATGCCGGGCGCCGTGCACTGGAAGACGCCGTCGACCGAGTGGTCCTCGCCTCGATCGCGCACCTGCCAGACGGTTCCGCGCTCGTCGGCGTCGGCATCGGTTCGGCGGGTCCCGTCGACCTCGGCCGCGGCACCGTGAGCCCGAAGAACCTCCCGCGACTGCACGGCTTCGACCTCCGAACACACGTCGCCCGGCTGTTACCGGACGCCCCGGTGGTGGTCCGTCTCGACGGGACCTGCATCGCGCTCGCGGAGCACTGGCTCGGAGCGACCCGCGGCACCGAGAACTCGATGGCGATGATCGTCTCGACCGGTGTCGGCGGCGGGATCATCCTGCACGGGCGGTTGATCGCCGGCCGGAGCGGCAACGCCGGCCACATCGGTCAGGTGCAGATCGCCTCGCGCGTACCTGGAGAGTCCGCCGACGACGCGACGCTCGAGCGCATCGCCTCCGGACCACGGAGCGTCGCCTGGGCGCGGGCCCACGGCTGGGACGGCCGCACCGGCGAGGAGCTCGCCGTCGACGCCTCGGCGGGGGATCCCGTCGCGCGGTCCGCCGTCGTCCGTTCGGCCACCGCGGTCGGACAGGCGATCGCGAGTGCTGCGACCCTGCTCGACCTGGAGGCGGTCGCCGTCGGCGGCGGGTTCACCGCCGTCAGTACCGACTATCTCGACCTCGTCCGTGCCGCGGTGCAGGACGCCATCGTCCTCCACTACGCGGCCGGCGTCGTCGTGACCGGTTCCGCTCTCGACGGCGCCGGTCCGATCCTCGGCGCCGCAGCACTCATCCACCGACCGGAGGCACTCGGCCTCCCACCGCTCGACCCGATGCACCATCCCAGACGAAGGAGCCTGGCACGATGAATCGCACACCCGACCCCCGCCCATCGCACCGCAACACGAGCGGCCGCCTCGCCGCCGGCATGCTCGCGGCGGCCGTCACCGCCGCACTGCTCCCGGCGCTCGCGGCGTCGGCAGCTGCCGCCCCGGCCGACTGGACCTCGCTCAACACCTCGTTCGTCGAGCGTGACGGCTCCCGCCTCGTGCTCGACGGCGAGACCTTCCGCTTCAGCGGTCCGAACATCTACTGGCTCGGTCTGGACGAGAACGTGGGCGGGGTCGACTACCCGACTGCCTTCCGCATCGCCGACACCCTGGATGCGGCGGCCCGGATGGGTTCGACCGTCGTCCGGACGCACATGATGACCTCGACGGGCCAGGACGGCGCGAACCCCCTGGCGATCATGCCGGCCCTCGGGCAGATAAACGACGAGGCGTTCGCGACGATCGACTTCGCCGTCGCGTACGCCGGCAAGCTCGGCATCCGGCTGGTGCTCCCGCTCACCGACGAGTGGGAGTACTACCACGGCGGGCATCGCGACTTCACGACCCCGTACGGGCTGACGTCGGCCGACTTCTACACCGACGAGCGGCCGATCGCCGCCTACCAGGCCTACGTCGACGCGATCCTGCAGCGGACGAACGCGCTCACCGGCGTCCGGTACACCGAGGACCCGACGATCATGGCGTGGGAGCTCGGGAACGAGTTGGAGGGGATGACCGCGCCGTGGATCGACCGGCAGGTCGCGTTCATCAAGGAACGCGCCCCGCAGCAGCTCGTCGCGGCCGGTCGTCGATTCGACATCGACCCGGACACGCTCTCGGCGCCGGGGCTCGACATCGTCGATGTGCACTACTACCCGCCCACCGCCGCACGCGTGTCCGCGGACGCGGCCACGGTCACCGCCGCGGGCAAGGTCTACCTGGCCGGCGAGTACGCCTCCACTGCTGCGAGCCCGGCGTTGCTCGAACCGCTCGTCGCCGACCCGAACGTGACCGGCATGCTGTTCTGGTCGCTGTTCGGCAACAACGACCGTGGTGGGCTCGTCCCGCACGACGACGGGTTCACGATCCATGCACCCGGTGCGACCGATGCCGAGCGCGCCCGGGTCTCCGCGATCACCGCCTATGCCGCTGCGATCGGTGCCGTGCCGGCTGCTCCCGCCGTCGGGACACCGCTCATCACAGCGGTCGACCGCGCGGACGGCATCAACACCGTCCGATGGCGCGGGGCCGGCGGCGCGGTCTCGTACCGGCTCGAACGCTCGCTCGACGGGATCTCGTGGACCGCGGTCGACACCGGCGCGCTCCGGGCCGATGCCGGGTCCGCGACGGACTTCGCCTCGCCGACGGGAGCGGCCTACCGTGTCGTCGCGATCGACGGGGCCGGGGCCGACACGGCGCTGTCGGACCCGGTCATGACCGAGACCGACACACGCGTGCTCGTGGACCCGCTCGAGTCCTGGCTGCTCACCGAGGCGCACGACGGCGCAGCGATCGCGCCAGGCGCGGACGGGACGAGTGTGGTCGCTGCCTCCGATGGAGCCAGCATCACCTGGAAACAGGACCGTCTGTCGGCGGCGTCGTTCATCGTCTCCGGGTCGGTCGTGGTCGAGTCCAGCGCTGACGGTTCGGCCTGGGAGACCGCCGTGTCCGAGGTCGGAGCCGGCGGCATGGTGGTCGCACGCGATCTGGCGGGGCCGTACCTCCGGGTGACGCTCGCCGCCGACGCGACCGTGTCGCGGGCCACCATCTGGTCGGCTGTGGACGCCCCGAGCGGGCCACCGGCGGCGTTCGCATCGACCTCGCCCACACCCGGCACCGTCGACGTGACCGCGACACCGACCTTCACCTGGGAGCCGGCGGCCGGTGCGGCGTACTACCGCTTCACGCTCGCGGCGCAGGCCGACCTCGGGGACCCGGTCGTCGTCGTCGACGGTGTCGGAACCCCCTCCATCACCCCGACGGTCTCCCTCACGCCAGGGCAGCGGTACTGGTGGTCGGTCACCGCGGTCAACGGAGCCGGGACGACCGCCTCGAGCACGGCAGCGGCGGATTTCCTCATGAAGGCGCTGCCGAGCGAACCGCTCGCCGTCGAGGACTTCGAGTCGTACGCCGATGACGCCGCCTTGCAGGCCGCCTACGTGCGGAACACCGGGGGCGGCGCCGTGACACCGACGCTCACGCCGAACCCCGACACCGGCACGAACGCGATGTCGGCCGCGTACGACCTCGCCGGTCCCGGCTATGCCGGCGTCGTCCGCACCTTCCAGACGCCGCAGGACTGGTGGGGCTACAGCGGGCTCCAGCTCTGGGTGCAGGGGACACCGGGCGACGACGTCACCGTCCAGTTCGTGACGCGTGGGACCTACTGGGAGACGGTCGCGCCCATCGAGGGCGAGGGCTGGCAGCTGATCGAGATCCCGTTCTCCGCCTTCGCCCCGCCGGCCTGGGCTGGTGAGGCGGCGTTCGACCCGACCTCCGTCACCCAGATCGGGTTCTACCTCGGTGGTGAAGGAGCCGGCACCCTGCTGGTCGACGACGTCGTCACGACGGTTGCGGCGGTGGAGCCGGAACCGGGCACGGGACAGCCGGGCACGGGACAGCCGGGTGGGTCTGACGGCGCTGACCCGGTGGCGCCGACGGACGACCTCGCCCGCACCGGCCTGGACGCCACGCCCTGGATCGTCGGCGCGTTCGCGCTGCTCGCGATGGGTGGTCTGCTGCTGGTCCGCGGTCGACGGCGTGCTCTCTGATGGCGCTGCACCGCATCACCAGCGACCCCAAGCGGTACGCCTGGGGGTCGACGACGGCCATCCCGGAGCTGCTGGGGGTACCCGCTGACGGTTCGCCCCAGGCGGAGCTCTGGCTCGGGGCACACCCTGGCAGTGTGACCGAGTTCGTCGAGCCGGGTCACGGTCGTCCCGACAGCCTCAACGACTGGATCGCGTCGGACCCCGACGCGGCTCTCGGTGGGCGCTCCAGGATGCCGTTCCTGGTGAAGCTGTTGGCCGCCGCGAGGCCGCTCTCCCTCCAGGTCCACCCCACGCCCGACCGGGCCAGGGCGGGGTTCGCGGACGAGGACCGCCGCGGCGTGTCACTGGACGCACCGCATCGGAACTACAAGGACGCCTGGCACAAGCCGGAGATCATCGTCGCCCTGCAGGACGGCTTCCGCGCCCTCTGCGGATTCCGGGCGGTCGAGGAGTCGCGCGCATTCCTCATGCACCTGTCCGCCTACGTCGAGGGGCCGGACCGGATGGTGCTCGAGGCGTTCGAGGCGGAGCTCCGTGACGCCGGTCTGGAACCGACGGTGCGAGCGGCGCTCGAACGACGGACGCCCGGCGTGGTCGCCGCCCTGGTGACGGCCGCCGGTGTCGGCACCGGCAGCGGAGCGGTCCCGGACGCCGACCGTCGATCGCGCTGGTCGGCCGAGCGCGAGCTCATCCTGCAGCTCGCCGAAGAGTACCCGGGGGACCCCGGCATCGTCGTCGCGGCGCTCCTCAACCTCGTGACGCTGCGGGAGGGTGAGGCGTTGTTCCTGCCCGCGGGGAACATCCACGCCTACCTCTCCGGCTTCGGGGTCGAGGTCATGGCCTCGAGTGACAACGTGCTTCGCGGCGGACTGACGCCGAAACACGTCGACGTTCCTGAGCTTCTCGCGGTTCTCGATTTCGAACCGTCGCCGGTCCCGTTCGTCGAGCCGATCGTGCGAACCGGCGGCGGGGTCATGTACCCGGTGCCGGTCGACGATTTCCAGCTCGTCCGGATCGATCCCGGGACGGCGACCGACCTTGCTCGCGGCCAGGCGGCGGTGATCCTCGTGACCGGTGGTACGGCGCGGGTGGAACAGGGTGCGGACACCGTCGTGCTCGAGCGCGGGACAGCGGTGTTCGTCTCTCCGGGCCCGGAGCCGGTGACGGTGTCCACGGACGGTCGGGTCTTCGTCGCCACCGGCTGACCGGCCGACACTGTCGGTGGCTGCTGTCCACCACATGTAGGCGTGTATTCGTGCGCGGACGTTCGGTCGTGACGACAGGCGTGCGCTGCTCGAGCCGCTTCGCGTCGGATGACCCTTGACGTCGTCGACCATCCTCGTCATCATTCGAACACGATCGACGGCAACGAGCCGCCGGCACCCTCGAGAGAGACGGCCCCGATGTCCACCATGATCTTCGTCAACCTGCCTGTCAGCGACCTGGCCCGGTCACGGGTGTTCTTCGAGGCGCTCGGATACTCGATCAACGAAGGGTTCAGTGACGAGAACGCGATCAGCGTGGTCATCAGCGACACGATCACGGCGATGCTGCTCACGCGGGAGTTCTTCGCGGAGTTCACGAGCAAGTCGATCATCGACGCCACCACCTCCACCGAGGTGCAGCTCGCGCTCAGCGCTGAGAGCAAGGGCGACGTCGACTCGATCGTTGAGAAGGCCATCGCGAGTGGGGCTACACCCGCTGGCGAACAGGATCATGGGTTCATGTACTCGAAGAGTTTCGATGACCTCGACGGCCACCACTGGGACTTCGTCTGGATGGACCCGGAGGCGGCCGCCGGCGGCGCGCCGGAGATGACCGTGGAGGAGATGCGGGCGAACACGACGCACAGCTGAGCGCGTTGATGGACGAGTTGAAGATCCGTCGGGCGGTCCCGGCGGATGCGGCTGCGGTGCTGGCACTCTTCGATGCGGCAATCGCCTGGTTCGTGCGGATCGGCAACACACGGCAGTGGGGTACCGAACCTGCATCTGGGCAGGAACGCTGGATCACGCGGGTCGAGCAGTGGTGTGCCTCATCCGATGCCTGGGTCGCCGAGCATCCCGCGGTCGGCGTCTGCGGAGCGCTCGTGCTGGGCGAGGCGCTCGAGTACGTGCCGGCCGCCACCGAGCCGGAGGTCTACGTCCGCGTGTTGATCGGCTCGCGCGATCCACGGGTGAAGGGCACCGGTCGCCGCTTGCTGGCCTTCGCCGAGGAGCGCGCGCAGACCGCCGGGGTCGGTCGCATGCGGGTCGACTGCTACGCGGGTGGCTCGGGGGATCTCGTCCGCTTCTACGAGGCCGCTGGCTACGAGCGTGACGTGACGTTCATGGTCGGCGACGGGGCTGACGCATGGCCGGGCCGGGTGTTGTCACGGCGAATCGATGTGGCGAACGGCCTGGTGCGATGAGGTGATGAGCGCCGGGTAACGGAGGAGGCGTGTGACACCTGCCGGGTAGAAGGGGTGATCGGTCTCGCTGATCGACACCCACCGAACCGGACTTCCCTCGTCCAGGACGTGGAGGCGGGCGTCGAGCGGTATGGCATCGATCTCGGCGGACTCGACGGCGAAGATGTGGGCGATCTCATGGCCTCGCTCCCCCTCGTACTCGAAGATGTTCTCCGCGACGTCGAGCAGGGTGACGGGGCCCAGCGTGACGCCGAGCTCCTCGACGAACTCGCGGCGCAGAGCGGCTTCCGCGGTTTCGCCGAACTCGATGCCGCCCCCGATCCCGCGATGGAAGGCCTGGTTCTTCACGGTGTCCACGCCGTTCAGAACGAGAACGTGACCGTCTCGGATGGGAAGGCCGACGGAGATGTTTCGAATCGAGGGCATGGCGTCGACTCTACGACGAACCCACACACGGGATTTGGAGCGGATGACGGGAATCGAACCCGCGCTATCAGCTTGGGAAGCTGAAGTTCCCAACTGTCGGCTAACTGGGGCTCACTCAGGCGAACTTCCGCGTGATATCGCGGGAGCGTGAGCCGAGGTGAGCAATGGTGGGCTCGATTTTCGGGTGAGAAAAGTGTGAGCATCGCGGGAGGGGCGTTAATCGCCCCGTGCGCGCGGCCTGCCTCTGTCGATAAGTCGATGGCCCCGCCAAATCCGCGTTGAGTCTCTGGCAGCGTGGTCAGGGATGTCGACAGCGAGTCTCGGAACACTCGCGGCCAAGGCAGGGGGGCGGCCAGGATGAGATGCCGCGGGTTCAGCACGTGAGACGCGCGCTTCGCCGGAGATGGCGGTCCTGCCTGATAGTGGATACCCGCAAGGCAAACGACCGCCCTATTTGAAGTTCGCTATTCGCCGGGAGAAGACACGGGAATGCGCTGACGGCATGCGACGCATCGAGAATACTTGCGAACTAGACGACAATGCGGGTGCCGCTTACTGATTCAAGCGGCACCCGCGGCGTCACCCCAGATGTTGGAGAACTTCCAAGACCGGCGCTACCGCTGACGGATTCACGACGCTGACGGTTATGACGGCAGCTGCGATCGTCCCATAGGTCAGCCACTTCCGTCCAGGTGGAACCTTCTTGAGAGTGACGCTGACGCTGGTCCTTCGCTGACTCTTGCTATACTTGAAATTGAACATTTCTCTCATTCGCCTTTCTTGTGAGTGGGTCGACGGACGCCTCGGTGCCAGCCAAGGCGTCCGTTGTTGTGCTGGTGGTGTCGCTCTCACGACGGCTGTCTCAGCATCTTCGATAGATCAGCGTCGAATCGACAGCCAGCTGTCAGCGCTCAGCCATGGAATGCCGACAGCCTGACCTTGTTTAGTTGCGGCAACCCTGGATCAGGGCCTGCTATAGGTGCACCTCCTCGAGACCTGCGTGTGAATTTTGTGGGTACACCTCAGCACGACGGGATCTGGGTGACAATCCCGGGGACGAAACCCCTCGACGTTGCTGATCTTTACAAACGTGGAAATTTCTAAAGGTTTCTACCGAGTTGGTGCTCCGGTCAATATGCTGACGCTATGACGACCTATTGGGCCCTCCGTCTGAAATCTTTCGGAAGCGACGCACCCAAGTCCTTGCTGGCCCAGCACGACCTGCTGCAGATCCTGGTCGACGCGGCCGACCCATCCCTCTCGGTCACCATCCGGATGACGGCTCGCCGACGTAGTGAGGGTGTCGAGGTGGCGTACCACCTCATATGTGAGGGCAACCGTGCGAGTGCAGGACTGGCGAAGACGCTGCACGATGTCGCGTCGGTAGGTCTACTCACGGGCTACAGCCTGCGAACAGGCACTGAGGCTCCGGAGGCCGTCGAAGGGTTGCGAACTGAGCTGGTCCCGCAGCTCGGTGGGCTAGAGACACTTCCCATCAAGCCAGATTGGTCGCAGGTGTATGACATCGTCCGACGCCGAGGCGAGACGATCTCCCTCGATCTTCGGTGTAGATTCACGTCGTCGGCCGCCGGTCCTCGATCGACCGCCCGACCGGTCATGCTAGGCACAGATGCGGGAACACCTGCCCTTGAGGCACTTGGCGGGGCTGATTCTGGGAGCGGCCGGTTGTCACTCGAGGTGACTATTACCGCGCCCAAGAAGATCGACCGCGCTTATGCCAATGCGATCGCGCGCAAACTGTTTGGTGTCGCTTGCGATCTTGTTGCGCTGGACGCGAGCGCTTCGCCCCGAGGAAGCATCTGGTCGCCGAACGAGGCACTCCGCGTCTGGCATTGGCCTTATGGCGAGATCCAGGGGCGCGGACTCGGCACCTTCGCGCCCAGTTTGCCGTTGATCGCCAAGAAAGGGTCGCGGCGGGGCAGCTCGCTCGGCACTGCCCGCTTCGAGGGTCCCCGTTTTGACCGCGATGACGAGGTGGTGATGGGCGCCGACGACCGCATGAAACACATTTACGTGGTGGGCAAGACCGGCTCCGGCAAGACCAACCTCCTCAAGCGGCTGGCTCGCCAGGATATTCAGCAGGGAAAGGGGTGCCTCGTCATCTCGCCGCACGCTGACCTCATCGACCACCTTATTGACACCGCAGGCGATCGCAGCAACGATATCGTGCTGCTCGACTTCGGCGACGCCATCTACGCGCCGCTGGTCAATCCGCTTACTATCGACGTCAATGAGGCGTCCGACTATGCGCGCGCCGTAACCCAGCTCACGGATCTTGTAGCCGGGATGAACTACCACGAGTTCACCGGCCCTGTCTTCTACGATGCTGTTCGCACGGCTTTCCAGACCGCAGTTCTGGACGACATCCGCGGCCAGCAAGATCCGAGCATCGCCGTCGCCGTGGAGATCGTGCGTGACCGCACGCTCCGCGGCTGGGCCGCGAAGGTCGCCAAAGATGCACGACGGGATCTCGAATTGGAGCTCTCCCTTATCAGCGACCTCAAGTCGTCCGACGTCTCGGAGTACAGCCGCTGGGTGACAGCCAAGTTCAGCGACTTCGCTGTCAACGGACCGTTGCGAGCAATCACGAGCGGCTCAGCGGGATCGCCCTTGTCGTTTCGCGAAATCTACCAAGGGCAGAAGATCCTGTTGGTGCATCTGCCTGACACATACCTCACGGGAGAATCAGCCGAGTTCATCGGCCGGTACATCTTCGAGCGGATCTACCTCGAGGCGCGACGCACATCTTCGGGAGCCCGCAAGGACTTCTACATCCACGCAGACGAATTCCAACGCTTCGTGAACCGCGACCTCGAGGTGCTTGTTACGGAAGCGCGAAAATTCCGCCTCGGCTTGACTTTCGCACATCAGAACCTGCGGCAGCTCCAGGCGTTCTCCCGCTATGAAGGAACGTCATCGAGCCGATTGGCCGAGGCCATCTTTTCCAACGCCGGAACCTTGGTCGCCATGCGTACCTCGGGGTCAGACGTTCAGACCCTGGCGACCGAGCTCGAGGTGCCCGAGCACTACGTGCGACGCATCGCGCAGCACGAGGCGCTCGCGCGCGCGACCCTGGGGGGCGCAGAGGAACGAGCGTTCACTCTCCGTGTTCCGCTGGAGACAACGGCCACAAACTCGGCACGTCGATCGGCGCTGAGGCGCCGCATGATCGCTGAGGGCTATTGGCATCGGCGCAAGACCGTGGAGCGCGAACTGGATGCGCATCTGCAGAAGTTGCGCGAGTTGGCAAATCCGCTTCCCAAGCGCAGCGCTCCTCCTGACAACCGACGCCCGCGCCCATCGACGTCCGTATCAGCCACCGGCTCCGCGCCACCGGAGCCGCCGAACAAGCCTGGCTCTTCCTTCCTCGAGGAGTGGCTCGCCAATCGGGCCACCCAACGATCCGCAGACGGCCAGCGACCCGCCGACCGCACTTCGAAAGGAAAGACACTGTGAACGCCGAAGCCCATCCGGATGCCGAGATTCTGGACAAGTACCTCGCCGCACTGACAGAGCTCGACCACGGGCTCCTCGACCTTCTCGACAAGGTGGCCACCGACACGGGCCTCTCTGAGAACCAGGCCCTCGCCTTGGCGATCATCGGTCTCTGGTCGCGAGCAAAGGACGTCGACGAAGGACGCGTCTACATCTCCGTCCCCGCCGACAGCGTGCGCTTCTACAACACGCCCGACGGTCTCCTTCTCGGTGAGGGGAATGAGGCGTATGCGGAGGTGCTCGCTCAACTACGAGACGGTGCATCGTGAGCGACGAAGTCTTGCGCGATGCACGCGGGCGAGCCGAAGAGGCTAGGAGACAAGCCCTTGAACGCACGCGACGATCCACCTTGTCTGCTCTCGGCACCACATTTAGGCCTGCTGACGTGAGGACACTGGGCAGTGCGCAGCAACTGACCGTCCCTCCGGAGATCCGACGGCGCTGGAGTTCGAGCGGTTCTGACGAATTGATGATGCTCGTCGGAATTCGCCTCGATGGCGACGGCTTCTTGCTCCTTCCCCGTCACCGCGCCGCGGCGTGGCTAAGAGTCCCGGGAAACAAGAACGGAACGTTCCCGGTCTCACTTCAGAGGGGGGGAAACTTCCACCTGCCCCGGCCGGTGCGGGAAGCATGGTCGTCGTCGGACATCGCGCGTATCGACCTGGGATACTGCTACCTGCTCGTGCCGAGGGCATCGATTGCGGTAGTGCTCGGCGAGTTCTGGGGAGCGGGAGAGAGCTGATGACAACAAACGCGGTGATCGATCGATGCGGATTCGACTCCGCGCTACGGGGGGTGATCCCCGGGGAGGTGGGTACCTTGTACGACAGCTACATCCTCCCCCATAGCGAATACCGCGCGTACCTGACCGCCATGTTTCGCCTGCGGTTCGCGCCAGGGGCCCGCCCACCTGCACTGCAGGACCTTCTCAAAGGTGTGGCCGTGTCCTCCCAACCTTACGGATTGACGCTCGGCGCAGCTATGCACATTAGTCTGCCCGAAGCGCTCTACAGTATCCCGGTCGTGCTATCGCAGGTGTCGGCCAGTGAGGTTCTGGACGGTGTGCGTATACACGCCGGGTATCTTCAACTTCCTGCCGATTCAGCGGAGTTCATTGAGACGGCCATCCGAGCTCGCGCCGACGTGATCGCGTGCGGCCACGAGCAAAATACGTTGGCCCTCGCAGTGCTGCGTGAGTACCGGGTTCAGATCGCCATGCTGAATCACGAGTGCCGACTACGAGAAACGAAGGAGTTCAGCGATGACATCTCAGCGGGATAGTACGCAATCCTTCTCCGACCGACTCTCAAAGTTGCTGTACGACGAGTTGGAGCTGCGGGTCGGCATGAAACTGTCGGAGGGCATGAGTGACGATCAGATGCTCGAGTTTGAGGCCATAGTCAGCAAGGACACACCCCGACTCAGCGCCTGGCTCAGGCAGCACTCTCCAGATTTCGATAGTGACCCGAAGTTTCAGGCACTCGAAGAGCGATCTCCCGGCGTCGACGCGCTCGATCTCGTTGCCGACTATGCCGCTACGAAGTGGCTCGCTATCAATCGTCCTGACTACGAAACTTCGGTCAGAGCCGTGCGGACGGAGCTTGCTCTGACCACGCGCTCGTGCGCCGACCGGATCCTGGGCACTGACAGTGCCGGCTGACCCGCACAGACAACACCACGAGGCTGGCCACGTGCAGAAGCCCGCTATCGCCCAACACCAACCTGCGTATCAAGGTGGTCCGCTACCTCACCACCCAGACGACCGGACGCCGAGTCCGGGGAGAGCCTGCTACGCCAATTCGTAGCGATGGTGCAGCTGGAAAAGTGCGGGTGCTCTTGTCACTTATAAGACGTCACGTTCGAATGCGATCCCGAGGCCATACCCATCGAAAGCCTGGCAGGCGTCCTCGAGCGCCACATCGTTGTAGGCGCATACGGTCCACGGGATGTCCTTCAACGTTCGTGCGAGATGCTCGAAGTAAGGCATATCCACCGCTCCGAAGGAGTGACCGTAAACCAGAATGCGCCTCAGGGGCTGAGTAATTGCACCAATAAAGTCGACCAACCTCTCGTGCTGGTAGACCTTTTCGAAATCGTTCATACGGCGTGCAACTGCACCATATGCTCGAGAGCGGTAGAAATCAAAGTTCTCTTCGTCGTCGTATTGCCGCAAGATCCTGGTCCCCTGCAGTGTGCCTGGCGCGTAGCCAAGGATGAGCCGACTGACGCCGGATTCTCCGTGCAAGTGCAAAATACGCAAGGGATCGACACGATATAGATACTCAAGCGTATGGGTGTAATTGAACGTCAGAAAGCGGTCACCTGATTGAAATAAGCCACCGAACTTCTGGAGCGGTACGGTGTAGTCAAGATTCTCGTCGGCGCGGCGCGCGAACTCAGCTAGGGGAAGGGTGAGAAGCTGTTCCGCTTCGTGGATGATCGCGTCCCGGTCGCCCTCCCGATCGGATCCTAAGTCTGGATTATACTGGCTCAGATGATCCAAGACGAGGTCGATGTCGGGATGGGCCAGTCGCTCTTCCACGTCGGACCATAGATTGCCTCCGATGCTGTAGCTCTCCCACTCGCCAGGGAATCGCTCAGCTTTTATGGCGATCGTTTTCAGGTGCGGGTCGTACATGGTTGGCAGGCCATGCTGCAGGTCGAAACCGTTCCCCAGCACAAACAGAGTCGACATTTGATATTCTCCCTCACCGCGCTGCTATCTGAGGTATAGCATACGGTCGTTCCCAGAAGGTAGATCGAAACGTCGACGAAAAACGGCGAATCTCCAAGCGCTCGGCGCGCGCGTTCCAGCCAGGGCTGATGCGCCCTAACCGAACGATGCCTCAGCAATTCAGACATCACTTGCCGATTACGACAGATCGGTACCTGACATTTGATTCGGGTCTACCCGTCGTACGCGCCGATGCTTTGGGTTCGTCGGCCAGGAAGTTCCTCGTTGCTCTAGATCTGTCCTGGATACAAGCGGCGAAGCCAGAACATCGGCCAGTAGCTGCTCTTGTTTTGGCTGCAAGGCAACGAGCTGTGTGAGCACAGACAACAATTCAATGAATTCAAGTGACCCCTCACCAGGCCAGCTGGTCTCGATGAGGTCATCCAGCGGCGACGTACGTTTGCCACGCGGATCTGCACGACGATAGCCAATCCACGAATCTAGGACGTTCGAGCCGCCCACCGTGTAGTTGCGAACCTCAGCAGTCACATTAGTCCAGCGCCCGGCACCCAAGCCGATTGTCTCCAGGTCACTGTCATACTCAATTCCCGCCGGCATAGCCGTTCCAACTGATGCGTCGTAGGAGGGAAGAGTCAACTCAGCTTGCTCAGCACGGACATGTGATGATCCTCGTGGGTGAGCGCCCTTGTCCCCGTACGTGTGAAGCCAGATCACGTACTTACCTAATTCGACGGCCCGGTTCCACAGCCCAGGATCGCTCGTGATGGGGATGCGAACCCCGGGTGTGTGCAGCTCGGCGTCGAAAGTCTCGACAAATCCTGGATGAGAGGCGATCCCGGCCATATAGAAGAGAACCTCTTCTGCAGGTAAGAACCTGCCGTGTATGGCACCCAATGACTCCGTCAATCCGGGCGCGACATTGGCTGTGCCGTCGGGATGCAGCAATGGCAGAGTCCGACCTCCACCACTGCCCCTGAAGAAGTGCATGTCGGGTATCAGCGCGGAGAAACTCAGCCCCGGGCCACTTCTAGGATACTCGCTATGCAGTTCTACCGCGTAGATCTGTCCGGGGATTCGGGCCTCCCAGATTGGTGGTGCCGGCCTATGAATCAATCTACTATCGGCAATCAGATATTGCCGATCGAAGGAGCGATATCCTGAGTTGGATGACAACGCGGGTCTGCAGGAAGGCTGTGGCTACCCTCGTCGCGGATGAGCATGGTATCGAGGCAGCGAAAGAGCAGCTTGGTCATCACAACTCGTCAGTGACGAAGAAGCACTATGTGCCGCGACAACTCGAACGACCGAACGTGTCGCCCACCCTTGATGGACTTGCGTGATGCTCGGAGATCGGTGTCGAGTTAGCACCGACTACGAAACTTGCCGCGGCTGTCGTGCGCGGTGAGTGATTGCCGCAACTACTGAGACGGAGATCGTCCGCCGGTAGCCTGCAACCTTCATCTGTTGACACCGCAGATGTCCGCTGTCGCTATCGTTGTACCTATTCCGAGCGTCGCTTCCCCCGCCGGGTCTCGCTGCATTCACAGCTGGTGACCTGATGGCGCTCGTTCTACAAAGGAGAGTAAAACCCATGGCACAGAAGATTGTTACCACTTTGGTCGATGACCTCGATGGCTCAGAACTGAAGCAGGGCGAAGGTAAGACGATCACGTTTGGTCTCGAAGGGTCGACGTACGAGATCGATCTGTCCGAGAAGAACGAGAAGGCGCTGCGTGAGGCGCTCGAGCCTTTCGTGAAGGCTGCGCGAAGCTCATCGCGACCCAAGGCGTCCAGCTCCACCAGCGCTAACCGAAGCGACAAGGAGGAGCTCGCGGCTGCCCGAAGCTGGCTCCGTGCCAACGGCCACGATGTCTCCGACCGCGGCCGCATCCCCGGCGCCCTCCTCGAGAAGTTCCGCGCCGCGGCGAAGTAGGACGTGGGCCCGGCGGTGGGTGCCACAGGACTGTCGAGTGTGGCACTCAGCGCCGACCAGCAGAGAGGATGATCGTGGCGCTGACGCTCGGTGCGATCTTGCGTGACGCCGATATCGGACTCTCTGACGCGCTCGTGATCCGCCACACCTACGTTCGCGAGCACGAGGAAAGCGGGCTGCGTGGAATCCACGGAGACTCGACGGACGACGAGATCCTCGAGTACACGCGAAACCAGTCTCCTGACCCAAGACGGTTCCCGATCGCGCCGGCTCCCCTCTGGGTGGTCTTCATCCGCGAGGGAGGTGACCGGGCGAGGCTCTGGTCGGTGGTGGAGAACCTTGGCGAAGTCGGGCGGACGGAGCATCTCCGGACGTTTGACCTTGTTCGGTCTCCGTGCATGGACGACCTCCGAAACCGGCTCGTCGTCGGTTGGCGGTCGCCGCGCAGTTGGCGGATGAACGCCACGACGGCAGCTGACTATCCCGTGGTCGGGATTGCTGACGCTGAGCCCCTGCCCTTTCCTGGTTTCGACAGACTCCTATTGAGTTACGACCAGCTGCAGGCAGTGATGCGCGAGCCTCGGTACGCGTCCTGGCGGACCGCCCTGGCGTCAGTCATCGGGATCTACCTGATCACCGACACTCGAGACGGTCGGCACTACGTTGGGAAGGCCGACGGCGCGGAGAGCATCCGCCAACGCTGGAGTTCGTACGCTGCCAACGGGCATGGCGGCAACACCGGGTTGCGCGGACTCGATCCCATGAGCTTTCGGTTCTCGCTGCTGCGAGTGTTCGACCCGTCGACACCGACGCCGGTCATCGATATGGCTGAGAGTCACTTCAAGGTAGCTCTCGATACGCGTACGCATGGGCTGAATCGAAACTGAAGCTATCAACTGTCGAGTATCAGGTAGTCGCCGACTTTGATCCAGCCCCCCCCCGCGAACGCAAAAATGCTGCCGGTCATGGACCCTAGCGGAGCGTGCTCCGAGGACGAGCGAAAGTCGTCTACCTAGCGCCCGGCGGTCGGACGGCATCCGAGCTCAAGTATTGGCTCACTGGCTGTACGTCCGTAGGCTGGCTGAATGACAATCGAACAGCTCGCGACTGGATCATCACTCACTGGGCTGATTGTCGATGGAGTAGCAGGCACCCCGTACGCCGCGGGCACGTTGCGGATCGACGAGACTACTGGTCCGCTCCTCGAAGTACCGTACATTCGCGGTGACCCCACTGGTCAATTCGACCCAGTCCACGAGTGGTTCTCAACGCGGACGCCGCCGACGAATCTTATCCTGCGAACATCAGAGGGAGACGTGTCACTCTTCGACGTGAGCTGGTTCGGTCATTCAGAGCGCAGCGGTCGGTCTGTATCGCTCGGCAAGTTACGCCCCTCCGAGATAGTCCTAGACACGCGTAAGGCAGATCTGTCGGCACCGCTCATGATTGCTGAGGTCAGGAGCCAAATGGATGGCTTGCGAGAATGGACCGAATTCTCCGCAATTGCAGAGGAGCGAACCACCGACGAACACAACTACATACGAGGCTTTCACATCGACGTCTCGAGCGAGGCGTCGTTGGAGTGGCTTCAAGGGGACGCGAGAATGACACTACAAACGGATTGGCGCGCCGCGACCAGCCACGTTCGAGGTGAACCCAGTGTTGGCGTTTTTGAGTGGGTTGTTCTCGATAGCGCTTTTAACTCGCCTGTCCCGTTCCTCACGCACCTTGTAGAGCACCAGAAGATCAAGCACCTGCTCGTGCTGATGTTTGATGGTGCGATTCACTTCAGACAGCATCGAGTGAAGGACGAGAGCTTTGCTAAGCGGCACGGACGCATGTCAGAACTGCATCTGCCTTTCGTTGAGTTGATCAGCCGCCGCACCATACATGAGTACGCCGCGAGCGAGCCCGATGCGCGTGCGGCGAGAATGCCGCTCGTATACCTGGACCAGATCGGCGCAGAGGGGCTGACGAAGTGGTCTGATCGCTACGAGGCCTGGGAGCGCTTCATCCTGCCGACGGTTGGCGTTCTCGGGCGGCAAGACGTGTTCGTCGAAGATCTCGTGGTCTCCCTCTCCATGTCGGTTGAAGCCGCGGGGCATCTGATCGGTGTAGCGGAAGGGGAAGTCGAAACGTACGGGAGAAACCGCAAGCCGTCGACAGCGACCCACATCTACCGCTGCCTTCGTGCCGTCGATGTTGCATGGGGCGATCATGTGGAGAGCATTCTTGGTCTCGCGCGGGCCTCGGCAGACGTGTACAACTCGATCAAGCATTTTGATCGCGGTCAACTCCCCGATCACGAGGAGATGCTGCTCATCTCTCTTGTCCTGAGGCATCTCATCCGACTCACCGCGCTCAACGTCATCGACTCGACGGGTCAGCTGATCCTCCAAGCGGACGGCCAGCGAGAACTAAGCGCCATCCATGCGAGGTTCTCCGTGATCGAACGACGTGTTCGTCACGACGGCAGGTGGGAGCAGCTGCCAGTACGCGCTGAAAAGCCACTGCCTAAGGGGTTCACCACTTGGTGAGCGCCTCGGCGTGAACTCCGGGACCAAACGGGGCGGCGAAGCTTGAGTGGCGTCGGCGCCGCGGCAGCATCGCGGGAGAGGCTCCGCACCCGCATCACAAACGCAACTCAACGAATCCGGTGAGTAAACGGTGAGAGCCCGCCAGGAGGTGCTGAGGCAGGTGCGCAAGTCTCACGGCGGAACAGGCCGCTGACCAGGCATTTGGAGCGGATGACGGGAATCGAACCCGCGCTATCAGCTTGGGAAGCTGAAGTTCTACCATTGAACTACATCCGCGTGGCGCCGGAGCGTCCTGAGTAATCGTACATGACCCGGCGGGCCTCCGTTCGGTCCCTGTGTGCGGCCCCGTTCGATCCCTACGTGCGGCCCCGTTCGGTCCCTGAGCTTGTCGAAGGGCGGGGTGTGTTCGTGTGCCCTTCGACAGGCTCAGGGACCGGGGTTGGGCTCAGGGATCAGGGTTCGGCGCAGGGACCGGGGTTGGGCTCAGGGACCGGGGTTGGGCTCAGGGACCAGGGATAGCGCAGCGAGCGGGTCGGCTCGGTGAGCCGGGTGCTCGGAGCTAGGCTGGTTCACCGTTCCCCGAGCGGGACGGGATCGGGGGTGTGACGTGAAGCGCAGTGCAGGTGTCGTCGTGGCCGGCCTCGCCGCCGTTGCCGTCGCCGGGTTCGGGATCGCGAGCGCCATGGTCGCCCGGCGCGTCATCGGGGCGGGGCGCGTGCACTACAGCGACGTGTTGCCGACCTCGTCTCCGATGACCGTGCGGCTCGAACGGAACGCTGCCACCGCGCTGCCGGGACGATACGGGCTCGAGTTCGACGACGGCTCGCGAGTCATCGTCGGGCCCGTGATCGGTCGCGAGACGACGGACGGTTCGGTGATGCGAGCGGTCGTCAACGGTCAGGTTCCCGCCGGAGCGACCCGTGCGCGGTTCACCGGCGCGGCCGTGACACCCGCGGACCTCGGGGTGGACGAGGCGCGCGTGCCGAGGGCGCGGTCAGGGGCGTGGCGATTCGACGGCGATGGCAGCGAGGCCCGCGACGGCACCTGGGTCGTGCACACCCACGGACTCGGGGCCTCGCCGCTCGCGACTCTCCGCTCCGTGCAGGCCGTGCAGCGCGCGGGACTACCGTCGCTCGTCACCTGCCTCGGGTCCGCGTTCGCCGAACGTCGCTCCGGGGCTGATGCCACGGACGTCGACCGCGTCATCGCGGCCATCGACGACGCCGTGACGCTCGGTGCGCGACGGGTCATCGTCTGCGGGTGGTCCTACGGCGCCGCCCTGAGCCTGGCGGCTGCACGAGAGCGACCCGAGGTGGTGCAGGGCGCGATCCTCATCTCGCCGATGCTCGGCCTCAGCGAGACGGTGCTGCACGCTGCCGCGGTCGCCGGGGTGCCGCGGGTGCTCGTGCACTCGGCGCTCGCCGTGCTCTCGACGCCGGTGCTGGCACGATCCGCCGGGGTGCGCGGCGCGGTTCCGGTCCGCGCGCTGTCCGCCGGGCCGATCGACGGCCTGCCGACGCTCGCGATCCACTCGCCCGGCGACACGACGATCCCCGTGGAACTCACGCGGGCCATCGCTCACCGTTCACCCTCGTTCGAGCTTGTCGAGGTCGCCGCTGCGCCGCACGGCTTGGAGTGGAACGTCGCGCCGGAGGCGTTCGAGACGGCTGTGCGGGAGTGGCTCGGGGCGCGCTGATCGGAGGACTCCTCGGTCCCTGAGCTTGTCGAAGGGCGGGGTGTACTCGTGCTGCCCTTCGACAAGCTCAGGGACCGAGGTGGCTGGGGGCCCGGGTCGCAGTCGGTTGGGTGCGTGGTGCCCTTCGACAGGCTCAGGGACCGGGATGGTTAGGGGAGCGGGTCACGGTCGGTTGGGTGCGTGGTGCCCTTCGACAGGCTCAGGGACCGGGATGGTTAGGGGAGCGGGTCACGGTCGGTTGGGTGTGTGGTGCCCTTCGACAGGCTCAGGGACCGGGATGGTTAGGGGAGCGGGTCACGGTCGGTTGGGTGTGTGGTGCCCTGCGACAGGCTCAGGGAGCGAGGGGCGGTGTGACCGGGTCGCGGTCGGTTGGGTGCGTGGTGCCCTTCGACGGGCTCAGGGACCGAGGGGGCTGGGGAGCGGGACGGCGGACGGGGACCGGGGTGTACGGGGCTCAGGGACCGGGATGTCCGTCCTAGGCCGGGTCCTTCGCGTGGCGGTAGCGAGCTCCGGTGTGCTCCTCGGGGAGACGGTCGCCACGGCCGTGGAGCTTGTGGCGCAGGCTGCCCTCGACGTACTCCTCGGGGTAGGCACCACGACGTCGCAGCTCGGGGATGACGAACTCGACGATGTCCTCGAAGGTGCCCGGCGTGATGGCGTAGGCGAGGTTGAAGCCGTCGACGTCGGTCTCCTCCACCCACTCCTGCAGGGTGTCGGCGATCTCCGACGCACTGCCGACGATCCGCGGACCGAGCCCACCGATCGCCCCCATGCGCGCGATGTCCTTCACCTTGAACTCGCCACCCTCCTCGTTGGCCGCCTGGTAGTTGGCGACCGCCGACTGGATGGCGTTGCTCTTGACGTTGCCGATCGGCTCCTCCGGGTCGTACTGCGACAGGTCGATGCCCATCCAGCCCGACATGAACACGAGTGCACCCTCCTGCGACGCGTACTGCAGGTAGTCCTCGTGCTTCGCCTGGGCCTTTTCGCTCGTCTCGTCGGTGATGATCGTGAGCAGTGTGTAGATCTTCGCCGAGTACCGGTCGCGACCGGCGGCCTCCAGGGCATCGCGGATGCGTCCGACCGTCGCCTTCAGGCCCGCCTTCGTCGACGCCCCGACGAAGATCGCCTCCGCGTTGCCAGCGGCGAACTGGATGCCGCGCGGCGATGCACCGGCCTGGTAGATCACCGGCGTGCGCTGCGTGGACGGCTCGGACAGGTGGATGCCGGGCACCGTGTAGTGCTTGCCGAAGTGCCCGATCTCGTGGACCTTCGTCGGGTCGGTGAACACGCCCGTCTCGCGGTCGCGCACGACCGCGTCGTCCTCCCACGAGCCCTCCCACAGCTTGTACAGGACCTCGAGGTACTCGTCGGCGACGTCGTACCGCTCGTCGTGCTCGAGCTGGTCGTCGTGCCCCATGTTGCGCGCCGCACTCGGCAGGTAGCCGGTGACGACGTTCCAGCCGACCCGCCCCTTCGTCAGGTGGTCGAGCGTCGACATGCGCCGCGCGAACGGGTACGGGTGCTCATAGGCGGTGCCGGCCGTGACGCCGAAACCGAGGTGCTTCGTCACCGCTGCCATCGCCGACACGAGCAGGATCGGGTCGTTCACCGGCACCTGCGCGCCGTTGCGGATCGCGGCCTCGTTGCTGTCGCCGTAGACGTCGTAGGTGCCGAGGACGTCGGCGATGAAGATGCCGTCGAAGTTGCCGCGCTCGAGCAGCTGTGCCAGGTCCGTCCAGTAGGAGAGGTCCTTGTAGGTGCTCGAGCGGTCGTCGGGATGACGCCACATGCCCGACGCCTGGTGGGCGACGCAGTTCATGTCGAAGGCGTTGAATCGGATCTGTCGGGTCATACGCACGATCCTGCATCACGAGTCCCGGACGTCGCCTGGCAATCGGCCTCGCCCGTAACAGGGCGTCATCTAGGCGCAGCGCACTACCTGTGCGAGGTGTCCTCCGCGGCGATCGCCTCGGCGTACTCCGCGTCGCTGAGCGCGCCGACCGTCGAGTGCCGACGCCCGTACCCGAGGTAGAGCGCCGCGCCGACGAGCATCCAGATGAGGAACACGATCCAGGTCGTCCCGCCGAGCGACACCATCAGCCCGAGGCACATGACGATGCCGAGCGCGGGGACCACCGGGAACAGTGGGACGGAGTAGCTGCGGTCGAGATCGGGACGCAGGCGACGCAGCAGGATGACGGAGAGGTTCACGAGGGCGAACGCGAACAGCGTGCCGATGCTCGTGGCGTCGGCGAGCTCGCCGAGCGGGATGAGGGCGGCGACCACCGCAACGACCGTACCGACGATGACGGTCCCGGCGACGGGCGTCCCGCTGCGACGACCCACGCGCGAGAACACCCGCGGCACCATGCCGTCCTGCGCCATCCGGTACAGGATGCGCGTCTGCCCGTAGTAGACGGTGAGCACCACGCTCGCGATCGCGATGACCGCGCCGATGGAGAAGAAGAGCGCGACGATCGGCTGCCCGGTGATCTCGGTGAGGATGCCGACGAACGCGGACTCGTCGTCCGCGAAGGCGGTCCACGGCCGGGCACCGATCGCGGCGATGGCGACGAGGATGTAGACGGCGGTGACGATCACCATCGACAGGATGATCGCGCGCGGCAGGTCGCGACGCGGGTTCGTCGCCTCATCGCCGGCGGTCGATGCCGCGTCGAAGCCGATGTAGGAGAAGAACAGTCGGCTGGAGGCTGCCGCGATGCCGGCGACCCCCATGGGCGCGAGCGGTTCGAAGTTGCCGAGCGAGAATGCCGAGAACGCGATGACGACGAAGACGAGCAGCACGGCGAGCTTCACGAACACCATGATCGTGTTCGCCCAGGCGCTGTCCTTCGCACCGCGGACGAGCAGCAGCATCGCGAGCAGGACGAGGGCCGCTGCCGGCAGGTTGACCAGGCCGTCGGACACGCCGATCGGGTTCGCGAGTGCCGGTGGCAGTCCCAGGCCGAACACCGCGAGCGCCTCGTTCACGTACTGGCCGGCACCGACGGCGACCGCCGCGACGGAGACCCCGTACTCGAGCACGAGGCACCAACCGCACACCCAGGCGACGCCCTCACCCATCGTCGCGTAGGCGTAGGAGTAGCTGGATCCGGAGACCGGCACCGAACCGGCCATCTCGGCGTAGGACAGGGCCGACAGGAGCGCTGCGAGTCCGGCGACCGCGAACGCGATCCACACGGCGGGCCCGGCGAGCGGGACGGCGGTGCCGAGGACGACGAAGATGCCGGTGCCGAGCGTCGCGCCGACGCTGATCATCGTGAGCTGCCAGACGCCGAGCGAACGGCGGAGCGACGTCCCCGAGTCGGCGGGATCCGTCCCGAGTCGGACGAGCGGCATGCGCCGGCGCAGCTGCGCGAGGAGCGGGAGTCGGCGATCAGTCACGGGTATCCATGGTAACCGTGGGGATCCGCGGAGCTTGCCGCGGTCACCGCACCGAGCTGCGCCGGACGACGAGTTCCGGCTTGAGGACGACCGTGCGGTGCTCGTGCGTCGCCGGCTCGTCGACCTCCTCGGCGAGCAGTCCGGCTGCGATCACGCCCATCTCCCGACCGGGCTGCGCGATCGTCGTCACCGGGACGGCGCTCTCGGCGGCGTAGTGGTTGTCGTCGTAGCCGGTGACGGCGATGTCGTCGGGGACGCTGATCCCGGCGGCGACGAGGTGCTCGATGCACCCGACGGCCAGTGAGTCCGCGGCGCAGACGATCGCGTCGGGCCGATCCGTGGCCGCGCGGTCGGCCAGTTGCTCACCGAGGATGCGGCCGACCCTGGTGGTGAGGCTGTGGGTCTCGGCGACCTCGAGCTCGACGCCGGTGTGCTCGGACACGGCGCGTCGCACGCCCGCGAGCCGGTCGGCGACGGCGTGCAGGTGGAGCGGTCCTCCGGCGTACAGCAGCCTGGTCCGTCCGAGACCGATGAGGTGGCTCGCCGCGAGGTAGCCGCCGAACTCCTCGTCGACGATGACGCCGCAGGACTGCGCGGGGTCGCCTGGCCAGTTCACGAACACCACCGGGCGGCCGTGGCTGCGCACACGGGCCGCGCCCCGCTGTTCGCCGTCGAGTGGAGCGAGGATGATGCCGCGCACGCGGGTCTCGTCGAACAGGTCGAGGTAGTCGTTCTGGCGTTGGAGGTCGACGTCGCTGTTGGCGAGCAGCAGTTTCAGTCCGGCTTCCGCCGCAGCGGACTCGATCCCGCGCGCGATGTCGACGAAGAACGAGTTCCCGATGTCGACGAGCACGGCGCCGACGGTGTTGCCGGTGCCTTTCGCGAGCGTGCGGGCTGCGTCGTTGGGGACGAAGGCGAGGGCGTCGACCGCGGCGGCGACCTTCTCGCGCGTCGCGTCACTGAGCAGGTGGGGTCGGTTGAAGAAGTTCGACACGGTGCCGTGCGACACGCCCGCGCGCTCGGCGACGTCGCCCATCCGCGAGTCCCCCTGCTGCCCGCGCCGTGCTCTCGCTTCCGACATCTTCGCCCACCCTCGTCGTGATCCGCGTCGATCGGTGAATCGTTACCGATTCCACCTTGCGGATCGAAGCCAGTTTACCTAGTCTCATCACTTGACGCGCATCAATTGATGCGCGTCAACAACACACGGCACCGCTCGGGGCCTGCATTCAAGGAGGAATCGCAATGACACGACCCATGCGCCGGAAAGCCGTCCTGGCTCCGCTGGCCGCCAGCGCCGGAGCGCTCGCTCTCGTCCTCACCGGTTGCGGTGGCGGTGGTGGCTCGACGACGGCGACCTCGTTCACCTATCTCATCAACTCCGAGAACACGATGATCCCGGGGCAGATCACGGCCCTCAGCGAGAACCAGTGCAAGGCCGAGAACACCGCCCTGCCACTCAAGGTGGAGACGGTCCCGCAGACGAACCTCGACCAGAAGCTCCAGTTGCTCGCCGGGCAGAACTCCCTCCCCGTCATGTACGCGGCTGGTAACGCTCCCGATCTCACCAAGACGCTCGACGGCTCCGGCAACGTGGTCGACTTCGAGCAGGCCCTCACCGACCTCGACGCGCTCGACGACATCGAGCCCGCGGCGATCAGCACCATCAAGGCGCTCTACGGCGGCAAGTTCAACGTCCTGCCCTACCAGTACAACATCGAGGGGATCTGGTACAACAAGCAGATCTTCGCCGACGCCGGCGTCGAGATCCCGCAGACGTGGGACGAGCTCGTCACCGCTGCCGACACCATCTCGAAGACGGGCGTCACCCCGTTCTCCGCCTCCGGGGAGCAGGGCTGGCCGCTCACGCGTCTCGTCGGCGACTACCTCTTCCGTGACCTCGGCGCCGATGCGCTCCAGAAGGTCGCCGACGGCGATGCGAAGCTCACCGACCCCGAGTACGTCGAGGCGGCCGCTGCCGTCGCCGACCTCGGCGCGAAGGGCTACTTCGGGCAGGGCGTCGGATCGATCGACTACGACACGGCCGCACAGCAGTTCCTCACCGGCAAGGCCGCTATGTTCTACATGGGCAGCTGGATCCTCGAGTCGATGAACGACGAGACGGCGAACCAGATCGGCATCGACAACGTCGGCTTCATGCCGTTCCCGGCCGTCGAGGGCGGCACGGGCTCGATCGACGAGTACCCGGCGAACGTCGGCCTTCCGACGACCATGAACGCGAAGCTCTACGACGACAAGGTCGGCGACTGGCTCGGCTGCATCGCCGAGAACTACGGCAGCGCGGCGCTCCAGGATCAGGGCACCATCTCGGGCTTCAAGACGAACACCGAGGTGACCGGCGTCGCACCGCTCACCCAGGAGATCCAGACGACGATCTCCGAGTCCACGTCGAGCGTGCTCTGGTTCGAGGCGCTCTTCTCCACGAAGGCGACGACCACCAGCCAGACGAACGCCGCACAGCTCGTGACGGGGGCCATCAGCCCCGAGGAGTTCATGCAGCTCGTCCAGGCGGACCTCGACAACTGACCCGCGGCGGGCGGCGGTCTCGCGCCGTCGCCCGCCTCCGACCGCGGCTGCACACGGAAGTGACATGACATGAAACACGTACTCGGCGACAAGCGGGCGATCGCGATCCTGCTCGGTCCCGCCCTCCTCGTCTACACCCTGGTGATGCTCGTCCCGGTCATCTGGTCGCTCGGCTACACGGTCTTCGAAGGCAACGCCATCACCGGCTTCACCTTCGTGGGCGTGGACAACTTCGTGCGCGCAGCCGGCGATCCGAAGGTCTGGGACGCGGTCCTCTTCACGGTCAAGTACGCCCTGGTCGTCACGATCGGGCAGGTGCTCATCGGGTACCTGATGTCGCTCCTGTACGTGTTCGTCCTGAAGCGGTCGTCCGGCATCATCCGCACACTGGTGTTCTTCCCGGTCGTCCTGCCGACCGTGGCGGTCGCGCTCCTCTTCCAGAAGATGTTCGAGGTGGCACCCTCCACCGGCGTCGTCAACACGGTCATCACCAGCTTCGGCGGCGACTCCGTCGACTGGTTCGGCAGCGGCGCGAACGCATTCCTCGTGATCGCGATCATGGACATCTGGCGCTCCATCGGCTTCTACGGCGTCCTGCTGTACGCGGGCATCGTCGAGATCCCCGAGGACACGCTGGAATCCGCCCGCCTCGACGGAGCGACCGGCTGGAGCCTCGTGCGCCACATCGTCATCCCGCTGTCACTCCCCGTCCTGCTGTCGGCGATCATCTTCAGCATCAACGGAACCCTCAAGGTGTTCGACTCGATCATCGCGCTCACGAACGGCGGCCCGGGCAACGCGACGAGCCCCCTGACGCTCTACATGTTCCAGACGTCCTTCTCCTACGGCGAGTACGGCTACGGCAGCACCATCGCCCTGCTGCTGACGATCATCTGCCTCGTCGTGACCGTGTTCATCTTCCGTTCCTCGCGTCGCGACCTCACGAAAGCCTGAGCCGATGACCTCCAGCACCCTGCCCGCCACCGCGGTTCCCACGAAGACCCCCGAGCGACGACCGCGCGTCTCGCCCGGCGCCCGCCGCTTCCGCCGCGGGCTGGTCAAACTGCCCCTGAACGTCCTCGTCGCGGTCATCCTCGTCATCACGATCTATCCGCTGTTCTGGCTCGTGATCAGCTCGTTCAAGACCAACGACGAGTTCATCAACGGCGACGCCTTCGCTCTGCCGTCCTCGATCGCCTGGGGCAACTACGTCGAAGCGTGGACCACCGGCAACATGGGCCAGTACCTCACGAACAGTGCGCTCGCGGTGTTCCCGGCGCTCGCGCTCATCATCGTCCTCGGGACCGCCGCCGGCTTCGCCCTCGAGGTCATGGTGTGGAAGGGGCGGAACGGCGTCCTGCTGGCGTTCCTCGTCGGCATCATGGTGCCGGGGCAGATGATCCTGCTGCCGCTGTTCACCGTCTACTTCCAGACCGGGCTCTCCGGCACGCTCTGGCCGCTCATCATCACCTACACCGCGATCGGCCTGCCCCTGACGGTGTTCATGATGGCGACCTTCTTCCGGGCGATCCCGCGCGAGGTCTTCGAAGCGTCGACCCTCGACGGTGCGAGCATCATCCGCTCGTTCTTCGTCATCGGGTTCCCGATGGTCCGGAACGGGATCTTCACGATCGCCCTCGTGCAGTTCTTCTTCATCTGGAACGACCTGCTCATCGCACTGACCTTCACGAACAGCTCCGACCTCCGCACGATCCAGGTCGGGCTGCTCAACTTCACCGGCGAGTTCGGGGCCACGCAGTACGGCCCGCTGTTCGCAGCCATCTGCATCAACGTGTTCGGCACCCTCGTGCTCTACCTCGTGCTGAACCAGCGGGTGATGAAGGGGCTCACGGCGGGCTCCGTCAAGGGCTGATCCCTCAGTCGCCGCCGTCCCCAGCGCCTTCGATCGCGCTTCCCACCACTCCGCTCACCCGGTCCGCTCCGACCGGGAGAAAGGCGACGTCTCGCCATGACCACCTCCATCACCGCCATCACCGCCGACCAGGCCGGCCGTCCTCCCGCTGCCGCAGCCGAGCAGGTCACCGTGACCGCGCCACGATTCGAGCACCTCCGTGAGCCGCTCGGGATCGGCGTCGCGTCGCCGCGGCTCTCCTGGAAGCTCGACGCTCCGTCCGGCTTCGAACCGTCCGCGTACCAGGTCGAGGCGATGCGCGCCGACGGCCGCACGGAGGCGGAGCCGGTCGCGTCCTCGGAGCAGGTGCTCGTCGACTGGCCGTTCGAACCACTCGTGTCGCGTGAGGCGGCCGTGGTGCGGATCCGGGTCCAGGGTCGTGACGGTGCGTGGTCGGCGTGGAGCGAGTCGGCGACCGTGGAGGCCGGCCTGTTGGAGCCGTCCGATTGGTCGGCAGCACCGGTGGGCGGCGCGTGGGAGGAGGACCCGGAGGCCGAACGGCGACCGTCGCTCGTCCGTCGGGAGTTCTCGCTGCCGGACGACGTCGTCTCCGCCCGCCTCTACGTGACCGCCCACGGGCTCGCCGAGGTCGAGATCAACGGGAGCCGTATCGGGGCGGACGCCCTGGCGCCGGACTGGACCGTCTACGGGGAGCGCCTCACGTACCGCACGTACGACGTCCTCGACGCACTGCGGGCGGGTGGCAACGCGATCGGGGCCTGGCTCGGTGACGGTTGGTACCGCGGCCGCATCGGCTTCCACGGCGGGTACCCCAACCTGTACGGGGCCGACCTGTCGCTCATCGCGCAGCTCGAGGTGACGCATGCCGACGGCACACGCACGACGATCGCCACCGACGCCGACTGGACGGCCGGGTTCGGGCCGATCCTCCGCAGCAACCTCTACTTCGGCGAGCACTACGACGCGCGTGAGGAGGTGGCCGGGTGGTCGCTTCCGGGGTTCGACGGAGAGGGCTTCTCGCCCGTCGCCGTCGGATCGCGCGATACCGGGACACTGGTGGCGCCGCAGGGTCCGCCGGTTCGGAACACGCAGGTCGTCTCGCCGGTGGAGGTGACCACCTCGCCGTCGGGCGCCACGGTGCTCGACTTCGGGCAGAACCTCGTGGGTCGCCTCCGCATCCGGGTCTCCGGAGCGCGCGGGACGACCGTGCAGCTCCGCCATGCGGAGGTCATGCAGGACGGCGAGATCTACACCCGTCCGCTGCGTGGTGCCCTCGCGACCGACCGGTACACGCTGCGTGGTCCGGCTTCCGACACCGACCCCGACGCCGACCAGGTCGAGGTGTGGGAGCCGCGGTTCACGTTCCACGGGTTCCGGTACGCCGAGATCACGGGCTGGCCGGGCACGTTCGATCCGTCGGCCGTCGAGGCGCTCGTCTACCACAGCGACATGGAGCGCACAGGGTGGTTCGAATCGTCCGACCCGCTGCTCGACCGGTTGCACGAGAACGTGGTCTGGGGGATGCGTGGCAACTTCGTCGGCCTGCCGACCGATTGCCCGCAGCGGGACGAGCGGCTGGGCTGGACCGGGGACATCCAGGTGTTCGCCCCGACAGCGTCGTTCCTCTACGACTGCGCGGGGTTCCTGGGCGGGTGGCTGCGGGACGTGGAGGCGGAGCAGCTCGACGACGGGACCATCCCCTGGTACGTCCCGGTCATCCCCGGTGGCAGCGAGTGGACGCCGATCCGGCCTGGCGCGGTGTGGGGTGACGTCGCCGTCCTGACGCCGTGGACCCTGTTCGAACGGTTCGGCGACCGCGGGGTGCTCGCGACGCAGTACGAGAGCGCGAAGCGGTGGGTGGACCTCGTCGACCGTCTCGCGGGGCCCGGACACCTGTGGAACACGGGCTTCCAGCTCGGCGACTGGCTCGACCCGGCTGCACCCCCGAACGACCCAGCCGATGCCGCGACCGACCGCTACCTCGTGGCGACCGCGTACTTCGCGTGGTCGGCGAAGCGACTGGGGGAGACGGCGGCCGAACTCGGACTGACGGCCGACGCCGAGCACTACGGGCGGCTCGCGGCAGCGGTCCGGGACGCCTTCGCCGCGGAGTACGTGCTCGACTCGGGCGAGCTGACGAGCGATGCGCAGACGGCGTACTCGTTGGCACTGGAGTTCGGACTGTTCCCGACCCCGGAGCAGCGGGACTGGGCGGGTCGTCGGCTCGCCGAGCTCGTCGCCGAGGCCGGCAACCGCATCGCGACCGGCTTCGCGGGGACACCGCTCATCACGGACGCGTTGACCGACAGCGGCCACCTCTCGACCGCCTACGACCTCTTGTTCGAGGACGAGTGCCCGTCGTGGTTGTACACGGTGAAGCAGGGCGGCACGACGATCTGGGAGCGCTGGGACAGCCTCCGCCCGGACGGGACCGTGAACCCCGGTGGGATGACGTCGTTCAACCACTACGCCCTGGGGGCCGTCGCCGACTGGATGCACCGCACCATCGGTGGGCTCACGAGTGTCGCGCCGGGCTACCGTCGCGTGCGGATCGCGCCGCGACCGGATCCGCGGCTGACGTCGGCGGCGGTCGCGCATGAGTCGCCCTACGGTCGCATCAGTGTGTCCTGGCGGGTCGTCGGCGAGGCGTTGGAGGCCGACGTGGTCGTGCCTGTCGGCGTCACCGCGGAGATCGCCCTCCCCGGTGCGGAGGAGCAGGCGGTCGCGCACGGTGAGCACCGGTTCGTGGTGCCGGTCGTCTCGGATTGAGTCCGGGTCGCCCGGGGTCGCCCAGGCTCACCCGGTCTCGGCGAGCTCCGGTCTGGTCTCGTGTCGTCGGCCGTCGGGTGTTGTCCAGGTGAGGATGCCGCCGGGTCGGTGCTCGAGCTTCCAGCCCGGCAGGTGTTTCAGCCGGTGATGATGTCGGCAAAGACAGGCCAGGTTGTCGACCGCTGTCGTGCCGCCGTCCTGCCAGGCGACCGAATGATCGAGGTCGCAGTTCCGGGCGGCTCGTCCGCAGCCCGGAGCCCGACACGTGGTGTCTCGCAGGCGGACGGCACGCGCCAGGTCTGCCGGTACCCGGTATTGCTCGCGCCCGACGGACAACACGGCGCCCGTTTCCGGTTGGGTGAGGATGCGGGTCATGGAGGGCGCGGTGACCGCGAGTCGGGCGGCGGTGTCGGGGTCGATCGGGCCGTAGCCGTCGAGCACACCGGGTTCGTCGGTGACGCCGAGGGTGGACAGTGCCGGGACCGTCATCTGGACGGTGGCTCGGATGCGGGCCTCGATGCCGACGGGCTCGGCGAGCAGAGGGTCGGCCCCGGCGGCGACCGCCTCGTCGGCGATCCTGGCGGCGTCGTCGAGTGGCGCTGAACCGGGGAGCCACGTGAACGTCCCGGTCGTCTCCGGATCGACTGGGATGGGACCGACGTCGTCGTGCACCGTGCCGGCGACGGCGAGCGACGCGAGGGCGTCGGCGCGCAGCTGCGCGAGCGTGCGGGGGTCGCCGGCGATCCGCGCCGGGACCGCGACGGCGTCGAGGCGGTTCCTGATCGCGTGCGCCAGCGGGGCGGTGGTGAACAGGTGCAGCCAGGCCATGCCGTCGGCCGCAGCCTCGAGCTCGACACGGCGGTCGGCGATCGAGCGCGTGCGTCGGGCGGTGAACGATTCGGGGTGCAGCCGCTCCCGCACGACCCTCGCGCGCTGCCGGAGGCGTGCGGTCGTCGAGCGGAGGGCGACGGGCAGCACCTGCTCCAGGAACACCGCGCGGCCCTCCACCGGGACGTCGCGCAGCTGGTCGGTGATCGCACGGGCGTGACCGCCGCTGATGGAACCCTCCGCGAGCGCCTCGAGCACGGCGGGTGCATGGTGGACGAGCGCCTCGGCGTCGCCGACCCGCGCCTGGAGCGTCGGCTCAGACATCCTCGTGGCGATCGCGAGCGACGCGCACATCGACCGCCTCGCGAGGTCGCGGGCGTCGGTCGAGGTGGTGCTCGCGGAGACGAGCGCTGACGCGGTGGCGTCGGCATACGCGAACGCCTCTGCGAGGAGCCGTGCCTCCTCGGCGTCGAGCGCCGCGCGCCGCCGGGCGAGGTCGACGAAGCGGTCGGTGAACGACGCCATCCGAGCGGCAAACACATCGCTCGGGTGCTCCGGACGCCCCGTGCGCTCGTGCGCCTCGGGGCCCTGGATCGTGGCGGTCTCGGTCATGACACCAGTCCACCACCGACCACTGACATTCGAGATGGTCAGTACGAGCTGGGCCACCGGGCCTCGCCCTCCGCCTCGCACAGACGACCGCCGAACACCAGGGCGAGCCCGCCGTCACCCGTGGCTCGTACGATGAGCGGGTGGGTATGCGTTCGCTGCTGAGTCAGCTGGCCGGGGGAGTCCGAGGAGCGGCGCCGGAGGGCGTCGACGAGCAGGCGGTCGTCCGCCTCAACGCGGAACGGCCCGTGCGCGAGGTGCTCGAGCTGGCCGGCCGGATCGGCGAGTCGATGCTGGCTCTTGGAGCAGCAGCGGCCGAGGTCACCGACGCCATCCGTCGCGTGTGCCGCGCGTTCGACCTCGAATGCCAGGTCGACCTCACCTTCACCTCCATCCTCATCGCGCACGACGGCTCCGAGCTGTCGCCGGGCGTCACCGTGCTCCGCGTGGTCCGCTCGCCCTCCGCCGACTTCGACCGCCTCGCCAAGGTCGTCGTGGTCGCCGAGGGCATCACCAACCGATCCGAACCGATCATGACGGTCACCGACGTCGCCCGCGACGACGAGGCAGACCTCCGCGACGAGCTGCACGCCCGCCTCGGCGCCGCCCACCGCGACCTCGACCGCATCCTCACCGCACGCCGGACCTACCGCCGCGGCTTCGTCACCGTGCTGCTGTCGACCATGGCGGCCGCCGTCGCCGTCCTCCTCGGGGGTGGTGTGGTCTCGATGCTGCTCGCCGCTGCCACCACCGCGCTCATCGACAGCGCGTTCCGCGCACTGAACGTCTGGAAGCTGCCGGTCTTCTTCCTCCAACTCACCGGGGCGGCCATCGCCACGACCGTCGCCGTCCTCATCTCGATCCTCAGCCCCTACGTCCCGGACGACCTCTCGGCCCTGCCGCCCGCCCTCATCGTCGCGTCGGGCATCGTCGTCCTCCTCGCCGGCGCTTCGCTCGTCGGGGCGGCCGACGACGCGATCAACGGGTTCCCCGTCACCGCGAGCGGACGGCTCGTCGAGGTGATGCTCCTCACCATCGGGATCGTGGTCGGCATCGGTGGCGTCCTCGACCTCGCCCGGCGCCTCGGCATCTCGCTCGTCCTCTTCGATCTCCCGGTGAGCCCGTGGCCCGTCGCCGTGCAGATCGTCGGCGCGGCCGTGGCCTCCGCCGCCTGGGCGATGGCTTCGCAGGCGGCCCTCCGTGCAGCGTTCTTCGCCGGGGTCACCGGCGCGATCGCGTTCTCCGTCTTCGTGTTCGTCTCCGGCAGTGGCGTCGCGCCCGCAGCAGCGAGTGCGCTCGCCGCGCTCATCATCGGCTTCGCTGCGGAGGCGCTCGGCCCTCGGCTGCGGATCCCGGCGATCATCCTCACCATCTGCGGGATCGTGCCGCTGCTGCCCGGGCTCGCGATCTACCGCGGCATGCTCGCGCTCGTGAACGGCGAGCAGGGTTCCGAGGGGGTCGAACAGCTGCTGCAGGCGGGCCTCACCGGCCTCGCGCTCGCCGCCGGCGTCACGCTCGGCGAGATCCTCGCGCGCCGCACGGGCGTCTCCGGCCGCGTGCTGCTGCCCGGGTACATCCGGCGCTCCAAGCGCCACCCGCGCTGAGCAGCCCCGGTCACTGAGCGGTCCCCGGTCACTGAGCGCTCCCGGTCACTGAGCTTGTCGAAGTGCGCCCTTCGACAGGCTCAGGGACCGGGATGGTGTTGCTCAGGGACCGATGACTGCGTCTCAGGGACCGGAGTTCGACTCATGGACCGGCTGGCGTGACCTACCGCTCCTGCGGCTTCGCCGCGGACGTCAGGAACGACGCCAGCACGACGACGGCGAGCACGACGATCATCGCGCCGCGCAGACCGAAGTGCTCCCCGAGGAATCCGAGCAGCGGCGGCCCGACGAGGAACGCGACGTAGCCGGCCGAGGCCACTGCCCCGACGGTCGTCGTCGGATCGTCGCTCTCACCCGCCGCCGAGAGGGTCACCGGGAAGCCGAGCGCCGCACCGAGCCCCCACAGCAGCACCGCGAGCCCTGCGACGAGGACACTGTCTGAGAACACGACGAGCGCGATCCCGACCGCCGACACGAGGGCGCTCACCCGCAGCACGTTGGCCTTGCCGAAGCGGGCGAGGAGCGGTTCGCCGGCGAAGCGACCGATCGTCATGGCGAGTGCGAACCCGGCGAAGACGATCGATCCGACCGCCGCCGTGGTGCCGTGCCCGTCGACCATGATGAGCGGCAACCAGTCGCCGGCGGCGCCTTCGGCCAGCGCGAGGGCGAGCACGATGAGGCCGAGGAAGATCACGCGCTGCTGCCGCCAGACCGCGAGCTGCGCACGGATCCCAGGGGAGCCGGCACCCGTGTCCGACTGTCGTCCCGTCTCCGCGGGGATCTTCGGGATCGCCCACAGCAGCGCCACCAGCGCGACGGTCGCGACGATCAGCAGATGGATCGTCACCGGGAAGGCGATCGCCGTGAGCGCGATGCCGGCGACCGAGCCGATGACGGACCCGAGGCTGTAGCAGCCGTGGAGCACGGGCAGGATGGACCGCCCGGACAACTGCTCGATCATCGCGCCCTCGATGTTGATCGCGATCTCGGCAAGGCCGAAGCCCAGACCGATGCCGATCAGACCGAGGAAGACACCGACGCCCTGCCCGGCACCCGCCGTGAGGGCGAGGAGGGCGAGTCCGATGACGAACGCCGCTCCGCCGATGATGATCGGGCGACGCGCGCCGAACCGACGGACGAGCGCTGCGGACGACAGGATGCCCGTCATCGAGCCGACGGAGATCCCGAAGAGGATGAGTCCCATCTCGGCGGTGCTCGCGTGCACGAGGTCGCGGACGGCGGGCGTCCGGACGATGAAGGACGACAGGCCCACGCCGACGGTGAGCATGAAGACGAAGATCGCCCCGCGCCGCCGCCGAAGAGGGGCGGACAGCGCGGGGCGGGGGTTCGCCTGACCGGCGCGAGCACTCATGCTCCGAGCCTAGAAGCGGTGATGCGGTGTGACGGGCGTGTTGCTAGCCCGACGGGTTCTCGACGGGGTCGCCCTCGGCGTCGGTTCCCGTCTCGGGGTCGACCTCCTCGGGCTTCGGCACGTCGTGCTTCACGTCGTCGTCGTGCGTGTGCGGGGGACCGGGGCGGGGGCCGTCACTCGACATCGCCACGCCATCCCTGTCCGGTCTGGCCCTCGGATTCGACGAGCTGCTTGAAGTTGCCGAGGTCCTTCTTGACCGCGTGGCCCGCCACACCGACGGCTGCGCCGAGGTGCTCGAGGAGGCCCTTGGGCTCCCAGTCCAGCTGGACGGTGACACGCGTCTTGGCGTCCTCGAGGCGGTGGAAGGTGACGACGCCGGCGTGGTCCGCCTCGCCGCCGGTGCTGTTCCAGGCGACGCGCTCGTCGGGGTGCTGCTCGGTGATCTCCGCCTCGAAGGTGCGGGTCTGTCCGGCGACGCTGACCGTCCACTCCGTGAGGGTGTCGGTGACCTGTGTGATGGAGTCGACCTCGTCGAGGAACTTGGGGAAGTCCTCGAAGCGGGTCCACTGGTTGTAGGCGACGGAGACGGGAACGTCGACGTCGATGGTTTCGATGACCTGGGTCATGGGCGCCATCCTCTCTGGTTCTGCGGTACCTGCATGGGTCTCGTCCGGAAAGCCCGGACGCGACTGCGACGGTACGCGTGCAAGCTGCGATTCCGGGGGCATGGCCTCGGGCGCTGCAACCTGTTACCCTGCCCGTCGCCGCGGCCGCGGCCCGTTCAGAGCTGGAAGCGGTACCCCATGCCGGCCTCGGTGAGCAGGTGGCGGGGGGTGGCCGGTTCCGGCTCGAGCTTCTTCCGCAGCTGCGCGATGTAGAGGCGCAGGTAGCCGGTGTCGGTCACGTGCGTCGGACCCCAGATCTCCGTGAGCAGCATCTGTCGGGTCACGAGCTTGCCGGCGTTCCGGATGAGCAGCTCGAGCACCTGCCACTCCGTCGGCGTCAGGCGGACGGTGACCGGGGACGCACCAGGGGTCTGCTTGGTGACCTGCTTCGCGGCGAGGTCGACCACGATGTCGCCGAAGCGCACGGTGGGTTCTGCCTCGGCGCCGGGGACCCGTCGGGTGAGCGCACGGATCCTGGCGAGCAGCTCGTCGATCGCGAAGGGCTTCGTCACGTAGTCGTCGGCTCCGGCGTCGAGCGCCTCGACCTTGTCGGTCGAGCCGGCACGACCGGACACCACGAGGATCGGCGCGTCGGTCCAGCCGCGGAGGCCCTCGATCACCTGCCGCCCGTCGAGTCCCGGCATGCCGAGGTCGAGCAGGTACAGGTCGGGCCGGTGCGTCGTCGCGGCGTTGAGCGCAGCGGTCCCGTCCTCGGCCGTGATGATCTCGTAGCCCCGGGCGGTGAGGGTGATGCGCAGGGCCCGGAGGATCTGCGGGTCGTCGTCGGCGATCAGGATCTTCATCGAGCGGTCCCCTCCTGATCACGTGCCGCCGGCAGTGACACCACCATGGTGAGGCCCCCACCCGGCGTGTCCTCCGGTTCGAGTGTGCCACCCATCCCCTCGACGAAGCCCTTCGACAGCGCGAGTCCCAGGCCGAGACCGGTGAGGTTGTCGGTGTCGCCGAGGCGCTGGAAGGGGACGAACACGTCCTCCCGCCGGTCGGGCGCGATCCCCGGGCCGTGATCGACGATGCGGATCTCGACGGCGTCCCGGAAGCCGCTCGTCGCGATCCGGACGGGGGTGCCGTCGGGGCTGAAACGCTGCGCGTTCGTCAGGAGGTTCACGATGACGCGTTGGAGGAGGCCGGCGTCCGCGAGGACGGGCGGGAGGTCGGGTGCGAGATCGAGCTCGGCGTCGTGCGGACCGATGCCGAGCTCGTCGAAGGCCGGCAGGATCGCGTCCTCGACGTCGATCGGGGCGACGGTCACGGCGAGGACACCGGCCTGGAGGCGACTGACGTCGAGCAGGTTCGTGACGAGGGCCGCGAGGGTGCGCAGGCTGTCGTCGGCGGTCTCGAGGAGGTCGCGGCGGTCCGCCGTGGTGAGCTCGACGTCGGTCGCGCGCAGTCCGGTGACGGCGGCGGTCGCGGCGGCGAGGGGGCGCCGGAGGTCGTGACTGACTGCCGAGAGCAGCGCGCTCCGCACCCGGTCGGTCGCTGCCAGCGGGCCGACCTCCCGGGCGGTTGCGCGGAGATCGGTGTGCTCGAGCGAGGCGTCGAGCTGCGCCGCGATGACGGCGAGCAGGCGGCGGTCGGAGGCGGCGAGCACCCCGCCGTGCAGTTCGAGCACCGCGCGGGTGCCGATCGGGATGCTCGTGAAGTCGCCTCCGCGGGTCGGTTCGCCGTCGACGGCGAGGACCTGCTCACCAGCGACGAGGCGTACGCCGGCGAGCGAGAAGGACTCGCGGGTCCGGCTGACGAGCGCCTGCAGGGCGCCCTCGCCGCGGAGCACGCTGCCCGCGACCGTCGCGAGCAGCTCGGACTCCGCGGCCGCGCGCCTGGCCGTGCGGGCCCGCCGCGCCGAGAGGTCGACGACGCCGCTCACGATCACGGCGATGACGACGTAGAGCACGAGCGCCACGAGGTGCGCCGGATCGTCGATGGTCACGGTGTAGAGCGGTTGGACGAAGACGAAGTCGAGCGTGACCCCCGACAGGACGGCCGCGAACACCGCCGGCCAGAACCCGCCCACGAGCGCGACGAGCACGACGAGGAGCTGGTAGGACAGCACCTCGCTCGTGATCGACTCCTCGGTACGGGCGAGGTGGAGGAGCCAGGTGACGAGCGGCCCGCCGATGAGCGCGAGCGCGAAGCCCGCGATGTGGCGCCGAGCGCTCAGGGCGCCGCCGAGCTTCGGCAGCCGGAAGCGGCCGCCCGCCGCCTCGTGGTTGACGATGTGGACGTCGATGTTGCCCGACTCGCGGATGACCGTGTTGCCGATGCCGGGACCGGTGACCGCGGCGGACAGGCGACTGCGCCGGCTGACACCGATGACGAGCTGCGTCGCGTTCGCCGCCTTCGCGAAGTCCACGAGCGCACGCGGCACGTCGTCGCCGACCACCTGGTGGAAGGTGCCGCCGAGGGTGTCGACGAGCGCTCGCTGCTGCGCGAGCGCGCCGGGGTTCGCGGTCCGGAGGCCATCCTGCGTCGTCACGTGCACCGCGATGAGCTCGCCGCCGGAGGAGCGGGCGGCGATCCGGGCGCCGCGCCGGAGCAGGGTCTCGCCCTCCGGGCCGCCGGTGAGGGCCACGACGACCCGCTCGCGCGCCTCCCAGGTGCTGTCGATGCCGTGCTCGGCACGGTAGTCGCGCAGGGCGGAGTCGACCTCGTCGGCCAGCCACAGCAGCGCCAACTCGCGCAGTGCCGTGAGGTTGCCGAGGCGGAAGTAGTTGGACAGTGCGGCGTCGATCCGCTCGGCCGGGTAGACCCGGCCGCCGGCGAGCCGGTCGCGGAGGGCCTGTGGAGCGAGGTCGATGAGTTCGATCTGGTCGGCCGCCCGCAGCACGGCGTCGGGGATCGTCTCCCGCTGCGGCGCCCCGGTGATCTGCCGGACGACGTCGTTCAGCGACTCGATGTGCTGGATGTTGACCGTCGACAGCACGGAGACACCGGCGGCGAGCAGGGCTTCGACGTCCTGCCAGCGCTTGTCGTTTGTGGAGCCGGGGGCGTTCGTGTGGGCCAGTTCGTCGACGAGCGCGAGTCCGGGGCGGCGTGCGAGGACGGCCTCGAGGTCCATCTCGTCGAGCGTCACGCCCCGGTGCTCGACGCCCCGACGCGGCAGCGTCTCGAGCCCCTCCGTCAGAGCGGCGGTCGCGACCCGACCGTGGGTCTCGACGACCGCGACGACCACGTCGACGCCCTCCCCGGCGAGGCGGTGCCCCTCCTCGAGCATGGCGTAGGTCTTGCCGACCCCGGGGGCCGCGCCGAGGAGCACCCGGAGTCGTCCGCGCTGCATGGTGTTCAGTCCTCCTGGAGCATGGCGCTCTGCCTGCCGACCTCGGGGGCCGCGCTGTGTCGTCCGCGCTGCATGGTCATCCGTTCAGTCGGGCCACGGCGAGGTTCAGCTGCAGGACGTTGACCGTGGACTCCCCAAGGTAGCCGAGGTCGGGGCCCTGCGTCAGGCGCTCGACGAGGGCACGGACCTCGCCCTCGTCGAGGCCGCGCTCGGAGGCGACGCGGGGCACCTGCAGCAGTGCGTAGGCCGGGCTGATGTGCGGATCGAGACCGGACGCGGAGGCCGTCAGCGCGTCGGCGGGGATGCTCGACGGATCGACGTCCTCGAAAGCGGCGATGGCCGCGCGGCGCTCTTCGATCGAGGCGACGAGGTCGGTGTTCTCCGGCCCGAGGTTGCTGCCGCTCGACGCCCCACCGTCGTAGCCGTCGCCGGCCGCCGACGGACGCGACTGGAACCACTGCGGCAGCGGCTTGCCGTCGGCGTCGGTGAACGACTGCCCGATGAGCGCCGAGCCGACCGTCTTGTCACCCTCGGTGACGGTGGATCCGTTCGCCTGCCAGGACATCGTCGCCTGCCCGATGCCGGTGACGATGAGGGGGTAGCCGACGCCGAGGACGACGGTGAGGGCGAGCATGGCCCTGATGGCGACCCAGTACTGGGCGATGCCGCTGCGGGATGCACTCATGATGTTCTGTCTGCTTTCGTGTGCTTGGTGTGCGGTGCTGGGGTGAGGGGACGGGGTCCGGCTAGAAGCCGGGGATCAGCGTCACGACGAGGTCGATGAGCTTGATGCCGATGAACGGCGCGATCACGCCACCGAGTCCGTAGACCAACAGGTTCCGGCTGAGGACCTTCGAGGCGCTGAGCGGGCGGTACTTCACCCCGCGGAGGGCCAGCGGGATCAGGATCACGATGATGATCGCGTTGAAGATGATCGCCGAGAGGATCGCCGACGCGGGGGAGTGCAGCTGCATGATGTTGAGCAGTGCGAGCCCCGGGAACACCCCGGCGAACATGGCCGGGATGATCGCGAAGTACTTGGCGACGTCGTTCGCGATCGAGAACGTCGTGAGGGCACCTCGTGTGATGAGCAGCTGCTTGCCGATCCGGACGATGTCGATGAGCTTCGTCGGGTCGGAGTCGAGGTCGACCATGTTGCCGGCCTCCTTCGCAGCGGAGGTGCCCGTGTTCATCGCGACACCGACGTCGGCCTGCGCGAGCGCCGGAGCGTCGTTCGTACCGTCACCGGTCATCGCGACGAGGTTGCCGCCCTCCTGCTCCTTGCGGATGAGCTCGAGCTTCTGCTCGGGCGTCGCCTCGGCCAGGAAGTCGTCGACTCCGGCCTCGGCGGCGATCGCCTTCGCGGTGAGCGGGTTGTCACCCGTGATCATGACCGTGCGGATGCCCATGGCACGCAGCTCGGCGAACCGCTCCGCGATGCCGGCCTTGACGACGTCCTTCAGCCGGACGACGCCGAGCACCCGCGCGGTGCCGGTGGTGCCGGTCTGCGCGACGACGAGCGGGGTGCCGCCGCCGGCGGACACCGCCTCGACGTGCGCCTGGAGCTCGGCGCGGGTCGCGTCGGCGAGGGGGCCGAACGACTCCACCCAGGCCAGCACGGCCGAGCCGGCGCCCTTGCGGATCTGTGCACCGTCCGGCTGGTCGAGGCCGCTCATGCGGGTCTGCGCGGTGAACGGGACGATCTCGCCGGCCCCGGACCCGTCCAGGTGGATGCCACGCTCGGCCGCGAGGTCGACGATCGACTTGCCCTCGGGCGTCGGGTCGCTGAGCGAGGACCGGGCTGCGGCCTGCGCGAGTTCCTCCGGCGTGACCCCGCGGAGGGCGATGAACTCGACTGCCTGGCGGTTGCCGTAGGTGATGGTGCCGGTCTTGTCGAGCAGCAGGGTCGTGACGTCGCCGGCGGCCTCGACCGCGCGGCCGGACATCGCGAGCACGTTCCGCTGCACGAGTCGGTCCATGCCGGCGATGCCGATCGCCGAGAGCAGGGCGCCGATCGTCGTCGGGATGAGGCAGACGAGGAGGGCGATGAGGACCGGGACGCTGACGGGAGCAGCTGCGTAGGAGGCGATCGGGTTGAGCGTGAGCGCGACGACCACGAACACGATCGACAGGCTCGCGAGCAGGATGTTGAGTGCGATCTCGTTCGGCGTCTTCTGCCGCGCCGCACCCTCGACGAGGCCGATCATGCGGTCGACGAAGGTCTCGCCGGGCTTCGAGGTGATGCGGACGACGATGCGGTCCGACAACACGCGGGTGCCGCCGGTGACGGCGCTGCGGTCCCCGCCGGACTCGCGGACGACGGGGGCGGACTCGCCGGTGATGGCCGACTCGTCGACCGACGCGATGCCCCAGACGATGTCGCCGTCGCCCGGGACGAGCTCACCGGCGGTCACCACGACGACGTCGCCGAGGGTGAGGTCCGCGGAGGAGACCTGGCCGATGGCGGCGTGCTCCGCGGACGGGTCCGCCGAGGCGTCGTAGGCCGTGACCTGGTTCGCCATGGTCGAAGTGCGCGTCTTGCGGAGACTGTCGGCCTGCGCCTTGCCGCGTCCCTCGGCCACGGACTCAGCGAGGTTCGCGAAGACGACCGTGAGCCACAACCAGATCGCGATGCCCCAGGTGAACGACGCCGGCACGGCCGACCCGCCGGATTCCTGCGCACCACCGAGGAACGGTTCGGCGATCGCGAGGACGGTGGTCAGCGCCGCGCCGACCTCGACGATGAACATGACCGGGTTCTTGACCATGAGCCGCGGGTCGAGTTTGCGGAGGGCGCCCGGGGTCGCGGCGAGCAGCTGTGCCGGACCGAACGCGGCCTTCGCGGGCTCGTGGTGGTGGTCCTGCTCCTGCTCGGGTTCCGCCGGGGCGGGAAGCGTGTGCGTGGTGGACATGGTTTATGACAGCCCTTCCGCCAGGGGACCTGGCGCGAGTACGGGGAAGGAGGTGGGTGCGGTGATGATCACGCGGTGTGCGTCGTGGACGCGGCTCATGACAGCCCTTCCGCCAGGGGACCTGGCGCGAGTACGGGGAAGGAGGTGGGTGCGGTGATGATCACGCGGTGTGCGTCGTGGACGCGGCTCATGACAGCCCTTCCGCCAGGGGACCCAGCGCGAGTACGGGGAAGTAGGTGAGTGCGGTGATGATCACGGCGACACCGGTGAGGAGACCGACGAACTGCGGCCGGTTGGTCGGGAGCGTTCCGGCGGTCGACGGCACCCGGTCCTGCGCGGCCAGCGAACCGGCGAGCGCGAGGACGAGCACGATCGGGACGAAGCGACCGAGGAGCATCGCGACACCCAGGGCCGTGTTGAACCACGGGGTGTTCGCCGTGAGGCCGGCGAACGCGGAACCGTTGTTGTTCGCGGCGGAGGTGAAGGCGTAGAGGACCTCGGACAGGCCGTGGAGGCCCGGGTTCCAGATCGACGTCGTCTCCACGTCCGAGCGGACGCCGGGGATGGCGAAGCTCAGTGCGGTGCCGGCGAGCACGAGGGTCGGCGTCACGAGGATGTACAGGCTCGCGAGCTTGATCTCCCGCGGGCCGATCTTCTTGCCGAGGTACTCCGGGGTTCGGCCGACGAGCAGCCCACCGATGAACACGGCGATGACGGCGAGCACGAGCATGCCGTACAGGCCTGAGCCGACGCCGCCGGGGGCGATCTCGCCGAGCATCATGTTGATCATCGGCATCATGCCGCCGAGTGCCGTGTACGAGTCGTGCATCGAGTTGACGGCACCCGTCGAGGTGAGCGTCGAGGTCGAGCCGAACAGTGTCGAGGCGAAGACGCCGAAGCGCTGCTCCTTGCCCTCCATCGCGCCGCCGGCCGCCATCGGTGCCGCTCCGAGGCCGCGGGCTTCGAGCGCCGTGAGGATCGAGAACGAGGCGAGGAAGATGACGCCCATGACCGCGAGGATCGTGTAGCCCTGCTTGTGGTCGCCGACCATGCGGCCGAAGGTGCGCGGCAGGGAGAACGGGATCGCGAGCATGAGGATGTTCTGCACGAGGCTCGTCCAGGCGGTCGGGTTCTCGAAGGGGTGCGCGGAGTTCGCGTTGAAGAACCCGCCGCCGTTCGTGCCGAGGAGCTTGATGGCCTCCTGCGAGGCGACCGGCCCGCCGGGGATGGTCTGCGTCGCGCCCGTGATGGTCGTGACGTCGGTGAAGCCGTTGAGGTTCTGGATGGTCCCGCCCGCGATGAGCACGACCGCCATGACGACGGAGAGCGGCAGGAGCACGCGGAGGGTGCCACGTGTGAGGTCGACCCAGAAGTTGCCGATGGTGCCGCTACGGCGACTCGCGAACCCGCGGACGAGGGCGATGGCGATGGCGATGCCGACGGCCGCGGAGACGAAGTTCTGCACCGCGAGGCCCGTGAGCTGCACGGTGTAGCCCATCGTGACCTCGGGGGAGTACGACTGCCAGTTGGTGTTGGCGACGAACGACGCGGCCGTGTTGAACGACAGTCCCTCGGGGACGGCGGGGAGGCCGAGTGCGAAGGGGAGGACGGCCTGGGCGCGCTGCAGCGCGTAGACGAGGAGGACGCCGACGAGCGAGAAGGCGAGCACCCCGCGGAGGTAGGCCTGCCAGGTCTGCTCGGAGCGGGCGTCGACACCGATCACGCGGTAGAAGCCGCGCTCGACGGCGAAGTCCTTGCTGGAGGTGTACACCCGGGCGAGGTACTCACCGAGCGGACGGTAGAGCAGCACGAGGACCAGGACGAGGGTCGAGACCTGGAGGATCGCGAAGAGGGTCTGCATCAGAACCTCTCGGGTTTCACGAGCGCGTACACGAGGTACACGACGGCGGCGACGGCCAGGACGGCGGCGAGGAGTTCGAAGACGATCACAGTCTCTCCACTCCCCGGGCGACGAGGCCGACCAGAGCGAACACGGCGATGACGCCGAGCACGTAGACGAGGTCGAGCAAGAGGACTCCAGTGGGTGCGTGGTGCGGGTGCGTGGTGCTGTGTCCCGTTCGGGACAGCTCAGAGCCAACACCCGTCAACGACCTCCGACGGCGGTCCTCACGGTTTCCATACGCCTTCCGCGTCGATCCTCACGACCTCCCTACGGCGCGTGGTGCGCGAGGCTCGAACGCCCACGCGCGGGCGGGGTTGTCGCGGGTGATCGTCGACACCGCTTCCACGCCGAGGGCCCTCGCCAACTGCGGTGCGACGGTCGTCAGCAGCGCCGCCGGACCGCACTCCTCCGGCCGAGCGCGGGAGGCGGACGTGGTCGTGTCGGCGCCGAGGAGCAGTGCGGGCAGGTGCCCGTCGTCGATGAGGATCTCGAGGATCCGTGCCAGTCGGGAGGACTCCATCGGGTGGCCCGGCGACGGTGTGTCGATGCATACCCACGCGCCGGAGCGGGCGGCCTGGAGGATTTGCTCGACGTGAGGGTTCCGGCCGAGATGCCCGAGGACGATGGACCTCGGGTCCACCTCGTCGTCCTCCAGCGCCGCCAGGACGAGGTCGGCCGCAGCTCCCTGCTCGAGGTGCACCGCGATCGGCACTCCGCTGGCGTGATGCGCCACTGCCGCGGCCCGCAACGCGTCCCGCTCGTCCTCGGCGAGGCGGTCGGGGCCGACACCGATCTTGATCAGCCCGCACCCGTGCCTGTCGACGTCGTCGATGAACGCCGCTGCGAGCTCGTCGGCCGAGTGCGCGGGTTCCGCAGCGCCGGCAGGGTAGACACGTCGCAGATGTCGTCCGGTCGCAGCCACGACGTGGACCCCCGTCGACGCACTGACCCGTCGGAGCGCCGGGAGGCCGCGTCCGAGACCTCGAGGCGTCCACTGGACGACGGTCCTGCCGCCCGCCGCCGCGAACCGCTCGACCGCGGTCGTGGCGTCAGGCTCGTCGACCAGGTCCTCACCGGCCAGGACCGGTGTCCGCAGGAAGAGGTGGTCGTGCGAGTCGACCACGCCTACCGTGGCCGGGTCGATGTCACCGAGCACCGTGCGGATCACCCGGGTCCCGAGCCGCACCCGGGTCACCGGGCGTCGACGTCGCGGTCGGTCATCGGTGGCTCGGCCGCCGGCTCGGGGAGGAGTCGCAGTGCCGCCATCACCCGGGGCAGCCCGACATACGGCACGAGGTGGACGAGCGCCTCGGCGACCTCCGTCCGGGTCATCCCGATCCGGAGCGACGTCGTGAGGTGGCCGCTGAGTTGCGGGTCGACGCCGCCGAGCGCCGTCAGCGCGCCGATGATGAGCAGTTGTCGGTCGCGCGGCGTCAGGCCCTCGCGCTGATACGTCCCACCGAACACGGCGCCGACGATCCATTCGTCGAAGCCCGGCGCCGCCGCATCGACCGTCGCGCGCCAGGCCGCGGTCGTCGTCTCGTCCTGCAGCTCCGCCAGTCGTTCGCGGCCGGCCGCCACATCGAACACCTCGTGCATCGTCGCTCCCTGCATCATCGTTCCCTCACTCGTCCCGGTTGTAACGGTTGACACGTTACACTCGAACTATGACGACCGAGACCGACTTCCGCCTCGACGGCGGAGCCACCTGGCTGAACCTGCTCGCCACGCAGGGACAGAGCTTCGGAACGCGGCCGGTGGAGCGGATCGGGACGCCCGAGGCGGGACGGCGGTGGCTCGGCCTGGTCGGGTTCGGGGTGGACGGCGAGCTGAGCTCCGACGACCTCGACCGCCTCGTGCGGTTGCGGGAAGCGCTCCGCGAGCTGGCGATGGCGGCGGTCGCCGGGCGCGAACCGGCCTCGGACGATCTCGCGCAGGTGCGTGGACACGCGTCAGGGTCGGCCGGAGCGCTGTGGAGTGGTCCCGCTCAGGCCGGCGTCACGCTCGACGCGGCGCTCGCCGCGATCGCCGTCCAGGCGCTGGTCATGCTGCAGGGGCCGGACCGGGAGCTGTTGCGTCAGTGCGCCGAGGTCGACTGCCGCTGGGTGTTCCTCGACACCTCCGGCAGGCGGCACTGGTGTCCGTCGCCGGCCTGTGCCAGTCGGGGCCGGGTCCGCGCCCACCGCGCGCGACAGGGCGCCCCGAGCGCTGACTGATCCGAGTCGTCCCGTCAGCGCGTCGGTTCAGCCCCCGAGGGTGTGGGCGTGATCCGGCACGTACCGGTACCGTTCGCGCGCGGGTCGGTCGTACCCGTCGGCGCCCGGCCGCTCGGGGATGTCGATCGGCTCGGGGGCGCGCTGCTCGTAGGGGACCTGGGAGAGCAGGTGCGAGATCGCGTTCAACCGGGACGCCCGCTTGTCGTCGCTCTCGATCGTCCACCAGGGTGCATCCGCGTGGTCGGTGGCCTCGAACATCTCGTCCTTGGCGCGCGAGTAGTCCTCCCAGCGGGTGATCGACTGGAGGTCCGTGTCGGACAGCTTCCAGCGGCGCATCGGGTCGTCGAGACGCGAGCGGAACCGCTGTTCCTGGACGTCGTCGGAGACGGAGAACCAGTACTTGATGAGGATGATGCCGTCCTCGACGAGCATCCGCTCGAACACGGGCGTCTGCCGCAGGAAGAGCCGGTGCTGCTCGGGGGTGCAGTAGTCCATGACCCGTTCGACACCGGCACGGTTGTACCAGGAGCGGTCGAACAGCACGATCTCGCCCGCCGTGGGCAGGTGCTGGATGTAACGCTGGAAGTACCACTGACCACGTTCCTGCTCACCAGGGGTCGGCAGGGCGGCGACCCGTGCCGAACGCGGGTTCAGATATTGGACGATGCGCTTGATCGCGCCGCCCTTGCCGGCGGCGTCTCGGCCCTCGAAGACCACGACGACCCGCGCGCCGGTCTCGATCACCCAGCGCTGCATCGTGACGAGCTCGATCTGGAGTCGTTCCAGTTCCGCTTCGTAGCGGTCCTTCCGGATGCGTTTGGGTGGCTTGTTCCGGTTCGGAGCCTTCGACATGCTGCGTGTTCCCGCCCGTCCCCGAGAGGACCTGTTCGACGCCTGAGCGGCGCGGTGGTGCAGAGCTCGGTGCCCGCCCCGGCGGAGCGGTACTCACGCCCAGCCTGCGCCTGCCGATCGATATCCGTGGGGGCGTGTCATCCGTGCGCCGACAGGCGTATAGTCACGCGCGCGCTGCGATCAGTCCGAACGGGTCAACCCGTCGCGGAGGGCGACGAGATGGGTGCGGCTGCGGTCGAAGGCCGCGATGGCATCGCGATCCACGACCGCCTGCACGATGTGCTCATGGACGAGCTGGTCGTGGTCCGTCCCCGGCGCGCCACTGAGGCGGAGCATCTGGATCATCGCCTCGCGGCTGCGCTCGGCGAAGGTGTCGAACAGTTCGGTGAGGATCTCGTTCCCGCTCGCGGCCACGATGCTCCGGTGGAGCGCGGTGTCGGCGTCGACCCGCCCCTCGATGGTCGCGCGATCGGTGTTGCGGTGGGCCAGCGCTGCCCGGATGGCGGCCAGATCGGACGCCGTGTGGCGTTGTGCGGCGAGGGCAGCCGCTTCACACTCGATGGCGATGCGCGCCTCGATGACCGAGCCGATCGCGGTCCGCAGGACGAGTGCGTCCCAATCCTGGACCGGCGTGCGCGACCGGAGGAAGTTCCCCGATCCCTGCCGGGTCGACAGCACGCCCTGACCGGCCAGCTGGCGGATCGCCTCGCGCATCGTCGACCGGCCGACACCGAGCTGCGGTGCCAGGGTCGTCTCGCCGGGCAGCTTCTGGCCGATCTCCCACTCACCGGCCTGGATGCGCTGCAGGAGCAAGCGTGCGACCTGGTCGGAGAGCGATTCACGGTGCACGGTGTCCATGTGTCGATCATAGTCCTCAGCTTGTCTGACAAGTTGTGTTAGCGTAGCCGCGTGATCCCCGCAGACTCCCGACTCTCCACGCCCGCCGGCCCCGTCCCGTCCTCCGCGCCGAGCTGGAATCGCCAGCGCCACTCGCAGATGCCGTCCCATCGCTACCAGGACCTGTACTCGCGGGTGGACGTCCCCCTCCTCGACCGCACCTGGCCGTCGAGACGACTGACCGAGGCGCCGCTCTGGGTGCCGGTGGACCTGCGCGACGGGAACCAAGCGCTCGCCGAGCCCATGGACCCCGAGCGGAAGCGGGCCTTCTTCGAGCTCATGGTCTCGATGGGGTACAAGGAGATCGAGGTCGGCTACCCCTCCGCCTCGCAGACCGACTACGACTTCGTCCGCCTGATCGCCGAGACCGACATCGCCCCCGAGGACGTCACGATCGTCGTCTTCACACCGGCCCGCCGCGACCTGATCGAGCGCACGGTCGAGTCGATCCGTGGGATCCGGAACCCGGTCGTCATCCACCTGTACACCGCGACGGCGCCGCTCTGGCGGGAGGTCGTCCTCGGACACGACCGCGACTCACTCCGCGCGCTCATCCTCGCCGGCGGCTCCGACGTCCTCGAGTTCGCCGGCGACCTCGACGGGGTGCGGTTCGAGTTCTCGCCCGAGGTCTTCAACCTGACGGAGCCGGACTACGCCCTCGAGCTCTGCGACGCCATGACGACCCTGTGGGATGCCTCGCCGGACCGCCCGGTGATCCTCAACCTGCCCGCGACCGTCGAAGCGGCGAGCCCGAACGTCTATGCGGACCAGATCGAGTACATGCACCGCAACCTCGACCGCCGCGACGCCGTCATCCTGTCGGTCCACCCCCACAATGACCGCGGTACGGGGATCGCGTGCGCTGAGCTCGCGGTCCTCGCCGGCGCCCAACGCGTCGAAGGGTGCATCTTCGGCAACGGCGAGCGGACCGGCAACGTCGACCTCGCGACCCTCGCGCTCAACCTGCACGCGCAGGGCGTCGACCCGATGATCGACTTCTCCGACATCGACCACATCCGTCGGGTCGTGGAGCACAGCAACCGCATCGAGATCCACCCGCGCCACCCGTACGTCGGCGACCTCGTCCACACCGCGTTCTCGGGGACGCATCAGGATGCGATCAAGAAGGGCTTCGCGGAACACCGAGCGCGGGCCGAGGCGACCGGCAGCCGCCCGGAGGACCTCCCGTGGCGCGTGCCCTACCTGCCGGTCGACCCCGCGGACCTCGGCCGGAGCTACGAGGCGGTCATCCGGGTGAACTCGCAGTCGGGCAAGGGCGGCATCGCCTACCTGCTCGAGCGCGACTACGGCATCGAGATGCCCCGTCGTCTCCAGGTGGACTTCTCGCGTCGCGTCCAGCAGCAGGCGGACGAGACCGGTCGCGAACTGGACGCCGAGGCGTTGCTCGCGGCGTTCGAGCGCAGCTACCTGTCGGCGACGCCGTCCCGGGTCGAGCTGCTCGAGGTCGATGTGGCGACGACCGGCGAGACCTCGCGGACGACGGTCGGTCTCCGGATCGACGGCGACCGACATGAGGCCACCTTCGCCGACGTCGGCCCGGTCGAGGCGGCGACCCGTCTCCTCGCCGACCACGGCGTCCACGTCGAGATCGTCTCCCTGCATCAGACCTCGCTCAGTTCCGGAAGTGGCGCCGAGGCCTTGACCCTCCTCGAGGTCCGCCGTGGCCCGGAGACGGTGTGGGCAGCCGGGCGCCATCGCTCCGTGCTGGAGGCGTCGGTCCGCGCCGTCGTCAACGCTGCGAGCCGGTAGTCGCCCTGCCCTACGCTGGGAGGCTGAGGGCGTCGAGGGGATCTGGATCAGTGGAACTGCGGTGGCTGACGGCGCCCGAACACGAGGTCGCCGCGGCGATGGCGGATGAGCGTCGCTCCGGCCGGCCCAAACGGGTGCCCACCGGGCGGAGAGTGCTCTTCCATCTCTACTTCAGCCTCGTCCTCTGGTACCTGGCGATCGCGCTCGTCTCGGTCGGGGTCAGCGTCGACGAATACCACGACCGTCGCGTCGAGCCTGATGACGTCATCGGCCTGGTCGTCGCCGCGCTCGTCCTCGTCGGGCTGCTCGTCGGTGCCTGGTTCCTGTACCGCTGGTCGCGACGCCCGCCGTCGCCGAAGGCGCGTCTCGCCGGATGGCGGACCCATCTGACGGCGGTGGCCAACGGCTTCGAGGAGGAGCCGAAAGGACGGGCGATGTTCTCCTCGCTCATCACCACGACGGGGAAGTACAACAACGCCTTCATCACCGTGCCGGGACCACAGGTGCAGTCCCACCCGCGGTTCGTCGGCGACCGGGTCGAGTTCGGCAACCTGGTCGACGACGTGAAGCGGTCGCGGGACTGGCACTACCTGACCGTGCAGCTGCCGGCCCCGCTCCCGCACCTCCTGCTCGACGCGACGACGAACGACACCGTCCGCAGCGACCTGCCGCCGGGCGTCGACCGGGGTCTGCAGATCTCCCTCGAGGGCGACTTCGACCGGTGGTTCCGCGTCTACGCGCCGTCCGGGTACGGAGCGGACGCGCGATACGTGCTGACCCCTGACGTGATGTCGTCGCTCGTCAGCACCGCGGCGTACTACAACGTGGAGATGGTCGACGATCGGGTCGTCTTCTTCAGCAGGCCGGCCGCCGACTTCGCCTACGCCGCCCCCTGGGCCGCCATCGATGCGATCCTCACCGACCTGGTGCCGCGTCTCATCACGAGGGCCGAACGGTACCGCGACGAACGCGTGGCGGGACAGGACGCCGAGAGCGTCCTCGAGGCGGCGCGGGACGCCATGGAGGCTGAGCAGGTCTGGACCCGGAAGGAGACGGTCGTCGGCGAGGAGGGGCGTCGCCTCACGGTGCGGGCGCGCTTCCATGCGATCTGGGTGGCCGTCGGTGCGGTCAGTTGGCTCGTCACCCGCACGCTGCTCTACTTCATCCCCGCCGCCTTCGCCTTCGCGGGGTTCATGTCCGTGGTGGACGGGCGCTAGCCGCGACTGAGTCGCCCGAATCTGCTCGGATCCACGCCGAAATCGGACAGATCCGGGCGACTCAGCGGGCACGTCGTGGAACATCCGGCGACGCATTCGCGTTCGCATCGGTGTGACCCTCACCGCGACCCCTCCAGCGTCGACGACCGACACCTTCGATCGCGCGCTCGCGAGCCTGGAGTGGACGATCCACGGCACCGACCGCGACCGCCTCGCTGCGGGCACACCCCTGCGGCGACCGCACACGGCGTCCGGCTTCGTCTACCTTTCCAGTGGACGCGTCCGCCTCACCGCCGCCGACGGCACCCGCGACCTCGACGCCGGCGACCTCGTCTTCTTCCCCCGCGCCCACGCCACGACGGTGCTCGCGCTCGAGGACGCCGAGCTCCTCGATGTCGCCTTCACCCCGCCGGGTCAGCGCCAACAGGTGGCGGAGACGCTGCCCGAGCACCTGTACGTCGCCGACTTCGCCGGGCAGGAGCCCTCGATGGTGGCGCTCATCGCAGGCATGGGGTGCCCGCAGGCGACTGGCCGTCCGCGGGCGGGCGACACCGTCATCTGCAGCCGCATCGCGACGACGATCGTGTCGGCCGCGCTCCGCACGTGGAACGAGGCCGGCTGCGCGCCGGATCGCTGGCTGCAGCGCATCGGCGACCCGCACATCGGCGCGGTCCTCGACGCCCTGCACGCCGAACCGGGGCGACCATGGACCTTCGAGACGCTCGCCCGCATCGCCATGATGTCGCGGTCGGCGTTCGCCGAGCGGTTCCGCGAGGTCGTCGGGCACACTCCGCGCGCTTACCTCACGACCGTTCGCATGGAGACAGCCAAGGGGCTCATCCTCACGGGCGACGCTTCCGTGGCCGAGCTCGCCGGCGCGCTCGGCTACGTGTCCGAAGACGGCTTCGCGCGCGCCTTCCAGCGGTATACGGGCCTCACGCCGGCGCGCTGGCGTGCCGAGGCGGCGCTCGCCGCGTAGGCGGTTCTTCGCCGAGAGTGCCCGATCGGTCGCGTGTTCCGCCGTTGGACGACCGTTTGCGCACTCTCGGCGACCTGCATCACCGCGCGGTGCGCGCCGACCCGAACACGATGCCGCCGACGATCGCGGAGATCGCCGCGACCGTGAGCGCCGGGACGATGCCGACCGCGTCGACGAGCAGTCCACCCGCTCCGGCACCGACGGTGATCGCGAGCTGGAACCCCGCGACGACGAGTCCGCCACCGGACTCCATGCGGTCCGGCACGAGGCGACCCATCCACGTGCTCAGGGTCGTCAGCCAGGCGCCGAAGCCCATGCCCCAAGTCGTGATCGCGATGGTCACGATCCAGGGCTGCCCCGGGAACAGGATCACCAGTGCGATCGAGATGCCGATGAACGCCGGGACGACGTAGCGCAGGGCCGCCAGGTGGCGGTCGACGAGGAGTCCGATCACGAAGTTGCCGACCACGCCGCCGAGACCGAACGCCGCGAGGAGCACGGCGACACCGGCCGCGTCGAGGTCGGGCACCCGCTCGATCGCGAGCCGGATGTAGGTGAAGGCGATGAAGTGCCCGAGGACGGTCAGGACGTGCCCCGTCAGGCCGACGCGGATGCCCGGGACCCGGAGCGTGTCGACGAGTGACCGCAGACCGCCGCTCGACGGAGCCGGCGCGACGGGCGGGAGGACGAGCCGCAGCGCGACGGCCACCACCGCGGTGATGACCGCGACACCGGCGAAGATGAGGCGCCAGTCCATGACCGAACCGAGGTAGGTGCCGACCGGGACACCGGCGACCGTCGCGACGGTGGTGCCGGTGTTCACGAGCATGATCGCCCGACCGAGGTGGTGCGGAGCGGACAACCGGGCGGCGATCGCGATCGACATCGCCCAGAACGCGCCGAGGGCCGCACCGAGCAGGAGTCGGGCGATGAGCAGCATCACGAAATCGGCGGAGATCGCGACGAGCGCGCTCGACACCGCGGCCGCCGCTGCGAGCAGGACGAGCAGGAGGCGACGGTCGAGTCGCGGGACGAGGATGCCGATCGTCGGTGCGGTGAGGAAGCCGATGAACGCCGTAGCGGTGACGGCCTGACCGGCCTGTCCCTCGGTGATCCCGAGCGATGCGGCCATCGACGGCAGCAGGCTCGGCGGCAGGAACTCGGCGAGCACGAGCACGAAGCTCGTCGCCATCATGACGGCGACGGCCGCCCAGGCGGTCCGCGTGCGCGGGGCGTCGGACGCGGCTGCGTTCGTCGTGGGGACCGAGCCCGTTCGTGGAGCGTCGAGCTTCTCGTCTGTCGTCATGCTCTCAGCTTGCCGGAGCCGCGACCCCTCCACCCGACGCCCAGTCCACCCGACCCGACCGTCCGTCCATCCCGGCACCCGTCCCGGCGTGGCTGAGTCGCCCGTTCTTGCACGAAAATCGGCGATATTCGTGCAAGAACGGGCGAGTCAGCGCCAACGCCGGGCCGCGAGAGCCGATAGGGCGTCGGCGACCACCATCGCCACGACCCCTGCGGCGGCCCAGGAGCCGGTGACGGTCACCGCGTGCGTTCCGGTGGTGTCCAGGAACCCGTGGAAGGTCGCGATGAACGGGACGACGATCGTCGTCGTCTGGCTGAAGGCCAGTGCCGCGAGCAACATGCCCATGATGGCAGTCACTCCAATCGAGATGCCGAGCGCGCACGCCACCATGAACGCCAGAGGAACCCAGCTCGTCGACCTGGTGGGGCGGGCTTCCGTGGTGATGTCCACTGCGACCTCCATCTCTCCTGAAATTCCAGATGTCCAGGCTAGCTCGCGCTCGGGGCGTGTGGCCGAGTCGCCACGATTCGTCTCCGAATCAACGGCGATTCGCGCGCTTCCTGGCAGATCGGTGAACACTGGGTCAACAAGTTGCACTGAGTGCATCGGTGCACGTAGTGTACCCACGTGTCCACCACCGCCCCCGCCGAGGATCGACGCGCCGCCCTCCGCGCGCGCCACCATCGGGCGATCCTCGACGCCGCCCGCGTCATGATCGCGGAGCAGGGCATCGCCGGGTTCAACGTCGACGTCATCGCCGAACGCGCCGACGTCTCCCGCCGCACGGTGTTCAACCACTTCTCCTCGATCGACGACCTCGTCACCACCTCCTGCACCGAGGAGCTGGCCGTCGTGATCGAGAGCTTCCGGTCCGCCGTCAACGCCCGACCGGCAGGCCCCGGGTCGCGCGTCTCGATGTTCGAGGACGTCGCTGCGGCACTCCGCACGACCGACATCCCCCGCGTCATCGCCTTCCTCTGGAACGCGCTCGGCGGCTTCGCACCCGACGACTCGCGCCCGCAACAGCTGTTCCAGGCCACCTTCTCCCGCACCACCCAGGAGCTCGCCCACGAACTGGCCGAGCGCAACACCGACGTCGACGAACTCGAGGCCGGCTTCCTGGTGTCCTCCCTCATGCACGGTGTCGAAGTGCTCGCCCATCACTGGATCGCGAGTACCGGCGCCACCACGGACGATGAAGCCCGTGCCCTCTGGACCGACCTGCTGGAACGGCTCATCGCGAGCGTCCGCACCGGCTACGCGTCCACGCACTGATCCGCTTCCGCTCCGTCCCCGCACACGTCACCAGCACCACCTCCCGAAGAATCGAGACTCCCTTGGCTGAACTGCTGTATCGCCTCGGACGCTTCTCCGCGCGCCGCGCGTGGGCCGTCCTCATCTCCTGGATCGTGATCCTCGGCATCTCGGTCGGCGCGTTCCTCGCCTTCGGCGGCACCCTCTCGAGCGCCGTCACCATCCCGGGCACACCGACCGCGAAGGTCACCGACCAGCTCGAGGAGTCCTTCCCGAGCGCCTCCGGAGGCACCGGGGCGATGGTGTTCCACACCAAGGACGGCGACGCCTTCACCGACAGCCAGAAGAGCGCGATCGGCGAGCTGCTCGACGAGACGGCCGACCTGAAGGGCGTCGACTCCACGGTCAACCCCTTCGAGACGCAGGAGACCATCGCCGACCAGGCGAAGCAGATCTCCGACGGCAAGACGCAGATCGACGACGGCCGCACCCAGCTGACCGACGGCCAGACGCAGCTCGACGCCGGACAGCAGCAGCTGACCGACGCACAGACCCAGCTGAGCGCCGCGCTCGCCCAGGCGCAGCAGGCCGCCGGCGGCACGCTCCCGGCCGCCGCACAGGCCCAGTTCGACGCGCAGCAGACCGCGATCACACAGCAGCAGACGGCGCTCGACGCCCAGCAGGCCACCATCACCGAGAACCTCGCGAAGCTCGACGAGCAGAGCACGAAGCTCGAGCTCTCCTCCCAGCTCCTCGACCTCTCCTCGGGCATCCGCACCGTCTCGACCGACGACACCACCGCGGTCGCGAACGTCGTCTTCGACAAGCGTCAGCAGGAGGTCACGCCGGAGACCAAGCAGTCGGTCATCGACCAGGTGAAGAAGGACGTCCCGTCGGGCGTCGAGGTCGAGTTCTCGAACGAGCTCGCGCAGAGCCTGCCGCAGCTGTTCGGCGTGGGTGAGGCGATCGGCCTCATCATCGCGGCGATCACGTTGCTCGTCATGCTCGGCACGGTCATCGCCGCATCGCTCCCGCTCGTCTCCGCGATCGTCGGCGTCGGTGTCGGCGTCACCGCGTCGCTCTCGCTCTCGGGCGTCGTCGACATGCTCTCGATCACGCCGGTGCTCGGCGTCATGCTCGGGCTCGCGGTCGGCATCGACTACTCGCTGTTCATCCTCAACCGGCACCGCAAGCAGCTGCTCGCGGGCGTCGAACTGCACGAGTCCATCGGCCTCGCGAACGGCACCTCGGGCAACGCGGTCGTCTTCGCCGGATCGACCGTCCTCGTCGCCCTGCTGGCGCTCAACGTCACGGGGATCCCGTTCCTCGGCCTGATGGGCACCGTCGGCGCGATCTGCGTCGCCGTCGCGATCCTGCTCGCGGTCACCCTCACGCCCGCCCTGCTGTCGCTGCTCGGCCTCCGCATCCTCAGCCGGAAGGCACGCGGCACCATCGGCACGCCGCGCCCGGACGCCGTCCCGACCAAGCCCATGGGCACCCTGCGCGCCGTCGGCACGCTCGTCGCCGGACTCGTCGTGCTCGGCGTCGTCGCGATCCCTGCGCTCGACATGCGCCTCGGTCTGCCGGACGGCAGCTCGGAGGCCGTCGACTCGACGCAGTACCAGTCCTACACGCTCATCGAGGACAAGTTCGGTGCCGGCGTCAACGGTCCGCTGCTCGTCGTCGCCACGCTGCCCGACGCCGCCACCGACGAGGAGGTCCTCAAGGAGCAGGTGCGGATCGGCCAGGAGATCGCCGACCAGGACGACGTGAAGGCCGTTGCGCCTGTGGGTGCCTCGGACGACAACTCCGTGCTCGCCTTCCAGGTGATCCCGAAGGAGGGGCCGAACGCCGTCTCCACCGAGCAGCTCGTCCGCGACCTGCGTGACCTCTCGCCGCTGTCGGGTGACGTCGAGCTCGGCGTGGCCGGTAGCGCGAGCGGCAACATCGACGTCTCGAAGCAGCTGTCCGACGCCCTCCCGCTCTACCTGGCGCTCGTGGTCGGTCTGTCGCTGATCATCATGATCCTCGTGTTCCGCTCGATCCTCGTGCCGCTCACGGCGACGCTCGGCTTCATGCTGTCGCTCGCGGCGACCTTCGGTGGCATCACGGCGATCTTCCAGTGGGGCTGGCTCGGCCCGGTGTTCGGTGTCCACGACCCGGGGCCCATCCTGAGCTTCCTGCCGACGATCCTCATCGGCATCCTCTTCGGGCTCGCGATGGACTACCAGCTGTTCCTCGTGTCCGGCATGCGCGAGGCGTTCGCCCATGGTGCCCCGGCGCGCCTGGCGGTCCAGCGTGGCCTGCACGCCGGCCGGACGGTCGTCGTGGCGGCGGCGATCATCATGATCTCCGTCTTCGGCGGGTTCATCTTCTCCCACTCGGCGATGATCCGGTCCATCGGCTTCGGTCTGGCGTTCGGCGTGCTCGTCGACGCGTTCGTCGTCCGCATGCTCCTCATCCCGGCGGTCATGCACCTGCTCGGGAAGAGCGCCTGGTGGATCCCGAAGTGGCTCGACCGCATCCTGCCGAACGTCGACGTCGAGGGTGCCGCTCTCGAGCGCAGCCACCCGGCGCATCAGGTCGAGGCCGGTGACACGGGTTCGGTCGCGACCGCCCCGTCGGGCAGCGAATCGCGGAACGCGATCGACGGCGCGGAGACGGCGGCCCTGGGTGCCGGCGCGACCGCGGGCACGGCCGCGCACGTGGCCGCACCGTCGACTGAGCTGACCCGTCGGGAGGCGGCGGCCGCCGCCGAGCGGACGCACCCGGCGCACGTGCTCACGACCGACCCCGACCCTGCCGACCAGCAGGTCTCCCGGGTGGAGCCCGGGCTCGACGTCATCGTGCACCCGGCGACCGCCGGTGTGCAGCGCGTGGCCGTCGGTGCCTACGTCATCGCGGTCGACGCCGACAACGGCACCGCGGTCGTCGAGCCGCCCGTCGGCGGCGTCGTGGTCGTCCGCGCGCCGAGGTAGCGCGGCGCTCGGTCCCCGGGTGGGCTGCACTGAGCCTGTCGAAGTTTCGAAGGGCGGGGTGGTCCGGGTTGCATTTCGACAGGCTCAATGACCGGGGTGGGGCGGCGGCCGGTGGTCGCCTCTCCGCTACGGCTGCAGGCGGTCCACGATCCAGCCGCCGTCGGCCGCGAGGTAGCGGAGGCGCCGGTGCATGCGGTCGCGACTGGCGTGCCAGAACTCGACCATGTCGGGGACGAGCCGGAACCCGACCCACGTGGCAGGCCGGGGCACGTCGTCGCCCTCGCGCTCGAGCAACGCGTTCGCCTGCGCGATGAGGGCGTCGAGGGTCTCCTCCGGGCCGTCGCGGAACGGCGTCGACTGGTGGGCGACCGCCGTCGCCGCTCGTGACTTCGGTGAGCGATCGGCGAACAGCGCGTCGGACTCCTCGTCGCTCAGCTGCTCGACGCGGCCCTCGAAGCGGAGCTGCTGCATCGTCTCGCGCCAGTACACCTGGAGAGCGGCGCTCGGGTTCTCGGCGAGCTGCCCGCCCTTCCGGCTCTCGGTCGATGAGCCGAAGATCAGGCCGCGATCGTCGAGCGTCTTCACATCGACGGTCCGCGCGCTGACGACACCGACCGAGGTGGCGGTCGCGAGCGTCATCGACCGGGGTTCGCTGACGTCCCGCTCGATCGCTGCGGCGAGCCACTGCTGAGCGAGCAGCATGGGTTCGGCGGGCGGGGTGTCGAACTCGGGCAGCTGCAGGGTGTCGTCTCCGGAGAGGGGTTCGGCGCTCATGTCGCGAGCCTACCCGCGTTGTCCTCGGTGCCGACGGCTGGGGCGCCGGCACAGTCTCCACGGGAACCGTGGTGTCCGGGCACATGGTGCATGGTCAGGCCGCGGGCTAGCCTCGGAACGCCTGCCAGGGAACACGTTCGAGGAGAGTGAGCACCGCATGCCGTACACCGACACCGACGACGTCTCGATCTACTACGAGGTGGAGGGCGACCCCGCCGACCCGGTGATCGTGCTCATCGCGGGCGGCGGTGCGCAGCTGCTCACCTGGCGTGACCCGTTCCGGGCGATGCTCGTGGACGAGGGTTTCCGCGTCGTGCGGTTCGACAACCGCGACGTCGGCTTCTCGCAGCGGTTCGGTGGTGAGACCGACCTCGACGGTGGGTACTCGCTCGGCGACATGGGTGACGACGTCCTGCGGGTGCTCGACCACCTCGGGGTCGAGCAGGCGCACCTCGTCGGGCACTCGATGGGCGGCATGATGGCGCAGATGGTCGCGCTCGACCACCCGGAGCGCGTGCTGAGTCTCGGCCTGCTGTCCACGATCCCCGGCCAGGACCCTCGCTACATCCTGCACGGCGAGCGGCCCGAGCTGCTCGTCGAGCCGGTGCGATACACCCGGGAGGAGTCCGTCGCCGCGATGGCGGAGCTCGCCGCGCCCGTCCCCGGCGCCCGCTACCAGCCGGACACCGAGTGGGAGGTGTGGGCGACCGGCGAGGCCTACGACCGCGGGTACGCGCCGGAAGGGTTCAGTCGGCAGTGGGCGGCGCTGCTGCGTGCGCCCGAGCGACTCGAGCGGCTGCGCGACGTGACCGTGCCGACCCTCGTGCTCCACGGTCGTGAGGACGACGTCCTGCACTGGTCGTCCGCCGTGGACATCGCCCAGGTGATGCCGGCGGCCGAGCTCCACGTGCTCCCGGGCATGGGGCACCTCATCCCCGCCGAGCTCTGGCCGACGCTCGCCGCCGGCATCGTCCGGGTGGCGAGGAGCTCGTCCGGTCATTGAGCCTGTCGAAATGCGGCTCGGAGGACGTGTCGCCGACGGGAAGGCGCCGCGTGGGCCCTTCGACAGGCTCAGGGACCGGGAAGACCTGTGCCCGGTCATTGAGCCTGTCGAAATGCGGCACGGAGGACGTGTAGCCGACGGGAAGGCGCCGCGTGGGCCCTTCGACAGGCTCAGGGACCGGGAAGACCTGTGCCCGGTCATTGAGCTTGTCGAAATGCAGCGAAGAGGACGTGTCGCCGACGGGAGGGCTATGCGTGGGCCCTTCGACACGCGGTTCCTGAGCCTGTCGAGGGGCAGGGACCGGGGCCTACGGCATGCCGATGAGCCGCACCCGGCAGGCGAGTTCCGCGGCGAAGCGGACGTCCGGGTCGGCGAGGTCGAGTTCGAGCGACTGCTCGATGCGCCGGATCCGGTAGTTCACCGCGTTCGGATGCAGGTTCAGCTCGGCCCCGGCACGCGCCAGCGAGTTCCGATGGCTGAGGTAGGAGAGGAGCGTCCGCACCGAGATCGTGGCCCGCTCCGGCCCGAGGGCGTCGAGCGGCGAGAGGATGTCGTCGAGCAGTGTCCGGCTGAGCGGTGAGGCGTAGAAGTCGAGGAGGACCCGGCGGAGCCCGGTGACGTCCGTCGCCTCCATGGTGCCGAAGCGACCACCCGCGATGGCGGCCTCCGCCGCGACCCGCGCCTCGGTCGCCGACTGCCGGAGCCCCGCCGCCCCGCTCTGCGGCGTCCCGAGCCCGACGGTGAACGTCCACTCCGGCCCCGCGATCGTCGAGGCGTGCGCGACGATCCGCTCCATCACGTCGCGCAGTCGCCGCTGGTGGTCGGGTGCGCCGAGCTCCTCCGAGGAGATGACCACGATCTCGTCGCGTCGCATCGCGAGGTGCCACTGCTCCTCGCGCTGGTCGACGAGTTGCAGCGCGAAGAGCTCGACGGAGGGCGCGAGGACCGTGGGTGCCCGGCGGTCGGGATCGCTCGCGTGCTTCGGCGTCAGCCACGCCACCGCGTGCGACAGCTGCAGCGGCAGGCCGGCCCGGACCGCGTCCATCGCGAAGCCGTCGATGCGGGACGATTCGGCGAAGATCAGCTCGATGATGAGCTCCGCCCGCGAGCGGACCGAACCGAACCGTCCGTGCAGTTCCCGCTGCAAAGCGCGCGAGAGGACGGAGGCGATGACCGGGAGGGCGATCGCCGCGGCCGGGTCGTCGCGCTCGGCGTGGACGCGCCCGATCGGGATCTCACCGATGCACACCGCGTCCGGTTCGAGCCAGCTCGCGCTCGCATCCTCGACGAGCGTGACCGGCACCCCCAGGGTCGTGCTGGCGACCTCGAGGATCGCCTCCCGTACGCCGACACCCGACGCCTGCTCCGCTTCGGCCGCGGACGCGCTGATCACCCGTTGGATCGCGAACTCGGCGCGTGACATCGCCTCCTCGGCCCCGCCGCGGATCGTGCGGTCCATGAGCACGGCGAGGTCGGAGGCGATGCCCTCGCTCATGATCACCGGCAGACCAGCGCGGTCCGCGAGGGCCCGCGAGGTCTCGGCGACGGGGAACGCACCGACGAACACGAGCGCCGCGCAGCCCGCGGCGATGGCCCGGCGGATGGCGATGTCGACCTGGTACGGCCTCGGGACGGCGCCGTCGGGGGTCGTCACGATGGCGATGGACTGCTCGGTCGCGTCGTTCAGCTCGTCGAGCGCGAGGATCTCGACGCCGGTGACCGGGACGCCAGCGGGGGCACCGGCGACGCAGCGTGCGCCGAGATGCTCGGCTTGGAGGATGACGTCGGCGACGGTTACTTGGGCCATGAGCACATTCTGCCCCGATTGTGTGGGCCACGGGAACATTGTCGTGGTTCCCCGCCCTGCCTACGCTCGGTACATGTCAACGAACCACCCCGCTGCACGCTCCGCAGCATCGGCCACGCCGATCACCAGCATCACCCTGGCCGACGTGCCGGCGCTCGCCGCAGGATGCGCCATCTTCGGTACCGGTGGCGGCGGCGCGGTGCAGACCCCGCAGCTCGGCGTCGAGATCGCCCTGGAGCAGTTCGGTCCGGTCCCCGTCAAACAGGTCGCCGACCTCGACGCGGACGACGTGGTCGTCGCCATGTCCGGCATCGGAGCGCCCTCGGTGGGCTTCGAGATGCTCGGCGCGAGCGGCCAGGCAGAGATCATCGTCGAGGAGATCGAGCGCCTCACCGGCAAGCGCATCACCACGATCATGGCGACGGAGATCGGCGGCAGCAACGGCGTCGGCCCCGTCGGCTGGGCCGCGAGCCTCGGTCTCAGCATCCTCGACGCCGACGGCATGGGACGCGCCTTCCCGGAAGCGCCGATGACCGCGATGAACGTCGCGAACCTCCCGCCCGGGTACGCGGTCCTGAGCGATGTGATCGGCAACGTCTCGATCCTGCGACCCGTCAGCCTCGCCTGGCTCGAGCGCCACGCCCGCGCCCTCACCGTGGCCAGCGGCGCGATCTCGATCGGCGCCAACTACGTCATGGACCGCGACACCGTCCGCGGCGCGGTCATCGAGGGCAGCGTCAGCCGCGCCGTGCAGGTCGGGCGCCGGCTCCTCACCGCCACCGACCCCGTCGGCGCGCTCACGGACGAACTCGGCGCGTCCCTGATCACGGGCGGCAAGGTCGTCGACATCGAGCGGCGCACCGAGGGCGGGTTCACCCGCGGTTCCGTCACCGTCGAGGGGATCGGCGAGCACCGCGGTCGCCTCACCCGCGTGGAGATCCAGAACGAGAACCTCGTCGTCATGGAGGACGGAGCGGTCATCGTCAGCGTCCCCGACCTCGTCACGATCGTCGACTCCGAGACGGGCGACGCGATCTCCACCGAGATGCTGCGCTTCGGGCAGCGGGTGAGCGTCCTCGCCTGGGCGTGCGATCCACTGTGGCGCACCGCGCGCGGCCTCGAACTCGCCGGCCCGCGCGCGTTCGGCTACGACCTCGACTACGAGCCCTTCGGCGTGAGCGCCGACGAGACCATTGGAGCGACCCGATGAGCGCCGGCACCACGACCAGCACAGTCACCGACACCTCGGGCGAACTCGCGATCGGCATCGACGTCGGCGGGACCAACACCGACGCCGTCGCGCTCTCGGGCACGGGCGAGGTCGTCTCGTGGACGAAGCAGCCCACCACCCGCGACGTCACCGGCGGCATCCGGGCGGCGCTCGCCGAGGTCCTCGACCAGCTCGGCGACGACCGAAGCCTCGTCACCCGCGTCATGCTCGGCACCACCCACGCCACCAACGCGATCGTCAACCGTCGCGACCTCGGACGCGTCGTCGTCATCCGGCTGGGCTCGCCCGCAGCCACCTCGCTCCCGCCGCTCGCCGGCTGGCCGCGGGAACTGCGCGACGTCGTCCTCGCGGGGAGCATCCTCGCGGGCGGCGGCCACCTCGTCGACGGCTACCCGATCGCCCCGCTCGACCGCGACCTCATCCGCCGGGAGCTCGACGCCCTGGCCGGCACCTTCGACGCCGTCGCCGTCTGCGGCATCTTCAGCCCGTCGTTCCCCGAGCAGGAGCTCGAGGTCGAGGCGCTCGTCCAGGACCACGTCGGGGTCGACATCCCGGTGTCGCTGAGCCACGAGATCGGCGCGCTCGGGTTGTTGGAGCGCGAGAACGCGACCGTCCTGAACGCGTCGCTCTACGCCGTCGCCCGCGACGTCACGAACGCGCTCACGACCGTCGTCGCCGAGGAACGACTCGACGCGACCACCTACTTCGCCCAGAACGACGGCACGCTCATGGCCGTCGAGTACGCGGCGCGTTACCCGGTGCTCACGATCGGTTCCGGGCCGGCGAACTCCATCCGCGGCGCCGCCTTCCTCTCCGGTGCCGACAACGCGATCATCATCGACGTCGGCGGCACGACGAGCGACCTCGGCGTGCTCGTCGACCGGTTCCCCCGCGAGTCGACCCTGCCCCGGGAGGTCGGTGGCGTGCGGACGAACTTCCGCATGCCCGACATCCTGAGCGTCGGCCTCGGCGGCGGCACGATCGTCGACACCGCGACCGGCATTCCGCGGCACGACTCGGTCGGTTACCGCCTCACCGAGGAGGCGCTGCTGTTCGGCGGCACCACCCCGACCCTCACCGACGCGGCCTCGCTCCAGTTCGGCATCGCCGACCGCGAGCTACCGCCCCTCGACCGCGCGACCCGCCAGGCCCTCGAGCACGCGCTCGGCGTCGCCCACGAACGCATCGAGTCCGCCGTCGAGCGCATGTCGCTCGGCCGAACCGGCCTCCCGCTCGTCGTCGTTGGCGGCGGCGGATTCCTCGTCCCGGACGCCGTCCTCGGCGCGAGCGAGGTCCTGCGCCCGGCGCGCGGCAACGTCGCCAACGCCGTGGGCGCGGCCATCGCGCTCGCCGGTGGGCGCTCCGATCAGCTCTGCGACTTCGCCGACCGCGCAGCCGCCATCGAGGAGGCAGGACGCTCCGCGATCGAGAAGGCGATCCAGGCCGGCGCAGACCCGCGCTCGGTCGAGATCGTCGACGTGCTCGAGACCCCCGTCTCGTACGCGACCCGCCCCACCCTGAAGGTCTCCGTGAAGGCGGCGGGTCCGCTCGCCCGCATCGGAGTGCCGTTGAGACGCACGTTGTAGTCCAACCCCGCTCCACCCCATCCGATCCGGCCACCCGCGCACCACGGCCACCCGAGTACGAAGGATCCAGCATGAACAGCAAGCGGAAAGCCGCGGCGGCACTCGCCACCGCGGCCCTCACCGCGGTGGCCCTCACCGCGTGCACCTCCTCGCAATCCTCCGATTCGTCCGGCGAGTACGTCTCCGGCGGCACCTTCGTCACCGCGATGAGCGGCGACCCGGGCAGCCTCGTCCCCATGACTGGGATCAGCCTCGAGGCCCGCGAGATCATCAGCTTCCACTACGAATCGCTCGTGTACGTCAACGCCGACGGCGAGCTCCTGCCCTGGCTGGCCGAGAGCTGGGAGGAGGACGCCACCTCCACCTCCATCACCTACACGCTCAAGGACGGCATCACCTGCGCCGACGGCACCCCGTTCACCGCGGAGACCGCCGCGGCGAACATCACCTACAACGCCGACCCGGCCAACGCGACCTTCTACTACGGCGCGCAGGTCTCCGAGCGGATGACCGCGACCGCCGACGGCAACCAGCTCACCGTCACGAGCTCGACGCCCGACCCGTTCATCCTCGCCAACACCGGCACTGTCGAGATGGTCTGCCAGGCCGGCCTCGACGACCCGGACTCCCTCGTCGAGACGATGAACGGCACCGGCCTCTTCACCCTCGACAAGGCGACCCCCGGCTCCAGCTACACCTTCACGAAGCGCGACGACTACACCTGGGGCCCCGAGGACGTCACGAGCGACACCAAGGGCCTGCCGGACACCTTCGAGGTCCGCGTCGTCACCGACCCCGGGACCGCCGCGAACCTGCTGCTCTCCGGTGACGTGAACGCCGCGAGCATCGGCGGCGCCGACCAGGACCGCGTCGAGGCCGCCGGTCTCGGCAGCGAGGGCGTGCGCAACCCGATCGGCGAGATGCTCTTCAACGAGCGTCCTGAGCGTCCCACCTCCGACCCGCTCGTCCGTGAGGCCCTCGTCACCGCGATCGACCGCGAGCAGGTCGGTGAGGTCGTCACCGACGGCACCGCCGAGGAGTCCAAGTCGCTCGTCGTGAAGAGCCCGTACCTCTGCGTCGCCGACGGTCCGCAGTGGACGCTCCCCGAGACGGACGTCGAGAAGTCCGGCGAGCTGCTCGACGAGGCGGGCTGGACGCTCGGTTCCGACGGCAAGCGCTCGAAGGACGGCGAACCGCTGACGATCAAGTTCATCTACGACGCTGCCACCCCGAGCCACGCGGCAGCGGCCGAGCTCGTGCAGCAGACCTGGGACGAGCTGGGCGTCACGACGGAGCTCTCGGGCAACGACGCGAACGCCTGGTCGGAGCAGCTGTTCTCGACCTTCGACTGGGATACCGGCTTCGTGCAGATCGCTCCGGGCGGACCGGTCATCGTGAACACCTTCTTCGGTGGCGAGACCCCGGACAAGGGCGGCAACAACTTCATGTTCGTCGACAACCCGGAGTACGACGCGCTCGCCGAGCAGGCCAAGACAGCCAGCCCGGAGGAGACCTGCGACCTCTGGCAGCAGGCCGAGGCGAAGCTCATCGAGCGGACGGACGTGTTCCCGATCGCCGACGCGCAGGACTTCCTGTACCTGAACGGCGCCGAGGTCGAGCGTCCGAACTTCATCCGCCCGACGAGCATCCGGATGGTCGGCTGATCATGACGATCCCCTCGACCGTGACCACCGAGCAGGCCACCGAGCAGGCCCAGGGCCCCGGCGGCCCGGCGGTCGCGCGTCGAGGGGGTCGCGGCGTCCTCGGCGGACTCTCCCCGCGGACCTCGTTCATCCTCCGACGACTCGGCCGGGTACTCGTCTCCCTCGCCATCGTCATCGTCGCGACGTTCCTGATCGTGCAGCTCGTGCCGGGCGACCCGGTGCGGGCTGCGCTCGGGAACAGCGCGACCCCGGAACTCGTGGAGCGGACACGCGCCGACCTCGGCTTGAACGTGCCGGTGCCGGAGCAGTTCGTCAACTACGTCAGCGGGCTGTTCCGCGGCGACTTCGGGACGGCGATCGGGTCGCAGCGGCCGGTCGCCGACACGATCGCGCAGCGCTTCCCGGTGACGCTCACCCTCGCGGTCGCCTCCTTCCTCCTCGCCGCGATCGGCGCCTTCCCCATCGGCGTCGCGACCGCGGTGTCCTCGCGCACCGGCCGCCGTCGCCTCGCCGACCTCGGCGTCTCGGGCCTGCTCGGCGTGCTCATCGCCATCCCGAGCCTGCTGCTCGCCGTCGGTCTCATCGCCGTGTTCAGCATCGGGCTCAAGGTGCTCCCGGCCGCCGGCTGGGGAGGCTTCGACCAGGCGATCCTGCCGGTGGTCGCCCTCGCGGTCGGTCCGATGGCGTATCTGGCCCGCATCGTGCACGTGGAGATGCTGGCCGTCCTCGAGATGCCGTACATGACCACCGCACGGAGCAAGCGCCTGCCGACGCACCTCGTCTACCTCCGGCACGCGCTGCCGAACATGGTGACCTCGACGCTCACGATCGGCGGCATCATCCTCACGGGCATGGTCGCCGGCACCGTGCTCATCGAGACGGTCTTCGCCATCCCCGGTCTCGGGACGAGCATCGTGTCGTCGATCACCTCGAAGGACTACCCGATGATCCAGGGCATCGTGCTCGTGTACGCGATCCTCGTCCTCGGCCTCAACCTCCTCATCGACATCGCGCTCGCGACGATCGATCCGCGCTCCTCGATCACGGAGGGCTGAGCTCATGAGCACCCGTCCGACCACCTCCGGTCCCACCCCCTCACGCCGATCCCCGGTGCTCGACCGCCTCCGCACCCCGCGCGGCCTGACCGGCGCGATCGGAGCGCTCCTCATCATCGTGGTCGCGGTCGTCGGCCCGACCGTCTGGGGGTCCGCCGCCGACACGACGTCCGTGGCCGACCGCCTCGCCGGTGCAAGCCTCGCCCACCCCTTCGGCACCGACGAGCTCGGTCGCGACGTCTTCGCCCGGGTCATGGTCGCCACGCGGGTGTCCGTCCTGCTGACCCTCGGCGCCACCGCGATCTCGGTCGTCGGCGGCGTCCTGCTCGGGGCCGTCGCGACGGTCCTGCCTCGACCGCTGCGTCGACTCGTCACGGCACTCATCGACATCCTGCTGTCGTTCCCCTGGCTGCTCATGGCGCTGTTCTTCTCGGTGATCTGGGGCGCGAGTGCCACCGGCGCGATGCTCGCCGTCGGGTTCGCCGGCGTGCCGACCTTCGCCCGCCTCACCTACACGCTCGCGTCGTCCCTCATCGGTCGCGACTACGTGAAGGCCGCGCGGATCGCGGGTGTCGGGCAGGCGGAGGTCCTCGTCCGGCACGTCATGCCGAACATGCTCCCGCCGATGCTCGTGAACGCGGCGGTCTCCGCCTCCGGCACGCTGCTCGCCTTCGCCGGCCTGTCCTTCCTCGGTCTCGGTGTGCAGGCGCCCGAGTACGACTGGGGTCGCCTCCTCGGCCTCGGGATCGCGCGCATCTACGGCAACCCGATGGCGGCGATCGGTCCCGGCATCGCGCTCGTCGTCTGCGGCGTCATCTTCACGCAGCTCGGCGAGCTCTGGAACGAGTCGTCGAAGCGGCTGCTCGGCCTGCCCGCGCCGGCGCGACGTCGCACCGCGGCTCCCGCGACCGCCTCGGCTGCTGCTGCGACGCCGGCCGACCAGGAGCCCGTCGTGCAGGTGCGCGACCTCCGCGTCGCCTTCCCGGACCGCGACGGCCGACTCGTCGAGCGCGTCCACGGCATCAGCCTCACGATCATGCCCGGCGAGGTCGTCGGTGTCGTCGGCGAGTCCGGATCGGGCAAGTCGGTGAGTGCGATGGCGATCGCCGCCCTCCTCGGGCCCGACTCCTCGGTGCAGGCCTCGGAGCTGAGCTTCCGCGGGATCGACATGACCGCGCCGCTGACGAAGGCCGAGCGCAGCCGCCTCGGCCTCGAGCTCGCCATGGTCTTCCAGGACCCGCTCACCTCGCTCAACCCGTCGCTCACGATCGGCAAGCAGCTCCGCGAGACCGTCGAGGTCCACGAGGGGCTGTCGGCGGCCGAGTCCACGAAGCGGGCCGAGGCCGCGCTCGAGTCGGTGCGGATCCCGCTTCCGGCCAAGCGCCTGAAGCAGTTCCCGCACGAGCTGTCCGGCGGCATGCGGCAACGGGCCATGATCGGTATGGGGCTCATGGGCCGCCCGAAGCTGCTCATCGCCGACGAGCCGACCACCGCGCTCGACGTGACGGTGCAGCGCCAGGTCCTCCGGGTCCTCCACGAGGCACAGGAGCAGACGGGTGCTGCGATCCTGCTCATCTCGCATGACATCGCCCTCGTCAGCGGGTTCTGCGACCGCATCCTCGTCATGAAGGACGGCCGTATCGTCGAGTCGCTCGACGCCGACCGCCTCCACGAGGCGCGGCACCCGTACACCCGTGGGCTCATCGCCTGCGTCCCCGACATGACCTCCGACCGCACCATGCCGCTCCCGGTCATCGGTGCGATCGACGAGGAGCCCCTCCCGGTCCCTGAGCTTGTCGAAGGGCCCATCACCACCGAAGGACAGCGCGCATGACCGGTCTCGAGTTCTCCGGCCTCACGGTCCGCTACGGCCACGGCGCGTCCGCGCACACCGCGGTCGACGGCTTCGACCTGACGGTCCGCCCGGGCACGTCCCACGGCCTCGTGGGGGAGTCCGGCTCGGGCAAGTCGACGGTCGCCGCGGCCGCCGTCGGTCTCGTCATCCCGAGCGCCGGCGGCATCCGACTGAACGGTGCCGACATCGTCGGGCGCTCGTCCGCGGCCCGTCGTGCGCGTCGACGCGTGCAACTCGTCTTCCAGGACCCGTACTCCGCGCTCGACCCGCGCATGCCGATCGGTTTGTCGATCGCCGAGGGGTCCCGGGCGACGGGGCGCTCCTGGAGTCGCTCGGAGCAGCGGTCCCGCGTGGGCGAGCTGCTCGAGCGCGTGCACATCGACCCGGACCGGGCTGGTGACCTGCCGTCGGCGTTCTCGGGCGGTCAGCGGCAGCGCATCACGATCGCCCGGGCGCTCGCGGCCGAACCGGAGGTCCTGATCGCCGACGAGATCACCTCGGCGCTCGACGTGTCGGTGCAGGGCGTCGTCCTCAACCTGCTGCGCGAGCTGCAGCGTGAGCTCGAACTCACGGTGCTGTTCATCTCCCACAACCTCGCCGTCGTGAACTACATGTGCGACACGGTGAGCGTCATGCAGGCCGGCCGGGTCGTCGAGGCGGGCCCCACGGCCACCGTCCTCGCTGCTCCCGAGGACGCCTACACCCGAGAGCTCCTGGCCTCCGTGCCCGTGATGGGCCGCCGCATGACCTGGGACGAGGAGTAGCCAGGGACCGGGGGTCACCGGGTCGGCCTCTTCCGGTCACTGAGCTTGTCGAAGTGCCCACGGGTGACGTCGCCCTTCGACAGGCTCAGGGACCGGGTCTGCGGGCCAGAGCCCTCCCAATTCCTGAGCGCACCTCTCCCGGTCACTGAGCTTGTCGAAGTGCCCACGGGTGACGTCGCCCTTCGACAGGCTCAGGGACCGCGTCTGCCGGGTTGGCCTGGTTCCGGTCACTGAGCTCACTTCTTTCGGTCACTGAGCTCACCTCCGCCGGTCACTGAGCTTGTCGAAGTGCCCACGGGTGACGTCGCCCTTCGGGCGGATCCTGAGCCTGTCGAAGGGCAGGGACCGAGGACGCCTCAGCCGCGCTGCTTGCGCGGCAGGGTCTCCGGGAGGAACGCGATCCCGACGATGCCGATCGCGCTGAGCACCAGCAGGTACGCCGCCACCAACCACGGTGCGCCACCGCTCGCGGCGACGAGCGCGGTCGCGACGAGCGGGACCGTCCCGCCGACGAGGGCGGCCGGGATCTCCCGCGAGAGTGCGATGCCGCTCCAGCGCATCGAGGTCGGGAAGATCTCGGCGAGCAGTGCACCCGAGGTGCCGATGGTGGCCCCCTGGATGACGGCCAACCCGAGGATGAGGCCCAGGGCGACGAGGGTCGACTGCTCGGTGTTGTAGAGCAGGAACATCGGGAACGCGTAGAGCACCCCGAAGATCGCGGCGCCCATGAGGACCGGCTTGCGGCCGATGCGGTCGGCGAGTCGACCGAACAGCAGCGCCGTCGGGATGGTCAGGACCTCGGCGATGATGAGGCCGATGAGCGCCTCCGTCGGGTTCACGCTCAGGGTGCCCGTGACGTACGACAGTGAGAACACCTGCACGACGTACACCCACGGCAGTGCGAACGCGAAGAGCCCCATGCCGCAGAGGATCACCCGCCAGTGCGAGCGGATGGCGCCGACCAGCGGTGCCGAGGTGACCGCGCCGCGCTCCTCCGCGCTCTCGAAGGCCTTCGTCTCCTTGACCCGCAACCGGAAGTACAGCGCGAACGCGACGATGACGACGCTCGCGAGGAACGGGATCCGCCAGCCCCAGCTCTGGAACTGCTCGATCGGCAGGGTGCTGACCACGGCGAAGACGGTGGTCGCGAGCGCCATGCCCACGTACACGGAGGCGCCGGGGAACGACGCGGCGAACGCACGGTGCTTCACGTCGGCGGACTCGCTCGCCATCGTGATCGCGCCGGCGAACTCGGCTCCCGAGCCCATGCCCTGGAAGATGCGCAGCACGATGAGCAGGATCGGAGCCCAGATGCCGATGCTGTCGGCGGTGGGGAGGATGCCGATGAAGGTGGTCGCGACGCCCATGAAGAGGAGCGTGACGAGCAACGTCGGTTTGCGCCCGAGCTTGTCGCCGTAGTGGGCGAAGATCAGGCCGCCGATCGGGCGGGCGCCGAAGCCGACCGCGAAGCCGGCGAACGCGCCGAGCAGGCCGGCGAGGTCGCCTGCGCCGGGGAAGAACAGCGGCGCGAACACGAGCGCGGAGGCCAGCCCGTAGAGGGTGAAGTCGTACCACTCGATGACGGTGCCGACCGAGCTGGCGAGGATGGCGCGGCGGCGCTGCACCCGGGAGTCGAGGCCGTCACGATCGATGTCGCTCTGGCCTGCGGTGGTGGTGTCTGCTCCGCGAGGGTCGCTCTCGCGCGCGCTCTGGATGGCCATGGCACTCCTTCGTGTTGGGCGCACCCGGACGGCCGGGACGCCTGACGAGGCTACCGGCCGTCTGGAGGCTCAGCCCATGTGCGGTCGGCACACTCCGAAGCCGATCCGGTGCGTCGGGAGCACACGGGGTGGGGTGCGCACGAGCGACGCGCCCCACCCCACCCGACCCCTGCTCGCTACAGCGCCTTCGACTCGCGGAGGATCCCGGCGAGGGTCTCCATCTGCTTCGCCTGCGACGTGTAGTCGAGGGCGGCGGTGTTCCAGGAGTGGATCTGACCTGCGACGAGTGCCGGGTGCGAGGCGAAGGTCGCCTGCGCCTCGAGGTCGCTCTGCTGGAAGCCCTCGACGTTGACGAGCAGGACGTCACCGGTCATCGCCTGGCCCGCGTTCTCCCAGCTGTAGATGTCCCAGTAGTAGTAGCCGTCCGGGTTCGCGTTCGTGTACTTCACGCCGAGTTCGCTGTACAGCTCGGTCTCCGGCTCGTCCTGCGGCTTGACGACGTAGATGCCGCTCGCGTCCGCATACATCTGCGTGACCTCGAGGTCGGTCTCCTTCGCCGCGGCGGTCAGGTCTGCTGCAGCGGCGTCGTACTTCTCCTTCGCCGCGGCGATGGTGTCCTCGTCGGCTCCGAGCGCCTCGGACAGCTTGTTGAGCGAGGCGATGACGTCGGCACCCTTGCCGCCGACCTTGATGGCGACGACCGGGGCGATCTTCTCCAGCTGCTCCTGCTGCTCGACGTCGGCGACGCCGTAGTACGGACCCTTGAGGTCGAGCGTGCCGTCGCGGTCGGTCGGGTAGATCCCGGTCACGATGAGGTCGGGTGCCGCCTCCGCGAGTGCCTCGAGGTCGATCTCGCCGTAGCTGTTGCCGACGATGGCCGTGTCGCCGAGGTCGTCGTCCGCGAAGCGCTTGTCGGTGGCGACGTCGACGCGACCGAAGACCGCGACGGGGTCGATGCCGTTGCCGTGCAGGCCGAGCGCGTAGTCGGCGAAGCTCGCGACGCGCTTCGGCTGCTCGTCGAGCTTGACCGTGGTGCCGGTGTCGTCGGTGTAGCTCCAGGCGCCGCTGGAGTCGGCGTCGGATGCGGCGGTGGGGGAGCAGCCGGCGAGGCCGACCAGGGCGAGCGCCGGCACGAGTACGAGTGCGGCGCGGCGGAGGCGTGAAGAGATCGTCATGATACTTAGGGTAGCCGAACCTAAGTCACGAAACGATATCGGAATGCCCGATCGCCCGGATCACTCCGCGTCGAGGGCGATCGCGTCGTCGGGGTCGACGGGCACGATGAGCGGCGAACCGCTGCTCGGGTCGGGGATGACGATCGCGTCGAGGTCGAACGCCTCGCGGAGGACGGCCGGGGTGAGGACCTCCCAGGGCGTGCCGTCGGCGATGACCCGGCCGCCACCCACGACGACGAGTCGGTCGGAGTACCGGCCGGCGAGGGTGAGGTCGTGCAGGACCATGACGACCGTCGCGCCGCGCTCGCGGTTGATCGACCGCACGAGTCGGAGGACGTCGAGCTGGTGGCTGAGGTCGAGGAAGGTCGTCGGCTCGTCGAGCAGGATCGTGGGGGCCCGCTGCGCGAGGACCAGGGCGATCCAGGCCCGCTGTAGCTGGCCGCCCGACAGGGAGGCCGTGTCGCGGTCGGCGAGGGTCTCGAGACCGGTGGCGGCGAGCGCTTCGTCGACGGCGATCGTGTCGGCGGGCGTCCAGGGCTTGAGGAGGCTCTGGTGCGGGTGTCGCCCTCGAGAGACGAGGTCGCGGACGGTCGTCGCCGACGGCGTCAGCGGCTTCTGCGGCAGGATCGCCAGGCGGCGCGCGACCTCGCGGGTCGGGATCGAGCGCACACCGCGACCGTCGAGTTCGACCGTGCCGGCGGTCGGGGTGAGCAGGCGACCGAACGCCTTCAGCAGGGTCGACTTGCCGCAACCGTTGGCGCCGATGAGGGTCGTGACCTCGCCCGTCTCGATGCGGAGGTCGAGCCCCTCGAAGACCACTGTCTGGTCGTAGGCCAGGGAGACGCCCCGAGCCTCGAGGGCGGGCGTCGGGCGTTCCTTCACGAGCGAGGGGGTCGTGGCGGGGTCGGTCATGCGGAGGTCTCCCGTTCCTTGCGGCGCGTCAGCAACCAGATGAGATAGGGCGCACCGATGATCGCGGTGATGATGCCCACCGGGATCTCGCCCGGCAGGACACCGCGGACGAGTGCGTCGCCGCCCGTCACGATGACGGCGCCGAGCAGCGCGGAGGCGAGCAGCGGCGGGCGACCGGTGCGGGCGAGGCGGCGGGCGATCTGCGGTGCGACGAAGGCGACGAACTCGATCGGCCCTGCCGCGGACACGGCTGCGGCGACGAGCAGGACCGCGCACGCGATGACGACGATCCGATGCCGCTGGACCGCGACGCCGAGGCCGGTCGACAACTCGTCGCCGAGCTGGCTGATGTCGAGGCTGCTCGTCTGCAGGACCGCGATCGGCGTCAGGATCACCAGCGCGACGAGCACCGGCCACACGCTCGACCAGGAGATGCCCGAGAGACTGCCGACGAGCCACTGCGCCGCCGCTGCAGCCTCGGTGATCTGCGCCCGGGCGATGAGGTAGCTCGTGATGCCGCCGAGCGTCGCGGTGGCACCGATGCCGATGAGGATGAGGCGGAAGCTGTCGACCCCGCCGCGCCAGGACAGCGCGTAGACGGCGGCCGAGGTGACGAGCGCGCCGATCGCGGCCATGGCGGGCAGGCCGAGACTGAGTGCGCCGGCACCGACCGAGTAGCTGCCGCCGACGAGGACGATCGCGGCCACGGCCCCGAGCGCGGCACCCGAGGTGACACCGAGGATGTCCGGGGTGGCGAGCGGGTTGCGGGCGAACGTCTGGGTGAGCGCGCCGGCGAGCCCGAGGGACGCGCCGACGAGGAGACCGCCGACGACCCGGGGCAGGCGGAGCTCGAACACGATGAGTTCCTGACCGCCCGTTCCGCCGCCGAGCAGGGTGGTGATCACGTCGGGGATCGTCAGGGAGGACGAACCGGCGACGATCCCGAGGAGCGCGAACGCCAGCGCGACGACGAGGCAGGCGATCGTGACGCCCACGACCCGTCCTCGCCACAGACGGCCGAAGAAGCGGCTGCCCTCCCGCACGGCGCTCACAGCTCCGCCATCCGTCCGCGGCGCACGATGGCGATGAAGGCGACGCCACCTGCGACGGTGAGGACGACGCCCACGGGCACCTCGGCGGTGCCACCGATGAGCCGACCGATCACGTCGCACGCGAGCAGCACGCTCCCGCCGACGAGTCCCGAGGCGGGGAGCAGCCAGCCGTGATGCCCGCCCACGAGGGTGCGGGCGATGTGCGGGGCGGTGAGTCCGACGAAGGCGATCGGGCCGGTCAGGGCGACGGCGGCGGCCGTGAGCAGGGTGATCGCGGCGAGTCCCACGAGGCGCGCGCGGATGAGGTTCTCGCCGAGGCCGTTCGCGAGTTCGGTCCCGAGTGCCAGGGCGTTCAGCGAGCGGATGTTGGCGACCGCGAACACGAGGCCGAGCCCGGCGAAGACGAGGGCCGCATCGACGCCCGTGAGCGATCGACCGGACAGCGAACCGACCACCCAGATGCGATAGGCGGCGAGCGTCGTCTCGTCGGACAGGACGAGGTACGAGGTCAGGGCGACGAGGAGGGCCGAGACGGCGGTGCCGGCGATCGCGAGCGGGACGGGACTCGACAGCCCGCGACCGAGGGCGGCGACGGAGAACACGACGACACTGGCGACGGTGGCGCCGAGCAGGGCGAGCCAGAGGGTGGTGACCACCGAGCTCGTGCCGAGCACGTAGACCCCGACGACGACCGCGAGACTCGCACCGGCGGAGACGCCGAACAGGCCGGGGTCGGCGAGCGGGTTGCGGGTCTGCCCCTGCATGACGGCACCGGCGATCCCGAGGCAGACGCCGACGAGGACGCCGAGCACCGTGCGCGGCACCCGCGACCCCCAGACGACGGCGCCGGTGTCCTGGGCGGGGTCGAACAGGGCGGTGAGGACGGCCACGGGACTGATGAGGTTGCTGCCGAGCATCAGACTCGCGAGGGCGATGACGAGGAGCGCGGCGGCCAGCGTGCCGACGGCGAGCGCGCGTCTCGATCGGAGGAGGGTCGCGCTGCGCATAAAGTAAGCCTAGCCTCACCTATCCCGGTCGCGATGCACACCCGTCATCGTCGGTGACAGACGGGCGATCCATGGAACGGCTCGGGAGGTGTGGGGTTCGCACATGGGTGAGGCCTCCACCGCCCGATACCGTTGACCGGTACGGAGTACGGCGATCAGGAGGACACGCATGACCGAGCACCAGCCGTCGACCGGAGCCGACACCGAAGCGGTCCTCGCGGCCACGGAACGACTCGCCGTCCCGCCCGGCTCGCTCGAGGGCGTCGTGGTCCTCGACCTCTCCCGCGTCCTCGCCGGCCCCTACGCCGCGTCGATGCTCGCCGACCTCGGCGCCACCGTCATCAAGATCGAGAACCCGAACGACCCCGACGTCTCCCGGGGCTTCCCGCCCTACCTGCGCGACGGCGACGAGGAGTTCAGCGGCTACTACGGCCAGTACAACCGCGGCAAGTTCGGCCTGGCGCTCGACCTCGCAAGCGACGCGGGCAAGGAGGTGCTGCGCGACCTCGTCGCGAGCGCCGACATCCTCGTCGAGAACTTCCGCCCGGGGACGATGGCCAAGCTCGGCCTGCCGTACGAGGCGCTCGCCACCATCAACCCGAAGCTCGTGTACACCGCGATCTCCGGCTACGGACAGACGGGTTCGCGGAGCCGCCGTCCGGCGTTCGACAACACGGCCCAGGCCGCCGGTGGGCTCTGGTCCATGAACGGCTATGCGGACCAGCCGCCCGTGCGCGTCGGCGTCACGATCGGCGACCTCTCCGCGACGATGTTCGGCGTCATCGGAACCCTCGCCGCCCTCCGTCACGCCGAGCGCACCGGCGTGGGGCAGCTCGTCGACGTCGCCCAGGTCGACAGCATCATCGCGATGACCGAGACCGCCGTCGTCGACTACACGGTCGACGGGACCGTCGCCTCGCCCTCCGGCAACGAACACGCCTGGGTCCGGCCCTACGAGTTGTTCCCCTGCGCCGACGGCCAGGTGTTCTTCGGCGCATACACCGACAAGCTCTGGAAGGCGAGCTGCGAGCTGTTCGGCACGCCCGAGGCGATCGCCGATCCCGAGATCGACACCATGCGCAAGCGTTTCGACGAGGAGGTCTACGCCCGACGCGTGAAGCCGCTCGTCGTCTCCTGGTTCGCGGACCGCACCCGCGCCGAGCTCGAGGAACTGGCCGGCGACGTCGTCCCGCTCACCGCCGTCAAGACCATCGGCGAGGTCGTCGACGACCCCGGGACCGCCGAACGCGACATGGTCGTCGAGACCGACTACGGCTCCTTCGGCACCCTCCGCTCCTTCGGCCAGCCCATCAAACTGAGCGCGACCCCTGCGACCACCGACCGTCCGGCGAACCACATGGGCGAACACGCGGACGACGTGCTCACGGCGCTCGCCGGGTATGACGCCGACCGCATCGCGGCGTTGCGTTCCGACGGGGTGATCTGAGTGGGAGCCGTGGAGCGGACGGAACAGCTCGATCTCCGTCCCGCCTCCTGGTACCGCAGCACGTTCGCGATCGCGGCACCGGAACCGGTCCTGGGTGAGGAGCTCCCCGCCGGCTGGGAGGGCGTCCGCTTCCCGTTCGAGACGCCGTTCGCGCAGCTCCGCGAGGACGGCTCGCCCGCGGAGGACGGCGTGCTGCCGGTCATCGACCTCCCGCGCCGCATGTACGCGGGGGAGGACACGGAGTTCCTGGCGCCGCTCCGCTACGGCGACGCGGTAACGCAGCGCACGAGCCTCGGTTCGCTCGTCGAGAAGCAGGGGCGGGCCGGCCGGCTCGTCTTCGCCGACCTCGTGCGTGAGTACCTCGTCGACGGCGAGGTCGCCGTCCGCAGCACCTGGCACGACGTGTTCCTCGAGGCGCAGCCCGCGGTGCCCTCCCCGAGGACGGCGGCGCCCGAGGTGGCCGCCGAGGACGCGGTCGATCCCGATGCCGGAGCCGACTGGACCGTGACCCGGTCGCTCGACTCCCGCCAGCTGTTCCGCTTCTCGGCCGTGACGGGCAACACGCACCGCATCCACTACGACCGGCAGTGGGCGCGTGAGGTCGAGGGGCTCGATGACCTCCTCGTGCACGGCCCGCTCACCCGTATCCTGGTGCTCGACGCCCTCACCGCGAACGCCGGTGGTCGTCGGCTCGCGTCGGTCCGTTTCCGGGCGACGGCGCCGGTGCTCGTCGACACGGCGTTCCGCATCGCGGGGACGGACGGCGCGGAGGGCACCTCGGTCGTCGTGCGTGCCGCCGACGGCACGATCCTGGCCTCCGCCGACGCCACCTGGCGTCCCTGACCGGCGGGGTACTTCCTCCTGGTCACTGAGCCTGTCGAAGTGTCGAAGTGCCCACGGGGATACGTCGCCCTTCGACAGGCTCAGGGACCGGGGTGGGGTGCCCAGGGACCGGGATGGGATGCTCAGGAACCGGGATCGCTGTCATGCCGCCTACGCGTCGATCACGAGCGTCGACGTCAGCGACCGCGACACACACGGGTACATGATCATCGACGCGTCGTCGGTCGTCAGGGAGTCGCGATGCTCCGGCGTCCCGTCCACCACCTGCACGGCACAGGAGCCGCAGACGCCGCGCATGCACGACCCGGCGACACCGACCCGCGCGGCCTGCATCGCCTGCAGCATCGTCTGCCCGGCGGGAACCTCGACGGTCCGCTCCGACCTGGCGCACTCGACGGTGAACGCCGTGTTCGGCAGGTAGGAGCGGGGCTTCGGCTCGAACCGCTCGAGGTGCAACCGGCAGTCCGCGGGCAGTGTCCCGGCCAGGTTCGTGAGGGCGTCCGTGAACCCGCGCGGCCCGCAGGCCGACACGTCGGTGCCCGGCTCGAGTCCCGCGAGGAGGCCGGCCAGGTCGAGTCGGCCGCTCTCCGCGCTGACATGGATCCGCACGTGGTCGCCCAGCGCTTCGAGCTCCGGCGCGAACGCGATGTCCTCCCGCGTGCGTACCGCGTAGACGAGGGTCCAGTCGGCGTCGCCCGCGGCCAACCGCCGCGCCATCGAGAGCAGCGGCGTGATCCCGATGCCGGCGGCGAGGAGCAGGTGCCGCTTCGCGTCCGAGAGCGGGAACAGGTTCCGCGGCGGCCGGATGAACACCTTCCGACCGACCTTGAGGAAGTTGTGGATGTAGTGCGAGGCGCCCCGCGAGTGCTCCTCCCGCAGGACGGCGATCCGATACCGGAACTCGTCCGCCGGATCACCGCAGAGGGAGTACTGCCGTTCGTGGCGGGTGATGAGCTGCAGGTCGATGTGCGCTCCGGGGTCCCACGGCGGGAGCCGGCGACCTTCCGGATCGGCGAGCACGACGCTGACGATCGTCGGCGTCTCGCGCACGATCTCCTGAACGATGAGCGGGGTCATGCCCGCGCGATTGCGCATCAGGAATCCCTCATATCGATAGCATCGCCGATCTGGAGATCAGGACCGGTCATGCCCGCGCGATTGCGCATCAGGAATCCCTCATATCGATAGCATCGCCGATCTGGAGATCAGGACCGGTCATGCCCGCGCGATTGCGCATCAGGAATCCCTCATGCTTCCAGTCATCAGTACAGGCTCTTCGCTTCCAGCCATCAGTACAGGCTCTGGTTCCCGACGGCGACCGCCTCGTCGATGGCGTCGCCGACCTCGGTGCTCAGCCCGGACATGCTCGCCCAGATCCGGCCCGCACTCGGCACCTCGGCCGCGAGCTCCTGCATCTCGGCGTCCCACAGCCCGCCGCGGAGGAGTGCCCGCCCGCAGTGCAGGTAGACCTCCTCGGTGCGCACGACGATCGCGAGCTGCGGGGTCACGTGATCCTGCTCGAGCATGGCCATCAGGGCCGGGTCGTCGGTGACGGTGGCCGTGCCGTTGATCCGGAGGGTCTCGCTCATGCCGGGGACGAAGCACAGCATGCCGATGTGGCCGTTCTGGACGATGTTCTGGAGGGAGTCGGCCAGCCGGTTGCCGAGGCGCTCCGGGATCACGAGTGTGCGGGTGTCGAGGGCCCGGACGAACCCCGGGTAGTCCCCGCGCGGCGAGTTGTCGCACCGGCCGTCGGCGTCGGACGTCGCGATGGTGCAGAACGGCGAGTGGGCGAGGAAGGCGAGGCAGTTCTCGTCGAGCTCGTCCATGATCTTGGCCGTCGCCGCGGGATCCGGTTCGCCGAGGGACCGACGGATGGTGTCGACGTCGATCGACGCGAACGCGCTGGCCTGCATGGCGCACCCCTTCTCTGTCCCTCCGACCCTACGGTCGTCCCACGCGCGCCTCAATGGGCTGTCGGCACACGGTTCGCGTGTGTCCTGTGCCACCGACCCAGCCGCGTCGATCGTCCCGCCCCGGTTCATCGGCCGAACGAGCGGCGGAACATCGCCTTCGCGCGCGCCGCGGTGTCGGCTCGATGGGAATCGGGGATGCGGGTGAGGGTCGCTCCCACCATCGAGATCGCCATGAGGATGTCGTCGGGCTCGACGTGGTCGGCGATGCGGTGCGCAGCCAGTTCCTTGGCATGCAGGGCGTGCGCGAGGCGGTCGAGGCGGGTGCCGAGCGCGATCACGCGTGGGTCGTCGCCCTCGCCGAGGATCGCCTCGACGAAGGGCGAGGTGACGAGGGCCTGGTCGATCACGACGTCGAGCAGGGTGTCGAGGGTCGCATCGGGTCGCCCGGCGTGCTCCTCCAGCTCGCCGACGTTCTCGTCGAGCACCGCGAGGGCGAGGGAGAGTCGGTCGGGGAAGTGCCGGTACAGGCTGCCCTGTCCGACGCCTGCCCGCCTCGCGACCGCGCTGAGGGGAGCGCTGAAGCCGTCCGCGGCGAACACCTGACGCGCCGCGGCGACGAGCGCACGGCGGTTCTCAGGGCCTGCGCTCGGGCCGCGGTTCGGCTTCGGGGGCGTGGACGACATCCCGGTAGCGTAACGCCGCGCGACCGGTCCGGAGCACCCGGCTGGGAGCCGACCGTGAGGGCTGGCGGCCGTGCCATGGACGGCGTAACGTGTACCGGACAATGATGTCCGGTATGGATCGAGGTCCATATGATCCCGCCGCTCATCGCCCTCCCGAGACCGAAGGAACCCCATGAGCGCCCTCACCGCCAACACCCCGATCGCCGCGTGGCTCGGCGACCCCACCGGCGGTCCGCTCATCCGCGGCCTCCTCACCCAGCTGGGCACCGAGGAGTCGCAGCTCGCCCCCATCTCGGGCCTCCCACTCCAGCAGCTCGTCGCCCTGAGTCAGGGCAAGCTGCCCCAGTCGCTCATCGACGAGCTCGTGCTCGCCGCGAACGACGGCGTCGCACCCGTCGACGAAGCGCCTCAGGGGTGGCAGGAGCGCATCACCGTCGGTCGGTTCACCGGCAAGACCGTGATCGTCACCGGTGCCGCTTCCGGCATCGGCCGCGCCACGGCTTCCCGCGTCGCACGCGAGGGCGGCCGGGTCGTGGCCGTGGACCTCTTCGAGGACAAGCTCGCCGATCTCGCCTCGAGCCTGCCGGACGCCGACCTCGTCACGGTCGCCGGCGACATCACGAAGCAGGACGACATCGACGCGATCGTCGCCGCGGCGGGGGAACGGATCGACGCGCTCGCCAACGTCGCCGGCATCAACGACGACTTCTCCCCGCTCCACGAGACCTCCGACGCGACCTGGGAACGGGTGATGGGCGTGAACGTCACCGGCGCCTTCAAGCTGACCCGCGCGGTCCTGCCGTCGATGGTCGCGGCCGGATCCGGTTCGGTCGTCAACATCGCGTCCGAGGCCGGGCTTCGCGGCAACGCCTCGGGGAACGCCTACACGACCTCGAAGCACGCGGTCGTCGGCATGACCAAGAGCGCCGCCTTCATGTACGGACCGCACGGTGTCCGGGTCAACGCGGTCGCTCCGGGCGGCGTCGCGACGGGCATCCCCTTCCCGCCGAACGTCTCCGAGGCGGGTTCGGCGCGGCTCGGACCGTTCCAGGCGGCGATCCCGACGATCGCGACCGCGGAGCAGCTCGCGGCGTCCATCACCTTCCTGCTGAGCGACGACGGCGTGAACATCAACGGCGTCATCCTGCCGTCCGACGGCGGATGGTCGGTGCAGTAGTCGGCGAGGCGCAGAACTTCAGCAATCGGTAAGAACAGCGGTTCTTAACGACCGTTCGGGGAGGGATGAACGCGTTTCTGCTGCGAATCTTGAAGCACACGGGCCGCTCTGCGTCGCCCGTCCCCTGCGAACGGTCTGAACGAGTACGGCCGGAACGATCGTTCGCACCGCGGTGACACCGCTCACAGGGCCCCACCGATCTTGGCGGAAGGTGGGGCCCTGCGCTGTGTCCGGGCCGCCCTGCGCCGTGTGCCGGCTGCTCAGCGCGGGATCGCGGCGGCGAAGCGCCACGGCTGGGAGCGGATCGTCGCGACGGCCCGGGTGATCGCACCGAGGGCGACGACGTCCGCGCCGAGTCGCGACGCCCGCACGATCGGCGTCGGGGCGTAGGTCCCCTCGTCGAGCCAGGTCTGCGCCGCGGCGATGACGGGGGAGGCGACGCGGGCCACGCCGCCGGCGACGACGACCTCGTCCACGTCGAGCAGGCTGCCGAGCAGGACGCACACCCGCCCGAGGCGCTCCCCGAGACGTTCGACGAGCCTGCCGGCATAGGCGTCGCCCGAGGCTGCGGCGTCGATGATGCGGCCGACGTCGAGCGCGCCGATCGGCATCCGGGCGAGGGGGGAGGCCGCCGGCACGGCGCCGGATCGCTGATCCTCCTCCAGCCACGACCGTGCCGCACCGTCGAGGCCCTCCGGCGAACCGACACCCTCGACCATGCCGAGCACACGGAGTTCGCCTGCGCCGCCGGCCCCGCCGTGCAGCAGCACGCCGTCCACGATGAGTCCCGCGCCGAAGCTCGCCTCGGCCAGGAGGACGGCGATGGACTCGCGCGCCACTTCTCCGAGGGCGCGCTCGGCCGTGGCCGCGAGGTTGGCGTCGTTCTCGAGCACGACGTCGCCCCAGGGGTCGAGGCGGCTCGCGAAATCGGGGTTCATCCGGGCCCAGTAGTCGTGATCGCCCCGCGGGGAGCGGCCGTGCGCGTCCACCGGTGCCGGGACGCCGACGGCGGTCACGAGCACCTGTCCCGGGGTCGCGCCGGCCTGCGCGGTCGCCTCCTCGACGACGGTCCGTGCGGTCGCGAGGCGGAGGTCTGGGTCTTCGTCCCCACCCACGATGGGGCGTTCGGCTCGGCCGACGACCTCACCGCGGAGCGTCGCGACGAGTGCCGCGACCCGGTGCTGCCCCACGTCGAGTCCGACCACGAACGCGGTGTCCGCGGCGAGTTCGTAGCGCCTGGCGGGTCGTCCCCGCCGGTAGTCGCCGGCGGCCCGTGCGTCGTCGAGCTCCCGGATCCAGCCGCGGTCGGCGAGGGCGTCGCAGGCGTTCAGCACGGTGGCGCGGGTCAGGCCGGTCCCGTCCATGACGTCGCTCGCCGTGAACGCACCGTGGTCGAAGGCGTAGGCGGCGACGAGTTCGACGCTCGCCCTGCCCGTCTCGATTCCCGGTTCCGCCATGGGGTGACTGTAGCAGGGTTGCATTACTAGATATGGCCGCTATATTTAGTGGCGAAGGTCGACCACCGCCGGTCACGACAGTGCTCGGCTCCGCACCCCGAAAGGAACCGTCCGAGCATGAGCACCAGTACCGCCCCGACATCATCAGACGCTTCGGACCTCCGGGTCGGCGTCATCGGCCTCGGATTCGCCGGGACCACGCACCTGGACGCCTTCACCGCGCTCCCCGGTGCCACCGTCGTCGCCCTGTCCGGCCAGGAACCGGCGCGCCTCGCCGAGCTGGCCGAGAGCCGTGGGGTCCCCGAGACCTACGCCGACTGGGAGGACCTCGTCGCCCGCGACGACCTCGACATCGTCTCGATCGGCGTGCCGAACGCCCTGCACCACCCGATCGCCGTGGCCGCGCTCCGCAGCGGCAAGCACGTCTTCTGCGAGAAGCCGCTCGCCACGACCGCCGACCTCGCCGCCGAGATGGTGGAGGCCGCGACCGCCGCCGACCGCGTCCTCGAGGTCGCGTACAACCACCGCCGTCGTGCCGACGTCGCTTACCTGGCGCGCTACCTCACCGAGGAGCCGATCGGTCGCGTCTACCACTCGCGCGCCTCCTGGCTCCGCCGTCAGGGCGTGCCCGGCATCGACTCCTGGTTCACGAACAAGGCCGCGGCCGGTGGAGGGCCGCTTATCGACCTCGGTTCCCACGTGCTCGACATCGCGCTGTCGCTCCTCGGCGAGCCCCGCGTGACGCACGTCTCGGCCGTCGCGTACAACGAGCTCGGCCGCGCCGGGCGCGGTGGCTCCTCCGGCGGTGGTCCGGTCTCGAGCCGGTCCACGCACGCCTTCGACGTCGAGGACTTCGCGTCCGCCCTCCTGCGGTTCGAAGACGGCGGCAGCCTGCACCTCGAGGCGTCGTGGGCGTCCTACTCGAAGGCCCACGAGGACATCTCGGTCGAGCTCCTCGGCTCGGAGGGTGGCGTCCGCCTCCACGTCGACAACTACAACACCGAGGGAACGGTCACGATCTACCGCGACGTCGCCGGTGCGCCGACGATCGAACGTCCCGCGGTCCAGGTCCCGGCCGGCCACCACCAGTCGGTCATCGCGGAGTTCCTCGACACCATCCGCGCGGGTGAGACCGCCGGCGGTGAGCTCCGGTTCGCCGGTCACCACGGCGAGTACGCGCTGCACCGCAGCCGCGTCATCGACGCCGCCTACGCCTCGGCCGCCGCCGGGCACGAACTGGAGGTCCCCGCATGAGCACCACGACACCGATCCGCATCCGCGTCTGGAACGAGTTCGTCCACGAGTCCCGCGGCGACGCCGTTGTGCTCGGCCACTACCCCGACGGCATCCACGCCGTGATCGCGGCGGGCCTCGAGGAGTCGCTCGGCGACGCCGTGTCCGTCTCGACCGCGACCCTTCAGGATCCCGAGCACGGTCTCACCGAGGAGGTCCTCGCGAACACCGACGTCCTCTTCTGGTGGGGGCACATCGCCCACGACCAGGTCTCCGACGAGGTCGTCGAGCGGGTCGTACGCCACGTCCACGCCGGCATGGGCATCGTCGTGCTGCACTCCGGGCACTACTCGCGGGTCTTCCAGCGGCTGATGGGCACGAGCTGCGCCCTCAAGTGGCGGAACGACGGCGAGCGAGAGCTCGTCTGGACGGTGCTCCCGGACCACCCGATCGCGCAGGGTGTCCCGCACCCCATCGTCATCGACCGCCAGGAGATGTACGGCGAGCAGTTCGACATCCCGCGTCCTGACGAGGAGGTGTTCCTCTCCACCTTCGCCGGTGGCGAGGTCTTCCGGTCAGGTGTCGCCTACCACCGCGGACGCGGGCGCGTGTTCTACTTCTCGCCCGGCGACCAGGAGTACCCGGTCTACCACCACCCCGACATCCGTCGAGTGCTGGCGAACGCGGCCGAGTGGGCGCGCCCGACGATCGAGCGCACGCCGCCGACCGCGGACCAGCACCCACGGGACTGGTTCCTGAACTAGCGCGTCCGTGTCCCTGACACCAGCCCCTCCACCGATCCGTCGGGCAGCGAGAGGCTGGTGGCAGGCCGATCGGCCGACCACCGGACGATGAGGGAGGACGACATGCCCGGGAAGCAGAACCCGTCACTGAAGGATCCCGAGCTCTACGAGAAGCTCCGTGACGACGGCGCGTCGAAGGGCAAGGCTGCTCGGATCTCGAACGCCGCCGCGAAGGAGGGGCGCTCGACGATCGGGGAGAAGGGCGGCGAGGCCGGGTCCTACGAGGACTGGACGGTCGCGCAGCTCCGTGAGCGCGCAAAGGAGATCGGCCTGACCGGCTACTCCGGCAATCGGAAGAGCGAACTCATCGCGATGCTCCGCGACAGCTGAACAGGCGGCGCGATCGCCCGCGCTACTTCGCCTCGGCGGTCGCGTCGTCGCCGGTCGTCGCGTGGATGACGACCTCGCCGGTGTTCGCCTCGTGCATGAAGCCTTCGAGCAGTGCGCGGTCCATCTCGCCGACCTCGTCGGAGTCGAAGGAGAACTGCAGGGCGATCGCCGGGTGCAGCCAGAGCGTCGTGCGTCCGTCGGTGGTGGAGTCCTGCCGGATCGTGAGCGCGAACGACTCGTTCCGTCGCAGCTTCATGAGCGCGATCGTCTTGACATGGGCGAGCGTTCGATCGTCGAGCCGAACGCGTGCATCGCCGGTGCCGTAGACCAGTTGTCCCATGGGATCCCTCGACTTCCGACCCCTGCGATGGCCGACGACGCGAAGGGCCGACTGCTGTGCGCATCCCGACGGGGTCCGGGCCGGTGAAGCGCTCTCTCAGGATACGAGACATTCTTGGCGCGCGCCCGATTATCCACAACGCGGTGACTGTTCGCCGACGCGCATTGTCCGCTGCCCGAGCCATCCGCGCAATGGCCCTGGCGCCCCCGTCTCTGCGCGCTAGCGTGGCACACCTGAGAAAGGGGCTGACGATGGGATTCCTCCGCCTCGGTGCGCTCCGCTCACAGGTCGACGACCAGACGCTCGCCCAACTGGAACGCGTGATCCTCACGCGCATGCTCGGCGAACGGTCGTTCCGACTGCAGCTCCACCGCGGGCGCTTCCAATCGTCCGAGCCGGTCACCGTGTCGCCCGAGCAGCCGATCGTCTTCGCGTTCGACGCGGAGTTCGAGCCGCCGATCGACGAGCGCATGGCAGCCGAGATGCTCGAGGAGATCGAGATCACGGGCGGATTGCACGTCGTGGTCGCCTGACCAGCAGCAGACCGACACCAGCACCACATCGAAACCACCACCACAGGAAGCAGGAGCGACATGAGCGACTTCACCGGAGCAGACGCATTGGGTACCGACCCGGACATGGTGGTCGGCACGCCGCCCACCGAGATCCCGGACGAGTCGACGGATGAGGACACGGCGGACGAGCCGGACGTGCTCGAGCAGCCGGACACGGCGCCGTTGGAGGACCCCGACGCTCGCTGAGTCCATCACACGCGGAAGCGCCGCCGACCCTCGGGTCGGTGGCGCTTCGTCGTGCAGCGGGCGGGGCTCAGCCCTGCTCGGTGTCCTCGGGGTCCGCGCCCGGGCGCACCGCCGCGTCGTCGCGGATGTCGATGCGGGTGACGCCGTCACCCTGGTCGGTGACGTCGATGCGGGGAGCCGCGTCGGCTTCGGTCGCGTTCGGCGCGGTCGTCAGCTGGTCGTGCCGGTTCTCGTCGTGCGTGTTGGGAGTCTGGTCGCTGTCGGTCATGCCCAGACGATAGCGCACGGGCACCCGGTGCCTCCCGGTATACCCTCCGGGTTGCGGATGCAAGGTCTGACGGCCCGACCGCTTCGGTTCCCAGAATGGTCGTATGAGGAAGTTGCACTACGCCGGCGGGTACCTGCTGATGGCCGACCAGACCTGCAAGGCGCTCCTCCGGTATGCGCGCGCCCTCGCCCAGACCGGCGAGTCCGACATCGCGGTGGTGCCGACCATCTCCGACGGCGGCAGCCTCGGGTACGCCCACCTCCTCGTCGGACCCGCGAGCCAGCTGTTCTCGACCCCCGTGGAGAACGCCTCGAAGGAGCCCTTCGACGACGAGATCATCGCCGAGCTCGAACGGCGGACCGCAGCACTCCAGCCGGCCCGGCCGGAGTGGGCGACCGAACTCACCGACGTCGACGATCTGGAGTTCGACGAACGCTCGATGTGAGTGCAGTTCGGGCCGTGGTCACGCCGCGAGGTTCGCGAGACCGCGAGGTTCAGATGCGCGGCCCCGGCTCCGGCACGAGGACGAGGCCCTGGTTCGAGTCGGCGCTGACCGCGAGCGCATCGAGCCAGGCGCGATTGAGTTCGACCGGGACGCTGCCCGCGTACTTGAACCGAAGAGACATCGCCGGGTGCAGCCAGATCGTCGTCCGGCCGTCGCCTGACCGAGGGTCGTCCTTCCACCCGAAGTAGAACGCTTCGCCGCGACGCAACTTCGCGCCGATGACCTGTTGCAGGTGGGCGAGGACGCGGTCGTCGAAGGTCACCGACACGTCGGCGTCGTAGATCATCTTGCCCATGGGTTCTCCTGCTCCACTCTCCGGTTTCCACCGTAGGCCCGGTCCTGCGGAAGTGCCACGATGCCCGAGGGGGTTGCGAACCGGCGCGAGTCGCCGGACCTGACACGCCGAAGCGGCACCGGCGCGATGCCGGTGCCGCTCAGTGGTGGTGCGCGATCGCTCAGACGCTGATCGGCAGCGCCTCCGCGATCGAGGTGCGGTGCAGGACGTCCCAGCGGCTGGTGTAGCTGCGCTCGGGGAGTGAGCGGAGCGCCTCGACCAGGTGGGTCGGGAGCAGGTCGCGGCGGGCCTCACGCGTCAGGTCGCTGGGGCGGCAGGGGTACTCCATGCCGCGTAGGAATTCGTCGAGCTCGGTGAACACGAGCATCTCCTCTCTGGGCGCGTCGTGGCACCCGATGTCAGGCGGGCCGGCTGCGTCGACCGGTCGTCAGACCGCCGTGCCCTCCTTCGAGTGTCGTTCCCGTTCGGCCGTTCGGCGCGCTCTTGCCTTTCCGTCGTCGAGCTGCTACTCGACGGGGCCCGGACGTCCGGACTAGCGTGTGCCCATGACGAAGCTCCGGGTCCACAATCTCGCCGTCTCGCTCGACGGGTTCGCCACGGGCGAGGGCCAGTCCTTCGAGACCCCGTTCGGCCACGCCCAGCACCGACTCATGCAGTGGTTCTTCCCGACCCGCACCTTCGTCTCGATGAGCGGGCACGAGGACGAGGCGGTCGGCGCCGGAACGCGTGGGGTCGACGACGCGTTCGCAGCGGCCACCGGTGACCGCATCGGCGTCGAGATCATGGGCCGGCGCAAGTTCGGTCCGCAGCTCGGACCGTGGGAGGACGAGAGTTGGCGGGGATGGTGGGGCGAGGAACCGCCGTTCCACACGCCGGTCGTCGTGCTGACCCACCATGAACGCCCGGACCTGGTGGTCGGTGAGACGACGTTCCTCTTCCGCGACCTGTCAGCCGTCGACGCGTTGTCGTTCGCGACGTCGCTGGCCGACGGACTCGACATCCGTCTCGGTGGAGGACCGACGACGGTCCGCCAGTTCCTCGAGGCCGACCTCGTCGACCATCTCCACGTGGTCGTCGTCCCGATCCTGCTCGGTCGTGGGGTGCGGCTCTGGGACGGGCTCGAAGGCCTCGAGGAGCGGTTCACGGTCGAGGTGACCGCATCACCGAGTGGCGTCGTGCACTACGTGTTCGCGCGGAAGCCGCAGTGAAAATCGATCGGGGCCGGTGACCGGGCCTCAGAGCTCGAGGCGTCGCTCCACGATGTCGCGGGCGACGTCGGCCAGGGCACGACGTCCGCCGCGAGCGTGCTTCCGGATGCGCTCGAAGGCCTCTTCAACCGAGATCGCGGCGGTGTAGGCGACGACGCCCTTCGCCTGCTCGATGACGACCCTGGACTGCAGCGCGGACTCCAGCTGCTCGCGGGTCGCGTCACTCTCGCGGAGGGTCCGCTCGTGCAGGATCCCGATGGTCGCGACGTCGGCCATGGCCTGGGCGGCTCGCGACTCGAACCGGTCGAGGGCTTCCGGTGTCGTGCGGAACAGGTTGAGGGTGCCGATGGTGGTCCGGCGGAGTCGCAGCGGGAAGGCATGAGCCGACCGGAATCCCGCGGTCGCCGCGACCTCGGCGAATCTCGGCCAGTCGGCTGCGACCGCGGCGATCTCGGGGATCGACACCGGCGTCGCCTCACGGAAGCTGTCGATGCAGGGGCCTTCGTCCGCGCTCAGCTGGATGAGTTCGACGAGCTTCCCGGACTCGCTCGTCGACGCGATCAGTTCGAGGTCGCCGTGCGGGTCCGCAAGGAGGATGCCGGAGGCCTGGACGTCGAGGAGGTCCACGGTGGCGTCGACCAGGACCTGGAGCAGGTCGACGACGTCGTACTCGTCCACGAGGGTGTCGGCGAGCGTGGCGAACACGTCGAGCAGGGCGGTCGAATGACGGAGATCGGACCCGGTCCCGTCGTCGCCGCGCGCGCTCATCGCTCGTCTTCGATCGAGTCGTCGTGCAACACGTACCCGGTGCGGCGTTCGAGGATGTCCTCGGCGACGTCCGACATCGAGCGGTTCTGGGCGAAGGCCTGCGCCTGGATGAGCAGGTGGGCGTCGTCGGGGGTGAGGCCGAGTTGCGCGATCACGAACCCGGTCGCCTGATGGATCCGGCGTCGGGCGTGGGGCTTCAGCTGCGCCGTGTCGGGGAGGCTCGCGAGTTCCAGGGTGCGTCGGAGCACGTACCGGCTGAGCGGGCGGGTGAGGGACATCATGTCCTCGACCGCTTGCGCGTCCAACGTGCGCTCGTCGGTGTCGTACAGCTCGACCGCGCCCACCTGGAGCGGTCCGACGCGGAGCGGGAAGGCGAAGATGGAGCCGACCGCGTGTTCGCGGATCGCCTCGGTGAACGACGGCCAGGAGTCGTAGCCGTTCCGCTTGACGGCCTCCTCGAGCACCGGGCGGCCACTGCCGACGGCGTCCCAACAGGGCCCCTCGGAGAGGTCGAACTGCAGTTCGTCGATCAATGCGATCTGCTCGTCGCTCGCGGCGATCGTCTCGGGGCTCAGGGTGTCGCCGAGTGTCGCGATCGAGACGCCGCTGAGGGGCATGAGTCGCAGGATCGGCTCAACCAGCTGGTCGTCCTCGTCGACCCGGTCGAGTGCGCTGTACACGATGGCGAAGGTGTCGCTCATGTCCGCATTCCTTCCGGGCTTGAGGGTGGTCTCCGCTCATCGTACGGCCATCCGGCCGCGATCGCCGGGTGGTGATCCGTCCTGCCTGGGAAAGCAAGGGGAGGCACCGACCGGGTGCCGTCGCCTACCGTGGCGTCATGCCTCTGACGACGACAACCCCTCCGCGCCCCTCCGCCCACCGGTCCGCAGCAACCGATCGGTCGGCGCGATGAGCCGCGGGGTCGCCGTCGTCACCGGCGGAACCGCAGGGCTCGGTCGTGCGACCGTCCGTGAACTCGCCGCCCGGGGCTGGGACGTCGCGGTCCTGGCGCGCGGTGAGGACGGACTCGCGGCCACCGTCGCCGAGGTCGAGCAGGCCGGGCGTCGCGCTCTCGCGGTGCCGACGGACGTCGCCGACCGGGAGGCCGTCGAGCAGGCGGCGGACCGGGTCGAGGCGGAACTCGGACCGATCGAGCTGTGGGTGAACTGCGCCATGGTCGGCGTCTTCGGGGACTTCCTCACGACCGAACCGGCGGACTTCGAGCGCGCGGTCGCCGTCAACTTCTTCGGCTTCGTCAACGGCACCCGCGCCGCCCTCTCACGAATGACGCCGCGTGACCGTGGGCACGTGATCCAGGTCGGTTCCGCCCTCGCCCACCGCGGCATCCCGCTGCAGGCCGCCTACTGCGGGTCGAAGTTCGGTGCTCGCGGGTTCACGGAGTCGGTGACGGCCGAGCTCCTCCACGACGGCAGCAACGTCAAGCTCTCGACCGTGGACATGCCGGCGCTCAACACCATCCAGTTCAGCTGGGTGAAGTCGCAGCTGCCCGAGCACCCGCAGCCGGTGCCGCCGATCTACCAGCCCGAGGTCGGTGCGACCGCCATCGCCGACGTCGCAGACCGACCGAGGCGCCGCACCTGGGTGGGGGAGTCCACCGTCGGCACGATCCTCGGCGACCGCTTCGCCGGCGGTTTCCTCGACTGGTTCCTCGCCAGGACCGGGTACTCCGGGCAGCTCGCACCGGACAAGCACGACCCGAGGATGCCCGACAACGTCTACACGCCGGCCCCCGGTGACCACGGCGCCCGTGGCGTGTTCAGCGACAAGGCCCACTCGTGGAGCCCGCAGACCTGGGCGATCCGCCACCGCCGGGCCGTGTACGCGACCGCCGCCGGCACCCTCGCAGCGGGTGTCGCCCTGGTGGCCGGCGCGGCGAAGCGGCGCTGAGCACGATGGCGCGGCGCGAGCAGTTCGACGCGGTGGTCGTCGGTGCGGGCCCCAACGGGCTCGCTGCCGCGGTGACCCTCGCCAGGGCCGGCCTGCACGTGCAGGTGGTCGAGCGGGGCGACACGATCGGTGGTGGTGCCAGGACCGCCGAGCTGACGCTGCCCGGCTTCCACCACGACATCTGCTCCGCAGTCCACCCGATGGCGCTCGCCTCCGGGTTCTTCCGATCCTTCGGCCTCGAGCGCCGCATCGACCTCGTCGTGCCGGAGATCTCCTACGCCCACCCGCTCGACGGTGGCCGGGCCGGGATCGCCTACCGCGACATCGACCGCACCGCCGACGCCCTCGGACGCGACGGCGAGGCCTGGCGCTCGCTCATGGGACCGCTCGCCGCCGACGCCGACCGCGTCTCGCAGTTCACCGGTGGCAAGCTCCTGCAGGTGCCGCGCCACCCGGTCACGGTCGCGCGCTTCGGCCTCCGCGCGCTCGAGCAGGGCAGTCCTGCCTGGAACCTCCGGTTCCGTGAGGAGACCGCTCCGGCGATGCTCAGCGGTGTCGCCGCCCACTCCATCCGCCCGATGCCGAGCCTGTCCACCTCGGCCGCCGCCCTGTCGCTCGGCGCGTATGCGCACGCCCGCGGTTGGCCCATCCCCGTCGGTGGCAGCCAGGCGATCGTCGACGCGCTCGCGGCCGACCTGCTGGCCCACGGCGGTGAGATCGTCACCGGAACCGAGGTGCGCTCCATCGACGAGCTGCCGTCCGCCCGCGCCGTCCTGTTCGACACGACGCCGAAGGCGCTCGCCGAGATCGCGGGCAGCCGACTGCCTGACGCGTACCTCCGTCGTCTCTCCCGGTTCCGGTACGGCGACGGCGTGGCCAAGGTCGATTTCGCGCTCTCGGGCCCCGTCCCGTGGACAAACCCGGAACTGGCCCGGGCCGGCACGCTCCACCTCGGCGGCACCCGCCCGGAGATCGCCGCCGCCGAGCGCGACGTCGCCCGCGGTCGGCACAGCGAGTCGCCCTACGTCCTCGTCTCGCAGCCCGACGTCGGCGATCCTGGTCGCGCTCCTGGTGACGCCCAGGTCCTCTGGGCGTACACGCACGTGCCGAGCGGGTCCGGTCTCGACCAGACCGAGGCGATCACCCGGCAGATCGAGCGCTTCGCGCCCGGGTTCCGCGACGTGATCCTGACGTCGGCGTCGATGACCGCCCGCGACATGGCGCGGTACAACCCGAACTACGTGCTCGGCGACATCGCGGCCGGCGCCGCGAGCTTCGCGCAGCTCGTCGCGCGTCCCGTGTTCTCGAACGACCCGTGGCGGACGCCGGCACCGGGGATCTTCCTCTGCTCCTCGTCGACTCCGCCCGGCCCAGGCGTCCACGGTCTCGCCGGCTGGCACGCCGCCCGCAGCGCGCTCCGCTCGGTCTTCGGCCGCGACCGCATGCCGTCGCTCGCGCCCGACCGACCGCGTCCGACCTCCTGACCTCGCCCCTGCTCCAGCGAAAGGAACACCACCGTGTCCCACACCACTCGGATCCTCGACTGCCCGCCCGACCGTGTCTTCGCCGTCCTCGCCGACGGCTGGCTCTTCCCGGCGTGGGTGGTCGGCGCGTCCCGCATGCGCGACGTCGGTGACCGGTGGCCGCACGTGGGCGGGAAGCTGCACCACTCCTTCGGTGTCTGGCCGGCGGTGCTGAACGACGAGACGACCGTGCTCCAGTGGGATGCTCCGCACCGGTTCGTCATCCAGCCGAAGGGGTGGCCGCTCGGTGAGGCCCGCGTCGCGGTCGAGGTCGAGCCGCACGAACGCGGGTGCATCGTCCACCTGCATGAGCACGCAGTGACGGGCCCTGGAGCGCTGATCCCGGTCTGGCTCCTCGACATCGGGCTGCACATCCGCAACGTCGAGACGCTGCGCCGACTCGCCCACCTCGCTGAAGGTGGTGCCGGCGGCACCCACCTCGTGGAGGCGGCCGAGCCGACGGCCGAAGATCGGAAGCGCGCCGAGTTCCCGAAGAGGTCCCTGTTCGCGCGGGTGGCGTCGGTCCTCGTCGTCGCCGTGCCGGTGGCGGTCGTCGCGCGCAAGCTCGCCCGGTGACGGTGTCCAGTCATGCCAGCCGCAAGTGATCCGGCCGACGCCCTGCCCGGGGACGGCCGCGACGAGACGCTGAACGAGCGCTCCGACCGCAACTGGTCGGAGCTGCTGCAGGAGTTCCGCGTCCTGCAGACAGGCACGCAGATCCTCGCGGGCTTCCTGCTGACGCTGCCGTTCCAGCCGCGGTTCACCGAGCTCAGTGGATTCGACCACGTGCTGTACCTCGTCCTCGTGGTCCTGGCCGTGACGGTGACGCTCCTGGCGCTCGCACCGGTCATCATGCACCGGCTCGTCTTCGGACGGTTGGAGAAACCACAGCTGGTGCGGCTGTCCAGCAGGATCCTCATGGTGTGTCTCGGGGCGGCTTCGCTGCTGTTCGCGGGGATCGTCCTGTTCGTCTTCGACTTCGTCGCTTCGCCTGCGGTCGGGCTGTGGGCGGGTGGTGCCGTGGTCGTCGTCATCGGGCTGGTGTGGATCGTCGGCCCGCGCCTGATCCGGGGTGCGCGCGACCGCGTGTCCTGAGGTGGTCGACGTGCCCACGGTGAGCCCCGAGAATGGGACGATGCCCGAAACGTGCACCTTCTGCCGGATCATCGACGACGAGCCCGACGACGTCATCTGGGTGGAGCGCGAGGACGAGGCGGTCGCCTTCCGGCCGTTGCCCGAGTCGGAGCTCGCGCCCGGTCACACCCTGGTGGTGCCGCGGGCGCACAGTGTCGGTCTGCTCGACGCCGACCCGCGTGCCCTACAGGCGACGACGGCACTCGCTCAGCGGGTGGGACGTGCGATGCGGGCGGCGCTCGGGGCGACCGGCGTCGTCGTGCTGAGTGCGTCCGGTGCCGACGCCGGGCAGAGCGTCCCCCACCTCCATCTCCACGTCGTCCCGTGTTGGGATGACGACACGGTCACGTTCTGGCCCGAGGGCCGCTCGAAGCACCGGGTCGACGGCGACCCACACGAGCTCCTCGCGGAGATGTTCGAGTAGCCGGAGATCGCTGCCCCTTGAGTTGACCTCAAGACCGATTGAGGTTCTACGGTTGAAGCATGACCATTCCCACCACGCCGTCCGCTGATCCCGATGCCCTCGCCCGCGCCGCGACCGTCGACGGGTTCAAGACGGCGTTCCGTGACCACCCGGCGGGCGTCGCGCTGATCAGTGCCTCGACCGATCGAGGGGACGTCGGGCTGACGGCGTCATCGGTCGCGTCGGTGGCCGTCGACCCGCCGATGCTGTCCTTCTCGGTCACGCGGGCCACGGGGTCCGCGGGCGGACTACTCAGCGCGGGAACGGTCGTCGTCCACCTCCTGGCCGATCACCACCTGGAGGTCGCCAAGGCGTTCGCGAAGACGGGGGAGCCGCGCTTCACCCCGGAACAGCACTGGGAGCGACTCGCGACCGGCGAGCCCTACCTGCCGAGCGCCCGTGCGGCGCTGCGCTGCCGGATCGTGCAGACGGTCCCGGCTGGCAGCTCGATGCTCGTCATCGCCGAGGTGCTGGAGGTCATCCCGCCCGGCACGGACGCGCCGGCGCTCGTCTACCAGAACCGCAACTTCCACCGCCTGGAGTCCGACCCGCTGGGCTGATCAGGCGAGGAGCGCGATCGGGCCGATGTCGGCGATCGCCTCGATGACCCGCTCGGGGTGCTCGGCGATCCGGTTGAGGACGTAGAGCCACCACTCGGGTCCGTAGACGAGGTACTCGCGCGTCGCGAACCCGCGGCGGCGGAGGTCGTCGAGCAGCTCGGTGCCGAGTCCCTGCAGCATCTCGAACTCCACGTGCGGCTGCCGGAGGTCGTCGCCGAGCGCGCCCTCGAGTGCGGCGACGAGGTTCGCGTCGTGGGTGGCGACGTTGACCCGGTGACCTGACCCCACGAGTCGCGTGACCATGCTGATGTAGGCCGCGGTCATCGGTGCGGAGTCGCGGGGGTACGCCACCTCGGCCGATTCGAGGAAGGCGCCCTTGACGACGCGGATCGGCCCGGGCCGACCCAGCACGCGGTCGAGGTCCGCGGGGGTACGGTGCAATCTCGCCTGCAGGGTGATGCCGGTCTCCGGGAACGGGTCGGCGATCTGCTCGTAGATCGACAACACGAGGTCCGTGCGGTCGGAGCCCTCCGCGGAGATCATGAGCGAAGTTCCGGCGTCCCGGGCCGCCTGCGCGAGCGACAGGCCGTTCCGCAGGCCGAGCTCGGGCGAGACGACGGAACCGATGTGCGAGAGGTCGAGCGAGATCGTCGCGGTCTGGTCGGATTCGCTGATCCGGCGGGCGAGGTCGATGAACTCCGCGGTCTGCTCGTCGGCGACGCGTGCGTCGCGGACGGACTCACCGACGAGCTCGATGCTCCAGCGGTGCCCACGATCGGCGTTCGCTTCGAGGAGCCGCAATGCGGAGGCCGCGTCCTCGCCGGCGATGTATCGCAGGGCGGCCCGCTTGGCGACGGCGGCGGCCACCGGGTGGGCGAGGACTCGCGCTTTGAGGTCCTCGTCGAGGGCCCAGGCTCGCAGGGTGTCGGCGGCGCGCGACAGCGTCTCGTCGTTCATCAGCATGCTTCGACCCTATCCAGTCCCGGGTGACGGTCCGGACGGCACCGGGGTCTGGGCTGCGCCGGGGTCTGGGCCGCGTCGCCCGTGCGCGCTACGCTCGCTCACGTGGCGAGCTTCGAGGAGAAACCGATCCTGGACCTCACGCTCGATGAGTGGGAGGCCTACCTCGCCGGTGCGCCGAGCGACGCGGGCGTTCGGTTGAAGCTGCGGAAGAAGACCTCGAAGGCGTCGGGCATCACCTGGTCTGAGGCGCTCGACGTCGCCCTCTGCTACGGATGGATCGACGGACAGAGCAAACGGTTCGACGACGACTACACGCTGCAGGCGTTCACACCGCGGCGGAAGAGCAGCCCGTGGTCGCAGATCAACCGGGAGCACGTCGCCCGCCTCATCGAGGAGGGGCGGATGCGTCCCGGTGGGCTCGCGGAGATCGAACGAGCCAAGGCTGACGGTCGTTGGGACGTGGCGTACCGGCAGAAGGACGCCGTCGCACCGGACGATCTCCAGGCAGCGCTCGATGCGAACCCCGAGGCGGCGGCGTACTTCGCGACGCTCGGCCGCACCGACCGCTTCCGTGTCTTCTTCCGCCTCAGCAACATCAAGACGCCCGCGATCAGGGCCGCCCGCATCGCCGACGTGGTCGAGAAGGCCGCCAAGGGCGAGCAGCACTACCGCTGATGATGAGTGGACCGGCGCGGATGAGCGTGTCACCGAGGACCGTCTGGCCGGTCGTCCACGAGGAACGTCGGCGGCTCGTCGCGGACCTGTCGATGCTGGGCGATGAGCAGTGGGGGACGCCGTCGCTGTGTAGCGGATGGGATGTGCATGACGTCGTGGCCCATCTCGTCGATTCGGCGAAGACGACGCGGCTGGGATTCGCCCGACGACTCGTCGCCGCGCGGTTCGACTTCGACCTCGACAACGCACGCGGGGTCGAGCGGGAGCGGAGGAACAATCCACAGGAGACGCTCCGCGCCCTGGCGGACGCCGCCGAGCTGACGCGCACCCCGCCGGCGAACCTCGCGACCAGGCTCGTCGAGATCATCGTGCACGGGGAGGACGTCCGTCGGCCGCTCAGCGTCAGCGCGGACTACCCGGCAGCGGCTGTTCTGGCGGCGTTGGAGTACCAGCTCCGGACCGGCGTCTCGATGGGCGGCGGCAAGGAACGCGCCCAGGGCGTCCGGCTCGTCGCGGAGGACGCCGGGACGAGCTGGGGTGCGGGCCGTGAGGTCCGCGGATCGGCGCTCGACCTGCTGCTCGCGGTGTCAGGGCGACCGACCGGGCTGGCTCTGCCGGGGCGGTGAGGAAGAAGCTGGAAGTCACCCGCGTGCACCTTCCCCGTTGACCGAGGTGCCTGGGCTCGGCTGCCCTTCGACAGGCTCAGGGACCGAAATGCATCCGAGCACAGTCCAGCCCGGTCACTGAGCTTGTCGAAGTGCGCACGAAGAACCCTTCGACAGGCTCAGGGACCGGATCATTCCCGGTGAACATCTCCCCGTCGCTGAGCTTGTCGACGTGCGCACGAAGAACCCTTCGACAGGCTCAGGGACCGAAACGGTTCGGGCGCACCTTTCCCGGTCACTGAGCCTGTCGAAGTGCCCACGAGGACGCTTCGTCGTTCCGGGCGCACCTCTTCCGGTCATTGAGCTTGTCGAAGTGCCCACGAGGATGCCCCATCGTTCCGGGCATACTTCTTCCGGTCACTGAGCTTGTCGAAGTGCCCACGAGTAACCCTTCGACAGGCTCAGGGACCGGTGGAGGTCAGAACGGCGCGGGATCCGGTTCGGTCCGGTGGTGTTTTCCGTCGGGTGTCGTCCACTCGAGCACCCCGCCGGGCCCGTGGTCGAGGTTCCACCCGGGGAGATGCTTCATGCGGTGGTGATGCCGGCACAAGCAGGCGAGATTGCCGACATCCGTCGTCCCGCCGTCCTCCCACGCGACCGAGTGATCCAGGTCGCACGCCCGAGCGCGTCTGCCGCAGCCCGGTGCGCGACAGGTGCCGTCTCTGAGGCGGACCGCGCGTTGGAGGTCTGCCGGAACCCGGTACTGGTTCCGCCCGACGGAGAGGATCGCGCCGGTTTCCGGTTGGACCAGGATGCGGGTGAAGCTGGGTGCGTTGACCGCGATACGCGCCGCGGTCTCGGGGTCGATCGGGCCGTAGCCGTCGAGCGTTGCCGGGGCATCGCTGACGCCGGCCATGCTCAGGGCGGGGACGGTGATCTGCACGGTGGGCGTGATGTGGTCCTGAACCTCGATGGGGTGCGGGAGTACCGGGCTGGTCATGATGTCGTCGGGCGTGACGCCGGTGAGGGCGAGGGCTGCGAGGGCGTCCGCCTGGAGCTGGGCGCAGGTGCGGGTGTCACCTGCTGAGCGGGATTCGGCAGCTGCCGCCTCGATCCGCTCGATGATGCCCTGGGCGATCGGCGCCGTGGTGAACAAGTGCACCCACGCCATACCGTCGGCGGCGGGTTCGAACTCGACGCGGCGGTCCGCCTCGGAACGCTTCGCGCGCGTCGTGATGGAGTCCGGGTGGAGGCGTTCGCGGAGGACCCGGGCGCGCCGCCGAAGCTCCGCATCAGTGGTCTGCTCCGCGACCGGGAGCACCTTGGCCAAGAACGCGGCCCGCCCCTCGGTGGGCACATCGCAGAGTTGGTCGGTGATCGTCTTGGCGTGCCGGGCCGAGATGCGCGCCGCCTCGAGAGCGTCGAGGACAGACGGGGCGTCGTTCACGAGCGCCTCGGCATCGTTCGTCGCCCGCTGAACCGTCCGTTCAGAGGTGCGGGTCGCCATCGCCATCGCGGCACACGTCGATCGGCGGGACAGAGCGCGGCGCTCGGCAGGCGGGAACGCGGCAGGGACGACCGTGTCTGCGAAGGCGTCGGCATAGGCGGCGGAGCGGGCGAGGAGGCGGGCCTCCTCGCCGTCCAGAGCCGCACGCCGCCGCTGGATGTCGGCGTAGTGATCCGAGAACTCCGCCAGCCGCGCGGCGTACTCGTCGCTCGCGCGGATCGCGGTGGTGGTGGTCTCGGTCATGGAACCAGTCCACCATGGACCACTGACATTCCAGATGCCGAGTTGCGCTGGTTGTGGAAGTTGCTCGTGTGCCCTTCGACAGGCTCAGGGACCGGGGGTCGACTGGCGACCGGCTCAGGGGCTGGCACTCGACCGGCGCCCGGCCCATTGGCCGGACGGGGTCAGACGGCCCGGGCGAGCAGGTCTGCGACGCGCTTCGCGACGGCGTCGTTCCACGCGGTGACGCCGAACGCGGTCGGCCACAGGTCGCCGTCGTCGAGCTTCGCGGAGTCGTTGAACCCGATGGTCGCGTAGCGCGCCTTGAACTTCGCCGCCGCCTGGAAGAACACGACCGCCTTACCGTCGGCGCCGACATAGGCGGGCATGCCGTACCAGGTCTTCGCCGCGAGGCCGGAGTCGCCGCCCATGATCAGCTCGTGCAACGGCTCGGCGATCGCGCGGTCGGCGTCCTCCATGTCGGCGATCGCGTCGACGACGGCCTGCAGAGCCTCCTCGCGGCTCGCAGCCGCTTTCAGCTCCTTGGCGCGCTCCTTCATCGCCGCGCGTTCCTCGGCGCTGAATCCGCTCTTCGTGCTCGACTGCTTCTCGGCCATGTCGGCGTCCTTCCGTTCGGGGCTGTGGTCTGCCTCTCACGGTAGACCTCAGCCCACTGAGTCGCCCCAAAGCGCTCGAAATCAGCCGGAAGACGGACCGATTTGGGCGACTCAGTCGTCCAGCGCGCCCGGCCCGAGCACCGACTCGACGATCACCCGGATCGCGTACTCGCTCGTCTCGGCGAGGTCGACGTCCGCAGGGTCGATGAGCCACTGCACCTGCAGGCCGTCCATGACCGCCAGGATGGAGGCCGCCGCACGGTGGATCGTCTCGGGCGCATCCATGCCCCGCTCGGCGCACACCACCTCGAACGCCTCCGCGATCTCCCGTCGCAGCGTCCGGTAGCGGTCGTCGAAGTAGTGCCTGGCCGGGTGGTCCTCGGTCACCGACTCCGCTGACAGGACGACGAACGCCTGCACGATCCCGGCACGCTGCGCGTTCGCGGCTGCGGTGCGGATCAGGTGCTTGAACAGGTCGATGCCGCCGGGGATGTGCTGGTCGTCGAGGTCCTGCACGTCCGTCGCGTCGCGGTAGCTGAGCACCTCGAGGAGGAGCTGGTCCTTCGACCCGAAGTGGTGCAGGATGCCCGCCGGCGTCATGTCGACGAGCTCGGCGATGTCGATGAGCGTGCCGTTCGCGTACCCCTTGGCGCCGAAGACGTCCAGCGCGGAGCGGACGACTTCGGCTCGCCTCGCCACGGTCGCCGGGCGTGGCTGGGCCGGTCGTTTCGCCGTGTTCTGTCGTTTCACCGTGCTCATGGTGTCCGTTCCGCGGGGGCCTCGATGCGCCCGACACTACCGCGCTTACCAACTTACTGAATGGTCAGTAAGTTATCACCGAATCCCGACTTGCGCCGCACTGCCGCAGCGCACACCCAAGAGGAGAAAGCGATGAAGCTGAGAACCCCACTGCTGGCCGCGTTCGCGGCCACAGCCCTGCTGCTCACCGGATGCACCGGTGGCGGCGGGTCGAGCGACGGCCCCGAGAGCGGCGCCGCCCTGACGATCGCGAAGCCGGACGGCTCGATCGCCACCGAGTCCAACAACCCCTACGTCGGCGATTCGTCCGCCATGAAGCTCGGCTACATCAACGCGATCCTGGAGCCGCTCGCGATCGTCAACCTCGTCGACCCGAGCGCCGAGGTGAAGCCCTGGCTCGCCTCCGAGATCGCCTGGTCGGACGACTACACCTCCGTCGCGCTGACCGCGCGGGAGGGCGTCACCTGGAACGACGGCGAGGCGTTCAGCGCCGACGACATCGCGTTCACCTTCCAGCAGTTCATCGACCACCCGGAGCTCGACAACTCGGCCCTCGGCCTCACCACGGTCGCGACCGAAGGCGACACCGTCACCCTCTCGTTCACGAACCCCATGTTCGTGAAGCAGGACAAGGTGCTCCTCAAGCAGATCGTCCCGAAGCACGTGTGGGAGTCCGTCGACGACCCCGCCACCTTCGAGAACCCGGAGCCCGTCGGCACCGGCCCGTACACCCTCACGAGCTTCAGCACCGAGAGCGTCGAGCTCTCCGCTCGCGACGACTACTGGGGTGAGCAGCCGGCCGTGCCGACGCTCTACCACGTGTCGTACAACGACAACACGGCCCTCACCACCGCCCTCGCGAACGGCGACGCCGACTGGGCGCAGGCCTTCATCCCGAACGTGCAGTCCGCGTACCTCGACAAGGACAAGGAGCACAACGTCTACTGGGCGGCCGCCGGTCTCGCCGTCGACACGATGTTCGTGAACACGCAGACGAAGCCGTTCAACGACCCCGCGTTCCGCCAGGCGGTGAACCTCGTCATCGACCGCGAGCAGCACCAGCAGATCGCCCGTGAGGGTGGCGTCCCCGAGCTCAGCTCGGTGACCGGCCTCCCGACCCCGGCGGGTGACGCGTTCATCGCCTCCGAGTTCGAGGGCGAGGACTACACCGTCGACGCGAAGGCCGCGAAGCAGGTCCTGACCGACGCCGGCTACACCTGGGAGGACGACGTCCTCACCGACCCGTCCGGCGAGGCCGTCACCTTCACGCTGTCGGTGCCGCAGGGCTGGAACGACTACGTGACCGGCATCAGCCTCATCGCCGACTCGGTCAAGACGCTGGGCGTCACCGCCATGGTCGACACGCCCGACCAGGACACCTGGTGGGCGGCGAAGTCGGACGGCGACTTCCAGGCCATCCTGCACTGGACCGACACCGGCGCGACGCCGTACGACCTGTACTCCGACATCATGGACGGCCGCTGGCTCGTCGCCGAGGGTGAGGCGGCCGACTTCAACTTCGGTCGGTACGACAGCCCGGAGGCCACCGCGGCGCTCGCGGCCTACGCCAACGCGACGGACGACGCCACGCGCGCAGCCGCCCTCGAGACCGTGCAGAAGCTGTTCGTCTCCGACGTCCCGGCCATGCCGATCGGCACGCGTCCGTTCATCGGTTCGTACAACACGCGGAACTACACCGGATGGCCGAGCGAGGACGACCCCTACGCGCCCGCCGACCCGACGCAGCCGACCGCGGTCTACATCCTCACGCAGCTCAAGGCCGCGAAGTAGGCACGAGCACCACACCGACGGGCGGGGCGCTCATCCGCCCCGCCCGTCACCTCCCGCATGCGCAACGGCATGCACCGCGATCAGCACAGAACGGACTCATGCAGTGACCAACGACGACCTGCTGACGGTGTCCTCCTTCAGCGTCACCTACGACGTGGAACCACCCGTCGAAGCCGTGCGCGACGTCTCGCTCACCCTCCGCCGCGGCGAGATCCTCGGCCTCGCCGGCGAGTCCGGCTGCGGCAAGACCACCCTCGCCTACGGCCTGCAACGGCTCCTCAAACCACCGGCGGTCATCACGGGCGGTACCGCCGTCTTCCACGACGAGTCCGGCGAGGACATCGACCTCGGCCGGCTGGGCGAGGAGGAGATGCGTGCGTTCCGCTGGGACAAGGCCTCCATGGTGTTCCAGGGCGCGATGAACGCCCTCAACCCGGTCACCTCGATCGGCCGGCAGCTCGACGACGTCTTCACCACGCACCGCCGGGGCATGTCACGCGCCGAACGCCGCGAGGAGGCGGGCAAGCTGCTCGACATCGTCGGGGTCGGCCGCGACCGCCTGAAGTCCTACCCGCACGAGCTCTCCGGCGGCATGCGCCAGCGGGTCATGATCGCGATGGCGCTCGCCCTGAAACCGCAGCTGATGATCATGGACGAGCCGACCACCGCGCTCGACGTACTCGTCCAGCGCGAGATCCTCCAGCAGATCTCCGACCTCCGCACCGAGTTCGGGTTCTCGGTCATCTTCATCACCCACGACCTCCCGCTGCTCCTCGAGATCTCCGACCGCATCGCCGTCATGCGTGCCGGCCGACTCGTCGAGATCGACACGGCGGAACGCATCTACCGACAGGCGAAGGACCCGTACACGCGGAAGCTGCTCGCGTCCTTCCCGAGCCTCACCGGCGAGCGCGGCGACTTCGTCCGCGGGACCAGTGCGGCCACGTCGGCCACCCAGGCAGGAGTGACCGCATGACCACCCTCGAGTTCTCGCACGTCTCGAAGCGCTACCGGGTCCGTGGCTCCGGTCACATGCTCGCGCTCGACGACGTCAGTTTCACCCTGCGGTCGGGCCAGACGCTCGCCCTCGTCGGACAGTCCGGCAGTGGCAAGTCGACCATCGCGAAGATCCTCACCCAGTTGGAGCGGGCGACGAGCGGCGACATCCTGCTCGACGGCAAGGCCATCCCGCGTCGTGGTCGTGCACTCCGCCGCTACCGCCAGCAGGTCCGCATGGTCTTCCAGGACCCGTTCGCCTCGCTGAACCCGTCCCACACGATCCGTCACCACCTGGAGCGACCGCTGCGCCTCGACCACGTCGTCCCCGAGTCCGAGGTCGAGGATGAGGTGCACCGCCTCCTCGAGCGCGTGCAGCTCGATCCGGCCGGCACGATCGACCGTCGGCCCCACGAACTGTCCGGCGGTCAGCGCCAGCGGGTCGCCATCGCCCGTGCGCTCGCGTCGCGTCCGTCCCTCCTCATCGCCGACGAGCCTGTCTCGATGCTCGACGTCTCCATCCGACTGGGTGTCCTCAACCTCCTGGCCGAGCTGCAGCGCGAGTCGCAACTCGGCGTGCTCTACATCACGCACGACCTCGCGACCGCGCGGCACTTCAGCGACGAGATCATGGTCCTGCACCACGGCGAAGTGGTCGAGCGGGGCCCGGCGGACGACGTGATCCTCCGCCCGCAGCACCCCTACACGCTCGCCCTCCGCAACGCGTCGCCCGACCCCGACCGCCACTTCGCGGGAACGGAGACCATCGCATGACCTTCTTCCTCCGTCGCGCCGCCTTCTACGCGTTCACCGCGTGGGCCGCGATCACGATCAACTTCTTCCTGCCGCGGATGCTCAAGGGCGACCCCGTCTCGGCGTACATCGCGAAGAACCAGGGCCGCATCAGCCCCGAGGCAGCGGACTCACTGCGCACCCTGTTCGGACTCGACGCCGACAAGTCGATGCTCGAGCAGTACCTCGACTACTGGCGGCTCCTCTTCTCGGGCGACCTCGGACGGTCCTTCTCGAAGGGCCTGGCGCCCGTCACCGACGTGATCGCCGCAGCCCTGCCCTGGACCGTGGGCCTCGTCGGGATCGCGACGATCCTGTCGTTCGTCCTCGGCACCTCCATCGGCGCCCTCATCGGCTGGCGACGCGGCAGCAAGGCGGACTTCATCGTCCCGCTGTCCACCTTCTTCTCGACGGTGCCGTACTTCTGGATGGGCCTCATCGCGATCGCGGTGTTCTCCACCCTCCTCGGCTGGTTCCCCGCCTCACACGCCTACGGCAAGGGGTCGAGGCCCGAGTTCTCACTCGACTTCTTCGGGCAGGTGATCGCGCACGGCTTCCTCCCGGCGGCGACGATCGTGCTCGCCTCGCTCGGCGGTTGGATCCTCGGCATGCGCAACATGATGGTCACCGTCCTCGACGAGGACTACGTGACCGTCGCCCAGGCGAAGGGGTTGCCGACCCGCCGAGTGCTCGTGGACTACGCCGCACGCAACGCGATGCTGCCGCAGCTGTCGAGCTTCGCCCTGTCGCTCGGCTTCATCGTCGGCGGCACGATCGTCATGGAGATGGTCTTCTCCTACCCGGGCGTCGGCAAGCTCCTGCTCGACGCCACGACGGCGAAGGACTACCCGCTCATGCAGGGGCTCTTCCTCGTCATCACGCTCACCGTCCTCGTTGCGAACATCCTGGCCGACGTCGCCTACGCGGTGCTCGACCCCCGCACCCGCCAGATGGAGTCCTGACATGACCATCCCCACCACCGAGGCCCTCGCCACCGCCGAGGCGCCCAAACCGACGCCGACGGGCCGCTCGGTCGCCGCCCGGTTCGCGTCGTCGTTCGCGATGTTCCGGAACGGCAAGTCGATCGCGGGGCTCTGCATCCTCGGCTTCTTCGTCCTCGTCGCGATCTTCGGCGACCTCATCGCGCCGTACGGCCCGCTCGAGAAGGACTTCACCGCGTTGCGTCAGGCCCCGTCGGCCGCGCACCTGCTGGGCACCACGCACATGGGCGAGGACGTCCTGAGCCAGCTGATCTACGGCACCCGCGGCGTGCTCCTCGTCGGCTTCCTGGCCGGGATCTTCGCGACGATCATCGCCGTCGCCATCGGGGTCACCGCCGGGTACGTCTCGGGGTTCACGAGCGAGTCGCTGTCCGCGCTGACGAACGTCTTCCTCGTCATCCCGGGGCTCCCGCTCATGATCATCGTGGCGTCCCAGTACGACAACCCGAGCCTGTTCCTCATCGCCGGTGTCCTGGCGCTCACCGGGTGGGCGTGGGGCGGCCGGGTGCTCCGCGCGCAGACGATGTCGCTGCGGAACCGTGACTTCATCCAGGCGGCGAAGGCGAACGGGGAGTCCCTCTTCCGGATCATCACCGTCGAGATGCTGCCGAACCTCACCGCGATCATCGCCTCGAGCTTCGTCGGGACGGTGACCGCTGCAGTGCTCGGGCTCACCACGCTCGCGTTCATCGGCGTCATCCCCATCACGAACCTCAACTGGGGCACCATCCTGTTCTGGGCGCAGCAGAACGGCGCGTTCCCCGACTTCTGGTGGTGGTACGTGCCCGCCGGTGTCTGCATCGCCCTGCTCGGCGTCGCGCTGTCGCTCATCAACTTCGGGATCGACGAGTACGTGAACCCGAGACTCCGCTCGGCGGGTGAACGCGCCAGGGCCCTCCGCAAGCGCGGGATCAAGCCCGGGGCGAGCGTCACCGCCGTCCGCACCGAGACGACCGGCCCGTCCACGATCACCGACACGACCCACACCGAACGCGCTGGAGCCACCGAACGATGAAGACCGATACCGCCCGCCACCTCGAGGACGCCCGCTACCTCGACCCCGCGCTGCCGATCACGGCCCGCGTCGACGACCTCGTCGAGCGGATGACCGTCCGTGAGAAGGTCGGGCAGATGATGCAGCTCGACGCGCGCGACGACATCGATGCGCACGTCCTCGAGACACACGTCGGCTCGATCCTGCACGCGTCACCGGAGCGTCTCGCGGTCGCGCATGAACTCGTCGGGCGGACGCGACTGCGGATCCCGCTGATCGTGGGGGAGGACTGCATCCACGGTCACTCCTTCCACCTCGGCGCGACGATCTTCCCGACGCAACTGGCCATGGCCGCGAGCTGGGACGCCGAGCTGCTCGAACGGGTCGCCAGGGCCACGGCCGTCGAGGTCGCCGCGACGGGTGTCCACTGGACGTTCTCGCCGGTGCTCTGCATCGCCCGCGACCTCCGCTGGGGGCGCGTCGGTGAGACCTTCGGCGAGGACCCGTTCCTCATCGGCGAGCTCGCGTCCGCGATGGTGCGCGGCTACCAGGGCGACGGCCTGTCCGACCCGACCGCCATCCTGGCGACGGCCAAGCACTTCGCCGGCTACTCCGAGACGCAGGGCGGGCGCGACGCGAGCGAAGCCGACATCTCCCCGCGCAAACTGCGGTCATGGTTCCTCCCGCCGTTCGAGCGGGTCGCCCGCGAGGGCTGCGCCAGCTTCATGCTCGGCTACCAGTCGATCGACGGGGTGCCGATCACGGTCAACGAGTGGCTGCTCAACGACGTCCTCCGTGGCGAGTGGGGGTACGAGGGGACGCTCATCACCGACTGGGACAACGTGGGCCGCATGGTCTGGGAGCAGCACGTGAGCCCGGACTACGTGCACGCCTCGGCTGCCGCGATTCGCGCCGGCAACGACATGGTGATGACCACGCCCGGCTTCTTCGAAGGTGCCCTGGAGGCGCTCGAGCGCGGGCTGCTCGAGGAGGCCGACCTCGACCGCGCGGTCCGTCGCATCCTCACCCTGAAGTTCGCGCTCGGCCTGTTCGAGCGTCCGCGGCACCCGGACGCCGCGGAGCAGCTCGCGGTGATCGGCTCGCCGGAGCACACCGAGCTCAACCTCGAGACCGCGCGGCGTTCCCTCGTCCTGCTCCGCAACGAGGGCGTGCTGCCGCTCGCCGGCGGCTACCAGGCGGACGAGGCAGGCAGGGCGATCGCGACGCCTGATGCCGGGCCGCAGCGCATCGCCGTCGTGGGTCCGCTCGCGGACGACGCGCAGATGCAGCTCGGCGACTGGGCGGGCAACTCCGGCCAGGCCGGTTGGTTGCCCGACGGCCAGCCGCGCGAGATGATCACCACCGTGGTCGACGGCCTGCATGCGGTCGCACCCGCCGGGAGCACGGTCACGACGGCGTTCGGAGCGGACATCCTCACGCTGTCACCCGACCCCGCGGGGGCGACCTTCCCCGACGGTCAGCCGCGTCCGCCGCTCGTCACGCCCGCGCGACCCGACGAGGCGCTCATCGCGGAAGCCGTCGCACTGGCCGAGGACGCCGACGTGGTCGTCGCCGTCGTGGGTGACCGCATCGAGCTCGTGGGGGAGGGCCGCTCCACCGCGACGCTCGAGCTCATCGGCGGACAGGTGGCACTGCTCGACGCCCTGGCCGCCACCGGCAAGCCGCTCGTCGTGGTCCTACTCGCCTCGAAGCCGCTCGTGCTGCCGCCGTCCGCGCTGCACGCCGACGCGATCGTGTGGGCGGCGAGCCCCGGCATGCAGGGTGGCCGCGCGATCGCGGAACTCCTGCTCGGTCTCATCGAGCCGACCGGCCGCCTGCCGATCTCCTTCGCGCGGCACGCCGGCCAGCAGCCGACGTACTACAACCAGATCCGCGGCCAGCACGGCGACCGGTACGCCGACCTCACCCAGGAGCCCGCGTTCGCGTTCGGCGACGGGCTGTCCTACTCGAGCGTCGAGTACGGCGAGCCGCGCCTCGACCAAGCCGTCTACGGACGTGACGCCACCGTGCGCGCCGAGGTCGAGGTGCACAACAGCGGTTCGCGACCCGTCCTCGAGACGGTGCAGGTGTACGTCAGCGACCTCGTCACCTCGGTCAGCTGGGCCGACCAGGAGCTGAAGACCTTCCGTCAGGTCGCGATCCAACCGGGCGACACGGCGACGGTCACGATCGAACTGCCCGTCGCCGACTGCTCCATCGTCGACGCGAGGGGACGGCGGGTCGTCGAAGCGGGCGAGTTCGAGCTGCGGGTGGGCGGCTCCTCACGGGCCGATGCGCTGCACGCGGTCCGCTTCACCATCGCCGACTGAGCCGTCGGCCGCCGGAACCCTCGCGGGGCCGCACGAAGTCCCTCCTGTTTCGTGCGGCACCCGTGAGCGGTCCCGAGGACTACGCCAGTTCGTCCACGTCAGCGCGGACGGTGACCTCGCCACCGTTGGCGCCGTGCATCAGGTCCTCGAGCAGGGGGCGGTCCATCTCGAACGTCTCATCCGAATCGAAGCTGAACTGCAGCGGGATCGACGGGTGCAGCCAGAGCGTGACGCGGCCGCGCTCCGTCGAGGTGTCGCGCAGGGTCACCGAGAACGACTCGTTCCGGCGGAGCTTCATGAGGGTGATGGTCTTGACGTGAGCCAGCATCCGGTCTTCGAGGTGGAACCGGTTCTCGCCCGTGCCGTATACGATCGCGCCCATGTGCTGTGCCCTTCTCCGGGCCTCCGACGATCGACACGGCGAGATGCGCCGGTGTCGAGCGGCCAGCCTGGAGACCCACTTCAATGTCCGCCGAACAAGTGTAGGAAACTTGAAATCGTCGCTCTGAACTGTTGATTTCCAGGTGTCGGCTGCGCTATGCCAGCTTCCGCTGGCGAGGCGGTCAGGACAGCAGGTCGGGGTCCTGTCCCTGGGGGAGTGCCGAGGACGGCGTGTCCTGCGAAGGACCGTCCGGTGTGCCCATCGCGATGCCGATCCCGGGGCCGATCAGGATGGTGATGGGCTCCAGCTGACCCTCACCGCGGTCGACCTGCAGCCACCGGAACTGTCCGGCGGAGATGCTGTCGAGCACCTCGGCGCGGAACTCGTCCGGATCCTCGACGGCGATCGAGTACGGAAGTCCCTGGTAGACGATCTCCATGCGGCTCATGCGACTTGTCCTGTCCGGCTCGGAGCGGGCTCCGCGATGACCGAGAGGCCGTGGGCGGAGTTCGCCGTGACGTTGAGCGCGTCGATCCACGCGCGGTTGAGGTCGATCGGGACACTGCCCGAGTACTTGAAACGCAATGGCACCGAGGGGTGGATCCAGATGACGCTGCGTCCGTCGCCGGCGCGCGGGTCGTCCTTCCAACCGAAGTAGAAGGCCTCGTTCCGGCGGAGCTTCGCACCGATCACGAACTGCAGGTGCGCAAGCAGCCGGTCCTCGAAGGTGATCGAGACCTCAGAACCGTAGATCAGTTTTCCCATGGCGGGCCGTGCTCTCCTCGTTGTGCGTCACGCGGTGTCTATCGCGGTGTCGCTTCACCTTAAGACTCTCGGCTCCGAAAACCCAGCTGGCGGCCGCGCGGGCACGGATGGGACGCTTCGGCGTCGATGTCAAGGGCCCCGGGGTCGACAGGTACGGTGCGTAACCTGCCGTGCAGGAGGTGCCAACCATGGCAACAGCAGAGAAGACCAGCAAGACCGAGAGCACGACCCGATCGGCTCCCGGAGGATCCGGGCCGAAGCCCACCCGTCGGCAGAACGCCGAGAAGGGCTTCGTCGCGTCGAAGGAACTCGACGCCAACATGCAGGCCGTCCTCGTCGACCTCATCGAGTTGTCGATCCAGGGCAAGCAGGCGCACTGGAACGTCATCGGACGCAACTTCCGCGACACGCACCTGCAGCTCGACGAGATCATCGACGCCGCGCGCGAGTTCAGCGACACCGTCGCGGAGCGCATGCGTGCCCTGCACGCCGTGCCGGACGGCCGCAGCGACATCGTCGCCGAGACCACGACGCTGCCCGAGTACCCGCAGGGCGAAATCGACACCTCGGAGACGATCGACCTGATCACCGTCCGACTCGAGGCGGTCGTCGGCACGATGCGTCGGGTCCACGACGACGTCGACGATGAGGACCCGACGAGCGCGGACATCCTCCACGCGATCATCCAGCAGCTGGAGCAGTTCGCGTGGATGATCAGCGCGGAGAACCGGACGGCGACCCGCAGTCGTTGATCTGCAGTCGGTGACCCTGGGCGGCGCCCGACGACCACGCGTCGTCGGCAGCGCCGCCCGGTCGTTCATCGACGACCAAGGGCCGGCGACGACTACTCGTCGTCGGCGCCGCCACCCGACGCCGTGTCCTCGCCGTCGTTCGGCTCGGAGCCGTCGGAGCCCGAACCGTCGGGGATCTCTTCCGCGTCGGGACGTGAGGATGATGCAGATGCGTTCGTCATGTTCGCTTCCTTCCTGGTTGTCGCCATCGGAGATGACCAGACCAACGCTAGGCCGCCGAGCTGATCGGCGCGTGGGGGTTGACGCTTCGACAGGGCCAGACCACCATGGCGGCTGTGATGAGCGGCGATGAGGTGACCGGGCGCGAGACCCCGACGGGGAGCATCCGCACACCGAAGCAACGGGTCGGCGCGTGGATCATGCCCGCACTGCGTCCGTGGCGCCTCATGCTCGCGCTCAAGGTCGCCATCGCGGCCACCGCCGCCTGGTTCCTCGGCAGCCTGCTCCCGGGCGAGCTCGGAGACTTCTCCTACTACGCCCCGCTCGGCGCCCTCGTGAGCCTCACACCGACGCTCATGGACTCGGTGCGCTCGAGCCTGCAGACCCTCATCGGCCTGGGCCTCGGCATCGGACTCGCGTGGCTCCTCATCATCTCGCCCGCGCCCGGCTGGGTGTCCGTCTCACTGTCGGTCGGTCTCGGCACGCTGCTCGCCGGTCTGCCGGGACTCGGACAGGGCCGTGACTACGTCCCCATCGCGGCGCTGTTCGTCATCATCATCGGCGGAGCCAACGCCAACGACTTCTCGGTCGGCTACCTCGTGCAGATGGCCCTCGGCGTGCTCGTCGGGCTCCTCGTGAACCTGCTCATCATGCCGCCGTTGTTCGTCCGCGAGTCGGCAGCCGGGATCTCGGCCGCGCGGTCGCGGATGGTCGGCGCGCTCCGGAGCATGTCGGACACCCTCCGATCCGAGTCGGCACCGACCCCGGACGACCCGCCGTCCTGGGACAGCTCACTGCTCGCCATCCGGCACGACGTCGACGCAGCCCGCGGGCTGATGAAGGACGCCGCGGAGAGCCGCCGGGCCAATCCGCGCACGCGGTGGAACCGGCACGACTTCCGCGGGGATGAGGGGGCGCTCGCCGCCCTCGAACGGATCGCGCCGGTGGTCGTGGAGATCGGTGACGCCCTGCGTGCGGCGCTCTGGGGGATCCCGGTGCCGGTCGACCTCGACGAGGGCGTCCGGAGCGCGCTCGCCGATGCGATCGACGCCTCGGCCGACCTCGTCGAGGCCGCGATCGACGACGAGCGGCTCTCCGAGGCGCTGCGTGCCTCCGACCAGGCGCTGACGACGCTGCGACGGGCGGTGCGCTCGGCGCACGCGGGCGCGAACGGGGCGGCGGGTCGGGAGCCGGACGACGACGACCCGGCGGAGGATGCGGGCGGCGAGAACCTGCTGTTCGCGCTGCGCCGCATCCACGCCGAGATCGAACGCTCGGAGCGGTCGCCCGACGCCTGAGCGGCGCCCGGCGCGCGGTCCTCAGAGGATCGGCTTGCCGCCGGTCACCGCGATGACGGCGCCCGAGATGTAGCTCCCCTCGTCCGAGGCGAGCAGCACGTAGGGCGGAGCGACCTCGGCAGGCTGGCCCGGACGCCCGAGCGGGGTGTCCGTTCCGAACGACTCGACCGTCTCGGGCGGCATCGTCGACGGGATCAGAGGCGTCCAGATCGGGCCGGGGGCGACCGCGTTCACGCGGATCCCGTCGCCGCCGAGCATCTGGGCGAGCGAAGCGGTCATGCTCGCGAGCCCCGCCTTGGTCATGGCGTAGGGCATGAGCTGCGGCGACGGCGAGTCGGCCTGCACCGAGCTCGTCGCGATGATCGAGGAGCCCGGAGCCATGTGCGGGACGGCCGCCTTGCTCAGGTGGAAGAACGCGCTCAGGTTCGTGGCGAGCGTGTGGTCCCATTCCTCGTCCGGGATCTCGGCCAGGCTCTCCCGGGTCATCTGGTACGCGGCGTTGCTCACGAGGATGTCGACCTTGCCGAAGCGTTCGACCGTCGTGCGGACGATCTCACGGCAGTGCTCGGGGCTCGTGAGGTCCCCACCGATGCTGAGGGCGGTCCGGCCGGCCTCCTCGACCCAGCGGACCGTGTCGGCCGCGTCCTCGTCCTCGTCGAGGTAGCTGACGACGACGTCCGCCCCTTCGCGGGCGTAGGCGATGGCAACCGCCTTGCCGATACCGCTGTCGCCGCCGGTGATGATGGCGACCTTGCCCTCGAGTTTGCCCGAACCCCGGTAGCCGGTCTCGCCGTGGTCGGCCTGCGGCGTGAGCGCTCCCTCGGTCCCGGGCGGCTGCTGCTGCTGAGCGGGCTGGTTCATGGTGTTCCTCCCTGTGCTGCTGTGCGTGCCAGCATGCTGTGGTTGCGGTCCGTCCACCCAAGCCGATCCGAGCGATCCGCCTCCAGGGGTTGACGCCCGCCCGGCACCAGGCGTCCCGCGCTAGCAGCCGCGTGGCGGGGCCGCCAGCCCCGGCGATTCGGAGGCGCGGCTCGTAGGGTGAAGCGCATGACCGCAGCTGGCGAGGATCTCCGTTCGTACGCACCGATCGGGGACGGCCGCACCGTCGCCCTCATCGGACTCCGTGGCCAGGTCGACTGGCTGCCGATCCCCGACCTCGGCTCCATGCCGGTGTTCGCCCGGCTGCTCGACGACGACTCCGGCGGGTGCATCGAGCTCGAGCCGGTCGGCGAGTACACCGTCACGCGGCGCTACGTGTCCGGCACCAACGTGTTGCGCACGACCTTCACGACCGAGCACGGGCGTGCGACGATCACGGACGCACTCGTCACGGGCATCGCAGGGCGCCTGCCTTGGGCCGAACTCGCGCGCCGGATCGACGGGGTGTCCGGCAGCGTCGAGTTCACCTGGCGCGTCCGGCCAGGGACCGCGCTGGGCACGGCCTCACCCTGGATCGAGGACAGCACGCGCGGCCCCATCATCCGCTCCGGCGCGACGACGATCGCGGTCGTCGGCGACGAGTACGGGCCGGAGGCGGTCGAGGTCGACGGAGCCATGCCGACGGAGCTCTCCGGTCGCTTCACGACGACCGAGAAGTCCCGTCACCTGCTGATCATCGTCGCGACCCACGGTGAGCCGATCCACTTGCCGGTCCCGGCGAACGTCGACGTCGGCATCGATCGGACCATCGACAACTGGCGCGCCTGGTCCCGGGCCTTCTCCTACGAAGGCCCCTGGGCGGATCAGGTGCAGCGCAGTGCGCTCGCCCTGAAACTGCTCATCTTCAGTCCGACCGGTGCCATCGCCGCGGCCGCCACGACCTCGCTGCCGGAGAACCCGCGCGGGGCCAAGAACTGGGACTACCGCTTCGCCTGGGTGCGCGACCTCGCCTACACCGCGCACGCGCTCGTCCGCTTCGGCCTCCGTGAGGAGACGCACGCCGCCGTGTCGTGGCTGCTGCGCACCATCCGCGAGAACGGGCCGGAGCTGCACATCTTCTACGGACTCGAGGGCGGTGTGCCCGACGGTGTGGTCGAGCACGACGTCGCCGGCTGGCGTGGCATCGGTCCGGTGGTCAGTGGGAATCCGGCCCAGGGGCAGTTGCAGCTCGGCGTCTACGGCGACCTCTTCGCGATCTGCCGCACCTACGTCGACGCCGGCAACGTCCTCGACGTCGAGACCGGCCGTCTCCTCGCCGAGGTCGCCGACCGCACCTGCGACCTGTGGCGGAACCGCGACGCCGGCATGTGGGAGCTGCCCCAGGAGGAGCACTACGTGTCGTCGAAGATGGGGTGCTGGCAGGCGCTCGGTGATGCGGTGCACCTGGCGGAGCTCGGGCAGGTCGCCGGCAGTGCCGACCGCTGGCGCACCGAGCAGACCCGCATCCGGGAATGGATCGACGAGCACGGGTGGAACGAGGAACGCGGGGCGTACGTCATGTTCCCCGGGAGCGACGACCTCGACGCCTCCGTGCTGCTGCACGCGATGAGCGGGTTCGACCGCGGTGACCGGATGTCCTCGACGATCGACGCGCTGACGGCCGAACTCGGCGAGGGGGCGCTGCTGTACCGATACTCGGGCGTGCAGCAGGAGGAGTACACCTTCGTCGCCTGTGCGTTCTGGCGGGCCTCCGCGCTCGCCTGCGTCGGTCGTCTCGAGGAGGCGATCGCGGCCATGGACGAGCTCGTCGACATGACCAACGACGTCGGGATCCTCGCCGAGATGATCGACCCGGCCGACGGCGCGCACTGGGGCAACCTGCCGCAGGCGCTGAGCCACCTCGCGCTCATCAACGCGGCCCTCACGATCAAGGAGCTCAACGAGGAGGATTGAAGTCCCCGGTCCCTGAGCTGCGCCGCACTGAGCCTGTCGAAGTGTCGAAGGGCACGCACGCGGGTACCCGCCCGATGCTGGGAAAGCAAGCCCCGCAGGGACACCCGTCCGGGTCCGTACCGTGGAGGCGATGGATGTTCACCCACAGGTCTTCCGAGACACCCCCGCGATCCTCGTCGAGAGCATCTGGTGGGACGCCCGCATCGACGAGGTCGTCTGGGTCGACATCACCGCGGGCACGCTCCATCGTGGTCCGATCGACGGAGCCGTCGACGGCAGTGACGACCGCGTCACCGAACTCCCACCGCCGCTGAGCGCCGTGCAGCCGCGTGCCGCGGGCGGCTACATCGCCGCACTCGGTGACCGCATCGTCACCCTCGACGACGACGGGCTCATCGCCGAGACCCTGGCGAAGCTCGACCACGTCCACGCCGGCCTGCGCAGTAACGAGGCGAAGGTCGACCCGTTCGGCCGGTTCCTCGTCGGCTCCATGAACGTCACCACCGGCGAACCGAATGCCGCCCTGTACCTGCTCGACGACACCGGACTCCGCACACTCCTCGGCGGCTTCGGCGTCACCAACGGCTTCGAGTGGTCCGACGACGGTCGCACCGTCTACGCGACCGACACCACCGTGAAGACGGTCTACCGGGCGAGCACGGGAGAAGACGGCCGACTCGGGCCGCTGGAGCCCTTCCTCGTCGGCTACGACTCCGACGGCCTCGCGCTCGACACCGAGGGTCGGTTCTGGAACGGCGTCAACGGCGGTGGTCGCGTGCTCCGGTGGAGCCCGGACAGCACCGTCGAGGATGAGCTGAGCGTGCCCGCCCCAGGCGTCACCTCGGTGGCCTTCGGTGGGCCCGAGCTCACGACGCTCTTCGTCGGAACGGCCCGCGAGAACCTCACCGAGGCGGACCTGGTGGACGCACCGCTCAGCGGCGGCATCTTCCGATTCGACGGACTCGCGACCGGCCGACCCGTCAATTCCTACGGACGCCGATCGACCTCGGTGCCCGACCCGGCGACCGACCGCATCTGACCTGAACCATTCCGACCTGTCCGACCACGACCGAACACTGAACGAGAGGACCATCACCATGGCCAACGACCAGTACACCTTCACCGACCCGGCGAAGCTCTACGCCCACATCACCGCCGAGAAGCAGCACCAGCCCGAGCCGGGTCTCGACGCGAAGCTCGACCCGAAGGCCGACCTCGGCGAGGAGAGCTACCGCGGCTCGGGCCGCCTCACCGGCCGGAAGGCGCTCATCACCGGCGGCGACTCCGGTATCGGTGCCGCCACCGCGATCGCCTTCGCCCGCGAGGGCGCCTCGGTCGCTCTGTCCTACCTCCCGGAGGAGGAAGAGGACGCGCAGCGCATCGCCGGCATCGTCCGCGAGGCCGGCGTCACTGTCCTCACGCTGCCGGGCGACCTGCGCGACCCGTCCTACTGCCGCGACCTCGTCGCGCAGACGGTCGAGGGCCTCGGAGGACTCGACATCCTCGTGAACAACGGCGGCAAGCAGATGTTCAACGAGGACCTCACCACCCTCACGGATGAGCAGTTCGACGACACCTTCAAGACCAACGTCTACGCGATGTTCTGGCTCTCGAAGGCCGCCCTCCCGCACCTTCCGGCCGGCTCGTCCATCATCAACACGACGTCGATCCAGGCGTACTCGCCCTCCGACATCCTCGTGGACTACGCGTCGACCAAGGCGACCATCAACGCCTTCACGAAGGCGCTGGCGCAGCAGCTCGCGCCCAAGGGCATCCGCGTCAACGCGGTCGCGCCCGGCCCCATCTGGACGCCGCTCCAGGTGTCGGACGGTCAGCCGCAGGACAAGATCGCCGAGTTCGGCGAGGACACCCCGCTCGGCCGCATGGGCCAGCCGGCCGAGCTCGCACCCGCCTACGTGTTCCTCGCGTCGGCGGAGTCGTCCTACGTCCTCGGCGAGACCCTGAACGTCAACGGCGGTATGCCCACGCCGTAACCCCGTCCCACCCCACAGCAGCCCGCGAACTGTCAGTTGCGGCTAGTCAGACCACCATCCGACTAACTTCTTCTGACAGTTCGCGGGCTGTTTGGGTCAGTCCGTGCGGTCTGCAGCGCGTCGCACGCGACGGCCCTCGAGGGCGTCCTTCGCGTCGCGGTCGGCGAGCGCCTTGATCGCGGCGTCCGAGCGCAGGGGCAGCTGCAGCTCCTGCTCGGCGGCGACACCCGAGGCGAGCTGGCGGCCACGCTGGATCTCGATGTCGAGCTGGGCACCGAACAGCAGTGCGAGGTTCGCGATCCAGATCCACAGCAGGAAGATGATGATGCCGGCGAGCGAGCCGTAGGTGGCGTCGTAGTTGCTGAAGTTGGCGATGTAGAAGCCGAACCCGAGCGAGGCGATGAGCAGGATCAGGAGCGCGGCGAGCGCACCGATGCTGATCCAGCGGAACTTCTCCGGCTTGATGTTCGGCGTCGCGGAGTACAGCACGGCGATGACGAAGACGAGCGCGACGGCCATGACCGGCCACTTCGCGATCGACCAGACCGTGAGGCCCGTCTCACCGAGACCGACCGCCTGTCCGATGGCCTGGGCGACCGGCCCGGACACGATGAGCGCGAGGGCGATCACCGAGATGACGAGCAGGACGACGAGGGTCACGCCGAGCTGCGTCGGACGCAGGGACCAGATCTTGCGCCCCTCCTCGACCCCGTACATGCGGTTGAGCGCGCGTCCGAAGCCGCCGACGTAGCCGGATGCCGACCACACGGCACCGCCGATACCGACGACGAGCGCGAAGCCGATCGCCGGTGACTCGACGAACTGGTTCACCGCGTCGGTCAGGAAGCCGAGGCTGTCGCCCGGTGCGAGGTTGCCGACGATCTCGAGGAGGGCGTCGGTGCCGTTGCGGCTCTGTCCGAAGAGGCCGAGGATCGAGACGAGCGCCAGGACGGCCGGGAAGAGCGACAGGATCGCGAAGTAGGTGAGACCCGCGGCGAGGTCGGTGCACTGGTTCGAGGTGAAGGAGTGCAGCGTCCGCTTCAGAACGTAGCCCCAGGGGACGGGGACGCGCTGGGGCTTCATCGTCTCTTCCGCGTGGTCCGCATCGCGGTTCCGCGGATCGTCAGCCGTGCTCCGATCGAGACGGTCCTCTTTGGCGGACTCAGACACGGTGCCCTCGGTTTGCACGCCACAGCAGGACGCCCGCACCGACGACCGCGACCGAGGCGACGACGACGGCAGTGGTGCGCAGGTGGTATGCCACGGCGGTGCGGACGTCGAACTTCTGGAAGAGGAGGTCGAGCGTCTGCGCGAGGTGCTCACGCGTCTGTTCGACGTCGAGCTGCAGGGTGTTCAGTCCGGCACCCTCGGGGGGAGTGGGGCGGGCGAGATCCTGGTCGCTCATGCTGCGGCCTCCTTGGTGTCGTGCTTCGAGTCGTGCTGCTGGTGCTCTGCGAGGTGGTCGCCGGTGAGGGCTTCGACACTGCGCTCGGGGACGGGCTTGGCGCCGGCCTTGAGCTTCTTGACGCCGACGAGCGCCAGGATCCCGGCGACGAGGATGAGGACGACGCCGACGATGAGGGCGGCGAGCCAGGCGGGGAGCACGGTGGCGAGTCCGAGGACGGCGGCCGCGATGAGCGTCCCGAAGCCGAAGAGCACGAGCACGAGGGCGACGACGAGCATTCCCGCGCCGACCCCGAGGTCCTTGGCCTTCTTCGTCATCTCCGCCTTGAACAGGGCGATCTCGCCCGTGACGAGGCGGACGACGTCTTCGCGGAGGTCGGTGAGGAGGGTCTTCATGGGAGGAAGTCCGCGGCGACTCCGTCTGCGGTCGGCCGCGCTGCTGGCATCGGTCATGTGAGCACTCTTCTCGTTGTGGTCCTCCAGCCCACACCCCTCGCGCGCGACAGACAAGGGCTTGACAGGCGTGTCGGCCGATCACGGAATACGAGGACCCGGAATTGGTTACATCTACAAGTAAATGGGGTAGCCTGTACCGACCCCATCACCCGATCGGAGACCGAATGTCCGCTGTGCTCGACGAGCGTCTGCTCGCCCCGGAGACGTCGATGGGCGCGGTCACGCTCCGCGTCGGCGACCTCGACCTCATGTCCGGCTACTACGCCAACGCCTTCGCGATGGAGCCGCTCGAGGAGCGCAGCCGCGACCGCGAGGTGCACCGGGTGCTCGGTCGTGGCGACACCCCGCTCGTGCGGCTCGTGCACACGCCCGACCTGCCGGCCGTCGACCGGCGGCAGGCCGGCCTGTTCCACACGGCGTTCCTGTTCGAGGACGAGTCGAGTCTCTCGGCGACGGTCTATCGGGCCGCGCAGGACCCCCGTGGACAGTTCGTCGGGTCGAGCGACCACTTCGTGAGCGAGGCGTTCTACTTCACCGACCCGGAGGGGAACGGCGTCGAGCTGTACACGGACCGCCCGCGCAGCAGCTGGGTGCGCTCGGGCGACCAGATCGCCATGACCACCACCTACCTCGACCCGAACGCCTACCTGCAGCGGCACCTCACGGAGGACGCCCTCGGCGCCGGGCCGTCGCTGGCCGGTGCCGTCGGGCACGTGCACCTCCAGGTCGGCGACCTCCAGACCGCCCGAGCCTTCTACGTCGACGCCCTCGGATTCGAGACGACGCAGACCGAGTACCCCGGCGCGATCTTCGCCTCCGCCGGCGGATACCACCACCACATCGCGATGAACGTCTGGAACAGCCAGGGCGCCGGTCCCCGCGCGGCCGCCCTCGGCCTCGGCGACGTGTCGATCACCGTCCCCGACCTCGCGAACCTCGATACGCTGGCCGCGAGGCTGCGCGCTCGCACGATCCCCTTCGACGCGGACGGTCGTTCCGTGACCGTCTCCGACCCGTGGGGGACCCGCGTGACGGTGGCCCTGCCCGACCTGTCGACCGAGGAGCTGCTGTCCCGATGACCACCGCACTGCGCGACGTCCGCTCCGTCGACTGGGCCGACGCCGCGTCGTCCGCTCCCGTCGTCGCGGTGCTCCTCCACGGCTACGGTTCGAACGAACACGACCTCACCGGCCTCGTCGGGCCGCTCGCGCTCGGGATGCCCTGGGTGTCGCTGCGCGCGCCGCTCGAGATGGGTCACGGCGGGGCGGCCTGGTTCGAGATCACGACGCCGGGCAACCCGGACCCGGAGCCGATCGCCCATGCCACGGACGCCGTCTGGGGTTGGATCGACGAGCACGTGTCGGCCGAGGCGCGCATCGTGCCCATCGGCTTCTCGCAGGGCGGCTTCATGGCCTCGCAGCTGCTGCGCACGCGACCCGAGCGGGTCGTGGCGCCGGTCATCCTCGCCGGGTTCGTGCTGAGTGCGCCGCAGCCCGGCGACGAGGTGCTGGCGGCGACGAAGCCTGCGGTGTTCTGGGGGCGCGGGCTCGAGGACCGCGTCATCGCCGCGCCGGCCGTCGCGCGGACCCATGCCTGGTTGCCGCTGCACACGACCCTCACCGAGCGCACCTACCCGGGACTCGCCCACGGGATCGACCAGGCCGAGATCGACGACGTCCGTGGGTTCCTCGGCGAGCACGTCGGCTGATCGCTCAGTCCCCGTGCTCCGCGGGCATCACCACCTGCGGTCGCACGTGCTCGTAGACGACGCTCGTCCGGACGTCCGCGACCTCCTCGCGCTCGGTGAGCTTGTCGATGACGAAGGCGTAGAGCGCGTCGTTGTCGGTGACGGCGACCTGGAGCAGGAAGTCCTCGTTCCCGGAGACGACGAACACGCCGATGGTCTCGGGGAGGGTGATCGCCCAGCTGCGGAACGCGTCGATGTTGACGCGCGACGGCGGTCGGATCCGGATCGCGATGAGCGCCTGGACCGAGCGGCCGAGCGACGGCAGATCGACGTCGAGTCGCGCGCCGCGGATGACGCCGCGGCGGTACAGGCCGCGGGTGCGGTCGAGCGCGGTGGTGGGTGAGACGCCGACCGCGGCAGCGATGTCCCGGTTGGTGCGCCGGGCGTCGCGCTGGAGTTCGCGCAGGATCGCCGTATCAAGTTCGTCCATGCGGTCGATTGTGCCAGTTCGGCCGGACGATGTACGGGGTCGAAATCGTTGCGGAGTCGCTCGACATAGCCTGAGGGTCGATTCGCGTACGACATCAGGGAGAGACATGACGGAAGAACAACTCGTCGGCTTCGCGCCGGAGGAGATCGACACGGCGGCGCCCACGCGGTCCGCCCGGCTGAAGTGGGTCCTCGTCGTGCAGCAGGACCTCCCGGCCGGTCGAGCCGTGAATGCGGCGGCCTGCGTCGCTGCGGCGGTCGGAGCCGGCGTGCAGGGTCTCCTCGGGCCGGACGCCCTCGATGCCGACGGCTCGGCTCATCCCGGACTGCCGTGGGCCGGGTGCAGTGTGTTGTCCGCTCCGGCTGAGCAACTGGCGGCGATCCGCGCCAAGGCGGCGGGCTCGGGCGGCGTACTCGTCGTCGACATGCCCGAGGCCGCCCAGCTCACCCGCGTCTACGACGAGTACCTCGAGGCGGTGGCGACGACCGCGTCGGACGCGCTCGCCCCGCTGGCCGTCGCCCTGGTCGGGCCGCGCAACCGGGTGGACCGGATCGTCGGGCGACTGCCGCTGTTGGCCTGAAAGCGCATGCGTCAGGGCTTGAGGGAGGTGGGGTGCGGCGGGCTGGCTAGGGTTGGCGGGTGAGCACCACCGTCCATCCCACGCAGGTCGCGCCGTCCGCAGCCGTCGTCACCGCCAGCCGCGTGGTCTACCTCCTGATCGCCGTGATCATCGCGATCTCGCTCGTCATCCAGATCGTCCTCGTCATCACCGGCGGCGCCGACGCCCGCTCGGGTGGCGTGGACATGTCCGTCGGGCTGGCAACCCGCTTCGCTCGCATCTTCAGTGCGTTCACGATCCTCAGCAACCTCATCGTGCTCGCGGTGTCCGTCCTGCTGGCGATCGACCCCCTGCGAGACGGTCGGCTCTGGCGGGTGGCGCGGCTCGACGCCCTGCTCAGCATCGTCATCACCGGCATCGTCTACGCCGTGGTGCTCGCGCCGCAGGTGAACCTCACCGGGTGGGCGCTCGTCATCACGATCGGGTTCCACTACCTGTCCCCGTGGCTCACGCTCGGCGCCTGGCTCGTGTTCGGTCCGCGTCCGCGCTTCACCTGGAGCACCGTCGCCTGGGCGTTCCTCTGGCCGCTCGCCTGGGTCGTCTTCACCTTCATCCGTGGCGGCATCACCGGCTGGTACCCCTACCCCTTCCTCGATGCGACGCAGCTCGGCTTCGACGGTGCCGTCCGGAACGCGCTCATGGTGCTCGTCGTCGCGATCGTGTTCGCCGTGCTGCTCAAGCTCGTCGACCGGGTGCTGCCCGCCGCGCTCCGCCGCTGAGGTGAGGCGCAGGCTCACGGGTGCAGGACCACCTTCCCGTTGAGCGTCCGCGACTCGGCGAGCTCCATGGCGGCGACGATCTCGGTCAGGGGGAATCGGGCGGCGATGTTCGCGGTGATGTCGCCGTGCTCGAGGAGTCGGAAGACCTCGCCGAGGTCGGCCTCCAGGTGGCGGCGGAAGCGGGCGGGACGGAAGCGGTGGCCTGCCCACAGGTCGTAGAAGGTCGAGCTGCGGCCGTTCGGGAGGGCCGTCCAGAGCAGCGCCTGACCGATCGCCAGCAGGAACGGCGCCATCAGCGGTCCCGTGCCGCCGACCGTTGAGATGATCGAGTAGGTGACGAGCGTGCCGCCGCGCGCGAGGAGTCCGAAGGCCGTGCGGGTCGTCTGGCCGCCGACGTTGTCGAAGACGGCGTCGACCCCGTTCGGCACCAGCTCGCGAACGCGTGTCGCGAGCTCGGGGTCCGCGTAGTCGACGGGGATGACGCCCGCCGCGCGGAGCGCCTCGTGATGCCGGGGCGACGCCGCACCGATGACGCGGACGCCGTGGAGCCGCGCCAGCTGGATGAGGATTCCGCCGACACCGCCGTTCGCACCGAACAACAGGATGGTCTGGCCCGGCTGGACCCGTGCCGCGCGGTGCAGCATCTGCCAGGCGGTGACGCCGTTCACGACGACCGTCTCGGCGTCCTCCGAGCTCACGCGGTCCGGCACGAGGATGCTGTCGCGCGCGGCCACGACGGCGTGGGTCGCCCAGGCGCCCGTCTTGGTCAGGGTCGCGACCCGCCTGCCGATGAGGGTCGCGTCGCCACCGGGGCCCACCTCGAGCACCCGTCCGACGAGGTCGTACCCCGGGACGAACGGGAACGCCGGCTGGCCGAAGTACCGGCCCTTGCGCATCGACTGCTCGGCGAAGGAGACCCCGGTCGCCTCCATCTCGGTCAAGAGCTGGCCGGCGTCGGGAGTCGGCGTCGGCACGGTGGCCAGTTCGAGGCCGGACGGCTCGACGAGGCCCGGCAGGACGACCTGGGTGGTGGTCGCGGATGGTGTGGTGTGCATGGTGTGTTCCGATCTCGTGATAATTGTGTGTGACTGGACAGTCACAACTGTGGGTACGAAAAGCAGCGGGTGCGGTCGGTGGCGCGGAGTCGATCAGTCGTGCCGGATACCGTGGTCGACGACGCGCGCCCAGTCGGCGTCGACGTCGCCGAGGCCCGCCTGCACGACGAGGTGGCAGAGCTGCCCGTAGGCGAGACTGCGCTGGACCGCGCCGGCGTCCGCCCCGGAGTCACGGGACATGACGCGCACCACGAGTGCGAGCCCGGAACGGACCGCCTCCTGGATCTCGGGGACGTCGCAGGCGCTCTGCGCGTGCACCTGGAGGGCGATGAGACTGCGGTCTCGGATGAGCTCGATGTACGCCTGGGTCATCGCGTCGAGCTTGTCGTCCGGGCTCCACTCCGGGTGGTCCTCGACGGCGCCGGACATCGCGTTCGCGACCTGCTCGTAGCAGTGCTCGACCGCGGCGACGAAGAGGCCGAGTTTGCCGTCGAACAGACGGAAGACGTACGCGGGGGAGATCTTGGCAGCCGCGGCGACGTCCGCGACGGGGGTGGCGCGGTAACCGGCGATCGAGAAGACCTCCACCGCACTCGCGATGGTGCGGACGCGTTGGTCCTCGGCGGTCGATCGGCTCATGTGACTGATTGAACACTAACAAGTGACGTTCGTCAAGCACCCGTGTCAGGATGGGGCATGCCCGTCGTCGAATCCCGCTGCACCGTGCCCGTCCCGCCCGACGTCGCGTTCGCGATCTCCCAGACCACCGGCGAGACCCGGATGCGCTGGGATCCGTTCATCCGGCGGCAGTACTTCCTCGACGGCGCGAAGGAGGCCGCCAAGGGCGTCCGCACCTTCACCGTCCAGCGGTTCGGGTTCCGGATGGTCAGCGAGTACATCTCGTACCACCCGCCGACCAACGTCGGTATGAAGATGACGAAGGGCTCATGGTTCTTCGAGCGGCTCGCCGGCGGCTGGCGCTTCAGCCCGGTGGAGGGCGACGACCAGCGCACCCTCGCCGTCTGGCGCTACAACTTCACGTGCAAGCCGCGGTGGCTGGCGCCCATCGCCGAGCGCATCGGTGCGATCGTCCTGCAGCGCGACATCGACCGCCGCATCCGAGGCTTCGCGCGCGGCTGCGAGGACCCCGCCGTGCTCGCCGCGGTCGCACATTGACTCGGCGCGGCTGAGGTCGAGGCGCTCAGGCGCTCCGCGCCAATCGCTTGATCCACTCCGCGGTCTCGTGTCCCCGCCGTTTGTCGTACGCAACCCGGATTCGCGCGGCTACGGCACGCTGCGAGTCCGTCACCGGGTCTGCCTTGCCGGACTCGATACGCGCCTCGAGACCGTTCAGTTCATGCGTGCGCCGCTCAGCTTGCTCGTCCATTGCATGTCCCTCCGTGATTCATTGTGAGCGTCATCGGTCGTTCCTGTCCACGCGTGGCTCGAACAGGAGTGCCGATGTGACCGCGTTGACGAGTGCGGCTTCGGTCCGCGTCGCGTCCTGGAACAACACTTCGACTGCTGCCAACCCGACGTCGCGCTCGGAGCCGCGGTCGGATGTCGCCAGATTCAGAGCCCACTCGGCGCGTGCCCACCACTCCTGGCGTTGCGCGGCGCGGCGCGAGATTCGAGCTGCGACCGCGGCAGCTGCAAACGCGATGACGGCTCCGGCCAGCGCGAACAGGCCGCCCATTGCGGGCCCGGTCAAGAAGTCCCTCCAGAACGGACGGTCGATCACGAACGGAGGAAGCAGACTCCGACCTGCTACACCGAGCGAGCAGCCGAGAATCAGCACGGCGGCCGTGAAGACCCGTCGTCTCAAGTCCACGCTCCGTCCGTCGATTCCCAGCAGCGTACGTGGCGCGGAAGGTCGAGACCGGGTTATCCACAGGTCAGCATCGACTACGAGCGGGCGAGGAACGAGCCGATGCCGAATCGGGCGGTCACGCCGGGGCTGAAGAGCACCGAGTCGGGCTCGAGCTCGACGACACCCGGGAGGCCCGCCGCCGCGCAGAGCTCGTCTCGCAACGAGGTGACGCGCGCCGGGTGCAGGACCCACGGTTCGTGCTCGTTCGGCAACCACTGCGTCCGACCGAAGCGGCTCTGGAAGAGCCCCCACCGCGCCGTCAGGAACTGCGACAGCTCGTCGTCGACGGTCGTCGCCCGGTCGACGTCGACGCCGAGCTGGAAGCCCGGACCTCGTGTCGTCGGCGACCCGGTGATCCGCCGCGACGCGTACTCCCAGCCGTCGTCCGTCGGCCGTTGCGCGGTCCGCGCCCACTGGTAAGGCAGGCCGAACATCGCGCGAGCCGCGAGGACCGCCGGCAGGCTCGACGCCTCGAGCGACCGGAACACGACGCCGCGACGCCCCTCGGCGTCGACCCCGTACAGCCGGACGTTCACCTCGGTGAAGGAGCCGCCGACCGGCGACGGCGGCAGTGGGCCGATGCGGGCGTCGCCCAACTGGAAGGCGATCAGCCCGACCCACGTGGAACCGTCGAAGACGTCGGGGACCACCCCTGGCGGCAGCAGTGGCGCGACGGCGCTCGCCGGGACGCGCCAATGGACGAACGCCAGGTCCCGCCACTCCTGCGCGGCGACGACCGGGCCGGACAGTGCCGGTGCGGTCACGGAGATTTCTTTGGGCTCGCCGGTGGAGGTCGTCATGCCAGGTGCTCGTACTCGGGCAGGTCGATCTTGTCGGCCGGCGGGGAGAACAATTGCGCACCGACGAGCTTCGCCGGCTTCGACCCGGCCACGCGGAGTGCGGTGCGGAACGCGGCGACGCCGGCCTTCGAGGTCGGATTGGCGAGCTGCGGCGTACCGGGCGGCAGCGACTGGGCCTGCTCGACGTACGGGCGCATGATGCGTTCGTACCCGCGGAAGGCGTCCCGGTGGTGCACGTGCGCGGCCAGCTCGCCGGCCAGCACATAGGCGCCGACGATCGACAAGCTCGTCCCCATGCCGCTGACGGGCGACGCGCACCAGGCCGCGTCGCCGAGCAGCGCGACCCGACCGGATGCCCAGCGGGGCGTCCTGACCTGGCCGATGGACTCGTAGTAGACGTCGTCGCTGTCGTCGAGATGCTCGAGGATCCGGTTCGCCTGCCAGGGGAGTCCGACGAACCGGTTCCGGAGATGCCGTCGCTGCGCGTCGAGGTCGCGGCGCGCGGGGACGACGCCGTCGCCGCGGTCGGACGTGACCTCCGTGAGGACGGCCCGGGTGGTGCCGTGCCGGTCGGGTCGGAGCGTGACGCTGCGGCCGCCGACGCCCGAATACCACTGCCACCACGGCACGTCGGCGTCGTCGCGCGGGATGGTGAGGTACGTCATCTCGAGCCCGAGGGACCGGGTCACCGCTTCGCCGGGGAAGGCCAGCTCGCGGGTCGACGATCGGATGCCGTCCGCCGCGATGACGAGGTCGAACGCCTCGTCAGCTCCATGCGCGAAGGACACGAGGACCCGTTCGCCGTCGTCGTCGAGTCCGGTGATGTGGTCGCCGTACCGGTAGGTGGTGGAGCCGTCCGTCGCGTCGATGAAGATGCGGGCCAGGTCGCCACGGAGGATCTCGACCTCGGCGGTCGCGCCGTCGGTCTCGGAGTCCGACACCGGGAACTCGGCGATCGTCTCACCGGCGTCGCCGACGAATCGGGTGCCGCGCTCGCCGGTGGTCGCCTCGCGTGCCGCGTCCTCGAGGCCCGCGCGTCGCAGGACCTCGCGAGCAGCGCCTCGCACGTCGATGTTCTGGCCGCCGTCGCGGAACGTCGGCGCGCGCTCGACGACCGTCGTCTCCCAGCCGTAGCGGTTCAGCCAGAACGCCAGGCCGGGGCCGGCGATGCTGGCTCCGGAGATCAGGACGCGGGGAACGGTCATCGTGGTGCCACCTCTCGGGGAGCGTGGGACTGCCGCTCCGGTTGCCTCCATCATCGCGCTCGCCGATCCGAATCCCGCATGGTTGACAGCTCCGGCGGTGCAGGTGTCGGCCGCTTGTACGCTTGGGGCATGTCGAGGATCGAACGCAAGCGTCGCAAGCGGAGTGTGCGGGTCGATCGCGTCTACGACGGCGACGTCTACGTCCGGGTCAACTCCGTGGGATCCAGCGGGGATCGCTCCTTCATCCTCATCCCCGGCATCGGTGTCTCGTCCACCTACTTCGAGCGCCTCGCGCCGCACCTCAACGAGTTCGGGCCGGTGCACGCGCTCGACCTCCCCGGCTTCGGTGGGGTGCCGCACCCCTCGTCGACGCTCACGATCCGCGAGTACGCGGACCTCGTCGGCCGGGTCATCGACGAGCTCGATCTCAAGGACCCGATCATCGTCGGCCACTCGATGGGCAGCCAGGTCGTCAGCGACCTCGTCTCCCGGCGCCCGGAGCTGTCCACCCTCATCCTCATCGGGCCAGTCGTCGTGCCCGGTCAGCGGCGGGTGTTCACCCAGGCGGTCCGCTTCCTGCAGTCGAGCTGGCACGAACCGCTCACCGTGAAGGTGCTCGCTGTCAGCGCCTACGTCTTCTGTGGCTTCAAATGGTTCTCGCGGGTCCTGCCGGAGATGCTGACCTACCCGATCGAGGAGGCCCTGCCGAAGGTACAGGCGCACACGCTCGTGATCCGTGGCGAGTACGACGCCGTCGCGCCGCGCGAGTGGGTGGAGCGGGTCGGTGAACTCCTGCCCTCCTCACGCCTCTGGGAGATCCCCGGCGCAGCGCACTCCGTCATGTACGCGCACGCCGAGGAGGTCGCGAAGCTCTGCGTCGACCACGCCAGGCGCACGGTGGCGGACGGCGACGACGACCGACTCCAGGTCTACCCCGAGGACTCGGACGGGAGCGACGACAAGGAGCCGGAGGCACCGCAGCCCGCGGCCATCATCCAGGCGGTCGGAGGTCGGATCGAGGAGACGATCGGGATCGTCACCGATGACGACGACCGCGTGGCCGAGGGGAAGTCGCAGGTGGCCGACGCGGTCGCCTCCATCGACCACGACTGAGCGCTCGCTGCGATGCGGCGGATCGTCGCTCAGCCTCGGACCGTGCGACGAACCGCCTCACCTCACCGTGTCGGTTCGCCGAACCAGCGCCGGAGGGCCGGTTCGAGTGGTTCCCGCCCGTCGGCCAGCCAGACCACGTGACCATCCGGGCGCAGGAGCACCGCCGTGGCCGCGAGCTCCGGGGTCGTGGTGACGACTCGGTCGACGCGGTCCGCCCAGCCGGTGACGGTGTGCTCACCGGTCTGGTCGAGCAGGAGTCCGCGACCCTCGTGGAGGAGGGCGAACAAGCGCCCGCCGTCGGCCAGGGGGAGGTCGTGGAGCCGTCGACCGAGCAGCGACCCGTCGTCCACCGCGGCGACAGGACCTCCGACGTCGTACCGGATGCCGGTTGACGCGATCCGCTCGCCCAGGAAGCGGGCCACGTCGTCGAACCGCATCAGCTCCGAGAACAGTCGACGCACCGCCTGCGGGCCGGGGTCGGGGGACAGGAGGACGCTCTGCGCTCGGGTGAGCGTGAGGACGTCGTCGGCGACCGGGCGGCGCTCCATCGCGTAGGTGTCGAGGAGGTCGGCCGGTGCCCAGCCTACGAGCTCGGCGGCCAGCTTCCATCCGAGGTTGAACGCGTCCTGGATCCCGAGGTTGAGGCCCTGCCCGCCGAGGGGCGGGTGCACGTGGGCGGCGTCACCGGCGATGAGCACGCGGCCGACCCGGTAGTGCTCGGCGAGTCTCGTCGCATCGGTGAAGCGCGACAGCCAGCGCGGGGAGTGTGCGCCGAAGTCGGTCCCGGCGAAGCGCTCGAGCCGGGCCCGGAACTCCTCGATGGTGGGAGTCGCCAGGCGTTCGTCGGCGGGAGCGTCGGCGGGCGCCACCGCGCGGAAGAAGCCGTCGGACACCGGCCCGATGCCGAAGCCGCGGTGCGTCTTTCGGACCTCCTCGGCGATGGCGGCGACCTCGTCGGCCGGGAGGGCGACCTGGATCTCCCCGAGGATCCATTCGGTCTGCGCGGGCTCGCCGGGGAAGCCGATGCCGAGGATCTTCCGGACGGTGCTCCGCCCGCCGTCGCACCCGACGAGCCACCGCGCCCGCAGGCGCTCACCGTCGTCCAGCTCGACGGTGACGCCGTCGTCGTCCTGTTCGAAGCCGACAAGTGCGCTCCCGCGACGCACTTCGGCGCCGAGCTCGACCGCGCGCTCGGTCAGCAGTCGATCGGTCACCGGCTGCGGGAGACCGAGGACGTAATCATGCGTGGTGTCGAGCGCCACGGGTCGCGGCGGGACGATGCCGGCGAAGTGACCGGTGGCGCCCGGGTACCGCGTGCCCTCGGCGAGGAACCGGTCGAGGATGCCGCGCTGATCGAGGATCTCGATGCTCCGCGGGTGGAGGCCCAACGACCGCACGACAGGGCTCGGCTCGGCGTCCCGCTCGAGGACGAGGACGTCGGCGCCGTGGAGGCGGAGTTCGGCGGCCAGCATCATGCCGGTCGGGCCGCCACCGCTGATGATGACGTCGTGCATGAGGACCCCGTTCTCGTGGTCGGAGGCGACCGCGGCCACCCATTCTGGAGGCCGGAGGGGGTCTTGCGGCAAGCCCCGGTGCCCGGCGTACTCTGGAACTGCGAGGAGACGCGGGCCCCCTGCGTCCAGCACCCCCCGGCCCCACCCGAGGCGTCACATGCGGGTCGCGAGGATCGCTCCGTGCGGTCGCTGATCGAGGCTCGTCCTCGTGTGCGTCTCGGTGACCTCGAACCCCGCCCGGCGCACGTGCTCGGCCAGCTCCGTGATCGGCCAGCGATAGGCCGTCACCACGGCATGGTCGAACGGCTCGACCGATTGCCCCTCGAAGCAGCCGATCAGGAGTTCGCCACCCGGCCGGAGCACGCGAGCGAATTCGGCGAGTGAGGCGTCGATCGTGTCGGGACGGTGGTGGATCAGCGAGTACCAGGCGAGGACGCCGCCCACAGAGCCGGTCTCCGCGTCGAGGGTGTCGAGGCTGCCGAGATCGAACCGGGTTTCCGGGTGCTCGGCGCGGGCATGCGCGATGAACTCGGGGACCAGGTCGACGCCACGGATGTCGAGCCCGCGCGAGGCGAGGTACGCCGTCCAATGTCCCGGGCCGCAGCCGGCGTCCAGCGCGGGACCGGCGATCCGGTCGGCCCAGGAGGACACGAGTTGCCGGTCCGACGGGTGAACCGAAGCCATCGTGCCTAGCAGCTTCGCGTACTCGGTGGACCGTCGGGCGTAGGCGTCTCGAACGGTGCTCATGCTCTCACCGTACCGATGGGCCCCGATCACGCCTGCGGTGAGTCGTCCCCGGTGGACGACTCACCCGGCGTGAGCCTGGCGAGGGCCGCCGCGACGAGGACGACGACGGCTGCCGCCGCGCAGATACCGACGACCGCGGTGGGCGCACCGGCAGCTTGGATGAGGACGCCGGCGATCGCACTGCCCGCTGCCGCACCGATGTTGTGTCCCGTGTTCACCCAGGTCGTCGCGGCGTTCTGCTGGTACCGCCCACCGGCTGCGTGCGCGGCGACGTAGGAGACGATCATGATCGGCGAGAAGAACAGCCCGGCGACCGCGAGGACGACGCTGACGGCGAGGAAGCCGGTCACCGCGGCGATGAGCGATGCCGAGACGAGGAGTGCCCCCGCGAGTGCGACCAGCTGGCGGACGGCCGACCCCGGGACCGAGAGCGCCCCGTAGAGCAGCCCGCCGAGGGCACTCCCGCCGGCGAAGAGTCCGAGGGCGATGCCCGCGGCAGCTGCACCACCGTGTTCCGCGAGCACGACCGGTACGGCGACACTGATCGTGCCCGAGACCGTCCCGGCGACCAGCACCGGCAGGAGGATGGCGATGAAGCGGGCGTCGAGCAGGAGTGACCGTCCACGGTCGTGCCGAGGGACGCTGCGATCCTGCGGGGCCATGCTGCCGACGGTCGACGTGCTCACGAAGAGGAGTCCGCCGATGAGGACGAACCCGGCGGGCACGAGGAGCGCCGTCCCCGGGGCGATGACGGCGAGGGCCAGCCCCGCCGCCGCGGGTCCCGCGAGGTAGAGGAGCTCCTCGATGACCGCATCCAGGCTGAGTGCCTTGCGCAGGAGTTCACCGTCTGGCGTGAGCCGACCCCAGGCGACACGCATCGTCGGGCCGAGCGGCGGAGCGAACGCGCCGGCGAGTCCTGCGAGCGTGATCAACAGCGCCCCGGGAGCGGCGGTGAGGGACGCGACGGCCAGGCCCGCGATGGCGCCACCGAAGACGAGGATCAGGATGGCCAGGACGCGACGCGCGCCGTGGCGGTCGATGAACCAGGCCCGAAGCGGTGCGAGGAGGCTCGCCGTGGCGCCGTAGACGGCCACCGCGCCACCGGCGAGGGCGATCGAACCGGTCGCTTCGGAGACCGCGTAGAGCAGGGGGAGCAGTACCAGCGCGTAGGCGGATCTGCCGACGAGAGCGGACCCGAAGGTCAACGGGACATGGGGAAGTGCGAGCACGTCGAGATAACGCGCTGTCCGGGTGGACGGCATGAGAAGAACTCCAGTGAAACGGGCGCGCTCGACGGCGCGCGGGGTGATCAGGATCGGGACGAGCGTCGGAGACGACGCGCGGGCCGATCAATCACGAACTGGAGACATGTCGGGCAGCCTACCGGCAACGACGAGCGTCGCGCTGCCGTCCGCTACAGCGTCGTCAGGAACGCCCGGATGTCGTCCGCGAGGAGCTCGGGCTCCTCGTGCGGTGCGAAATGGCCGCCTCGGGGCATGGTCGTGAACCGTCGCACGTCGTAGTTCCGCTCTGCCCAGCTGCGAGGCGGGCTCGCGAGGTCGTGCGGGAAGAGCGCGACCGCGGTCGGCACCTCGACCCGGTCGACACGCGTCGTTATCCCGGTCGCGGACTCGTAGTACGGGCGGAGCGAGGTTCCGATCGCGTTCGTGAACCAGTAGACGGAGGCGAGCGTCGCGAGGTAGTCGTCGCTGAACCGGGACGAGACGTCGCCGCCGCAATCGCTCCAGGCCCGATGCTTCTCGAGGATCCACGAGAGTAGGCCGACGGGGGAGTCGGACAGCGCTGGAGCGAGCGTGAGCGGACGCGTGTGGTGCTGATGCTCATACGCACCCTCCTCGGCGTCCCACGCATCGACCCGGGCGAGATGTGCCCGCTCCTCCTCGGTGAGCGTGTCGGCGTCGACCTCGCGCGGCGCGGCGACCGCGAGGACATGGATCCCGGCGACCGCCTCGGGATGCGCCTGCGCGAGCCGAGAGGTGACCCCGGCCCCGAGGTCGCCTCCGTGGGCGGCGTACCGGGCGAAGCCGAGGTGATCGTGCATGAGCGTGTGCCACAGCTCGTGCGTCTGGTCGCCGAAGGTCGGCCGTTGCGGCGAGAACGGCAGTCCGGGCAGCGCGGGCACGATGACGGTGACGGCGCTCGCCGGGTCCCCGCCGAAGCGGGACGGCGTCGCGAGGCGCCTGGCGAGTCCGACCAGTTCGAGGGCGGTGCTCGGCCATCCGTTCGTGAGGACGACGGGGATGCCGCCCGGGGCCTCGGCGTCGAACCGGAGGTAGGTGATGGCGGCCCCGCCGATCTCGGCCCGGTGCCACGGCAGTGCGTTGATGTCCCGCTGCTGTGCCGCCCAGTCGAAGTCGTCCGCCCAGTACGTGACGAGCCGCCGCAGCTCGTCCTGGTCGGTGCCGGCCTCCCAACCGGCGGTCGGCCACCGGTCAGGCCAGCGGGTGTCGTGGAGTCTGCGGCGGAGGTCGGCGAGGTCGTCCTCGCTGACGTCCATGACGGTCCGGCCTGCTGGCGACCGGGTCACCTGGTAGCGGCGTTCGATGCCCGCGGTCGCGCGTCCCCACGCGCTGGACGCGACGCGGGCCTGATGCGCCGCGAACGACTCGTCGTCCTCGAAGACCTCGGCGACGTCCCAGACGAGCGGGTCGTCCGTCAGCGTCACCTCGAACGACGCGCACCCCGGTTCGGCGCGGGTGAGCGCGACATGCTCCGGTAGATGGCTCTCGACGATCGCCGCGTCGGTCGGTGTCGCGCAGATCAACTGGCCGGTCAGGTGCACGGTGGTCATGGTCTCACCGTAGCGAGGGTCGGCCCTCCGGCTGCTTCGTCCCGAGCTCCGCACCGCGTTTCCAGAGCCATTCGACGGGGCCGAGTGCGAACCGCCGGAGCCAGAGGTGGGCGAAGCCGGTCACGAGCGCGGCGATGACGACGAACGCGGCGACGGTGACCGGGACACGCCACGGAGCGGTGAGTTCGGCGAGGCCGAAGCCCCAGCCGTAGAAGATCGCGCCGCCGAGGAGGTTCTGGAGCAGGTACGCGCTCAAGGCGACCTTCCCGAGTTCGCGGAGGCGTGAGGCGATCCAGCCGTCGGTGCCGAAGCGGCGACAGAGCTCGACGGTGGCGCCGAGGATGCCGAGTGCCACGAGGGGCGCGGCCAGGTAGCGTTCGGCGAGGAGCCCTGCGGTGCCGCCCCAGATCCCGAGGGCGAGGTCGACCGGGAGCGCGCAGGCCCCGATGATCATCAGGCGGCGTCGGAGTCGACCGCCGGTCTCCCCGAAGACCCCGGCCTGGAAGAGGTGTGCGCCGGCGAGGAACATCGCGAGCGTGAGGAATCCGATCAGCACGGGCTCCGCGCGGAAGACCCCCACGTTGTCGAGCCGGAAGATCGCCAGGCCGAGGAACGTTTCAGTGGCGTAGGGGCTCGGTCCGGCGGGGAGCGGGAGGTCGCCCGACATCGCCGGCGTCGTGGCGATGAACGCGACGATCGTGCTGATGAGGAGGACGTGCAGCGCGCCGAAGACGGCGATCATGGCGCGCTGGGCGCGGGGCCTGGTGAGCAGGAGCCAGGCGACGATGGCGCCGGTGACCGCATAGCCCATGAGGACGTCGAACTCTGCGATGAGGACGTAGTTCACGGCACCGTCGATGAGGAGCAGGGTGGTGCGCCACAGGTACCGGCCCGGCCAGCGCTGCTCGCGTCGGCGTGCGGTGGCGTGCTGGATCGCGAGTCCCGCGCCGAACATCAGGGTCAGGAGGGCGAGGAACTTGCCCTGCGTGAGTGCCATGAGGGCGAGCTGGATCGTGCCCGCCGCGGGGCCGGTCTCCGGCGTCACCGGGGCCGAGAGCATCCCGAGCAGGCCCCAGGGGTGCGAGAACACCCAGATGTTCGTGCCGAGCGTGCCGAGGATCGCGAGTCCGCGGACCACGTCGAGTGCGGCGATGCGTCGGGAGGTCGGCGGCGATGGCGGCAATACGCTCGTATTGGTCATGTGAAGACCGTACCCTGTCCAGTGGGCGATGGCGAAAGCGGAGGCGATGACCGAGCAGGACACGAACAGGGATCGGATCCTCGATGCACTGCTGCGGATCATGGCGTCGCGCGGAGCCGATGCGCTGACGATCCGCACGGTCGCGAGCGAGGCCGGTGTCTCCGTCGGCGCGGTCCAGCATCACTTCCCGACGAAGGACCGGCTGGTCGTCGCGGCGATGACCGAGGTCAACGAGCGGTTCCGTCGGCGTGTGGCAGCGCGGCTCGGGGCTGTGGCGTCCGAGGAGGAGCGACTTCGGATCTTCTGTCGTGAGATCGCCTGCATCGAGGGTGATGACCTGACCGATGGGATCGTCTGGGTCGCCTTCGCCGCGCGGGCGAGCACGGAGACCGAGGTGCGAGCGATCCACGCCGCTGACTGGGCCCGCACCGAGGAGGTCCTCCTGCGGCTGCTCGTCGCCGCGTTCCCTGATGACGGCCTGGCCGCGGACGATGCGGCGCTCCTGCTCGCGGTGCTCGACGGCATCGCGGTCGCGCGAGCAGCGGAGCAGTCCGAGCGGATGACGCCGGAGCGCGCCGAACGCCTGATCGACGCGACGCTGCGGAGCCTGCGCCGCGCGTGCTGAACGGCGCGGGTCCGGCTCAGTCGACGTCCAGTTCGAGCTCGACGAGGTAGCCGACGAGTCGGAGTTCGACCTCGCTCGTCGCCGTGTCGAGTTCTCGGACCTCGACCGCCGCTTGAGCCGCTGCTCGGACGTCGGCGTTCTCGAATTCCGATTCCGGCGGGATCCGTGGCGCGAGGCTCACGACCGGGAGTCCGGGGACCGGTTCGTGATGCGTGACGTACTCGGAAGGGCGCGAGCCAATGAACACGCCGCTCCCCGGCGGGCCGACGGGGCGCAGTGCGGCCCGGGCGGCTCCTTGCGGTAACAGGGGACGTTTCGTGCGCACCAAGCGGGACGGCATCGACACCCTCGACAGCTTCGCCAGCCTGCCCGTCAGCCGCTCCGGTGCGGCGTCCTCCTCGTGGTGCATCTCGACACCGTCGATCCGCGCCGTCAGATCCGCACCGATCGCCTCGGTCAGCCAGGTCCGCTGTCCATCGTCGACGGGCCAGACTGAGAGGGTCACCCGTTGGCCGGGTTCCAATGGCCCGCCGCAACAGTCCCACTCCCAGGGGCTGAGCCAGAGCATCCGCCGGGTCATCCGTGCCGACTCGGGGTTGGTGGTTCGCAGGCGCGAGACCAGCTCGGTCGTTGGTGCGGTCAGGACGCGGAGGGCGATCGCGTCGCCGGGCATCGGTACACGGCCGAGCTCGCTGAGTCCCCAGCTGCGGTACATCGCTGCCGCCTCGGTCGCGCGCTCGTAGACGCCGATGACCGTCTGCGTCTCGGAGCGGTCCTGCAGGACGGCGGCCAGGCAGCCGCGGGCGATCCCACGTCCGCGCTGATCCTCCGCGACGGCGAGTTCGTGGACGACGACGGCCTCCACCGGATGCGCGAGGGCGGCCGCAGCCGTGCTGCTGGAGTCGGCCAGTTGCGCCAGGATGCCGAGCCAGGCCGGGTCGGCGTCGAGGCCGTGGGCGAGCGCGAAGCCCACGATCCGGCCGTCGACCGTGGCGATGACGAGGCGTCCGCCGCGGTGGCCGAGATGCTCCGGGCCCCACTGCCGGATGGTCGCGAGGTCGATCGCATCCTCGTTGTACGGCTCGGCGGTGAACGCCGCGACGAACAGCTGCGTGACCTCACCCCACACGTCGTCGGGTGCGGATCCGGTGAACGAGGTGTAGCCGACCGGGCTCATCATCCAGCCAGCATAGGGAAGTGGCGCGACCGGCTCAGTTCATTCGCCCATGTTTGGGCGAGCGGACACTGCGTGGCCCAAGAATGGGCGAACGAACTGAGGCCTAGAGCGTGTTGCCGAGCTTGAAGCCCTGGGCCTCGTCGCCCTTGCGGGTGTAGGAGAAGCCGTCGGCACCGATCGTGACCTCGAGTTCGGAGTCGTCGGTCCGGGAGACGACCGGCTTCGGCTCGCCGTCGAGGTCGAGCACGAGCGACGCGTCCGTGTACCAACTCGGCACGACGGCGTTGCCCCACCAGTCGCGCCGCTGGTTGTCGTGCACGTCCCACGTGACCACCGGGTTGTCGGGGTCGCCCGTGTAGTAGTCCTGGGTGTAGATCTCGATCCGGTGGCCGTCGGGGTCACGGATGTACAGGTAGAACGCGTTCGAGACGCCGTGCCGGCCGGGGCCGCGCTCGATGACGTCCGACATCCGAAGCGCGCCGAGCTTGTCGCAGATCGCGATGATGTTGTGCTTCTCATGCGTCGCGAACGCCACGTGGTGCATGCGTGGTCCGTCACCACCCGTCATCGCGGTGTCGTGCACCGTCGGCTTCCGGCGCATCCAGGCCGCGTACGTCGTCCCGGCCTCGTCCTGGATGTCCTCCGTGACACGGAACCCGAGGTCCTCCATGTACGCGACCGCCCGCGGCACGTCGGGCGTGACCTGGTTGAAGTGGTCGAGCCGCACGAGCGCGCCCGGTGTGTACAGGTCGTAGCGCCACGCCAACCGCTCGACGTGCTCCACGTCGTAGAAGAACTCGTAGGGGAACCCGAGCGGATCCTCGACGCGCACCGAGTCGCCGATGCCTTTCACATACCCCTCGGCCCGACGCTCCACCCGGCACCCGAGCTCCGTGTAGAAGGCGACCGCGCGGTCGAGGTCCTCAGGACTCCGCACCCGGTAGCTGAACGCGGCGACCGCCGCCACCGGCCCCTGCCGCAGCACGAGGTTGTGGTGGATGAACTCCTCGAAGCTCCGCAGGTAGACGGTCGTCTCGTCCTCCTCCGTGACCACGAGGTCGAGGACGTCGACGTAGAACTTCCGGCTCGCGGCGAGATCCGTGACGACGATCTCCATGTAGGCGCACCGGAGGATGTCCGGCGGGGTGGTGGCGGGCGTCGGAATGCGGTTCACGGGCACGGGGATCGGGTCGGTTGCGGTCACGACGGGCTCGGCCGACGACGGGGTGATGGGGTTCGACATGATCTGCGTCCTTGCTGATCTCGATTGCTGGGTGGAGGTCGACCGGGAGCGGTCAGTGCGCGGCCTGCAGCGGCACACCGGTCCCGAAGCGCGGGGAGTGCGCCTGGTTCAGCGTGATGTGCACCGCCTGCTGGTCGGTGTAGAAGTCGATCGAGCGGTAGCCGCCCTCGTGCCCGAGCCCTGAGGCCTTCACCCCGCCGAACGGGGTGCGGAGGTCGCGCACGTTGTTCGAGTTCAGCCACACCATTCCGGCCTGCACGTTCTGGGAGAAGGTGTGGGCGCGCTTGAGGTCGTTCGTCCAGATGTAGGCGGCGAGCCCGTACTTCGTGTCGTTCGCGAGCGCGAGCGCCTCCTCGTCGGAGTCGAAGGGGGTGATGGCCACGACCGGTCCGAAGATCTCTTCCTGGAAAATGCGGGCGGTCGGCGGGACGTCGGCGAAGACCGTCGGCGCGACGTAGTTGCCCGTCGGGAACCCCTCGGGGCGACCGCCGCCGGCGACGAGGCGGCCCTCGGTCTTGCCGATCTCGACGTAGCCCATGACCTTCTCGTAGTGCTCCGGGTGCACCAGCGCGCCGACCTCGGTGGCCGGGTCGTTCGGGTGCCCGACGACGATGTTGCGGGCCCGCTCGGCGTAGCGCTCGACGAAGTCGTCGTAGACACTCCGCTCGACGAGGATGCGGCTTCCGGCGGTGCAGCGCTCGCCGTTCAACGAGAACACCCCGAACACCGTCGCGTCGAGGGCGTCGTCGAGGTCGGCGTCGGCGAACACGACGGCCGGTGACTTGCCACCGAGCTCCATCGAGAGCCCCTTCAGGAACGGCGCGGCGTTCGCGAAGATGAGCTGACCGGTGCTGCTCTCGCCGGTGAACGAGATGAGCGGCACGTCCGGGTGCTTCACGAGGGCGTCGCCGGCGTCCTCACCGAGCCCGTTCACGAGGTTGAACACCCCGTCGGGCACACCGGCGTCGCGGAAGATGTCCGCCCACAGGCTCGCCGAGAGCGGGGTGAACTCCGCCGGCTTCAGGACGACCGTGTTGCCGGTCGCGAGGGCCGGAGCGAGCTTCCAGCTCTCGAGCATGAACGGCGTGTTCCAAGGCGTGATGAGCCCCGCGACGCCGATGGGCTTGCGGTTGACGTAGTTGAGCTGCCGCCCGGGCACCTTGTAGGTGTCGTCGTGCTGGGCGACGATCAGGTCGGCGAAGAACCGGAAGTTCTCGGCGGCGCGCTTCGCCTGACCGAGCGCCTGCGTGATCGGCAGTCCGGTGTCGAAGCTCTCGAGCTCCGCGAGGCGGGCGTCCTGCGCTTCGACGGCATCGGCGACCCGGTGCATGATCCGGCTGCGCTCGCGGGGGAGGAGCCGCGGCCACGGACCCTCGTCGAAGGCCCGCTTCGCTGCGGCGACGGCGAGGTCGATGTCCGCCTGCTTGCCGGCGGCGGCCTGGACGTAGGTCTCGTTCGACACCGGATCGAGGACGTCGAAGGTGTCGCCGTCGACCGAGTCGACGAACGCGCCGTCGATGTAATGCCGGATACGGTCGGGCAACGCTGCCGGAACGTGCTGGGTCATGGGTGGTTCCTCCGGTCGGTGGTGGACGGCGGTGACGACGTCGGGCGGGCCGCGGTGGGCGGCTGGTGCTCCGCCTGGTACGCGAGCATGGCGTCGAGGGTCGCCGTGCGGTGGTCGCGGGCGGCGATCTCGATCTCGAGCGGCTGCGCGCCGGCGGCGATGAGTTCGAGGATGCCGTCGTGCTCGGCGACCGACTCCCGCGCGCGGCCGGGCACGAAGCTGAACGTCGAATCGCGGAGCGCGTTCAGCCGCCGCCAGCCGCGGTGGACGAGGTCGAGGACGTGCGGGTTCGGGCACTCCTCGAAGAGGACGGTGTGGAACTCCAGGTTCAGCGCCGTGAACGCGTGCGGGTCGAAGTCGTCGAGCGTGCGGCGCATCCGCTCGTTGATCTCGCGGGCGCGCGCCAGATGGTCGTCGGTGAGGTAAGCGGCACTCATCGAGGTCGCTGCGCCCTCGACGAGGGCGAGCGTCTGCATCGTGAAGAGGTACTCGGTCTCGTGCAGCATCGCGACCTGCGCGCCGACGTTGCGCTCGAACGTCACGAGCCCCTCGGCCTCCAGCCGGCGGATCGCCTCGCGCACCGGGACCACGCTGATGTCGAGCTCACCGGCGATCTGTCCGAGCACCAGCCGGTACCCGGGGACGAAGCGCCCCTCGTCGATGGCCTCGCGGATGAACCGGTAGGCGCGCTCGGACTTGCTGAGCGACGCCTCCTGCCCGGTCGTCGGGTGTGGTCGGCTCATCGTCCCTGCTCGCTCTCGTATCGCGCCCGCCACTCGGCGTTCAGCGGGAAGAGGCCGTCGACGGCGGCACCGCCACGGACCTGCTCGGCGATCCAGGCGTCCTCCGCCTCCTGCACGACCGCCTCCGCGGCGACCTCGGCGGCGAGCGCCCGGGGGATCGCGATGACGCCGTCACCGTCCCCGACGATCACGTCGCCCGGCAGGACGGTCGCCCCGCCGCAGGTGATCGCGACGTCGGTCTCCCACGGCACATGGCGGCGCCCGAGGACGGACGGGTGCGGACCCTGCGAGAAGGTCGGCAGGTCGAACGCCGCGACCTGCTCGGCATCGCGGATCCCGCCGTCGGTGACGACCCCGGCCGCTCCGCGCTGCTGCGCCCGAAGTGCGAGGACGTCGCCGACGGTGCCCGTGCCGCGCTCGCCGCGTGCCTCGATCACGATGATCTCGCCGGCCTCGACCGTGTCGAAGATGCGCTTCTGCGCGTTGAACCCGTTGCCGCGCTCGGCGAAGAGGTCGGGCCGGTAGGCGACGAAGCGGAGCGTGCGGGCCACGCCGACCATGCGAGTGCCCGGTCGCGAGGCGTGGACGCCCTCGATGAAGACCTCGGTGTACCCGCGGGCCCGGAGCTTGGCGCTGAGCGTCGCCGTCGAGACCGAGGCGAGCTGCTCGGCGACCGCGGGATCGAGTGGTTCGGCGGGCGATGCGGCGGTGGGAGGCTCAGCCGGTGCGGGCAGACCCGCCGCCGCAGCGTCCCCCCAGGCTTCGATCCGCTGATGGTCGTCGGCGGCCGGCTTCGCGCCGAACCCGCCGAAGGGCTCGGTGCCCTCGACGACCGTCGTCACGAGTCGACCGCTCGTCGGGGTGCCGGGTGCGGTCGGTGCGTCGACCTCGACCTCGACGACGTCGCCGGGCACGACGACGGAGGAGCCGGCGGGTGTACCGGTCAGGATGACGTCGCCGGGCTCGAGCGTCGAGAGCTGCGAGAGGTCGGCGATGAGCTGGGCGAAGGGGAAGAGCAGTGTGTCGCTCGTGTCGTCCTGGACGACGACACCGTTGACCCAGGTGCGCACACGGAGGGCGGCCGGATCGATCTGCTCGGCGGGGATGACGGACGGGCCGAGCGGCGTGTAGCCGTCGCCGCCCTTCGAGCGCAGGTTCGACCCCTTGTCGGCACTGCGGAGGTCGTAGAGCCCGAAGTCGTTCGCAGCGGTGACGCCCGAGACGTGCTGCCAGGCGTCCTCGACGCGGACGCGGCGGGCCGCGGCACCGATGATGATCGCGATCTCGCCCTCGAAGGCGAGCAGCTCCGCGCCGACCGGGCGCTCGACGGTGCCGTCCGTGCCCGAGACGGAGGACCACGGCTTGAGGAAGTACGAGGGGTGCTCCGGTGTGCGGCCGCGCTGAGCCGCCCGTGACGGGTAGTTGAGGTGGACGGCGATGATCTTGCCGCCCCCGCTCTTCGGGAGGCCTTCGATGCCCTGGTGGCTGCTCATCACACGTCCTCGTTGTCGGTATCCAGAATCGTATACGATCCGCACGCGGCGCGGAAGGGTCAGTACCCGTCGCCGCGGGTCGCGTCGCTCCGGCCGTCGATGAAGCGCTCGGCCAACTGCTCGGATGCGCGTGCGAGGAGCGACACGTCCGCACCGACGAGGACGAAGGACGCCCCGCGGTCGAGGTAGTGCTCCGCCATGACGGGGTCGAAGGCGTTCACGCCGGCCGGCTTGCCCGCGGCGGTGGCGGCATCGAGCACCCGCTCGACGGCGCTGACCACGGTGGGGTGCCCCTGCTGACCGAGCAGGCCGAGCGACGCCGAGAGGTCGGCCGGACCGACGAACACCGCGTCCACGCCGTCGACCGCGAGGATCTCCTCGGCCTGCTCGACGGCCTCCGCGGACTCGATCTGCACCGTGAGCGACACCGAGTCGTCCGCCTGCGCGAGATAGTCGTCGACCCGGTTCCAGCGGGAGGACCTCGCGAGCGCGCTGCCGACCCCACGGACGCCCTGCGGCGGGTACCGCACGGCCTGTACGAGCGCCGCCGCCTGCTCGGCCGACGACACCATGGGCACGATGAGGTTCTGCGCCCCGAGGTCGAGCACCTGCTTGATGACGACCGCGTCGCCGAATGGCACCCGCACCAGCGGGCACACCGGGGAGGCGGCCACCACCTGCAGCTGTAGCTGGATGCTCTCCAGGGTGTTCGCCGAGTGCTCGCCGTCGATGAGGAGCAGGTCGAGCCCGCTGCCCGCAGCGATCTCCGCCGCGATCGGGCTCCCCGACACCACCCACATCCCGACGAGGGGTCGGTCCGCGGTGCGCAGGCGCTCGCCGAAGGTAGGCGGCAAGGTCATTCGAATCGGCATGTCACGGCTCCCAGTCCCTGGTATTCGGCGTGGACGGTGTCGCCCCGCTCGACCCACATCGGTCTCGTGAACGATCCCGACAGGATGATCTCCCCGGCGGCGAGACTCCCGCCGTGCTGGGCGAGCTTTCCGGCGAGCCACGCGACGCCGAGTGCCGGGTGCCCGAGGACGGCGCCGGCGACGCCCGACTCCTCGATGGTCTGGTTGCGGTAGAGCAGGGCCGAGACCCATCGCGGGTCGATCGCGTCCGGGCGGACGGGCGTTCCGCCGAGCACCATGGCACCGAGGGCCGCGTTGTCGGCGATGGTGTCGACGATCGTGCGGCCGTCGAGTTCGATGTGGGAGTTGAGGACCTCGAGCGCCGGGACGATGTGGTCGGTCGCGTCGAGCACCTCGAAGATCGTGCAGTGCGGCCCCTGCAGTGGGCGACCGAGGACGAACGCCAGCTCGACCTCCACGCGGACGTTGGAGTAGGCGTCGAAGTCGAGCGTCGCGCCCGAGTCGAAGACCTGGTCGTCGAGGATGACGCCGTAGTCGGGTTCGGTGATCCCGGTGGCCTGCTGCATCGCCTTCGAGGTGAGGCCGATCTTGTGGCCGACGACGCGCCGACCGGCGGCGATGCGGCGTTCGGCCCACAGCGCCTGCACGGCGTAGGAGTCCTCGATGGTCATGTCCGGGTGTCGGGCGGTGAGCAGGGGGATGACGCTCCGCTCCTCGTGCGCCGCCGCCAGCTCGTCGGCGATCGCCTGTCGTTCGTGATCCTGCATCGCGTCCCGTCCTCATCTGCGTCGACTGCGGCCTGCGATCACGATACGGTGCGTCGTCATCGACTGCCTCTTGCGCGGTGATCACGATTGTATACGATGTGGTGTACATTCTGGCGGTCCAATGACGGGCCGCGACGGACAAAGGGGTCTCGAGACAATGACAACCGCATCACTGGCGCGAGCGACGACGCCCGCGGAACTCCGGCGCGTGGCCTTCGCCACCGTCATCGGCACCACGGTCGAGTGGTACGACTTCTTCCTCTACGCGAGCGCCGCAGGACTCGTCTTCTCGCAGCTCTTCTTCCAGCCGGCGGGACCGCAGGCCGCGCTGCTGCTGTCGTTCGCGACCGTCGGCGTCAGCTTCCTGTTCCGGCCGCTCGGCGCGTTCGTCGCCGGGCACTTCGGCGACCGCATCGGCCGGAAGAAGATGCTCGTCATCACGCTCTTCCTCATGGGAGCCGCCACGACGCTCATCGGTCTGCTGCCGACGTACGACCAGATCGGGATCGTCGCCCCCGCCCTGCTCGTGCTCCTGCGTATCCTGCAGGGGCTGTCGACCGGCGGGGAGTGGGGTGGCGCCGTCCTCATGGCCGTCGAGCACGCCCCCACCGGTCGCCGCGGCCGGTTCGGGGCGTTCCCGCAGATCGGCGTCCCGATCGGTCTCCTCCTCGCCTCCGGCATGCTCGCCCTCATGACGGGGGTGATCTCGCCCGGCGCGGCGTTCCTCGAATGGGGCTGGCGCATCCCGTTCCTGCTGAGCTTCGTCCTGATCATCGTCGGCTACGTCGTGCGCCGGAAGGTCGACGAGAGCCCGGTCTTCGTCGCCCTCGCCCGCAACAAGGAGCGCCGCCGGGTCCCGATCGTCGAGCTCTTCCGCCACCACTGGCTGCTCGTGCTGCTCGCAGCGCTCACCTTCGCCGGCAACAACGCCGCCGGCTACATGACCACGGGCGGCTACATCCAGAACTACGCGACGACGCCGCTCGCCGACGGTGGCCTGGTGGGCATGGAGCGGACGCCGGTGCTGCTCGCGGTGACGGGGTCGGCCATCGTCTGGCTCATCGTCACGTGGTTCGCGGGTTCACTCTCCGACCGGATCGGCCGACGCAACACCTACATCATCGGTTGGGTCGCGTTCCTGGCCACCGTCTTCGTGCTCTTCCCGCTCGTCAACACCGGTGACCCGTGGCTGTTGTTCCTCGGGCTCGCGCTGTTCACGATCGGCAACGGCTTCACCTACGGGCCGCAGGCGGCGTACTTCGCCGAACTGTTCCCCGCGTCGATCCGCTACACGGGTGTGTCGGTCACCTACGCGATCGGGGCCATCCTCGGTGGCGCGTTCGCACCGACGATCGCGACCTGGCTGGTGCAGGTCACGGGGTCGTCGACGAGTGTCGCGTTCTACATCGCCGGCATGATCGTTATCGCCTTCGCGGCGACCCTCCTCCTGCGTGACCGCACGGGCATCCCGCTCGGTGGCGAGGCGGAGGACGAGCAGAGCCGTGGTCAGGTCTACGGCGCGCGGAGGTAGCCGCGGTCAGACCGACGACGCGATGGTCGCGGCCCCCTCGATGAGGCGGGCCGCGATCTCGGTTTCGGGTCGGCTGCTGGAGACGTAGACGACCGCGAGGGCTGAGGCCGGCGAGCCGTGCGCGGCGAGCGGCGCGGCGATGGCGCGGAGGCCGGTGATGACCTCGTCGTGGCTCGACGCCCAGCCCTGTTCGCGGACCACCGCCAGCTCGGCGCGGTGGTCGTCGTCGAGGGCGTCCGGCCATTGCGACGCAGGCAGCCGGGACGCGATCGCCTTGCCGGGAGCGCCGACGCCGACCGGGTGCCGGGTGCCGGGCCGCTGGGCGATCGACCCCATCGTGTGCCGTGGCTCGACGCTGACGAGCGTGACGATCTCATCGCCGTCCAGCACGGTGAGGAAGCAGGTCATGCCGAGCTCGTTCGCGATCGCCGTCAGCTCGGGCAGGGCGGCGGCCTGCAGATCGTGCGAGACGCCGGCGGCGAGGGCTGCCAGGCGCGATCCGAGTGCGATCCGTCCCGTACCGTCGCGGACGACCAGGCGGTGGTCTTCGAGCGTGCGCAGCAGCCGGTAGGTGACGCTGCGGTGCAGGCCGAGCGTCGCGCTCAGCGCGTCGATCGTGAGCGGGGTGCGCGCGTCGGCCAGGACCTCGAGGATCCGGATGCCGCGCGAGAGCGTCTGGGAGTGGGCGCTGCTGGCATCGGTCACGCTCCGACCCTATCGACGAGCCCCCTGAGTCGCCCGGATCGGTGCGATTCTTCGTCGAAACCGTGCAGCGTCGGGCGACTCAGTCGTCGATCGGGTAGGCGACGAAGGCGAACCGTGAGCTGTCGGGTGCCCAGCTGTTCACGTTGAGGGTGCCCTGCCCGCCGAACAGCGGGTAGCGGCGGAGCGGGGTCGCCCAGTCGTCGGTCGAGACGAGCCGGACCTCGACGTCGAGGTCGGCGGGGTGTCCGATCGTGCCGGCGGGGAAGGCGATGTACGAGGCCAGGCGGGCGTCGGGGGAGAGGTGCGGGAACCAGTCGACGGTGTCGCTCACGACGAGCTGCTCGAGCTCGCCGCCGCCGTCAGGGATCCGTGCGAGCTGCGCATGGCCCGGGGCCGTGCCGAAGTGTTCCGTGTTGCAGAGCAGCCACCGGCCGTCGGGCGACCACTCCGGGCCGTCGAGGTGGCCGTCGCCCGTGTCGAGGACGGTGACGGGACCGCCGCCCTCGACCGCCGGAGCGATCGCGAGTCGACCGGGGTGCTCGAAGCCCTCGAGCTCGACGTACGCGATCCGGGTGCCGTCGGGCGAGACGCCGTGGAGGAAGTGCCACCGGTCGTCGTCGGCGGTGAGCTTCGTGACCGGCCCACCGGTGAGGGCGCCGCGGTAGATGTGACCGTCCATCGCCGAGAGGAGGATGTGCTCGCCGTCGGGGTCGAGGACGTGGTCGTTGTTGAGCTCGGGGAGGCCGTGGAAGTCGATCGGCGTGAGCCCTACGGCCGGGTCGTCGACCGTGAGCGCCCAGAGCCGCCCGTTGCCGTTGAGGTACAGCGTCCGGCCATCGAGGGACCAGTTCGGCGCTTCGACGAGGAGCTCGTCGGTCTCGAAGAGGAGGGCGGGCGCGTCATCGTGCGGCCCGCCGAGCAGGACGCTGGAACGCTGGCCGGGGGTGAGGGCGCGGAAGGTCATGCGCCCATCGTCCTCCAGTCCGTCGTGATCCGGGAGGACCGTTCCTCCCGGATCAGGATCGGGCGACTACTTGACGAGCGCGAACCCCGCGGTCCAGGAGATCTTCTCCGACGCCGCCAACGTGAGCTGCAGGAAGCCGATCGCCTCGAGTTCGTGGGCGCGCTTGAGGGACCCGGCGTCGACGGCCTCGAGACCACCGTCGGTCACGAGCTGCTGGAGTGCGGCCTTGGCGTCGGCGTCGTCCCCGGCGATGAGGACCGTGGTGGCCACATCGCCGACCTGCTTCGCGGCGAGGGTCGCGGCGAAGTTCGTGTTGAAGGCCTTGAGGACGTGGGAGCTCGGGAGCTTCGCCTGCAGTTCCGCTGCGGCCGAACTGCCGGCGGGGACGGTGAGGGCGTCGAAGGTCGAGAAGTCGAGGGGGTTGGTGATGTCGACGACGACCTTGCCCGCGAGCTGGTCGGCGTACTGCTCGACGATCGTCGCGAGGGCCGGGTAGGGGACCGCGAGGACGACGACGTCGCCGGTGATCGTGCCGGTCTCGGCCGACCCGAGGTGGTCGACGGAGGCGCCGCCTGCTGCGAGGACGCCGGCGATGGCGCTTCCCATGTTGCCGGTTCCGAAGATGGTGACGTTCGTCATGACGATGCTCCTTCTCGTGGCCGCCTGGTCACGGGTCAATTGGTTGTTGGTACAACTAACGTAACACCGGTTAGTTGTACGCGCAACTATTGCTACGCTGGAGGCATGACCGACACGCGATGGCTGAGCGACGACGAGCAACGCTCCTGGGTGCGCTTCGCCGCGGTGCTCGAACTCCTGCCGGCCGCGCTCGACCTCCAGCTCACGCGGGACGAGCACCTGACGCACTTCGACTACTTCACGCTCGCGATGCTGTCCGAGACCCCGGGCCGCACGCTGCGCACCTCGGCGCTCGCGGCCCGGACGAACGCGACGCTGCCCCGCTTGTCGCGGGTGCTGACGCGCTTGGAGGAGGCCGGCTTCGTGGCGCGGACACCGTGCCCGGAGGATCGACGGGCGACGAACGTGACGCTCACCGATGCAGGCTGGGACAAGGTCGTCCAGGCTGCGCCGGGCCACGTCGAGCATGTGCGGTCGCTCGTGCTCGACGCACTGACGCCGACGCAGATCGAGCAGCTCGGCGAGATCTCCGCAGCCCTCCTGACGAAGCTCGACCCCGACGGGCGGATGTTCGCCAGCGAGGCCTGATCTCCGTCACCTGGGGGATTCGCGGCGCTCGAGGGCTGCGTAGCGTGGGGCTCGACGTCGTGGACACCACCGAGCGCGACGCGGATCGGAGCGAATGATGACCGGATCGACGCAGCCCGAGCCTGCACCACGCGGGGACGAGGTGCCCCAGGACGGTCCAGCCTCGGCGGAGCCCGAATCGACGCCACCGCCCACCTCGCTCAACGGTGGGACGACTTCCGTCTGGTACTTCGTCGGCGCCACGTTCCTCTTCGCCGGACCCCTGATCTTCGGTGTCGACGACTTCGGGTTCTTCCGGATCATCACCCTCGTCCTCGGGGCGGTCGTCATGGTCGCCGGGTTCGTCGTGCTGCGACGTGAGAGCGGCAAGCGGTCCTGAGGGCGCTGACGCCGGGTTGGCCCGCCAACTGTTCAACCGGCGAGCCGTTCAGCCCGCCAACCGTTCAGCCGGCGGGCCGTTCAACCGGCGAGGCCGTCAGCCCGCGAGGAAGGCCCTGATGCCGTCGAGCAGGCGGTCGACGTCCTCGTCCGAGGTGTACGGGGCGACGCCGACCCGAAGGCCGCCGACGTCGTCGAGGCCCAGCGCCGCGAACGGCTCGACCGCGTAGAACGAGCCCGCCGGTGCGAGGACGTCGCGTGCGGCGAGGAACGCGGCCGCGTCGGCTGCACGCCTGCCCGGGAACGTCATGAACAGCGTCGCCGTGCGCTCGGCGGCTCGCGAGTGCAGCTCGACGAGCGGGCCGAGCTCCGCGAGGGCATCCTCGATGCGGGTGCGCAGCGCGAGTTCCCGTTCGTGGACGGCCGCGGCGGAGGCCACCAGACGGTCGCGTCTCGTCGTGGCGTCACCGGGGTCGATCGATGCGAGCACGCCGATGGCCGCCGTCACGCCGGCCATGAGCTCGTAGGGCAGCGTGCCGAACTCGAAGCGTTCGGGCACCACGTTCGTCGACGGCAGCAGCTTGTCGGGGTGGATCGACTCGAGCAGCGCGGGCGACGCGGCGAGGACACCGCAGTGCGGCCCGAAGAACTTGTACGGCGAGCAGACGAAGAAGTCGGCACCGAGGGCGTCGACGTCGACGACGTGGTGCGCTGTGTAGTGGACGCCGTCGACCCAGACGAGCGCGCCGACCGCGTGCGCCCGGTCGGCGATCGTCCGCACCGGCGGGATGGTGCCGAGGAGGTTCGACGCTGCGGTCACGGCGACGAGCCGGGTGCGCTCGCCGAGGGTCGCGTCGAGCGACTCGAGGTCGAGCTCGCCGGTCGCGGCATCGAGCTCGATCCAGCGCACCGTCGCGCCGGCGCGTTCCGCGGCCTGGACCCACGGGCGGACGTTCGCGTCGTGGTCCAGCCGGGACACCACCACCTCGTCGCCCGCCGTCCAGCCGCGGGACAGGTGCTTCGCGAAGTCGTAGGTGAGCTGGGTCGCGCTGCGACCGTAGACGATGCCGCTCGGGTCGGCGGCGAGGAGGTCCGCCATCGCAGCGCGGAAGGCGACGACCGCGTCGTCAGCCCGTCGTTCGGAGGCGACCGAGGTTCCTCGGTTCGAGAGCGGGCCCGTCAGGGTGTCGAGGATGGCCTGGCCGACGGCGAGCGGCGTCTGGGTGCCGCCGGGGCCGTCGAAGTGGGCGATGCCCGAGGCGAGGGAGGGGAACGCGGTGCGGAGGAGGGCGACGTCGAGGGTCATGCGTCCATCCTGCCGCGCCAGGAGCCTGAACGTGCGGACCAGGGGAGCGAGCGCGCCATCGCTTGATACAGTGCCTGTGTGTCCATGCTCATCGCTCCGCCCCGTGTCGGGCGTCTGGAGGTCGTCGGCGTCCGCAACGCCGGCCCGAGAGAGCAGCGCACCCGGTCGACCACCTCACCCACCCGGTGAGGACGTCGGCCTCGTCCATCGCGCTCGTCCGAGCGACGACGACGGGGCCGCGCACCCTGACGCACCCACCGCAGCGCATCGACGCGCGGAGGGTCTCTCCGCCGTCTCCACGACGGCCCAGCCGAAACCGGTGAACCCATGATCCCCCTGAACGAATCCCAGATCCGAGCCTCCTTCGTCAACGCGTCGCGCAAGGAGGTCAGTGACGTGAGCCTGCCCGTCGACTTCGACACGCTCGACTTCGAGGTGCGTGACTTCCTCGGGTGGCGCGACAAGAAGCTGCCGCGACGCGCGTACGTGGTCACGATCGTCGACGGCGAACCCGTCGGCATCCTGCTCCGGCAGGCCGACGCGGCACCCCGCACCCGGCCGCAGTGCGCGTGGTGCCAGGACATCACGCTCAGCAACGACGTCGTGTTCTACAGCGCGAAGCGGGCCGGACAGGCCGGCAAGAACGGCGACACCGTCGGCACGCTCGTCTGCGCCGACTTCCAGTGCTCGGCCAACGTGCGGAAGCTGCCACCGCTCGCCTACGTCGGTTTCGACGCGGAGGCGGCCCGCCAGGAGCGCATCGCGACGCTCAGCGTCCGCGCCGCGTCCTTCGCCTCCTCGGTCCTGAACGGCGTCGGCTGACCCGCTGAGTCGCCCGGGTCTGCACGAAATCCAGTGATTTTCGCGCAGATTCGGGCGACTCAAGGCTCGGGAGTCAGGCCCCGCCAGAAGACGCCGACGGCGCTCGTCACGAGGTCGTCGGCCGGGACGCCGTCGAGCAGGCCGCCAGAGGCGAGCGCGGCGATGCCGTGGAAGGTCGCGAACGCGACGAGCGCGATGTGGTGCGGATCGCCGGCGGTGATCGCCCGGATCTCCTGCCCGGCGGTGACGACCCGGACGACGATCTCCATCGAGGCGTGACCGGCGGCGAGCAGCTCCTCCCGGGCATCGGGCGCGTGCTTGAGGCCGAACATGAGCGAGAGGAGGGTCGGCTGAGCGAGCGCGAAGCCGACGTACGCTCGGGCCAGTGCGCCGACCTGTTCGCGGGCACCTGCCGACGACGTGACCTCGGCTTCGGTCGCCCGCTCGAGCGCCGCGGAGAGACGACGGAAACCGTCTTCGGCGAGCGCGTCGAGGAGGGCCTGCTTGTCGCGGAAATGTCGGCTCGGCGCCGCGTGGCTGACGCCGGCATCGCGGGCGAGGCGGCGCAGCGACAGCTCGTCGACGCCGTCCGTCTCGAGGCTGGCTGCGGCGGCCTCGAGGAGCGTCCGGCGGAGGTCTCCGTGGTGATAGGGCTGGGCTGACACGAGACGAGCCTACCGCCATGTTGACATTGACAACACGAGCAGAGACGGTGATGATGTCACTGACAACATTCGTGTACTGCCAGCTGAAGGATTCCCCATGACACTCGATCTCCGCGGTGGCACCGCACTCATCACGGGCGCGAGCTCCGGCCTCGGCGTCGAGTTCGCCAGACGGTTCGCGAACCGCGGGTCGAACCTGGTGCTCGTCGCAAGGCGCGCGGATCGCCTCGAGGTGCTGGCGGCCGAACTCCGGTCTGCCTCGGGTGCCGAGGTCACGGTCGTGCCGGCCGACCTCGGCGTCGCGGGTGCCGCCGAGTCACTCCACGAGGAGCTGGATCGCCGCGGTGTCCGGATCACCTCGCTCGTCAACAACGCCGGGTTCGGCAGCCACGGTGCCTTCGACCAGGCGGACCCGGAGCGCATGACGGGAGAGATCCAACTCAACGTCGGGACCCTCGTCGAGCTCACGCGTGCGTTCATGCCGCAGTTGCTCGAGGGGTCCGGCGCCCTGGTGACGGTCGCGAGCACCGCTGCCTACCAGCCGACGCCGGGCATGGCTGTCTACGGCGCGACGAAGGCGTTCGTGCTGAGCTTCACCGAGGCGCTCTGGGCAGAGGCCCGTGGCACCGGGCTGCGGGTGCTCGCCGTGAGCCCCGGGCCCACCCAGACCGAGTTCTTCGACGTCGTCGGAAGCGAAGACGCTGCTGTCGGCCGCAAGCAGACGAGCGCGCAGGTCGTCGACACCGCGTTCCGCGCGCTCGACCGGGCTGACGGTGGCCCCAGTGTCGTGTCCGGCCGCAGCAACCACCTCACCGCGCTCGCGACCCGACTGCTGTCGCGTCGGACGCTCGCCCGCACGAGCGCCCGTGTCCTCGGCGGCGTGCGGATGGCCCGCTGAGTCGCCCGGATCTGTCGAAAATCCGGCCAATTTCGTGCAGGTTCGGGCGACTCAGCGGCCGGCGAGGGCGGCGCGCACCGAGGCGACGACGGCGCGGAGGTCACGGAGATCGTCGGCCGTCAGCTCGATGACCGTCCAGCCCGCGGCTCGCAGGCGGTTGGAGCGCGCACGGTCCTTGCGCCACCGGTCGACCTCGACCCGGTGATAGTCACCCTGGTATTCGATGACGATCCGCGCTGCACGGTGACAGAGGTCCGCGCGGGCGAGGAACGAGCCGTTCGCCGCCCGGATCTCCTGGTTCGGCTCGAACCCGATGACGCCTCCGCGGACGAGCGCGACGCGGACGATGGACTCGGGCGGTGATTCCGCGCGGTGATCGAGCAGCGGGAGTGCGGCGGCGATGGCTCCACGGCCGCGCCGACTCGGATAGCGGGCTGCAGCCTCCTCCAATTCGGCCAGGCCCGCGGTACTCGTCCGAAGCAGATGGTCGCCTGTCGCGACGAGATCGGCGAGCGGGAGCGTCGCGGCAAGGTCCAGCCACGTTCGAACCGGACTCGTCAGTCGGATGTGACCGCGGACGATCACGTCGTCCTCGTCATCGATCGTGATCGACCGACCGGCGATCCCGGCGGCGTGCGGAGCGCGAGCCGGGGCGGCCACGGCGAGGTCGAGGCGATCGGGGGTGGAGAGCCGGTACGGGAGCGGCAGGCCGAGCAGGAGCGCAGCGGTCGGACCGCAGACGAAGACCCGGTCGGACAGGCGGTGCAGGAACGCGCGGCAGCGATCCTCCACGGTCTCCATCGGGCGGGCGGACCGGATGCCGTGACCCGGTTTGTCGAGGCGACGACTGCGGAGTTCGCCGGGTGTCATCCCGCTGCGGAGCGCGTCGCCGACGAGGAACGGTCCGTCCGGAAGCTCAGCTGGCATCCCTTCACTGTGCCTGCGCGGAGTGGTTCCCCGTCCACGTTCTCCACAGGTCCGCTGAGTCGCCCGGATCTGCACGAAATCCAGTGATTTTCGCGCAGATTCGGGCGACTCAGGCGGTCGGGGCGGTCAAAGACGAGGCGCGGACCTGCAGCTCGGGGAGGACCTGGGTGCGCTGCGTCGGGCGACGACGGCCTTCGGACAGGCGGGCGACCATCGTCTCGACGGCCATCCGACCGATGTGCTGCTTCGGCGGGCGCAGCGCGGTGATGGGCGGCTCGCCGTTCTCCGCCACCTCGTCGTCGTAGGCGACGATCGCGAGATCCTGGGGGATCCGCACGCCGCGGTCGAGGCAGTGGTGCTCGAGCAGGATCGCCTGCGGGTCGGCATGCACGAACAGCGCGGTGGTCCCCGTGGCGAGGCACTCGTCGACGAGCGCACCCAGGCGGGCGTCCCTGGCCCCGTTCTCGACGTCGTCGATCTCGGCGTTCACCGTCAGGCCCGTGTCCAGCCCGAGGTCCGCGGACGCCCTGGCCCACCCGCGCCGCAGGTGGTCGGAGGTGGGGGAGTGCCGAGCCGCGGCGATGCCGATGCGGCGGTGCCCCTGCTCGTACAGGTGGCGGACGGCGAGCACCGCGCCGAACTCGTGGTCCGTCGTCACCCACTCCAGTGAGCGCAGCGCGAGCGATGACGGCGCGCGACGCTCGGCCAGCACGACCGGGATCGGCAGCGCATCGAGCCAGGCGAGGAGGGCGTACCCGTCCTGGCCGGCGGTGTCGGGTGCGGCGATGAGGCCGTGGATCCCGCCCGTCTCCACGAGTGCGGCCATCTGCCGGCGCTGGTCGGCGGGGTCGTAGGACGAGCCGCGGAGCACGAGCTGCGAGCGGCTGAGGGCGGCCGTGGCCCGGGCACCGTTGACGATCTGCGGCCAGTAGTAGCTGAGCGACGGCACGACCATGCCGATGCGGTATCGGGCGGGGCCGGCGGCATCGGCGGATCGCGCGACCGTCTGGTCGAGGGAGCTCCGGGCGGTCGCACCACCGTGGACGCGCGTGACGAGCCCGAGGTCGGCGAGCGCGGTGATGTCGCGTCGGATCGTCAGTTCCGTGACGCCGAGGAGGACGGCGAGTTCGCGGACGACGACGGAACCGTTGCGCCGGACCTCGTCCATGATCCGTTCGCGGCGCTCGATGCCGAAGACCTGTGAGGGTCCGGTGCCGCCCGTCGGTCCGCGGTCGCCGGAGACGTCGTCGTCGCTCATCGTGCGGCCTCCACGGTGACGAGCAGACGATCCGCATCGGGACGCGGCAGCAGCCGCACACGGGTGATCGTGTCGCCCCAGGACGATCGCATCATCGGATCGTCGAGTCGGACGACCTCGATCGCGACCTCATCCGCGTCGTGCTGGAGCATCACGTCCCGGACGCCGGCGACCGGTCGACGGACGCGCAGACTCGCCTGGTCGACCTCGGTCACGTCGCCCCACAGCATCAGGGTGACGGCCGTGCCCGCCGTGTCGTCGAGCGTCCAGACGTCCTCGATCACGACCCGCGACGACGTGCGGTCGAGCGTCGCGGTCCGGCGCCAGTGTTCGTGCTCCACCAGCCCGTAGGCCGCGGCGAGGTCCATCGACCAGCTCGCCTGTGCGCCCTGGTCTCCGCCCCGGCGATCGCGCGCCGCGAACGCCGAACCGTGCTGCTGCAGCAGACCGCGCGGTGCCGGGACGCTGTGCCAGTCGCTGCGCATGCACCAGATGTCGTAGCGGTCCGGGCCGAAGGTCCGTGCGTCGTAGGTGGGCCGTCCGGGATCCATGACCGCGGGGACGCCGTCGAGCGCGACGATCACGCTCCCGAGGTCGTTGTGGTTGTGGTTCTCGTCGTTGTGGCCGCCCTTGAGGCTGACCGCGAGTCCGTCGGGTCGCCCCTCGTGCTCACGGGCGAGGCTCACGCCGATCGACGACAGGTCGACGGAAGCCGGCAGCGGCAGGGCTGCGCTCCGGGCGTCCGCGACCGCCCACTCACGATCGAGGCAGACGCGGACGAGACGCCCGAGTCCGGCCCGGTCCGTGGCGACGGGGGCGTCGGGATCGCGATGTGCCGTTGCGTACGCGACGACGTCCGGTAGCTCGAGTCGCCGGCCCCAGCGATGCAGCAGATCGAACGGGAGCGAGCGGTCACCGCGTGCTCGGGCATCCGCGACGTTCACGTACCAGTCGGCGGACAGCTGCATCCGCAGTGGGAAGCGGAGCGACTCGGGCAGCAGGTCGAGGCCGTCGAGCGCGAGGCGACCACCGGCGAGACGATCGAGGGTCTCGACCGCCTCGAGGGCGCGAGCCGCTCCGTTCCACCAGTACTCCCAGCCCTCGTCGATCGCGCCGTCCCGGGGGAGGCCAGCCAGGTAGCGGTCGATGCCGTCGACCGCTCGGTCGATGACGAGTTCAGCGCGGTCCCAGGTGCAGAGCACCGCCGCCGCGGCGATCGTATTGCCGAGGATCCAGGGGTTCCAGTTGTGGAGGACGCCCGGTTCATCCGCATCGTCGACGTCGAGGCCGAGCCAGTGCCAGTCGTCGCGGTCGAGGAACGGCCGGAACACCCGCTGCTCGGCCTCGGCTCGCAGCCGGTCGGTGAGTCCCGGGTAGCGCTCGTCGAGCTCGTCGCCGAGGACGGCGATCGCCCAGGCGACGGCCGCGACCGCCTCACCGGCGCCGAGGTCGAGGAACGGTTCGTCGAGCGACGGCGTGACCGTCCCGAATCGGCGGAACGCGTCGTCGTGGGCCGCCCAGCACCAGGTCGTCTGCTCCGCGAGGAGCCACAGGCCGTCGGCGACCTCGGCGAGCGGGTCGTGCGGCGCGGCCACCGCCACACCGGCTGCGGACGCGGCGGCGAGGACCACGGCGCGGGAGAGGCGTGCGAGTCGGTCACCGACCGCCGTCTCGTAGGAGAGGCGCTCCCCGGCGAGCGGGTAGGCGCTGTACTGCGAGAAGAGCGGCTGCGGCCAGGGCGTCGCGGCACGGTCGTCCCGCGCTGCTTCGGTGGCGGCCTGCGCCACGAACGCGTCGAGCAGCCGCCGATCGATCGAGCTCCAGTCGCCGTCCGGCACGATGGGCCGGAGTGCGGTCGCCGGGCGCTGTGACCACGCCGTCACCAACGGTCCGTGCGACCGACGTCGCTCATCGGTGGCCGGTGCGGCAGGTGCGGTCTGCGAGGGTGGATTCACGACGTCTCCATGATCATCTTCGATCGAGCTTGTTCGTTTGTGATCGATTGTTTTGACTCCGATCGGATTGGAGTATTCACTACCTGACAACCGCATGCAACCGCGGCCCACTCGAAGGAGAGCACCAGATGTCGAACGCCGCGCGCCCCGCAGCCCTGGTCGCCATGTGGCCCGACGTGTTCTCGACGCTCTTCGACGACGCCCGTCTGGCCCGGCTCCACGCGCTGTGCGAGGTCCGCGACGACGAGACCACCGGCGACCTCGACGACCCGGCGCTCGCCGCACGGCTCGCTGAGGTCGAGGTGCTCATCACCTCGTGGGGAACCCCGCCGCTCACGGCGGAGCGACTCGACCGCATGCCCCGGCTGCGCGCGGTCTTCCACTGCGCCGGCACGGTCCGCTCGCTCGTGACCGACGCGGTCTGGGAGCGCGGCATCGTCGTCACCACGGCCGCCGAAGCGAACGCCATCCCGGTCGCCGAGTTCACCTTCGCCTCGATCGTGCTCGCCGGCAAACGGGCACAGGTCTTCGCCCGCGACCCTCGGGCGCACCGTCGCGAGTGGCGCACCCTGCTTGAGACCACGAACCTGTCCAACCTCGGACGCCGCGTCGGCGTCGTCGGCTTCTCGCGCATCGGCCGTCGCGTCGTCGCCCTGCTCCAGCAGCTCGACGCGGTCGAGGTGCTCGTCGCCGACCCCTACGCCGACGCCACGGTCGTGGCCGCGGCCGGAGCCCGCCTCGTCTCGCTCGACGAGCTCCTGCCGAACGTCGACGTGCTCTCGCTGCACGCCCCGGAGCTCCCGGAGACGAAGCGCATGATCGGGGCTGCCCAGCTCGCGGCGCTCCCGGACGGCGCCACGGTGATCAACACGGCCCGCGGGAGCCTGCTCGACACCGACGCCCTCGCGGCGGAGTGCGCGAGCGGACGTCTCGACGCGATCCTCGACGTCACCGACCCGGAACCGCTGCCCGTGCACTCGCCGCTGCTCGACCTCCCGAACGTCTCGATCACCCCGCACATCGCGGGCTCCCTCGGCCGGGAGACGCTGCGCATGACGGACGCGGCGCTCGACGACCTCGAGCGGTTCCTCAACGGCGAGGACCCGCGCGAAGCCGTCCGGGTCGCCGACCTGGGGGTGAGCGCCTGATGGTCGCGCTCCTGACCGCCCCGGCGTCGGTGACGCTCGCCCTGGACCGCACCCTGTCACCGTCGACCGGCTGGCCGCGCAGGCACTGGGAGGACCTCGCGGACCGGCTGCTCGGCGGTGCCGAACCCTTCACCTCGCCCGGTCGTGCCCGCGTCCTGTTCCCGGGTGCGCCAGGCGGCTACGGCTCCGACATCGACGGGCTGGAGGGGTTCGCGCGGACGTTCATGCTCGCCGCCTTCCGCATCGCCGGTGATCCCGCACGGACGGGTGACCTCGTCGAACGCTACGCCGCCGGCCTCGCAGCGGGCACCGACCCGGACTCCCCGGAGCGGTGGCCGCGGCCGGACGAGGTCGACCAGGCCAAGGTCGAGGCCGCAGCCATCGCGATCGGACTCCACCTCACCCGTGCCGAACTCTGGGACCGTCTCGACGACCGGACCAAACGCACGACGATCGATTGGCTCGCATCCGTCATCGGCCAGCCGTACCCGCCCATCAACTGGGTGTGGTTCCGCATCGTCGTCGAGGAGTTCCTGCGCACGGTCGGCGGCTCGTTCTCGGAGGCGGACCTCGAGGAGGATCTCGCGATCGCGGACGGTTTCTTCCGCGAGGACGGCTGGTTCGCCGACGGCGGCACGCGAGCCTACGACCACTACACCGGGTGGGCGCTCCACCTCTATCCGGTGCTGTGGCGCACGATGCTCGCGCCGGGCCACCCGCATCAGGCACGCCTCGACCGCTACGACGCCCACCTCGACCGCTACCTGGAGGACGCCGTCACGCTCGTCGGCGCGAACGGTTCGCCGCTCGTCCAGGGGCGGAGTCTCATCTACCGCTTCGCCGCCGCCGCCCCGTTCTGGGCCGGTGCGATGGCCGGGTCCACCGCGCTGTCGCCGGGACTCATCCGTCGGGCGGCCAGCGGTGTCGTGTCGCACTTCGACGCGGCCGGTGCACCCGACGACCGCGGGATCCTGACGCTCGGCTGGCACCACGAGTGGCGGCAGCTCGCACAGTCCTACTCCGGCCCCGGTTCGCCCTACTGGGCGTCCAAAGGCATGCTCGGGCTCGCGCTCCCGGCCGAACACCCGGTGTGGACGGCGATCGAGGAACCACTGCCGATCGAGCGGGGCGACGTCCTCCGCACCGTCGTCGCCCCGGGCTGGATCGTCAGCGGGACGACCGCCGACGGCATCGTCCGCGTCGTCAACCATGGGACGGACCACGCGAACGACGGCGTCGCCCAACGCGATGCGCCGCTGTACGCGCGACTCGGGTACTCGACGGCGACCGCGCCGGTGCTCTCGGCTGACGCCCGCGATCCGTTCGACGGATCGGTGGTGCTCCTGGACACCGAGGGTGTCCCGAGTCACCGTTCCGGGTTCACCAGAGGTGCGCTGACGCCGCTGCCGACCTCCGACGGATCGTCCACCGGTTGGGCGACATCCTCCGGTCTCGCCCGCTGGATCGACGCCGATGCCGACGGCCCGGACCATGGCCACGGTCACGCGGCGGACCGGACCCGCACCGGCGCGCGGATCGACCTCTGCTCGGCCGTCCGCGGCCCGTGGGAGGTGCGGTTCGTCCGCGTCGTCCCCGGCGCCGGCGACGAGGTCCCGCTCGGCGCACTGCGTGTCGGCGGGGGGACCGTCAGCGGTCGTGACCTGGCCGTCGCCACCGACCCGACCTCGGCAGTCGCCGTCGCCGACGGGGTGCGTTCGGCTGTCGTCGCGCTCCCGAACGAGCGCGACCCGTTCCCGACCGACGTGCTCCGGTCAGGCGTCCGCGACCTCGACGACGCCACCCCGCTCGGACCCCGTTCGGGCACGCCGTGGTGCGAGACCGACGCACCCGTCCGCCCGGACCACTGGCACGCGTTCGCGCTCCTCCTGGACGGCGCCACGCAGCCGGGCGTCGTCGCCCCGGCGATGGCGGGCGACGCCGGGTCCACCGGCCGCACCATCACCTGGCCGGACGGGGCGACGACCTCGCTCGACCTGCCCGCGTCGCACTGACGCCCACCGACCTCTCCATCCCGCAGCATCCCTGTTCCACCTGCACCGCCACCAGCACCGCCATCACCACCGACAGCACCACTACTCACCGAGGAGCATCCGCAATGAAGCGACCCATCCTGACCATCTCCGCGATCGCCGCAGCAGCCGGCCTCGCCCTCACCGGCTGCTCGGGTGCAGGCTCCGCCCAGCAGGACGAGGACGGCCCCGTCACGCTCAGCGTCTCCGTCTGGAACTACGACCAGACGCCCGAGTTCAAGGCGCTCTTCGACGCCTTCGAAGCCGAGCACCCCGACATCACGATCGAGCCCGTCGACATCCTCGCCGACGACTACTCCGACAAGGTCACGACGATGCTCGCGGGCGGCGACAAGACCGACGTCCTCACCATGAAGAACGTGACCGACTACGCGCGCTACGCGAACCGTGGCCAGCTCGTGGACGTGGGCGACGTCGTCGACGACATCGGCGCGGACAAGCTCGCGGGGATCGAGCCGTTCGAGCTCGACGACACCTACTACGCGGCGCCGTACCGGCAAGATTTCTGGCTGCTGTACTACAACAAGGCCATCTTCGATGCAGCAGGCATCGACCACCCCGACAACCTCACCTGGGACGAGTACGCGGACATCGCGGCGAAGCTCACCTCGGGCGACGGCGACTCCAAGGTCTACGGCACGTACAACCACTACTGGCGCTCCGTCGTCCAGTCGATCGCCGCAGCCCAGACCGGCGGCGACCTGATCAGCGGCGACTACGGCTTCATGCAGGACCAGTACGACCTCACCCTCGACCTGCAGGACAAGGGCTACGCGCTCGACTACGGCACGGCCAAGACCCAGCAGATCAGCTACCGCACCATGTTCGAGACCGGCAAGGCCGCGATGATGCCGATGGGCACCTGGTACATCGCGGGCATCGCGCAGTCCATCGAGACGGGCGCGACCGACGTCGACTGGGGTGTCGCGCAGATGCCGCAGCTCAAGGCCGGTGAGGAGACGGTGACCTTCGGTTCGCCGACCGCGTTCGCCGTCAACAAGAACTCCACGCACCAGGCTGCGGCGAAGACCTTCCTCGAGTTCGCCGCGAGCGAGGCGGGCGCCAAGGCGATCGCCGCGATCGGTGTCGTCCCCGCGTACCAGTCCGACGACGTCACCGCGGCGTTCACGGCCCTCCCGACCGACGACCTCTCGGTCAAGGCGTTCCAGGAGCCGAAGGACGTCGTCCTCGAGATGCCCGTGAGCGAGTACTCCTCCGACGTCAGCTCGATCCTCGACGAGGAGCACGACCTCATCATGGTCGGTGAGTCGGACGTCGACGACGCCATCACGAAGATGCAGGACCGCGTCAAGAACGACGTCCTCGTCGACTAGCCGCGATCGCGGGGCCGGCACGCCCGGCCCCGCGACCCCGCGTCCGCCCGGCGCGTCCCCACCGACCCCGCACCACCGTCCTCGAAAGGCTCGTCATGGCGATCGCAGCCCCACCGCAACGCACCCGCTCCAGCAGCCGCGTCCGCAGGAATGCGCTCGTCGGTTGGAGCTTCATCCTGCCGAACTTCATCGGCTTCGCGCTCCTGACCCTCATCCCGATGTGCGCGGCGTTCGTCATCGCGTTCATGAAGTGGGACTCGTACTCGCCGCCCGAGTGGGTCGGGTTCGCGAACTTCGCCCGCATGATGCGTGACGAGTCCTTCTGGATCGCGCTCGGCAACACCGCCTATTACGCGGCCGGGCACATCCCGCTCACGATCCTCGCGTCGCTCGGCCTGGCACTGCTCCTCAACCGCAAGCTCCGCGGCCTCGGCTTCTTCCGCACCGCGATGTTCTTCCCGTACATCACCTCGCTCGTCGCCGTCGCCGTCGTGTGGAACATGCTCTTCAACCCCACCGCCGGCCCGATCAACCAGTTCCTCGAGCTCATCGGTGTCGCCGACCCGCCCGGCTGGACGACGAGCTCCGCGTGGGCGATGCCGGCCGTGATCATCACGAGCGTGTGGCGCGACATGGGCTACTACATGGTGCTCTACCTCGCGGGCCTCCAGGCGATCCCGCAGGAGTACTACGAGGCCGCCGAGGTCGACGGTGCGAACGCCTGGCAACGGTTCTGGAACATCACGATCCCGTCGCTGCGTCCGACGACCTTCTTCGTCCTCATCATGGTGACGATCGCGAGTTTCAAGGTGTTCGACCTCATCGTCGTCATGACGGGAGGCGGGCCAGGCCGGTCCACGCTCGTCCTCTCGCAGCTCATCTACCGCGAGGGCATCACCGAGAACCGCTTCGGCTACTCCTCGGCGATCTCGCTCGTGCTGTTCATCATCGTGCTCGTCTTCACCGTCGTCCAGTTCAAGCTGCAGCAGAGGAAGGAACGCTGATGTCGACCAGCGCCACCACGCGTGCCTCGTCCACGGTCACGTCGTCGGCGGACGTCGCGATCGCCGAGGTCACCGACGCCATCACCCCACCCGTGCTGCCCGGGGCTGGAGGCAAGCGCACCCGGGTGCGCCGCCACGGTCCGATCTCGCCGCTGCGTCGCGTGCTCATCTACGTGATGCTCACCGTGCTGACCGCGATCATCTTCGTCCCGTTCTTCTGGATGGTCTCGTCGTCGCTCAAGCAGAACAACGAGGTGTTCTCGATCCCCGTCCAGTGGATCCCCACCGAGTTCGTCTGGCAGAACTACGTGGACATCTGGACCCGCATCCCGATGCTGACCTACCTCAAGAACTCGCTGTTCCTGTCGGTCACGATCACGATCCTGCAGGTGCTCACCGGGAGCTTCGCCGCCTACGGCTTCTCGAAGATGCACTTCAAGGGACGTGACGTCCTGTTCGTCGCCTACATCGCGACGATCGCGGTGCCGTGGCAGGCCTACATGATCCCGCAGTACATCATGATGCAGAACGCCGGCCTCGTGAACACGCACCTCTCGATCATCCTGCTGCAGGCGTTCGGCGCCTTCGGGGTGTTCCTCATGCGGCAGTACTACCTGACCATCCCCGACGAACTGAGCGAGGCAGCCCGCATCGACGGCCTCAACGAGTACGCGATCTGGTGGCGGATCATCCTGCCGCTCACGAAGCCGGCGCTCGCGAGCCTCGCGCTGCTGACGTTCGTCTCCACCTGGAACGACTACATGGGTCCGTTCATCTACCTGACGAGCAACGACCTCTGGACCGTGCAGCTCGGTCTGCGCTCCTTCGTCGGGCAGTACGACGCCGAATACGCGCTCATCATGGCCGGGTCCGTCGTCTCCGTCATCCCGATCGTGCTGATCTTCCTCCTCGGCCAGCGCTACTTCATCCAGGGCATCGCGACGAGCGGGATGAAGGGATGAGCGCGGTGACCGAGCGGCGGGCGGACAGCCGTGCCGGCGGCGTGCGCGGGCTGCTGCAGCCGCGCCGGGAGACCTTCGAGTCGGTGTTCGGCGTCGTGTACCGATCCCTCATGGTGGGCGTCGGCGTCGGGGTCGGCGCGCTCCCGCTGGCGGCCGCGATCGTCCTCGTCGCCGAGCCGCTCGCGAGCTGGCCGTTCCTGCTGCTGTGCTCGCTCCCGCTCGGCCCCGCCTTCGCCGCCGGTTGCTGGTCGTTCCAGCGGTCGCGCGACGCCGCCGATGCGGGGCCACTGCGGGAGGTCGGGATCGGCCTGCTGCGGACGTGGCGACCGGCGCTCGCCGTGTGGTCGCTCGTGTGCGCGCTCACCTTCGTCGTCGTGATCGACATCGTCGCCGTGTGGGGGACGCCGTTCGCGATGCTGCTCGGGCCGCTGCTCGTCGTCGTGCTGCTGCTCGCGGTCGTCGCAGCCTTCGGCGTCTTCGCCGGGTTGGCGGCCGCTCCGGGCCTGCGGTTCCGGGCCCAGCTGCTCGGCGGGCTCGTCCGGACCGTGCGTCGGCCAGGCACCTCGCTCCTCTCGCTCGTGCTCCTGGCCGCGTGGGCGGTCATCGTCCTCGCGCAACCGGTGCTCGGGCTCCTCGCCCTCGGCGGCTTCGTCCTCTACGCGGTCTGGAGCAACGCCGCGGCAGCGCTCGCCGACTGACGACCCGGATTGTCCGACGCCCGGGCCGGTTGAGTGGTTGGATCGACGCATGGGCGAGCACAGAGGTCACGAACACAGCGGTCAGCGGACACTCACCACCAGCGGATGGCACGACTTCTGGGCGAAGGGCGGCATCGGGCGGGCGTTCCTGCTGGCCATCGTCTACCTCGCCCTGTACCTCGGAGCCGGCTGGGTCGTCGGGCAGCTCTTCGGCGCACAGGTGGGCGAGGACGTCTTCGCGACCCCGCAGAGCGTGTTCTTCGGGCTCATGCTGCCGCTCATCGTCGGTTCCCTCGTCCTGGCCGGGTTCGTCCTGTCGGTCGGTTGGTTCCGGGAACTGTTCGCGAAGCAGCCGATCCGTGGGCGCTGGTGGATGTGGGCTGCTCCGATCGTGATCCTCGCCGCGGTCATCCTGCGGTTGCTCGGCATCGACTACGGGAGCTACGAGGGTTCCGTGGTCGTGGTCGCGATGCTGTCCGGGGTGTTCATCGGGTTCGCCGAGGAGATCCTGACCCGCGGACTGGTCGTGAAGATGCTGCGCGACGCCGGAAGTTCGGAGTGGATCGTGATGGTGATCTCCTCGCTGGTCTTCGCCCTGTTGCACGCCTCCAACCTCCTGTCGGGCCAGCCGCTCGTGACCGTGCTCGTGACCGTCGTCTACACCTTCGGATTCGGCGTGTGCATGTACCTGACGCTCCGGGTGACCGGCAACCTCATCTGGCCGATCCTGATCCACGGACTCTACGACCCGACGCTCTTCCTCTCGACCGGGGGGATCGACCACGCGGGAGCGGCCGCCGGTCAGAGCGTGTTCCTGGCGATCGCCGGTCCGGCCAACCTGCTCATCATGCTCGTGGCCGTGATCGGCTTGATCTTCGTCCGCGGGCACGTGCAGGCCCACCCGGCCGACGACGTGCTGCGGCCGTAGGTCGAACGGGCCTCATCGACCGGCCGAGTACGCTCGGACGGATGACCACCGCGCGGCAGTACCCGGCGACGATCGCCGCGCCGGTCGAGCACGAACTCGTGGTCAAGAAGTCTCGGTTCCTCGGCCTGGCGCACCCGGTCGCCTCGCCGGAGGAGGCCGAAGCGGTCATCGCGCGGGTGAAGAAGCAGGCGTGGGACGCGCGACACCACTGCGTCGCCATGGTCACGGGGCTGCTCGGCGACCAGGCCCGCTCGTCCGACGACGGTGAACCGTCCGGCACGGCGGGGATGCCGATCCTCGAGGTCATCCGGCGGCGCGAGCTGACCGACGTGGTCGTCGTCGTCACGCGGTACTTCGGCGGCGTCAAGCTCGGTGCCGGCGGGCTCGTCCGTGCGTACTCGTCGGCGGCCTCGGAGACGCTCGACCTCGCCGCGCTCGTGCGTCGCGAGACGCTGACGCGTGCAACGCTCGTCGTCCCGCACGCCGACGCCGGGCGGTACGACAACCTGCTGCGTGATTGGGCCGGCACCCATGGCGCCACCCTCGGAGAACCGGTCTACGGTGCGCAGGCGGAGCTGGAACTGTGGGCGCCGCCGGCCGAGCTGGAGCGGCTCCAGGCCGACGTGGCGTCAGCCTCCAACGGTTCGCTCGCGGTGGTCGTCGGGGAGGAGCGCGTCGTCGACGTCCCCGGCGGCTGACTTCGCTGAGCCGCCCGGATGTGCGCGGAATGGGCCAAATTCTGAGCAGATCCGGGCGACTCACGGGAACGGGCGATCCCGATAGGGTCGGACCATGCACACCGACGTGACCCGCATCGACGGGCTTCCCGACCTCGCCTGGACCTCGACCCCCGGAATCGCATCGTCCGACGCCGATACCGGAGCGCTCACCCTCACCTCCGCCGCCGGCGTCGACTGGAGCAACAGCTCGCTCGGTGGGCCGCGTGAGTTGCGTGCCACGGCGCTCGCCTTCGACGCACCCGAACACTTCACGCTCTCGGCGCGGGTCGCGGTCGTGAGCGAGCGCAGCACCTTCGACGCCGGTGCGCTCGCACTCTGGATCGACGACGACCACTGGGCCAAGCTCTGCTTCGAGCAGTCGCCACAGGGGCAGGCGATGGTGGTGAGCGTCGTGACGAACACCTGGTCGGACGACGTGAACTCGACGCACGTCTCAGCCGACCACGTGTGGATGCGTGTCAGCCGTCTCGGTGAGGCATGGGCGTTCCACAGCTCGACGGACGGTCTCACCTGGGACTTCGTCCGGGTCTTCCGCCTGCACAGCGACGCCCCGGTGCGGGTCGGTTTCCTCTCGCAGGCGCCGCTCGGCCCGCCCTGCGAGGCGCGGTTCGACGAGATCGCCTTCGGCACCGAGCCGCCGACGGACCTCCGCGACGGGAGTTAGCCGGCAACACCCGAGACCGCCGACGACAGCAGTGGAACGACCCTGTCCGCCCGAGTCGGCCCCGACACACGAGGAAAGAACATGACGCACAACGGCCCGCCAGCGCTGCCCGAGCTCGCCGTCACCGGCTCGACCGGCGCGGTCGGAGGACACGTCTCGACGCTCCTCGCCGACCGCGGGCTGTCGCAGCGACTGCTCGCCAGGACCCCCTCGCGCGCACCGGATCTTCCCCGTGCCGTCGTCGTCCCGTTCGCCTATCGGGACGACGAGGAGACCGCCCGTGCGCTCGCCGGGGTGCGGGTGCTGTTCATGGTGTCCGGTGCGGAGAGCGAGGACCGCCTCGACCAGCATCGGGCGTTCGTCGACGCTGCGGCGCGGGCCGGCGTGGAGCAGGTGGTGTACACCTCGTTCGTCGGCGCGGCGCCGGACGCCGTCTTCACCCTCGCCCGTGACCACTTCGCGACGGAGCAGCACATCCGCGAGTCGGGCATGGTGTGGACGTTCCTCCGCGACAACTTCTACGCGGACTTCATGCCGATGCTCGTCGGCGAGGACGGCGTCATCCGCGGTCCTGCCGGAGCCGGGCGCGCAGCCATCGTCGCCCGCAGGGACGTGGCGCGGGTCGCGGCCGCGGTGCTCGCCGATCCTTCGGCTCACGCGGGACGCACGTACGGTCTGACCGGTCCCGAAGCACTGGACTTCTCCGAGATCGCGGCGATCGTCGCCGCGCGGCAGGGGCGCGAGGTGCGGTTCCACGACGAGACCGTGGAGGAGGCGTACGAGTCGCGGCGCGTCTGGGCGGCACCCGATTGGCAGGTTGACGCCTGGGTGTCGACCTACACCTCGATCGCCAGCGGGGCGATGGCCGACGTGACCCACGACGTCGAGTCGATCACGGGGAGGCCACCGTTGTCGCTCGCGCAGCTGCTCGGCCAGGACGGCTGATCCGTCGCGCACGGACCGATCGGCTCGCAGGTCGACCGGTTGGGGGAGTAGCGTCGCCCGCATGAGAATCCTCGTGATCGGTGCCAGTGGACATGTCGGGCGAGCGGCGCAGGACGCCCTTGCGGAGCGTCACGAGGTGATCGCGGTGTCGCGCTCGACGGCGCCGGCCGTCGACACCACCGACGAGGCGTCGATCGAGGCGCTGTTCGCGGAGGTGGGCGAGGTCGACGCCGTGATCGTCGCCGTCGGATCGGTCCCGTTCAAGCCCGTGGGGGAGTTGACGCGCGACGACTACCGCGCAGCCTTCCTCGGCAAGGTGCTCAGCCAGCTCGACGTCGTGCGGATCGGGACGCCGTTCGTCCGCGACGGCGGCTCCTTCACACTCACGACGGGCATCCTCGCCCGCGAGCCGATCGCGACCGGTGCTGCGGCCTCGATGGCCAACGGAGCGGTCGAGTCCTTCGTGATCGGTGCCGCCCCGGAACTCCCACGTGGCATCCGCATCAACGCCGTCAGCCCCACCGTTCTCGCCGAGGCCACCGGCTATCACGACGCGTTCCCGGGCTTCGCGCCCGTCGCGTCCGACGTGGTCGGCCTCGCCTTCGTGCGCGCGGTGGAGGGTGTCGGCACCGGGCGGGTGCTCGCGCTGGACTGAGCCCTCGCGATCCCCTCAGTCGTGCTCTCGACGCGGTCGACGCCCCAGCGCTATGGTCGGCGCATGACCCGCTTCCTGCTGAGCATCGCCGTCAGTCTGCTGTCCTCGGCCATCGGGCTGCTCGTCGCCGACTGGGTCGTCCCCGGCGTCCGGCTGTCCCTCGGGGGCTTCGTCATCGCCGTCGTCGTCTTCACGATCGCGCAGGGCGTCCTCGGGCCCTTCATCCTCCGCCTGGCGCGACGGTACGCCTCGGCGATCCTCGGCGGCATCGGACTCGTGACGACACTCGTGTCGCTCTTCGTCGCGTCGATCCTCCCCGGCGGCCTCCACATCCGCGGTGTCCTGGCCTGGGTGCTCGCACCGCTGGTGGTGTGGCTGGTCACGGCGCTCGGGAGCTGGATCCTCGGCTGGGCGCTCATCACGCGACGGTTCGGCGACCGGGATCGTGACCGGGGCCGTACGAGCTCGAAGCGGTAGGCGGCGGCGCAGCCCGGACGGGATCAGCGGCTGGCGGCCAAGGCGGCTGCCAGCTCGACGCGGCTCGCGACGCCGAGCTTCCGCAGGACGTTCGCGATGTGGAACTTCACGGTGTTCTCGCTGATGGTGAGGGTCTCGGCGATCGCCCGGTTCCGTGCTCCACCGGCGGCCAGCTCGGCGACGCTCCACTCGCGCTCGGTCAGCGCGGCGGCCGCCGAGTCGGAACGTGTCTGGGCTGCGGGCGGTGGGTCGAGCGGAAGCGTCACGTGCAGTTCCGAACCCCACCCGGGCGTCGCCTGGACATCGAGACTGCCACGGAGGGCGGCGACGCGAGCGCCGAGCTGCTGCACGCTCGGGGTGTCGGCCGTCAACTCACCGGGGCCGTCGTCGCGGATGCCGATGAGCAGGTTGCTGCCGTCGCAGTCCCACTGCACGCGGACCCGCCCGACCGACGACTGCTCGACGAGCGCGAGGACCGTGCCGCGGACGATCGCCCGTCCGGCGTGCGCCACCTCGCCGGGCAGAGCCCGACCGTCGACGGGCGGCTCGATGAACTGGACCTCGGGACCGCCGAAGCGGGCCAGCGGGCGGAGGTCCTCGCGGAGTCTGGCGAAGGCGCGCGCGACCGGTTCCTCGGCCAACTGACGGTCGCGGTCGGACACCGCCCGCAGCTCGACCATCGCGGCCGAGGCGATCTCGGTCACTGCCGCCCGGGCGTCCTCCGGCGACGTCTGCCGCGACCGGGTCACCGCGAGGATCGACTCCAGCGTCGTCGCATGGGCGTCGGTGAGCTCCGCGATCGCGCCGGCCCGCTCGCTCGACGCCGCCCGCGAGTCACGGAGGTAGTCGGGGGCCGCCGTCGCCACCTGCTGGCGGATACCCGCCGCGACGACCTCCCACAGGGCGCCGACGAGCCGGTCGTCGATCGGACCCTGCGGGTCGGTCAGGACGAGGAGGGCGCCGGTGTCGGCCAGCCAGGCCGCGATCGGACGCTCCGCGCCCGCGATCACCGCCGACGTCGGCCGGTCGGCGTATGGTCCGGCATCAGGGGTGGCCGTGGTGACCGGGCCGCGCGGGGTGCGCTGTCGGACCGCGTCGAGCTCGGCGATCGTGACGCCCTCGACGATCGCGGGGTCGCCGGCCTTCTTCCGGGGGCGGCCGGTGCAGTCCTCGGTGAAGATCACGAGCGCGGAATGCGTGACGACCGGCTCGAGGACCTCCCGGAACGCACCGGCGATGCGGAGCAGCGAGCTGGATGCGACGGAGGCCAGGCCGTCGAGCAGCTCGACCGGGTAGGTGACAGGGCGTTCGATCATGTCCGCACCCTATCCCATCGGCCCGCACCCACCCGTTCGGGTAGGTGGAACCGCTCGGGCGAGCGGCGGCGTACCTACCCAATCACACCCAGGATGGAGGGATGTCGAACCCCACCGTCCCTCCATCCACGTCGGTGACGTCTGCGACCTCGACGGTCCAGGGAGCGCTCACCGCGATCGACGCCGAGCTGCATCGCACCGTGTCGAGCCTGCTGGGGGCCGATCCGGCCCCATTCGCCGGCGCATTCGACCGCCTGCGAACGGCGGACCGCGTGTTCGTGTCCGGTGCCGGTCGTTCCGGTCTCGCGCTCCGCATGACCGCCATGCGACTCATGCACCTCGGGCTCACCGTGCACGTCGTCGGCGAGACGACGACGCCCGCCATCAGCTCGGGTGACGTCCTGCTCGTCGCCAGCGGCTCCGGTACGACGACGGGTGTGGTCCGTGCCGCGGACACGGCCGTCTCCGTCGGGGCCGAGGTGGTCGCCATCACGACCGACCCCGCATCCCCGCTCGCAGAACTGGCCGCCGAGACGATCGTCGTCCCCGCCGCGCAGAAGACCGACCACGGCGGCACGCGTTCCGTGCAGTACTCGGGGAGCCTCTTCGAGCAGGCGGTCATGCTGCTCGGCGATGCGTTCTTCCATGCGCTCTGGCAGTCCGACGGCGTCAGCGCCGAGGAGCTGTGGCCGCGCCACGCGAACCTCGAGTAGTCGCCCGCTTCCTTCCCACGCGCCCGGCGGACGTCGGACGCATCCCATCACGACAGAAAGCAGCACCACATGAAGCTCCAAGTAGCCATGGACGTCCTCACCACCGAGGCAGCCCTCGAACTCGCCGGGAAGGTCGCGCCCTACGTCGACATCCTCGAGCTCGGCACACCCCTCATCAAAAGCGAGGGCCTGCGTGCCGTCACCGCGATCAAGGACGCCCACCCCGACAAGATCGTGTTCGCCGACCTCAAGACCATGGACGCCGGCGAGCTCGAAGCCGACATCGCCTTCTCCGCCGGTGCGGACATCGTCACCGTCCTCGGGACCGCCGGTGACAGCACGATCGTCGGCGCCGTGAAGGCCGCGAAGGCGCACGGCAAGTCCGTCGTCGTCGACCTCATCGGGGTCGCCGACAAGGTGCAGCGCGCGAAGGAGGTCACCGCTCTCGGTGCCGCGTTCGTCGAAATGCACGCCGGTCTCGACGAGCAGGCGGAGGAGGGCTTCACCTTCCAGACGCTCCTGTCCGACGGTGAAGCGGCCGCCGTGCCGTTCTCGGTCGCCGGTGGCGTGAACGTGTCGACGATCGCGTCGGTGCAGCAGGCGGGCGCACAGGTCGCCGTCGCCGGCGGTGCGATCTACTCGGCCGACGACCCGGCGGCCTCCGCGGCAGCCCTCCGCGCGGCAATCGTCGCCTAACCCGCCCGCCAACCCCGCACCCGTGGGGTTGGCCAGCGCGGTGCGCTGACGTGAGCGCGGTGCATCGGACGTGAGCGCGGGTCTCCAGAGACCCGCGCTCACGTGTCCGGGGCGCGCCCGGGTCAGCGCACCGCGCTGGCGCAACGGGTGGGTCGGCTGGGTGAAGCCCGAACATCGGACGGGTTTCGGGCGTGACGCGGCATACTGGGCGGATCACCACGCGACGCTCGTCGGATGAGCGCGCGGCCGAGTACCCGGAGGATCCGCCGATGACGACCGATTCCAGCCCAGAGCAACCCATCGCACAGACGACCTCGGGAACGGTCCGCGGGACGCGCCGCGCCGATGGATCGGTCGCCTTCCTCGGCATCCCGTTCGCCGAGCCGCCGACCGGAGCGAGACGGTTCCGGGCACCCGAGCCCAAGGCGCCCTGGGACGGACTCCTCGACGCGACCGCCTACGGCGCGACACCGCAGCGGAAGGCCCTGGCCGAGATCACGACGATCCCGGAACCGTCGATCCCCGGCGACTCGACGCTCAACGTCAACGTCTTCACGCCCGACCCGACGCCCGCCGCAGACAGTGCCGGTCTGCCCGTCCTCGTCTGGATCCACGGCGGCGGCTTCATCGCCGGGTCACCCGCGAGCCCCTGGTACGACGGCCGCGCCTTCAATCGCGACGGCGTCGTCACGGTCTCCGTCTCCTACCGCCTCGGCTTCGACGGCTTCGGCTGGCTGCCCGACGCCCCCGCCAACCGCGGCGTCCTCGACTGGATCCTCGCGCTCGAGTGGGTCCGCGACAACATCGCGTCCTTCGGCGGCGACCCGCAGCGCGTGACGATCGCCGGCCAGTCCGCCGGCGGCGGGTCCGTCATGACCCTGCTCACGGTCCCGTCGGCGCAACACCTGTTCCACCGGGCGATGTCCGTGTCCGGCGTCCCCGGCGACGTCCCGCTCCACGAGGCGCAGGCCCTGACTGCGCGACTCGCCGAGCATCTCGGGGTGCCCGCGACCCTGGCTGGTTTCGCGAGCGTCCCGGAGGCGACGCTGATCGAGGCCCAGCGCTTCGAACTCGTCCCCGGCGGCGCGACCGACCCGGAGTCCGTGCTCCGCGGGATGACGACGATGAACGGCCGCCTCGGCCTCGGCCCGGTCGTCGACGGCGAGTTGGTCGTCGACACCGTCGAAGCCGGCATGATCGCGGGACGAGGCGCGGACAAGCCGTTGCTCGTCAGTGCGACCCGAGAGGAGTTCGCCGGGTTCTTCACCGGTCGACTCGACGACTTCGACGCCGTGGCGCCGACGCGTGCCCTGGAACTGATGGGCGTGCCGGAGCCGCTCGCCGAGGCGTACGTCGCGACCCAGCCCGGCGAACGCACGGGACTCGTCGCGGGGCGCTTCGTGAGCGACGTCATGTTCCGGGAGCGCGTCGTCCGCTGGCTGGCGCTGCGGGACGACGCCGAGACGTGGGTCTCCGACTTCGTGTGGCGCTCGGCGGTGAGCGGGATCGCGGAGCACTGCCTCGACGTCCCGTTCATCTTCGATGTGCTCGACGACCCGGACGTCACCCGGGTGGCGGGCCCGCACGCGCCGCAGCAACTCGCGGATCGGATCCATGACGCGGTCGTGGCGTTCGTCCGAGACGGGTCGCCGGGCTGGTCGCGGTCCGACCGCGACGCCTCCGGGATCGAGGTGTTCGACGCGGCCGGAGCGCCGCCGGTCGAGCCCTTCGCGAGTGCACGCGTGCTCGTAGCGGCGAAGCGACTCGCGGAAGCGGCGTCGACGACGGCCTCGACACCGGTCTGACGGGCCCGGGCACTCGGCTCGTAGGACGAACCGGGTCGTTCTGCCAGGGGGTGTGGCTGTGAGGCGTCCCGCGTTACCGTCGGGACACGAGGAAAGGAAATGAGCATGAGCGACCCACGAGACGAGATTGACGACCCGATCGGCGACGCGCAGGAGGCGATCTCCCGAGCGCTGCCCGACAACGCTCCCGAGAGCGACGATCCGATGGCGGCGCCGACGGTCGACGACCCGGGCTCCGAGCCAGGTGACGGCGACCCCGCCGACCAGCCGGGCCTCCTCTAGCGCAGCTCGCCGGGGCGACCCGCAGCTCGGGAATCCCTGGTCAGCGCGGTGCTGCCGCCCGAGGTGTGCTGAACCGGCGCCAGCGCGGTGCGCTGGTCCGAGCCCCTGGGATCAGGCCTGACTGCGGCGCACGCGCGTGAGCGCGACCCTCTGGAGACCCGCGCTCACGCGTGTGGCCCGCGCTCGCGTCAGCGCACCGCGCTGGCGCAAGCCGAAACGCAGGAGGGCGGAGGTGTGCAACGCGGGGGCGCTCCGCGCGCGTAGCGGAACGACTTCGAGCGATGTCAACCCCCGGGACGGAATGGTCGGGCCCCCATACGGTGGACGGAGTTCTGCGAAAGGAGCTTCACCATGAACATCCTGCTCATCATCGTCATCGTCGTTGCCATCGTTCTCGCCATCACCGGTGGGTTCGTCCAGTCCCTCAACTTCCTGCTGTGGGTCGGCCTCGTGCTGCTCGCGATCGCGATCATCGCGTTCTTGATCAGGACGATCACGGGTCGCAAGGCCCTCTAACTCGAATTCGAGTTCACGAAGCGGTCGGTCCCTCCGGGGGTCGGCCGCTTCGCTGTGTCCGGGGTGGTGCGTCCGGGAACGATCCGAGTCCTACCGCAGCGACGGGTCGACGCTCGTCCGCCGGAGCACCGCGTCGGCGAAGGCCCCGAACAACCGCTCGCCGGCCTCCCGCATCGGCCCCGCCGCCGCGGCGACCTCGGCTCGCAGGCGGTCGGCGGCCTCCTCGGCGGTCCCCGTCACGAACGGCAGGTCGCGGAGCATGACCGGCTCCGCGAGCCACTGATCGAGCATCGGCGGGTCGACCTCGAGGTGGAACTGCGTCGCGAAGACCCGGTCCTCGATCCGGAACGCCTGGTTCGGCGTCGACGGCGTCGACGCGAGGACCGTCGCTCCATAGGGAGCCTCGACGACGTCGCCGTGCCAGTGCAGCACCGGCAGGCGCTCGCCACGCATGCCGAGCTCGCTCTCGGTCAGGAGCTCGACGTCACCGACACCCACTTCATGCGCGGCCGCCGAGTGGAGCGTGGCTCCGAGGGCCGTCGCGATGAGCTGATGCCCGAGACAGACCCCGAACACCGGGATGCCGAGCACCGCCGCATCGCGCACCAGCTGCGCTTCGAGACCGAGACCCGGGTGCTCCTCCACGTCGAGCGCGCCCATCGGGCCGCCGAGGAGGACGAGCCCGTCGAACCCGGTGATCTCGCGCGCCGGCGGCAGCTCACGGCGCTCGACGATGGTGTCGAGCGTCCAGTCGATCCCCGACGCCGTCAGCACCTCGCCGAGCACCGCCGGTCGCTCCCAAGGGACGTGCTGCAGGACGAGGACGTGCGGTCTGGTCATCGGAGGCCTCCAGGTCGCTGGGGCGGCGCGACCGGTCTCCGCCGGGTCGCGGAGGTCCGCGCCGTGCGAGCATCGTAGCGAATCCGGGCGTCGTCACCGGCCCGAGGCTTCGGGCTCCCGGCCGATACACTGTCACCGTGCTGCTCTCGGACCGTGACATCAAAGCCGAACTCGACGCCTCTCGCATCGCGCTCGACCCCTACTCGCCGGAGATGATCCAGCCGTCGTCCATCGACGTGCGCCTCGATCGCTTCTTCCGCCTCTTCGACAACCACAAGTACCCCTTCATCGATCCCGCGGAGGATCAGCCGGAGTTGACGCGCCTCATCGAGACGCTGCCGAACGAGCCGTTCATCCTGCACCCCGGCGAGTTCGTCCTGGGGTCCACCTACGAGCGGGTCTCCCTTCCGGACGACGTCGCAGCGCGTCTCGAGGGCAAGAGCTCGCTCGGTCGTCTCGGGCTCCTCACGCACTCCACCGCCGGCTTCATCGACCCGGGCTTCACCGGCCACGTCACCCTCGAGCTCAGCAACGTCGCGACGCTGCCGATCAAGCTCTGGCCGGGGATGAAGATCGGTCAGATGTGCTTCTTCCGGCTCACGTCACCGGCCGAGCGCCCGTACGGGTCGAGCGAGTACAGTTCCAGGTATCAGGGACAGCGCGGACCCACCGCCTCCCGTTCCTTCCAGAACTTCCACCGGACCGACGTCGGCGAGACGCAACGCTGACGCAGGACTGAGGCGGGCGTCCCGACGACGGGCGAGCAGGTGGACCAGCAGAAAGGCCCCGCCATGAGCACGTCAGAGCGACCCGACTTCGCCCGCGCGATCACCGCCGACGGGCCGACGCCGCTCTACCCGCGTCGCATGGTCCGGTTCGGCCAGTTCGTCGGGTCCTGGGACGTCCACTCGAAGCGCCTCGACGACGAGAGCGGCGAGTGGGTCGAGTCCGACTTCCGGTGGATCGTGTCGTACATCCTCGAGGGGCGTGCCGTGCAGGACGTCCAGCTCGTCGCGAACGACGCGGAGCCGTCGGGCTGGGAGACGGTCAGCACGGCTCTCCGTGTCTACGACCGGTTGATGGGCGCCTGGCGCGTGAACTACGTCGAGCCACGGCGCGGGGAGTTCTGTCAGCTCGTCGCGACGCCGCACCGCGCCGACGGCATCCGCCAGGACGGCACGCGGAACGACGACAAGCTCATCCGGTGGAACTTCAGCGGCATCACCGAGGACTCGTACACCTGGGAGAGCTGGGTGTCCGACGACGAGGGCGTGACCTGGTGGCTGCAGGAGCACAACGAGGGTCGCCGCATCGCCTGAACCGGTGCTGCCCGGGCACGTGCCCGTGCTCGGGGCACGTGGAACAGGGCGTGCCGCCGGAGCGGAGACGTGCCGCGAGCGTCGACGCGACACTCAGGTGTCGGTGCGAGCCAGGCGCTCCAGGAAGGCCGCCAGCTGCTCGCGCTCGGCGGGGGAGAAGCCGTCGAGGACACGCTCTTCGGCGGTGAGGTGATCGGGTAGGGCTGCTTCGACGAGGCGCTTGCCGGCCGGGGCGAGGGCGACGACCGTGCCGCGCCCGTCCTGCTCACTCGGACGGCGCGTCACGAGACCGCGCTCGACGAGCTTGTTCACCCGCTGGGCGATCGCGCTCGACGTCACCATCGACCAGTGGGCGAGGTCCTTCGGGGCGAGCTCGTGCGGTGAGCCGGCGCGGAGCAGGGTGGCGAGCACATCGAACGAGGCGCTGTCGAGACCGTGCTCGGCGAAGGTCGAGGACAGGCGTGCGTCGACCGCCGTCGCCGCTCGCGACAGTCGTCCGATGACGGCCATGGGCGAGACGTCGAGGTCGGGTCGCTCGGTCCGCCACTGGCTCAGGATGTCGTCGACGCGCGTGCTCATCCAGCCAGCCTAGCGATTCGCTTAGTGCTGAGCTATTATTGCTCAGTGCTTAGCAATCAACTCCGCGTCGCCGCCGTCACCGCCATCGCCCCGATCAGCTGGGGGACGACCTACCTCGTCACGAGCGAACTGCTCCCGCCGGGACGACCGCTGCTGGCAGCCGTGCTCCGAGCGCTGCCGGCCGGCCTCCTGCTCCTCGCGATCACCCGGACCCTGCCGGTCGGTGGCTGGTGGTGGCGGTCGCTCGTGCTCGGCACCCTCAACATCGGCGCCTTCTTCGCGTTCCTCTTCCTCGCCGCCTACCGGCTGCCCGGCGGGGTCGCCGCGACCATGGGGGCGATCGGGCCGGTACTCGTCGCCGTGCTCGCGAGCCTGCTGGTGGGGGAGGCGTTGACCGTGCGCCGCGTCGTCGCCGGGTTCGCCGGGGTGCTGGGTGTCGCCCTCATCGTGCTGCAGGCCGACGCGCGTCTCGACGCGGTCGGCGTCGTCGCCGCACTCGCCGGGGCGGTCTCGATGTCGCTCGGATCAGTGCTGAGCAAGCGGTGGGGGAGGCCGCAGGTCGGCCGCCGGATCGGCGCCCGCCGGCGCACGAGCCCGGACCTTGACCCGAACGCCGGCAGCGGCGCACCGGTCTCCGGCCTCGCGCTGACCGCCTGGCAGCTCGTGGCCGGCGGTCTCGTCCTCGTGCCGGTGCTGCTCCTCGTCGAGGGACTTCCGTCGGACGCCCCGGACGCGGCGGCGATCGGCGGGTACGCCTACCTCTCCCTCGTCGGCACGGCCCTCGCGTACGCTCTGTGGTTCCGAGGCATCGCCGCGCTCCCCGTCGGGTCGGTGTCGTTCCTCGGCCTGCTCAGTCCCGTCGTCGCCGTGTTGGCAGGCCTCGTGGTCCTCGGCGAGGCGCTGAGCCTCGGACAGCTCCTCGGGATCGCGGTCGTCGCCGGCTCCCTCATCCTGGTCTTCACTGCGAGACGGCCCCGGGCCATACTGAGCGCATGAGATTCCGCACCGTCATCGAACTCCAGGGCAACAACACCGGCATCCTCGTCCCCGACGCCGTCGTCGAGGGCCTGGATCGCGGCAAGCGCGTGCCCGTCGTCGTCACCGTCGGTGCGACCACCTACCGCAGCACCATCACCCCGATGGGCGGCCGGTACCTGATCGCCCTGAGCGCCGCCAACCGCGCCGCCGCCGGGGTCGCGGGAGGCGACGAGGTCGAGGTGGACCTCGAGGTCGACGACGCACCGCGCGTGTTCCCGTTGCCGCCCGAGCTCGAGACGGCGCTCGCGGGAGACGAGCAAGCGCTCGCCGCCTACGGAGCCCTGTCGTTCAGCCGACAACGCGCGCTGGCCGAGCCGGTCGCACTGGCGAAGACGGACGCGACGCGCGACAAGCGGATCGCCGCGGCCCTCGAGGCGCTTCGCGGCGCCTGACCTCGCTCAGTCGCTGAATCTGTTCGGAAACCGGCTCGATCCGCGCAGATCCGGGCGACTCAGTGAGCGGTGGTCTCCGCGAGGAGCGGCACGACGAGCGGCAGCTGGAGCGTGAGCCACGGGCTGAACGCGAAGGGCGCCTGTTCGACGGACTCGAGGAGCGATCCGGGTTCGGCCCAGGCCCACTCCATGACCTCGTCGGGGTTCGGCTCGGGCGTCGCGTCCGTGTAGGCGACGTAGACCGGGCAGATCTCGTACTCGACCACACCCGAGGCGTCGACGGCGCGATACCGGAAGTCGGGCAGCACCAGTTGCGGCGCGGAGATCGGCAGGCCGAGCTCGGCACTCGCCCGACGCAGCACGGCGTCCACGCTGTCCTCGTCCGGGCCGGGGTGTCCGCAGAACGAGTTCGTCCAGACGCCCGGCCACGTGAGCTTCGAGAGCGCGCGCCGGGTCACGAGGATGCGACCGTCGGGCCCGATGACGTGGCAGGAGAACGCGAGGTGGAGCGGCGTCTCCAGCGTGTGGACGGTCGCCTTCGGCGTGGTGCCGATGCGGGTGCCGTCCTCGGCGAGCAGGACGACGAGTTCTTCGGGTACCGACATGCGTCCATTCTCCCCGACGATCGGGGTGAACGCGAATGGACAGCTAGCGTACTAATCTCGCCGCTCCGTGAAGTAGCCTCGTGATATGGAGACCCACCACGTCGTCGACGTGCCCTATCGACAACAGCATCAGGTCGAGGATGCCCTCGAGCGTTTCCTCGAACTGGCGAAGACGCAGGCGGTGTCGTTCGGCGGCGCCGGCTACCTGCGGCTCTGGGAGACCATCGAGCGCAGCATGGCCGGCGGCAAGCGGTTCCGTCCCCGGATGGTCATGACGGCCTACGAGGCGCTGGGTGGCGAGGACATCGTCGCGGCCGCCCACGTCGCTGCCGCCTACGAACTCCTGCACACCGCGCTGATCGTCCACGACGACGTGATCGACCGCGACTTCGTCCGGCGCGGCAGCCCCAACGTCTCCGGCAGCTACCGCGACATCGCGCAGACCGCGGGCATCCCGCTGCCGCTCGCCGAGCACCGCGGCATGTCCGTCGCCGTCATCGCCGGCGACCTCGCCCTGTCCGCGTCCTACCGCCTGATCGACCGCGCGGGGAGTGCCGACTCGGTCCGCACCCGCCTGCGCGAGATCCTCGACGACGCGATCTCCGCCTCGGCGGCCGGCGAGCTCGCCGACGTCGACTTCACGGTCGGCGGCGTCGTCCCGACGGTCGACGACATCATCCGCATGGAGCGTCTGAAGACCGCCTACTACTCGTTCGAGGCGCCCCTGCAGTCGGGTGGCGTCCTGGCTGGCGCTCCGGAGGCGACGATCGACGCGCTCGGAGCGTTCGGGCAGCAGATCGGCATCGCCTATCAGATCATCGACGACGTCCTCGGCGTCTTCGGCGACTCGAAGACGACCGGCAAGACGACGATCGGCGACCTCCGCGAGGGCAAGTTGACGGTCATGGTGGCGTTCGCGGCGGAGCAGCCCGAGTGGCACGCCGTCGAGCACCTCTTCGGCGACCCGGACCTCGACGAGGAGGGTGCCGCCGTCCTGCGCGACGTCCTCACGACGACGGGCGCCCGCCAGCACGCGACCCTGCTCGCCGGTGACTACGCCAACCGCGCCTGGGAGCAGCTGGCCTCGCCGAGCATCCCGGCGCAGCTCCGCGACGAGCTCCGCCCCATCGTCGCCACCGTGCTCGAGCGGTCGCGATGACCGCAGCAGGGGACGGGACCGGGCGACCGGCCGACGACGCCTCGGCGGTCGGCGACGCACGACAGCTCTACGACCGGGTAGCCCAGGAGACCGCGAGCATCGTCATCCGTCGGTACTCCACGTCCTTCGGCCTGGCGGCCAGGCTGCTCGGTGGCGACATCCGCCAGGACGTCGAGAACGTGTACGCACTCGTGCGCATCGCCGACGAGATCGTCGACGGCGTGGCCGCGGCGGCCGGGCTCGACCCCGAGCGGGTCCTCCGCATGCTCGACGCCCTCGAGCAGGACACCGAGGACGCGATGGAGACGGGGTACAGCAGCAACCTCGTCGTCCACGCCTTCGCCATCTCGGCGCGGTCGGCGGGGATCGAGGTCGACCTCACCCGTCCGTTCTTCGCGTCCATGCGCGCGGACCTCTCGCGGACCGTCCACACCCCGGAGACGTTCCGCGACTACGTGTACGGCTCCGCCGAGGTCGTCGGGCTCATGTGCCTGCGGATCTTCCTGCGCGGCCACGACGTCGACGACGCCCAGCGCGCCGCGTTCGTCGTCGGCGCCAGGAGTCTCGGTGCCGCCTTCCAGAAGGTGAACTTCCTCCGCGACCTCTCGGCCGACCACGACGAGCTCGGCCGCAGCTACTTCCCGGGTGTCGCCGTCGACGAGCTCACCGAGGCGCAGAAGCACAGCCTGCTCGACGACATCGAAGCCGATCTCGACCGCTCGGCAGCGGTCCTCGGGCGGCTGCCGAAGTCGAGCCGTCGCGCGGTCGCCCTCGCCCAGGAGCTCTTCTCGGAACTCGCCCGACGCATCCGGACGACGCCGGCCTCGGCGCTCGTCCGCACGCGTGTCCGGGTGCCCGACCCGGTCAAGCTCCGCATCGCCGCCGGCGCGCTCGCCGGTCGCACACCGGCCACGACCGGCACCACCGCCTCCATCCCGACGATCGACGAGAGTTCGCAGTCATGACCACCTCCCACAACCGGACCGTCGTCATCGGCGGCGGCATCAGCGGTCTCGCCACCGCAGCCCTCCTCGCCCGCGACGGCCAGCGGGTCACGCTGCTCGAACGACGCGAGGTGCTCGGCGGCCGCGCCGGCACCTGGGAGCAGGACGGCTTCACCTTCGACACCGGCCCGAGCTGGTACCTCATGCCGGAGGTCTTCGACCACTTCTACCGCCTCCTCGGCACCTCCGCGGCCGAGCAGCTCGACCTCGGGCGACTCGACCCGGCGTACCGCGTCTACTCGGAGGGCCGCGACGGGCACCTCGACCTCGCCGCCGACCGGGCCGGCAACCTCGCCCTGTTCGAGTCGGTCGAACCCGGCGCCGGCGCGAAGATGGACGTGTACCTCCGCAGCGCGAAGGAGACCTACGAGATCGCCATCCGGAGCTTCCTGTACACGACGTTCGAGTCGTACCGGACGCTCGCGAGCCGTGAGGTCCTCGCCCGGATGCCGAAGCTCGCGAAGCTCCTCACGGAGGACCTCGACACCCTGGCCGCACGCACCGTCGCCGACGTCCGTCTGCAGCAGATCCTCGGCTACCCGGCCGTGTTCCTCGGCTCCTCGCCCTTCGAGGCGCCGAGCATGTACCACCTCATGAGCTACCTCGACCTCGAGGACGGCGTGCTCTACCCGCAGGGCGGCTTCTCGCGGATCATCGACACGATCGCCGAGCTCGCCCGCGCCGAGGGCGTGGAGATCATCACGGGCGCCGAGGTCACCGGCATCACCACGATGCCCGCCGGCCGCCGCGCCAGGGTCGACGGCGTCAACTACCTCGACGCCGACGGTCGTCGGCAGCTGCTCCGCGCCGACCGCGTCGTGTCCGCCGCCGACCTGCACCACACCGAGACGACGCTGCTGCCGCGTGAGCTCCAGACCTACCCGGCCGAGTACTGGGAGAAGCGCACCGCCGGTCCCGGAGCCGTGCTCGTCATGCTCGGCGTCCGCGGCGAGCTCCCGGAGCTCCTGCACCACAGCCTGTTCTTCACGGCCGACTGGCGCGACAACTTCGGCCGCATCTTCGGCGAGGAGACGAGCGTGCCCGACCCCGCGTCGCTGTACGTCTGTCGCCCGAGCGCGACCGATGCGGGCGTCGCACCCGACGGTCACGAGAACCTGTTCATCCTGGTTCCGGTCCCTGCCGATCCGTCCATCGGTGGCGGTGGAGACGCCCGGGTCGCGGAGATCGGCGACGCCGCCATCGCGCAGATCGCCGAGTGGGCCGGCGTCCCCGACCTCGCCGAGCGCATCGTGGTGCGTCGCGACGTCGGACCGGCCGACTTCGCGACCGACCTCAACGTCTGGAAGGGCACCGCCCTCGGGCCGGCGCACATCCTCTCGCAGAGTGCGATGTTCCGGAGCGGCAACGTCAGCAAGAAGGTCGACGGCCTGTTCTACACCGGCGGCTCAACCATCCCGGGCATCGGCCTGCCGATGTGCCTCATCAGCGCAGAGCTCGTCGTGAAGCGCATGCGTGGCGACATCACCACCGGCCCGATGGCGGAGCCGTTGCGCGCTCGCGCCGAGGCGACCGGCTGATGGGTCTGCTGTACCTGCTGGCGCTGCTCGTCTCGATCACCGGGATGGTCATGCTCGACCGGCGGTTCCGGCTGTTCTTCTGGGCCGACCGACGACGGGCCGCGATCATCCTGCCGATCGGCGTCGTGTTCTTCCTCGTGTGGGACCTCCTCGGCATCGGCACCGGCATCTTCTTCCGCGGTGAGACCGCGTTCATGACCGGGCTGCAGGTCGCGCCCGAGCTGCCGATCGAGGAGGTCTTCTTCCTGACGCTGCTCTGCTACCTCACGATGAACCTGTTCGGTGCGGCGCGACACACGCTCGGCCGGGTGTCCCGCCGGACGACCGGCGCCGCCGAGGTGAGCGGACGATGACCTACTGGGCCCTCAACGCATGGTTTCTCGCCGTCGTGGCGGTCGTCGCGCTGCTCGCGGTCGTGCGGCTCGATCGACGCCGTGCGAGCGGACCGCGATCCACCGGTCTGACGGCGGGCACCTGGCTGCTCGCGGTGGGCGGTGGGCTCGTCGTCCTCCTACTCATGACCGCGCTGTTCGACAACATCATGATCGGCATCGGGCTCGTCGGCTACGACCCGGCGCTCATCTCCGGCGCCTTCATCGGCATCGCGCCGCTCGAGGACTTCGCCTACGCCATCGCGGCGGCCGTCCTGCTCCCGTCGCTCTGGGTGCTCCTCGAGCGCCGAACCCCTGCTCCCGTCTCCCCATCCCCGTCCCAGGAGGACCCGGCATGAACCGACTCGGCCAGCTCGTGCTGTCCTCCCGACCGCTGTCGTGGATCAACACCGCGTACCCGTTCGCCGCGGCGTACCTGCTGACCACGCGCGAACTCGACCTCACCTTCTGGCTCGGGACGCTGTACTTCCTCATCCCGTACAACCTCGCGATGTACGGCATCAACGACGTCTTCGACTACGAGTCCGACCTGCGGAACCCGCGCAAGGGCGGCGTCGAGGGCGCGGTCCTGGACCGCCGGATGCACCGGTTGACGATCTTCGCGGCGATCGTGACGAACGTCCCGTTCCTCGTCTACCTCGTCGTCATCGGGTCGCCGCTGTCGTGGCTCGTCCTCGCGATCAGCGTGTTCGCGCTCATCGCGTACAGCGCACCCGGCCTGCGGTTCAAGGAGCGGCCGTTCATCGACTCGCTCACCTCGAGCACGCACTTCGTGAGCCCGGCGGTCTACGGCCTCGTCCTCGCCGGCGCGGTCTTCACCCCCGCGCTCTGGGCGCTGCTCGTCGGGTACTTCCTCTGGGGGATCGCCAGCCACGCCTTCGGTGCGGTGCAGGACATCATCGCCGACCGGGAGGGCGGGATCGGCTCGATCGCGACGGTCATCGGTGCGGCGGCGACCGTCCGGTTCGCCTTCGTCGCCTACCTGGCCGGCGGTGCACTGATGCTCGTGACCCCGTGGCCCATCCCGTTGGCGGGCCTGCTCGCGCTGCCCTACGCCGCTAGTGTGTTGCCGTTCTGGAACCTCCGGGAGGAGGACGCCGAGCGGGCCAACGCAGGCTGGAAGCGGTTCCTCCGCCTCAACTTCCTGACGGGCTTCCTCATCACGATGCTCATCATCTGGTACTGGTTCCTGACGTCCTGACCCCTGTTTCCTCTCCCTAACTCAGGAAACCGGCGGCGCGTCGCCGGTCCCGCAGGCAGGACCGGCGCGACACGCCGGGCACGTCCTGAGTTAGGGGAGGAGGACAGGCTCAGAGCTCGAAGGAGAAGCCGAGGTCCTCGGGGTACTCGCCGAGCTCGGTGAGGCCGGTCGCCGCGCGCTGGAGGGCGGCGAGGGTCAGGCCGAGCGTGCCGGGGCCGAAGCTGACGCGTGAGACGCCGAGTTCGGCCAGGCGCTTGAGCGGCACCGCGCCGGGGTAGCCGATGACGGAGATGCGTCCGTGCACCTGCTCGATCGCTTTGGCGACGAGCTCTTCGGTGCCGAGCCCGAGGAAGAAGACGACGTCCGCACCGGCCTCGAGGTAGGCGTTGGCGCGCGTGACGGCCTCGTCCCATGCCTCGGGGTCGCCGGCGAGCGTGTCGACCCGGGCGTTGATGACGAGCGGGATGCCCGCGTCCTCGGCTCCGGCGCGAGCGGCGGCGACGCGGGCCGCGGCCTCCTCGATCGGGAACTGTGGGGCCTTCGCGGCACCGACGGAGTCCTCGAGGTTGATGCCGACGGCACCCGACTCGACGATGAGGCGGCGGACGTTCTCGCGAACCCCGGCCGCGTCGGACGCGTAGCCCTTCTCGAAGTCGATCGTCACCGGCAGGTCGACGGCGCCCACGATGATCTTCGCGGCGGCGATCGCCTCGTCGACGTCGAGGCCACCGCCGTCTTCGAGCCCACGGACGTTCGACACCGAGTGGCTCGCCGAGGCGAGGGCGACGATGCCGGGGGCCTCGGAGACGACCTTCGCGGTGATGGCGTCCCAGACGTTGGTGACGATGAGCGGGGAACCCGGCTCGTGGAGGGAGTTGAGGAGGACGGCTTTGGCATGCTGATCAGTCATGTCCGCAGTCTGCCAGCGGACGTCGGCCGCCCAGCCGACAAGCGTCGAGAATTCAGGGAACGTTCGGGTTGGCTACGGTTCCCGGCTCGGGTGGGCCGCTCCCGTGACGCAAGACGAGGGCGCTCCGTGCGCCATCCCACGCCGCCGGTGGCCCGGGCGGGCAGGATGCCGTGCGTATCATTGGTGGCCGAAGGAAGGCGTTCCCATGACGAAACCGCCGACGGTCTACGACGTCGCGCACCACGCCGGCGTCTCCATCGCGACCGTCTCGCGGGTGCTCAGCCGCCCCGACGACGTGAAGCCGGCCACGCGAGACCGCGTGCTCGCCTCGGTCGGTGAACTCGGGTACGTCCCGAGCGGGGCCGCACGAGGACTCGCCGCGCGCCGCACCGGCGTCATCGGCCTGTTCTTCCAGGGGCTCGACGCGATGGACGACCTCGGGGACATCGCCCTCGAGGGTGACGAAGCGGCGGCCGGGGGAGCGCGCATCGTCCGCGACATCCCGGAGCGGACCGACACTCGGACGCTCAACCTCTACTTCGACGAGGTGCTGCGCGGCTGCGAGCTGGAGTCCTGGCGGAGCGGGTTCGCGCTGCTCGTCGGTGTCGGCCGCGGATCCACGGCGACGCAGACCGTGCGCGACATGGCGGGTCGGGTGGACGGCCTCATGGTGCTGGCCGGGAGTGCCAGCGAGGAGGAGCTCGCGCGCCTGTCGCGGCACGTCCCGATCGTCGTGATGGCGGGGCCGCGGCGCGGCGACGACCTCGATCACGTCTCCGTGAGCAACGCCGAGGGGATGCGCACGCTCACGGCGCACCTCATCGACGACCTCGGTGCCCGGGAGCTCGAGTACGTGGCGGGAAGCCTCGGCTCGCCCGACGACGCGGAGCGCTGGAGCGGGTTCCGTGCAGCCCTCGCGGACCGGTCGCTCGAGGCCCCGGAGGAGCCGACCCTCCGCGGTGACTTCACCCGGGAGGGTGGGCGACGGGTCGGTCGGGAGCTGTTCCGACGCGACGGACTGCCGCGGGCCGTCGTGTGCGCCAACGACCAGATGGCGCTCGGGGTGATCGACGCCGCCAGGATCGCCGGGGTTGCGGTCCCGGAGGAGCTCATCGTCACCGGATTCGACGGCATCGACGCCGGCCGCCTGTCGGCTCCGCGGCTCACGACGGTCCGTCAGCCGATGGAGACGCTCGGCCGGGTCTCCGTGCAGGCGCTCGCCCGTCGCCTCGCCGAGCCGAAGCTGCCCGCGATGTCCGTCCGACTCCCCGTCGAGGTCGTCCTCCGCGAGAGCTCCGAGTCGAGCGTCTCCGTGTCCCTTCCCTAACTCAGGACGTGTGCGGCGTGTCGCCCGTAGGGCGCGAGTACGTTGGCGGACACGCCGATGCTTTCCTGAGTTAGGGAAATCCAACACGGGTTGCGCCGGACAATGTATGCGCTTACACTCAACCGGTACAGACTTCAGCAAGGACGGTGGCGATGACGCACACGACGCACGAGCGGACCAAGGTCCGCAGGCGCAGACGACTCGGAGCAGCGGCGATGATCGCCGCGGCGGCCTTGCTCGTCTCCGGCTGCAGCATCCAGATCAAGAGCGAGCCGGATCCCTCGATCCCCGCCGACACGATGCTGCTGGCCTCCGACAAGGGCACCCCGATGCTCGAGCGGAACTTCAACCCCTACCTCGTGAACAAGCGCTCGGCCTCGAGCTACATCTACGAGCCGCTCGTGATCATCAACGTGCTCGACGGCAAGGAGACGCCGTGGCTCGCAGAGAAGGTCGATCTCCCGGACGCCCGCACGATCGACTACACGATCCGCGACGGCGCCACCTGGTCCGACGGCGAGGCGTTCACCCCCGAGGACGTGAAGTTCACCTTCGACCTCATCAAGCAGTACCCGACGCTCGACCAGAAGGGCGCCTGGCAGCACATCGACACGATCGAGGTGAAGGGCCAGCACGTCATTATGCACCTGCTCGACGATGACGCGCCCGCGGCCGACATCGTCTCGCAGACGCTCATCGTCCCGGAGCACATCTGGAAGGACGTCAAGAGCCCCGACACCTGGCGGAACCCGAACCCGGTCGGTACCGGTCCGTACGTCCTCGGCAACTACACCTCGCAGCAGTACACGATGGACAAGAACGAGACGTACTGGCAGGCCGACAAGATCGAGGTCAACCACCTCGTGATCCCCGCGGCCACCGGTGAGCTCGACATCGTCACGAAGGGCTTCGACTGGGCGTACTCGTTCCTGTCGAACGTCGAAGGCACCTGGGGTGCGGCCAACGACCACAACAAGTTCTGGTTCCCACCGGGAGGCGTGATCGGGCTCGTGCCCAACATGGACGTCGCCCCGTTCGACAACGTCGACGTCCGCCGCGGCATCGCCCTGGCGCTCGACCGCGACAAGATCGCCGACGCAGCGACCGAGGGCTACCTCGGTGCGGCCGGCCAGTCGAGCCTCATGCTCCCCAACCAGGAGGACGAACTCGACCCGACCCTGCCGAACCAGGGCATGATCACCCAGGACACCGCCGGCGCCCTCGAGGCCTTCGCGGCCGCCGGGTACACCCAGCAGGGCGGCAAGCTCGTCGATGCGGCGGGCAAGCAGTTCAGCTTCTCGATCACGACCGCCAACGGCTACGCGGACTGGCTCCGCGCGGTCCAGGAGGTCCGCAAGGAGCTCGGCGCTCTCGGCATCGACGTGCAGATCAAGCAGCCGCAGCCGCCGGGGTACCAGCAGGCCATCCAGAGCGGTGCCTTCGAGGTCGCCATGGGCGGCATGGGCAACGGCATCATGTTCCAGGGGTTCAACAACAGCTTCAACAGCGAGTTCGCGAAGCCGATCGGCGAGACGACGTCCAGCAACTTCGGTCGCTACCGCAACCCGCAGATGGACCAGCTGCTCGCGCAGTACAAGGAGACGACCGACGAGGCCACTCGCCTGGGGCTGAGCCACCAGATGCAGCAGATCGTCTACAGCGACTTCCCGGTCATCGGTATGTACTACGGCGGGCTCTGGGGCCTCTACAACGACAAGAAGTTCACCGGCTGGCCCGATGCGGACAACCCGTACGCGCCGCTGCAGACCTACGACCAGACCCCGCTCCTCGTGTTCACGCACCTCAAGCTCCGGAAGGACGGTGAGTGACCGTGTACATGGTGCGCAAACTCGGCCTCTTCGTCCTCACCCTGTGGGCGGCGGTCACGCTGAACTTCCTCCTGCCGCGGCTCATGCCCGGCTCCCCGACCGACGCCGCGATCGCGAAGCTCGCGCAGAACGGCCCGGTCTCCGCGGCCACACGTGCGGCGATCGAGGCCCAACTCGGTGTCCCCGGCGGCAACCTCTGGGAGCAGTACGTCACGTACCTGCACCAGGTCGTGACGCTCGACTTCGGGGTCTCGTACACCTTCTTCCCGCAGTCGGTCGGTGAGCTCATCTGGCAGGCGTTCCCGTACACGATCATCCTGCTCGGGATCGTGACGATCGTCGCCTTCATCCTCGGCACCCTCATCGGCGTGCTCGCGGCCTGGCGGCGGAACACCTGGCTCGACGCCCTGCCGACACTGAGCGGCACGTTCGCCAGCACGTTCCCGTACTTCTGGACCGCACTGCTCCTGCTGTTCTTCGCCGGCTACGTGCTCCACTGGTTCCCGACCTCGGGCGCCTTCGGCCCGACGGCTTCACCGGCCTTCACCTGGGACTTCATCGTCGACGTCGCGTACCACGCGGTGCTGCCGGCGCTGACGATCCTGGTGACGAGCCTCGGTGGCTGGATCATCGGCATGCGCAACGCGATGATCAACACCCTCGGTGACGACTACGTGACCTTCGCCGAGGCGAACGGTCTCCGTGGTCGCACGGTCGCCATCAAGTACGCGGCCCGCAACGCGATCCTCCCGAACCTCACCGGCTTCGGGCTCGCGCTCGGCGGTGTGGTCGGCGGCTCGATCCTCGTGGAGCAGGTCTTCGGGTACCCGGGCATCGGCTTCCTCCTGTTCAACGCGGTGATCGGACAGGACTACCCGCTCATGCAGGCGCTGTTCCTGCTCATCACCGTGAGCGTGCTCATCGCCAACTTCCTCGTCGACATCCTGTACGGCGTACTCGACCCAAGGACCCGCCGATGACCACCACACAGCACGTCAAGACACTGCAGTCCGACCAGACCGTGCGTCCGCCGAGGAAGTTCGCCTTCATCGGTCGATCGGCGGCGACGCTCTGGGCCAACTGGAAGTCCCGCCTCGGGCTCATCATCCTCGCGTTCTTCATCCTCGTCGCGATCTTCGCGCCGGTGCTCGCACCGTACGGCGCGAGCCAGGACGGGTTCCCCCGGAACGCCGACTCGAGCCCCGAGCACTGGTTCGGGACGACGGCGGCGGGCGAGGACGTCCTCAGCCAGCTCATCTACGGTTCGCAGATCAGCGTCACGGTCGGGTTCATCGCCGGCATCCTGTCGACGATCGTCGCGGTCCTGATCGGCCTCAGCTGGGGCTACATCAAGGGCTTCGGCGCCGAGGTCGTGAACTTCATCGTCAACCTGTTCCTCGTGGTGCCCGGCCTGCCGCTCATGATCGTCATCGCCGCGTACCTCCAGAACGGTGGGCTCGTGATGATCGTCGCGGTCATCGTGATCACCGGGTGGGCGTGGGGTGCCCGCGTGCTCCGCAGCCAGACGCAGTCGCTGCGTTCGCGTGACTTCGTGACCGCGGCCCGCTTCTCCGGCGACCGACCGTTCCGCATCGTGTTCAACGAGATCCTGCCGAACATGACGTCCCTCATCGCCGGTGGCTTCTTCGGTGCCGCGACGAGTGCGATCCTCGCGGAGGCCGGCCTCGAGTTCCTCGGCCTCGGCGACTCGTCGATCGTCAGCTGGGGCACCATCCTCTACTGGGCGCAGAACTCCAACGCCCTGCTCACCGGTCAGTGGATCCTCCTCTTCGCCCCCGGTCTCTGCATCGCGCTCCTCGCGATGAGCCTCACCCTCATCAACTTCGGTGTCGACGCGATCAGCAACCCGCGCCTCCGTGAAGGGAAGTCACGATGAACGCCGTCAACCTCCAGGCCGAGAGCGCGTCCGCGCCGGCAGCCGGGACCGGAGCGCTCCTCGAGGTCCGCGACCTGTCCGTCGTCTACGAGTCCGTCGGCGCCGCGCCGGTCCAGGCGGTCGACCACGTGTCGTTCTCCGTCGGTGCCGGTGAGTTCATCGGGCTCGTGGGCGAGTCCGGCTCCGGGAAGTCGACGCTCGGCTTCGCGGCCACCCGCTTGCAGAAGCCGCCGGCACGCATCAACGGCGGGCAGATCCTCTTCGGTGGCAAGGACATCCGTGAGCTCGGCGACGAGGCGCTCCGCGAGCAGCGTCAGGGCGGGTTCGCCATGGTGCTGCAGTCGGGCATGAACGCGCTCAACCCGGTCCGTACCATCCGCAACCACTTCGTCGACATCTTCAAGGCGCACGGCCACGTGTCCCGCGACCGCTGGGACGCCCGGATGGACGAGCTGGTCGGCAAGGTCGGGCTGACGCCGCAGGTTCTCGCGCGCTTCCCCGGTGAGCTGTCCGGCGGCATGCGTCAGCGCGTGTCCATCGCGCTCGCCCTGTCGCTCGAGCCTCGGCTCATGGTGTTCGACGAACCGACGACCGCGCTCGACGTCCTCGTGCAGCACGCGATCATGGACACGATCACCGAGCTGCAGCAGGCCGAGGGGTTCACCGCCATCCTCATCAGCCACGACCTCGGTGTCGTGCTCGAGGCGACGCAGCGCGTGCTCGTCATGCACGAGGGCCGCATCGTCGAGGACGCCCCGAGCCGCGACATCCTCGAGCGTCCGCAGGACCCGTACACGCGGATGCTGCTCAGTCATTACGCCGACCCGCGCGCCGCGGTCGTCGAGCTGCCCGGATTCCCGTCTCGGGCGAACCGGGGCACGGCTCCGGTGTCCGGCACGACGACGAGTGTCCCGACCGCGACGAGCGCGAGCTCCGAGTCGGGCCCTTCGACAGGCTCAGGGACCGTTGCTGCCAGAGCCGGTCGCTCGGCCGAGTCGGCGGTCATCGTCGACGCCGTCTCGAAGGTCTACCCGCCACCGCGTCGCGGTGAGTCCGCGGTCACGGCCGTCGACGACGTGTCGTTCACGCTCGAACCCGGTCAGTCGCTCGCGCTCGTCGGGGCCTCGGGCTCCGGCAAGTCGACCATCGCGAAGCTCATCACGGGCATCGAGAAGCCGACCTCCGGCGCCGTCCGCTTCGGTGACCTCGACGTCGCCCAGCTCAACCGCAAGGGCATCCGGAACCTGCACAAGAACGTGCAGATGATCTTCCAGGACCCGTACGCAGCGCTCAACCCGCTGCACACGGTCGAGTACACGCTCACCCGGCCGGTGGTGAACTTCACCGGGCTGAAGGGCGACGCCGTCCGCAAACGGGTGCTCGAACTCCTCGAGACGGTGGGCCTCTCGCCCGTCGAGCAGTTCGCGGCGAAGCTGCCCCACCAGCTCTCCGGTGGACAGCGGCAGCGCGTCGTGATCGCCCGGGCACTCGCGAGCGACCCCCAGGTGCTCATCGCCGACGAGCCCGTGTCGATGCTCGACGTGTCGCTGCGTGCCGGTGTGCTCGCGCTGCTCGAGGACCTGCGCGAGCAGTGGGGCGTCTCGATGCTCTACATCACTCACGACCTGCTGTCGGCGCGACTCGTGACCGACAACATCATGGTCCTCAACCAGGGTCGCGTCGTCGAACGTGGCGAGACCGCGCACGTCCTGCAGCACCCGCAGGATCCGTACACGATCCAGCTGCTCGACGCCGTCCCCAACCCGGCCCGCGCCAAGCGCTGACGCCCGTCCGGTCCCTGCGCCCACCCCGTCCGGTCCCTGAGCCCGCCCCGTCCGGTCCCTGAGCCCGCCCCGTCCGGTCCCTGAGCCCGCCCCGTCCGGTCCCTGAGCTTGTCGAAGGGCCTGGTCTTCGTCCCGGTCCCTGAGCTTGTCGAAGGGCCACACCTCTACATGAAACAGGAGCAACACCCGTGCTGACCTTCCCCGACGGCTTCCTCTGGGGCGCCGCCACCGCTGCCCACCAGATCGAGGGCAACAACATCAACAGCAACTGGTGGGTGCACGAGCACGAAGCCGGGACGAACATCGTCGAGCCCTCGGGCGACGCGATGGACAGCTACCACCGCTACCGCGAGGACATGCAGCTGCTCGCCGACGCCGGGCTCAACACCTACCGGTTCAGCGTCGAGTGGGCCCGGATCGAGCCCGAGCGCGGCATCGTCTCGCGTGCGGAGGTCGACCACTACCGTCGCATGGTCGACACCGCGCACGAGCTGGGACTCAACCCGGTCGTCACGCTCATGCACTTCACGGTGCCGCGCTGGTTCGAGCGCGACGGGTTCTGGCGGGCGAAGGACGCCGCCGACCTCTTCGCGCGGTACACCGAGCTGACCCTGCCGATCGTCGGCGAGGGTGTCGAACACGTCTGCACCATCAACGAGCCGAACATCGCCGCGATGCTCGCCGGTGGTGAGGACGCGGCCAACCTCGTCGCGTACGGCCTGCCGAACCCGGACCTGTTCGTGGCCGACGCGCTCCTCGAGTCGCACAAGCGTTCGCGCGAGGTGCTCTCCCAGGTGTCCGGCCTGAAGTCCGGCTGGACCATCGCGACGCAGGCGTTCCGGTCGAACGGTGAGCCGGGCTCCGACGAGATGCTGCGCGAGTACGGCTACCCGCGTGACGACTGGTACCTCGAGCAGTCCGCCGGTGACGACTTCCTCGGCGTCCAGGCGTACACGCGCACGTTCATCGGTCCGAAGGGCCCGCTGCCCGTCGAGGACGGCGTCGAGACGACGCTCACCGGTTGGGAGTTCTACCCGCCGGCCGCCGCCGAGGGTGTGCGGAGTGCCTGGGAGCTGTCGGGCGGGGTGCCGATCATGATCACCGAGAACGGCATCGCGACCTCGGACGACACCCGCCGGATCGACTACACGGACGGCGCCCTGCGCGAGCTGCACGCCTGCATCCAGGACGGGATCCAGCTCGAGGGGTACCTCCACTGGAGCGCGCTCGACAACTACGAGTGGGCGAGCGGCTTCCGGCCGACTTTCGGCCTCATCGCCGTCGACCGCGAGACCTTCGTGCGGACGCCGAAGCCGAGCCTCGCGTGGCTCGGGAACGTCGCCAAGGCGAACGGCCTCACGGAGTAGCCGAAGCCCTGGTCCCGTCCCTAACTCAGGAGATGTCCGGTGTGTCCGGCTGGTGTGGGTGGCGACACGCGACGGAGTCCTGAGAACGGGACGGTGGGTCGAATCGAGAGAGCCCCGGGCAGCGATTGCTGCCCGGGGCTCTGTGCATGGTGGTCGGCTCGGGTCCGCATGGGCGGAAGACGCCGGCGGCCGGTCAGCGCTCGCTGCGGGGGCCGCGACCGAAGCGACCACGCGGGCCGTGCTCGTGCGCTGTGTGCTCGTCCCGGCCGAAGGCTCGGGCGATGCTCTCGAGGCTGGCGAGCGTCGTCGCGAGGTCCTCGGGTGAGACGGCGTCGGCGACGGTCTGGCGGACCGCGTCGACCTTGGTGCGGAGCGCGTCGTGCGCCTCGCGACCGGCGTCCGTCAGGGTGATGCCGTCGGCGTCGACGATGACCCAGCCGCGGGCGGCGAAGTCCATGACGATGTCCGCGGTCGAGCGACGAGGACCGCGGTGGTGGCCGTGGCCAGGACCGAACGGTGCGCCGCCGGGACGGTGATCACGACCGAAGCCGGGACCGGACTCGCGGCCGCGCCCGGAGGCCCGATCGTGAGCGGGGTGGCCGTGCTCGTGGTCGCGCGGACGCTCCGCGGATGCGGTGTCCGCCGTCGTCTCGGCGGTGCGCTCGGGGCGACCGAAGCCGCGACCGGGGCCGAACCCGCCGCGGCGGCCGAACCGCTCGGGGCCGCGCGGTCCGCGGCGGTGTGGCGGGAGCGAGGCGCCGATCTCCTCGACGCTCGAGGCGCCGGAGGCGATGAGCTCGAGGGTGCGCCAGCTGCGGCGGCCGAGGCCGTCCTCGGCGAGCACCTCGTGCATCGAGTGCTTGACCGCGTGGTCGACGGTGCGGAGCCAGAAGCCGCGCGGGCGCTCGGTGGACTGGGTGGTGGACTGCTCTGGGGAAGTCGTGGGGGTGTTCATGAGTGGTCTCCTTGTTTGCATGCTCTGTTACATGTAAATGTATAATGACATGTATGTCCGATGGTCGTCAAGCGCAGCCCAGCGAACCCACAGCAACCGACCCGGTGGAGATGATCGAGCAAGCCCTCGTCCAGATCCGGCGGGACCAGTCAGGCCGTCGCTTCGGCGGACGCGGCGGACGTGGTGGGCCCGGTCGCCACCACCACGATGAGCACGGGGGGGGTCATCGGCACGACGCCGACGGCAGCGCTGATGACGAGCGTGGGCGCGGGCGCGGTCCGGGCTTCGGACCCGGCTTCGGTGGGCCTTGGGGTCCCGGCGGTGGCGCCCGTCACCCGCGCGAGCAGGCGATCGCCCAGGCGGCTCGGTTCCGGATGCTGGACGCGCTCGCTCGTGACGAGGCGGTCGGTGGCATGGGGATCAGTGCACTCGCGGAGTCGATCGGCGTCGACCAGCCTCGCGCGAGCCGGCTCGTGGCCGAAGCGACGAAGCGCGGCGAGGTCGCTCGCGCGGTCGACCCGAACGACGGTCGACGCAGTGTGGTGCAGCTGAGCGCCGCCGGCCGCGCGGTCCTGCAGGAGGCGCACCGGGGTCGACGCGACGCGGTCACGACTGCGCTCTCGGGATTCACGCCCGAGGAGGCGGCGCAGTTCGCGGCCTTCCTCGAGCGCTTCGTCGCCGCGTGGCCGCGCCCCGATGCGGAATCGCCCGCCTGATCCTCGACTCCGGGTTCGCAATTCAGAAGCGTCCCGGGTGAGTCGAGCCCCATCATCCCCTCGGTGGCCGGACGCGCCGGGGCGCTCCTGAGTTGTGAACGGTGAGGCGGGCGTCGGGACCGGCCCTCGCTACTCGGGGCGGAGGCGGAGCTCCTGCATCCCGCCGTCGACGGCGATCGAGGTGCCGGTCGTCGAGCCTGATCGCGGGCTCGCCAGGTAGGCGACGGCACCGGCGACCTCGGTTGCGGCGACGAGTCGGCCATGAGGCTGACGTGCCTCGAGTGCCGCGCGTTCCGCGGCCGGGTCGGCGGCGCTGTCGAGCAGCCGGCCCACCCAGGGGGTGTCGGCCGTGCCCGGGTTCACGCAGTTCACGCGGATGCCCTCGCGCAGGTGGTCGGCGGCCATCGCTCGCGTCAAGGACAGCACGGCCCCCTTCGTCGCCGTGTAGAGCGCGCGCTGGGGGAGTCCCGCCGTCGCGGCGATCGACGCGGTGTTCACGATCGCGGCCGACGGCGACTCGCGCAGGTGCGGGAGGGCTGCGCGGGTCACGCGGGCCATGCCGACGACGTTGATGTCGAAGACGCGGTGCCACTCGTCGTCGTCGTTCGACTCGACGGTTCCCTGCGCGCCGATACCGGCGTTGTTCACGACGATGTCGAGGCGGCCGAACCGTGCGACGACGGCGTCGACCGCCGCGCGGACCGACGCGTCGTCGGCGACGTTCGCCCGCACCGACAGGCGGGTGGCGGAGTCCTCGTCGGGCGACGGGTTCAGGTCGAGGATCGCGACGCTGGCACCGTCGGCGGCCAGGCGTTCGACGATGGCGGCCCCGATTCCCGAAGCGCCGCCGGTGACGATCGCGACGAGTCCGTCGAACTCGCCGGAGTCTCCGGCGCTCATGCGCGGGCTCCGAGTGCCTCGGCCGGCTTGGCAGTCGGCGCGATTCCAGGGACGGGGTCGACGAACCGCTGTCGCTGGCGGCCGAGGCCCTCGATCTCGACCTCGCAGATGTCGCCCGGTGCGAGGTAGGGGAACCGGCCGGAGAGCGCGACGCCCTCGGGTGTGCCGGTCAGGACGAGGTCGCCGGGTTCGAGCTGCAGGTACTGGCTCAGGTGCCAGATGACCGTGGCGACGTCGAAGATGAGGTCGGCCGTGCTCGAGTCCTGGCGCGGTTCGCCGTTGACCCAGCTGCGGAGTCGCAGGGCGCCGGCGTCGACCTCGTCCGGCGTCACGAGCCACGGGCCGGTCGGGTTGAAGCCCGGAGCGCACTTGCCCTTCGACCACTGCCCGCCACTCGCCGCCATCTGGAAGTCACGCTCCGACACGTCGTTCGCGGTGACGAAGCCGGCGATGCGGCCGAGGGCGTCCTCGGGGCTGTCGAGGTAGGAGGTGCGCTCGCCGATGACGACCCCGAGTTCGACCTCCCAGTCGGTCTTCGTGCTGCCTCGCGGGATGCGGACGTCGTCGTTCGGGCCGACGACCGTGTTGGGCGTCTTCAGGAACATGATGGGGATCTCAGGAGGGGCGGACCCGGACTCCGCTGCATGCGCCGCGTAGTTCATCCCGATGCAGACGACCGCACTCGGCCGGGCGATCGGAGCGCCGATCCGGAGCTCGTTGGCGCCGTCGAGGACTGGGAGGGCACCCGACTCGAGGGCGGCGCGAACGCGGGCGACGCCGCCGCCGGCGAGGAACGCTCCGTCGATGTCGGGGGTGATCGATCGGAGGTCGTAGGCGGTGTCGCCCGCGAACACGACGGGGGTCTCCCCGTCCACGGGGCCGAGTCTGGCGAAGCGCATGCTGGTCCTTCCGGTTCCGCCGGTGCCCGCGTGCGGACCCGGCTCCGTAGCCGATAACGTCTGAACTCTACCGCCCGATCTGCCCGTCGCAACAGATGATTTCGGCCGGGTCGAGCGCATTGACAGCTCAGACATCGGATGTCTAAGCTCAGTGGCACCAGCCCGAAGGAGCATGCCGACGTGAGTACCATCATCGGATTCGAGACGCACGACGTCCGGTTCCCGACCTCGACCACCCTCGACGGCTCGGACGCCATGAACCCCGACCCCGACTACTCCGCCGCCTACCTGCGGCTCGTGACGGACGCGGACGACGGTCACGAGGGCCACGGCTTCGTCTTCACGATCGGACGCGGCAACGACGTCGAGGTCGCAGCGATCCACGCCCTCCGGGAGCACCTCCTCGGCCGCGAGGTCGAGCCCGTGCTCGACGCCCTCGGAGCCTTCTGGCGCGAACTCGTCTACGACTCCCAGCTCCGGTGGCTCGGTCCCGAGAAGGGCGTCATGCACATGGCCATCGGCGCCGTCGTCAACGCGCTCTGGGACCTCAAGGCGAAGCGTGCCGGCCTGCCACTCTGGCGGTTGCTCGCCTCGATGACGCCGGAGGAGCTCGTCGAGCTCGTCGACTTCCGCTACCTGAGCGACGTCCTCACCCCGGACGACGCCCTCGAGATCCTCCGACGCGCGGAACCCGGACGCGAGGCCAGGACCGAGGCCCTCCTCGCCGCCGGGTACCCCGCCTACACGACCACGCCCGGGTGGCTCGGCTACTCCGACGAGAAGCTCGACCGCCTGTGTCGTGAGGCGGTCGCGGACGGATTCGCGCAGGTCAAACTCAAGGTCGGCGGTCACGTGGAAGACGACGTCCGTCGCCTCGCCATCGCCCGGAACGCGGTGGGACCCGACATCCGGATCGCCGTCGACGCCAACCAGCGTTGGGACGTCGCGGAGGCGATCGACTGGATGTCCCGACTCGCCCCCTACGACATCGCCTGGATCGAGGAGCCGACGAGCCCCGACGACATCCTCGGCCACGCGGCGATCGCGCGCGGCGTCGCCCCGATCCCGGTCGCGACCGGCGAGCACATGGCCAACCGCATCATGTTCAAGCAGTTCCTGCAGGCCGACGCCCTCCAGGTGCTCCAGATCGACTCCACGCGGGTCGCCGGGGTGAACGAGAACATCACGATCCTCCTCCTGGCCGCGAAGTTCGGCGTCCCGGTCTGCCCGCACGCCGGTGGCGTCGGGCTGTGCGAGGCGGTGCAGCACCTCTCGATGTTCGACTTCATCGCCGTGTCCGGGAGCGAGGATGGACGCATGATCGAATTCGTCGACCACCTGCACGAGCACTTCGTCGAGCCAGTGGAGATCGTCGCCGGCCGGTACCGCGCGCCGCTCGCCCCCGGCGGCGGTTCGGAGATGCTCGCGACGTCGATCGCCGAGTTCACCTTCCGGGGCGCCGGTGTCTGACCTGCTCGTCCCGCGGCTCGCGTACGGCGCCGCCAACCTCGGCAACCTCCACCGCGAGCTCAGCGATGAGGAGGCCTGGGCGATCCTCGATGCGGCCTGGGAGCACGGCGTCCGCTTCTACGACACGGCTCCGCACTACGGCCTCGGCCTCTCCGAGCGTCGGCTCGGCGCCTTCCTCCGGACGAAGCCTCGCGACGAGTACGTCCTGTCCACCAAGGTCGGCCGCCTCCTCGTGCCGAACCCCACGGGGGAGGGGGCGCTCGACACGGACAACGACTTCGTCGTCCCGGCGACCTTGCGGCGCGAGTGGGACGCGAGCGAGTCGGGCGTGCGTCGCTCGCTCGACGAGTCCCTCGAGCGACTCGGACTCGACCACGTCGACGTGCTCTACCTCCACGACCCGGAACGCAACGATCCGGAGTCCGGGATCGCCGAGGGGATACCGGCGCTCGCCGCCCTCCGCGACGAAGGACTCGTCGGGGCGGTCGGGATCGGGTCGATGGACGTCGCCGCTCTGCTCGCCGCGGTGCGCACGGGCCTGACCGACCTCATCATGATCGCCGGTCGGTACACGCTCGCCGAGCAACCGGCGGCCGAGGAGGTGCTGCCCGCCTGCCTGGAACACGGCGTCGGGGTGGTCGCCGCCTCAGTGTTCAACTCCGGTCTGCTGGCCCGCGCCGTCCCCGACCGCGACGGACGGTACGAGTACGGTGCCGTCCCGCCGGAGGTCTTCGACCGCGCCGTCGACATCGCCGAGATCTGCCGTCGGTTCGACGTCGAACTGCCTGCAGCCGCCCTCCAGTTCCCGCTCCGCCACCCCGCCGTGCGGGCGGTCGCGGTCGGCGCCTCGCGGCCGGAGCAGATGCTCCAGAACGTGGAGCGCTTCAAGGAGCCGATCCCCGAGACCTTCTGGACGGAGCTGCGCACCAGAGGGCTGCTCGGCTGATGCGGACGATCGACGCGCACCTCCACCTGTGGAATCGCGCCGACGGGTATCACTGGCTCGCTTCGGCCGACGAAGCGCTTCGCGAGGACTTCACGCCAGAGCGTGCGGCCGCAGAGCTGCAAGCGGCCGGCGTCGATGCGGCGATCCTCGTCCAGGCCGACGACACCGAGCTCGACACGATGTCCATGCTCAGTGCATCGGACGCTTTCAGCTGGGTGGCCGGCGTCGTCGGCTGGGTGCCGATCGACGATGCGAAGCGGGCCGAGGCACTGCTCGACCGTTGGGGCGCGCACCCGCGGTTCCGCGGCGTTCGTCAGTTGCTGCACGACGATCCCCGGGACGGCCTGCTCCTGGCCGCGCCCGCGCGCCGGTTGGCGGCGGTCCTCGCGGACCGCGGGTTTCCGCTCGATCTCCCGAACGCCTTCCCTCGGCTGCTCCGTGACGCCACGGAACTCGCGCGGCTGGAGGAGGGGCTGACGATCGTCGTCGACCACCTCGCGAAGCCGCCGCGTGACGATGAGGCCTTCGAACGATGGGCGACCGAGCTGGCCGCGGCGGCGGCGTCACCGAACGTGGTCGCGAAGGTGTCGGGCCTCAACCATGCCGGTCGGCCGTTCGTTGCGGCCGACGTGCGTCGGGCCTGGGACACCGCGCTCGACTGCTTCGGGGCCGAGCGGTTGATGCTCGGCGGCGACTGGCCGATGACGATCAGGAGCGGCGGGTACGGTGCGGTCTGGCACGAGCTGTCCGGTCTCGTCGACGAGTTGTTGCCGGCGGAACGCGATGCACTCCGTGGAGGGACGGCGACGCGCGTCTACCGGCTCGACCCCCGCGGGCCGGTCGGCGTCGACGGACTGACATGATCGGGCAGACGGATGGATACAGAACCATGACGAGGAGGTCACCATGCTGACAGGGATCGACCCGGTGCTGACCGGAGAACTGCTGCTGCACCTGGATGCGATGGGGCATTCGGACACGGTGGTGATCGCCGACGCGCACTTCCCGGCCGCCCGGCTCGGCGAACGCGTCGTGGTCCTCCCGACGCTCTCGACACCTGAGGTCCTCCGAGCGGTGCGCACGGTCATCCCGCTCGATGACGAACCCGTGCTCGACCTCATGACGAGTGCCGACGGCACGGTGCTCGACGTCCAGCAGGAACTCATCGCCGCCGCCGGCACGACCGAGGACGCCGTGCGCTTCGTCGACCGGTTCGCCTACTACGACGAGGCCGCCACGGCGTTCCTCATCATCCGTACGGGCGAGACCAGGACCTACGGGAACGTCACCCTGCGGAAGGGCCTCGTGACACGCACGGCGTGAGGCCGTTCGGCGCGGTCACCAGCAGAGCGCGACGATCGCGACACCGACCGCACCGTAGACACCGGCCTGGACCTGCCGCCGGCGGTCCTTCGGTGCGACCGCGGTCTCGACGGTCGCCCCGTGTTCGTCGAGTGAGCGCTTCGGTTTGGGCGCGTGCCACGGGAGTGACCGCCAGCGCAGGGCGGCTCCGGCGAGTCCGAAGCCGACGATCGCGACGGCGAGGACCCACGCCCAGGACCAGACGCCCACCGGTGCGGCGAGGGCGCGGACGAGCGCGAGGATCACGACGCTGTCGACCGCGTCGACGACGAGTCGGTAGCGCTCGGTCGCCGACCAGCGTCCCGTACTCCACGCATGCGCGACCTGGAGGGCGAGGACCCACGCGACGAGGGCGACGACGGTGGGGATCAGGATCTCGATCATCGTGCTGCTCCGATCTGCTCGAGGAGGGCGACGCCGGCCGCATCGACCGACTCCTGGGTCGCCGAGACGAGGACCACCGCGGTGCCGGTCGCTGGAACGACCCCGACGAAGGACGCGAAGCCGCCCGTGGCGCCGTTGTGCCAGACGAGGTCCTCACCGTCGATCGCCTTCCGATCGGTGATCCAGGCCCAGCCGATCTCGCGATCGCCGAACGCCGTCTGTGGGGCGAGCGCCTCGATGCCCGGCGCGCTGCCGTCGGCCAGTCGTTCCGCAAAACGCGCGAGATCCGCCGTGTCCGAGCGAATGCCACCGGCGGGCCCGATCGCCGTGCCGGTCCATGCTGCGGCGGTCCGTCCGCCGGCGGTCTCGCCGAGCAGGTCGCGGTCGCCGAGGTCGCCCGCATCGCTCACGGGGGCGGTCGCGTCGAGTCCCATCGGACCGGTGATCCGTTCCTCGAGGAGGTCGGCGTAGCTGGTGCCGGCGGCCGCGCCGAGGGCGGCACCGAGCAGTTCGAAACCGAGGTTGGAGTAGGTGCCCTTCGGGGTGTCGAGGGAGGCGGACCGCGCCTGCTCGCGCAGCTGGTCGAGGTCCTCACCGTAGGGGTTCGCCGTGGTGAGCGCGAACCACGTCGAGGAGAGGATCGTCGAGAGGTCGATCGGCAGCCGGGGCAGGCCTGAGGTGTGGGTGGCGAGCTGCTCGAGGGTGACGTCCGCCGCGGGCGCGGCGCCCAGTTCGAGGAGGTCACCGAGCCTGGTGTCCGGGGTGACCTCGCCGCGCTCGATCGCGTCGGCGAGCAACAGTCCCGTGAATGCCTTGCTCACCGATCCGATCTCGAACCGGGTGTCCGGCTGGGCGCCGATCGTCGCGGTGCGGGTGCCGTCCGGGGTGACGACGACGGCCAGCAGGGCCTTGCGGTCGGGGCCGGCGAGCTCGCGGACGGTCGCCGCGAGTTCGGCGTCGCCGGTGGCCTCGGGGGGAAGCGTCGAGGGCCCTGGCCGGAAGGCGAGCCCGATCGCGAGGGCGACAGCGGTGCTGACGGCGGCGATGACCCAGACCCGTCTGGGTCGGGACGTGCTGCGTGGTGTGGCGGTCATGCGGGGTCCTTCCTGGGGTCGGTGGTCATTCCATGGCGGCGACGGCGACGAGCAGCGGGACGAGTCGCATGGGTGGGACCGCGACCCGACCGCGGCCGGCTGGTTGCAGCCAGCCGGCGGCCGTCAGGACGCGGACGTGGTGGTAGACCTGGCCGGTCGTCCCGATGCCGTCGAGTTCGCCGAGGTCCGCGAGTGCGGAGGTGCCGTTGGCGACGGCCAGGAGCAGCTGCAGTCGGACGGGCGAGCCGATGGCCGCGAGTCGCGATGCCGCCGTCGCGAGTGGACCGGAGCCTGCTGATTCCGCGGCGTCGGGGTCGTCGCCGAGCGCGAGGAGGTCGTCGGTCGCCCTGGCGTACTGCCACTGCACGGGTCCACCGCCGGTGACGACCGATCCGGTGAAGAGGACCGCCCCATGCTCGAGCTCGGCCGTGCGCTGTTCGAGCCCGCGGAGCGCCCAGAAGGTGTCGTCGGCATCGCCCGTCGCGGCTGCGGACGCGACGTCGTCCGGTCGCTCGGTGGTCGTGTCGTCGCCGGCCGGTCGGGCGAACACGGCGGCTTCGAGACGCGCGAGACGTGCCTCGTGGTCGCCGGGGTCGATGATCGTCATGACCCAAGTGTATAAATATCGTAATTACGAAATCAAGCTAGACAGTCCTCTGGCCCGAGCGGTAGTGGCGCGTGTCACACCCGCGAGGCGAGCCGCCCCTGCTTCGCGTGCACCGGGATCAGCAGTCCGAGGCCGATGAGCAGCACGAGCACGATCCCGAGGATCCCCCAGAACTGCGCCCCACCGAGCGTGACGAACAGCGCGAAGGCGGTCGGCGCGAGGAAGGACACGGCGCGGCCGGTGGTGGCGTAGAGGCCGAAGACCTCACCCTCGCGGCCCTCGGGGATGATGCGCGCCAGGAACGAGCGGCTCGCCGACTGGGCAGGGCCGACGAACAGGCACAGCATGAGCCCGAAGATCCAGAAGATCGTCGCGCCGCCTTCGTGGAGGAAGAACACGGCGCTTCCCGCGATGACGAGGCCGATGAGCGACGCGACGATGACGGGTTTCGGGCCCACCTTGTCGTCGAGCAGGCCGATCGTGATCGTCGCGATCCCGGCGACGACGTTGGCGGCGATCGCGAAGATGATCACCTCGCCGGGTGAGAAGCCGAAGGTCCCCGCGGCCAGGACGCCACCGAAGGTGAAGACACCGGCGAGCCCGTCGCGGAACACCGCGCTCGCGAGCAGGAAGTAGAGCGTCTGTCGGCTGTCGCGCCAGAGTTCCGCGATGCTCTTGGCGAGGACGCCGTAGGAGGCGAAGAACCCGACGTGCGGCCGGGCGACGGCCTGGGGTGCGTGGTACTCGGGCACCGCGAACAGCACGGGCAGGGCGAAGATCCCGAACCACGCCGCGGAGACGAGCATCGCGACGCGGACGTCCATGCCGTCCTCGCCGGTGACGCCGAAGAGTCCGACCTCGGGGGAGATGAAGCCGAAGTACACGATGAGCAGCAGCACGATGCCGCCGATGTACCCCATGCCCCAGCCGAGACCGGAGACCTTGCCGATGGAGGTGGGCGTCGACACCTGGGCGAGCATCGCGTTGTAGTTGACGCCGGCGAACTCGAACACGATGTTGCCGACCGCGAGGAGGACGAGGCCCAGCCAGAGGAAGTTCGGATCGGGGGCGACGAAGAAGAGGAGTGCGGTGATCGCGACGACGACGTAGGTGTTGAAGCCGAGCCAGAACTTCCGCCGCCCGGCGGAGTCCGACCGCTGGCCGACGACCGGCGCGAGGATCGCGATCAGCAGCCCGGCGGCGGCGAGCGCCCACCCGAGCGACGCCGACACCGCGGCCTCCTCGCCGAAGGAGTCGCTCGTCAGATAGACGGTGAACACGAAGGTGGTGACGACGGCGTTGAACGACGCCGAGCCCCAGTCCCACAGGCTCCACGCGAAGATGCGGCCCTTACGGCCCGCCTGCGCCTTCACGGCGGCGACCTGCGAGGTGTCGAGGTCGACGGTGGCCGCTGCGGCGTCGGGGGTGACGAGCGGTGGTGGCGGGAAGTTGCGTGGCCGGGATCCGAGACGCGGGGCCTCGTCGCCGTGCCCGCCTGTCCGGCCGGTGTCGTCGGTGCCACCTGGGGGAGTCGTGCTCATGCACTGAGGCTAGTGCCGCGTGGTGAACGGGCGGTAGCGCGCGTCCCGGAGCGCGATGGCTGGGGGTTCGCTGGGACGCGGATCGTTGCCGGGAATAGCTTCGGGCACCCCGCGTTGGACTTGAGCGTACGACACTCAAGTTTGAATCCAGGAGGTTCACGTGCCCGAAGACTTCACCCAGGGCGGCGCAGCAGCAGACGGCGGATCGTCGTCGTTCGACGACTTCCTCGCCCGATACCTCGAGGGCGAGCGGGCGCGTTCGGCGCGGACCATCGACCTCAGCCGCTTCCTCACCGCACGGACGCAGGAGATCCTGCAACGCGCCGGCCGGTTCGCGCTCGAGCGCGGCCAGAACGAGCTCGACGCGCTGCACATCCTGCGCGTCATCGTGAGCGAGGAGCCCGCGAAGGACGCCGTCGCGCGCCTCGGCGTCGACCCGAAGGTCATCGCCAAGGCCGCCGAACAGCGTCTGCCGCAGGCATCCTCACCGAGCGTCAAGGACCCGGCCATCACGCCGTCGGCCCAGCGCGCGCTGTTCCACGCCTACCAGGTGGCCCGCGCCGCCGGATCGACGTACGTCGACCCCGAGCACCTCTTCTTCGCGCTCGTCATCAACCAGGACTCGCCCGCCGGTGAGGTCCTCGCCCGCGCGGGCGTCACGGCGGAGGCGTTGACCCAGGGCATGCGCCAGACCGTCGGCGACCCCGGCGTCGCCACCGACGACCAGGACGACCGCGATGCCGACGACCTCGACTCGGACACCCCGATGCTCGACCGTTTCGGCACCGACCTCACGGCGCTCGCCGCAGGCGGATCGCTCGACCCCGTCATTGGACGCTCGGCGGAGATCGAGCAGACCATCGAGATCCTCTCCCGCCGCACGAAGAACAACCCCGTGCTCGTCGGCGAAGCCGGCGTCGGCAAGACCGCGGTCGTCGAGGGGCTCGCCCAGGCCATCGTCGACGGCGGCGTCCCGGAGCAGCTGCGCGGCAAGCGCGTCGTCTCACTCGACCTGCCGGCCATGGTCGCCGGAACCCGGTACCGCGGTGACTTCGAGGAGCGCCTCACCGGCCTGCTCGACGAGATCGCGGCCAACCGGTCCGAGCTGATCGTCTTCATCGACGAGGTCCACACCGTCGTCGGCGCCGGAGGCTCCGGCGAGGGTGGCATGGACGCCGGCAACATGCTGAAGCCGCGTCTCGCGCGCGGTGAGCTGCACCTCATCGGTGCGACCACGCTCCGTGAGTACCGCGGGATCGAGAAGGACCCGGCGCTCGAACGCCGCTTCCAGCCCGTGCGGGTGGGCGAACCGTCGATCGAGGACGCCGTCCTCATCCTCGACGGTCTCCGTCCGGCGTACGAGGAGCACCACGACGTCCGCTTCACCGACGACGCCCTCCGCGCCGCCGTCGAGCTCTCGGCCCGCTACCTGCCCGACCGTGTCCTGCCCGACAAGGCCATCGACCTCGTCGACCAGGCCGGAGCCCGGCTGCGGTTGCGGCTCGGGAAGGCGGTCGACGTGAGTGCCCTCGTCGAGGAGCTCGCGACCCTCGAGGCGTCGAAGAACGCTGCCGTGTCGGCCGAGCACTACGAGGAGGCCTCGCGCATCCGCGACGAGATCACCGCCGTGCAGGCGAAGCTCGACGCCGCCTCCAACGGACCCGGTGCCCGCACCGACCGTGACGCGGTCGTCGACGAGGCCCAGATCGCCGGCGTCGTGTCCCGCGCCACCGGCATCCCGGTCAGTCGGCTCACGGAGGGCGAGCGGGAACGTCTCGCCGGTCTCGAGGACGAGCTGCACGCTCGCGTCATCGGCCAGCACGACGCCGTGACCGCGGTCTCGAAGGCCGTCCGTCGCAACCGCACGGGCATGGGGGACGCGAACCGACCCGTCGGCAGCTTCCTGTTCCTCGGCCCCACCGGCGTGGGCAAGACGGAGCTCGCGAAGGCGCTCGCCGGATCCCTCTTCGCGGACGAGCACTCCGTGATCCGCTTCGACATGAGCGAGTTCGGCGAACGCCACACGGTGTCGCGACTCGTCGGCGCCCCTCCCGGGTACGTCGGGTTCGACGAGGCGGGCCAGCTCACCGAGCGCGTGCGGCGCAACCCGTACTCGATCGTGCTGTTCGACGAGATCGAGAAGGCGCACCCGGACGTCTTCAACCTGCTCCTGCAGGTGCTCGACGACGGTCGCCTGACCGATGGTCAGGGGCGGACGATCGACTTCCGCAACACGGTCGTGGTCATGACCTCGAACCTCGGCTCCGAGTTCCTCGCATCCCGTTCCGGTGCGATGGGCTTCGTGGCCGGTGGCGCCGACGACCCCACGGGCTTCGGCTCCGAGGAGGCGCTGCGGGCGCGGGTCATGGGCAAGCTGCGCGAGGCGATGCGCCCGGAGTTCCTCAACCGCATCGATGAGATCGTCCTCTTCTGCAAGCTCGACCAGCAGCAGCTGCAAGAGATCGTCGGACTGATGCTCGGCCGCACGACCGAACGGTTGGCCGCGCGCGGTGCGTCACTCGAGACGACTCCGGAAGCGCTCGCGCTCCTCGCGGAGCTCGGCTACGAGCCGGAGTACGGCGCGCGCCCCCTGCGTCGCCTCATTCAACGTGAGGTCGACGACCGCATCGCCGAGCTCGTCGTGGGCGGCGGGGTCGGCGACGGCTCGACCGTGCACGTCGACGCGGTCGGCGGGAAGATCGTCGTCACGGAGCGTTCCGTGGTGGTGGCGGAAGCCGCCTAGGCGGCGCCCCCCTGCAACGGGCCCAGGACCGGACCTCCGGCCCTGGGCCCGTCGTCGTTTCGGCGGGCCGCCCGCGCGGTCACCCTGGCCATCCGCTGGGAGTTGAGCCAGGCGGACTCAACTTTCTTGACGTCGAAACCGGGCCTCGGTAGCATTGAGTCTTCGGGGCTCAAGTCTCGACGTCACACCAGCATCACCCCATCAACCAGCTCGGTGCCGAGCTCGTCGAGTCGACCGGACGCCCACAGCATGCCGCCCGAGTCGACGAGTTCTGAACCGGCAGTCAACACAAGGAGAACCAACACATGGCACGTGCAGTAGGCATCGACCTCGGTACCACCAACTCGGTGGTCGCCGTCCTCGAAGGTGGAGAACCCACCGTCATCGCCAACGCCGAGGGCTTCCGCACCACCCCCTCCGTCGTCGCATTCACCAAGGACGGCGAGGTGCTCGTCGGCGAGACCGCGAAGCGCCAGGCCGTCACCAACGTCGACCGCACCATCGCGAGCGTCAAGCGCCACATGGGCACCGACTGGAAGTTCGACGTCGACGGCAAGAAGTACACGCCGCAGGAGCTGTCCGCTCGCATCCTCGCGAAGCTCAAGCGCGACGCCGAGCAGTACCTGGGCGACACCGTGACCGACGCGGTCATCACCGTCCCCGCCTACTTCAACGACGCCGAGCGTCAGGCCACGAAGGAGGCCGGTGAGGTCGCAGGCCTCAACGTGCTCCGCATCATCAACGAGCCGACCGCCGCAGCCCTCGCCTACGGTCTCGACCGCGGCAAGGAGGACGAGCTCATCCTCGTCTTCGACCTCGGTGGCGGTACCTTCGACGTCTCGCTGCTCGAAGTGGGCAAGGACGACGACTTCTCCACCATCCAGGTCCGCTCCACCTCGGGTGACAACCGCCTCGGTGGAGACGACTGGGACCAGCGCGTCGTCGACTACCTGATCAAGCGCTTCAAGGACTCGACCGGTGTCGACGTCTCGGGCGACAAGATCGCGAAGCAGCGCCTCAAGGAAGCCGCCGAGCAGGCGAAGAAGGAGCTCAGCTCCTCGATGTCGACCTCGATCCAGCTCCCGTACCTCTCCCTCACGGAGAACGGCCCGGCGAACCTCGACGAGACGCTCAGCCGCGCGAAGTTCGAGGAGCTCACCAACGACCTCCTCGAGCGCACCCGCAAGCCGTTCAACGACGTCATCGCCGAGGCCGGCGTGAAGGTCTCCGACATCGCGCACGTCGTGCTCGTCGGCGGATCGACCCGTATGCCCGCCGTCGCCGAGCTCGTCAAGAAGCTCACCGGTGGTCAGGAGCCCAACAAGGGCGTCAACCCTGACGAGGTCGTCGCCGTCGGCGCCGCCCTCCAGGCCGGCGTGCTGAAGGGTGAGCGCAAGGACGTGCTGCTCATCGACGTCACCCCCCTGTCGCTCGGTATCGAGACCAAGGGTGGCATCATGACGAAGCTCATCGAGCGCAACACCGCGATCCCCACGAAGCGGAGCGAGACCTTCACCACGGCCGACGACAACCAGCCGTCCGTCGCGATCCAGGTCTTCCAGGGCGAGCGCGAGTTCACCCGCGACAACAAGAACCTCGGCACCTTCGAGCTGACCGGCATCGCGCCGGCTCCGCGCGGTGTGCCGCAGGTCGAGGTCACCTTCGACATCGACGCCAACGGCATCGTGCACGTGTCCGCCAAGGACAAGGGCACCGGCAAGGAGCAGTCGATGACCATCACCGGTGGCTCGTCCCTCGGCAAGGAGGACATCGAGCGCATGGTCCGCGAGGCCGAGGAGCACGCTGCAGACGACAAGGCCCGCCGCGAGCAGGCCGAGGTCCGCAACAGCGCCGAGCAGCTCGCCTACTCGATCGACAAGCTCATCAAGGAGAACGACGACAAGCTGCCCGAGGACGTCAAGACCGACGTCCAGGCCGATGTCGACGCCCTGAAGAGCGCGCTCGCCGGTGAGGACGAGGACGCGGTGAAGACCGCGTTCGACAAGCTCAACGAGAGCCAGGTCAAGCTCGGCGAGGCGATCTACGCCCAGGCGCAGGCCTCCGAGTCCGCCGCAGGAACCGAGGCCCCGGCTGAGGAGGCGACCTCCGATGAGGACGTCGTCGACGCCGAGGTCGTCGAGGACGAAGACGACAAGGACAAGAAGTAACCATGACTGACGAGAACCAGAACCAGAACCAGGACGATCCCATCATTCGTGACAAGCGACGGATCGACCCGGAGACCGGCGAGGTTCGTCAGCCTGGCACCGAGGGGGTTGACGCCGACGCGTCGGCCCCCTCGGGCGCACCTGCCGAATCCGCCGACGCCGACGCACCGGCCGCCGACGACGAGCTGACCGTCGAGGACATCCTCAACGCGGCTCCCGAGGAGCCCGTGCAGGGCGGCGACCTCTCCCCGGCCGAGCAGCTCGCTGCAGAACGCCTCGGCGACCTGCAGCGCGTCACGGCCGAGTACGCGAACTACCGGAAGCGCACCGAGGCCGGCCGCGAGGTGGAGCGCGAGCGCACCACCGGCGAGGTCGCCAAAGTCCTGCTCCCGGTACTCGACGACCTCGACCGCGCTGACAAGCACGGCGACCTCGAGGGCGACGCCCCCTTCACGCAGATCGCGGCCAAGCTCCGCGGCGCTGCCGAGAAGCTCGGGCTGAAGCCGTTCGGAGCGGTCGGCGAGACCTTCGACCCCAACGTGCACGAGGCCATCTTCCAGCAGCCCACGCCGGGCGCCGAGGGCGAGACCGTCCTCGACGTCGTGGAGACCGGGTACCACCTGGGCTCCACCCTGCTGCGCGCCGCGAAGGTGGTCGTCGCGGTCCCGGCGAGCTAGCCATGGCGAGTCAGGACTGGTTCGACAAGGACTTCTACAAGGTCCTCGGCGTCAAGAAGGACGTGACGCCGGCGGAGCTGAAGAAGGTCTACCGGAAGCTCGCGCGGCAGTACCATCCGGACTCCAACCCGGGTGATGCGAAGGCCGAGGCGAAGTTCAAGGAGATCAGCGAGGCCCACTCGGTCCTCGGCGATCCCGAGCAGCGCAAGGAGTACGACGCCGTTCGCGCCATGGGCGGTGGAGCACGCTTCACCGCGCCGGGTGCAGGCGGCGGCCAGGGCGGCTTCGAGGACGTCTTCGGGACGATGTTCGGTGGAGGCGGTGGTGGCGGTCGTCAGAGCTACAGCTACCAGCAGGCTCCTCCCGGGTACGAGGACATCCTCGGCGGCATGTTCGGCCAGGGTGGCTTCGGCCAGACCTCGGGCGGCTTCCGCGGCTACGGCGGACCCACGCCGGGCCGCGACATCACCGCGCACACGACGATCGACTTCATCACGGCCACGCAGGGCGACACCATCTCCCTGCAGACCTCCGAGGGACGCACCATCAAGGTGAAGATCCCGGCGGGTGTGTCGGATGGACAGAAGATCCGCCTGCGCGGCAAGGGGCAGCCGAGTCCGGACGGCGGCGAACCCGGCGATATCGTGGTCACCGTGAGTGTCCGCAAGCATCCCGTGTTCGAACGCGACGGCCTGAACCTCCGCGTCACCGTGCCGGTCACCTTCGTGGAGGCCGCGCTCGGCGCCACGATCGAGGTTCCGACGCTCGGCGGCGACCCCGTCAAGCTGCGGGTCGCCCCCGGTACGCCGAGCGGCCGCGTCCTGCGCGTCAAGGGCCGCGGTGTCGCGACGACGAAGGGCACCGGCGACCTCCTGGCCGTCGTGCAGATCGTCGTCCCGGCGCATCTCGGCGGCGAGGCCAAGGAAGCGCTCGAACGGTTCCACGAGCTGGAACCGAAGGACAACCCCCGCGACGAGCTCATCGCCCGGGCGCGGGGCTAGGAACCAGCAGCACACGGAAGGGCAGGGAGCATGGACGAGCATTCGCCGGTCTTCGCGATCGCGATGGCTGCCGAGCTCGCAGGCATGCACCCGCAGACCCTTCGACAGTACGACCGGCTCGGGCTCGTGTCGCCGACGCGGACCGCCGGGAAGTCGCGCAGGTACTCGATGCGCGACATCGCCCAGCTCCGTGAGGTGTCGAGGCTCAGCGCCGAGGGCGTCAGCCTCGAGGGCATCTCCCGCATCCTGACCCTGGAGAACGAGGTCAGCTCGCTTCAGGGTCGGGTGCGGGAGCTCGAGCACGCGCTCGCCAACGCCCTGCTGCGAACCCCGGGCAACCGGGTGTTCGCCGCCGGCATGGAGGGGAGCGTCGTCCCGATGCGGAGCGGTACCCGCACCCGCCGCCGGACCGAGGTCGTCGTCTGGCGGCCGTCGCTCTCCGAGTAGCCGACCACAGCGCACTCGTGGTCGTCATCCCGCGTGGATGACGACAACGAGTGCGCTTTCGTGTGGGTGCACGCCGCGTAGGGTTGGGGCATGAGCGCGCAGCCCGTGGTGACGAAGCCGGACCCGGCGCAGACCGCGCCCGCGACGGCCCGGAGGCGGCGCGGCGCCCGGCTGACCGGACTGACCGCCTACCCCCTCATGTACTTCGGGCTCATCGCGGGCGTGCTCCCGCTGCTCACGCTCATCGTGATCGGCGCCCCGATCCTCGTCGGCGTCCTGCTCGGTGCGGGCGAGGCCGAATGGGTCGAGGGCTTCTCGCGCGTGTTCGGCTTCATCCTGCTCTTCCTGTCACCGCCGTTCGGTGCCTGGGTGTGGGGGTACGTCGCGCTCGGGGTCGTCGCCTTCCTCGGTGGCATCGCCCTCAGCCTGCGGATCCTGCGACGTCACGGCGTGCGTCGCGCGGGAGCCGTCACGCACTGGGGCATGTGGGCCACCGTCCCGCTGCAGCTCATCTTCGCGGTCATCAGTGTGGTCATCGTGTTCGGCGCGATCGCGAGCATCAGAGCCGAGGACGCCAGTGGACTCGAGACCGTCCGCGCCTTCGGCCAGGGCGTCGCCATCGCCACGGTCGTCAACCTCTTCGTCTCCGCCGGGCTCGGCGTCCTGCTGTTCCCGGTGGTCCTCCGAGCAGTGAAGGCGGAGAAGCCGGCTCGACGCGCGCGCCGACGCGGCTGACCACTGGACGGTGTCGGTCCCCGGGAGCAGAATCGCTGCATCAGCCGGTCCAGGCTGTGTCGCCGCTCCAGAAGGGAAGCAGCCATGACCACGATGCCGATCGCCGTCGATCCTCCCTCCATGTACACGAGCCCCGCCTTCGCGCAGGGCATGATCCTCCCGGCCGGCCCGACGCTGTTCATCGGCGGACAGAACGGCGTCGACGCCGAGGGCGCACTCCTCGACGGCCTCGGCCCGCAGACGGAGCAGGCGCTCCGCAACGTCCTCACCGTGCTCGCCGAAGCCGGTTCCGGGCCCGAGCACGTCGCGAAGCTCACCATCTACCTCGCGCCAGGGATCGATCCGTCCGACGGCTACGCGGCGACCGCGGCGGTCTGGGGCGGTCGCCGGACCGCAGTCACGGTCGTCTCCGTGGCGCCCGCACGTCCGGGAGCGCTCGTCGAGATCGACGCCGTGGCGGCGGTACCCGCGTCCTGACCCCGCTAACCCGTGCGGACGACCCGCCGGTACGCTGAGGGGATGCCCGAGTTCTCCTTCGACGCGCTGCGCCGGTTCCCCGATCACGAGGCACCGAACCTCTTCGCCGTCGACGCGACCGACCGGCTGCTGCTCGACGAAGCGGCCGCTGCCCTGGCCGGGCGGGTACCGACGCCCGGCGAGATCGTCGTCGTCGGCGACGCCTACGGGGCGCTCACCCTCGGTGCCATCGCACTCCTGGGGGCGGCGGACGTCCGGGTCCACCAGGACGCGGCGGTCGGCGAGCGGGCGCTCGCGGCGAACGCCGAGCGGCTCGGCGTCGACGGCGGCTTCCGCAACCTGCCGCTCGGCGAGGAGCTGTTCACGGGCGCGTCACTCGTCCTCGTCCAACTCCCGAAGCACCTCGAAGCACTGCATGAGATCGCCGCTGCAGCCGCCCGCTGGGGCGCTGCGGACGTCCGTCTCCTGGCCGGTGGACGGGTGAAGCACCTGACGCCCGCGATGAACGACGTCCTTGGCCGGAGCTTCTCGACCGTCACTGCGAGCCTCGCCCGTCAGAAGTCCCGAGTGCTCCGCGCGAGCGAGCCGGTGACCGCCGCCGCCGTCGAGGGAGAGCGTGACGCGGTCGACGCCACGGCCTCGACCGCGCTGCGCACCGAGCACCATGCCGACATCGGCCTGACCATCGCCGCCGCCGGGGCGGCGTTCGCCGGCACGAAGCTCGACATCGGTACCCGCTTCCTGCTCGAGGCGCTGCCGGAGATCGCGCCCGACGCCCGGACGGCCATCGACCTCGGCTGCGGCACCGGCGTCCTCGCGGTGTCGCTCGCCATCGCCCGGCCCGAGCTCGCGGTCATCGCGACCGACCAGTCCGCTGCAGCGGTCGCCTCGACCACCGCGACCATCGCCGCCAACGACGACACCGACCGCCGACTGGCCGAGCGCATCACGGTGCTCCGCGACGACGGCCTGTCGATGCAGCCGGACGCGTCAGCCGACCTCATCGTCCTGAACCCGCCGTTCCACAGCGGGACCACCGTCCACACGGGCGTCGCCCACGACCTGTTCGCCGAGGCCGCGCGCGTCCTGCAGCCGGGTGGCATCCTCGCCGTCGTGTGGAACTCGCACCTCGGCTACCGGGCCGCCCTCGAGCGGCTCGTCGGTCCGACGAGGCAGCTTGCGCGCAACCAGAAGTTCACGGTGACGGTCTCGCAGCCCCGCGCCGCCGACGGGCCGCGTCCGTAACTCCTGCTGCTCGGACCGTCCGGTGGGCACCGGCCGCTCGGACACCGGCGTCCTCGACCGTCCGGCACGGGCGTTGCAGGAGTTGTGGACGTCAGGCGGCGTTCCAGAGGCGCTCGATGCGCTCGCGGAGCGCGGTCTCCTCCGGGGACTCGTCGGCGTACTCGGAGGCGTCGATCGTGATGGTGTCGATCGCGTCGAACCACCACGTCCCCCGCTCGCCGTCGACACCGATCCTCGTCCAGGTCCCCGGCGCGATGCCGGCCTTGACGAGCCCGATCGCCGCCCCGAGTGTCGCGTCGTCCGCCGCGCGGACGTCCACCTGCAGGCGGCCGGCGCTGCCCTCGAACGAAGCCAGTGAGCCCGATGCGGTCAGCTGCTCGACCAGGGTGAACAGCGATGCGACGTCGAGCCGCGAGCCGGTCACCGAGAACGTGCCGTTTGCGACAGGGCCGCCGATCCGGAGCGACTCGACGACCGACGCCGCCGGCAGCGCATCGAGGGCGTCGAGGGCGGCGCGCCCCGCCGCCGGATCCGACACGGCGATCCCGAGGCGGTCACTCGACGCCGCGATCGCGGTCACGCCGGGTACCGCGCTAAGCGCCTGGACAACCGGCAGCATCTCCGCCGACTGGACGCCGTCATCCCAGGTGACGATGCCGCCCTGGACCTCCACTGCGACGTCCGCCGGAACCGCGCCTGTCGCCACTGCGGTGGCGGCGGCCACGTCGTCGACGCTCGCGATGCGGAGGTCGATCGTGTCCGGGGTCAGGGTGGCGCCGATCACCTCGAACTGCTCGGCGACGGCCAGGTAGGCGGCGCGGGTCGGGCCGGGGTCGCCGCTGGCCGTCGCGTCGTCGTCGGCGCCTGACGAGATGGAGAACCGCGCGGTCGCGTCCCAGTCGGGGAGGCCGGGGGCCGCATCGTCGGCATCGTCCTCGCCGGGTTCGGCCGGGTCGACACCGTCGTCGCTGCGGCCGGTGACGATCGCGGCGGCGTAGGCGGGTGTCGCGTCGGCGGTCGACCTGGCCAGGTCGTAGGCGGCGAGGAAGTCCTCACCGGGACGCGCCACGAGGGTGAGCGAGGACGCACGCGCTCCGTCGGTGCCAGCGGAGGCGAGCTGCAGCTCGCCTCCCGGGACGCCCTCGTCCTCGAGCGAGGCGAGCAGCTCCAGCTGGGTCGCGTTGTCGGCCCGTCGGTCGAGGACGGACAGGGTGAACCCGCGGACGGTGAGGTCGACGCCCTCCCACGTCGCTCCAGCGCTCCGCTTCGCCTGCTTGTTCAGGAACCCGCCGATGCGGTCCACGATCGCGCTCAGCCGAGCGTCGGAGACGTCGTCGTCCATGAGCACCGACGCCGATGCCGTTCCGCTCCACGGCAGGGTGTTGCTCCCGGTCGTGTCGACATCGGCCACCTCCGGGACGCCGTCCAGGAGCTGCTCGAAGTCCCGCCCGGCGGCGGAAGCCGCGTTCACGTCGCCACAGCCTGAGAGGCAGAGGACGGCTGCCATGGCGAACAGCGCCGTGGCGGCGGTTCGGATCGTGCGGTTCTGCGGCATGGATCCACCCTAGGAGCCGCACGTCGCAGCCCGCGTCGGGGCGGTCCCGACGTCTCAGGTGCGGCGCCGAGTGTGCCCGTATGCTGGCCCGATGTCCGAGCCGTCCACCCCCGCAGACGGAGCACCTCGCGGCTCGCGCCGCCGGGATCGGCACGATCTCACCGCGGTCGAGCGCTGGATCGACGACCGGGCCAACCGGCTCCTGCGCGACGCCCCCGACGGCGGTGCGCGGGCGAAGCTGGTCGAGTTCCTCGTCTTCGGAGCGAAACAGGCGTGGGCGTGCATCTTCGGCGCAGCGATGCTCACGGTCATCGTCGCCGCCCGCCTCTGGTACCCGGACGACGTCTGGCTCGCCCGCAACGACGCGCTCGTCATCGCTGCCATCGTGATCCAGGCGGTCATGATCACCACGCGGCTCGAGACCGGCCGTGAGCTCTGGGTGATCGTCCTGTTCCACGTCGTCGGGACGGGCATGGAACTGTTCAAGACCGGGGTGGGGTCGTGGGAGTACGACGGCGGCGGGGTCCTGCACCTCGGCGCCGTGCCGTTGTACACCGGGTTCATGTACGCGGCCGTCGGGTCGTACATGGTCCGCGTGTACCGGCTCTTCGACCTCCGGTTCGACCGCTATCCACCGGTGTGGCTCACGACGATCATCGCGACCGGCATCTACGTGAACTTCTTCAGCCAGCACGTCATCGTGGATCTGCGATGGGTGCTGCTCGCAGCCGTCCTCGTCGTGTTCGCTCGGACGATGATGCACTTCCGCGTGTTCCGTCGGACGCACCGCATGCCCGTGCTGGTGGCGTTCCTGCTCGTGGCCTGCTTCATCTGGATCGCCGAGAACATCGGGACGATCACGGGCGCCTGGCTGTACCCGAATCAGGAGGACGGCTGGCAGCTCGTCCCGCTCACGAAGCTCGTGTCGTGGTTCCTCCTCATGATGATCTCGGTGGTGATGGTCACCTGGGTGTACCCGCCGAAGCGGCCCGATCGCCTCCCGACCTGAGCCGCCTGCTGTCAACGGTTGCTGAATGCGGTCCGCGCACCGGGTAGGGTTCGGGAGTGAGCGGCCCGAGCCCGGTGATCGCTCGTCCCCTTCCGGAGAGCAGCCATGGCCCAGCGTCAGCCCCAGGACCCACGCTTCCGTGATCGTGGCGGCGCTCGGCCGGCTCCCGCCCGGACGGCTCCCGTTCAGCCGGGCCAGGCTCGGCCCGCCCCCGCGCGACCTGCCGCCGCTCCACGGCCCGCATCGCCGGCCGTGGGCATCTCCGTCCCGGCCGCGGCCGCCGCACCCCTGCCGCGGACCAACCACCTCTTCGCCGGGGCGCAGTTCGCGTTCATCGCCTCGATCCTGATGCTCGGGCTGTACATCGGCCTGACCTCGACGTGGACCCTGCTGGAACCCGACTTCCTCATCGGGCTCTCCCTGACGGCCGCGGCGACGTCTCTGCTCTTCGCCGTGCCACCGTCCGGTGCGCTCCGTGGTCTGCTCGTGCTCGTACCGACCATCGACATCCTCGCCGTCGGGTTCTTCCGCGACACCCTGCCGAACCTGCCGACGTCGGGTCTCCTCATCGTCATCCCGGTGCTCTGGCTCGCCGGTGGGTTCGGGGTCTCGGCACTGCCCGTCCCGGTGTTCGGAGCGATCTTCGTCTCCCTCATCCCGGTCGCGCGCGCCGGAGCGTGGCCGACGACGCCTGGCGGGTGGGGTGCGATCTGCATCCTGCCGGCCCTGGTCCTCATCATGACCGTCACCGTGCACCTGGCCGCGCGCCAGCTCCGCGCCCACGAGGGACGGGCGCGCATCGCGCTCGCCGCGGCGACGGAGGCGGCAGCCATCGCGACGACGGTCTCGGAATCCGTCGACGCCGCCGTCGCCTTCTTCCGGCCGGACGGCACGGCGGCGCTCCGGAACGAGGCCACGTACGAGCAGGCCCGACTGGCGGGGTTCGACCCCAAGACCCGGGCCGGCGTCCACGTCTACGGACCGGACCGGAAGACCCGGCTGCCACCCGAGAAGCAGGTCATCAACCGGGCGTTGCGCGGAGAGAGCTTCCGTGGCGATCTGTACTGGGTGGGGCAGCCGGGCGACCAGCGCGCCATCATCGGGAACGCGCGACAGGTGCATACCGACGAGGGCACGTTCGTGGGCACCATCACCGTCGGTCACGACGTCACCGACCTCGCCGACGCGGTGGCGCTGCGCGAAGCGTTCCTCATCGACGTCTCCCACGAACTCCGCACCCCGTTGACGTCGATCATCGGCTACCTCGACCTCCTCACCGAAGGACATGATCTGCAGCAGCTCGGGCTGGAGCGTGAGGTCTCCACGATCCAGCGCAACGCGGAGCAGCTGTACGCGATCATCGGGGACCTGCTCGCGGCGGGCGACGCCGAGATGCGCGTGCGGATCGCCCTCACCGACGTCGCCGACATCGCCCGGGAGAGCGCGGCCGCGATCCTCCCGCAGGCGTCGGAGGCCGGCGTGACCGTCCGAGCCGAGGTCCCCCCGCACGTGGAATTGGAGGGCGACGGTGGCCGGCTCCGCCAGGTCCTCGACAACCTGCTGTCGAATGCGGTGAAGTACACGCCGCGCGGCGGGCGCGTCGTCGTGACCGTCGGGGTGGACGGGACGACCTGCACCGTCACCATCGCGGACACCGGCATCGGCATCTCGCCGGACGACCAGCGGCAGCTTTTCGACCGCTTCTTCCGAGCCAGGGAAGTCCGCGACGATGCGCGGCCCGGTGTCGGCCTCGGGCTGTCGATCGTGAAGTCCATCACCGAGGCGCATCACGGCTGGATCACCGTGTCCAGCCGCCCGGGCCGCGGCTCCACCTTCACTGTGACCCTGCCGCTCCGCCAGCCGCGCGCCGGCGCACCGTCCGCTTCCTGAGTCGGATCCCGGCAGGGAGGCGCTGCGGCACGCATCGTGGGAGGCTTGGAGGATGGCGCAGATCCTCGACCAGCCGATCGTCGACGAGGCGACCCTCACCATGCAACCGTGGGTCACCATCGTGTGGAACGACCCGGTCAACCTCATGTCCTACGTCTCGCTCGTGTTCCGCAGCTACTTCGGCTACACCCACGAGGAGGCGGAGCGACTCATGCTCGCCGTGCACCACGAGGGCCGCGCGGTCGTCGCGACCGGCAACCGCGAGGAGATGGAGCGCCACGTCGAAGCCATGCACGGGTACGGGCTCTGGGCCTCGCTCGCGAAGGCCGACGCATGAGCGCCTTCGTGCGTCCGCCCGTCGGGCCCGTCGTGCTCCGCCTCGACGAGCAGGAGACCTCGATCCTCGAGCAACTGGCGAGCCAGCTCGTCGACATGCTCGAGGACGCGACGCGCGCCGGGCTGGCGACGGCCGTGGAGCTCGACCCCGCCATGGCGCGGCTGGTGCCCGAGGGGTACCGCGACGACCCCGAGGCCGCTGCGGAGTTCCGACGCTTCACCGCCGACGACCTCGTCGGCGGCAAGGTGACCGCGGCGCGGACCGTCCTGGCGGCGCTCACCGCCGACGCGTCCGACGCGACTCAGCCGACGGACGTCCCGGTCGGGCACGAGGATGGTGCAGCCGTGACCCTCGAGGGTGAGACGGCCTGGACCTGGCTGCGGTTCCTCAACGACACCAGGCTCACCATCGCGGCTCGACTCGGCATCGAGGAGGACGACGCGGAGCCGTTCGACCCGGCTCCGACGACCTCGGACGACGAGCAGGATCCGCAGCTCATGATGGCGATCTACGCCTGGCTCGGGTACCTGCAGGAGTCGATCGTCGCCGTCCTCGACGAAGCCTGAGCCGCAGCGCCGGACACCTGCGACCCCGGTGCCACGGGTAGCCTTGGTGACCATGCACATCCTCGTCTTCAGCGACCAGCACCCCGAGTCGTCCGGCGGGGCCCAGGTCTCGATCCGGCTGCAGCGGCGCTTCCTGGAGGCCGCAGGGCACACCGTCACCGTGTGCTCGCCGCGGATGCACCAGGCGCACGACGACGACCCGCACTACCTCGACACCCCCTCGATCCCCATCACGCTCGACCGCGAGTACTCGATGACCGTGCCCGGCCGGCTCACCGACCGCTGGCTCGACGCACGCCTGGCCGAGCTGCCCCCGGTCGACGTCGTCCACGTGCAGGCCGACTTCTGGCAGGCGCTCACGGCCTACCGCTACGCCGAACGGCACGGGATCCCGGCCCTCCACACGATGCACAACCGCATGGACGTCGGCATCGAGCAGACCATGCCGGCGCCGGGCCTCGTCGTGGGAGCCCTGTCCTGGTGGCAGCGTCGGGTGCTCCGGCCGCGGCTCTCGACCCTGCCGACGGGCGTCTGGTCCTACCTGCAGGAGTTCGCCAAGCGTGCGGCCGTCGTCATCGCGCCGTCGCACCACTTCGCGCGCGTCCTCCGTGAGCAGGGCGTGACCGCCCAAGCCGAGGTCCTGTCGACGGGCGTCGACGACGCGGTGCTCGACGAGATCCTCGACGAACGCGCGACCACGCTCCACGTGCCGCACCGGCTGCCGTCCTTCGTGTGGATCGGGCGCTTCAGCCAGGAGAAGCGGCTCATGGAGTTCCTCGAGGCGGTGCGGCTCGCGGACGTCGACGCCGTGTTCCGCCTGTACGGGGCCGGACTCCTGCTCGCGAAGGCCCAGGCGTTCGTCGCCGAACACGACCTCGCCGACCACGTCGTCTTCGCCGGACGTGTCTCGTACCCCGACTCGCTGCGCGCGATCGCCGACGCCGACGCCCTCGTGCAGACGTCGATCGGGTTCGAGACGCAGGGCATGACCGTGTTCGAGGCGGCCGCACTCGGCACACCGTCGATCATCAGCGATCCGAACATCGCGGCGGAGCTCCCGGCCGACTCGATGTGGCAGCCGACGGACGGTGGGGTCGAGGCGCTCGCCGACGCGATCCGCCGCGCCGCCGCCGACATCGAGGCGGGTACCGCACCGGTAGTCGCACCGGGCCTCGCCCGCACCCTGCGCCAGTCGACGCAGACCACCCGCCTCATCGCCCTGTACGAGGCTGCCCTGGCGCCGGAGGCCGCGCGCTAGCATCGGCTCATGCGCAGGACATCGAAGCAGCAGCCCGGGCCGAACGGCGGCGAGCGCGTCCTGATCCTGTCGGCCGGGGTCGGGTCCGGACACAACAGCGCCGCCGCCGCCGTGGAACAGGCGTGCGCCGGGCGTCCCCACGTCGCCGAGGTCGAGGTCCTGGACGTCCTCCAGGCGAGCACCTCCCTGTACCGCGACGTCCTCGGCAAGGGGTACTTCGTGCTCGTCGAAGAGACGCCGTGGCTCGTGGAGTGGGGCTACGACCTCAGCGACGCACCGTTCCGTCGTCGCGGCCCGCTCGACCCCTGGACGCGGGCGAACGCGATGCCGGTGGTCAGCGCGATCAAGCGGTTCCGACCGACGGCGATCATCTGCACCCACTTCCTCCCGGCCCAGTTGCTGGCCTCGCTCATCCTCCGAGGCGCCGTCGACGCCAGGACCGCGATCGTCACCACGGACTACGACTTCCAGGGGCTGTGGTTGACGAGCGCCTTCCATGCGCTCTTCCTCGCCCGGGAGGAGGGACGGGTCCAGCTGACGGCCCTCGGTCTCCCGCCCGACCGCGTCGTGGCTTCGGGAATCCCCATCGCCGCCCAGCCGAGCGCCCCGGCCGAGCGCGACCAGGCAGCACCGCCCATGTTGCTCATCTCGGCCGGTGCGTCCGGCGGTGACTACGCGCTCGCGGTCGTCCGACAGACGCTGCACCTCCGGTCGGCGTTCACCGCGACGATCGTGTGCGGACGGAACGAGGCCCTGCGGCGGAGCGTCGAGGACCTCATCGCGCCCGGCGACGACCGCTACACCGTGCTCGGCTTCACCGACGAGATGCCGCAGCTCCTACGTCGAGCCGACCTGTTCATCGGCAAGCCCGGAGGGCTGTCGGCGTCGGAGTGCATGGCCGCCGGTCTGCCGATGGTGCTCGTGAACCCCATCCCGGGGCAGGAGGTCCGCAACGGCGACTACCTCATGGAGCAGGGTGCCGCCGTCCGGTGCAACACCGCGACGACGATCGGGTGGAAGATCGACGGGATCCTCGGCGAGCCGGGGCGTCTGGCGCGGATGCAGGCCGCAGCCCGACGGGTTGGTCGCCCCGACGCGGCCCGCGACGTCGTCGACCGGCTGCTCGACGGTCCGACGCGACCGTTCGTCGTGACCCGGGCAGCGCAGAAGACGATCTTCGACGCGAGCGCCCGACGGGTGGTCGCGAGCGAGCTCGAGGGCGAGTCGGCCCTCGTGCGCCTCGTCGACCCGGCGGCGTCCAGCACCGTGGCGCTGCTCCGGGCCGGTGAGCTGGACGACCTGCAGCAGCGCTACACCGGGCCGGACGGCACCCTCGTGCTGCGACGCGACGACGCGGTGCTCTCGGTCCGGCGCGACACCCAGCGCCTCCTCCGCGCCGTCCTCGGACGGGACGAGGAGCTCGCCGTGCGGGTCGAGGGCCTCGCCGACCTCGAGTCGGTCGACCCGAGCTGATCGGGCCGGGTCAGCCGGCTGTGTCCGGCAGTCGGGCGGGGTCGTCGTCGAGGTCGCTGTCGCCGGTCCGCAACGGGACCGCGGTCGCCCAGGTCGACGGGCTGTGCTGGGCGGCCTGCACGGCCCAGTCGCCGCCGCGGGCCGACCAGCGGCGGGTGACCGGGTCGCGTTCGAGCGTCGGTGTCGGATCGAGGACGACCCGGACGACGCGTTCCTCGCCCGCCTGCAGGGTCACCTTCCGGAACCCGAGGAGCTGGGCGACCGGTCGCTCGTGTGCGGTGTCGGCGGCGTAGAGCTGGACGACGGTCGACCCCTCGCGGTGACCGGTGTTCGTCACGAGGACCTCGGCGGTCCCTCCGGTGTCGTCGAACCGGTGCCCGAGCAGGCGGTGGTCGATCGTCGTGTACCCGAGGCCGAAGCCGAACGGGAAGGCCGGCGTGTGACCCTCCTCGTCCAACCGACGCTGACCCCAGCGGTCGTCGTACACGACGGCCTTCGCCTCGCGGTCGAACGGCGGCAAGTGTGCGGGATCGGTCGGGATCACGAAGGGCAGTCGTCCGCCGGGCTCGGCCACACCGGTCAGGACGTCGGCGAGCGCTCGACCGCCCTCCATTCCGCCGTACCAGGCGAGGACGAGCGCCGGGACGCGGTCGCGCCAGGCCTCGGTGAGGATCGCGCTCCCGCCGATGAGGACGACGACCGTGCGCGGGTTGGCTGCCGCGACGGCCAGGATGAGGCGTTCGTCCGACGGCCGGAGGCGGAGCGAGGTGCGATCGCCGCCACGCACGAACCGCGACGCCAGGTGCGCCACGCCCGTGATGGCACTGCGGAGTCGACCCGAGTCCAGGGCCGCCCCGAGGACGCCGACGTCGACCCCGCCGGTGACGACCGACTCGCCCTCGTCGTGCTGGTCGAAGCCGACGACGACGATGGCCGTGTCGGCGGCGGCCGCCGCAGCGACCGCGGCCCGCACGTTCCCGGCCGGGGTGCTCGTGATCTGTGTGTCGGGGAGTGCCTCACGGAGCCCCTGCAGCGGCGAGACGGTGGTCGGCGGACGGACGCGCGACGAGCCGTGGTCGCCGAGGTTCGCCCGGTCCGCGAGACGGCCGACCACCGCGATCCGACGGGTCGTCGCCGACAGGGGGAGGAGCGGTACGCCGTCGTCGACCGGGCGGTTGGTGAGGAGCACGATCGACTCCTCGGCGACATGCCGCGCGAGCGCGCGATGGGCCGAGCCGGCGACGACGTCCGCCGAGGGTTGCGGTTCGGTGCGGGTCGCGGCGTGCAGGAGGGTCGTCCGCAGGATGCGTCGTGCCGAGCGCAGGACGGTGGCGTGGTGGAGGGTGCCGGCTCGCAGGGCGGCGGGCAACTCGTGCGCCCGTCGCAGGCGGAGCGGCATCTCCACGTCCATGCCGGCCTCCAGGCTGCCGACCGCGTCATGCGTCCCGAAGACCCAGTCGCTCGTCACGAAGCCCGTGAAGCCCCACTCCTCCCGCAGCACCTCGGTGAGCAGCGGACGGTTGACGTCCATGTACTCGCCCCGCACCCGGTTGTACGCGCTCATGACCGAGTCCGCGCCCGCGTCGATCACGGCCTTGAAGTGCGGCAGGTAGACCTCGTGCAGTGCGTGGTCGTCCACCGAGACGTCGACCTCGAACCGCTCGTCCTCCATGGAGTTGAGCGCGAAGTGCTTCACGCACGCCATCGTGTGGACGCGGACACCGCGGGTCATGGCCGACCCCATCCGGCCTGTCAGCACCGGATCCTCGCCGTAACACTCCTGTGCGCGGCCCCACGCGGGATGGCGGAGCAGGTTGACGCAGACGGACGCCGAGTAGTTCGCCCCGCGGATCCGCGTCTCCGCCCCGATCGCCTCTCCCACCTGCTCCTCGAGCACCGGGTCCCAGGTGGCCGCCCGCGCCATCGTCACGGGGAACGCGGTGGACTCGCCGATGACGACACCGCGGGCGCCGTCACTGAACCGGATCCCCGGGATCCCGAGCCGTGGGACGGCTCCGGCCACGAACGGACGCCGGTGGAGCAGCACGGGGATCAGCGGGAGGAGTCGGCGCGGGGAATCGCCGTCGAGCAGCCCCAGGAGCTCCGCGTCGGTCAGCCGCTCGATCAGTCGTTCCGCGCCTGCGTCGGCGTCGAGACGTCCGGCGCGGATGTCCCGCACGACCTCGTCGTAGGCGTCGCCCTCGGGTGGTCCGCCTGCGCGGCGCTGCTTCGGCGGACGCGCGTGCCGGCGCCCGGTGACGATTCCCATGCTCTGCATTCTGCACCCTCGACCGACGTGTTGAGCCCCGACGCCCGACCGCGCGATCCGCCGCACGGTGGAGGACACCTCGGCGGACGCCTGCGAGGATGGGACGATGTCGGGACACGAGGGGGAGTCGGTTGCCGCGATGCAGCCGCTGATCGAGGCGGACGGCGTCGGAGCGGTGATCGACGGGGAGGCCCTGCTGGCGCCGACGGACATCCGGGTCGAGCGGGGGATGGCGCTCGCCGTCCGGGGCCGGAACGGGTCGGGCAAGACGACCCTGCTGCGGATCCTCAGCGGACGGCTGCGCCCGTCGAGCGGGACGGCGACGATCGGCGGCCGGACCATCGACGACCGCGACCGCGCGGTGCGTCGCTCCGTCTCGGCCCTCATCGGCACCCCGGCCTACGCGCCGGACCTGACGCTGCGCGAACACCTGCGCTACATCTCGACGACGTGGGGCGTGACCGGGCAGGCGGCGGACGACGCCACCGAGGAGCTGCTCGCGGCCCTGCGCATCGACACGCTCGCGCGCCGCTTCGCCACGGAGCTGTCCTCGGGTCAGTCGCAGCTGTTCGCCCTGGCGACGGCGCTCGTCCGGCCCTTCGACGTCCTCGTGCTCGACGAACCGGAGCAGCGCCTCGACGCCGAGCGGCGTGGCCTCGTCGCCGACCGCATGCTGCTCGCGAAGGAGCGCGGTGCGGCGATCGTCTTCGCGAGCCACGACGCCGGGCTCGTCGAACGGGTCGCGGACGAGGCGATCACGGTCGAAGCCCCGTGAGCACCGGCTCCGGGCGCATCTCGCGCGACGACCGTCGGGTCCTCCGCGCCGGCCGGGCGGTGCTCGCCGCGCGCGACGGTCGTCCGCGGGTCACCGACGTCGCGTTCGTCGTCTACGCCGCGCTGCTCGTCGCACTCATCGTGGGCGCTCCGCTCGTGCGGTTCGCTGTCCTCGGACTGATCGAGCCGGATGCCGCGGGCGTCGTGGCGGCCGTCCGGCCCGGGGCGGTCGCGCTGATCTCGGCGATCGCGACGATCGTCGTCGTGCTCGGTGGTCGGACGAGGGGACCGGTCGTGCCGAGGCCCGCGGCGGTGCAGTTCCTCGCCGATTCGCCACAGCCGCGTCGACTCACGCTGCGTCGTCCCTTCGTCGCCTCCGCGCTCGCACTCGCGGGGCTCTCGGTCCTCGTGGCCGGGGTGGTCGGCTTGTCGCGACTCCTGGTGCCGGGGGAGCGAGCCGCCGTCTCGATCGGCGTGGCAGCCGACACGGCCTCGGTGATCGGCATGACCGGACCGACCGTGCCCGCCGCCGTGGTGGCGTTCGTGATCGGCGCCGTGGGCTTCTCGCTGCTCCTCGCGGTGGCGTGGCTGCTCGGTCAGCACGGTTCGCGTCGGACGGTCGCCGCCGTCGTCACCGTCGCCGGCGTGGGCGGGGTGTTCGGGCTCCTCGTCCCCGGCATGCTGCTCGTCTCCCCGTGGGGCTGGCTGGGGCTCCTCTGGTCGCCGGTGGCCGGTGGCATCGAGGCCATGGTGCTCGGCAGCGCACTCGCGACGGGGGACTGGGCGGCGCTCTTCACCTGGGGTGGCGGCGGCTCGTTCGCGTCGGTGGGGGTGCCGGTGTCGTGGTGGCCGGCGGTCGCGCTCGTCGTGCTCGGGGCTGTCTCCCTCCTGCTGGTCCCGAGGGCGCTGGACGGGCTGCGGAGCGGACCCCTCCTCGACCAGGCGCTGCGCTGGCAGCGGGTCGGGATGATGCTGCAGAGCGGTGACGCCTCGGGTGCCGTCGGCGGGCTGCGAGCCTCCCCGACGAGCGGTCGCCGCGTTCCGCTGCGGATGATCGGGCCGTTCTGGCTCGTCGTCCTCCGGCGGTCGATCGTCGGAGCACGGCGGACACCTGGGCGGGTCGCCCTCGGTTCCCTGGTCCTGGCGGCGTCCGGTGCGGCGGTCGGTCTCTCGTTCGGGCTTCCGGACGGTGTGCGGTGGATGCTCGCCGTCCCCGCGGCGTTCCTCGCCTACCTCGCGGTGGGTGTCTGGTGCGACGCGGTGCGACACGGCGTCGAGAGCGCCGGGACACCGACGCTCTACGGCCGGAGCCCTCGGCTGCTCGTGCTCGCTGGAGCCGTTGCCCCGCTGCTGGCCGCGGTCGTGATCGGTGGGATCGGAGCGCTGCTCGGGGCGCTCGCCTCCGCGGCACCGGGTGGGATGACCCTCCTCGAGTCGCTCGGGTGGTGGCTGCTGCTCGCGGTGTGGATCGTCGTGCTCCGGACGTTCGACGCCGCGAAGGGACCACTGCCGATCCTGCTGCTCATGCCCGTCGCGACGCCGTTCGGCGACGCCTCCTCGCTGAACGTCCTGCTCTGGCAGTCGGACGCCATCCTGCTGGCGCTCCTCGTCGGTGGTGGGTTGACCGCGCTGGTGCCGGTGGCGCCGGGTGCGGCGGTCGTCCTGCTCGTCCTGGTACTCGTGATCGTCGCGGCGTTGGGGTTCGCGCGGTTGCGGAAGCTGTCCCGGCCGGCCTGAGCCCGAGCGGGACCGGGCAGGGCGCGAGAACAGGAGAACAGCGCGAGAGCCGGACGGAATCGCACATTCCGTCCGGCTCTCGCGCGGATCTCCTCCTGTGGTGCGGGTGGGCTGGACCCTACTTCGCGACCTTGGCGGCGGCCTCGGCGAGCTTCGGGACGAGCTGCTCGAGGACGACGGGGATGCTGAGCACGGACGCCGCGCTGTAGGCCTGCGTGAGCTCGTCGGCGGGGTCGAGGACGATCGCGCGACCGTCCTGCACCACGGGGAGGCTCGCGAGGAGCGGGTCGGCGGTGGTGTCCGCTGCGCTGAACCCGATCGGGAGGAGGACAGCGACGTCGGCGTCGAACGCGGACACCTGCTCGGCGGAGACCGCCGCGTAGAAGCCGGAGGCCTCGAGGTCGAGGACGGCCGGGTTCTGCTGGAAGCCGAGGTCGGCGAGGATGTCGAAGCGACCGTCGCCCTCGAGGTAGGCGCCGTAGGCGTCGCCGAACTTCGTCGCGGCGACGGTGGTGAGCCCGGCGAACTCCTGGTGGACGTCGGCGGCCTCGTTGATCGACTGCTTCGTGGCGGAGACGAGCGCGTCGCCCTCCTGGGTCTTCCCGAGCGCGGCGGCGACCTGCTCGAGCTGGACGTCCCACGGGGTCGCGAATGCGGCGGTCCCCTTCGGTGCGAACACGGTCGGGGCGATCTCCGAGAGCCGCTCGTACTGCTTCTCGTCGCCGGCGGATCGGGTGTTGAGGATGAGGTCGGGTTCGAGCGCCTGGATCTGCTCGTAGTTGACGGTGTCGCCGCTGTCCTCGATGATCTCGGGGGTCACGTCGCCGAAGAGGTCGGTGGCCCATGGGCCGACGGCCTTGTTGTCGGCGCCGAAGGACTGCCAGTCGTACACGCCGACGGGCACCACGCCGAGGGAGAGTGCCATCTCCGCGTCGGACCAGCCGAGGGCGACGACGGTGAGGTCGCCGGCGGGCTCCGGGACGGTCACCTCGCCGAACATCGTGTCGACGGTGCCGAGCGTGCCGGTGGAGGCGTCGTCGGTGGAGGACCCGGCGGTGCAGCCGGCGAGGGCGAGGCCGGCGACCGCAAGGGCGGCGACGGCGGTGAGGGTGCGGGGCATGCGGCGCATGTTCTGCTTTCCGTTGAAGACGTGGGGTATGAGGTAAGCCTAAGCTTCCCAAGTCACGTCCCGATAACGCTTGTGCTTCGGCCAGCGCGGTGCGCTGACGTGAGCGCGGGTCACTGACGCGAGCGCGGCCCTCCGGAGACCCGCGCTCACGTCCGCAGGGGTGCGCTCGCGTCAGCGCACCGCGCTGGCACGCGGGCCAGTTGTGCGACATATGTCCGTGTAGGCATATCTGCTCTGTGGATAACCCTGGGCGGGAGTCTGGGCGCGTTTAGCGTCGAGGGATGCCAAAGACCTCGCGCTCTCGCTCTGTCTCCACGATCGTTCTCGCGGCGGGGCTACTCGCCCTCACCGCGTGCACCGGGCCTGAACCCGCACCACCTCCAACGACCACGCCTCCGGTCTTCGAGAACGAGGAACAGGCGCTGGCGGCCGTGACCGAGACGTATCAGCGTTTCCAGGAGCTCTCGTTCCAAATCCTGGCCGAGGGCGGAGCCAATCCGGAACGGATCTCGACGCTGGCATCAGACGACGTCGCTCAGGTGGAGATCGACGGGTACCGCCGATCGGCAGAGCTGGGGTACGCCGTCACCGGTACGCCGTCGATCCAATCGGTCGACCTCGACCTCTGGCTGCCACACCCGGACTCCCTCCAGATCGTGGCTCGTGCAGACGTCTGTGTCGATATCTCGAGCGTCCAGGTACTCGATAGCGCGGGGGCGTCGGTCGTGCCAGCCGATCGCGCGACCCGGTCACTCTGGTCAGTCGACATCGCGTATCGAGAAGCAGATCGATCGCTCTTCGTGAGTTCCAAGCAGAAGGAGAAGGACCAATGCGACTGAACGAATCTCACCGTCCGACGGTGCTTACCGCCTGGGCGCTGGTCCTCGGCCTGGTCCTCGCACTCGGCCCTGGGACTGCGGCGGTCGCTGCGCAGTGCTCGGACTTGGACCACTCCATCGGCGCTTGCATCGGCAACGGTTCGGTCGACATCGGTGGAAGCGTCGAACGCCCTGGTACTGGCGGTGGTTCTGGCGGCGGGACGGGCGGAGACAGCGGCGGCGGCTCAGCCGAGCTTCCTCCTGGTGTGACCGACGGGCCCAACGGTGAGCGGACGGTCTGCAGCCTCATGCGGCCGGACGAGTGTTACACCTTCACGCCCGGCGACCTCGGCACCGACCTCGGAGCAGCACCTGTCGCCCCGGTCACGATCCGCGACGTCGCCAGCTTCGCCCCCGCCGCACCCACCGTCACCACCGAACCCGCCGCCTGGGGTGTCCGCGGGCTCCACACGAACGTCATCGCCGGTGCTTCAGGCCACACCCGCACCGGTACCCTCCTCGGCCAGGTCGCGGAGGTGAACTTCATCCCCGTCGCCTTCACCTTCGACTACGGCGACGGCGACGGCGACACGACCACCACCCGCACCGGCGGATCCTCGTGGGCCTCCCTCGGGCTCGCCGAGTTCTCCAAGACCCCGACCAGCCACCGCTACACGACGGTCGGCACGAAGACCATCACCGTCGAGGTCGAGTACGCCGCCGAGTACCGCATCGGCGACAGCGGCTGGCTTTCCGTCGTCGGAACCCTGTCGATCCCGACCGAAGAACCCCACACAGTCCAGATCGTCCGGAACTCGACCGTCGGCGTCGACAAACCCTGCCGCCCCGGCAAACCCGCCATCGGCTGCTGACACCGGCACGCGTCCACCTCGTGAGCGCGCCCCACCGGCGTGAGCGCACCCATCCGGAGGCCCGCGCTCACGTCAGCGGGGCGCGCCCACGCCTGCAAACCCGCGCTCACGCCAGCGCACCGCGCTGACGTCGGCCAGAACCACGGGTCAGTGCGCGCCCATCAGCGGGATGACGAGCGGCGTGTGCGACTCGGGGTCATCGATGATCCGGCAGCGGAGCCCGAAGACCTCTTCGACGAGCTCGGCCGTCACGATGTCCGCCGGCGCACCCTGCGCGACCACGTGTCCGTCCCGCATCGCGATCAGGTGCGTCGCGTACCGCGCCGCCTGGTTGAGGTCGTGGAGGACCGCGACGAGGGTGCGGCCACTCTCCTGGTTGAGCCGGGTGAAGAGGTCGAGCAGCTCCACCTGATGCGTGATGTCGAGGAAGGTCGTCGGCTCGTCGAGCAGCAGCAACGGCGTCTCCTGGGCGAGGGCCATCGCCACCCACACCCGTTGGCGCTGGCCGCCGGACAGTTCGTCGACGAGGCGACCGGACAGCTCGGTGACGTTCGTCGCCTCCATCGCCGCGAGCACCGCCGCCTCATCGGCCGCCGACCAGCGTCGGAGGATCGACTGGTGCGGGTATCGGCCACGCGACACGAGGTCGATCACCGAGATGCCGTCGGGCGCGATGGACGTCTGCGGCAGCAGCCCGATGCGCTTCGCGACCTCCTTCGACGGGTAGCGCGTGATCTCCTGGCCGTCGAGCACGACGTGTCCCTGGGTCGGCTTCAGCAGTCGCGCGAGGGCGCGCAGGAGCGTCGACTTGCCGCAGGCGTTCGGCCCGACGATGACCGTGAACGAGTCGTCGGGGATCGCGATGTCCAGCTCGTGGATGATGGTCCGCTGGTCGTAGCCGACGCGGAGGCCGGTTCCGGCGAGTCTCGTGGTGGGGGTATCGGTCTTCATGTCAGCGCTTTCCCGCCTGCGTGATGAGCAGGGCGATGAGGTAGATGCCACCGAGGGTCACGGTCACCGCACCGACCGGCAGGGCGGCCGGGGCGATGATCCGCTGGGCCACGACGTCGCTCACGAGGAGTAACGCCGCGCCCATGGCGGCCGAGGGGACGAGGGTGATGCCGGCGGACCTGGTCAGCCGCCGGGCGAGTTGGGGTGCGGCGAGGGCGACGAAGATGATGGGGCCGGCGACCGCGGTGACGGTCGCGGTGAGGGCGACGCCGATCACGAGCAGCAGCAGCCGCGTGCGTTCGACCGGGATGCCGAGGGCGCTCGCGATGTCGTCGCCGAACTCCAGCATGCCGAGTCGGCGGGACATGAGCGCGAGGAGGGGGACGAGGACCGCGACCGCGATCGTCACGGGCACGACGTCCTGCCATCCGAGGTCGGCGAGCGAACCCATGCCCCAGCTGGCGGCCGCGATGGCGGCGTTGAGGTCCGCCCGCAGCTGCAGGTAGTCGTTGAATGCGTTGAGGACGGCGCTGATCGCGATGCCGATCACGATGAGCCGGAAGCCCTGGACGCCCCGAGACCACGCGAGGAGGTAGACGACGAGGGCCGTCGCGAGCCCGCCGATCAACGCACCGGACACCATCGCCACGTAGTTTCCGCCGACGACGAGGGTGACGATGAGCGCGCCGGTGAACGCACCGGAGTTGAAGCCGATGATGTCGGGACTGCCCAGCGGGTTCCGGGTGATCGACTGGAAGATCGCGCCGGAGAGCCCGAGCGCGACCCCGCCCACGACGGCGATCACGACCCGCGGCAGACGCCACTCCAACACGATGCGGAGGACGCTCTCCGAGCCCGTGCCGGTGAATGCGGCGAGCAGTTTGTCGAGCGGGATGCGGTACTCGCCCTGGGTGAGCGCGAAGGCGCCGACCCCCACGACGACGGCGACCAGGGCGCCGACGACGATCAGCTCACGCCGGTGGACCACCCAGCTGACCCGACCGACCCGCACGGTGCGCCGGCCCGGTTCGGCGACCGCGGTCACAGCCCCTGCGCCTTCGAACGGCGGATGAGCACGATGAGGAGCGGGGCACCCACGAACGCCGTGACGATCCCGACCGGCATCTCGCCGGGGACGGCCACCCGCCCGACGAGGTCGGACAGCAGGAAGATGATCGGCGCGAACACCATCGTGAACGGCAGTACCCAGCGCTGGTCCGGTCCGACGATGGCCCGGGCGAGGTAGGGCGACATGAGTCCGAGGAAGGCGATCGGTCCGGCCGCCGCGGTGGCAGAACCGCACAACAGGGTGATCGCGACGACCGAGAGCACCCGCGTCCGGAGCACCTTCGTGCCGAGTGAGGTCGCGAGGTCGTCTCCGAGGGCGACGGCGTTGAGCGACCGGGAGACGACGAGGGCGAGGACGACCCCGACGATGAGGAACGGCAGCACCCCGAGGAACACGTCCATCTGGCGGTTCTGCAGCGAGCCGGCCTGCCAGAAGCGGATCTTGTCGAAGATGTCGGGGTTGCGGATCGTGATGGCGAAGGTCACCCCCTGGAGCGCGGCGGAGAGCGCGACGCCGGCGAGCACGAGGCGGACCGGGGTCGCCCCGGCACGGCCCCGGGAGCCGATCACGTACACGATGACGGAGGCGAGACCGGCGCCGGCGAAGGACCACCACACGTAGGAGCTCAGGTCGGCGGTGCCGGCGATGGCGACGGCGAGCACGACCGCGATGTACGCCCCGGCGTTGACGCCGAGGATGCCGGGGTCGGCGAGCGGGTTCCGCGTGACGGCCTGCATCATCGCTCCGGCGAGGCCGAGCGCCGCGCCGACGCCGATGGCCAGGAGCATGCGCGGCACTCGGAACCCGGTGACGAGGATCGCGTTGGTGTCGTCGCCGCCCTGTGACAGCGCCCGCCAGACCTCGGCGGCACTGATCGTCCCCGAGCCGATGAAGAGGCTGCCGGCGGCGATGGCGGCGAGCACGACGAGCGCGGCGACGAGCAGCAGCCAGCGCGAGGCGGTCGATCGGGCGATGCCGGTCGACGCCTCTCGTGCGCGGGCGGCTGCGGTCGGGAGCCGCAGGCTGTCGAGGTCGGCGCTCACCGGCTCATCGGTTGTCTTCGGCCTTGCCGTGTCGCCAGTAGCCCATGAACGCGACCGACTTGCGGTCGACGCCGCACCCGGAGACGAGGTGTCGGCGGAGTGTCTTGATGGCCGACGCCTCTCCGGCGAGCCACGCGTAGAGCGGTGCGCTCTCGAGGACGGGGCCTCCGGTGGCGTTAACCGGCGCTTCCCAGAGCAGCTCGGTGTCCACGTCGACGTCCTCGAGTGCCGGCTGCGTGGCGATCGTGGCGGTGTCGACGCTCGGCGCGAGGCGGCTCGCGATGCGCTCGACCTCGGGGATGAGCAGGGTGCCCACGGGCTGGTCGCCGCGGGGGAGGACGACGACCTCGACCCCGTCGGGCTTCGTGGACAGGGCGGCGATGTCGTCCTCGTGCGGCAGCTCGACGACGGCGATCCCGCGCGCGGTGCTCGGCAGGCGCTCGAGGATCCCGGCGATCCCGGGCAGGGCCGTCTCGTCGCCGGCGAGGAGCACCTGGTCGACGGTGGCCGGTGCGTGCCAGTCGATGCCGCCGGCCGGGACCGCTGACCGGGCGTTCGGGACGTTGACGACGAGCTCGTCGCCGACCTTCGCGTCCATCGCCCAGGAGGACGCAGGGCCGACGCGGCCGTGCAGCGCGATGTCGACGTCGAACTCGGCGAGCTCGGGCCGGACTTCGCGGATCGTGTACGTGCGCATCGGGTGACGCTTGTCGTTCGGCAGCAGTCGCCAGGCCTGGTACCAGTCGTCGTGCATCGGCAGCTCGTCGAAGCCGGTGTCGGGCAATGGGAAGAGCAGCTTGATGCGCTGATCGTGACGGTTGTCCGCGATGTGCTGGACCTCGGGGCCCGTGAACGTGAAGCGCCGATAGCTCGGGCTCACCTGCTCGATGCGCCGGACGACGGCTGCGAGAAGGATGAAGATCGAGTCGGGGGTCTGTTCACTGAGGCGAGGCATCGATAGGTAAGCCTACCCTTCGATGCGCTGGAGGTCACCTGCCGATCGCACCTTGTCGGCAGGGAGTGGCGGTGGTAAACTTGAGTCAGATTCACTCAAGTTTTGAACAGGAGACCGTACCCATGCCAGCAGGCCAGACGCCTCAGCAAGAGGATCAGCGCAGCGCGCTCGAGCAGTACGGCGTCAACCTGACCGAGATCGCCGCCTCCGGCAAGCTCGATCCGGTCATCGGCCGCGACGCCGAGATCCGTCGCGTGAGCCAGGTCCTCACGCGACGCACCAAGAACAACCCCGTCCTCATCGGCGAGCCCGGCGTCGGCAAGACCGCCGTCGTCGAAGGCCTCGCCCAGCGCATCGTCGCGGGCGACGTCGCCGAGAGCCTCAAGGGCAAGCAGCTCATCTCCCTCGACCTCTCCGCGCTCGTGGCCGGCGCCATGTACCGCGGGCAGTTCGAGGAACGCCTCAAGGCGGTGCTCAAGGAGATCGACGAGTCCGACGGACAGGTCATCACTTTCATCGACGAACTCCACGTCCTCATGGGTGCCGGCGGTGGCGAGGGATCCGTCGCGGCGGCCAACATGCTGAAGCCCATGCTCGCCCGTGGCGAGCTGCGGCTCATCGGTGCGACCACGCTCGACGAGTACCGCGAGTTCATCGAGAAGGACGCCGCCATGGAGCGTCGCTTCCAGCAGGTGTTCGTGGGGGAGCCGAGCGTCGAGGACACGGTCGCCATCCTCCGTGGACTCAAGGAACGGTATGAGGCGCACCACAAGGTGGCCATCGCCGACAACGCGCTCGTCGCGGCGGCAGCCCTGTCCAACCGCTACATCACGTCCCGGCAGCTGCCCGACAAGGCGATCGACCTCATCGACGAGGCGGCCAGCCGACTGCGCATGGAGATCGACTCGGCGCCCGTCGAGATCGACGAGCTCCGACGCAGCGTCGATCGCCTGAAGCTCGAGGAACTCGCCCTCAAGAAGGAGAAGGACGACGCCTCCAAGGAGCGCCTCGCCCGCCTCCGGGAGGACCTCGCGACCCGCCAGGCCGCGCTCGGCGAACTGCAGGCGCGCTGGGAGCGCGAACGTGCGAGCCTCAACCGGGTCGGCGACCTCAAGAAGCAGCTCGACGCCGCCCGGAGCAAGGCCGAACGCGCCCAGCGCGAGGGCAAGCTCGAACAGGCGTCCAAGCTGCTCTACGCCGACATCCCACAGCTCGAACGCGAACTCGCGCTCGCGGAGTCGGCCGAGCAGGACACCGACGGCGAACCCCGCATGGTCAACGACCAGGTGACCGCCGAGGACATCGCCGCCGTCATCGCCGCGTGGACCGGCATCCCCGTCGGTCGCCTGTTGCAGGGCGAGACGGAGAAACTGCTGCACCTCGAGCAGGAGCTGTCCCGCCGACTCATCGGGCAGCACCGTGCGGTCGCCGCCGTGTCCGACGCCGTCCGGCGCACCCGGGCCGGCATCTCCGACCCCGACCGCCCGACCGGCTCGTTCATGTTCCTCGGCCCCACCGGCGTCGGCAAGACCGAGCTGGCGAAGGCGCTCGCCGAGTTCCTCTTCGACGACGAGAAGGCCATGGTCCGCATCGACATGTCCGAGTACGGCGAGAAGCACTCGGTCTCCCGCCTCGTCGGTGCACCTCCGGGGTACGTCGGCTACGAGCAGGGCGGGCAGCTCACCGAGGCCGTTCGTCGACGCCCGTACTCCGTCGTGCTGCTCGACGAGGTCGAGAAGGCGCACCCCGAGGTGTTCGACATCCTCCTGCAGGTGCTCGACGACGGTCGGCTGACCGACGGCCAGGGGCGCACGGTCGACTTCCGGAACGTCATCCTCGTGCTGACCTCCAACCTCGGCTCGCAATACCTCATGGACGCCTCGCTCTCCCTCGAGCAGAAGGAGGAGGCGGTCCAGCAGCTCGTGCGCCAGGCCTTCAAGCCGGAGTTCATCAACCGTCTCGACGACATCGTCGTGTTCCAGCCGCTCAGCGAGGCGGAGCTCGGCCAGATCGTCGAGCTGTACATCGACCGCCTGCAGCGTCGACTGGGTGAGCGTCGGCTCCACCTCGCCGTCACGCCCGACGCCCGTGCCTGGCTCGCGGAGCGCGGATACGACCCCATGTACGGCGCGCGTCCGCTGCGTCGACTCATGCAGCGGGAGATCGACGACCGCCTCGCGCGGGCGATCCTCGACGGCTCGATCCGCGACGGCGACACCGTCCACGTCGGGCTCGCGAGCGACGGCGACGGCCTCACGGTCGAGCGAGCGGTGGTCCCGGCCTAGCCCGCCTGCTTGCGGCCAGCGCGGTGCGCTGACCCGAGCGCGACCCACCGACGTGAGCGCGCCCCTCCGGAGGGGGCGCTCACGTGTATGCCCCGCGCTGGCGCGACAGCACCGCGCTGGCCGTGACCCCCGAGTGGGGGAGGAAACCCCTGGTGCGCGACGGATGCCGCGCACTAGCGTGATCTCGCGGTGGGCCCGGTCGGCGCGCCCTGAGAGGACCCGATGACACACGCAGCCCCGAGCACGACGCCTGAGACCAGCGACACCGCAGCGCCCCTCTGGCGTCACGCACACGCCCCCGCCTGGTTCTTCTTCGGCGGCCTGGCGCTCTGGCTGTTCCTGCTGCTGGTGCCGCACGTCCTCCTCGGCAACCCGGCGGTGATCCCCGCGTGGATCCTGCTCGGCTCAGGGCTGGCCGCGTCCACCCTGCTGCTCATCATGGCCCGACGTCTCCAGCCGGGCGACGGCGTCACGACGGCGACGCTCCTCTGGGCGGTCCTGGTCGGAGGCTTCATCGCCATCACGCTCGGCAGCACCTTCGACTCCCTCATCGGCGTCGCCGCGACCGATGCCGGTGAGAACCCGCACGACATCGGGCTGTTCTTCGCCGGGGTCGCCGAGGAGCTGGCGAAGATCATCGCCGTCGTGATCGTGGCGTGGCGGCTGCCGGTGAAGACCGCCCGTGGTGGTCTCTTCGTCGGCGGCGCCGTCGGCGTCGGTTTCGCCGTCCTCGAGAACCTCTGGTACATCGGGCAGGGGTGGGCGAACGGGGTCGAGGCCTCGCAGAAGCTGGCCGCCGGTTCGCCACCACTCGAAACCATCCTCTCGCACCCGGCGTTCCAAGCGGCCGGGGCCGCGTTCGCCCGGACCGTCTTCGACCCGGTCGGACACCCACTGTGGACGGCGCTGTTCGCCGCGGCCGTGTTCGCGGCTGCACGCAACGGCCGGTTCCGGATCACCGTGGGCGTGCTCCTGACCTACCTGCTCGTCGCGGTCATGCACGGCCTCTGGGACGGCAACACCGTGCTCTGGGGGCTGCTGTTCCCGGGCATGCCGGTGCTCAAGGCGCTCGTGGTGCCGGCCATGGTCGTGCTCGTCGTCGCGTTCGCGCTCATCTGGCGGGCGCGGGTCCGTCGCATCAACCGCGACGCCGGCGTCGTGTCGCTCCACGTCCCGCGTCGCGAGCGCAAGCAGGCCTGACCACTGGACGCGCGAGGCCTGCTGCGATCCGGGCGTGCCGGGGAGTAGCGTGAAGCGCACCCGATCCGCGACGCCGAGGAGACACCCATGCTGGGACGCAAGACCTTCGAACAGCGAGAGGTCGACCAGGCGAAGACGATGATCGCCGCCCTCGTCGCCGGCCGCGAGACACTGGCCGAGGCCGGAGCGGACCCCGCGGCACTTGCGGTGGTCGACCCTGAGTTCTTCACCGGTCTGACGCTCGTGCTCGACCGACCCTTCGTCCACCGGGTGCGGTCCGTGCTCGGGAAGGGGCCCGGGGCCCTCAATGAGCTCGAACTCATCGTCGCGTCGATCCTCGACCACGACCGGGTGTTCACGGTGGGGACCGTCCTGCAGTACGCCGAGGGGACGTCGTTCACCGGCCTCGTCCCGGGCGAGACGATCCTGCTGAGCCCCGTGCAGTTCGAGCGCCTCGCCGTCGGCGTCTTCGCCGAGTTGGAGGAGTTGTTCGTCGAAGCGGTGTGAGGTGCGGCGTCGGCCGCGAGTCTGCGTCACGCGATCCGCCGACGGTGCCACGATCAGCTCGTGAGCTCATCGACGTCCGGAACGATCATGGTGCGGCACGGCGCGAAGCTCCGGTTGACCGTCTCCGCCCTCGTCGGTGTCGCCGTCGGCGTGATCGTCGGCCTGAACTGGTTCTGGGCGGGTGCGATCCTCGCCGGTTGGGGGACCACGTGCGTGGTCTTCGTCGGTTCCCTCTGGATCCGCATCTGGCGGATGGGCCCGGAGCGCACGCGCGAACACGCGACCTCGGAGGAGCCCGGGCGAACGACCAGCGAGGTGCTCATCGTGCTCGCGAGTGTCGGGAGCCTCGTGGCCCTGAGTGTCGTCATCCTGCAGGCGAGGGCGTCCTCCGGGGTCGAGCAGGGCGTGCTCGCCGGTTTCGCGGTCGTGAGCGTGGCGCTCTCCTGGGCGCTCATCCACACGATCTACACGCTGCGGTACGCGCGCATGTACTTCGCGGCGCCGGAGGGCGGCATCGACTTCAACCAGGAGGAGGCGCCGCAGTACAGCGACTTCGCCTACCTCTCCTTCGACCTCGGCATGACCTACCAGGTCTCGGACACGACGCTGCGGTCCAGCGAGCTGCGCCGCACCGTCCTCAAGCACACCCTGCTGTCGTACCTGTTCGGCTCCGTGATCCTGGCGACCGTCATCAACCTCGTCGCGGGGCTGTAGCGGCGCGACGGACACGCCCTTCGACACGCGGTCCCTGAGCCTGTCGAAGGGCAGGGACTGGCGGAGGTGCTCAGGCACCGGTTACGACGACGGTGAGCCCCCGAAACGACGACTGCGCAGCCCGGCGGACCGGACTGCGCAGCGTGGTGGTGTAGGAACCGAGCGGACTACTCCTGGACGATCACGAGGTCGGCGAGGGGACGACGCTCACGCGGAGCGGTCTCGCGGTCGCGGAGCATGCCCTCGGGCAGGAGCTCGGGGTCGCCGAGCTCGCCGAGCGCGGTGACGGTGAACGGCACCAGGCCGTCCGGCAGCGAGAACGCCTCCCGGATGCCGTCGGCGGAGAAGCCGGCCATCTGGTGTGCGAAGAGACCGTCGCTGTGGGCCTGGATGCTCAGGTGCGCCATCGCCTGGCCGAGGTCGTAGATGGCCCAGGGACGCTCGTTGCCCTCGTCGTCGAGGGTCTCGGCGACGGCGACGATGAGCGCGCCGGCCTGCGCTGCCCAACCGCGGTTGAAGGCCACCAGCTGCTCAGCGATCGTGTCGAACGTGGCGGTGCCCTTTGTGCCGACGATGAACCGCCAGGGCTGCACGTTGTTGGCGCTCGGCGACCAACGCGCGGCTTCGAGGGCCGAGGCCATCTTGGCGGCGTCGACGGGCTCACTCACGAAGGCGCGGGGGCTCCAGCGGTCGGCGAGGACGTCGAGGATGGGGGCGTCGGTCTGGGCGGTACGGGTGACGATGGACATGCGGTCTCCAAGCGAAACAAGGGAAGTGGACAGAGGTTGCGTCGCCGTTGACGATGGATGCAACTGCATCGATCGGGGCGCTATTCCCGGGCTTGAGGAGTCCGTGCAGCGGTGACGATCTCCGCGATCCGGTGCGGGGCCGCTTCGTCCTGCAGCGACGTCGTGTCGCCGAGGGGCCGCTGGTCGACGATGTCGCCGAGCAGACGCCGCATGATCTTCCCCGAGCGGGTCTTCGGGAGGTCTGGGACCACGAAGACGTCGCGAGGCTTCGCGATCGGGCCGATCTCGTTCGCCACGTGGGACCGCAGCGCCTCGCGGAGTGCCGCGGATCGCTCCAACCAGTACGCCTCGCCGTCCGCCTCGGGCCCGTGGGACCGCGAGGACGGGATGACGAACGCAGCGATCGCGCTCCCCGTGATCGGGTCGTGCACGCCGACCACGCCGGCCTCGCCCACGTGGGGATGCGACACGAGGGCCGACTCGATCTCGATGGTCGACAGGCGGTGGCCCGAGACGTTGATGACGTCGTCGACGCGCCCGAGGACCCAGATGTCGCCGTCCTCGTCCCACTTCGCGCCGTCGCCGGAGAAGAAGTAGCCCTGCTTCCAGTACTTCGCCCAGTACGAATCGCGGTAGCGTTCCGGGTTGCCCCAGACGGTGCGCGCGAGCGACGGCCCGAAGCGGCTGACGACCAGATACCCGCCGGATCCGTACGGCACCGTCTCGCCGTCCTCGTCGACGACCAGCGCCTCCAGGCCGGGGAGTGCGCGACTGCCGGAACCCGGCTTGATCGTGGTCGCGCCGGGGAGCGGTGCGATGACGGCCGACCCCGTCTCCGACTGCCACCAGGTGTCGACGACCGGGGTCTCGCCGCGCCCGATGCGCTCGCGGAACCACATCCAGGCCTCGGGGTTGATCGCCTCGCCGACGGTGCCGAGGAGCCGGAGGGTCGAGAGGTCGTACTCGGCGGGCGGCCCCTCGGGGAACCAGGTCATGAGGGTCCGGATGAGCGTGGGCGCCGTGTAGTACGTCGTCACGCCGTAGCGCTCGATGATCTCGAAGTGCCGTGCCTGGTGCGGGGTGTTCGGCGTGCCCTCGTAGATCACCTGGGTGAGCCCGTTCGAGAGCGGACCGTAGATCTCGTAGGTGTGTGCCGTGACCCAGGCGAGGTCGGCCGTGCACCAGTGGACGTCGTCGTCCTTGGCGTCGAAGATCGCCCAGTGGGTCCAGGACGCCTGCGTGAGATAGCCGCCTGACGTGTGGACGAGTCCCTTGGGCTTCCCGGTGGTGCCGCTCGTGTAGATGATGAAGAGCGGGTTCTCCGCATCGAACGCCTCGGCCTCGTGGGTGTCGGCGGCGACACCCACGGTGTCGTGCCACCAGACGTCTCGACCGGGGGTCCAGGGCACGTTCGGCGTCTCGTCGCCCGTGCGTGCGACGACGAGCACGTGCTCGATGGACGGCACACCGTCGACGGCGGCGTCGGCGTTCTGCTTGACCGGCACGGCCGTACCCCGGCGGTACTGGCCGTCGGTGGTGATGAGCAGCTTCGCCTCGGTGTCCTCCACTCGGAAGCGCAGCGCCTCGGCCGAGAACCCACCGAACACGAGGGAGTGGATGGCGCCGATGCGGGCGACGGCGAGGGTGGCGATGACCGTCTCGGGGATGACCGGCAGGTAGATGACGACGCGGTCGCCCTGGCCGATGCCGAGTGCCGTCAGGGCGTTGGCCGCCTTCGCGACCTCGCGCTGCAACTCGGCGTAGGTGATGGAGCGGCGGTCGCCCGGCTCTCCCTCGAAGTGGAGGGCCACTTTGTCGCCTCGTCCGGCGTCGACGTGCCGGTCGACGCAGTTGACCGCCACGTTGAGCCTCCCCCCGGCGAACCAGGTGGCGGCGGGGACGGTGAGTTCGGGCTCGGAGTCCGACGGGTCGGACCCTGCGACCGGCCGAGCCGGGTCCCAGGTGTGAGCCGTCTCCCACGGGGTGACCCAGTCGAGGCGTCGGGCCTGCTCCTCCCAGAACGCCACCGGGTCGGCGGCCGCGCGAGCCCACTCCTCCGGGCCGACGTTCGCCGTCTGGGCGAGGTCGGCCGGCGGGGCGTAGCTGCGCGTCTCGGCGAGGAGGTTCGCGATGGTGGCGGCGGGCGCTGCGGACGTCGATCCATCAGTGGGAGGCATGCTGCAACGCTACGCGGGAGGACGGCGCCGGTGCCATCCGCGGGGTCATGCGGCGTCATGGTCCGGACGTTCCGAGGGGCTGTGGAGGAGCGTCGGGAGTAGCCTCGAAGGGCCGCCGCGATGCGCGGCGGACGTCGATCAGGAGCGCGCACGGCGCGTCTCGAGAAGGGAACGACATGGCGACCGTCATCCAGTACCAGGAGCTCGGCTCGGCCGACGTCCTCGAGCTCGTCGAGGTGCCGACACCTGAGGTGGGCCCCGGCGAACTCGTCGTCGAGGTGCGCGCCGCGGGCGTGAACCCGATCGACTGGAAGCTCCGCAGCGGTGTCCGCGGCGGCGAGCTGCAGGGCACCCGACGCGTCGGGAGCGACGGCGCCGGCGTCGTCGTCGAGGTCGGCGACGGGGTCGAGGGCTGGTCGATCGGCGACGAGGTCGTCGTCGTCAACGCCTCCGGGACGTATGCGACCCACGTGGTCGTCACGCCCGACCAGATCATCCGCAAACCGGCGGCCATCTCCTTCGAGGAGGCGGCGGCGATCGGCATCCCCGTGAGCACGGCCTACCAGGCGCTGCGTTCGCTCGGCGTGACCGAGGGGACGACCCTCCTGATCCACGGCGGATCGGGCTCGGTGGGGCACGCGGCCGTGCAGTTCGCCGTGGCGTGGGGGGCGACCGTCGTCGCCACCGCGAGCGAGGGGAACCACGCACGCCTGCGGGAACTCGGGGCGATCCCCGTCACCTACGGTCCCGGGCTCGTCGAGCGCGTGCGCGAGGCCGCTCCGCAGGGCGTCGACCGCGTACTCGACGCCGTCGGCACCGACGAGGCGCTCGAGGCCTCGTTCGAGCTGGTCGAGGACCGGCAGCACATCGGCACGATCGTCGTCGGTGCGAAGGCCGCCGACCTCGGGATCCAGGCATGGTCCGGCGGCAACCCGCTCCCGCTCACGGCGCAGGAACAGGCCTGGCGGGCGGAGGCGATCCCGGCGGTCGCGTCCCTCGTCGAACAGGGGCGCTTCAGCTTCGAGCTCGGCACCGTCCGACCTCTCGCCGAGGCCGCCGAGGCGCACCGCGAGAGCGAGTCGGGTCACCCGAGCGGGAAGCTCATCCTCATCCCCTGAGCGCCCTTCGACCGGCTCAGGGACCGGGGGTGGCTCGGGCGGGAGTGCCCTTCGACCGGCTCAGGGACCGGGGGTGGCTCGGGCGGGAGTGCCCTTCGACAGGCTCAGGGACCGGTGGTCCGGACGGGGTGTCGACCGGGTGCCCTCGACCGGCTCAGGGACCGGAGCGCTACTCCGGGCCCTCGCCGAAGCTGTCACCGACGGGAGCGCGGTCCGCGAGGTCGTCCTGGTCGTCGAGGTCCTCGACGGCGTCCTCGGTGTCCGCGTCGTCGTCCAGACCTGCATCGCCGACGACGTCGTCACCACCGACGCCGTCACCGGCGTTGCTCAGACCGCCATCGCCGGGGGCCGCGTCGTCGGCCGAACGGTCGACCGCACCGCCGTCGGGCACGACACCGCCGACCGAGCTGTCGGTCTGGTCCTCACCCGGCACGTGTGCCTGGGCGCCCGGACCGCCGTGGGCGAGGGCGTCGCGTTGGGCGTCTGCTGCTGCTGGATCCATGGGAGTGCTCATGACGGCAGCGTAGAGCGGATGCCGCGTCTCGGCGGGGGCTTGGCTCCAGGACGCAGGGCACCTATCCTCCGCGCTGCCCGCCGGACCGGACGCGGTGCGGGCAGTGCGGTGCCCTTCGACAGGCTCAGGGACCGGGATGGCTCAGGGACCGGGGTGGCTCAGGGACCGGGATGGCTCAGGGACCGGGGTGGCTCAGGGGCCGGGGTGGGTCAGCGGCCGGTGTGCTGCGCGATGATCGCCTTGATCCGGTCGACGTCGGCCGGCACGATCTCGAAGCGCTGCTCGAGCCCCTCGATGCCCTCGAACGCCTCGGGTCGCTCCGGCTCCTCGCCGAGCGCCTCGCGGACGATCTCGGCGAACTTCGCCGGCAGCGCGGTCTCGAGGACGAGCATCGGGACACCCTCGCGCAGGTGGCGGCGGGCGACCGTGACGCCGTCGGCGGTGTGCGGGTCGATCGTGACGCCGTAGCGCTCGTGCACGTCGCGGATGGTGGCGACGCGGTCGGCGTGCGTGCTGCGGCCCGAGACGAAGCCGAACTCGCTGATCCGCTCGAACTCGGGCGTCCCGGAGAGGTCGAACCCGCCCTCCTCGTCGAGGGACCGGAACAGCTCACCGAGGCGGGTCGCGTCCTGACCGACGAGGTCGTAGAGGAACCGCTCGAAGTTCGACGCCTTCGAGATGTCCATGCTCGGGCTGGAGGTGTGGTGCGTCTCGGCCGCCGAGCGCGGGCGGTACACGCCCGTGCGGAAGAACTCGTCGAGGACGTCGTTCTCGTTCGTCGCGACGACGAGCTGGTCGATCGGGAGCCCCATGGAGCGGGCGATGTGCCCGGCGCAGACGTTGCCGAAGTTGCCTGACGGCACCGAGAACGACACCTTCTGGCCCGGACCGTCGGTCGCGAGCAGCCAGCCGTGCACGTAGTACACGACCTGCGCGACGACGCGGGCCCAGTTGATCGAGTTGACCGTACCGACGGCGTGGAGTGCCTTGAACGGAGCATCCTTCGAGACGGCCTTCACGATGTCCTGACAGTCGTCGAAGTTGCCCTCCACGGCGAGGTTCACGATGTTGTCGTCCTGGAGGCTGAACATCTGCGCGCGCTGGAAGCTGCTCATGCGGCCATGCGGACTCAGCATGATGACCCGGATGCCGGTCTTGCCGCGCATGGCGTGCTCGGCCGCGCTCCCGGTGTCGCCGGACGTCGCGCCGAGGATGTTGAGTTCGTCGCCGCTCTTCGCGAGCGTGTACTCGAAGAGGTTGCCGAGCAGCTGCATCGCCATGTCCTTGAAGGCGAGCGTCGGGCCGTTCGAGAGGCCGAGGAGCTGCAGCTCGCTGCCGCCCTCCTCGCCGAGGGTGCGCAGCGGGGTGATGAGCGAGGCGTCGTCGCCGGCGCGGCCGTTCGCGTACACCTCGGCGGTGTAGGTGCGACGGGTGATGTCCTGGAGATCGGCCGCGGGGATGTCGTCGGCGAACTTCGACAGCACGGCGAACGCGAGGTCGGCATAGGACAGCTCGCGCCACGACTCGAGTTCGTCAGCGGTCAGCTGCGGGTACTCGGCCGGGAGGTACAGGCCGCCGTCCGGGGCGAGCCCGCCGAGGAGGATGTCCGAGAAGTGCTGGGGCAGATCGTGGCCCCGCGTCGACTGATAGTGCATGACCGTCTCTCTCATCCGGTTGGAAGCCCGATCTCCAACCTTGCCATATCGGGGGTCGGCGCGCAGAGGCCCGCCGTCATCGTGACCGGCCGCTACGCGCGGGCGAGTTCCTCGCGGATCGCGGCGACGAACGCGTCGATGTCGTCCTCCGTGGTGTCGAACGAGCACATCCAGCGGACCTCGCCCTTCGCGGCGTCCCAGTCGTAGAAGCGGAAGCGTTCCCGCAGGCGGTCGGGGACGCCCGCTGGCAGGGTCGCGAACACCGCGTTGGCCTGGGTCGGCTGGCTGAAGCCGAGTCCCGGTGCCTCGCCGGCGGCGATGAGGGCCTCGAGGGAGGTGCGGAGGCGCGCGGCCATCGCATTGGCGTGGGTCGCGGAGCGGAGCCAGAGCCCGTCGCCACCGTCGGCCGCCGGCTCGAGCAGGGCGATGAGCTGCGCCGCGCCGAAGCGCATCTTCGACGCCAGCTGCATGTTGAGCTTCCGCAGGTAGACGAGGCCCTCCGACGCCGACGGTTCGAGGACGACGATGGCCTCGCCGAACATGAGTCCGTTCTTCGTCCCACCGAAGGACAGCACGTCGACGCCGGCATCGGCGGTGAACGCGCGCAGTGGGACGCCGAGGGCTGCGGCTGCGTTGGCGATGCGGGCGCCGTCGAGGTGCAGTTTCATGCCGTGACCGTGCGCGTGGTCGGCGATCGCGCGGATCTCCTCGGGCGTGTACAGGGTGCCGAGTTCGGTGGTCTGCGTGATCGAGACGACGAGCGGCTGCGCACGGTGCTCGTCGCCCCAGCCCCACGCCTCGCGGTCGATGAGGTCGGGCGTGAGCTTGCCGTCGGGGGCGTCGACCGTCAGGAGCTTGATGCCGCCGACCCGCTCGGGCGCGCCGCCCTCGTCGGAGTTGATGTGCGCGGTCGACGCCGAGATGACGGCACCCCAGCGCGGGAGCATGGACTGCAGACCGACGACGTTCGCGCCGGTGCCGTTGAAGACGGGGAACACGGCGACGTCGCGGCCGAAGTGATCGGCGAAGACCTCGTGCAGCCGACGGGTGTAGTCGTCCTCGCCGTAGGCGATCTGGTGGCCGCCGTTGGCCGCCGCGAGGGCGTCGAGGATCTCGGGGTGGACGCCGGAGTAGTTGTCGGAGGCGAAGCCGCGGATGCTGGTGTCATGCAGAGAGTCGGTCACTGATCCATCCTCGCGCATGCCACACGCAGCTTCCGTGCATCGCGGGCCGACTTCCTGCGTGCTCGACCCGGTGTCGTCGGTCTCCCCAACTCAGGAGTGTCCCGGCGTGGCGGCCGGTGCGCGCGGCCGCCACGCCGCGACACGCCGAGACCTTCCTGAGTTAGGGGACTGGGAAACGGGGTCAATCAGCGGCGTGACGCGGGCCGTCGGAGGAGGGGACGACCTCCTCGGGCACGGCGTCGATCGCGGCGTCGACGTCGGCGTGCGCACCGGGCTCCGGCTCCGCGTCCGGGGTCTCCTGCGCGAGCGCGTGCTCGTAGGCGAGCGCGTGCACGGCGATCGAGGAGGCGACGGCGGCCTGCTGCTCGTCCTCGGCGGAGGGCTGAGCCGGCTGCTCAGCCGCCAGCGCGGCGGCCTGCTCGGGCGTCAGCCGGGCGTCCTGGTCTTCCTCGTCCTCGTCCACGAGATCGAGGACGATGGGCTCGTCGCCGTAGATGTCGCCCGCGGGATCGCCCGCGAGCGGGGCCGGTGCGGGGAGGCGCTGCTCGGCGTCGAGGAACTGCTTGGCCTCGAAGGCACCCGGGTTGAAGACCTCGTCGATCCCGCCGAGCCCGCTCATGCCTTGAGCGCTTCCGAGAGCTTGACCCGGCCACCCATTTTCAGCAGCGAGTTCTCGTAGATCCGCGAGCCGACGAGGATGACGAGCGCCGCGGTGATCGCGAGGATCAGCAGGGACAGGATCGGCTCCCACCACTGCGCCGAGCCGACGAAGAGACGGACGGGCATGCCCACGGCTGCCGAGAACGGCACGTAGGACATGATCGTCATCACCACCGGGTTGTCGTTGAAGAAGATGACGGCGAAGTACGGGATCATGATCAGCATCGTAATCGGGGTCGTCGTCGAACCGATGTCCTCTTGACGTGAGACCAGCGATCCGGCAGCGGCGAACAGCGCGGCCAGCAGGATGAAGCCGAGCACGAAGAACACCACGAACCAGACGACCGGGGTCCCGAGGCCGGCGAGTAGCTCCGTCTGGCCCGTCACCGTCAGCCCGATCACCGACAGCGCCGCGATCGCCAGGATCTGCCCGAACGCCAGGATGCTGTTGCCGAGCACCTTGCCGGCGAGGAGCGCCTTCACGGGGATGGCGGACATGAGGATCTCGACGACGCGGGTCTGCTTCTCCTCGACGACGCTCTGCGCGATCGACGCCCCGAAGGTGGTGGCGGAGACGAAGAACACGAGACCGAACCCGAGCGACACGATGTACAGCAGGAAGCCGGCGGAGCCGTCGGCGTCGGGATCGAGGATGGTGACCTGCGGCTGGGCGCTCAGCTGCATGATGAGCGTGTTGGAGGCCTCGGAGTCGAAGATGACCTGAACACCCGTGGGGTTGTCGTCGGTGGCCGGCGCGATCGCCGCCTCCACATCGCCCGACTTCACCAGTGCTTCAGCTGCGGCGACGTCCGCCGCCTCGGTCACGTCGAAGGTCTTGCCGTCGACGAGTCCCGCACCCGCGTTCCCCACGACCGCGACCTTCGTGGTCTCCGAGGCCGTGTTCTTCGCGAGGAACCCACCGACGACGATGCCGGCGAGGATCACGAGGAGGAGGATGCCCGTCGAGATGAGGAACGTCTTGCTGCGCAGACGCATCTTGACCTCGCGCTCGGCGACGAGTCCGATGCTCTGCACGAGGCTGGGGGAGGCCGGGCCGGAGCGACGACGACCGGCGGGCTGGATCGGGGACTCGGTTGTCGTGGTCACTGGATGACCTCCTTGAAGATCTGGGCGAGGGTGGGTCGGAGGGGGGCGAAGCTCGTGACGTCGCCCCGGGTCAGCGCCTCACGGAGCACGGCCTGCGCCGCCTGGGCGTCGTCGGCGTCGAACAGGGCGTAGCCACCGTCGAAGTCGACGACGGAGATCCCCGGACGCTCGCGCAGCCAGCCGGTGTCGGCCGCGGTGAGCAGCTCGTAGCGGTTGCCGGCGTGGGCTTCGCGGAGGGACTCGCGCGAGCCGGAGGCGCGGATCCTGCCACCGGCGATGATCACGAGGTCGTCGCAGAGGCGCTCCACGATGTCGAGCTGGTGACTGGAGAACAGGACGGGGGAGCCGTCTGCGGCGAACTCGCTGAGCACACCGACGACCACGTCGACCGCCATCGGGTCGAGGCCCGAGAACGGCTCGTCGAGGACGAGGACGTCGGGGTCGTGGACGAGCGCCGCGGCGATCTGCGCCCGCTGCTGGTTGCCGAGCGACAGGCTCTCGAGGGCGTCGTTCCGGCGCTCGCCGAGGCCGAGGCGCTCGAGCAGCTCGCCGGCGTTGCGCTTGGCGGCGTGGGTCGTGAACCCGTGGAGGCGGGCCAGGTAGACGAGCTGTTCCTCGACCCGCATCTTCGGGTAGAGGCCGCGCTCCTCCGGCATGTAGCCGAACCGGCGGCGGTCCTCCGGGGTGAGCGGGGTGCCGTCGAGGGTGACGGTTCCAGCGTTCGCGGCGAGGACACCGAGCAGGATGCGCATCGTCGTCGTCTTGCCGGCGCCGTTCCCCCCGACGAACCCGGTCATGCGACCGGGGGCGACCTGGAAGCTGACGTCGTCGAGCACCTTCCGCTCGCCGTATGACTTGTCGATGTGGCTGAGTTCGAGCATCGGCCGCCTCCTGTGATCTGCGTGCTGGACCGAGTGTCCTGCGTCGGGTTCTCCCGGTATGGCGATCACGCTACGCGGCGTGGTGTGCCACCGGCATCCGCCGCAGGACGGGTTGACGCGACGACGCCCGGTCCCCTTCTCCGTCGAGTGGGGGATACCGGGCGTCGTGGACCAGCCGCGCGCTGGATCAGGCGGGGCGGGACTCCGGGGAGACCGTCTTCGAGGGGTCGGTCTCGGCGACGGAGCCGATGGCCTCGTCGATGCGGGCGATGACCGCGTCGTCGAGCTTCACACCGGCCGCGGCGGCGTTCGCGGTGACCTGCTCGGGACGCGAGGCACCGACGATCGCACCGGCGATGTTGTCGTTGTGCAGCACCCAGGCGAGCGCCAGCTGCGCCATGGTGAGGTCGAGCTCGTCGGCGATGGGCTTCAGCTGCTGGACGGCCGTGAGCACCTCGTCGTCGAGGAAGCGCTTGATCGTGTCGGCGCCGCCCTTCTCGTCGGTCGCCCGGCTGCCCTGCGGGAGCTCCGCGCCCGGCAGGTACTTGCCGCTGAGGACGCCCTGCGCCACCGGCGACCAGACGATCTGGGAGATGCCGAGTTCGCGCGAGGTGGGGACGACCTCCTCCTCGATGACCCGCCACAGCATCGAGTACTGCGGCTGGTTCGAGATGAGCTGGAAGCCCAGCTCCTTCGACAGGGCGTGGCCGGCGCGCAGCTGCTCGGCGTTCCACTCGCTCACGCCGATGTAGAGCGCCTTGCCCGCCCGGATGACGTCGGCGAAGGCCTGCATCGTCTCCTCGAGGGGCGTCTCGCTGTCGTAGCGGTGGGCCTGGTACAGGTCGACGTAGTCGGTACCGAGACGCGTGAGCGAGCCGTCGATCGACTCCATGATGTGCTTGCGCGACAGCCCGACGTCGTTGTGCCCCTTCGGGCCGGTGGGCCAGTAGACCTTCGTGAAGATCTCCAGGCTCGCGCGTCGTTCGTCCTTGAGGGCGTCGCCGAGCACCTGCTCCGCCGCCGTGTTGGCATAGGCGTCGGCCGTGTCGAAGGTGGTGATGCCGGCGTCGAGGGCGGCGCGAACGCTCGCCGTGGCGACGTCGTTCTCCACCTGCGAGGCGTGGGTCAGCCAGTTGCCGAAGATGATCTCTGAGATCTTGAGTCCGCTGTTGCCGAGGTATCGAAATTCCATGGTCGTCACGCTACTCCTCGCATCCGACCGACCGACGGGGTTGCGCGGAGACGGAGCGAACCCTCAGCTGCGCGGCGACGCCAGGCCGTGCTCGTAGGTGTAGATGACCGCCTGGATCCGATCGCGGAGGGCGAGCTTCTGCAGCACCTTCGACACGTGCGACTTCACGGTCGCCTCGCCGACGAAGAGCGTGGTCGCGATCTCCTGGTTGGACAGCCCCTGGGCGACCAGCTGCAGGACCTCGCGCTCGCGCTCCGTCAGCTGCCCGTATTCGGCGCCGGTCGTCGGCCCGGCCGGGACGGTGTGATCCTCCACGGTGTCCTCGACGGCGGGGGCCTGCCGGGTGAACCCCTCGATGACCCGGCGGGTGACCGCCGGCGAGAGGAGCGCCTCCCCGCCCGCGATCACCGAGACCGCGGCGACGAGTTCCTCCGGCGACGAGTTCTTCAGGAGGAACCCGCTCGCACCGGCCCGGAGCGCCTCGGCCAGGTAGTCGTCGCGGTCGAAGGTGGTGAGGATGAGGACGGCGGCGTGCACCTCGGGGTCCGCGACGATCCGGCGGGTGGCCTCGAGGCCGTCCATACCCGGCATCTGGACGTCCATGCAGATCACGTCCGGCGCGAGCGTCGTCGCCAGCGCGACGGCCTCGGCGCCGTCCGACGCCTCACCGACGATCTCGATCCCGGGCTGCGAGCCCAGGATGATGCGGAAGCCGGCGCGCAGCAGCTCCTGGTCGTCGACGAGGAGGATGCGGGTGGGCTGCTCGGTCATGCCTGGTCCTTCGTCGTGGTGGTCTGGGGTCGTCCTGCGGAGGAGGAAGCGAGGCGGGCGTCGGCGATGGACGCGGCGACGGGCTCCATCGCCTGGTCGCCCGGCCGGCCGAGCGGGATGGCGGCCCGCACGAGGAAGCCGCCGCGGGCGCGGGCCCCGACCTCGAGGACGCCGCCCGACGACGCCACGCGCTCCCGCATCCCGATGAGTCCGAGCCCACCGCGGCGGGCCACCGTCGGGACGGTCCCCGTGTTCGTGACCTCGAGCTCGACCGCGTCGTCCAGATAGCGGAGCCTGAGTTCGGCCGTGGCCGTGGTGCCGCCGTACTTGCGGGCGTTCGTGAGCGCCTCCTGAGCGATCCGGTACAGGTTGAACGACACGACGGCCGGGATCGCGACCGGTGTGCCCACGAGTTCGAACCTCGTCGGCAGCCCGTTCGCCGTTGATTCATCGGCGAGCCGGCCCAGCTGGCCGACGCCGACGGTCGACGGGCTGCTCTCCTCGTCGGTCGGTTCGCCGTGGGCGCGAAGGGTGCCGAGCATCTTGCGCAGCTCGTCGATCGCGCTCCGAGCGCCGAGCTCGACGTTCGTGAGCGCATCCCGCGCGGCGGCCGGGTCCGCATCGAGCACGGTGCGCGCGGCACCGGCCTGGACCCCCATGACCGAGACGTGGTGGGCGACGACGTCGTGCAGCTCGCGCGCGATCCGCACCCGCTCGAGGGCGACCGCCTGCCGGGCGGACCGGGCGCGCTCCGCCTCGAGCTCGGCCGTGCGCTGCTCGAGCGCCGCCCGCTCCCGGGAGGACTGGTACACGCGCTCGCCGAAGAAGTACGCGGCTCCGAAGTAGAGGATGTTCGTCAGGATCTGGATGAGGATGAACGCCACGAGGGGCGAGAAGAGCCCCACCCGGGAGAGGCTGGGCAGCGCGTCGGGGTCGGTCGCCTGGATGAACATGGAGACGAGCAGCCAGACGAACATGGCGACGATGATGAGCACGCGGACCAGCGCAGCGCGACGTCGGTTCGGAACCCATGCCCCGACCGTGTAGATCGCGAGGAACAGGGCGATGTTCGTGAAGAGGACCTCGGGTACGAGCACCGTGCCGCCCACGATGAACATGACGGCGACGACGATCGAGACGGAGCACGGGAAGCGGCGACGGAACGCGAGCGGCGCGGTGATGCCGATCGCCCAGAGGACGGACGCCCACATCGGTGCGGGCTCGGGGTAGAACCCGGCGATCGTGTACAGCGTCAGGCTGAGGAGGGTGCCGACGCCGAGGGCGACGGCGAGGATGATGTCGGATCGCTGTTCCGACGGCGTCGCGGCCGGACGCCGCCACTCGGCGTCGTAGGGGTCGACCGGGCGGTCCTCCTGCTGGTCGACGGCGGGCTCGCTCATGCCGTCCACGCTAGCGCGACGCCCCGCCGGGGACATCCGTCGAGCGACGGAGCGCGGCGGTCCGGAGCTCGAACAAGAGCCCGGAGCGGCACTCAGGAGAGTGCTGCTCCGGGCTCCTCCGCGGCACGGTCGGGTCAGGCCGCGGATCGCCCCGTGATCCCGGCGGTCGACGTGATGACGTCCGCCATCTTCTTGCCGAGCGCCTCATAGAACATCGACAGGGGGAACTCGTCGTCGAGGACCGCGTCGGTGAGTCCGCGCGGCGGTCCGCTCAGGATCTCGTCGGACAGCCCACGCGCCCACTGCGACGCGGGGTGCGGCGTCAGCGTCGTCCGGACGAGCTCGTACGCGGCGAGCCAGTGCGCGGTCTTCGGACGGTCGATCGATCGCCAGTACAGCTCGTCGATGCTCTCGCCGAGCCGCACGACCACGTCGGGGACCTCGTCCCAGTCGATCGTGAGCCTGGTGTCGGTCCAGTGCAACACGCCGTGTTGGTGCATCCACGCGAAGAGCAGCTGGCCGCCGACGCCGTCGTAGTTCCGGACGCGCGAGCCGGTGATGGCGAACCGGAAGATGCGGTCGAAGATGATCGCGTACTGCACGAGCTTCGCGTGCTCGAGGATCGCGGCCTCCGCCGCATCGAGCGCCTCGGTCTCCGCGCGGGTCGTCAGCGTGCGCTCCAGCCGGACCGACTCGCGGAACGCCGTGAGGTCGCATCGGAGCTCCTCAAGGGAGTACAGGAAGAACGGCATCCGCTGCTTGATCATGAACGGGTCGAACGGGAGGTCACCGCGCATGTGCGTGCGGTCGTGGATGAGGTCCCACATGACGAAGGTCTCCTCGGCCAGCTGCTGGTCGTCCAGGAGGGACGCGGCATCGGCCGGGAGCTCGAGCTTGGTGATCTCGGCAGCGGCTCGGACGACCCGACGGTACCGGGCAGCCTCGCGGTCCTGGAAGATCGCGCCCCAGGTGAACGCCGGGATCGCGCGCATCGCGACCGTCTCGGGGAAGAGGACCGCGGAGTTCGTGTCGTACCCCGGCGTGAAGTCGAGGAAGCGGATCGGCACGAAGAGCGCGTTCGTGTAGTCGCCGGCCTCGAGCGCGGCGATGAACTCGGGCCAGATGACCTCGACGAGCACGGCCTCGATGTGGCGGTCGGTCGAACCGTTCTGCGTGACCATCGGGAACACGACGAGGTGGCCCAGGCCGTCCACGCGATGCCGCTCGGGGTGGAAGGCGACGAGCGAGTCGAGGAAGTCCGGGACGCCGAAGCCGTCGCGCTCCCAGCGGTCGAAGTCGGCGACGAGGGCGTCGAGGTACTCGGCGTCGTGCGGGAAGTTCGGAGCGAGGGTACGGACGCTCGCGACGATCGTGGCGACGTGCCCTGCCGCCGGCCCGTGGTCGCTCGCCTCGGGGATCGAGCCGTCCTTCACCTGGACGGCCTGCAGCGCGGTCGCGGCGGCCTTGAGGTCCGTCCAAGCCGGGTGCCCGACGAGTGCGGCGGCGTCTTCGACGACCTCCGGCTCTCCGACGATGCTCTTCGTGTGGGTGGTGGCGACGTTCGACATGGTGAACCTCCTTCCGCGTGCGCAGGCGTCGCCCGGGGTGGGTGACGATTCCTTCGAGCGTAGGGGCGGAAGGGGTGCGGATTTCTTGCGTCAGGAGCGACTTCGCTGCAACATTCGGCCGTTCGCGCTGGGGAACTGCACGGTCGGCCGCGGCGGGCCCCTACCCCCAGCGGCGCTTGATCCAGCGGTCGAGGACACCGACGAGCGCATCGGTGATCGCGCCGAGCAGCGCGAGCACGATGATGACGAAGAAGATGCGGTCGACCCGGCCGTTGTTCTGCGAGTCCACCAGGCGGAATCCGAGTCCCATGGACGAGGCGATGAGCTCCGCCGCCACGAGGAACAGCCACGACTGCGCCAGCGCGAGCCGGAGGCCGGAGACGACCGAGGGCGTCACGGCGGGCAGCTGCACCGTCCGGAACAATGCGACACCGTTCAGGCCGAACGCGCGGCCGGCCTCGACCAGGTGCTTGTCGACGTGGCGGAGCGCGGCGGAGACCGTCGTGTACACCGGGAAGAACGCGCCGATCGCGATGAGCGTGATCTTCGACTCCTCACCGATCTTCAACCAGAGGATGAGCAGCGGGACCCACGCGAGCGACGGGACGGCCCGGATCGCCGCGAAGGTCGTCGACAGCAGGATGTCGCCGAGGCGTGAGAGCCCCACGACCGCGCCGAGGACGAGACCGAGCACGGCACCGATGAGGAACCCGATGAGGACGCGCTGCACCGAGATGGCGACGTCCTGCTGCAGCCAGCCGCGCTGCGCGAGATCCACGCCGGCCGCCCAGACCTCCGCGGGTGCCGGGAGTTGCGAGGCCGGCACGAGGCCGAACGCGGTGACGAGCTGCCAGGCCCCGAGGATGACGACGGGGACGAGGAAGCCGCCGAGGACGACGACGATCCTGCGGGACCCGAGGACGGCGCGCGCTTCGCGGCCGGACTGGGTCGCCTGGGCACCCGCGAGACCTGCGGTCGGGGTGCCGAGTCCGGGTTGGTCGCTCACGGGTTCCTCTCGGGACGGTTCATCGGGTGGCCCTTCGACAAGCTCAGGGACCGGGGTTGGGCTTCAGGGGCCGGGTTGGGCTTCAGGGACCGGGGTTGGGCTTCAGGGACCGGGTGGGAATGGCGCCGGACTACTTCGCGCCGATGGCGGACGGGTCCGCGTCGTCCACGAAGCTCGGATTGAAGAGGTCGGCCAGGGCGTCGTCGACCTTGTCCTGCGACGACACGTCGCCGGACTCCACGAAGATCGGGCCGATGATCGACAGGACCTGCTCCTGCGCCTTGCCCGGGGCCGGGTCGACGTCGAGGTTCGAGCGCTCCGTGATCACCTTCGTCGCCACGGCGAGGTCGAGGCCCGCGGCGTCCGCGAGGATCTGCGCCGTCTCGTCGGGGTTCGACGCAGCCCATTCACGAGCGTGCTCGTAGGCGTTCACGACGGTCTGCGCGACGTCAGGACGCTCGTCGATGAAGGACTCGGTCGCGGCCAGGATGCCGTAGCTGTTGAAGTCGACGTTGCGGTAGATGAGCTTCGCGCCCGCCTCCTCGGCGCCGGCCATGATCGGGTCGAGACCGGCCCACGCGTCGACGGAACCGTTCTGCAGGGCCGCCCAGCCGTCGGCGTGCTGGAGGTTCTCGATCGTGACGTCTGAGGCGGACAGACCGGCCTCCTCCAGTGCCTGCAGGAGGAAGAAGTAGGGGTCGGTGCCCTTCGTCGCGGCGACCTTCTTGCCCTTGAGCTCGGCGACGTCCGTGATCGTCGATCCCTGGCCGACGACGATCGCCGACCACTCGGGCTGCGAGAAGACGTCGATCGCCTGGATGGCCGATCCGTTCGCCCGGTTCAGGAGCGCGGCGGACCCGGCGGTGGACCCGACGTCGATCGCGTCGGCCCGCAGTGCCTCGTTGGCCTTGTTGGAGCCGGCCGACTGGACCCAGTTGACGGTGATGTCCTGGTCGTCGAGTGCGTCCTCGAGCCAGCCCTGGTCCTTGATGATGAGCGAGAGCGGGTTGTAGGTCGCGAAGTCGATGTTGAGCGTGCCGCCCTCGGTGGTGCCGGCGGTGCTGTCGCCGCCGGCCGCAGGAGCGTTCTCGCCCGCGACGCAGCCGCTGAGGAGGAGCGCTGCGGCGGCGGTCGCGGCGACGAGGGCCGCGCGCCCGGCGCGGGAGGTGGTGAAGCGGCGTCGTGAGGTCATGCGTTGGTCCTTGCTGTGGATCGGTGCGGGATGACGGCGGAGGTGGTGGGTGGCTCAGTACGGGAAGTGCGGGATGGACGGCAGCCGTTGGTCGCCTCGGGCGAGACCGTGGCGGTCGATGCCGAGTCCGTCGAGGAGACGGCCGCGCAGCTCGGCGAGCTCTGCCGACCCGCGGTCGCGCGGGCGGTTGCCGGGGACGGTCACGGTCTGGGCGATGGTCGAACCGGGGTGTCCCTCCTCGCGACCCAGGAGGATGACCCGGTCGGCGAGCTGGAGGGCCTCGTCGACGTCGTGCGTCACGAGCAGGATGGTGGTGGGTGCGGCGAGGTGGATGGCGAGCAGCAGGTCCTGCATCTTCAGCCGGGTGAGGGCGTCGAGGGCGCCGAACGGCTCGTCGAGGAGCAGGACGCCCGGCCGGCGGGCGAGGGCCCTGGCGAGCGAGGCGCGTTGCGCCATGCCGCCGGAGACCTCGCGTGGGCGGTGCTCGGCGAAGTCCGCGAGCCCGACGAGTTCGAGCAGCTCGGCGACGCGGGCACGCCCTTCGGCCGCGGGTGTCCGCTTGGGCAGACCGAGTGCGACGTTCGCCGCGATCGTGCGCCAGGGGAGGAGTCGAGGCTCCTGGAAGCCGAAGGCCGTGCGCGGGTCGATGCCGGCGACGGGTGTGCCGTCGATGAGCACGGAGCCGGCGGTCGGGTGGTCGAGACCGGCCGCGATCCGCAGCAGCGTGGACTTGCCGCAGCCGCTCGTACCGAGGATCGCCACGACCTCGCCGGCCTCGGCGGTGATCGTGACGTCGCGCAGCACGGGCCGCGGGGCGTCGGCGCGTTTGCCGGCGCCGCTCGCGAAGGTGCGGCCGACCCCGGCGAACGCGACCGTGGAGGCACGATTCGCCGAGCCGACGGGGACGGCGTCGCGGGTGACCGGCGAGCTCGCGGCGAGCGGGCTTGGGGCAGCGTTCGTCATGGGTCTCGGGCTCCAGGGGTGGGGTGCCCGCCATGCTACGCGAGGGTGTCGGACCGCTCTCGGTCGCAGAAACAGAGCGTCACATTGGCGTCCGCCGGTGACATCCGGAGGGTTCCGGTGTTATGCGTCCGCTACCAGCTGCCGACCTGCGTGAGGGCGACGTCGAGGATGGCGACGGCCTCCTCCCGGTTGACCCGGGCGAGCAGCAGTGCGCTGACCGACAACGACGTGAGCTGCCGGGCGGCCGCGGCGAGTTCGTCCGCGTCCGCCTCGGGACGGGCGAGGGCGAGGGCGTCCGAGACCGCGGTCGTGAGCTCGGCACGGTAGCCGTCGACGACCTCGCGCAGTGCATCGTCGTGGGCCGCGAGTCCGGCCGCGCTGTTGAGGAGGAGGCAACCGCGGCGGGGGGAGTCGTCGGGCAGGGTCGCGATGACCGTCTGCACGCCGGAGAAGTAGGTGGTGAGCCCGGCTCTGCCGTCCGTCGCCCGCGCGAGGACCGAGAGGCGCGGTCGGATGACGGTGTCGAGGTAGTCCTGCACGGCGGCGTCGAACAGCCCGCGCTTGCTGTCGAAGGCGTGGTAGAGGCTCGACCGCCGCAGACCGGTGGCCGCTTCGAGGTCGGCGAGCGAGGTCGCCTCGTACCCGCGGTCCCAGAAGACGTCGCGCGCCGCCTGGACGACGGCGACGGTGTCGAACTCCTGCGTGCGTCCCATGGGTGCCTCCTCTGGCTCGGCCGGCCCTCCGGACAGGCGGGTTGTGTACCGAGCGTTCTACTATTATAGTAGACCCATCGGTACAGAATGTCGCTCCGCCCGGACGACTCGACGCCGATCTCCCGGAAGGCCCGCCCATGCTCGTCGTCAGTCTCGTCCTCGTCGGCATCGCCGCCCTCCTGCACGTCTACATCTTCGTGCTCGAGTCGCTGCGCTGGACCGAGCCGGCCACCCGCAAGACCTTCGGCACCTCGGAGCTCGAGGCCGAGACCACCCGCGGCCTCGCGTACAACCAGGGGTTCTACAACCTGTTCCTCGCGATCGGCACCATCGTCGGCATCGTCTTCCTCATCACCGGCTCGACCGGTATCGGCGCGGCCCTCATCTTCGCCTCGGCGGGTTCGATGCTCCTCGCCTCGCTCGTCCTCATCACCTCGGACCGCACGAAGGCCCGCGCCGCGATCGTCCAGGGGACCACCCCGTTGCTCGGACTCATCGCGCTCGTCATCGCACTGGCCGTCTGACCCCTCCGCGACGCCCCAGGCGTCACCCCGTCCGCAACCCGACGACGTGCTGCGCCCACCCACCGAAGCATCGAATCACCGCACCAAGGAAAGGCACCACATGAACACCCCCGCGCTCAGCACCCAGATCCAGCTCGTCTCGCGACCGGTCGGCTGGCCGACCGAGTCCGACTTCCGGACCGTCTCCGTCGAACTCCCGGAGCTCGCGCCGGGTCAGCTCCGGGTCCAGAACCTCTTCCTCTCCGTCGACCCCTACATGCGCGGCCGCATGAACGACGCCCGCTCCTACGTCGCGCCGTACCAGCTCGGTGAGACCATGACCGGCGGAGCCATCGGCCGGGTCGTCGAGTCGGCCGCCGAGGGCTTCTCCGTCGGCGACGTCGTCCTGCACCAGTTCGGCTGGCGCGACCTCGTCCAGGAGGACGCCAGCGGGTTCCGCGTCGTCCCTGAGCTCCCCGGCGTCCCGCTGTCCGCCTACCTCGGCGTCCTCGGCATGACGGCCCTCACCGCGTACGTCGGTCTGCTCGAGGTCGCCAAGTTCCGCGAGGGCGACACGGTGTTCGTCTCCGGTGCGGCAGGTGCCGTCGGCACGATGGTCGGCCAGATCGCCCGTCTCAAGGGCGCGAAGCGCGTCATCGGTTCGGCCGGATCGGCTGAGAAGGTCGCCCTGCTGACGGAGAAGTACGGCTACGACGCCGCGTTCAACTACAAGGACGGCCCCGTCACCGAGCAGCTCGCGGCCGCGGCACCCGACGGCATCGACGTCTACTTCGACAACGTCGGCGGCGAGCACCTCGAAGCGGCGATCGACGCCTTCAACGACGGCGGACGCGCAGCGCTCTGCGGCGTCATCTCGCAGATCAACGACACCGAGCGTGCCGAGGGTCCCCGCAACCTGTCGAACATCGTGACCCGGGGGCTCACCCTCACGGGCTTCACCGTCGGCAACTACACGCAGCACTTCCCGGCGTTCTCGGCTGAGATGGGCGCCTGGTTGCAGAACGGCGACGTCGTCTTCGACGAGACCGTCTACGAGGGCCTCGACCACACGCTCGACGCGTTCCTCGCCCTCATGCGCGGCGCCAACACCGGGAAGATGGTCGTCAAGCTCTGACGCGATCCCTCGATCTCGCCTGACGCCGGCGATCGACGGCCCGTCCACCCACTCCGGGTGGACGGGCTGTTCGTCGTCGTCAGACCGCTGCGAGGACCCCGCCGGCCGCATCGATTCGGGCCATCGCGAGGCGTTCTGCGGCGACGAGCGTCGTGACGCCCTCCGCTGCGGCGTCCCGGTAGATCGACTGCACGGTGCGCCCGATCGCCGACACCCGCTGCTCGATGGCTGCGGCATCGGCGCCCGGTTCGGACGCCATGGCGAGGTAGATCACGCCGCCGGCGTTCGCGACGAAGTCCGGCGCCCACAGGATGCCGCGCTCTTCGAGGGCCACCGCGTCGGCGCGGGAGGCGAGCTGGTTGTTCGCCGCCCCGACCACGGCGCGACACCGCAGCTGCCCGATCACCCGGGCGTTCAGGGCACCGCCGACACCGCACGGCACGAAGAGGTCCGTCTCGACGAGATGCTCGTCGCCCGGTTCGATCCAGCTGGCGCCGATCTCCTCGGCGAGGGCGCGCTTCCGCGGGTCGACGTCGGTGACGATGAGGCGGGCCCCCTCGGCCGCGAGCCGTCGGGCCAGACGGCCGCCGACCTGACCGAGCCCGGAGATCGTCGCCCGGTGGCCCGCGACGAGCGGGGTGCCGAAGACCGTCTCGAGCGTCGCGGTGATGGCCGCGTGCACACCGGCCGCCGTCGCCTCGCTCGGTTCGCCCACACCACCGCGATCCGTCGGCAGCCCGCTGACGTGGTCGGTCCGCTCGGCGACGACGGCCATGTCGTCGGCGGTCGTGCCGACGTCCTCCGCGGTGCGGTACGCGCCACCGAGGGCTTCGACCGCGTCGCCGAGGTCGAGCATCGCGTCGCGGCGCTCCGCGGGGTCGAGGGTCGTGCCGACGGGCAGGTGGATGACGGACTTGCCGCCGCCGTGCGCGAGACCGGCGGCCGCGTTCTTCATCGTCATCCCCGCCGCGAGGCGGAGGGAGTCGTCGACGGCCTCGAGCCAGGACCCGTACCGCCAGAGTCGCGCTCCGCCGAGGGCCGGTCCCAGGGCGGTGGAGTGCAGGGCGACGCTGATGGTCAGCCCGGAGCGCGGTCCGCGGCTGATGGAGAGGCGTTCGTGGGGGAGGGTGGTGCTGTGCATCGCGTCGCTGGACGCGACCGGGTCGAATGACGTCATCGTCGGATCTCCTCGTGGGTGATTGGTGCGGGCTCCTGGTGGGAGCGGATCGCGGGGCGATGGTGGTGCCCGGCTCTCCTCCCCAGATTCTCCACGCCGACCGCCCGCTCCACAACCGTCGGCTCGACCGGGCCGCCGGACGGGCTGCACCTAGGCTGGACGGCATGGGTGGAGTGCTGACGGGGTTCGCGATCATCGGCACCGTCATCCTCGTCGGCTACCTCGCCGGGCGTCTCGAGGTCGGGGGCCCGACGACCGGGCATGTGCTCAACCGGGTGGCGTTCTTCGTCACCAACCCGGCGCTGCTGTTCACCGTGCTCGCCACGGCCGACCTGCACGAGGTGTTCAGCAGTTTCATCTGGGTCGCCCTCGCGAGTGCCCTGTCGGCCGCCGCACTCTTCGTGCTGCTGAACGCCGTGTGGCTGCGCAAGGACCTCTCCGTCGCGACGATCGGTGCGCTCGGCTCGGGCTATGTCAACGCCAACAACATCGGCATCCCGGTGGCGGTCTACGTCCTCGGTGAGGCCGGCTACGTCGCCCCGGTCATCCTGCTGCAGCTGCTCGTCTTCGCTCCGATCGCGCTCACCATCCTCGATGTCAGACAGCGCGGTTCCGTCTCCTTCCTCGGCATCGTGACGCAACCCTTCCGCAACCCGATGATCGTCGCGTCGATCATCGGCGTCGTGCTCAACCTGTTCGGCGTCCGGCTCCCCGAGCCCGTCATGGCTCCGTTCGAGCTCCTCGGCGGCGCAGCCGTGCCGCTCATCCTCATGGCGTTCGGGATGTCGCTGCACGGCATGCGGCCGTTGCAGGCCGGCAGCGGACGTCGGGAGATCTTCGTGGCGACGGCGATCAAATCGGTCGTGATGCCCGTGTTCGCGTACCTCATCGCCCACTTCGGGTTCGGGCTGAGCGGCACGCCGTTGTTCGCCTCGGTCGTCCTCGCGGCCCTCCCGGCGGCCCAGAACGTCTACAACTTCGCCAGCCGATACGAGCAGGGTGTCACGCTCGCCCGCGACACGGTCCTGCTGACGACGATCCTCTCCGTGCCGGTCCTCGTCGTCGTCGCCGCCCTGCTCGCCTGACCCCCGGAGCCGGTCCGTCCCGAGCGCCGCTGTCCTCCGAAGTATGGACAGCGATGGCCGGAAAAGCCGAACGATCGCGACTACTCTTGGGCGGGCACGACTGAGATATACCACCGTCCAGTCCGGCGGAGCGCCGTCGGACCCGACCCGATGGGACGACATGACCGAAGGCACGACCCCACGACACGAACGTTCCGGAGACTGGGCCGCATCCCGCGAGACCGTCGGTGACGAGATGCTCGCGGTGCAGGACTTCTCCGGCGAGGAGGAGGGGTACCACAAGACCCTCAAGCCGCGACAGATCCAGATGATCGCGATCGGCGGCGCGATCGGCACCGGGCTCTTCCTGGGTGCGGGCGGCCGCCTGAACAGCTCCGGCCCGGCGCTCATCCTCGTGTACGCGCTCTGCGGGTTCTTCGCCTTCCTCATCCTGCGGGCCCTCGGCGAACTCGTCCTGCACCGTCCGTCCTCCGGCTCGTTCATCTCCTACGCGCGTGAGTTCTACGGCGAGAAGATGGCGTTCGGCGCGGGCTGGTTGTACTTCCTCAACTGGGCGATGACGTCGATCGTCGACGTCACGGCCGCAGCGCTCTACATCAAGACCTTCGGCAAGCTGTTCGGTTGGAAGGAGCTCGAGGACTTCCCGCAGTGGGTCTTCGCGCTCGCCGCCCTGGTGGTCGTGCTGGCGCTCAACCTCGTCTCCGTCAAGCTGTTCGGGGAGATGGAGTTCTGGTTCGCGCTCATCAAGGTGTCGGCGCTCGTGATCTTCCTCATCGTCGGCGTCTGCTTCATCATCTTCGGTGGCCGGACCGACATCGGCGCCGTCGGATTCTCGGTCATCGGCGACAACGGCGGGCTGTTCCCGGTCGGCGCCTTCGCCCCGATGATCGCGATCTCCGGTGTGGTCTTCGCCTACGCGGCCATCGAGCTCGTGGGTACGGCGGCCGGTGAGACGGCCGAACCGAAGAAGATCATGCCGAAGGCCGTCAACACGGTCATCTTCCGCATCGCGATCTTCTACGTCGGCTCGGTGCTGCTCCTCTCGCTCCTGCTGCCCTATACGGCCTACCAGGCCGGCGAGAGCCCGTTCGTCACCTTCTTCTCGCACATCGGGTCGGAGCAGGCCGGGGCGATCTCGGCGTCCGTCATGAACTTCGTGGTCCTGACCGCGGCGCTGTCGAGCCTCAACGCGGGCCTCTACTCGACCGGTCGCATCCTCCGCTCGATGGCCGTCAACGGTTCGGCCCCCGCGTTCACCGGCAAGATGAGCAAGAACGGCGTCCCCTTCGGCGGCATCCTGCTCACCGCAGCGCTCACCCTGCTCGGCGTCCTGCTGAACGCGCTCTACCCGTCGAAGGCGTTCGAGCTCGTGCTCGAGATCTCGGCCATCGGCATCATCGGCGGCTGGGCGACGATCATCCTCTGCCAGATCCAACTGCAGCGCTGGGCGAAGCAGGGCAAGGTCGAGCGGCCGGCGTTCCGCCTGTTCGGAGCACCGTTCACGTCGTATCTGACGCTCGCGTTCCTCCTGTTCGTCCTCGTGACCATGGGCTTCTCGGAGACCGGGCGCTGGGTCCTCGCCTCCCTCATCGTCCTCATCCCGATGCTCATCGTCGGATGGTTCGCCGCCAAGCCGCGGATCATGGCCGCCGCAGCCGCACGCGAGGGGCACACGGGCACCTGGCCGGTGGTGGCCGAGCGTCCCGCCATCGATGCGAACAAGCGGAAGCGCGGGGGCGCACCGCGGTCCTAGCGCGGGAACGGACGACGCCGGGTCGGCGGTCCGCGGCGAATCGCTAAGCGATAGTGATCACTTCGGGCCGGTTTCGAGCATTCCCTTGCACCTCGGGTGTCGGTTCAGCAGGATGTGGGCAACCTCTTCCGTGCACCACCGGACCCCGCTGGAGTTCCCGTGAACCGTCGTCTCCGTCTCGTCGCCGTGCTCGCCGCGTGCGGCATCGTCGTCGCCACACCGCTGAGCGCTGCGGCGCAAGCACCCGCCCCGACCTCGGCCGACACGGTCGCCTACGAGCCGAGCAACGCGATCATCGCGAATCCCGAGCGCGGCTTCGACCACACGAACAACACCCACTACTACCCCGAGGGGACCGAGGGTGGGACGGGGTACACGCCGCTCGACGTCGCCACCCTGGCGTCCTACCGCGAGGAGGGCATCACCGAACTCGTCCGCGTCTTCTATATGGAACGGTTCGTGGCCGAGCCGACCCTCGACCCGGCCTGGCTCGCGCTCGTCCAGGCGGACTTCGACGCGGCTCGCACCGCCGGCATCTCGATCATCCCCCGCTTCGCGTACCTCGCCGGAGGCGACTGGCCCTACACGCCGCCCTATGGCGACGCGCCGCTCGACATCGTGCTCACCCACATCGAGCAGCTCACGCCGATCTTCCAGGACAACGCCGACGTCATCTCCGTCGTCCAGGCCGGCTTCGTCGGCCTCTGGGGTGAGGGCTACTACACGGACCGCTTCGCCGCGGACCCGGCGAACCCCGGTGTCCTCACGGACGAGGACTGGGCGAAGCGTCGCGCGGTCGTCGAGGCGCTCCTCGAGGCGGTTCCGGCCGACCGCTCCATCCAGGTGCGGACCATGAACATGAAGCAGAACATCCTCGGGGTGCCGTCCGGGACCGCTGGGGCCATCACCGAGGCGCAGGCGTTCGACGGCAGCGCCATCTCGCGCATCGGTCACCACAACGACTGCTTCCTCGCGGCGCCCGACGACTGGGGCACGTACCTGTCCGACCCGATCTCCCTCGATCAGGACTACCTCGCGCAGGAGAGCGACTGGGTGCCGGTCGGCGGTGAGACCTGCAACGTGAACCCGCCGCGGTCGGAGTGGGCGACCGCCTCGGCCGAGATGGAACGCTACAACTTCAGCTACCTCAACTGGGACTACCTGCAGGACGTCCTGCAGTCCTGGGGACAGGAGAACCTCGACACGACCGCGAAGCGACTCGGCTACCGCTTCGTCATGACGGAGAGCTCGGTCGTGGACGGCACGCTCTCGCTCACGGTCCGGAACGACGGTTGGGCGGCTCCGTACAACAGCCGGCCTGCCTACCTGGTCCTGTCGAACGCCGAGCGCACGGTGCGCGTCCCGTTCGGTTCGGACGCCCGCACGTGGGGTGCGGGGGAGACCGTCACGCTCCAGGCGTCACTCGCCGACGTCCCGGCCGGTCGCTACGACACGGCGCTGTCGCTGCCGGCCACGCACGAGTCGGTCGCGGCCAACCCGCTCTACGCCGTCCAGACGGCGAACCTCGGCACCTGGGACCCGGCGACCGGCGTGAACAGCCTGCAGCGTCAGGTGACCGTCGGCGCCGACGGGGTCGTCATGGACGAACCGGTCGCCGGTGCTGCGGCCAGACTGCCCGACACCGGCGTCGCCTCAATCGCGCCCGCGTGGCTGGGTGGCAGCGTGATCGCCCTCGGTGCCCTCGCGCTGGTCCTCTCCCGCCGCCGGGTCTCCTCGCCCGCGTCCTGATCGGGGGACGTTCACAACTCCTGCTCGATCGGGGCGGCTACCGCCTCCGGTGTCGGACAGGGCCGCCGAGGCATGACCTGCAGGAGTTGTGAACACGGTTCGGACGGTCGGGCGGTCGAGCGCCGGACGGTTGGGTGAGGCGGGGCCAGCGGGTGCCTGTCCGCGGGCGAGGCCGTCTGCCGTGTTCACAACTCCTGCTGAGTGCTCGTTCTCGGCGCCTGGGGTCCCAGCTGAGCGCTGGCGTGCTCCGACAGCACGAGTTGTGGGCGGTGCGGAGCGGTGTCAGCCGAAGATCATCGGCGAGTCGTCGTCCTCTTCCTCGGAGAGGGTGAAGTCGAGGTCGACGACGACGGGCACGTGGTCGCTCGGGCTGTCACCCTTGCGCTCGTTGCGGTGGATCGACGCCTCGACGACGTGATCCGCGAACGCCTGCGAGCCGTAGATGAAGTCGATCCGGAGGCCCTCGTTGCGCGGGAACCGGAGCTGCTTGTAGTCCCAGAAGGTGTAGCCCTCGGGGACGAACGGGCGGACGGTGTCCTGGAGTCCCGCGTCGACGAAGGCGGCGAGAGCGGCGCGCTCCGGCGCGGAGATGTGGGTCGAGCCCGGGCCGAAGCTCGGGTCGCCGACGTCGGAGTCGAGCGGCGCGACGTTCCAGTCACCCATGAGCGCGAGCGGCAGCTCGGGGTTCTCGGCGAGCCAGGAGCGGGTGTCGGCTTCGAGCGCGGCGAGCCAGCGGAGCTTGTAGTCGTAGTGCGGGTCGCCGACCGCGCGGCCGTTCGGGACGTACAGGCTCCAGAGGCGGACGCCGTCGACCGTCGCGCCGATGGCTCGCGCTTCGAGCGGCAGGCCGTCGGCGTCGAAGCCGGGACCGTCCAGCGCGAGGCTCGCCGGTGGCTTGCCGAAGCCCGGCATGTCGGGGAAGCCGATCTGCACGTCCTCCATCGGGAGGCGGCTGGCGATGCCGACGCCGTTCCACTGGCTGAGCCCGTGGAGCTCCACCTGGTAGCCGGCCTTCGTGAAGGCCTCCATCGGGAACTGCTCGGGCTTGCACTTGAGCTCCTGCATGGCGAGGACGTCGACGTCCTCACGGACGAGCCAGTCGACCACGCGGCCGACGCGGGTACGGATCGAGTTGACGTTCCAGGTGGCGATGCGCATGCCCCAACGCTATCGAACCTGCCCCGCCCTCCGTCTCCGTCCGATGTCCCCAACTCAGGAGACGCGGGGCGTGTCGCCCGGGCGTGCCGCCGGTGAGCCCCGACACGCCGGAGGCTTCCTGAGTGAGGGACGGAGGACGAGGCGTCGGGCAGGACGACGGGTGGGGGATTGAGCGGAGGTTCCCAGGGATGGCGCGCAGGTGTCGCGTAGCGTCGAGGGTATGACGACGTCCACCGCCGCCACGTTCAGCCTGTCCGCCGCCTCGACCGGAGGGGACAGCGCCCTCGGAGGGGTCGCCGACTGGGCGGTCGACCTCATGGAGACGTTGGGCGGTCCGGGGGCCGGACTCGCCATCGCCCTCGAGAACCTCTTCCCGCCGCTGCCGAGCGAGATCATCCTCCCGCTCGCCGGATTCGCCGCCAGTCAGGGCAAGCTCGGACTCGTCGAGGTCCTCATCTGGACGACGGCCGGTTCCGTGATCGGTGCGCTGGCCCTCTACGCGATCGGGGCGGTGCTCGGACGCGACCGGATGCGCCGGCTCGCCGAGCGCGTGCCGCTCGTGCACGTCGAGGACGTCGACCGCGTCGAGGCCTGGTTCCAGAAGCATGGCTCGAAGGCGGTGTTCTTCGGGCGGATGCTCCCGATCTTCCGGAGCCTCATCTCCGTCCCCGCCGGCGTCGAACGGATGCCGGTCCTGCGGTTCACGCTGCTCACCTTCGCGGGCAGCGCCATCTGGAACACCATCTTCGTGCTCGCCGGGTTCTTCCTCGGCGAGCAGTGGCACATCGTCGAGGAGTACGCGGGCATCCTCCAGAAGGTGGTCATCGCGGGTGTCGTCATCGCCCTCGGCGTCACGATCTGGAAGGGCGTGAAGCGGTATCGCCGGGAGCGCAGCGGCGCCGGTCGGGCCGAGGGCTGACCGTCCCCACCTGGACCGTTCTCAGGACTCTTGCGGTGTGTCCGGGGTTCCAGCCACCGGCGCGCCGACGGACTCCTGAGAACGGTCCCGCTCACACCCAGCGGGGCGTGGTGAGTTCCTCGGGCTCCGGCGCGGTGTGCGAGGCGGCGACCGACTGCGCCTCCACGCGGATGGCGTCGAGGACCGTCCGCACCGCCAGACGTTCGGCGCGGTCGGGACGCGACAGGGCGACGATCCGACGCGTCGCGTCGAGCCCCGCGAGCGGACGGAGGACGATGCCGCGCTCCGGCCCGCTCGCCGTGTACCGCGGGAGGAGGCCGATACCGAGGCCCGCCGCGACCATCGCCTCCGCGATGCGGTTGTCGCTCACCCGCTGCACCACTCGGAGCTCGCCGCCCGATTCTGCCTCGATGCTGCGGAGCAGGCGGTCGAGCGGATAGCCGACCGGCACGCCGATCCAGGACTCGTCAGCGAGGTCCGCCGGAGTCAGGACGGTCTGGCCACTGAGGCGATGCCCGACCGGCAGCACGACGTCGAGTGGCTCGGAGAGCAGCTGCGCGATGCGGAGACCGCGACGGACCCAGTTGCGCTCGCCGCTGATCGCCTGCGCGATGACGATGTCGAAGTCGGCCGCCAGGTCGGGGAAGTCCTCGAGGTCGGGGTCGCGGTCGCTCACGACGACCCGCAGGCCGGGCACCGCTTCGAGCGTGCGGAGCACGGCGGGGACGACCATCTGCCCGAAGGTGGGGAAGGTCGCGACCGTGACGGTGCCGATCGGACGGTTGCGGTACTCGTCCCATACGCTCGTCGCCCGTTCGATCGCGACGGCGACGTCCGTGGCGCTGGCTGCGAGTGCCCGGCCGGCGTCGGTGAGGACGAGCCCGCGGCCACGTCGTTCGGTGAGCGGCAGGCCGGCCTCGCGCTCGAGGACCTTGAGTTGTTGGGAGACCGCGGACGGGGTGCGGTGCGTGGCCTCCGCGACGGCGTGCACGGTGCCGCGCTCGGCGAGTTCGCGAAGCAGGTCGAGTCGGCGGACATCCATGTAGTGATGCTACCGAGTGACGTCAGTATTGTTCGCTTGTCCTTCACGACCAACAGGCGTTTCATAGAACCATGACCATCTATCTCGGCATCATCGCCCTCCTCGCTGCGAGTGCAGCCGTCGGATCGGTCGTCGTCGTCAAGCGCGACGGCTACCGTGCCATCCCGGCCCGCACCTACCCGAAGTCCTTCTAAGACCTCGCACCCGCCGGCCCGACCGGCGCATCCGACCTCCTCGCGACTCGTCGCCGGGAGGTCGTTCCATGTCCCCCCCTCGACAGGCTCGGGGACCGGGGTGGGGGCTCGGGACCGGGGTGGGGCTCAGGCGAGGAAGCCGCGGAGGAGCGCCTCGGAGCCGGCGACGTGCTCGGCCATCGCCTGCGCCGCCTCCTCGGGGTGACCGCGCAGGATCGCCTTGACGATGCGCTCGTGCTGCTCGTCGGAGTGCGCGATGTTGACGGCCAGCAGCGGGATGCCGTTCAGGAGTTCGTTGACCCGCATGCGCGACTCGGCGACGAGCGGCAGCAGGCTGGGTGCCCCCACGAGCTCCGCGATGAGCAGGTGGAGGCGGGAGTCGTGGCGGCGGTAGTCGGCGGGCGCCGCGTCCCGGCAGTCTCCGAGTGCCTGCCAGAGTCGTTCGCGGTCGGCGCCGGACAGCTTGCACTGCGCAGCCTCGCGCGCCGCACCGACCTCGAGGATGCTGCGGAGCGTGAGCGTGTCCTCGATCTCCGCTGCCGAGATCGCGACCCGGCCGACCTCGGGGGAGTCGGCCGCGTTGATCGCCTCGTCGTCGGGCAGCTCGGCCATGACGAACGTCCCGCCGTAGCGCCCGCGCCGCGAGGTCAGGAAACCGGCTTCGGTGAGCGCGGCGATCGCATCCCGCACGGTGTCGCGACTGACCCCCTGCATCGTCGCGAGTTCACGCTCGGCCGGCAGGCGACCGCCCGGCTCGATGAGCCCGAGTCGGATGGACTGCAGGAGCCGCTGGACGGTCTCCTCGAAGGCGTTCCCGGCGCGGCCCGGACGCAGGAGGAGCTCGGCGCTGAGCACCTCGGTCGCCTCGTCGCCCTTCCGCGTCTCGCTCATCGGATCAGTCTATTTCCCCGGGGTCGCGTCCCCCGCCCGGGCATGTCGTCAGCTCATTCCGGCGTCACGTAGGCGGAGGAGATGCCACCGTCGACGAGGAACGTCGACCCGGTGATGAAGGACGAGTCGTCGCTCGCGAGGAAGGCGACGGAGGCGGCCAGCTCCTCGGGCTCCGCGAACCGACCGAGGGGGATGTGCACGAGTCGACGCTGCGCACGGACCGGGTCCTTCGCGAAGAGCTCCTGCAGCAGCGCGGTGTTGACGGGACCCGGGCACAGGGCGTTGACGCGGATGCCCTGCCGCGCGAACTGCACGCCGAGCTCGCGGCTCATCGCGAGCACTCCGCCCTTCGACGCCGTGTAGGAGATCTGCGAGGTGGCCGAACCGAGGACGGCGACGAACGACGCCGTGTTGATGATCGAGCCCTTCCCCTGCCGCACCATGTGGCGGATGGCGGCGCGGGAGCACAGGTAGACCGACTTGAGGTTCACGTCCTGCACGCGCTCCCAGGCCGGGAGCTCGGTCGTCTCGATCGAGTCGTCGTCGGGCGGGGAGATGCCGGCGTTGTTGAAGGCGATGTCGACCGAGCCGTAGGTCTCGGCCGCCGTGTCGAACAGGTGGTCGACCTGCGCCTGGTCGGTCACGTCCACCTGGACGAAGAGCCCACCGACGAGCTCGGCCGCCGCCTGGCCGGTCGTCGGGTCGAGGTCGCCGATGACGACGGTCGAGCCCTCCGCGGCGAAGCGCTTCGCGGTGGCGAGGCCGATGCCGCTCGCGCCGCCGGTGATCACGGCGACCTTGCCGGCGAGCCGCTGGGTGAGGTCGATGGGGGTGATGGTCATGTGGTGCTCTTTCTCTCTGCCCCGCCCTTCGACAAGCTCAGGGACCGGGGTGGTGCTCAGGGACCGGGGTGGTGCTCGGGTACCGGGGTGGTGCTCGGGTACCGGGGTGGTGCTCGGGTACCGGGGTGGTGCGGCCCTTCGACAAGCTCAGGGACCGGGGTCGACGGCGAGGAAGACGTTCTTCGTCTCGGTGAAGGCGAGCGGGGCGTCGGGACCGAGCTCGCGCCCGAGACCCGACTGCTTGAACCCGCCGAAGGGGGTGGAGTAGCGGACGGAGGAGTGGGAGTTGACGGACAGGTTGCCCGACTCCACCGCCCGAGCGGCCCGCATCGCACGGCCGATGTCGCGGGTCCAGATCGAGCCGGAGAGGCCGTACTCCGTATCGTTCGCGAGCGTGAGGGCGTCGGCCTCGTCCTCGAAAGGCAGGACGGCGACGACGGGACCGAAGATCTCCTCCCGGACGGTGCGGTCGTCGCGGCCGGGCGTCAGCACCGTCGGCGCGAACCAGTACCCCGGGCCGTCCGGGGCGCTCCCGGTGAAGGCGACCGGCGCGCCCTCGGGCACGTACGAGCGCACGGCGGCCAGATGCGGAGCGGAGACGAGCGGCCCCATCTCGGTGGCCTCGTCGTTCGGATCGCCGACGATCACACCCTGCACGGCCGGCTCCAACAACTCCATGAACCGCTCGTACACGCTCCGCTGGACGAGGATCCGGCTCCGGGCACAGCAGTCCTGGCCCGCGTTCTCGAAGACGCCGTAGGGGGCGGCGGCGGCCGCGCGTTCGAGGTCGGCGTCCGCGAACACGATGTTGGCGCTCTTGCCGCCGAGTTCGAGGGTGACCCGCTTCACCTGCTCGGCCGCGCCGGCCATGATGCGCTTGCCGACGGCGGTCGATCCGGTGAAGACCACCTTCCGGACGGTCTCGTTCGTGACGAAGCGCTCGCCGACGACCGACCCGCGGCCCGGCAACACCTGGAACAAGCCCTCGGGCAGGCCGGACTCGAGGGCGAGTTCACCGAGACGGATGCTCGTCAGCGGTGTCCACTCCGCGGGCTTCAGGACCACCGCGTTCCCCGCCGCGAGCGCCGGTGCGAACCCCCAGGCGGCGATCGTCATCGGGAAGTTCCACGGGGTGATGATGCCGACGACGCCGAGCGGTTCGTGGAAGGTGAGGTCGATGCCCCCGGCGACCGGGATCTGCTGACCGAAGAGCCGTTCGGGTGACGCCGAGTAGTACTCGAGCACGTCGCGGACGTGACCGGCCTCCCACCGCGCCTGGGTGATGGGGTGGCCCGAGTTGACGACCTCGAGGCTCGCGAGGTGCTCGCGGTCGGCGTCGACCGATGCGGCGAATCGGCGGAGCGCCTGGGCGCGGTCGGCGGGGCTGACGGCCGCCCAGGACCGCTGAGCGACGGCGGCGCGGGCGATGGCGGCGTCCGTCTCGGCGAGGTCGAGGTGATCGACGGTCGTGACGACGTGCTCGTTGGCCGGATTGAGGATCGTGTAGCTCACGGTGCGGTGCTCCTGCTCTCGGTGCCGGGTGTGGTGCTGGTGCTGATCCCTGCGGTGGTCCCGGCGTCGCGGTGGCGACGCGCGGCGTCCACGAGCCCGGCGAAGAGACGGCGGTCGGCGGTCTCCTCCTCGGGGTGCCACTGCACGGCGAGGCCGAAGGGGACCGTCGGCAGCTCGACCGCCTCGATGACGCCCTCCTCGGTGCGGGCGGTGACGACGAGCCCGTCGGCGACGCGGTCGATCGACTGGTGGTGGTAGACGTGCACGTCGAGCTCGTCGTCGTCCTGCCGGAGCAGCGCGGCCAGTCGCGAGTCGGCGTCGATCGCGACGGTCTTCGGGCCGAAGACGCCCTCGCCGGGCTGGAAGGAGTCGTCGCCGACGAGGTCGGGGAGATGCTGGACGAGCGTCCCGCCGAGCGCGACGTTGAGCAGTTGCGCGCCACGACAGATGCCGAGGAACGGCAGCTCGGCGTCGATCGCCGCCGTGAGCAGCGCCTCCTCCCAGGCGTCCCGATCCGTCCGCGGACGACCCGTGCGTGGATGGGCGACCTGACCGTACAGGCCGGGGTCGACGTCGGCGCCACCCGAGACGATGAGGCCGTCGAGGCGGGCCAGCACGGACGCGGCCACGGCGCGAGTGACCGGCTGGGGTGGGAGGAGGACCGCGATCCCGCCCGCATCCGTCACGGCGTCGAGGTACACCTTCGGGAGGAAGGACGCCGGGACGTCCCACACACCGGTCTGGGCCTGCTCGAGGTAGGTCGTGATGCCGATGAGCGGAGCGCTCGAGACGGGCGGGTCGGTCGCTGGGACGTTCGGGTCAGAGGCGTTCAAAGCCGCGCACCCGCTCCCAGTCCGTCACCGCGGCGTCGAAGGCGGCGAGTTCCACCTTCGCGAAGTTCAGGTAGTGGTCGACGACCTCGTCGCCGAAGGCCTCGCGGGCGATCCTGGACTGCGAGAAGAGCTCGGCCGCCTCCCGGAGCGAGGTCGGGACGCGGGGCGCGCCGCCCGTGTACGCGTTGCCGTTGGTCGGGTCCTCGAGCTCCAGTTCGTTCTCGATGCCGTGCAGTCCGGCGGCGATGAGGGCTGCGACGGCGAGGTACTGGTTGACGTCGCCGCCCGGCACCCGGTTCTCGACGCGCATGCCGAGCCCCCGGCCGACGACCCGGAGCGAGCACGTGCGGTTGTCGTGTCCCCAGGCGACGGCCGTCGGGGCGAAGCTGCCGTCGACGTAGCGCTTGTAGGAGTTGATGTTCGGGGCGAAGAACATCGTCAGCTCGCGCATCGCGGCGAGCTGCCCGGCCAGGAAGTGCCGGAAGAGCTTCGACATGCCGTCGGGCGCGTCGGGGTCCGCGAACACGGCCGAACCGTCCTCGCCGCGGAGGCTGATGTGGATGTGGCAGCTGTTGCCCTCGCGCTCGTCGAACTTCGCCATGAACGTGAGGCTCTTGCCGTGGGCGTCGGCGATCTCCTTCGCCCCGTTCTTGTAGATCGAGTGGTTGTCGCAGGTGACGAGAGCGTGGTCGTAGCGGAACGCGATCTCCTGCTGCCCGAGGTTGCACTCGCCCTTGACGCCCTCGCAGTACATGCCGGCGCCGTCCATGGCGTTGCGGATGTCGCGCAGCAACGGCTCCATGCGGGTCGACGCGAGGATCGCGTAGTCGATGTTGTAGTCGGTGGCGGGGGTCAGCTTCGTGTAGTCCTTCGCCCAGGCCTCCCGGAAGGTGTCGTCGAAGACGAGGAACTCGAGCTCCGTGCCGACGAACGGGACGAGGCCGCGTTCGGCGAGCCGTTCGAGCTGGGCGATGAGGATCTGACGGGGTGAGGCGACCACCGGGGCGTCGTCGAGCCACTGGAGGTCGGCGGTGACGAGGGCCGTGCCCGGCAGCCAGGGCACGCGGCGGAGCGTCGAGAAGTCGGGGACCATCGCCATGTCGCCGTAGCCGCGTTCCCAACTCGACATCGCGTAGCCGTCGACCGTGTTCATCTCGACGTCGACCGCGAGCAGGTAGTTGCAGCACTCCGCCCCGTGCTCGGCGACGTCCTCGACGAAGAGGCGGGCCGAGACGCGCTTGCCGATGAGTCGGCCCTGCATGTCGGTGAACGCGAGGATCACGGTGTCGATCTCGCGCGCGGCGACGGCCGTCGTGAGCTCCTCGAGCGTCAGGTTTCCTGAGCGTGGGTGCATGGCAGCTCCTCGTTGATCCGGGGGACCCGTCGTCGGCGTTCTGCCTCGATGGAGAACTGAAAGGTCGCGAACTCGACCATTACATCACAACGCCTCCAGCGGATCGATGCATTTGTGAGACGGATTTCCTCACAAAGGTATGTACACGCGACCATTGCAGGTCCTAGAGTCGGGCCAACCGAATCTGAGGACGTTGTGCGAGCCCGACGAGCGCGCAACCCGAGCGACAGGACGCATCGATGGCTGACGACACGCGCAAGATCTCCGGGGTGACCTACACCGCGGCCGGCGAGGGGTACTTCGAGAAACGCAGCCTGAAGCGGTCCGCCGGGGTGTGGGGCCTCTGGGGCCTCGCCGTCGCGGCGGTCATCTCCGGCGACTTCTCCGGCTGGAACTTCGGCATCGACTTCGCCGGGTTCGGTGGCATGCTCATCGCCTTCGTCATCCTCGTCGCGATGTACTACGGCATGATCTTCTCGATCGGGGAGATGGCCGCGGCGATGCCGCACACCGGCGGGGCCTACTCCTTCGCGAGAGCGGCGATGGGTCCGCTCGGCGGATTCGTGACCGGCCTCGCGGAGACCATCGAGTACGTCGCGACCACGGCCGTGATCGTGTACTTCTCGGCCTCCTACGCCGACGCCATCACGAGCGAGCTGCTCGGCTTCTCCATGCCGTCGCCCGTGTGGTGGGCCATCCTGTACGTCGCGTTCATCGCGCTCAACTCCGCCGGCGCGAGCATCTCCTTCCGCTTCGCCATCGTCGTCTCGATCATCTCCATCGGCATCCTGCTCGTCTTCTCCGCGATGGCGATCTTCTCCGGACAGTTCGCCTGGGCCAACCTGTTCGACATCGCCCCCGACGCAGGTCAGACCGAGTTCCTGCCGCACGGCGTCCTCCCGATCCTGTTCGCCCTGCCCTTCGCGATGTGGTTCTTCCTCGGCATCGAGGAGCTGCCGCTCGCGGCGGAGGAGTCCCACAACCCGGTGCGCGACATCCCGAAGGCCGGGTTCTGGGCTCGTGGCACGCTCATCGTGACCGGCCTCCTCGTCCTCTTCCTCAACACCGGCGTCATCGGTGCCGAGGCGACCGGGACGGCAGGGGAGCCCCTGCTCGACGGCTTCCGGGCCATCGTCGGTGACGGCGCGGCGGCGGTGCTCGCCCTCTTCGCCCTCATCGGGCTCCTCGCCTCGTTGCAGGGCATCATGTTCGCCTACGGTCGCAACATGTACTCGCTGTCCCGCGCCGGGTACTACCCGCGGTTCCTCTCGCTCACCGGCAAGCGGCAGACGCCGTGGGTGGCCCTCGTGGCCGGGGCGATCATCGGGTTCATCGCGTTGCTCATCGTCGACGCGGCCGGCGGATCGGGCGGCGTCGCCGGGGCGATCGTGCTGAACATCGCTGTCTGGGGCGCGGTGCTCGCGTACCTCATGCAGATGATCGCGTTCCTGCTGCTGCGGAAGAAGTTCCCGAACGCCAAGCGGCCCTACCTCAGCCCGTGGGGTGTGCCGGGGGCGGTCATCGCAGCCGTCATCGCCGCGCTCATCTTCGTCGGCTTCCTGCTCAACCCGACGTTCCTCCCGGCGATCATCGCGATCGTCGTCGTCTACGTCGTCATGCTGGTCGCCTTCGCGGTCTGGGGTCGCCACCGGCTCGTCATGTCACCGGAGGAGGAGTACGCGGTCTCGGGCGGCCTGCACGGCGACCCGGAGACGGAGGGCTACGGCGGCGCCACCGAGGCGGAGTTGCTCGCAGCCGACCGTCCCGAGGACCCGGGCCCCGGCACCGCGCGTTGACCCCCGGACGCAGCCGCCCCGACGCCGGACGGTGGCGGTGTGGCGTCCCCGAGCCCCGGCGAGTCGTGCCGACACGCCGGGGCTCTCCTGCGCCGGGGATGTGGACCGCCCCCATCCGGGCGACTGCGGCGATGGGGGTCACAGCTTGTAGACTCGTCGGCGTGACGGACGCACGAGCTCAGCTCATTGACCACATCTCGGCGGAAGCCGTGTTCCACGGTGACTTCACCCTGACGAGCGGCAAGAAGGCGACGTACTACGTCGACCTCCGCAAGGTGAGCCTCGACCACCGCGTCGCGCCCCTCATCGGGCAAGTCATGATCGACCTCATCGCCGACGTCCCCGACGTCTTCGCGGTCGGTGGCCTCACCATGGGTGCCGACCCGGTGGCCGCCGCGATCCTGCACCAGGGTGCCGCGCGCGGACTCACCTACGACGCGTTCGTCGTCCGCAAGGAGCCGAAGGACCACGGCCGCGGCAAGCAGGTCGAGGGCCCCGACCTCCAGGGCAAGCGCGTGATCGTGCTCGAGGACACCTCGACCACCGGTGGGTCGCCGCTCAAGGCGGCCGAAGCGCTCGAGAAGGTCGGAGCCGAGGTGGTCGCCGTCGCCGTCGTCGTCGACCGCGCGACCGGCGCCCGCGAGATCATCGAGGCCGCGGGCTACCAGTACCTGGCCGCGATCGGCCTGGAAGACCTGGGACTCGTCTGATGTCCAGCGACGGAACCGGACGCGGCGGGGCCGGGCTGCCGGACGAACCCGCGGACGGAACCGACTGGCTGCTCTCGCAGCTCGACGCCGACGACACGGAGGCGATCGAGACGCAGCCCGCCACCGACGCGGTCGACGAGCAGCCGTCGGCAGCCGTCGCTCCGGTGCCCGCTGACGACGACGACCGGACGCGCGTCCTCCCGGTCGTCGGCGACACCGATGCCCAGGCCGCTGCTTCACCCGTGCCCACGCCGGTCCCGGCCGAACCCCAGTGGTCCGTGCCCTCCGTGCCGGATGCGCCCGCGACGCCGACGGCCGCTGAGCGGACGCCTGCTCCGGTCGAGCCGGTGCCCGCTCCCGTCGAGCAGACGCCCGCTGCCGCCGAGCCGACCCCCGCCGCCCCGGCCACCGCTCCCGGTGAGTTCGCGAGCGAGGCCGAACTCCTCGCCTGGTGGCAGAGCCAGGTGCCGACCCCGGCCGACGACCCGACCCCGGTCCCCGCACCGCCGACGCCGGATGCGCCCAGCGCGGAGCCCGCCGCACCCGCCGCGCCTGCAGCCCCGGCCGACCCGATGCCCGAGGAAGCTCCCGTCCGGTCGGAGGGTCTGCGGCACCCGAACGCCCTCGAGCTCCCGGTCGTCCCGCCGACCCCTGCCCCGGCATCGCCGGTCCCGCCCGCCCGCAACGAGCTGACGGTCGACACCGACTCCGTCCTCCAGCACGCGCCCGCCGGCACCTTCCGGCCCGCGCCCACGAACCCGGTCGTCCTGCCACCGGTCGACGACGAGCCCTGGAGCCTCGGCGGCAGTGACGACAGCGACGACGACGCGCGCACCGCCCCGGAGGACGTCTCGACGGCCGTCCTGCCCACGGCCCGAGCACTCGCGGCCGACGACCCGGCGGCCTGGGCCGCGGTCGAAGCGGAGGAGACTGGCGCGACGAACGCCACCTCGACGCCCGGCGGCACTCCCGCCGCACCACTACCGCCCACCGCCCCGCCGGTGATGCCGACGCCCACCGCGGCGGACCACGATGTACCGTCCGGCTCCGCGACGACGCCCGACACGGACGTGCAGGACGACGATCTCCCGGAGGGCTCCTGGAGCCTCTCCGAGACGTTCGGGGACGACGTCCTCGGAGGCGAGACCGTCGAGATCCGCGACACGACGATCGACGCTTCGGCGCCCGCCGACACAGGACTCGACGAAGCCCCGGACGACGAAGCAGCTACCGACGATGTCTGGACCGCCGAGCAGGCGCCTGCCGAGGCCTCCGCGCCGCGCACGGATCCGCTGGCCTGGTTGACGGAACCGTTCGGTGCGACGTTCGGCGCCGCGCCGGCGGCACCGGAGGAGCAGTCGTCCGAGGAACCACACGCTGAGCCGGTCGACGAGGCGCCCCAGCAGCTCGAGACCGCGGACGAGTCCGTCGCCGCCCCCGATGAGGCGACGTCCCCGGTCACCAGCGAGCCGGTCCAGCCGACCGCCGACTCGGACCCCGAGCCCGCGTCCGACGGCATCGTCGCCTCCGCGCCGATCACCCCCGCGGCCCCGTTCCGCTGGGACACGGTCGCAGCGGCGTCGCCCGCGAGTGCAGCGGAGCCGACCTCGCCCGCCGACGTCCCGTGGCCCGAGGCGGTCCCCGACGTCGACGCCGAGCCGCTCGATGAGACGCGGCCGTTCGACAGCCTCGGCGGCCCGGGCTTCTCGGCCCTCGCGGGTGCCGCAGCCGCAGCAGCAGTCGTTCCTCCGGCGCCGACACCCGTCCCCGACGCCGATACCGAGCCCGACCGCCACGATGCGTCGGTCGACGACGGTGCCACGGACACCGCCGACGTCCCACCCGCCTTCGGCCCGCCGACCCCGAAGGCCGAGCGTTCCATCACGGAGCTCATCTCCCTCGACGGCGTGCAACCCGAGCCCACGGTCAGCCCCTTCGGCACCGCGCCGTTCGTGTGGGACCTCGCACCGAACGACGCCCTCGACCCGCTCGTGCACGCGGCTCCCACGACCCAGCCCATCCCGGTCCCGCCCGTGGAGTGGGAGGGCGCAGAGTCGTCAGCCGTCAGTGCGGAGTCCCCCTCGGAGCTCGCGCTCGAGGGCGAGGTGCCCGATGCCGCGTTCATCGCCGGCGACGTCCAGCCCTTCGCTCCGGGCCTCGCCGCCGTCACGCTCGGTCGCCCGCTGGTCGACGGACCCGGCGACGAGTTCGCCAGCTGGACCGACGACGCGACCGACACCGACAGCTCCGCGCCGGACGCCGCGCCGATCGTCCCCGCCGCGAACGACACGGTCGACCTCTTCCCGACGCTGTCGCTCGGTGGGTTCGACGCAGCCGTCGCGGCCGGTGGCCTCGCCGCCGCAGGGGCCGCAACCGCTGCCGGTGCCGCTGCCGGCATCGACTCGGGCGACGACACGGAGACCACGGCCGAGCACGACGCCGACCTCGCGCCCGCGACGGCACCGACCCCGGTGGCTGAGACCTCTGCTCCCGAGACCCCGACGTTCGCCGTCGACCCGGAGGAGCTCGACGACGAGTTCGACGAGGAGATCGTCGAGTTCGACGCCGTCCCCCTCGCTGCGGCGGGCGTCACACCGCTTCCGTCGTTCGTGCCGGACGGGGCCGTCGCCGACGATGCGACCGATCCCGCCACGGATGCGGCCGCGTCGGATGCCCCACTCGCCGACGAGGGCTCGATCGACCCTGAGCCGGTCGGTGAGCCTGAGCCGGTCAGCGAGGAGCTGCGGCTCGAGTCGCTGTTCGACCTCGGACCCGAGACGGACGCGGTCGAGGTCGCCTCGGCCGATGACGCCGCGGGCGACGGTGAGCCGGCCGCCACGCCGCCCGCCGACACCGAGCAGACCGTCGACGCGGCCGCGGCCGCGCCGTCCGATCAGCCGAACGCCACCGCCACCGCCACCGCGGCCTCGGCACGGTCGCTCGCCGACACGTTCGTCGCTGAGGGCGGCTGGTCGCTCCAGGCCGACGCGATCGCCGACCCCGATCTCCCGCTCGCCCCCATCCCGGGCCTCGTCGCCGCCGACGGTACCGATGTCGACGACACCGACCCCGACGACGACACCGGCGGGTCACGACGAAACGGGGCCCACGCTGCCGGAGACAACCACAGCGCTCCGCACACCTCCTCGGAGGCCGAGCCCGATGTCGCCTCGAACACCGCGCCCACACCAGTGACCCCCGCCTCGGTGTCCGTCTTCGGCGCACACGCCGCCGCCGTCCCCTCGCAGGGGCCGGTCGCGAACGTGCCGCAGACGGCCCCGGCCGCGCTCCCCGGCGAGACGGTCGCGTTCCCGGAACTCGACGGCGCGAGCGCGCTCACGACCCCGGCCGCGGCTGCGGGCATCGTCGGTGCCACCTTGCCGCCTCAGGCCACGCAGTCCGCTCCCGACCGCGACCTCCCCGAATACCGCGGAGAGCACGCGGATCAGGGCATCCCGAAGGCGCTGATCTGGGCGGTCGTCGGACTGGGCGCCGCCGTGCTGCTCCTGCTCGCGTTCTACTTCGGAACGCTCGTCGGTGCCGCGAACGCGGCCGGTGCGGCTGCAGACGCCACGATGCCGAGCGCCTCCGCAGGATGGTCGGCGACCGGAGCCCCGGACACCCTCTGACGACGCACCTGACGCCGTCGCGGGTCAGACGACGTCGATGACGGTCACGCCCGTCGAGCGGTCGCCGGACGCGAGGGCGACGAGTGCTGCCGGCGCCTCGTCGAGGCCGATGCGGTGTTCGATGAGGTCCTGCGGGCGCAGCGCACCGCTCGCGACGAGGTCGAGCAGCTCCGAGTAGTCGGACGCCGGCATGCCGTGGCTGCCATGGAGCGACAGCTCCTGCGAGATGATGCGCGGCAGAGGGAGTGTCGGTTCGCTCGAGAACAGCCCGATCTGCACCTGACGGCCCATCGGCGCCAGTGCCAGGAGACTGAGGCGCATCGTGGACTCACGCCCGAGGGCTTCGACCGACACCTGCACGCCCGCCGGCGCGGCTTCGGCGATGCGCGCGAGGACGGCGGCCTCGTCGAGCCCGCTCGAGTCGATCGTGTGCGAGACGCCGATCGACGCCGCACGCGCAAGGGCCGAGGCGTCGATGTCGACGGCGATGACCTCGGCACCGAGTGCGACGCCGATCATGGCGGCGCTCAGGCCCACGCCGCCGCAGCCGACGACGAGCAGGCGCTCCCCGCTGCGGAGCCCGGCGCGGTGGACGAGCCCGCGGAAGGCCGTCGCGAAGCGGCACCCGAGGAGGGCGGCGGCACCGGCGTCGAGGGACTCGGGCACCGGGATGAGGTTCACGTCGGCGTCGTGCAGGGCGACGAGCTCCGCGTAGGAACCCCAGTGGGTGAAGCCCGGCTGCGTCTGATTCGGGCAGACCTGCCCGTTGCCCGCGAGGCACTGGGCGCAGCGTCCGCACGCGCACACGAACGGCACCGTGACGCGATCCCCCACGCGGAACCGCTCGACGGCGGGGCCGACGGCGTGGATGCGCCCGACGAGTTCATGGCCGGGCACGTGGGGGAGGGCGATGCCGTCGTCGTGCCCGAGCCAGCCGTGCGCATCGCTCCGGCAGAGACCCGTGGTCTCCACCCGCACCACGACGCCGGCGTCGGACGGCACCGGATCCGGGACGTCGCGGACCTCGGGCTCGGCGGTGAACTGTTCGTAGACGACGGCGCGCATGGAAGTCCTCGGTGCGTGGCGGGGCGGAGTGGATCGGTGTGGCTGGTGGCGGCGGGAGGCCCTAGATCTCGACCTCGACGGGCTCCGTCTTCACGAGGTCGATGACGCCGCTCAGGATCTCGTTCGGACGGAACGGGTAGCGGTTGATCTCGGCCTCGTCGCTGATGCCCGTGAGCACGAGGATCGTGTGGAGACCGGCCTCGATGCCCGCGACGATGTCGGTGTCCATGCGGTCGCCGATCATGCCCGTGTTCTCGGAGTGGGCGCCGATCTTGTTGAGCGCCGATCGGAACATCATCGGGTTCGGCTTGCCGACGACGTAGGGCTCCATGCCGGTGGCCTTCGTGATGAGGGCCGCGATGGCGCCGGTCGCCGGAAGCGGGCCGTCCTTGCTCGGTCCCGTCGCGTCCGGGTTCGTGACGATGAAGCGTGCGCCGCCGGCGATGAGGCGGATCGCCTTGGTGATGGCCTCGAACGAGTAGTTGCGGGTCTCGCCGACGACCACGTAGTCGGGGTTCGTCTCCGTCATGGTGAAGCCGGCCTCGTGGATGGCCGTGGTGATCCCGGCCTCCCCGATGACGAACGCCGAGCCGCCCGGCTCCTGCTCGGCCAGGAAGGCGGCCGTCGCGAGAGCGGAAGTCCAGATGAACTCCTCGGGCACGTCGAGGCCGGAGGCACGCAGTCGGGCGCTCAGGTCGCGCGGGGTGAAGATCGAGTTGTTGGTGAGCACCAGGAAGGGCGTCCGCTGGTCCTGCCACTGCTGCAGGAGCGCGGCGGCACCCGGGAGGGCGTGGTTCTCATGGACGAGCACGCCGTCCATGTCGGTGAGCCAGCATTCGACCTCGTCGCGTCGTGACATGCGTTCCTCCAGGTGCTCCGTGCGGGCTGCGCGAGCGCTGCGCCGCGGGGGTGGCGCGGCGTCGGGCCCGGACCTCCAGTGTGGCACGGCGCGGGTAGGGTTGGCTGGTGCCAGAGACCCCGCTCCACCCGGACGATCCGGTCGCCGGTCCCGATCAGGCCGAGAGCCCGATGGCCGGCGTCGGTCCGTGGCAGGGGGAGTGGCCGGACGACCCCTGGTACGACCCCGAGCTGCTGCGCGACGGCGACACCCGGAACGTCGTCGACCGCTACCGGTACTGGTCGATGGAGGCCATCGTCGCCGACATCGACGACCACCGCCACCCGTTCCACGTCGCCATCGAGAACTGGCAGCACGACATGAACATCGGGTCGATCGTGCGCACCGCCAACGCGTTCGCCGCCGACACCGTCCACATCGTCGGCCGCCGTCGCTGGAACAAGCGCGGAGCCATGGTGACCGACCGCTACCAGCACGTCGAGCACCACGTCGACGTCGCGGCGCTCGTCGCCTGGGCGTCGGTGGCCGAGCTGCCGATCATCGCGATCGACAACGTGCCGGGATCGGTCCCGATCGAGACGTTCAGGCTCCCCGAGCGGTGTCTCCTCCTCTTCGGACAGGAGGGGCCTGGACTCTCGCCGGAGGCGCTCGCCGCAGCCGACGCCGTGCTCGAGATCACCCAGTTCGGGTCGACGAGATCGATCAACGCCTCCGCGGCAGCGGCCGTCGCGATGCACGCCTGGGTCATGCAGCACGTCTCCTTCGACGCATCCTGATCGGGTTGGCCCCCGTCCGCGGGTGGTTTCCAACGGCACCGCTGCGCCTACCTCAGGAACACCTCAAGATTCCCTCAATTGACCCTTCGGTCCCCCAAAGTGCCGACACCGCCCGGCATACTGTCTAGCGGAGCAACACTCCACCGCTGAACCCGAATCCCTCCGGCACCCGAAGCCACCGAGGGCCACCGTACGGACCCGAATCCGTGCGGTGCGAATCGGCGGTCACCCGAAGGATGAATCGAAGATGACGCACCGTTCTGCCCTGGGAGCCTCGCCCGAACGAGGAACCCGCCCGTCCAAGGTCCGTGGCATCGCCGCGCTCGCCGTCCCCGCAGCCCTCGCGGTCGCCCTCATCGTCGGCGTCGCCGCGCCGGCTCAGGCCGACGCCCGGGTCGACGAGGCGTCGAGCTCGATCAGTGCGACACAGACCGGCTCGGGCGAGCTCATCGCTCCGGCCGGTGCGTTGTTCGCGTCGCTCCTCATCTGGGGGGCCGGAGCCGCGTTCGCGACCCGTCGTCGGATGCTCGCCGAACAGCGCGAGGAGGCGTCGCTGCTCTCCAGTTGATCAGCGCGCTGCACCCGCAGCTGGTCGCCGTGGCCCGAACCACGCCGCTCAGCTGTTCCAGACGGAACGCGCCCGTTCCGTCGCACCGGTGGCCGCCGGGAGTCCCCCCACTCCCGGCGGCCTCCGGTGTTTCCGGGGTACAACGGCGGGGTCTCCGCCACGGACGACGGCCGGTCCGTCCGGTGGCTCGACGACGTTCCAGAGAATCTGCCGCGTTCCGCGTCATGATCGCGCCTCCGGTCGATCACTCAAGGGAGTGCAACGCTGTCGGGCGGACCCGAACCCGGATCGACGCGGCGCTCAGACGCCGACGTCGAACGATGCCCGACCCGAATGGGCGTCGCACGCAGCAGGCGGACCACACGCGCCGGAGCGTCGTTCTACCCGAGGACGACGCTCCTGCGCGGGCGCCTGCGCGCTCGACCGGTGCCTAGCCGATGAGGCTCGGCCGCAGGTCGCGGAGCGTCCTGGCGTGCGTCATCCGCGTCACGCCGATCGCCGAGAGGCTCAGCGCGATCGCCAGCCAAGCGAGTAGGACCCCGGCGTCCTGCAGGGCGGCGTCCATCCGCCCTCCGTACATCAACTGGCGCATGCCGTCGACGGCGTAGGACATCGGGAGCACGTGATGCAGGGCCGCGAGCGGCGCCGGGAGGGTCTGCCACGGGAACGTCCCGCCGGCGGTGACGAGCTGGGCGACCATGAGCACGAGGCCGAGGAACTGCCCGACACTGCCGAACCACACGTTGAGCGTCAGGATGATCGCCGCGAAGGTGAGGGACGCGAGCGCCATCATCCCGTAGGTCGCGAGCGGGTTGTGGACCTCGAAGTGCAGGGCGCCGGCGAGGATCCCGAACAGCGCGACCATCTGGATCGTGCCGAGGAGGCCCGGCGTGAGCCAGCCGGCGACGGTCACCTTGATGGGGCTGTGGAGCGCCGTGATCGCGCGCCGCGACACCGGCTTGACGATGAGGAAGAGCGCGTAGATGCCGATCCAGGCGGCGAGGCTGACGAAGAACGGCGCGAGTCCGGCTCCGTAGGTGCCTGCACTCGTCACGGAGGAGTTGGTCAGCTTGACCGGATCGGCGATCGTCTTGGCCTGGAGGTCGCGGGAGTCCGCCGTGGTCGCGGGGATGGCGTCCGCGCCGGACTGCAGACCGTCGCGGAGGGTGACGATGCCGTCACGGAGGGTGCCGAGGCCTGTCTGCAGGCTCGTGAGGCCGGTCTGCAACGATGCGGCTCCGTCGGCGGCCTGCTGCGTCCCCGAGGCGAGCGCGGGCATGGCGTCACTCAGCTTCCGGGCACCTCCCGCGACCTGCTGGGCGCCGCTGTTCAACTGGTCGACCTGCGACACGACGGTCTGGACGCGCTCGTTCGCCGTCGTGGCGTCGGCGGCCACCGGGTCGAGCAGCGCCAGCACCTGGGCGATCTGCTCGGGGGTGAAGCCGTTCTCCGCGAGGGTCTGGGAGATCTGCGCGCGGGCCGTGGGGATCGAGTCGACGAGTCGCTGGGCGGCTGCGCCGACCTCGTCGCCCTTGCCGGCGAGGGTCGAGGTCCCGGACGCCACCTGCTCGGCACCCGAGGCCAGCTGGTCGGTCTGGGCGGGCAGGCTGGCCGTTCCCGAGGCGATCTGCGCGGTGCCGGAGGCGAGGGTCGCCGCGCCGGCCTGGGCGGTCCCGGCGCCGTCGAAGGCCTGCTGTGCGCCGTCGGCCAGCTGCGTCGCGCCCGAGGTGGCGTCGACGAGCTTCGTCTTGATCGTGTCGAGCGCGATGAGGAACCGTCCGGCGGCCTGGCGGTTCACCGTCTGCACGATGGTCGCCTTGATCTGCTTGACGGCCTGCTCACCGATCGTCGTCGCCAGGTAGCTGTTGGCGTCGTTCGTCGTGAGCTGGACCGTCGCCTGCTGCGGGGCGTCGCCCGACGCGGAGGTGAGGGAGGTCGAGAAGTCGGCGGGGATCGTGACGCTGAAGTCGAAGGTCCCGTCGTTCACGCCACGGGCGGCGTCGGCCGCGCTGACCTCGTGCCAGGCGAACGATCCGTCCTCGATGAGCTGGTCGGCGATGTCGTGGCCGTAGTTCTCCGTCTCGCCGGTCGCGTCGCCGGTCGTGTCGTCGGTCGCCGGCGCACCGGTGTCCTCGACGACGAGCGCCACGGGCACCTGGTCGAGCTTGGCGTACGGGTCCTGGTTCGCCCAGAGGTACAGGCCGCCGTAGAGCAGCGGGACGCACATGAGGGCGACGAGGGCGAGCCGCGACATGGGCGTGGCCCACAGGCGGGACAGTTCGGCGCGGATCATCGCGAAGATCTTCACAGGAGGTCCTTCTGGGGACGGGCGGTGCGGGATGAGGGGAGGGCCGGACGGTCGTGGTGCACGGTGTGCGTCACGACCAGTCCTGCTGGAAGAGGGGGACGAGTTCGTCCGTGGCGTTCTCGGACACCGGGGCGTCGGCGGTGGCGTTGATGGCGGTCGCCGAGGCGTCGCCGGCGATCACGAGGACGCCGTAGCCGCGGGCGGCGAGCTTGCGGGCGAGGTTCCACCACTCGAGCGGGTCGCCGCCGTGGCGGTCGGGGGACACGAGGACGAGCGCGGTGACGTCCTCCCGGAGGATCGCGAGCTCGGTGAGGAGCCGCACGCGGTCGGTCGGCGCGACGGTCGAGATCGGCTGCTTCGCGAGGTGCGCGAGGTCGAGTGACTCGAGGAACCGCGCGACGGCGAAGGGGTGGCTCGCCCGGCCGGCGAACATGAGCTCCTCGGCGACGACGCCGGAGACCGCGACGCCGCTGGCCGGTTCGGAGACGTCGGGGGCGTCGATGAGGGCGATCACGCGGCGCATCGTCTTGCGGTCGGTCGCTCCGTCGACGAGGACGGTCCCGGTGTCGGGCTTCATCCGGCCGGAGGCGATGAGGCCCAGGACGGTCGGCCGCTGCTCGGTCTCGGCGCGGGCGAAGGTCGCCTCGCCCGTCCGGAAGGAGAGCGAGGTCGGCTCGAGGACGATGCCGCCCTTGCCCTTGGAGACGCCGTCGAGTTCAACGCGCATGGGAGGACTCCTCGTTCATACCGGTGGTGTGTCGTTCGGTGTCGGCGCGGTCGGCGACCGCCGTGGCGTCCTGCCACGACAGACCGACCGCCCCGAGGGTGGCGAGCATGACGAGTCGGCGGCCGGCGCTCGTCGAGAGGCCGGATCGGGTCGCCTCCTCGAGTACCCCGACGGCCGTGCTCTCGACGAGTCGGGCGAGCACGCCTGCGTCGATGTCGGGGCGGATGGAACCGTCCGCGACGCCCGCCTCGACGGTGCGGAGGAGAAGGGTCCTGACGGGTTCGAGGGCGGCCGCCGTGACGGCGCGGAGCGGCCCGCGGACGGCGAGCGGCGCCATGATCCGGACGTGGTCCACCTGGGCCCACAGGACGTCGCCGATGAGCGCGATGGTGGTGAGCGGGTCGTCGCCCTGGACGGCCGTGATCGACGAGGCGACGCGCTCGGCCCCCGCCACGACGACGGCGTTCACGAGCTCGTCGCGCGTGGCGAAGTGTCCGTACACCGAGCGGCGGGTGAGGCCGGCGGCCGCCGCGATGGTCTCGAGGCTGGCGTCGGGGTCGCTGCGGAGCGCCAGGCGGGCGGCTTCGAGCAGCGCGACGCGGTTCTCGGCGGCGTCGCGACGAGGGGCGCGCGACCCGCTCGCGGGCGCTTGGGTGGTGGTCATGACAGCGATCGTACTATCTTGCACAGCGGTGTGCAATATCGACGTTCGTGGATGCGGCGAGCTCTCAGCGAGGGCTGCCAGGTTCCTCCCACGCCGGGCCCGGGGAACGGAGCTATGGTTGAACGATGACCGGTGAGAATCTGATGGCAACCCCTCCGACACTGCTGCCGGACGACAGCGCCACCGATGCCGAGTTCCACGCGGCCGTCGGTTCGATCGAGGCGCTGGCGGACCTCCTCGCGGCCCACCCCCGCTCCTCGCTCGGCTGGGCACTCCTTGCCGACGCGGTCCACGACCCGCAGTCGCCGATCCCCGGCTACGCGGCCGCACGGGTCGGGTACCACCGCGGCTTGGACTCGCTCCGTGCCGCCGGTTGGCGCGGTCAGGGCCCGATCCCGTGGTCCCACGCACCGAACCGCGGGGTGCTGCGCTCGCTCTACGCGCTCCGCCGCTCCGCGACGGCGATCGGCGAGACCGAGGAGGTCGAGCGTCTCGACACCTTCCTGCGTGAGGCCGACCCCACTGCGTCCGAAGAGATCGAGTACCTCGTCGCGGCGGCGGCCCCGCCGACCTCCGCGATCGTCATCCTCGGTTCCGACTAGCCCTTCCCCGGTTTCTGAGCCTGTCGAAGGGCAGGCCGCATCCCCGGTTCCTGAGCCTGTCGAAGGGCCGGGCCGGCGCCCTAGAGGCCGAGCGACTCCAGGTACGCCGCGGTGTCCTGCCAGCCGTGCACGGCCACCGACGGCACCCCGAGCGCGAGGACCGGGTAGTCGTTGCCGCCCTCGTCGAGGCGGTCGCCGACGAAGACCATCTCCTCCAGCGGGATGCCCGTGTGCTCGGCGAGCCGCGTCATGCCGAACGCCTTGTCGACGCCCGCCATGGTGATGTCGACGGAGGTCGAGCCGCCGGAACGGACCTCGAGGTCGGGAAGCAGTGCCTGCACGGCGGCGCGCAGCGACTCCTTCTTCGCGCCGTCGGGGTCCCAGGCGGTCTTCTCGGCGACGGGCGCGGCCTGCCCGAGGGCGGAGAAGGTGATCTGCGAGCCGCGGTCCTCGAGGATCGGTCCCCAGGTCTCATCGGCCCAGAGGCCGAGTCGCTTGGCCTCGGTCTCGAGCGCGCCCATGGCGCGGGCCTTCTGGTCGTCGGTGAGGTCGTGCTTGTAGACGGTGACCCACGCGGTGCCGTCGAAGCGGTCGTACCGGGTGCCGCAGGTGGGCATGAGGTGCAGTCGGCCGAGGGCCTCGGGCGACGCCGCTCCGAGCCGGTCGAGCACCTGGTTCTGGAACTGCACGATCTGGCCGCCCGAGATGATGCACACCGACGTGCGTTCGAGGAGCGCGACGAACAGCTCGGCCATGCGAGGGTCGAGCGCGGACTTCGACGGGGCGAGGGTGTCGTCGAGGTCGAAGGCGACGAGGCGCGGCAGGGAGGTCATGGGTTCCGTTCGGTCGGTCGAGAGGACGGTCGTCGAGGGCGATCGGCAGGCAGGACGGCCGCCCGAGGCCTGAACATCCACTCATGGTATCGAGCGCAGCCTGGGACTCGGTGCCCGTGACCCTCCTCCGGTACGATGGAGGGGTGCGTGCACGAGACGCCCGCCCGCAGAGGGTGGGCGTCCGGCCTGTCAGGGCGTGGTTCCCCAGCGGATCCGCCGGGCACACGAGAATCCGGAAGGGGCGGCATCCAGATGCCAGCAATCGTGATCGTCGGCGCCCAGTGGGGCGACGAAGGCAAGGGGAAGGCCACCGACCTGCTCGGTGACCGCATCGACTACGTCGTGAAGTTCAACGGCGGTAACAACGCGGGGCACACGGTCGTCATCGGTGACGAGAAGTACGCGCTCCACCTCCTGCCGTCCGGCATCCTGACGAGCGGCGTCGTCCCCGTCATCTCCAACGGTGTCGTCATCGACATCGAGGTGCTGTTCCACGAGCTCGAGGCGCTCCAGGCCCGCGGCATCGACGTCTCGCGCCTCCTCGTGAGCGCCAACGCGCACGTCATCACCCAGTACCACCGCACCATCGACAAGGTGACGGAGCGCTTCCTCGGCAAGCGCCAGATCGGCACCACCGGCCGTGGCATCGGCCCGGCCTACGCCGACAAGATCAACCGCGTCGGCATCCGCATCCAGGACCTCTTCGACGAGAACATCCTGCGCCAGAAGGTCGAGGGCGCCCTCGACCAGAAGAACCACCTGCTGGTCAAGGTCTTCAACCGCCGCGCCATCACGGTCGACGAGATCGTGGCCGACCTCCTCGCCTACGCCGAGCGACTCCGCCCGATGGTGGCCGACACCGCGCTCGTGTTGAACGAGGCGCTCGACGACGGCAAGATCGTCCTCTTCGAGGGTGGCCAGGCCACGATGCTCGACGTCGACCACGGCACCTACCCCTTCGTCACCTCCTCCAACGCGACCTCGGGTGGTGCGGCCACCGGCTCCGGTGTCGCCCCGAACCGCCTCGACCGCGTCATCGGCATCGTCAAGGCCTACACGACCCGTGTCGGCGCCGGTCCGTTCCCGACCGAGCTGTTCGACGAGTCCGGCGACTACCTCCGCTCGAAGGGCTTCGAGTTCGGCACGACGACCGGTCGTCCGCGTCGCGTCGGCTGGTACGACGCCCCGATCGCCCGGTACGCGGCGCGCATCAACGGCGTCACCGACTTCGTCCTGACGAAGCTCGACATCCTCGACGACCTCGCCACCATCCCGGTGTGCGTCGCCTACGAGGTCGACGGCGTCCGGGTCGACGAGGTGCCGGTCTCGCAGACCGACTTCCACCACGCCGTCCCGATCTACGAGGAGTTCCCCGGCTGGCAGGAGGACATCACCGGTGTCCGCCGCTTCGAGGACCTCCCGAAGAACGCCCAGGACTACGTGCTGGCGCTCGAGGCGATGAGTGGTTCGCGCATCTCCGCGATCGGCGTGGGTCCCGGCCGCGACGCGATCGTCGTGCGTCACGACCTCGTCGACTGATCCGAGCAGCGAACGACGAGCGTCGAACGCGCCATGGTGGACGAATCCAGTCAGCCGTCCCTGCCCGGGCTGCCACCGGTCGAGGAGCTCACGAGCGGTGAGGCCAGGCCTCGGCCGGCGGTGCGTGCCCAGCGCGACGCCGGTGCGCTCGATCCACGAGTCCGGCGCGCCCTGGCGACCCTCGACGACGATCCCGACTTCTCGCTCGTCACCCTCGCGAACGCGCTCGGGATCACCCGAGCGACGCTCATCCGGATCGTGCGTGAGGCGATCGGCATGACCCCGAAGGAGTACGCAGCAGGCGTCCGCGCCCGCCGCATCTCCTGAGCGGGCGCCGGGGTGCGACGGTGCAGGTGCGAGACTGTGGGGGTGAGCGACGACAACCCCTACCTCCTGCTCGGTTCCTACACCTCGGAGGCCGACGGCACCGGTGCCGGCATCAGCCTGCTGCGCCAGGACGAGGCGGGCACCCTCCGCCTCGTGCAGTCCTCGGAGGCGCAGTCGCCCTCGTTCCTCACCCTGCACCCGACGCTGCCGATCGTCTATGCGGCGAGCGAGTCGATCGGGGCCGTCGAAGCGTTCAAGCGCTCCGGAGAGTTCGGGCTCGCCCCGTTCGGCAAGCCCATCGAGGCCGGCGACTCGGTGTGCCACGTCGCGACGGTCCCCGGTGCCGACGTCCTCATCGCGAGTTGTTACGGCGACGGACGGGTCGTGACCGTCCCGCTCGCGGAGAACGCGGCGTTCGCAGGCGACCCGCGTCTCGGCGAGGCGTCCGTCGACCCGTGGGCGTCGCCCACCGCACTCGCTGCGGAGTCCGCGGACGCCGGTGAGGACGCGCTCACGCTCCTCGCGCTGGAGGCCGCTGTCGGCGAGGCGCTGCCGTCCCGACCGTCGCGCGCGCACGCCTCCGCGCTCCTCCCGGACGGCCGCATCGCGACCACCGATCTCGGCCACGACACGGTCCGCATCTGGCAGCTCCGGGGGTCGCGGTTGGTGCTCGACCACACCGTCGTGTTCCCGCGCGGCACGGGTCCGCGACACCTCGTCGTCCACCCGAGCGGGCACCTCCACGTCATCACCGAGTACTCGGTCGAGGTCTTCACGCTCGGTGTCGACGGCACCGACGGGCACTGGCACATCCTCGCGGCGACCGTCGCCACCTCGGAGGGCGTGTCCGAGGGTGACACGGGTGCCGAGATCAGCCTCGCCGCCTCGCGGGAGCAGCTGCACGTCGGCGTCCGCGGGAGCGATCGCATCGCCACCTTGCGCGTCACCGGCGACGGTTCGCGGGTCGAGGCCGTGGCCGACGTCGAGTGCGGCGGGACGATGCCGCGCCACCACCGGGAGTCGGGTCGGTTCCTGCACGTCGCGAACCAGCTGTCGAACTCCATCGCGAGCTTCCGGCTCGATGAGCGCACAGGGGTCCCGACGACGCTCCTCGGGACGCTCGACGCCGGTTCGCCCACCTGCCTCATCCTCGCCTGACCGCGGGCACGTGCCGCGGCTCGCGGCACGTCATGCAGGGCGTGCCCGCGGGGCGGATGCGTGCCCCTGGCGGATACGGTGGGTGCATGACCGCACGACGCCCTGAGCCCCGTCCCATCGACGGCCGGGCCATCCGCCTCGAACCGCTCGACCGCGCGCACTATCCGGAGCTGTTCACGGCGATCGCGCACCCGGAGGTCTTCGCCGGTGGCTACGGCGGCGGGCCTGCGGGCTTGCCGACGACGCAGGCCGAGTTCGACGCCTTCGCTGACGGCTACTTCACGACCGGCGTGCGCAACACCTACGTCATCCGGCTCGTCGGCGGCGAACACGACGGGCTCCTCGTCGGCACGTCCACGCTCGGCGACTTCGACGAGCCGGGGGAGGCCGCCCACCTCGGTTGGACGGCGTACGACCCGCGCGTCTGGGGCACCGCCGTCAACGCCGAGACGAAGCTCCTGCTCCTCGGGCTCGCGTTCGACGCGGGCTTCGGCCGGGTGAAGATCCAGGCCGACGAGCGCAACGAACGCTCGCGCACCGCGATCCTGCGCCTCGGGGCCACGTTCGAGGGGCTCATCCGCCGCGACAAGCAGCGGGCTGACGGCACGTGGCGGACCACCGCGCTGTTCTCCGTGCTCGCCGAGGAGTGGCCGGAGGTCCGGTCCGGTCTCGAGGAGCGCCTCGCCAGGAGCCCCGGCCCCGTCGCCCTCCGCGGTTGACGCGGCCCCGGAGCCCCCCTCGCCCGGTCCCTCAGCCCCCCCGCCCGGTCCCTCAGCCCCCCCCGCCCGGTCCCTCAGCCCCCCCGCCCGGTCCCTCAGCC